>CAWIUF010000011.1:0-86924 GCA_963839095.1 uncultured Actinomycetota bacterium | reverse complement strand
GCCGACATCGAGCTGGTGCCGGACGCCGAACATCTCGTTCAGCCGCCCGTACGACGGTCCGCGGTGCCACCCGGTCTCACCCGGCGAGTAGGACAGGTAGACGGTGGCGCCGCCGGCCGCGAGCTGTTCCAGGGTGGCGGCCGTCGGCGCGAGCAGCTGTTTCACCGACGGAGCCAGGTACAGCCGCGCGTCCTCGCCGATGCCGCCGGTTTCCCTGGTCAGCGCGACCGGCAGGTCGGCCAGCCGGGCGGCGGCGTAGGCCTGGGCCAGCGAGCGGGCAACGTGCCCCCGGTCGGCCGGATCGGCGAACGGATACGCGGTGTCCAGGTAACTGGGCACGATCAGGGCGGCGTCGGTGTCGGTCCGCGTGCAGCGGTGCGCCCCGATGGCCGCCAGCATGGCCGCGAACGCGCGCAGCTCGCCCAGCGCGGCCTTGGGCGGCCGGAGCTGTCAGTGAGGCCGAAGTGCTGCTCGAAGGCGTGATGCCGGTACGGATCCTGGCCGGGCAGGTCGAAGTCGGCGTTGTTCCAGGCGATCCAGCCGGTCGCCCCGGCCAGCAGGCTGTGGTGCAGGACATGCCGGTAGTAGCGGGCGGCGTGCTCCTCGGACGCGAAGTCGGAGCTGACCCCGAACTCCTCCAGCACCACCGGCCGGCCGAACGTGCTGGCCAGCTCGCACTGCCACGCGGCCGCGTAGTACTGCCGGACCCGGTTGTCGCCGACCGGGTACGCGTGCGGGCCGAGGAAGTCGCACAGCTTGGCGGCGTCGGCGAGCCGGAACCCGTTCTCCCGCCCGGTGGCCTCGATGCCCCAGGCGCCGTCACCGAGTGAGAACGGCTGACGGCCGCCGGCCGCGCGCACCGCGTCCCGCATGATCTGCGCCCACGCGGCCACGACCTCCGGCGGCGCCTGATCGCCGCCGTACAGCGGCATCTCGTTGGAGACCAGCCAGCCGGCCACGGCCGGGTGCGGGCCGAACCGGCGCACCATCTCGGCGGCGAACCAGGCCTGCCGCCCGACCATCCAGACATCGCGGTACAGGTCACGGCCGTCTCGCCAGGCGGATCCAGTTCTGCCCCGACATGTGCCCGACGATGAAGGTCGGCACCGTGCTCAGCTGCTGCTCGGCGTGCCGGTCGAGGAAGTCGGCGAAGCGGGCGGCCATGTCCTCGTCGATGGCGCCGGGTTCCGGCATGAAATCCGGCCAGAAGAAGAACAACCTGGTCATCGTCAGCCCGTGCTCGCGCAGGACGCGCAGTTCGGCCCGGATGACGTCGGGGTCGTAGCTGCGCCACATGAACGGGCCGCCGGTCCGCGACCAGAAGTTGGCCCCGAGCCAGCCGGCCGGCCCTCCGGCCGCGGTGATCCTGGCCGTGTTCCTGCGCATGAGACGCTGATCCCCTCTCCGGGTATCTTGCCGAGATCGAATCACTATACCGGTTTAGTTGTCAACTGCCGACGACGAATCTGGCAATCTTGAGGTGCGGGCGCGCGGACCCGCGCGGGATTGCCGCCGGAGCGGAAGGGGCCAGCCGGATGAAACGCCCCACCATCACCGACATCGCCCGGCAGGCGGGCGTGACCAAGGCCGCCGTCTCCTTCGCCCTGAACGGCCAGCCCGGCGTGTCGGCCGCGACCCGCGAGCGCATCCTGTCCATCGCGGCCGAGATCGGCTTCGAGCCCAGCAGTGCCGCCCGGGCCCTGTCCGACGGCCGGTCCGGCGCCTTCGGCCTGATCATCGACCGGCCGGCCCGCACGCTGGGCAGCGAGATCTTCTTCATGCAGCTCATCTCGGGCATCCAGGCGGAATTGGCGCGCAATCACGTCACCCTGCTGTTCACCGTGGCCGAGGACCAGGCCGAAGAGATCCGCATGTACCGCACCTGGTGGGCGCAGCGCAAGGTAGACGGCGTGTTCCTGGTCGACTTGCAGGTGCGCGACCGCCGGATCCGTGCGCTCGAGGACCTGAGCATGCCCGCCGTCGTCCTCGGCACCCCGCGCGGGTCGGGCACGCTCCCGGCCATCTGGCAGGACGACCGGGCCGTGACCGAGACCATCGTCGCCTACCTGGCCGGGCTCGGCCACCGGCGGATCGCCCGGATCGGCGGTTTCGCCCGGTACTGGCACTCCAAGCTGCGCACCGACGCGCTCGCCCAGGCGGGCGCCGCGGCGGGTATCGAGGTGATCTCGGTGGCCGCCGACTACACCGCCGAGCACGGCGCCGAGGCCACCCGGGACCTGCTGAAACAGGCCGATCCGCCGACCGTGATCGTGTACGACAACGACGTGATGGCCGTGGCCGGGCTGGGCGCGGCGCAGCGGATGGGCATCCGGGTGCCGGCCGACCTGTCCATCGTGGCCTGGGACGACAGCACGCTCTGCGAACTGGTCCACCCGGCCCTCACCGCGCTGCGCCGGGACATCCCGGCGACGGGCGCGAGCGCGGCCCGGATGCTCCGCGAGGCGGCGGCGGGCCGGCCGCCCGGCAACCTCCGGGAGGCACTGCCGGTCCTCCTGGTGCGGGACAGCACCGCGGCCGCATCCGACCGGGCGCCCCGTTTTCCCGGCTGATACCCGATCGTGACCTTAGCGATATAAGTGCGCCACTTTACTTAATGCCTTCTCGTGACGACACTTAACCGGTATAGCTGTGCCTGGCGATTCTGAGCGAAACGGCCATCCCGAACGGCCGTCCGCTGCCTGCGGTGGCCGTCTGGACCAGCCTGAGTGCCCACAGGACTCCTTAACGAGGAGGTAGGAGCAGGTGAGACGCAACACGATGGCGATGAGCAGGAAGCGGGCGGGAACCAGGGTCATCCGGTGGGGTACCACCGCAGCGGTGGCCGCCCTGACCCTGGCCACGGCCAGTGCCTGCACCGGCTCATCACCGAGCAGCAGTTCCACGTCCAGTACCGCGGCGTCGCCGTCGGCGTCGTCGACGGCGCCGCTGGCCGGCTTCCCGCGCAGCCAGACCCTGTACACCAGCGGCACGGCCTACGCGCCGCCCACCATCTGGAACCCGTTCGACCTGGGCAACTTCGCCACCGGCACGCAGGGGCTGGTCTACGAGCCGCTGTTCCTGTACGACCCGGTGAAGAACCAGTACGACCCGTGGCTGGCGAGCAGCGGCACGTGGAGTGGCGCGACGTACACCATCCACGTCCGCAACGGCGTGAAGTGGAGTGACGGCACGGCGCTGACCGGCGCCGATGTCGCCTACTCGATCAACCTGGCCATGACCAACAAATCCGACCCGTACAACTCCAACGTGTCGACCGTGAAGAGCGCGACTGCCAGCGGCAACACGGTGACGGTGACGTTCGGCTCGGTGCCGGGTTACAGCGAGTGGCAAGACTATCTCTGGAAGGCTCCGGTCGTCCCGCAGCATGTCTGGTCCAAGCTCTCCGCCGCGCAGCAGATCACCGGGGCCAACACCCACCCGGTCGGCTCCGGGCCCATGCTGCTCGACACCTTTAACGCTACCGAGGTGGCGTACAAGGACAACCCCGGCTGGTGGGCGGCCAGCCAGCTGGGCCTGAAGTTCAAGTTCAAGTACCTGGTCAACACGGTCAACGGCTCCAACAACGTCGAGCTGTCCGCGCTGACCGCGGGCCAGGTCGACTGGAGCAACAACTTCCTGCCCGGCATCAACGAGCTCATCAGCGGGCTGGGCGGCAACGCCGGGTACGGCCTCAAGACGTTCTACGCCAAGTCCCCGTACATGCTGCCGGCCAACACCGTATGGCTGGAGCCGAATACGACCAGGGCGCCGATGAATAACGTCAACTTCCGCAAGGCGATGGCGTACGCGATCAACCCGCAGCAACTGGTCCAGGTGGTCTACAGCGGCATCACCGAGCCCGCGGGTCCGACCGGCCTGCTGCCCAACCTGAAGCCGTACATCGACCAGGGCGTGGTCGGCCAGAACGGCTTCTCCTACAACCAGGCGCAGGCGAAGCAGTACCTGGCCAAGTCGGGTTACCACGGCCAGAACCTCACCCTGGAGGTCCCGGACGGGTGGACCGACTGGATGGCGGGCGTGCAGGTGATCGCCCAGGACCTGGCGGCGGTGGGCATCAAGGTCACGCCCACCTTCCCGCAGGCCGCGGCGCGTAACGCCGACCTGACCAACGGCAGCTACGACCTGGCGCTGGACAACAACGCCCAGCTCGACTCCACCCCCTGGAGCTACTTCCAGCGGATCTACGAGCTGCCGATCGCCAAGCAGCAGACGGCCCAGCTCAACTGGGAGCGGTTCAGCTCGCCGTCCGACTGGAAGCTCGTGCAGCAGGCGGGCAGCACGCCGGTGACCGACACGGCCAAGCTGAACTCCATCTACAGCCAGCTGGAAAAGGACTTCCTCAGCCAGCTCCCGCAGATCCCGGTCTGGTACAACGGCGCCTGGTTCCAGGGCAACACCAAGTACTGGACCAACTACGCCCAGAGCGGCACCAGCAACGAGAACACGCCGGTCATGTGGAACGGCTACCTCGGCTCCATGACGACGGTGTACGCCCTGGCCAACCTGGCGCCGGCCCCGGCGCCCAAGGCGTAGCCGGCTAAGCAGGCCCGTCATCCCACCTGGCGGGGGGTGACGGGCCGCTGGCCGCTGAAGCAGACCAGGGAGTGCGAGTGCGACGCTATCTGACCAGGAAAGTGATCACCTACGTGCTGGCCTTCTTCGTCGGCGCGACCATCGACTGGGGCATCCCGCACCTGATGCCCGGCAACCCGGTCCAGCTGTACCTGTCCAAGTTCCAGCTCCAGCCGGGCGGCTACGCGGCCCTGTACAAAACCATGTCCGAGGCGTTCGGCACCAACCTGCCGCTGTGGGACCAGTACGCGCATTTCTGGTCCGGCCTGCTGCACGGCGACCTAGGGGTCAGCATCTACGATTTCCCGGGCCGGGTGACCACGCTCATCTTCGACGCCATCCCGTACACCCTCGCCCTGCTCATTCCGGCCATCGTGCTGTCGTACGTCCTCGGCAACCGGCTGGGCGCCGCGGCGGCCCGGCGCAAATCCCTCGACAACACCGTGCTCCCGGCCGGCTACGTGCTCCAGGCCATTCCCTACCCCTGGCTGGCCCTCGCGCTCCCGTTCCTGCTCGGCGAAGTCTGGCACGTGTTCCCGATCTCCGGTCCCTACGACCAGACCCTGCTGCCCGCGCCCTCGTGGGCCTTCGTCTCCAGCCTGCTCTACCACTGGTTCCTGCCGTTCCTGACGGTGTTCCTGGTGAGCCTGGGCGGGTGGGCCATCGGCATGCGGAACCTGGTGATCTACGAGCTGGAGAACGACAGCTCCCGCTACTCACGGGCCCTGGGCGCCCGGGAGCGGGTGGTCCGCGGGTACGCCTACCGCAGCGCCTCGCTGCCCCAGCTTTCCGGTCTGGCCCTGCAGCTCGGCGTAGTCATCGGCGGCAACATCGTCACCGAGATCGCCTTCCACTACCCCGGTCTCGGCCTGCTGATCTACAACGCGATCGAGGACGAGGACTACTTCCTGCTGCAGGGCATCTTCATCTTCATCGTCATCGGGGTACTGATCGCCAACTTCATCATCGACCTCGTCTACATCTCCGTGGATCCGAGGACCAGGCTCAGCATGCAGGGAGGGGCGGCGTGAGCGACACCCTGAGCGGCGGCACCGCCGCGGGAGGCCCCGGGCCGGATACGGCGGTGGTAGCACCGGTGGCCGGAACGGTGCTGCCGGCCGGACCCGCCCCGGTGGCGCCGCGCCGGCGCGGCGACTTCGCGCACTACGCGCTGCGCAACCCCAAGCTGATCTTCGGCCTGGGCCTGGAGGCGCTGTTCGTCCTGGCCGCCGTCCTCGGGCCGCTCGTCTCGCCGCACGGCACCGCCGAGTTCTTCCTGCCCCACCAGGCGCCCTCGGCGCAGCACTGGCTGGGCACCGACTACTTCGGCCACGACGTGTTCGCCCAGCTGGCCGACGGCCTGCGGACGAGTTACCTGGTGGGGGCACTCGGCGCCCTGTGCGCCGCACTGGTCGGCATGGCCCTCGGCTTCGCGGCCGGCTACCGGGGCGGCCTGCTCGACGAGGTCCTGCAGATGGTCACCAACATCATGGTAATGATCCCGTCCCTGGTGCTGCTGGTGGTGATCGGCGCCTACCTGAAGACCCGCGGCATCTTGTTCGAGGGCGTGTTCATCGGCCTGACTACCTGGCCCTGGGTCGCCCGGGCGGTCCGGGCGCAGACCTTCACCCTGCGGTCGCGTGAGTTCGTGGACCTGGCCCGGCTGTCGGGCCGGCCCGCCTACTCCATCGTGACCAGGGACATCGCCCCCAACATGGCGTCCTACCTGTTCCTGGTGATCGTGCTGTTGTTCGGCAGCTCCATGCTCCTGGCGGCCAGCTATGACTTCCTGGGCCTGGGCCCGACCAACGGCATCTCGATCGGCACCATGATGAACCAGTCCATGCTCTGGAGCGCGCTGCAGCTCAAGATCTGGTGGTGGTTCGTGCCGCCGGGCCTGGTGCTCACCGGCATGGTCGCCGCCCTGCTGATCGCCAACGTCGGGCTCGACGAGGTCTTCAACCCCAGGCTGAGGGAGCAATGAGCGTCAAGGTCGAGAACCTCAGCATCGCCTACCGCACCCGCGCCGGCGAGGTACGCCCGGTCGACGACGTCAGCTTCTCGGTCGCCGACGGGGAGATCATGGGCCTGGCCGGCGAGTCCGGCTGCGGCAAGTCGACGCTCGGCAACAGCCTGGTCTACCTGGAAGGCCGGATGCGGCACCTGGGCGGCCGGGTGGAAGTCGACGGCACCGACCTGCCGATCGCCGACGTCCGGGCCATGCGGCCGCACCGGATGACGAAGGTCTCCCTGGTCCCGCAGTACGCGATGAGCGCCCTGAATCCCACCCGCCGGATCGGCCGGCTGACGACGGACCTGCTGCGCAGTCACGGCGTACGTGACCCGAGCGTAATGGCGGAGCTGAAGCGGCGGCTCAAGCTCGTCGGGCTCAGTGACAGCGTGCTCGACCGGTATTCCTTCGAGCTGTCCGGCGGGATGCGCCAGCGGGTCACGATCATCCTGTCCACCCTGCTGGACCCGTCGCTGCTCGTCGCGGACGAGGTCACCTCCGCCCTCGACGTCTCCACCCAGCGGGCCGTGGGCGAGATGATGCTCGAGTTCCGGGACCGCGGGTTCGTCAAGAGCCTGATCGCGATCACCCACGACCTGTCCATCCTGGCCCAGGTCGCGGACACCATCATGGTGATGTACGCCGGCCGGCTGGCCGAGAAGGCCAGCACCGCCACCCTGGTCAAGGCCCCGCTGCATCCCTACACCCAGCTCCTGCTGGCCTCGCTGCCCGAGGTCGGGGTCCGGCACGACCAGGTGACCCTGACCGGCATCCCCGGCCGCCCGCCGTCGCTGCTCAGCCCGCCGGCGGCTGCCGGTTCGCCGGCCGCTGCCCGTTCGCCCGGGCGAAATGCGCCGAGACGCCCCCGTTCGAGGAGGTGCGGCCCGGTCATCAGGTGGCCTGCTGGAAGGTGAGCGAGGGGTGGGCCGAGGCCGGCTCGGAGGGAGGCAGGACATGAGCGTGCTCCAGCTCGACCAGGTGTCCAAGCTCTACCAGTCCAGCAGTTTCGGCGGGGACCTGACGCCGGCCTTGCGCGGGGTCAGCTTTGGCATCGGCCAGGGCGAGGTCGTCACGCTCATCGGCGAGAGCGGCAGCGGCAAGACGACCCTCGGCCGGATCATCCTGCGGCTGGCCCCGGCCAGCAGCGGGCGGGTGCTGTTCGAGGGAACCGACATCGCGGGCTTGCGGCGAACCCGGCTGCGCGACTACTACCGGTACGTCCAGGGGGTCTTCCAGGACCCGTTCAGCTCCTACAACCCCATCTACAAGGCCGACCGCGTGCTGGACCTGATCCGCGGCGTGTACTTCCCGCAGACGGGGCGGCCGGAGTGGCACGCCAAAATCGAGTCGGCGCTGCACGCCGTGGCGCTCAACCCCGGTGACGTGCTGGGCAAGTACCCGCATCAGCTCTCCGGCGGCCAGCAGCAGCGCCTGCTGATCGCCCGCGCCCTGCTGCTCGACGTCAAGCTGCTGGTCGCCGACGAGATCATCAGCATGCTGGACGCGTCCACCCGCGTCGACATCCTCAACCTGCTCATCAGCCTGAAGCGGTCGGGCCTGGCGATCCTGTTCATCACCCACGACCTGTCGCTCGGTAATTACGTGAGCGACCGGACGGTCATCCTGCGCCGCGGCGCCATCGTGGAGATGGGCGATACGGTCAAGGTGTTCGGCCATCCTCAGCATCCGTACACCAGGGACCTCCTGGCCGCCGTGCCCGAGCTGCACAAGAAGTGGCGTCCGGCCGTCGAGAAAGTGCAGGCCAACGGTTCGGGCAGCCTCAGCACGGACCCGGCGGCCGACGCGGGACGTCGCCGCGCATGGTCGCTGACCAGGTCAGGACGCCCGTCGCGGCTCGTCCGGGCGCTGGAGCCGCCGCCACTGAAGCAGTTCGAGGAGGATCATTTCGTCGCGGCCGCAGAATCCTAGCGCCGGGGCTCGCGCTTAACTCGTTCGGAAAAATTCTTTGAAAGGTCTTCTCCGGAAAATAGCCGACCCGAGGAGTGGCACATGGCCGAAGTACCCGCGCACCCATACTGCCCGTTCACGCGGACGGCGCGGCGCAGGCGGCGAGGCCGCCGGGCGGTGCTGTCGGCCGCCCTGGCGCTCGCGATGACCGCGGCGGGCGCGGCGACGGCGGGCGCGGCGGGCCCCGCCCGTCCGCCGGGCCACCTGCTGTCGCCGCTGGCTCTCGGGCTCAACGTCGCCCCCTGGGACTACATCTACGCCGCGCCCACGTCGGCGGGCGGCGGCCTGGACGTGATCCAGCCGCTGCTGAAGGCCGCGGGCATCGGCGTCCTGCGCTACGGCGGCGGCTCGTACGCCGACTACTACGACTGGCAGACCAACACCGACATCCAGACGTGCATCTGGGGCAGCCCCTTCGGGAGCTTCACCGGGGCTCCGTATCCCTACGACACGACGGCGCCGTTCACCGGGGCCAGCTGCGACAGCACCGACTCACTGCCCTTCGACCAGTTCGCCGCCCAGGCCCGGGCGATCGGGGCGCAGAGCTTCGTGACCGTGAACTACGGCTCGGGCACCCCCGCCGAGGCGGCCGCCTGGGTCAGCCACGCGGCCGGCGGGGTCGCGCTGTGGGAGGTGGGCAACGAGAAC
The DNA here is from genome assembly GCA_963839095.1 of uncultured Actinomycetota bacterium. Classification (GTDB taxonomy): domain Bacteria; phylum Actinomycetota; class Actinomycetes; order Streptosporangiales; family Streptosporangiaceae; genus Palsa-504. The sequence goes on along the minus strand of CAWIUF010000011.1, from coordinate 77,704 downwards.
TACGGCTGCTGGGAGGTCAACAACTGGCTGGCCCGGGCCCCGGAGAGATTCCCGGGCTACCAGCCCAACGACTTCACCACCGTCAACGGTGTCTACGAGAACCCGACCTGCCCGCAGGTGACCCAGGGTGACGCCCGGGGGACGCAGACCCTGGCGACCTCCTACGCGGTCAACGCCCGCCCGTTCATGATCGCGATGAAGAAGGCCGATCCGGCGGCCCGGATCGGCGTGCCCTGGGCCTTCGGCCGGGCCGTGGCGGGCGCGGCCGTCCCGGACAACACGGAGTGGAACGACACCGTGCTCGGCCGGGACGGCCGGTACGTCAGCTTCGTCGACGCCCACTACTACCCGTTCTCGTTCGGCGGGGCGGCCGGCGGCAGTAACCCGAGCGACCAGCAGGTGCTGCAGGCCCTGACGTCGGTTCCCGCGCAGTACCGGCAGATCCGCGCCGAACTCGACGCCCGTGACCCGAAGGCCCAGGTCGTCGTGGGCGAGACGGGCGTGTCGAACAACGAGACGACCACCGTGTGCACGCCGACCGGAGCGCTGTTCGCCGCCGGCGACGTCCTGTCCTGGCTGGCCGCCGGGGCGCAGAGCGTGGACTGGTGGGACATGAACAACTACGGCAACACCAGCGCGACCTGCACCAACCCCGACTACGGGATGTTCACCTCGAGCTCGCCGCCGGCGCCCGAGACGCCGTACTACGGCTACCTGCTGGCCTCGGTGCTGGCCCGGCCCCATGCCCTGCTCTCCGCGATGGGCACCTCCGACCCGGCGGACGTGCTGGCCTACCAGTCCCGCCTGCCCGGCGGCCACGAGGCCGTCGCCTTCCTCAACACCAGCACCAGCGCGGCCCGGACGGTGACCTTCCGTCCCGGTACCCCGCTGTCCGGCCAGCTGCGGACCTGGACCTACAGCGCGGGGAACCAGAACGCGACCAGCTCGAACATCGTCCAGGGCACGGCCACCGCATCCTCCCTCGCCCACGGCGTCAGCCTGCCGCCGGCCTCGATGGTCATCCTGGAATCCCGTTAGCGCCGCCCCAGCCCACCGGAACCGGATCAAACCAGCGATTCTCCGGCTCGCCCGCCGTGGGACCTATCCAGCTGGCTTGCCCTCCTCCCCGCCCGGCTGTCCGCGGCCATCCTCCCCACTGCCCGGCGGCCGGCGGCTCCGGCGGTTGTCCGCCCAGGCCTGAAGCCAGGCGTCGTGGAACCAGCGCCCGAGCAACTGGCCGCCGTAGATGACCCAGCCCACGCCGATCAGCCACGACTGCACGATCAGCACGGTGCCGAGCGCTCCGTAGGTGACCGCGTTCGCGACGATGAGCGGCTGGAAGACCAAGGCGGAGAAGGCTCGCAGGCCAACCAGGAACGCCACCGTGGCCACCGCGCCCGGCATCGCCGCCAGGTAGCCCACCCGGCTGCCGACCAGGAAGCGAAGCCCCCACCAGAAAAAGACCACGCCGAGCACGACCGCCACCGATACCCGGCTCACCGTCTCGGCCGGCGCATGATTGGTCACGGCGCCCACCGTGGCCGCCGTGTAGATGTAGGCGATGAAGACGGCCAGCCACACCACCTGGCGCCAGATCTTGTGCCACGGCCCGGCGGGAAGGCCCCAGACTTTTTCGAACCCGGCCTGCACACTGCCGGCGAACGTCACTCCGAACAGTGCCAGCAGCAACAGGCTGAAAAAGCTCGTCGTCCCGAGGACCCGGGCGGGCGCGGTGAACAGCGGTACTATCGCGCGGGAAGAGGAGCCGGTCAGGCCCATGCCGTACACCACCCATACGGCCAGGCCGTGATGCGTGGCGGCGCTGGCGGCAGCGACGACGACGAGCAGCGGGAACACCGTGAGCATGGCCAGGGCGGCGAAACCCATGGCCCGGCCCATGAGCTCGAACTCCTTGCCGCTGTGGTACAGCTCCTTGAACCGGAGGTCGCGCCAGACCCGCCCGGCGACCCGGGGCACTGCCTGGCGCACCGCCCGGTATCGGACCTGGCCCGCCGGCCGGTGAACACGCCCCCTGCGCTGCTGCCGCATGACGCTACCCCCTCACTGGACAGCGCCCCCGGCCGTGACGCCGCGACCCCGGCAGCACGGCCGCCCGGCCTGGCGGCGTGCACACCGGGTTCGCCCTGCGGTCCGCACTGACGATCATCACCGATATCACGCCGGTCAATCACGGGCCAGGCGACATCGGCCTTTATGTCATCTCATCATCAGGCGAAGACCGTGACCCCCGAGCCATCACGCCGGATATCCGGGCCACTGACCAGATTCCGGCGCGCCGGGGCGGCCAGCCCGGCCCGGAGCGCCGGGGCGGGGCAGCTGCCGGGCTCTGACGGCGATCACTGCGAACCGAAGTCCGTACATGATGATCGCCATCAGCACGAATGCCGCGGCGATCGCGCTGCGCCCGATCTGATGGTCGCGGAGGAACGACCCCGCGATGTGCGCGAACCAGGGCGCGTCCTGCAGCGCCCAGATGACGGCAACCCGGGTTCCCATGGCGATCGCCCAGGTGGCCGCGAAGGCGGGGCCGCAGCGAGTGTAGAGCCGGCCTGCCGGGGTCCCGCTCCACGCCGGTAGCGGCGCTGGCCAGCGCCCCGAACCCGCACCCGAAAGCCGCCGCCACGAGGTAGAGGTAGATGTCGTAGCGGTGGGCCGGCGCCCGGGACAGGTACACGGCGGCGGCGATGGGGATGCCGATGATCGCCGGAAGCCACGTGCGCAAGGAGAGCCGGCGACGGCCGTACTGCGTGAGCAGGACGTAGGCCACGATTGCCGAACTGGTGAGGATCGCTTGCTGCATTGCTATTTCGCGGTGGCAGGGAGCGGGGAGGTGGCGGGCAGCGGCGTCCGCGGCGCCCTGGCCAGCGCGGATACGGCCGTGATGTGCAGGGCGAAGAACAGCGGCACGGTCGCGGTCGGGATCAGCGCGAGCGGCAGCTCGGTGATCGGCACACTGGACGGGGTGACGTTGAGCAGCTGGAAGCCGGTGAGGGCGCCCAAGGTCAGGCCCACGACCAAATCGGTTATGCCGAACGCGTTGAACCACAAGGCGGCGCGACGGCCGGTGCCCCGCGCGAGCCTGCGCGCTACCAGCGGCGCGGCGATACCGGCGGCGATGTCGCCTAGCCCCGCGGGCAGGGCAAACAGCGCCGGCAGGTGGCCGAGGGCCAGGTAGAGCAGGAAGATCACCCCCACCACGCGGGGCGCGTGCGGAAGCTCGAGGCGGCTCATCATGCCCGGCGCCGCCAGGGCACGCGCCACGGCCGGGATCCGGCTCAGTGCCAGCAGCAAGCCCAGGTAGCCGGTCACCGCGACCGGAAACCACGGCAGCGTGTGGTACCAGCCGTGACCCGCGATCACCGCGCTGGCGGCCACCCAGCCGCCGAACACTACGGCCGCGGCCCCGGCGAGCAGCGCCGCACGCCTGCGGCCCAGGTCGGCGCGCACCGCGCCGCCGTACAGCACGATGCAGATCAGGGCCGCGACCACGGTCGGCCCGGCGATGGTAATCACCCAGAGATAGGCGGGCGGATCGTACATGACATCCTCCATGAGCAGATAACGGGGCGGGCCGGGGCGGGCTCAGTAAGCCTGGACCGCGGCTCCGCATTCGGGGCAGCGGAACGGGCGGCGCCGGGCCACGACCCGCCAGATGGCGTAGACGACGAACGGAAATCCCATTTCCGGGACCTCACGTGTGGCCTCGACCGTTCCGTGCGCGGAGCATCGTCCGGCTTGGGCCTGGACTTCCTTGGCCATGGTCTTCCTCCTGTGACGGTGGTGCGTGGCTGTCCGGATCAGCGTCCGAGCGGTAGCCAGCTGAACGTGCGGACAGCGATGAGGAGGCCCGCGGCTCCCCAGGCCGCCAGGATCAGCAGGTCCCGGCCGGCAAACCCCAGGCCGGTGGTGTACGGGTTGTAGGCGACGAGCAGCGCATTGGCCAGGTGCCGGACCGGGAAGATCTCGCCCACGTCCGCCAGCCAGGGCGGCAGCACCGTGACGGCGACGAATACCCCGGAGATGAAGTAGAGCGGCAGCGTGATCGCCGTGGTGGTGGGCAGCGCGGCGTCCTCATTGCGGACGAGCGAGGTGAGCGCGTAGCCGAGGCAGCAGAAGGAGGCAGCGCCGATCACCACGGTGACCGCGAGGGCCGGAACGGTGCGGGCGGGGACGTAGGCGCCGTAGGCGGCCCATCCGATGCCGAGCAGCACGGCGGCCATCACCGCCGCGATGACAACCGCGGTGAGCACGCGCCCGGCGATGACGGCAGCGGCCGGGACGGGAGTTGCGCGCCGGCGCTTCAGCACGCCGCGTTCGCGCTGCGCGGTCACCGAGGCCACCAGGTTGCCGAAGCACGCCGCGATAACCCCGAGTGCGATGATGCCGGGCACGTAATACACCGACGTGCCGATCTGGCCGCCTGCGACCGCGGTGGCGTGCCCGCTGCCGCCGAACACCGACGCGAAGATCACCAGGAAAAGCACCGGCAGGGCCAGGGTGAAGAACTGCCACTGGCGGTTGCGGGCAAAGGCGCGAAGGTCGTAGCCGAACACGTGCAGGGCCATCCTGATCATCGCTGATCCTTCCTGGTCGCGGGGCCGGTAAGCGAGGTGAGGGAGGTGAGGGAGAGGTAGACCTCCTCCAGGGTCGGGCGGTGGACGTCGAGATCGGCAAGATCGAAGCCGCGGCCGAGCGCCCAGCTTGCGAGCAGCTGCAGGTGGGCGAGCGGGCTCTGGCTGTGCACGACGGTCGATCCTCCCGGCCCTGGCTCAGTCAGCGGGCTCAGCCCCGGTGGCAGGTCACGCGCGTGCACGTGGCCGGGGAGCGTGAAGCTGATGGCGGTGGACATGCGGTCGCGCCCGCCCAGCGTCCGCGGCGTGCCCTCGGTCACGACGCGCCCGGCGGACAGCACCGCGATCCGGTCGGCCAGGTATTCCGCCTCGTCCATGTAATGGGTGGTGAGGAACACGGTCTTGCCGAGTTGCCGGAGGCCGGCCACGACCTGCCAGGCGGCCCGGCGGGCGGCCGGGTCGAACCCAGTGGTCGGCTCGTCCAGGAAGATGAGCTCCGGGTCGCCGATGAGGGCGAGGGCGAAATCGAGCCGGCGCCGCTGGCCGCCCGAGAGCCTGGCGCCTGGCGCGTCCGCCTTCTCGGCGAGACCGACCAGGGCGATGGTCTCGTCGATATCCCGCGGCGTGCGATAGAACCCGGCGTACAAGGCCAGGCACTCCCGCACCGACAGGCCAGGCTCGGGCTGTGACTCCTGCAAGACCACGCCCACCCGGTCCCGCCAGGCGCCGTCCGCCGTGGCCGGATCGTGCCCCAGCACAGCAACCTGCCCCGCGGTGCGCGGCCGGAAGCCCTCGAGGATCTCAACCGTCGTGGTCTTGCCCGCGCCGTTCGGGCCGAGGAACGCGAAGATCTCTCCCGGTCGTACCTCGAGGTCGATGCCCCCGACGGCCGCGTGGCCGCCGTATCGCTTCACCAGGCCGCGGACGCTGATCGCCGGCTCGGCCGGGCCGGGCCGGCGGCGGCCTGATCGACGCCGTATTCCTCGCTGATGCTGTCCATCTCGCTCCTCAGGGCTGCGGGTGCCGAGGAACTGGGTGAACATCTGAGTCCGTCAGTTCGCCGTCTCGGCGGCCGGCTGGCCCGGCTCTTCGGAAACGGTACGAATTCCGGCGGCCGCGGGGCGTCACCCGAAGGTGCCTGCCAGGTGGAATGTCACCGCGGACCGGTCCCTCACCCGAAGGTGGTACCGGGCAGGCTGAGGGGCGGCGTCAGGGAATCAGGCCGAGCTGCCGGGCCCGGGCGACGGCCTCGGTGCGGTTGGCGGCACCGAGCTTGCCCAGCACGTGGGTCACGTGCTTTTTGACCGTATCCAGCGCCACCACCAGGTCGTGGGCGATGCGCTGATTCGGCTTACCCGCCGCGAGCAGCCGCAGCACCTCCAGCTCGCGGTCGGTGAGCGGCTCGGCCAGCCCCGGCGGCGCGGCCGCCGATCGCCGCCGCGGCGGCCCGGCGTCCGCCTGGCCGCAGGCGCGCACGAGCGCGGCCAGGTAGCCGGAGCCGGCGCGGCCAGCCGCGTGCGACCGGCCCGGCCGGGCCGCGGGCAGCTGGGCGAGCAGGGCGCTCATCGGCGCGCCCTCGTCGGCCAGGACCCGGACATAGCCAGGCCGGCAGCCGAGCGTGGTCGCCTCGGTCAGCGCGCCGAGGGCGCCGGCGTGATCGCCGCAGGCGGCCAGCGCCAGCGCCCGCAGCGCCTGGATCTCGATGACGCTGCCGGCCCGGCCCTGGCTGGCCGCGGCGTCGAGCAGCCGCTGCAGCAGGACGAGCGCCGGGCCGGGGTCGTATCGGGCGAGCAGGACCCGGGCCAGCACCAGATAGGCCGGCTCCCGCCCGTAATCTGGCTCATCGTCTGGGCTGAGACCCGCAGCCGCCGTCCACTGGCCGGCCGCGCGGACGTCCCCCTGGGCCAGCAGCAGCCGCGCCCGCTGCGACGGCACCGGGTTGAACAGGGGGATCACCTGCGGGCTGAGCCCGGCCTGCCCGGCCTCGCCTATCGCCTCCAGGGCCCCGGCCGCGTCACCATGCACCTGCCGGATCCGGGCCACGACAGCCAGGCCGGTGGCGAGCGGCGGGGTAGAGGCAAGCTGCCGGCACAGTGCGACCCCCTCGGTGGCGTGGTCGAGGGCGGCGTCCAGCTCGTTCCGCTCGTACAAGACCTGAGCCAGGCCGACGTGCGCCAGGCCCAGATGGGGCGGCTGGCCGCCCTCGCCGGCCGTGTCCAGCGCCTGCCGGTAGGTCGCCAGCGCCGCATCCAGGTCGCCCCGGGCGCGCTGCACCTGGCCCAGATCGTAACGGACGCGCATGGCCAGAAAGCCAGCGAAGAACCCCGCGCCGCCATCGACCGCGCGGAAGACCTCCGCGGGCTCGCCGCCGACCCGGCGGACCGCTTGGCCGGCCGCCCGCAGCTCGGCGAGCACCTCGGCCAGGCCGCGCTCGGCTGGCCCGAGCCGGCCGCCCAGCCAGTCCGCCCCCGCCTGGTTCCAGCGCACGAAGGAGCGCAGCAGCCAGTCGTCCTCACCCAGCCGGGCCAGGGCCTGCCGGTGGTAGCCGGCCGCGAGGGCGGCATCACCGCGCAGCCGCGCGAGCAAGGCACGCAGGAACGCGATCCCCGCGGGGACATTGGCCAGCACGCTCACCGGCCGCCCGGCGGGGTCCGCATACGGTTCGCCGCCACCGGCCGCAAGGGCACGCTCGGCGTCATCGAGCAGGGCCTCGAGGGCTTCCAGCTGGAAGCCCTGCGCGGCGCCGTACGCCTGGGCCAGGCACAGGCGCGGACGATCGCGTACCGACTCCGGCGGCAGCGCCGAAAGCCAGCGGCCCAAGGTCACGCCCTCGCTGCGGCCCAGCAGCGTCTCGACGTTCCGCTCGACCAGCCGCGCCGCCCGGGCCGTGTCCCCGGCCGCCAGCGCGTGCCGCACCGCGTCATCGGCCAGCTCGTGTTCCTCGCACCAGGCGGCCGCGGCCCGGTGCAGCGCCGGCACCCGGCCGGGCTGCTCAGCCTGCAGCCGGGCGCGCAGCAGATCGGCGAACAGGTGGTGGTAGCGCCACCAGCCGCGCACCTCATCCAGCGGTACCAGGAACAGCCCCGCCCGCTCGACGTCGGCCAGCATCGCCTGGCTGCCGGCCCGGCCGGTGACCGCATCACACAGCTCGCCCGACAACCGCTCCAGCACCGAGGTCTCCAGCAAGAACGTGCGCACCTGAGCGGGCTGGCCGTCCAGCACCTCGTCCGCCAGGTAGTCCAGCACGAACCGGTGGCTGCCGCCGAACGCCGCCACGAACCCGGCTGCATCCGGGTGCCCCCGCAGCGACAGCCCGGCCAGCTGCAGTCCCGCCGCCCACCCCTCGGTGCGGGCCACCAGCGCCGCCACCGCCGCGGCCGGCAGACCCGGCCCGGCCGCCTCGTCCAGCAGCGCCGCCGCCTCCTCACCGGTGAACCGCAGGTCGGCGGCGCGCAGCTCAGCCAGCTGGCCGCGGGCCCGCAGCCGTGCCAGCGGCAGCGGCGGGTCCGCCCGGGCCGACAGCACCACCCGCAGGCCCGGCGGCAGGTTCTCCAGCAAGAACGTCACCGACTCGTGCACCGGCCCGGAATCGACCAGGTGGTAGTCATCCAGTACCAGCAGCACCTCGTCCGGGCCGGGATCGGCGGCCAGCTCGTTGATCAGGGCCGTCACCAGCCCCTCGGGCGAACCCGGGGGCGGCGGGCCCACCCGCCCGGCCAGCCCCGGCCGGACCCGGTCCAGCGCGGCCACCGCGTACCGCCAGAATCGGGCCGGGTCGCTGTCGCCGGCATCCAGGCCCAGCCACGCCACCAGCCGTCCGCCACCGCGGGCCGAGCCGGCCAGCAGCGCCGTCTTGCCGGATCCGGCCGGAGCGCAGACCAGCACCCGGCCCCTAGCCAGGCCCTCGCCCAGCGCCCGCGCCAGGCGCGGGCGCGGCACGAAACCCGGCGGCGGCGCCGGCACGTACAGCTTGGTCGCCAGCAAGGCGTCCTGCCCGGACATGGCGGCCTGCGCCGGGGCAGCCACCGGCGGGTCAGCCATTGGTGAGCTACCGCCGAGGGCCGCCCGGCTTATCGCGCCGAAGCATGCCGCTGTCGGTCATCTGATGTCTCCATGCGGCCCGGCGGCGGCTCAGGACTGTGAGTCATCGCCAGGCCATCCGGCCACAAGTAGATTACCGCTTGCCCGGTTGGCTGCCGCCCGGGCCAGGCCTCGTGTCACAGGCCGCGCGGGGCGAGAAAGCCGCCCGGTCAGCTCGGACCGGGATGGTCCCGGCCCGGCGCACCAGCACCGCAAGATTCCACTCACATGCCACCTTCGGGTGATGCCCGGCCCCTGCGACCGCTCCTACCGTCCACAGAGGAAAGCAAGCTCAGTTCAGCACCCCGGGGGAGACCACGATGATGGAACCGACGACCGTACCGGCGCTGGGGCAGGCCCGGCTCGCCGACCTGCACCATCAAGCCCGGCGCGCCTCACTGGCCCGCGCCGCCCGCCGGGCCCGGCGGGCACGGAGGCGGTCGGGGCGGCGCCCGGCCGGACTCCGGCGGACTCCTGGCCGGCTTCACCCGCTGGGCTCGCCGTCTCAGGTCCGCGCCACAGAGCTCATGACGGCAGCCGGGCGCGGCCCGGGTGCCACGGCAACCTTGGAGGAAGACATGACCGAGTTCCTGGGCACTGGCGGCGGCCAGATCGCCTTCGAGGTGACCGGGCTGACGGCGGCCGTCGACGAGGTGGTTGCCGTCCGCCCGGAGCTGGTGTGGGACCTGGTTGCCGACGTCACCCGGATCGGCGGGTGGAGCCCGGAATGCATCCGGGCGGCCTGGCTCGGGGAACCCGGCCGGCCGCGGCCCGGCGCCAGGTTCACTGGGTACAACCGGCTCGGGAATGGCTTTGAGTACGAGGTGACCTGCGTGATCACCGAGGCGGATCGGCCCCGCGCATTCGCGTGGGTGGTCCTGGACGACCGCGGTGACCCCGCCTGCCCGTCCTCGTCGTGGCGGTACCGGATCGACCCGCTCCCCGGCGGGGGTAGCAGGGTCCGGCAGCGCTTCACCCACGGACCAGGCGCCAGTTACCTGCGGGCAGTCTCCGCGCAGGCGCCGGACCGGGCCGCTGAGATCATCGCCGCCCGGCGGGACAGGCTGCGGGCCAACATGAGCGCCACCCTGCGTGCGATGAAAGCCGTCGCGGAGGCCTCCCACGCCCCCGGCGCCGGCCCGAAGTAGCGCGCATGCGCGGCTGGCCCTGCCACCTCACCGGCGGGGCGCGGGCCGGATGCGGCCGGGCCGGGCGGATGAGCCTGGCCAGGCCAGCCGGTCGCGGGCCGCCCCGGCCGTGACCGGGGTGACGCGCAGCCGCCGGGCGGCCGGGCGGGGCGGCCACCAGTTGGCCCGGCCGAGCAGGGCGACCAGGGCGGGCGCGAGAACGCCGCGGATGACGGTGGCATCGATGATGATCCCGGAGACCTGCGCGCCCTGGTTGCCATCATGAGCGCCGAGGGGAACGGCGCCCGCTGACCGCCGGGCTGCTGCGTCAGCAGCTCGGCCTGTCCTCCGGCGGCAACGGAACTCGTCGCCCGCGATACGGTCAACACCCTGCCCGGCCCCACCTTGGAGGCTTTGCCGACCACGGCGCGGTCCGCGGCGACACCATCACCGGCGGCTACGATGCTGCTGCCGGGGTACTCGATCAGCTGGCGGCAGCTGGCGTGGACGTCGATGACGTCACCGATCAGCTCGAACGCGATGGCCTGGCCAAGTTCGAGAAAGCTGGAGCGAGCTCAGCGACACCATCTCCGCCCAGCTGCGGGGCTCCAGCAACGCCGCGTGACGCCGGCCGCAGCCTGGTGACGGTACGTGCAGTTCGCAAGCCAGCGGGATGACGACAGGGCCCCAGTTGACGGTGCTCCAGGGCTCTGCGTGCAGCGAGGAAGGCAGGCCGTTGCTCCTCGGAACCCGCACTGCAGGTCGGAGCCGGCTCAGGTGGCTCCGCCGCGCAGGCGGAGGCCGGCTTGTTCTTCCAGCATCGCGACGGGCAGGAGCTCTCCGTCCGCGGGCCCGTACCGGTCCAGTGCCCGGCGGTAGACTCGCTCGACGTGCTCGGACAGCTCGAACGGCACTTGGCCCTCGCGCGCGAGGGCGGTCACGGCAGCCAGTTCCTCGCAGCAGCGATCCAGCCCGAACGATGCGAGGTAGTCGCCCTGAAACAGCGCGCTGAGATCATGAGTAATGAAGTGACTGGCGGCGGCGCTGCTGGCCAGGACACCGCGGAGCACGTCCAGGTCAATTCCCGTTCGGCGGCCCAGCAGGAGTGCCTCGGCTGTCGCCACGGCCTGGCCGAACCAAAGCAGATTGACCAGGAGCTTCGCCGTGTATCCCGAGCCGGTGCCGCCGACATGGGCAATGCGGGCCGGATCCGCGAGCGCCTCGAGCAAAGGCCGGTGCTGCTCAAGCAGGGCTGCGTCCCCTCCGACGAACATGCAGCGTCCCGGCCACGGCGGCCGGTACCCCGCCGCCGACCGGTGCCTCGAGCCGCGAACCCCCCGGCCGTGAGCGGCGCGGCTAGCTCTGTGCCTGCTGCCGGGTCGGTACTCGTCATGTCGATCCAGGCCGCCCCGGCCGGCAGGATCGCCAGGACCCCGTGCGGCCCGAGCATGACCTCGGTCAGTTCCTCCGTCCCGGGCAGCATAGTGATCAGCACGTCCGCCCCCGCCGCCGCCGCTGCCGCTTCGCCACCCCACCGCGCGCCGCAGCCAGTGACCTCCGTTTCCAGGCCGGGCCGCACGTCTCCTGCCGTCACCGCGTACCCGGCCCGCACCAGGTTCGCGCACATCGGCATTCCCATCCGGCCGACTCCCACAAAGCTCACCTTCACGTGGTTCACCTTCCTCACCTGCCCGGCGGCGACCCCGCCGACGCGCCGCCAGGCTAGCTACCGCTCGCCGGACAGTTGGCGGACAGGTGCCTGCGGCACGGTTTCCTCTACGTACCGCCAGGCAGTCGTGGTGCCGACTCCGAACCCGGCTGCCAGCTGGGCAACCGTCTCGCCTTCGGTCCGTCCGTGAACGTCACGCTGGACCCTGTGAAGGTCAGCTTGCGGGCTCGGATCTGGAACGTGCCGTCCGGGAAGCCGGGGTGATAGGCCGGAGAAGCGGCCAGCCGGGAGGATGCGATCGCTCAGTAGACGCAGTGCGGGCTGCTGCCCTTCCCCGCCGATGGTGACGCACAGCGCGGCAGTGATGAACGCGTCCCGAGCCCGGCGGCGACCAGCAGGGCAACGGTCCCGCTGCGGCCGGCGGTGCATCAGGGTTCCGCCCGATCCCGGCGTAGATGGCCAGGTCGCGGCCGCCGCTCAGGTCCCCGGCCCCGGGCCGCCACCGGTGCACCTGTCACCACGCCGGGCTCGACCAGGTCCAGGCCCGCGAAGAACCGGCAGACCTCGGCGTGGGTACGGGCCGCGACCGGGGCAGCGGCCTGCTCGTTGTACCGCTGCACGCCCTGGGCTACCTCCTCAGCGGCGACATCTCCCGCGATCTGCGAGATGGACAGGTAACTACCAGGCGGCACGGCATCCATGAGCCGAGCGATGATCGCGCCCGGCTCATCGCGGTCAGGGGTCCCCTGCAAGATCCCCAGCAGCATGACCGCGACCGGCTGCCCGAAGTCCAGGACGTCAGCCGCCCGCTTCACGATCAGGCCGGTCTCGCGCAGGTCAGCGTCGATGTAGGCGGTCGCGCCCTGCGGGCTGGAGGCCAGCAGGGCCCGGGCATGGCTCAGCACGACCGGGGCATTGTCCACGTAGACCACCCGCGCCGCCGGTGCCGCCCGCTGTGCGACCTGGTGGGTGTTATCCGCCGAGGACAGCCCGGTCCCGATGTCCAGGAACTGCCGGATACCCGCCTCGGTGACCAGGAAGTGCACCGCTCTTGACAGGAACGCGCGCTGCGCCCGGACCGCGGCCCGCACATCCGGGTACGCCCCGGCGACCTGCTCGGCGACGGTCCGGTCGGCCGCGAAGTTGTCTTCGCCGGAATAATAGATATCAATGCAGGTCACAGACTCGCACGGTAGGCTAGAGTCAGGCAAAAGTCAGGAGCCCCGAGATGCCGCACAGGGCCAGCACAGCGCAGAACGCGCTCGTCCAGGCCACGATCTTCAAGAAGTGCGACCGGTCTTATCATAAGCCTGATAGCAACAAGGGATGCGCTAACGGGACGTGCCAGCACACGTGCGAGGCCGGCCAGGTCGCGGGGCGCGCCCACAAGTGGACCGTCCGCTACTCGGTCAACTCCCGGCAGCGTGAGCAGTCCTTCGGCACGCTGACCGACGCCCAGACGTTCCAGCTGACCTTATCGACCGGCAAGCAGACCCAGGGCGCGATGTTCACCGATCCCCGCGCCGGCATCGTCGCGTTCCTGCCGCTGTGCGACGCCTACGTGGAAGGGATGGCCAGGGCCAACGCCAAGAGCAAGGCCACCTACCGCAGCAACTTCGCCAACCCGGCCGTCCGCGCGCTGCTGGAGGGCAAGAGCGTGCTCGAAGTCGCGCGGATGGACGCCGAGGTCAAGACCCTGCTGAAACAAGACCCTGGGCAGCTACAGCGACGACTACCGGGGCAACGTCCGCCGCATCATCACCGGGACCCTGGATGAGTGCGTCCGGCGGGGCGTCATCCCCCGGCACACGCTGGGCGGGATCGAGCTAGCGGCCCGCATCGTGACGGCCGGGCAGTACGAGCAGCAGACAAGGGCATGGTGAGCGTGTCCGATGACACGGTGCGGATGCTCGCAGACGGCCTCACGGTGACCGGCAAGGACAAGAACGGCCGCTACCGGGTGCGCGTCATGCCCGGCCTGGGCATCGCGCCCTGGCTCCAGCGCACGATGGGACTGCGGATCAGGGAGGGCCTCGGAGTGCGGAAGGCCGATTTCCGGCAGCGCGCGGACGGGACCCGCTATCTGCACCTGTGCTGGCAGGCCAGCGAGAACGGCCGGGAGCTCGAACCGCTCAAGCACCGCAAGGCCGGAGATTTCCGCGACGTGCGCGTACCGGACATGATCTGGGACATCGTCCAGGAACTGGCGGACGGGCCGCTGTGCCCCGGCCCGAACGGCACCCCCTACATGCCCTACAGCACCGCCGGGAACCGGTTCGGCCGCATGCTGGACTACCTCGGGATCAGCGGCGTGCACACGCACACGCATGCGCCACCAGTTCGCCAGCGAGGCCCTCGACGCCAGCCCGCGCGAACTCGCCAACATCTCCCAGATCCTCGGGCACGACAGCGTCGAGACCACGCTGCACTTCTACATCCACGCCAGCGCCAACGCCGAACAGCGCATCGGCGCGATGATGAACGCCCGGTGGACCAGCAAGGCCGGGCAGGCCAGCAACGGAGCCTAGCCAGCGCCGTGCCCTGGTCCCGCCTTATCCCCAGGAACGGCCCCAGGACACGCCGTAGGGGCACCCTCAAGACGCAAAGATGCCCCTACACGATCGGCAGTGAACCGGCTAACGAGCGCTGCACCTGCGCGGCAAACCGCGCGCCATGCGCTGGGGGCAAACCGCAGGACGGGACCGGTATCGTCCATGCTTGGTGTCGCGCACCAGCACGACGGCCGGGGCCAGGCCGACCTCTATGCAGTCACCTGATCCGTTGCTCGTAGCTGGCCTTGCGCCAGTCGCCGTTTTTCCTATCCATCTCTCAGCGCCTCCGCTGCTTTGCTGATGAAGTCCCGTGACGAGTCTTCGTCAAGGGAGGTCTCCCATATTTCTGCGAACGCCCGGCTGTAGCTGTCAAGCTCGGCGGGTTTGTCGAGGTAGATCGGCCTGTGAACTGTCTCGAGTAGACCGTATCCGGCTCAGTCTCGGTGCCGCTCCCGTTCAGCGGAAGCGCAAGAGGGTGAAGGGCCCTCCCATGAGCATCCCGATGGCACCCGCGCTGAACGGCACGACCTGCAGCGTCACGGCCGGTTGCGCCGCCGCCTCGGCGAGGTGTCAAGTTGTGCCGCCATGATCTCCGTGCCGCCGACCGGGCATCTCGATCACGGCCTCGCGCAGCGCGACCTACAGCGCCGGGGGATTTACCGGCCGTCGCAGGATTGCCTGGCGGGTCATCCGCAGTTCGCCGCGTCGCGCGATCTGCGTCTCCTGGTCGCGGAACCTCTGGACGGATGATGGCGCGAGCATAGGCCTCGGTCTGGAACAGGCCGGGCACGAGCTCAGATTCGTACTTGGTCATGCGGGTGGCCGCCGCCTCCAGGCCGACGTAGACGTCGAACCAGTCGGGCACCGCATCGCAGTACGCTTGCCACCAGCCGGGAGCTTTCGTCTCATTCGCCAGCCCGGCAGGACTTCGGTCATGTCGGTCGATGCCCCGTAGAGGCGGCACAGGGCCTCGATCTCGAGTTGCGAAGGCGGTCCGGCCGGGTTCCATCCGGCAGATCTTGGCGCAGATCGTTCCAGGGCCTTAGCTGCGTCCTTGCGGTTCAGGCAGCGTTCTCGCGAAGCTCTTCGAGGTACCTGCCGAGCTGTCGGCGCGGGACCGTAGAGCCTGCCATCTCCTCGGGCATCAGCGTCACCTGTCCTTGTTCTGATACTAGCGGGCATCCGTTTTGAAATCATTCCGCAGTGCATTCTGCAACGCAAGATTCTGCATGAAATTTCTGACTGATCTGTTCCTCGTGAAACGTTGCATAGGGAGTTTTACGCTGCTTGACTTGCGCTAGGAAGCGAGACCACGACGCCAGATGCAGTTAGGAAGCGCTGCCCGATGCCGACCGAGCCAGTAGCCATCGAGAAGCCGAAACATCCCCTGTATGCGCTAACTACGTATGAGTTGCGTGATTACCGCCGCCAGCTTGAGCGGGCTGTGGGGTTCTACGTCGCGAACCATCCCGATGCCCCGGTGCTGGCTCACCTGCGCGAGACGCTGGGTGATGTGCTGGCCGAGCAGGAGGGCCGGGCGAGGGCGGCGGCTCGTGGCTGACCGGCCGCATGATGTCAGTGCCCTGACCGATCCCGAGCTGGACCGGGCCAGGCACGAGCTTTCGGCCAGCCTGGCACTCACCCGGATGGGGTCGCCGGCCCGGGTGCCGATCCTGGCCCGGCTCAGCGCGATCGACGCCGAACTGGCCGTGCGCTCGTCCCGGCGGGGACCCGGCGGGGCACCGTACGCGGCGGGTGTGCTGCTGTGCTCGTGCGGGTTCGGCACCGATGACCGTGGCTGGCTTGAGGGCCATCTGTTCCAGCATCCCGGCCACTACCGGCGGCCAGGTACGCGCCACGGTGGATGATGCGCCCAGCCCTCTAAGCGCGTGGCTGCGCCGCGAACGGGGTACTACGTCGCGGATCATCCCGAGCGCCGGCGAGCTTGCGGCCCTCACTGAGCGCATGCGGCGTGATCCACGGGGCGGCCTGCATCGGTCGAACCAGGCCGGGGGCGTGGTCCGGTCAGGGCGTAGCGGCGGCGTTCCTCAGCGGGAATCAGGCGATCTGCGCGTGGTGGATAAGTTCCTCGGCCTCGCCGATGCCGACCACGCCCCCGGCCATTGATACGCATCTGGCCAGCTAGACGCGCGTGGCCGCGCGGCGTAGAAGCCTGCGCGGCCATGCCGCCGCGCCGGGCGTGCCGATCTGGGTCTGCCAGGTTACCGGCTGTCGGCTACAGGCTGTGCTTTGGCGATCCAGTGGTCTCCGCGTTTCTCGAACTTTTTCTTCAATGCCGCGTAGGCGGCCCGGTCTGCCTGGTCTCCTTCGCCGTACGCCCGGATCGCCTCCTCACGCGCCTGGCGGAACGCCTCCTGTGCTTCTGCGGACGAACACCGCAACGTGCCAGGAAGCTCACCGGCAGCGGACATGTGGTAGCGACTGGACCTCAACATCATCCCTCCTGTGCCTCAAAGCAGCGCGCCAGGGCAGCCGAGCAGGCAGCCGCGCCTAATCCCCTCTACGGTGATTGGCTCACCAGCCGATGCAACATCTCATTACCCGCAAGATTTCTTTGCATATCGGCACTCCCCGGAGTCTTCGTTCCTCATGCACCCGGTCTCACGGAGTTCACCCGGCGGCTATCCCCGCGCCTTAGAGGTGTCAGGGCCGGCAACCAGGCACGCGGCGCTGCCGGAGGCAACGGAGACTGCGCAATGGCCTGCCAGCATCAGGCAGGACTGCCAGGCGCGACGGGCGCACCTCGGCCGCGCGGGCATCCGCCAGGCGGCTACCGCCCGGCCGGTATTGCCGAGATAATAGGAGGCAGACCCCCGGCCCCGTTCCGTACAGGGCCGTTGCGGTGTTCCGTGAACCGGGACCGGGTTTGGTGTACCGGGATTCGGAGGTTAGTCCCAGTCATGGTGATCAGCTGCTGCCTGTCATCGTCACGATGCCTGCCGAGATCGACATCACCAACGCCGACGAGATCCCGGAGCTGATCACCGCTGCGTGCGCGCCCGGCGTCACCGTCATCATCGCCGACCTGACCGGTACCACCTTCTGCGACTGCGGCGGCTTGCAGCGCCTGATTCAGGCCAGCTGCAAGGCCGCCGCCGCCGGCGCAGAACTGCGCCTGGCCGTGTCCCCTGGCGGAGCGGTCAGCCGGGTCATCGAACTGGCTGGCATCGGTCAGTATCTGCCCGTCTGCTCCTCAGCCGAGCTGGCCGCCGGAACCAGCGCCCAGGCACCCGGCTAGACCGGGCCGGGGCCGGACGGGGGCCATTTCAGCCCCGGTTCCCGGCCAGCGGCCGGCTGCCGGCGATCTTGCGTCTGGACTGCCAGCTTCGCAGCGCTTGCGGTGTCCAGCAGGGCCGGCCATCGGGCGTCTTGCCCTCGCCGGGGACCGGGTTGCGGGTCCGGGCACGGCGGAAGCTGTCGGGTTTGTCATAGCCGAGGTAGGACGCGGCAGCGGCGATGCCGACGATCAGCCCGTCGCCGGCGGACGGGGCGGCGGTGCGGCTGGGGTCGGGGGCGCGGTGCCAGCCGCCGGCCCCGGTGCTGGTTATGCGCTGCCCGCCGGCGGCCCGGTCCGGGGGTGGAGCCGGCCCGGCTGCGCGCGATCGTGGCGCGGTGGCGTCAGGCCGGGTACGCCGAAACCGGCCGGCTTGGCCCCGGCCCGGCCTGGTGCTGGCTGACCCCGGCCGGGATGACCGCCGCCGGCCTGGGCTACCCGGCCGGGCCGCCCCGGCTGGCCCGGCTAGATCACCTGCGCGCGGTGCTGGCCGTCCGGCTGTGGTTCGCCTCCAGCCCGGCATGGGACCAGCACCAGGCGTGGTGGCAGTCCGAACGGCGCATCCGCCGCACCGGCCCCGCCGCCGGCACCCACCGCCCCGACGCCGAAATCCACTGGCCCTCCATCACCGCCAGCCCGCACGCCGGGCAGATCTGGGCCGTCGGAGATCGAGCTCACCCCCAAGCACGCCGACCGCACCGCCGCCATCATGGCCACCCTGACCGCCCCGGCCGGATACGCCCACGTGTACTACCTGACCGCCCCCGCCGCACGCGGTGTGGTGGCCCGCTGCGCCAGCGCCCTGCCCGGCGACGGCCCCGCCCGCGTAACCGTCTGGGACCTGCCCCCCACCGCCCGCACCCCCGGCACCTGAGCGAGGAGCCGGAAGGCTGACGGGCCAGCCCGGCCGGGCCGGGCTCAGGTGATAGCGGCGAGGCGGATGAGGTCGCGGATGACGGCAACGGCGTCGTCCAGGTCGGCGGCGCTGGCCACCGATACGGTCCGGGCGGCGGCAGCAGGCCGGGGCGGGTGTCTTCGGGGCTGCGGCGCGGGGGGCCGGCGTGCAGGACTTCGAGTTCGGCAGTGCCGTCCTGGTCGGTGATGACGGACACGGCCAGGTCCGGTTCGGCGGCTAAGTGGACAGCCAGGTCGCGCAGCGGGAAGGTGGCGAGCCCGGCGGCCAGGGCACGAACCTGCTCGGGGGCGGTGCCGCTGAGGGCGGCCTGCTGATGATGGCTGGCATGCGGTTCCCTTCCCGGCGGGCCGGGCGGGCCGGGCGGCCCTGATGGCGGCCTGCCCTGCCGCGCCCGCTGGCCCTGGGGCCAGCGCGGCCGTGCGCGGCCGACGCGATACGTATCGAGTTGATTACTGAACGCTTGTTATGGTACGCCCGGCTGCGCGGCGGGGCGCGCCGGTTCCGCGCAATTGCGTGCGGAAATGCAGGGGAAAGGGCGGAGCGGGCGGGCGCGGTCACGTGCGGGTTGACGGGCTCGTCCCGTGGCGGGTGCCCGCTCGGTCCTTCGTTCCGTACCTCCCTGGGGGTCCTGCGGGCCGGGGGGCGCGATGCCTCCTGGCCTGGGGCAGCGGGATCCCCGCTGCGTTCCCCCGGAGCGGGGGCTCCGCGCCTAGGCAGGTACACGCGGGCTGGGGAAGCGTCAGCGGCCGAGGACGCGCCGAAATCGGCGAAGACGACCACGACGCGAGCCGTCCGGGCCAGTTCCTCCCATCGATCCTGTGAATTACGGTAGAAGCGTTCCTGCTGGAAGCCGGCGAACAGCGCCGCCTGCCCGGCCTGCGCACAGCATTCGTCCTCGATAGCCCGGGTCAGGGCCAGAATCGTGGCCTTGCTGAGCTCTTGCGGCGCCAGCCCGGGATGACGGCGGCGCAGGGCGGCGAAGACTGATGGCTCGGCAGCCATCTCCCGGGCGACGGCCTGGCCGATGGCGGCCTGCAGGCTCATACCGGACGTCCGCAGCCGCAGGACCTCCCCGATGAGCGCGACATCGCCGTCCTGGTAACGGCGGTGCCCCCCGGCCCGCCGCAGCGGCCTCGGAAAGCCATGCCTGTCTTCCCAGCTGCGCAACGTCGCGGCGGGCACGCCGGCACGCTCCGCCAGCTCGCCGATGGACAAGCCCTCCTGGGGCCCGCTCACAGCCGCCCCGACCTTTCTTCTGCATCATGCAGAGGTTAATCTCGACATGATGTTTAAGTATGCGCTGGCCGGATAGCCAGGGCAGCTGTACTGGCGCTCACTGAGCTGTCCGGCTGCCAAGGTCAGCCCCATTGTGCCGCCGACGGCGGCCCGGCCAGTGAGCAGGACTGGAGCGAACGTGGCAGCGATCAAGCAGATGGCGGCGGTGGCGATGATGGCGGCCTTGCTGGGTGGCCCGGTCGGGATCCCGGACCGCCGCCCGGGCCGGGGACGTCGCAAGCCCAGTCCGTGGCGTGCCTTGACGAGCTGGTTCGCGCGCTGGCGGCCAGGTTCCGAGCGGGAGGCGAGCAGTGAGTCAGGACGTTGAGGTACCAGGAGCCTGACCGGTACGGGCGGGTGGCCGGACGACCGGTTCGGCGGGGCCCGCGGACTCCGGGCACTGGCGCCCCGCCCCAAGGTCGCATCCGTCACCCTCCAGCCGGGTGGCATGTCGGCTAAAACGGTCTGGATCGATGACGACAACGACTTGCCGGCGACGGCGCCGCCGCGGGCAAGCTCACCGACGGGCTGACTCCCGCCGACACCGGCACCCCCGCTCCCGGCAACTTCCCTTACCTCGGGGTGCCCTCCGACGGTTACCACCACCCGGACCCGTCCCCGGCTACCTGACGCGTCCGCTCCCGCGCCCCGGCGAAGCTCCCCTCGCTCCCGGACCAGGACGATGGCCAGGCCGGCCAGCACGGCCAGGCCGAAGAGCACGTAGCGATCACCTTCGAGCAGCCGGACGAATCCGGGAGGATGGCCGGGCCAGAAGAGCGGGGTACGCCGGGCGAAGACCGCGGCGGCCGTCATCGCGGCCAGGGCGTAGCACGCTGAGCGGCGCTGCCACGCCTTGGCGGCCAGGGCCACCAGCAGCGGCCCGGCCCACACCCAGTGGTGGGTCCAGGAGAACGGCGAGACGAGCAGGCCGGTGAGGGCGCAGCCGGTCACCCCGGCCAGCCGGCGCCCGCGCCGGTGCGCCCAGGCGGCGACCGTGATCCCGGCCAGGCCGGTCAGCAGCGCCGCGACGACCCACCACCGGCCGCCCGGATCAAGGCTCCCGCCGAGCCGGGCCATTGCCCCGGACAACGACTGATCGGAGGGGTTGGCCGGGTCGCCGATCCGGTTCTGGTTGTAGAACACGCCGTCCAGCCAGAACACCCGGGACGGTGACGGCAGCAGCACGGTGCCGACGGCTATGGTCGCCGCGAAGGCCGCCGCCGCGGTGGCGGCGGCCCGGACCCGTCCGGTGATCAGCAGGTAGACGACGAAGATGAGCGGGGTGAGCTTGATCCCGGCCGCCAGCCCGGTGGCGATCCCCTGCCCCCGGTGGCCGTCGTGGCGGCGCAGCAGGTCGGCCCCGACCAGCGCGGCTACGATCAGGTTGACCTCGCCCAGGCGCAGCGTGTAGGCGACCGGCCAGGTCAGCAGGGCCAGCGCGGTCACCGCGAACACCGTCTCCGGCCGCCGCCGTACCCCGGCCAGGCCCAGCGACTGCGCGCACAGCGCCGCCAGCGCGCCGATGCTCGCGACCGTGAGGACGGCGGCGAGCTCGCCTTCGGGCGCGTGCCCAGCCAGGCTGAACAGCGCGGCCGCGAACGGCGGGTAGGTGAAGCTGTACCGGGCCCCGGGGGCGTACAGCGCCCCGCCCCGGGCGGCCTGCTGGCCGCCCCACCAGTAGACGTGGACATCCCACAGCGGCCAGTGCGCGCCCGGAGCCGCCAGTACGGAAAGCAGGTACGCCGTCACCGCGGCCAGCCCCGCCAGCACGGTGACGGTCCTGACCCAGGGGCCGGCCCCGGTGCGGCGCTCACGGGCCCGCGGCGGTAACGGAGACGAAAACCCGGCCGGCCTGTTCCCATTCCTCGCGGTAGTGCAGGCCGGCCGCGGCCGCGAGCCTAACGAGCGCACTCACGCCCAGCCGGGCCCAGGGGAATACCGGGCCGCGCCGGCCGTCGGCGTGCTCGAGCCACGCCGTCATCCGCTCGTCGATGTCGTCGCGCTCCGCCTCGACCAGCAGCCGGCCGCCGGGCGCCAGCAGCCGGGCGCAGCGGCGCAGCAGCTCGTCGGGGTAGCCGCCGATGCCGATGTTGCCGTCGGCTAGCAGCGCGGTTCCCCACCGGCCCTGACCGGGCAGCGGATCGAACACCGAACGGTGCAGCGCGCACGCCCCGGCCCGGTGCACGCGGGCCACGGCGGTACGGGAGATGTCCACGCCGAGCACCGGGATCCCGCGCTCGGCCAGCGCGATGGTCAGGCGCCCGGGACCGCAGCCGATGTCGAGCACCGGCCCCCGGCAGCGGCGCAGCAGCTCCTCATCGGCCGGGTCCGGCGGCGCGCACCAGCGTTCGACCTGGAGCGGCAGGGCCCGGCCGCACGCCGTCCGCAGTCGCAGGCCGGCCTGCGACATGCTCAGCGCCTCCTCGTAGAGGCCGATCGCCCCGGCCTTCATGCCCGCTCTCGCGGCGGGGCGGCCAGGCCGAGAACCGCGGCGAGCTCGCGCGCCCGCGCGGCGAACTGGCTTCGCGGCGCCAGCCGCGCCACGGCCACGGCGTCGGCCGCGGTGTCGACGTCGCGGAGCCGCGGCAGTTCGGCGACGCGCAGCCCAGCCGCATCCAGCCGGGCCCGCTGCACGGCGCCAGTGTCCGCCACCGACATCGGCACGCCGCGCACCAGGGCGGCATCCGGCGTCCGGAGCCCCAGCGCCCAGAACCCCCCGTCGGCCGCCGGGCCGAACCAGGCGTCGGCGCCCTCCCAGTCCACCGCGAGCAGTCCCGGGGTGAGCTGCGGCGTGTCCATGCCGATCAGCAACGCGGGCCCGGATACGGCGGCGAACGCGGCGGCCAGGCGCTCGTCCAGGCCGCCGCCGCACTGCGGCATGACGTCGAACCCGGGTGGCAGCCACGGTCCGGGCGCCCCGTCGAGCACCAGCACCCGGCGGCGGGCGGGGGCCGCGAGCACGGCGTGCAGGGTGTCGGCCAGCGCGGCCTCGGCCAGGCTGGCGGCCTGCTCGGGCGTGCACGGCGGCACGAGGCGGGTCTTGACCCGTCCGGGCACCGGTTCCTTGGCGATGACGAGCAGGGTGGTGCCTGAGCCCGGCATCAGGCCGCGCCGCTGGCTGGGTACGGTCACCTGGCCAGCACCCGGCCCATGTCCCTGACCGTGCGCGCGGAGCCGCGCACGGTCCCGGTCACCTTGGACTTGCCGATCCGGGGCCGGTAAGCGACCTCGACCTCGGCCAGGCGCCAGCCGGCCGCGGCCGCGGTCAGCACCATCTCCAGCGGATAGCCGAACCGGCGGTCCGCCAGGTCCAGGCTGAGCAGCGCCTCGCGGCCCGCGGCGCGCATCGGGCCCAGGTCGCGCAGCCGCACGCCGGTGCGGCGGCGGACGCGGCGGGCCAGCTCGCGGTTGGCCAGGCGCGCGGACAGCGGCCACGCGTCCCGCCGGGTGGGTGCGCGGCGGCCGAGCACCAGGTCGGCCTGGCCGGCCAGCAGCGGCGCGGTCAGCCGCGGAAGCTGGCGCGGATCCAGGCTGCCGTCGCAGTCGCAGAACGCCACCAGGTCGGCGGTCGCCGCCAGTAGCCCGGCGTGCGCGGCCGCGCCGAAACCCCGGGCCGGCTCCCGCACGACCATCACGCCGAGTGATCTCGCGAGTGCCTCGGAACCGTCGGTCGAGCCGTTGTCCACCACGATCGGCCGGACGCCGGGCGGCATCCGTGCCAGCACCCACGGCAGGGCGGCCACCTCGTTCAGGCAGGGCAGGATCAGGTCGACGGTCACAGCAGCGACGTTACGAGCACGCAGGGCCTGGCCGTCAGTGCGTCCTTACAGGATGAGGAACTCCGGCTCTCTACACTCGGTCTATGACTGCTCGTGTTCTCGTGGTCGACGACGATCCGACGATCGCGGAGGTCGTCGTCGACTACCTCCGCCATGCGGGCATGGAATCCCGGCACGCGGCCGACGGGCATGCCGCGCTGCGGCTCGCCGACACGTGGCGGCCCGATCTGGTCGTGCTCGACGTGATGATGCCCGGCCTCGACGGCCTCGAGGTATGCCGCCGGCTGCGGGACGCGCGCGGCGAGCAGACCCTGCTGCCGGTCATCATGCTCACCGCCCTCGGTGAGGAGGACGACCGGGTACTGGGGCTGGAGGCGGGGGCCGACGACTACGTGACCAAGCCGTTCAGCCCCCGGGAGCTGACCCTGCGCGTGCAGGCCGTGCTGCGCCGCGGCGCCGCGGCCGGAGCGGGACCGGCGGCGGCGGCGCCACTGCGCTCGGGCCCGATCGAGGTCGACGTGGCGGCGCGGCGGGCCCGCCGGGACGGCCGGGAGCTGCCGCTGACGGTGCGCGAGTTCGACCTGCTGGCCTTCTTCGTGGCCCATCCCGGGCAGGCGTTCACCCGCGCTGAGCTGATGAAACGGGTGTGGGGCTGGTCGTTCGGCGACCAGTCGACCGTTACCGTGCACGTGCGCCGGGTGCGTGACCGGATCGAGGAGGAACCGTCGTCGCCGCGGCTGCTCCGGACCGTCCGGGGCATCGGCTACTGCTGGGATACCGAGCCCCCGGCGGAGGTCGCCCCGCCAGGTATCTCCAACCCGTAAGGTAACCCGCCCGGGCGCGGCCGGGCGGAACGGGAACTCGCCGGTGGCATCTCCCGCCCTAGCGGCGAATGGCCTGGTCAGAACGTCGTAGCCAGTCCTTGACGGACTCCCGCGAGGCGACCGGACTCACCTCCGGCGCATGCTTTCCTATCAGACAAAAGGCATAAAAGCGGAACAAACGGGCGGGGTTGACCGTTTGCCCTGCACGGCGCGCGTGCATCTAATGCTCAGCGTGAGCAATCCTGTCACGCACCGTGCCGACCGCACCGGGCCTGCCATGACGCCCGCTGCTGGGCTCCGGGCTGAGTCAGGCCCGGGCAGGCCGACGGGGCCGAAGCTCCTCCCGTGGCGCCGCCGCTGGGACCTGCCGCGGGCGGTGCGGCTGGCGGCGGCGCTCCTCGGGCTGGCCGCGATCGCCACCTACCTGGTCACCGCACTGTCGCGGCTGTCCTACCCGTTCCCCCTGGAATACCTGGAAAGCAACTCGCTGGTCGAGGTGCAGCGGATCCTCAGCGGGCGCCCGCTCTACGCGGCGCCGGCGGTCGGCTACGTGCCCGACGGGTACCCGCCGCTGTACTTCGCCACCTCGGCCGCGGCGGCCAGCGTGCTCGGCCTGTCCTACTTGCCGCTGCGGCTCGTGTCACTGGTCGCCGTCGCTGGTCTGCTTCGCGGTCCTGGGGCGGCTGGTCCAGCGGGAGACGGCGAGCGCCGCCGCCGGGATCGCCGCGGCCGGCTTGCTGGCCGCGACCTATTTCGTCACCCACACCTGGTTCGACGTCGCGCGGGTCGACTCGCTGTTCATCGCGCTCAGCGTGGCCGCCCTCTACGCCGCCCGGCAGCTGCGCCGCACCCGCGGGGCCGTCGCCACCGGGCTGCTGCTCGCGGCCGCGTTCCTCACCAAGCAGAACGGGCTGGCGGAGGGGGTCGCGGTGCTCACCGCGCTGGCCTTCGGCCCGCGGCGGCGCCTCGTCTGGCCGGCCGCGCTGACCTACGGCGCGGTCCTGGGCGTCAGCACGCTGGCGCTCGGCCTGGCCAGCCATGGCTGGTACGTGTACTACGTCTTCGTGCTGATGACGCAGCACACCCTGAACGACGCCGCCTTCGGGCAGTTCTGGACCGTGCACCTGCTGCCCGTGCTCGGCATCGCCGGCTGCGCCCTGGTGCTGGGCGCACGGCGGATACCCCTGGTGCTGCTGGCCGGCTGCTGCCGCGCTGGTCGTCGAGAGCTACACCGCGCTGGTGCACAGCGGCGGCGAGGTCAACGACCTGCTGCCCGCGTACCTCGCGCTGGCCCTGCTGGCCGGGCTGGCCATGGGCGATCATCCCGGCGGCCTGGTGAGCGCCGCCGCGGACCGGCTGGCCCGCGGCCGGATCGCGCGCTGGCGGGCGGGACAGCTCCGCCGCTGGGTCGCCGCCGCGGCCGCCGCGCTGGTCGTCGCGCAGCTGGCCGTGCTGGCGGACGGCTTCCGTCCGGGCCGGGTGATCCCGACGGGCGCGGACCGTGCCGTCGGCGCGCGGCTGGTCGCGGGGATGCGCACGCTCGGCGGCGCGATCGCGGTTCCCTCCGACCCCGGTCTCGACCTGCTGGCCGGGCTGCCCGCCATCGCGCACCAGGGCGCGACGGACGACCTGCTGCGCGCCTCGGGCCCGGCCGGAATGGCCGCCTTCCGGAGCAGCGCCGCGCGCTCGGTGGCCGGGCGGCGGTTCAGCGCGATCGTGACCGAGGACGCCGCGCCGCCGGACGGCTTTCCGCCGGACCTGACGCGCTACTACCGCCGCTGCCCGCAGATGCTGCTGGCCGGCGTGCCGCAGGCCTGGTTCCAGCCGGCGGCCGGGCCGCCGGGGCGGCCGGCTTACGTATGGCTCCCGGCCGGCGGCGCCTCGTGCGCAGCGGCGGTCCGGGTGCTCGACGGCGCGGGAGGCACGACGTGACCGACGACAAGCAGCCGGCCGCGATCCGGCGCTCCCTCGCGCGGCGGGCGCAGGAGATCATGAGCAGGCTCCCGCGGCCGGATGAATTGCCGGGCCCGTTTGGCCGGTCGTTCTGGCGGAGCCCGATCCGGGGCCCCTGGCTGACCTCGGTCCTCGGCCTGATCCTGCTGGCCGGCCTGTCGGTGGTGTTCGTGACCGGCCTGCTGTCCTACGCCGCGTACAACCCCGACCTCAACCGGATCAACGACGAGACGCACGGCAAGGGCGTGCTCGGCTTCTACCTGTTCTCGTGGCCCACGCATCCGGTCTGGCTGTACCGGCTGAACCAGGGCCTGCACGTCACCCTGGGGCTGGTGCTCATCCCGATCCTGCTGGCCAAGCTGTGGTCGGTGCTGCCCAAGCTGTTCGAGTGGCCGCCGCTGCGCAGCCCCGCGCACGCGCTGGAGCGGCTGTCGCTGCTGCTGCTGGTCGGCGGGGTGGTGTTCGAGTTCGTCACCGGCATCCTCAACATCCAGCAGTACTACAAGTTCCCCGGCTCGTTCTACACGCTGCACTTCTACGGGGCCTGGGTCTTCGTGGCCGGCCTGCTGGTTCACACGGCCCTCAAGAGCCGGACCGTGATCAGGACGCTGCGGGCCCGCGGCCTGCGGGATCTGCTCGTCGACACCGCCCATACCGAGCCGGAACCGCCGGACAGCTCGGAGCTGGTCAGCCCGGCGCCGGCCGAGCCGACGATCTCCCGGCGCGGCGCGCTGGCCTTCGCCGGGGCCGGCTCGCTGCTGCTGCTGGTGGTGTCGGCGGGCCAGTCGCTGGGCGGCCCGCTGCGCCGCACCGCGCTGCTCGCACCGCACGGGCAGGACCTCGGTAACGGGCCGAACGACTTCCAGATCAACCAGACCGCGGCCGAGGTAGGCGTCCGGGCCGAGCAGACCGGGCCCGGCTGGCGGCTCACCCTCGGTCACGCCGCCGGGGCCGGCCCCGCGCCCATCCGGCTGAGCCGGGCCGACCTGCTCGCCATGGAGCAGCACACCGCGCACCTGCCGATCGCCTGCGTCGAGGGCTGGTCCACCGACAACCAGGCCTGGACCGGGGTGCGGCTCCGCGACCTGGCCCGGCTGGCCGGGGTCAGCCACCCGGCCAGCGTGCTGGTGGACTCGCTGGAGCAGGGCGGCACCTTCCGGCACGCCGCGCTGTCGGCCGGCCAGATCATGGACCCCGACTCGCTGCTCGCGCTCCGGGTGAACGGCGCCGACCTGTCCCTCGACCACGGGTACCCGGCCCGGGTGATCGTGCCGGCCAACCCCGGTGTGCACAACACCAAGTGGGTCGCCAGCCTGACCTTCGCCAGCTGAGGAGGCGCGAGCTGAGATGAGACGCCAGCTGCGCTGGTACGGCGCCAGTCCCCTGCACCTGCTCGCCCTGCTCGCCTGCTTCGGCCTGGCGGGCTACGCGGCCGCCCGGCTGATCCCCTCCCAGCCGCTCGGGGTGGCTACCTGGTTCCTGGGGGCGGTTATCGGCCACGACCTGCTGCTGATGCCGCTGTACGCGCTGGCCGATCGCTCGGTGATGGCCGCGATCAGGCACCGCGCGCCGCAGCTGCCCGTGACGCCGTGGATCAACTACATCCGGGTGCCCGCCGCGCTGTCCGGTCTGCTGCTGCTGGTGTGGTTCCCGCTGATCCTGCGGCTACGATCGCCGTACCACGCGTCGACCACGTTGTCGGCGGATCCGTATGCCTGGCACTGGCTGGCGGTGACGGGCGCGCTGTTCCTGCTGTCCGCCGTCGCCTTCGCGCTGCGGCTCCGCGGCCGGCCGCGTACGGTCGCGGCGCCGGAACGCCCGGTCGCGGCGCCCGCTGACGCCGGCCCCGATGCCGAAGGCGGCCAGGCGGCCGATCCCGGTCACCCGGGCCCGGAACCGGAAGAACCGGAACCTGAGCCGGACGCGCCCAGCCTCGTCCGGCCTGCTCCGGCCGACCCGCCGGGTACCGCACCAGCAGGCGAAACGGATCCGGATGCCGGATAGGCAACCCGTACCCCAGGCGGCTCCGAATACCAATCGGGTGATCCGGTCCTCTTTGACGCCGGCTCCCACGCTGAGACACCAGGAGGCCACGGAAAGGTGAACGCACAGATCCAGGTTGCCCTGATCGCCGCAGGCTGGACGAGCGCGGTCGGCGTGATCGGCATGGGCGTCATCTGGCTGCTGCGCCGGGCCTCACTCCGCCTTTCGGTCCAGGTCAGCGGGGCCGTGGTGGTGCTCGCGGTGGTGGCAGGCACGCTGGGCACGGCGAAGGCGATGTTCATCTCCCGCCACGACCTGGCCGTCGAGTGCATGGTGTGCATGGTGGCCGCCGTGGTCGCGATCGGATTCGGCATCCTGATCGGGCGGCAGCTGGACGCCAGCAGCCTGGCGCTGCGCCAGGCGGCTCGCTCGCTCGGCGACCAGGACGGCGGGTACCGGTCACCGGCCGGCCCGATGACGGCCGAGCTCGCGGCGCTGTCACAGGAACTCGCCGACACGAGCGCCAGGCTAACGGAGTCACGCGCGCGGGAAAACGCGCTCGACCAGTCCCGCCGTGAGCTCGTGGCCTGGGTCTCGCACGACCTGCGCACCCCGCTGGCCGGGCTGCACGCGATGGCCGAGGCGCTCGAGGACGGCATCGCCAGCGACCCGGACCGCTACCACCGGCAGATCCGCGCCGAGGTCGGCCGGCTCGCCAGCATGGTCGACGACCTGTTCGAGCTTTCCCGCATCGAGGCGGGAACCCTGCGCCTGTCCCCCGGCCAGATCGCCCTGGAAGACCTGATCAACGATGCCCTCGCCAGCACCGAGGCGCTGGCGAGGGCACGCGGCGTGCGGCTGACCGGTGAGGCCGGTATCCCGCTCGTCATCCAGGCCGATCCCCGGGAGCTGTCCCGCGCGCTCACCAACCTGCTGGTCAACGCCATCCGGCACACCCCGGCGGAGGGCAGCGTGCATGTCATGGCCGCGCCGCAGCCCGGCGGTGCGCTGCTGGCGGTCGCCGACGGCTGCGGCGGCATCCCGGAAGCAGACCTGGCGCGCGTGTTCGACATGGCCTGGCGCGGCACCGGCCCCCGTGGCGTAGACGCGGACGACGGCGCGGGCCTGGGGCTGGCGATCGTGCGCGGCATCGTCGAGGCACACCAGGGCCAGGTGAGCGTCGTCAACACCCGGGAGGGATGCCGCTTCGAGATGCGGCTGCCGACGCTGGCCGGCGGGGCGCGGGACAAGCTCCAGCCAGGCCGTTACCTCCATCCTGGAGACTCAGGCCCGTGACCGCGCCGTCACCGTGCCTCTCCGGTCAGCGCCGGGTAGGCGCGATGCCCGGGGAGCGGCCGAGGAAGGCGGCGAGCCGGTCGCTGGGGCCGGCCGTAGCCGCCACGGTGACCGGCGCCGCGAACAGGGGGTGCCGGCCGGCGCGGGGGACCAGCAGCGGGGCTATCACCAGCAGTCCGGTGGCCAGGGCGCGCGGGATCGGCTGGCGCTGCCCGCACGTCCGGGATATGTCCCACCCGTGGACGGCGACCTCGAGGGCGGCCGCGGCGGCCATCGCGCCGGGCGCCAGCGGGCAGCCGGCGATCTCGATGACCTGGCGCTGGTGGCCGGGGCCGGTCCAGGCATCGAGCAACTGGCCGGCGCGCTGGCGGAACGCGCGGGCCGGGTCAGCCGCCAGGACCCTGTCCTCTGCGGCGGGGTCCAGGCCAACGCGTCCGGCTTCGATGCCCTCACCGAACGCGGCCAGTGATTCACAGGCGTGCCGTAGCAGCATCCGCAGGTCCCATTCCCGGCAGGGCGTCGGGCGGGGCAGAAGCTCCGGCGTGACGGCCAGGGTCACGCCGAGCGCGTAGCTGATCGATGGTTCGAGCAGCCGGGCACCGTCGGCCGGCCATGCCGTCGGGTCGGCCGAGATCATCGGCCCGGTACCGGGACCGCGGCAGCCGGGACGGTCTGCGGCAGGCCGAAGACCGCGAACAGGCCCGGGTCGTTGAACGCGGTGACCCGTGCGACGCGCGATGCGGCGATGGTGAGCACGCATATCGAGTGTGCCCGGTACACGTTGTCGTGGCCGCGCAGGTAGGTGGCTAGCGCGGGCTGGCCGTTGGCGGCTACCGGGATCATCTGGAAGCGGCCGGGTTCGGTGAGAACCTGGGCCTGCAGGAAGCGCCCGATCAGCGCCCGGCCGGTGAACCAGGTCACCTCCGGCGGCATCTCGAACACGGCGTCCTCGCGCAGCAGTTGCACGACCGCGGTGACGTCGGCGTCCTGGAACGCCGTGGCATACCGGTCGAGCAGGGCGCGGCCGGCTGGGTCGGCAGGCTCGTGAATCTCGTCCTGGTCGGGGGCCGCCTGCTCCAGCCGGGCCCGGGCGCGCTGCAGCGTGCGGTTGACCGCGGTGGTGGTGGTGCCGAGCAGATCGGCGACCTCCGCGGCCCGCCAGCGCAGCACGTCGCGCAGGATCAGCACGGCGCGCTGCCGGGCGGGCAGGTACTGCAAGGCAGCGATCAGGGCCAGCCGCATGCTCTGCCGCGATGCGGCGATCTCGGCTGGATCGGCGGACCCGGCGCTCACCAGCGCGTCGGGAATGGGCTGCAGCCACGGAACCTCCGGCCGCACCGCCTCCAGCGGAGCTTCGGGGTACTGGCCTGGTCCGCCAAGGCCGGACGGCAACGGCCGCCGGCCGTTGTTCTCCAGCGCGCGCAGGCAGGCGTTGGTCGCGATCCGGTACAGCCAGGTCCGTAGCGACGCCCGTCCCTCAAATTCGCCGTAGGACCGCCAGGCACGGATCATGGTCTCCTGCACCTGGTCTTCGGCATCGTGGACTGAGCCCAGCATGCGGTAGCAGTGCGCCAGCAACTCAGGCCGGAACGGGTCGGTGAGACGCGCGAAATCCTCGCTGACTGTCATGGCTGCTCCCTCCGGGCGTTGCGTGCTGCGCCATCACTGGTATAGATCCGCGCCGACCGCGAAACTAACCGGCTGGCCACGAATTTTCTGCTGCCGCGGTACCGGGTCAGTTTTTCGTGCGTCCCGGATCTGTAGAGGTGAACGCGGCTCAAGGCCGCCTCACACACATCAGGCCTCACACACGTCAGGAGCCCGCATGTCAAGGCAGCAGCTTTCCGGAGCGACCGGCTACCGCCGCCCGGAGGGTCAAGGTCTGGATCAGGTCCATCGCTGGCGCGCGTTCGCGGTGCTGGCTGTCTCGTTCTTCATGACGGTCGCGGACCTCGCGATCGTCAACGTCGCACTGCCGACCATCGGCCGCAAGCTGCACATGCCGGAATCGGCCCTGCAATGGGTCGTCACCGGCTACGCGCTCACCTTCGGCGGTTTCCTGCTGCTCGGCGGCCGCACCGCGGACCTGCTCGGGCGCCGCCGCATCCTGATGGCCGGCCTGGCGGTGTTCACCGCGGCCTCGCTGGGCTGCGGGCTGGCCACCACGGAGGGCGTCCTGATCGCGATGCGCTTCGCGCAAGGGCTCGGCGCGGCGATCGTGCTGCCCGCGGCGCTGTCGATCGTGATGAACATGTTCCCCGAAGGCGCCGAGCGCAACAAGGCACTGGGCGTGTGGGGGGCCATCGGGGCGAGCGGGGCGGCCGTCGGGGTGATGGCCGGCGGGCTGCTCACCCGCTACGCCGGCTGGCAGTACATCTTCTTCCTCAACGTCCCGATCGGTGTGGCGGCGCTGGTACTGGCCCCGCGCGTCGTGCCGGAGAGCCGGCTCGCCACCGAGCGGCGGCGCTATGACCCGTTCGGCGCGGTGACGGTGACCGGCGGCTTGTCGTTGCTGGTCTACGCGGTCTCCACCGCGCCGCAGGTCGGCTGGGGTACCGCCAGGACGATGTCGCTGCTCGCGGCCTCCGCCGCCCTGATCGCCGCCTTCGTGGTCATCGAGACGCGCGTGGAGGCACCGCTGATGCCGCTGCGGATCTTCCGGCTGAAGACGCTGGCGGGCGCGAACGCGGTCGGTGTGCTTCTCGGCGGCGGCTTCTTCCCGTACATCTTCATCGGCACCCTGTACATGCAGCAGGTGCTCGGGTACTCCGCGCTGAAGGCCGGCCTCGCCTGGCTGGTGATGGCACTGAGCTCGGTCGCCTTCGCCGGCCTGGCGCAGGCGCTGGTCACCCGGGGTTCGGCCAGGCTCGTGATGGCAGCGGGCATGGCGATGATCGGCGGCGGCATCTTGTGGTCGACCCAGGTGCCGGTGCACGGGAATTTCTGGGCCAGCCTGGCCGGGCCGTTCATCATCGTCGGGATCGGCACCGCGTTTGCCTTCATCCCGGTCTCGATCGCCGGGCTGGCCGGGGTCGGCGAGCCCGAGGCCGGCCTGGCCTCCGGGCTCATCAACACCTCCCAGCAGCTCGGCGGGGCGATCGGCGTGGCAATAGCGTCCACTATCGCCGCCACTCACGCCAGCACCCTGCTGCATCAGGGCACCGCACCCGCCGCGGCCCTCACCAGCGGCTTCCAACTGGCGTTCTGGGCCTGCGGCGCCATCGGCCTGGCCGCGGTCCCGGTGACCTACCTCCTGGTCCGCCGCGACGAGCTGGCCACGGCGGTTGCCCGCACATCCGTCAAGCCTCGGCCGGCACCTGCCGACGTTTAACCCCAGCCACCACCTCATAGGCATCAAGGGAGTCCGCATGCCAACGCAAGAACTTTCCGGGACGACGGCACTGGTCACCGGCGCCAGCCGGGGTTTCGGCCGCGCCATCGCCGTCGCCCTGTCCTCCCGCGGCGCGCACGTCGCCGGGGTCGCCCGCGACCAAGGGCTGCTCGAGGAACTGCGCGCACAGCTCGGCGATACGTTCACCCCGGTCGCCGCCGATGCCGCCGACCCCGTGGTCGCAGGCCACCTCCTCGACAAGCACCGTCCCCGCACGCTGGTCCTCAACGCCGGGGCGACTCCCCTGCCGCGGCCGATCCACCGGCAGACCTGGCAGACCTTCAGCCGCAACTGGGAAGTCGACGTGCAGCACGTGTTCAACTGGACCCGCGAGGCGCTGCTGCTTCCCCTGCCACCAGGCAGCGTGGTCATCGCCATCTCCAGCGGAGCCGCAGTCAACGGCTCGCCACTCAGCGGCGGCTACGCCGGAGCCAAGGCCACCATACAGTTCATCGCCTCCTACGCCGCCAGCGAGTCGGCCCGGAACGGGCTCGGCATCAGATTCATCTCCGTGCTGCCGCAGCTCACTCCGGAAACAGGACTGGGCGCGGCCGGAGTCGCCGCCTACGCCGCCAGGCAGGGCGTCGGCATCCCCGCCTTCCTCGACCGCCTCGGCCCGGCGCTCACCCCAGAGCAGGTGGGCACCGCGATCGTCGACATTGTCACCGGCTCCGCCGATGACCGCGACGCTTACCTGCTCACCGCCACCGGCCTCAGCCCGGTGCAGTGATGCCCGTCACGCCTCCAACCCTCGAGAAAAGAGAACGACCATGCGCAAACTGATCGAATCGACCCTCGTCTCGCTGGACGGCGTCATCGAAGCGCCCGAACGATGGGCCACCTTCGACGCCGAGGACACGGCGTTGTCCCTCGAGCAGCTGGGCAACTACGACGCTTTCGTCATGGGCCGGGTGACCTACCAGAAGTTCTACGCGAACTGGGGCCACATCACCGGCAATCCGTACATCGACCTCATCAGCGCCATGCCCAAGTACGTCGCCTCCCGATCGCTGACCCAGACGGCGTGGAACGCCACCCTCCTGGGGCCCGACCCGTCCAGCGCGATCGCCCGGCTGAAGGACCAGCCCGGCAAGGACATCATCAAGTACGGCACCAGCCGCTTCGACGACACGCTCGTGCGAGACCACCTGATCGACGAGTTCCGCTTCTGGATCATGCCCGTCGTGGCTGGCCCAGGGCGGCGGCTGTTCGAGGACGTGGACACCTCCAGCCTCCGCCTCAGGCTCACCGATCAGCGGAGGCTGGAAAACGGATCGGTAATCCTCACCTATACGCCGAGCTGACCTCAGTCCGGTATCTCCGAGCGCGCACAATCTGCGGGCGGGCCGCGCGTTCTCCCCAGCCGTACCCGTCTGTTACCGATTCGTGACCTAGCATCGCAGCGTGAGACGTGATCTGAACGTCTCCCAGATATGGAAGCCGATCGGTCGGATGTCATCCGCAGCCCGGGGTCCTGGCCAGAGCGGGCCGGCCATGACCCGGCGGCCCCGATGACGGTCGACCCTGCTGAGTACGTGACCGAGTTGTTCCGGGCGCACCACCTGGAACTGGTCCGGCTGGCCGTGCTGATCGTGGGTGACCTGGCCACCGCCGAAGACGTGGTGCAGGACGCCTTCGAGCAGCTTCACCGGCGGTGGCGGACCCTGCGCAAGCAGTCGAGTGCTTTGGACTACGCGCGGTCCGCCGTGCTGAACGGCAGCCGGTCCGTGCTGCGCCGGCGGTCAGTCGCCCGCAGGCACGCGGCCCGGATCTCCGCGGCCAGTGATCAGGACGCCGACGCCGCCGTCGGTTTCGAGCAGCGCAGCGAGCTCATCGAGGCGTTCCGCAGGCTGCCCGCCAGGCAGCGCGAGGTACTCGCCCTGCGCTACTACGTGGACATGAGCGTGGCCGACGCAGCGGCCACGCTGCACATCAGCGAAGGCGCCGTCCGCTCGACCGCCTCCCGTGGCCTCGATGCGCTGGCCCGGATCCTCCCGTCCCGTTCCTCGAAGGAGGCGTGAGGCATGCCTGACCTCGAGAACCTGCTCCGCGAGGAGCTGCAGCGCGAGGCCCAGAAGCTCCGGCCCGAACTGCTCAGGCCGCTCCAGGCCCCTACCCGGCGGCCCAGTTGGCGTCCGCGCCTGCTCCCGTTCACGGCCGCGGCCGCGGTGATCGCCGTCATCACGGCGGCCGCGCTTGCCGCGGGCCTGACCGCGGCCCACAAGCCCGCCGCCCACAAGCCCGGCGTCTCCGCATCAGCCCCGGCCAGCCTGCCGCGCTTCTACGTCACGACCAGCTCCGGCCGCGGCGGCCGCGGGATACAGGCGGTGGTCCGCGCGTCCGCCAGCGGGCAGGTCACCGGTACCGTCCCGGTGCCGTCGGCCATCCCGGTGGAGTGGGCCGACTCTGGCGGTACCTTCGTCACCGCCGCCGCCGATGACCGCAGCTTCATCATCGGCGTCCAAGGAGGCCAGGCACCAACCAAAACCGGCTTGGACCTCCGCCTGTTCCGGTTCGCTATCTCCGATGCAGGTAAGCCCGGCCACCTGACTGAGCTGGCACCCGCTCCGCTGCGCAACGAGACCACGGAGGGCATCGCGCTGTCTCCCGACGGCAACCTGCTCGCGGTCTCGCTGATGAACGAGTCCGCGGGAAACGCCGCCCCCACCATCCAGGTCCTCAACCTGGCGACCGGAGCCATCCGGACCTGGACCGTACCGACCCGCAATTACCCGTACCTGATCGGGCCGCCGTCCTGGGCGGACGGCAGCCGGGTGATCGCGTTCACCTGGCTGAACGCCGAGCAGTCAGGCCTCATGGCCGCGCCGCGGGGAATCCGGCTGCTCGATATCAACGCGCCAGGCGACAACCTGTTGGCGGGGACGCTGATCGTCCCGCGCGGCATAGTCGCCGCCGGTTCCCTCGTGAGCGCGCGGATCACGCCCGACGGGCGCGATGTCATCGTGGTCACCTGGCGTGATCTGACTCCGCGGGCCAGTACCCACACCGTCGTCGTGCAGTTTGCCGAACTCCAGGCCAGCACCGGCAGGCTGGTCCGGCTGCTCCGCTCCGAGAGGGCGCGGTACGACCAGGTTAACGTCGTCACCGTGGAGGACAGCCTCGGTGTGCTGTCGCTGGCGCCGCAGGGACGGTACGCCCTAGTCCAGGGCGTCAAGTTCGGCTGGCTTGACGTCGGCGGCCCTGACCCGGGCCGGTTCACGCCGCTGCCCGCGGTCCCGGCCGGCCAGTACGTCAACTTTGCCGCCTGGTAACCGGGAGGTCATTCGCCGGTCGCACCGCCGATCTGCCTCGGTACGCCTCACAGGTCAACCACATAAGGGGTGGCTACATGGAGTGCGACTCGTATATGCGCACACTCTCGATGACGGGCATGGTGCGGGCAAATGATTCGGCTTCCTCGAGGTTTTCGGCGTTGATGATGCAGTAGCCGGTGAGCGGCGACGGCGACTGGAGGGTCAGCTCGGTGCGGCCGTCACTGGTGAGCTCGACGCCCCGTCCGAATGGGCTGCCCGGGTCAACCAGGCGCGGCCCGGCTGACTTGAACCACTCCCCCCAGGCTCGCTGGACTTCCTCGGTGGGAGGGGTGAATCCGTAGGTCAAGATGACGAACTTCTTCATTCGCTGCTCCTGTCTGCGCTGTCTGCTTCCGGTGGCAGCGGGTCGCTGCCGAGGTAGCCGTGGTAGTTCTCGAAAGATGCCTGGTCGCTGCCCCACCAGGTGTGAAACTGGCCGCCCAGTCCTGGAGCAGCCGCAGGCGTTGCGGATTGAGGATCAGGTAGGTCGTCCGGCCGGTCTTGCGGCGGCTGACCAGGGCTGCGTTCTCCAGGATCTTGACGTGCTTGTGGATCGCGGCAACGACAGGCCACGCAGCCGGGCGAGCTGGCTGATGGCGCAGGGCTGCAAGCCGAGCAGGTAGACGATCTCGCGCCGGTGCGGGTTCGCGAGCGCCTCCAGCACGCTGTCGAGCACGGCCGCGTCGTCATCTTCACCGGCCACATCACTTAACCTCCTGGTTAATGTTAACCCAGAGGTTAAGTTTGTCAAAACAGGCCCGCCGCTCGTCGTCAGGCAGATTCTGGGCTACGATCTCACGCTTTGCATTGGCGTGGACATGACCACCCTTAACGCGATCGTGCCGGTCCCCCGGGCGCACGTGGCGAGTTTCCTCCTGGCCGGTGTCGGGGCATCAGCTGCGCGGGCTCTTGATGGTGGCCATCACGGCGTACTGGCAGCACGTTGCGGTGGACGATCGCGCCTGGCCGGTGGTCACCTGGTAGGCCCACAGGTGCTGACCCGGGCCCTGGTAGAACAGCCACGAGCTGTCTGGCGACCATGCCGTCGCGGACAGCAGGAAGGCGGCCGATGACGGGACTGGCGTCGCCTTCGTGTCCGGGCCGGCCAGGTGAAGGATGAAGACGCGGGCGATGCCCTGGCTCTCCGGCGGGAGCACCGCCTCGGTGGCGATGAGCTTGCCGGATGGTGCTATCTCGCTGGCCGACCAGGCCCAGTTACCTCCGTGAGCCGGTACCCATCCGGTCGTTCCCGGCGGCGCCGCGAACGACTTCAGCCTGCCGGTGACGACGTCGATCACTCGCAGGGTGCGGCAGGCGTGGTAGCCGAAATTACCCCCGTAGCCGAGGTTCTGCGCCGTCGACGGATTCGTGCAGTCCGTGCCGAAGGCGACCAGCCGCGAGCTGACGGCGAAGCCTTCGGCGGCCGGTGAATACGGCAGCGCTCTCGGCGCGGTGCCGGGAGTCCACAGCCAGAACGGGCCGCCCACCGAGCCCTCGCGTGGTTCCAGCAGCAGGCCTGCGTCCGTCCCGGCGACCAGCTGAGTTCCGCCGGGCAAGATGACCGGCGGCCCGGGCCGGCCGCCGGATACCGGGACGGACCGGATCGTGACTGCAGCGCCGCTGGCCTGGTAGGAGCCGTACTCGAGCCAGACCTGACCGGGCGCGGCGGACGGGGCGAACGCCAGGGCATTCCCCAGCACCACTGTCTTGCCGGTCACCGCATCAGCGGCCTGGACCCTGTTGCTGCCGACGTAGACGATCCAGCCGCCGACCAGCATGACCGGCTGGTACTCGCCGGGGTCGGCAACCGGTGCGGCCTGCCCCAGTTTGCCGGTGCGCAGGTTGTCGAGCTCGATCGTGCCGTCCTGCCCGGGGGGCGCCGGCCACATCAGCACGGTCGTGTCGACGCTGCCCGGGATGGCGCCGGGTACCTGCTGCCGGCGGGGTGCCCGGCCGCCGGGCCGCCCCGGGGCGGGCTCACCCGCCGCGGCCCGCCGGCTCCGTGCAGGCCGGCGAAGGCGCCCAGCGCCGCGGCCGCCACGGCCACCACCGCGACACCGGTGGCAGCGTAGCGCCTGCGCTGCCGCCGCCGTGCCTCCTTGATGAGCGCCTCGGCGCCGGGACCCGGCTCAGACACCACGGCTGTGCTCTTCATCGCCGGCTCCTACGACACCTGCGCGATGATCTCGGCCAGCTCTTCTGGCCGGTACCCGCAGTACCGGGCCAGCGCGACCAGTTCACGCGCCTTCGCCACCACCGCGCCGCGTCCGGGCCCGATGCCGCTGACCGTCACGCCCCGCCCGCGCCGGAACTCCACGATGCCCTCATCTCGCAGCGTACGCAGTCCCCGGAAAACGGTGTTGGCGTTGACGCCAAGCACCGCAGCCAGATCCCTGGCAGGCGGGAGCCGCTGGCCCGACAGCACCTCCCCGTCGGCAATCGCGCGCCGGATTGCGGCCGCGACCTGCTCGTGCAGTGGTACCGAGCTTGAGGGATCAATCTCCACCGTGGGCTTGGTACTACTCACATTAGCATCATAACATCGCCACCTTCAGAAGGATGACAAACTGCGACCCGATGATGCACGCGCGAACCCACCGCAGACCTGGCCCCAGAACAGCCACTTCGGGATGGCGCCAGCCATCGCACGAGCTCGTCGCCGCCCCACCGTCCCCAGTTCGACAGCGTGCTGAAGTACCCGAGCACGTCGTCCTGCGGGGGCATCGGCCGCCCTGCCGTCATCCCAGCATCGACTCCTCAGCAGATCCTCGCCTTGCGCGCCCGTCAGCAGCGAAGCTTCTTCCGCAGCGATGCCCCGGACGGCGGCCTCGGAGACCTGGCCTGGCTCCTGCCGGACGCGAACCAGATCGCGAAGGCGACCCGGTCACCGATGACTCCTTCCTGATCCTGTTCAACGGCCACCACGAGGCGATCGAGTTCCGGCTCCCCGGTGCCGCGTTCGGCGAGAAGTGGCACGTCGCCGTCGATACCTTCCAGGACGAGGGGACCGGGCCCGAGGTGTATGCAGAAGACAGCGTGCGCATCGAAGCCCGCAGTACCCTCGTCCTGATCCGCCCTTGCATGCCAGACGCTGCGCCCGATTACGGAAGGAGCCGTGATGCCCCGCACCCGGGTCCACAACATGAACATCTCCCTCGACGGCTATGCCGCCGGCGAGCAGGTGACGTTCGACGCCCCGATCGGCGGCGCCGAGCGGCTGTTCGGGCGATTCGACGGCCGGGTCATCCACGGTGTCGATAAGGCGGATGCGCCCATCACCGTGGACGGCGCCCTGACCAGCATGTGGAGCCAGGGCATCGGCGCCGAGATCATGGGACGCCGCAAGTTCGGTCCCCAGGCCGGCGACTGGCCCGACGACGGGTGGCGCGGCTGGTGGGGCGACGAGCCGCCATTCCAGACACCCGTGTTCGTCCTGAGCCACTACCCGCACCCCACCATCGACTTTCCCAACGGGACAAGCTTCCGGTTCGTGGGCGGGCCGCCGGCCGAGGTGCTCCGCCTGGCCCAGGAGGCTGCGGGCGGCCGCGATGTCCGCATCGGCGGAGGACCCTCGACCGTGCGTCAGTTCCTCCAGGCCGACCTGATCGACTTCATGCACCTGGTGATCCAGCCGATTACCCTCGGCCGCGGCGTATCCCTGTGGGACGGATCAAGCGGCCTCGAAGAACGCTTCACCGTCGAGTCGGTCACCACGCCCAGCGGCCTGACTCACCAGCTGTGGAACAAAAACGACCCCGCCTGACCCGGCACCTGTCCCCATACCGCGCGGTCAGTCGTGCCATGCGTCGGCCAGTTCGCTCAGGGTGGCGTACCAGATGTCGGTGTGCCCGGCCATCTCGTCGAGCAGCTGCTCCAGGCCGAGCAGGTGGTGGGAGCGGCCGATGGTCTGCGGGTGCATGGTCAGGGTGTAGACCGCCCCCGGCACCCGGGTGTAAGCGAAGTTGAAGATGGTCTTCCACCGGTCGATCATGTCGTTGTGCGGGCCGAGCGGGGACACGCCCGTCACGTACTCCACCGCGGGCCAGTCATCGAGGTACCAGGAGACCGGGATCTCCACGAACTTCGCGGGCGCGCCGAAGACACTGGCCGACTCGTAGTTCACCTCGACCCGCCGGGGCCGGTACAGCTCGAACTCCCGGCCCATCAGCGAGCTGTCCCAGTCGAACCCGAACTCCTCGAGCAGGTCCATGGTCACGTCGGAGAAGTCCCAGGACGGCGAGCGGAATCCGCGCGGCCGGGTGCCAGTGACCCGCTCATGCTGGCGCAGCGAGATCTCCAGCAGCCGCCGCTCCTCACCGTCGGCCAGCGCCGGGATGTTCTCGTGGAAGCAGCCGTGCGCGCAGATCTCGTGGCCGCCCGCCATGACCTGCTCGACCCGGGCCGGGAAGGTGACCAGGCTGTGACCGGGTATGGCCCAGGTCGCCGGGAGCTGGCGCTCGCCGAGCGTCGCCAGGATGCGCGGGACGCCCTCCTCGGCGCCGAAGTCGCCGCGGGACAGGTAGGACAGCGAGGTCCGGCCCAGCGATCCCATCCAGTTCGAGTGGGCATCGAAGTCGAAGGTGAGCGCCACGGCCATGCGCTTGCCGGGTGGCAGGGTAAGGGGCATATCCGGGGGTCCTGTCTATGGGCTGGTCTGGGCTGGCGCCGGCGGCTGGCGCTACCAGGCGAAGAAACATCCGGGAGCTGCACCGCTGGGCTGAACTGCGTCGGCCTCAAGCCAATGAGTGATCGCCAATGGTGATTGAACGCCAACCAGGGTAGAGCGCCCTGCCGAATATTCTCGCTGGTCAAGTTGACATGGCGGATACTTGAGACACGAGCCGATCGAAATTTTTCCGCCTTGCTTTGATGGCGTGCCCTTGATCACACGCCCGCAGAATGCCCATTTCCGGCTCAAAAAGCGTGGCTTAGCCCGCGGTGGTTCCAGGCTGATAGGTGCGGGGTGTCCCGGGATATGGTCGGCTCATGGGCTATCCGGTGCGGGCGTCGCGGCTCTTATGGATGCGGACCGTATCGCGCGCTTCACTGGCCGGTACAACTTGCCGGACGGCGTGGTGCCGGTTGTGGACGGCATACCGCGATGGCCGTGGGAGGAAGCGGTCGCCCGGCGCCGCCTGAGCCAGGTCGCGAAGCTGGCGGGGTTGCGGCTCACCGGCGATGAAATTTTCGTGGAGAGCGGGTCGAACGATACGTGGCTGCTGTCCGGGGAAACGGTGCTGCAGGTCTGTTACCGCGGCGAGGTGGACCGCCTGGTCCGGGCGGCGGAACTGCTGGCCGTCCTGCCCGCCGGCGTGCCTGGCCCGGAGGTCCTGGATCATGGCCGTGACCAGCTGATGAGCTGGATGGTGGCCAGGCGCGTGCAGGCCAGGTCACTGTGGGACGCGTGGCCGGGCGAGACCGCTGCCGGGCGGCGTTCGTATGTGCGGCAGCTGGCGGAGATCATGCGGGGCTTGCACTCCTGGCAGCCGCCCGTCCCGGTGCTGGCCCGGTACGCTGCCGCTGAGTGCGCGCCGGCGGAGACCGACCCGGTGGCCATCGCGGCGAGTACCCTGACGCCTTTGTCCGCGACCCAGCTCGGCCGGCTCATCGAGCACGCCCGCACCGCGACGTTCACTGACCAGGCAGTGCTGGACGTGATCGCCGCGCGCCTGGCCGGGGTTGCCGCGCGGATCACGCTGCGCCGGGACGCGGACGTGGTGCTGCACGGCGACTGCACCCCCGCTAACGTCCTGGTCCAGGACGGGCGGGTCGTGGCGCTGCTGGATTTTGAATGGTCCCGGCGCGGACCGCGCGATATCGAGGCGACCCTGCCCGCCTTCTCGGCCTGGGCTGGCGGCCCGCCGATGCTGGGCTGGCTGGCCGAGTTCTACCCGGAACTGTTCGATGTGCCTGACTACGGTCAGCGGCAGTGGTTCTACCGCGTCGGCTTGGCGTTGCGCGGCCTTATCCACTGGCCCGCGTTCGCACCCGAACCAGAACTGCCCAAGGGCCACGGCCTGCGGCAGCTTCGTCACCTCGCCGAGGCCCCGCTACCGGAGACGTAGCAGGCAACCGCCGGCCCGCAACACGAGCGAGCACGCGTGCCCTTCCCAGAGCACAGACCGGCCAGGTCTGTACCATCATGGCGGCGCCCCCTGCCGAAGACCTGGGATGCGGGGCCTGAAATGCTCACGGCTGACGAAGGCTATGAGGGCGTGTCTTTGGCGGTGGAGTCGTCGTCTTGGGCCAGGTGGCGCAGGATTCGTTCGTTGAGGGCGGTGAGCATGTCGAGCTCAGCCGGGGTGAGCAGGTCGATGAAGTTCCGGCGGACGTCCTCCACGTGCCCGGCCGCCGCCTTCTCGATGGCGGCGCGGCCGGCCGGGAGCAGGCAGACCATGGTGCTGCGGGCGTCGTCGGGGTTGGGCTGGCGGCAGATCAGCCCGTCCTCCTGCATGCGCCGCACCTGGTGGGAGACACGGCTCTTCTCCCAGCCCAGTGTGTTGCACAGGTCGTGCGCGGGCATGCGGTCCCGGTCGTGTTCCGAGAGCACCGCCAGGATCTGGTAGTCGGCCGCGGACAGGCCCGATTGCTGCAGGCCCCGGTTCAGGTGCACGCCGAGCTGATGATGGGCGTGCTGGAAGGCCCGCCAGGCGCGGTCTTCGCGAGGGCTCAGCCAGTTCGGTTCCATCTGCCTCCATGCTAACCGATTGGTTGACTCATCAACAAACTCCGCTTAAGGTGGACCAGTCAACCTTTGCGTCGTCAATCAGGACGGGACACGTCATGAGCAGCATCAGCATCATCGGCACCGGGAACATGGCCCGCGCCATCGGCGCGCTGGCGGTCGCGGGCGGCAACACCGTCGAGATCCTGGGCCGCGATCAGTCCAAGGCCGCTAACCTGGCCAGGGCTCTCGGCGGCAGCGCCACGACGGGAGAGTGGGGCGCCGTCCCGGCCGGGGATATCGTCATCGTGGCCCTGTTGTACGCCAGTGTCGTCCCGGTCGTCGCCCAGTACGGAGACGCCCTCGCGGGCAAGGTCATCGTCGACATCAGCAACCCCTTCAATGCCGCGGCCGACGGCCTGGCCCACGGCGAGGGCACCTCGATCGCGCAGGAAGCCGCCGGGGCAGCCCCGGCCAGCGCCAGCGTGGTCAAGGCGTTCAACACCATCTTCGGTCATGTCCTGGAGAAGGGCCGGCCCGACGTCTTCATCGCCGGCGACAATGCGCAGGCCAAGGCGGCCGTAGAGGCGTTCATCGAGAGCCTCGGGCTGCGCCCGCTGGACGTCGGCGGCCTGGAAATGGCGTACTGGCTGGAAGGAGCGGGCCTGGTCGTGATGGGCCTCGCCCGCCACGGGGTGGGGAACTGGGACTTCGCCCTCGGCGTCACCGAACTTCCCAGCTGAGTATCCCCAGGTCCAAGCCGTCAACAAACAGGGCGTCATGCGCCCTGATAATGGTTGACGGATCACCTAAGGGGTCGCTCGTGTCAGCTGTAAATATCGGCGCACACCGTCGTCCCAGGAACGAAAGTTACCGTGGGCACGTGGACGAACTGGCAGATTCCAGCAGCGTGCTGCATGATCCCGCCGGCCTCCGCCAGCGGCTAGCGGAGGCCGGCTACCTGTTCTTCCGTGGCCTGCTGCCGCCCGGCACGTTGCGGGCGGCCGGCGCGACCGTGCTCGCACGGCTGCGCGACGGCGGCTGGGCCGGCCCGGACGGCACGCCGTCCGGGCCGCCCCGTGCGCTCAACTCGGCCGGCGGCCTGTCCGATCCCGGCTTCCGGGCGGCACTGACATGCGCACAGTTCAATCAGGTTCCCTATCTTGCGCCGTTGCGCGCGACGGTGCGGCGGATACTCGGTGCGGGGG
The DNA here is from genome assembly GCA_963839095.1 of uncultured Actinomycetota bacterium. Classification (GTDB taxonomy): domain Bacteria; phylum Actinomycetota; class Actinomycetes; order Streptosporangiales; family Streptosporangiaceae; genus Palsa-504. The sequence goes on along the minus strand of CAWIUF010000011.1, from coordinate 33,786 downwards.
CGTTCTCCTACCCGGTCAAGGTGCTGCGCGCCGTTTACCCCGAGCGGCCCGGTCCTCGCGCCCGCGGCCGCTACGTCCACTACGACTACGCGGTCGGCGGCGGCCAGGACATGCTGACCAGCTGGCTGCCGCTGATGGAGATACCGCTCCGGCTGGGCGGGCTCGCCGTGCAGCCGGGCGGTCACCATTGGCCGCCTCAGCCGCCACGTCCGCTCGGCGGGTCCGAACCAGGCTGGGCCACGACCAGCTACCAGCCCGGTGACGTGCTCATCTTCCACTGCCTCACGCCGCACGCGGCGCTGCCTAACACCGGCTCGGCACTACGGATCTCCGGCGATTTCCGCTGGCAGACGCCCGATCACCCGGCTCCGTCCGAGCTCGTTCTCGGCCCGGCAGGCCATGGCCGGGAAGTGTTCAGCAGGCTGTTCCACGACGAGCCGTGGTGGGAACCGGTCCCGGCCGGCCTTGACTTGCGCCCCAGGGCAGAGCTGGCCGCCAGACAGCCAGGCCCTTCCCGTTTCTTCGCCGTCCACCCCGGCTGGCAAGCATGGCGCCCCCCGCCCTCGGCCGTCCACTAGCGCCCGGCCGCATATCAACCAGGTTCGCGCAAAGCCGGAACTACCGGGCCGCTCCGGTGGCCGCCTTCTCCGTGAGGGCCTGGATGCGGTCGATCATCGCGTCGAGGGCGACCTCGATCGGCCGGGAATCACGCTGGACCTGGGCTAGGAGCAGGCCACCCTGCAAGGCGGCGAGCGTGGCGAGCGCGAGGTCGTCCGGGTCCGCGCCGGCCGGGAGCTCGCCGCGGTCGTGCATGGCCCGGAGCCCGTCGCGGATCCTGGCCTCCCAGCGGCCGAACCCGCGGGCCACCGCCATCCGCGCGACGTCGTCGATCTCGGCCAGCTCGGCGCCCAGGGTGCCGAGGGGACAGCCGCCGCGGCACGCCGCGGTCGAAGATCAGCTCAGCCGCGGCCGCGAGGATCCGCTGCCGCGTTTCCTGTCCCCGGCGGGTCAGCCGCCGCTCGTCCCCTGTCCCGGTCCCGTCCCCAGTCATGGGCTGAGCTTAGCACTAACTGGATTGTACAACCCAGTTTCTGCCTGCCATGGTGGGTTGCACGACCCAGTTAGCCGTCTGGAAGGAAACCGACATGACATCTGCCGACCTGGCCGGGACTGCCGCCCTGGTGACCGGCGCGACCAGCGGAATCGGGCGGGCCACCGCCCTGTCCCTGGCCCGGCGCGGCGCGCACGTTCTGATTAGCGGCCGGGACGCCGGCCGCGGCGACGCGGTCGTCGCCGAAATCCGCGCGGACGGCGGGAAGGCCGACTTCATCGCCGCGGACCTGGCCGACGCCGACTCGGTGCGCGCGCTGGCCCGCCGCGCTACCGAACTCGGCGGCGGTCACGTGGACATCCTCGTCAACAATGCCGGCGTCTTCCCGTTCGGGCCCACCCGGGATGCCAGCGATGCCGACATCAACACCGTCTACGCCGTCAACGTCAAGGCACCCTTCATCCTGACCGGCGAACTGGCGCCCGCCATGGCGGCCCGCGGCCACGGCTCGGTCATCAACGTGCTGACCATGGTCGCCCACTTCGGGGTGGCGGGGATGGCCCTGTACGGGTCGAGCAAGGCCGCGCTGACCCTGCTCACCAAGGCCTGGGCGGCGGAGTTCGGGCCGAACGGGGTCCGGGTCAACGCGGTCAGTCCCGGCCCGACCCGCACCGAGGGCACCGAGGCGATGGGCGACCAGCTGGACCAGCTCGCCTCCCTGGCCCCGGCCGGCCGCCCGGCCGCCCCCGGAGAGATCGCCTCCGCCATCAGCTACCTGGCCGGCGACGAAGCCAGCTTCGTCCATGGAGCCGTCCTCGACGTCGACGGCGGGCGCCGCGCCGCCTAGCCGAGGGGGCGGCGCTTCAGCCGAACACGCGGCGCTGGATCTCGCGGCGGTAGTCCTCGAGCGTGTTGTCCAGGTGCACGGAGGTGGCCTGGGCGGCTGCCTCGGGATCGCCGTCCCGGATGGCGCGGTAGATCGCTTCGTGCTCGCCGACGGCGGCGTCGGCGTGGCCGCCCAGCCCGCGCAGGCCGATGACGCTGGCCCGGCGCTGCAGCATGCGGGCCTCGCGGACGGCGGAGACGAGGAAGAAGTTGTGCGAGGCGGCGGCGACGCCGAGGTGGAAGGCGTCGTCGCCCTGGTCGAATTCCGCGTTGTCGCCGCTGGCGTAGCCGTGGCGGCAGGTCTGCACCGCGTCTTCGACCACCCGCAGCTCGGAAGGGCTGGCGCGCTTGGCGGCGAGCCTGGCGGCCTGCGTCTCCTGGACGCGCCGGAACTCGAACAGCATGAAGATGTGGTCGAGGTTGGTGGGGACGAAGAACCCGCCCCACTGCCTGGCCCCGAGCATGCTCTCGCTATCGGCGACGTACAGGCCGCGTCCCTTCTGGGCGCTGACCCGGCCGGTCGCCGAGAGGATCTTGACCGCGTCGCGGACGACCGTACGGCTGGTGCCCAGCCGGGCGGCCAGTTCCTTCTCGGTGGGCATCCGGTCGCCTGGGCCCAGGAGGAGCTCGCCGATCAGCTGCAGGATCTCCTCGGCTACCAGCTCGTAGCGGGGCCGGTAGGCGCCGGATGTCCCGGGCCCGGCCTCATCCGCCGCGGGCGCCTCCGCCCGGTCGCTCGTCAGGGGGACACCATCCACAGCTCCTATCTTCCATCGTTACCGGGCACGGGCACAGCCGCCCCGTTCGCTGGCCTGTATCGATCTTATCCATACGTGACATGATCAACAAGATAGATACTACTTATTTTTCGCTCAAGATCCTGGATAAAACGGAAATTTATTGACATATCGCCCAGCAGTATCGGGATATTTTGAAAATAGGCGGTCTTATGGCCTTGACCGAGACCGGTTCCTACTGTCCTAATAATGCTTGGGAAACATGCAGCTCATGTCCTGTTAACCGAACCGCCGGCCAGCCGGCGAACGGGTTCCACCGCGCGCCAAGATCGGCGCGATAAATAGTACTCATCAAGCTCTGTTGTCCTGCCGCCGTGACGGCGGACCGGGCGACTAAACCACGTAGTGGAGGTAACTATGGCCCTGAGGATTTTCAAGGGGTCCGGGCCGCAGTGGCCCTGGTCACGCCGACTGAGACGGACCACGCTGACATCGCTGGTCACGATCGGGCTGGCCGTCGTCGTCGGGGCCTGCTCCAGCAGCTCATCGACATCGGGCGCGCCCGCCAGCTCGGCCTCAGGCAAGGTCGGCGGTTCGCTGACCGTCTGGGTCGACGCGGTCCGGCTGCCGGTGGCGCAGGCTTACGCCAAGGCCCATCCGAACGTGCACGTCCACATCGTCAGCTTTGACGGGGACGCCAACGGCGCGACGACGTTGCAGGCCAAGATCCAGCTGTGGAACCGGACCGGCAAAGGCTGGCCGGATGTCATCTTCAGCGAGCAGGTCCAGGACCCGGTCTGGATGGCGCAGAAGCCGTTCGACTTCGCCGCGCCGGTCACCGGCCTCATCCCGCAGAGCCTGCTCAGCCAGTGGCCGGCGCCGTCGACCGCCCAGTGCACGATCAACGGCACGCAGTACTGCGTCCAGGACAACCTCGCCCAGGATGTGCTCTGGGTCAACAAGAAGCTGATGGACAAGTTCGGCTACCACGGTTCCCACCACGTGGCAGCAGTGGGCGGCGCTCGGCCAGAAGGTCGCGGCCCAGCATCCCGGCTATGTCATCGGGACCAGCGGGGAGTCGTTCAGCCACTGGATCTACTTCTGGGGCAACCAGTGCCCGCTCCAGCAGGTGCAGGGGAGCAGCGTCCTCATCAACCCGGCGGATGCGCACTGCACCGAGATGGCCAGCCTGCTTGACCCGGTGATCAAGGACGGAACGGTGCCGCCGCTGAGCGTGTTCACCCCCGACTTCGCCAAGAAGTACGGCGGAGCCAGCGACAAGGTCCTGATGATGCCGGGACCGGCCTGGTACGGGCATGACGTGTTCCTGTCGACGCTGCACATCCCGGCCGGGCAGATGACGGCCGCGATGCCGCTGCAGTGGGGGAACGAGACGCCGATCACGACCGGCCAGGTCGGCGGCGGCCCGTGGATCATCGCCAGGCACTCCACGAACCTCGCGACCGCCGCCGACTTCGTCACGTGGGCCACCACGGTCTTCAATCCGACCGGCGCGAATGCGCGGCCAGGCTACCCGGCCTACGCGCCCCTCGCCACCCAATGGCTGGCGAGCCTGGCCGCGAACCCCTACTTCGCCTCCGATCCGACGCCGGCGCTCAAGGCAGCGGCGTCGCTGATCTGGAAGGGGTGGAACCTTGTCACCTATCCGGACCAGCCCGTCTGGTCCAACACCGTCGTCACCGGGCTGCGCAGTCGCTGCCTGCGCAGTAGCGTCGTTCATCGAGCCGTCCTGCCGTTCCGACTGCCGAGCATCGTGCGACGCGCTCGACCTGCGCCGTCACGAACGAGAACGGCGGCGTGACAGGCTTCCACAACTTCGTGCGGACGTTCAGGACTACCGCTTCGTCCCCGCCTTCGAGCACATCCTGGAGTACACGAGCCTCTGGCTCGGGACGCTCATCGTCTTCGTCGTCGGGCTGGCGCTGCTCCTGCACGGACGCGCGAACCGGGTCTCGGCGACCTTCCGCTTCCTGTTCTACATGCCAGGCGCGCTGGCCGGCGCGGCGTCCGTCCTGGTCTGGCTGTTCATGCTCGACCCGGCCGTCAGCCCCTTCTCGTTCCTGCTGCACCACGTATTCGGGATTCAGCTGTTCGTCCAGTCGATCGCGCCCGGGAAGCTGCCGTTCGTCTTCGCGATGATCGCATTCTGGACCGGCGCCGGCGGCTGGATCGTCGTCATGTACGGCGCGCTGAACACGATCCCGCGACGAACTCGAGGAGGCCGCCCGCATCGACGGGGCCGGCCCGCTCACCATCGCCCTGCGGCTGAAGCTGCCGCTGATCCGCAAGTGGATCGCCTACATGATCATCCTGTCGTTCGCGACCGGGACGCAGCTCTTCATCGAGCCGCAGCTCGTCAACGAGGCGAGCCTCGGCCTCGTCCCCGACACCTGGTCCTCGAACCAGCTGGCGTACCAGCTGGCCTTCCGGTACGGGGACTTCAACGCCGCCGCCGCCATCGCCGTCGACCTGCTCATGATCGGCCTGATCGCCGCGGTGCTGATCGTCACGCGCACCGGACTGTTCTCCAGGGAGGATTGATGCGTTTCACGGCACGCGGCCTGCGGCTCGCGGTCCTCGCGGCGTTCGCCGTCTTCTTCGTGATACCCGTCCTCTGGCTGATCCTCGCCCCGACCAAGGCCGATGGCGCCCTCGTCACCAGCAGCCCGCTCTCGTTCGGCAGCTTCCACCAGATCGCGCTGGCGTGGGACCACCTCGACGCCTTCAGCGACCACATCTACCGCACCTGGATCGGCAACTCGCTGCTGTACGCGGTCAGCGCGACGGCGATCGTGCTGGCGACGGCGATCCCGGCCGGCTGACGGCCTCGCCCTCGGGAACTTCCCCGGCCGCCGGGCCGTGCTGACGCTGACGCTCGTCGTGATGATCATGCCCGCGGCGGCGCTCGTGCTCCCGATCTTCCTCGAGCTCAACGCGATGCACCTGATCGGGAGCGTGCTCTCGGTCATCCTGCCGTTCGCGTTCTTCCCGTTCGGGGTCTACCTCGCGTACCTTTACTACGCGACCGCTATCCCACGCGACCTGCTCGACGCGGCGCGCGTGGACGGCGCCAGCGAATGGCAGACGTTCCGCCGCGTCGCGCTGCCGCTGGCCAAGCCCATCGTCGCGCTCGTCTTCTTCTTCAGCTTCGCGGCCGACTGGAACAATTTCTTCCTCCCGTTCGCCGTCCTCGCGGACTCGTCGCAGTACCCGATCCAGGTCGGTCTCTCTGACCTGCTATCGTCGACCCCCTCCTTCAACCCGGCCCAGGGCGGTGGCGGCCAGCAATTGAACATCTTCCGGCCGGAACTGGCGCTCGCCACGCTGCTCGGCGTCGTGCCCGTCGCGATCGTGTTCCTGCTGTCGCAGCGGGCGCTGGTGCGCGGGATGCTCGGCGGGGCGGTGAAGCAGTGACCATGACGCATGCCAGCATCGCGGCCCCGGTGATCACAGCATCGGTGCCGCTGCTCGAGCCGCCCGGCTGGGCGCTGGCCGAGCGGCAGCTGTTCGACCTGCTCGACCAGGCCTGGCGCCGGTTCGCCCGCGATTTCACCGGCCCGGACGGGCGGCTGACCTACCGTCATGAGCTGACCTCCCGGGACGGTGTCGACGACTTCTACGAGGCGTTCTTCAACTGGCCGCAGCTGTACCTGCTCGGCGGGGCCGACGACCTGCTGCCCCAGGCCGAACGGCACTGGGAGGGGGTCACCGCGCAGCTGACCGAGCTCGGCATGCTCTCCGGCGAGTACGAGCGCGGGTACGACTGGTTCCACCAGGGCGAGAGCCTGCTCCTGCTGTACTTCCTGACCATGGCCAGCCCGTCCCGCTGGGCCGGACGGGCGGTGCGGTTCGCCGAGCTGTACGTCGATCCCGCGCACGGCAACTACGACCCCGCCCGCCGCATCATCCGCCGTCCCCACAACGGCTCCGACCCCGGCCGGTCCGGCCTGTTCGACGGCCCGCACTATCCCTGGCTGGACGCGGAAGCGCGCAGTTACGGCTTCCCGCTCGACTGGCTGGTGCCCGACGGCGCGCCCGAGCCCGCCCGGGCGCGGGACCCGCGGCTGGCCGGCCAGATGACCGCCCGGATGGGCACCGGCGACACCGCGGTGAACCTCGCCGCCACCGGGCTCGTCCTGAACGCCTGGATCGCGACCGGCGACCCGCGCTACCGCGACTGGATCGAGCAGTACGCCGGCGCGTGGCGGGAACGCGCCGCGGCGAACCACGGCGTCATCCCGGACAACGTGGGTCCGGACGGCGTGGTCGGCAGCCTCCTGGACGGGCGCTGGTACGGCGGGCACTACGGCTGGTCCTGGCCGCACGGCTGGTACAGCGTCGGCTCCGCCGCCGCCGTGGCCGCACTGGCCGCCGCCACCGCCACCGGCGACGACGGCTACCTGGACCTGGTGCGACCCGCCCTGGACACGATGATCGCGAACGGCAAGGTGATGGCGTACGCCGAATCGGACTCCTCGCTAGCCTCCAAGTGGCACCCGCAGCTGGCCGAGGACGTGACCATCCCGACGTTGCTGGTGCCGTACCGGCACAGCGACCGCGGCTGGTTCGACTACAACCCGATGCTCGCCGCCGTTCCGGTGGCGCTGTGGCATCACGGCAGCGACCCGGCCGACCGGCAGCGGCTGGACGAGCTGCGCCAGGCGGCCGGGTACGACTGGGGCACCGTGCGCTCCTTCCGCAGTAAGGAGGAGGCCGGGCACGAGGAGCCCTGGTTCACGTACCTCGCCGGCGACAACCCGGGTTACCCGGAGCAGATCCTGGCCGCCGCCCAGGCTCAGGCCCGCCACCGGCTGGCCCGCATGCAGGCCTGGCGTGACACCGACATAGCCGAGGCCGACATCCACGTGTGGCAGCAGTGCAACCCGGTCGTCACCGAGGCCCTGGTCCAGCTGACCTGGGGCGGCCCCCAGGTGATCTACAACGGAGGGCTGCAGCAGGCCCGGGTCCGCTACTACGACGCGGACCGGCGGCGCCCCGGCCTGCCCGCCTCGGTCGCCGCCCTGGTCTCCAGCATCGACCCGCAGGCCACCGTCGTCGACCTGGTCAACCTCGACCCCGAACAGGACCGTACCGTGATCGTGCAGGCCGGCGCGTTCGCCGAGGACACCATCGAGTCCGTCCGCTACACCGCCTGCCCGGACCGGTCGTGGCTCGGCGGCCTGTACGACTACGGGCACGGCCAGCCGACGGTCACCGAGCGCCGGGCCAGAGTCGGCGGTCCGTGGCTGACCGTGCGCCTGCCCGGCTCCACCCGCATCCAGCTGACCCTGACGCTGGCCCTGCGCACCCGGCCGCCGTCCTACACCGCGCCGTTCGACGGCGGCCGACCGTAACCAGGCACGACCATTTTTAGTACCGAACGGGTGGGTATCCGCCCCGCTCATCACGGCTTCCGCGCCCTGAGTGGCCGAGCGGACCGGGCATCATCACGTCGTGGGATCGATCGCGTATATCCGGGCCAGATCCTCCACCGTCAGCGGGCGCCCGGTCAGCGCCATTACGTTGTCGTCGGCGGCCAGGGCCGCAACTACGCGTCCGACGCCCTGGGGTGACTGCGAATCAGTAAGGTCGAGGTGCTCGGCGAACTGCATGACGCCCTCGGTGCGGACCAGTCCGGGGTACAAGGAAACCGATGCGACGCCATCGGCGGACAAGGCCGCGGATATCGCGAGCGCCAGCCGGTCATCGGCCGCCTTCGCCACGCTGTACGCGACTCCGTGCTGCGCCTGGTGATGTGAGCCGACCTCCATGGAAACCGTCACGATCAGGCTGCCTGGCGTGGTCCGCAGCATCCCGGCGCACAGTGCGGCGGTCACGTAGTGGACGCGGACCCCGCTGCCGAACATCGCATCCCACAGCTCCAGCGGCTGATCCCAGAACGGGGCGTTCCACTCCTGCCATTCCCCGGCGTTCAGTCGTTCGTACCCGCCCCAGGCATTGTTGACGAGCAGGTGCAGCGCGCCGGATTCTGACCGGATCCGCGCTACCATCGCGCGAACCTGCTCATCATCGCGATGATCGCAGATCACCGCGATGCCGTGGCCTCCGGCCGCCGTCACTTCCTCGGCGGTTTCCTCGACGGTGCCCGGCAGGTGTGATGTCGGGCCGGTCGTACGGCTCGACCGGCCTGTCACCCACACCGTCCATCCCGCGGTCCCCAGGGCGAGCGCGATGCCGCGGCCAAGACCTCGGCTCGCGCCGGTAACCAAGGCCACCCTGGCCTCATGGCCGGGTGCGGTCATAGCTCAGCTCCGAACGGGTGCCCGGTCCCGCCTTCGGCATAGGCGCCAAGGCTCGCCAGGAAGTGACGCCATCCGCCGGCGACCGCGTCACCGGGTAGCCCGGTGTGCCGGAATGTCAGCTCACACCGGTCGGCCCCGAGGTCCGCGAGCTCGAAGCTGAGCTCGGTGCCGGTCCACTCCTGGTCCCGGTTGTGCGCGATGCACCGCCAGGTGACGATGCTGGGACGGCGGCTGGCCACGACCAGCATGGTCATCTCCTCGGGTAGCCCGTCGAAGCCGAACCGCAGCTCGCCGCCCTCGCCGGCGGAGCCGGTCACGTTCGTGGTCCACCACTGCCGCGGTCCGCCAGCGGTGCCCACCGCATCCCAGACACGTTCTCGCGCAGCACCGAGCTGAAGGCACTGCTGGTACCCGTCTTCAGTCAACGAAACCCCCCTCGCGCAGGGCTGCCGTGTCATGAACCTGCCGGATGCGGACGATCTTGCCGTCGCGTACGGTGAAGTGCTCGGCGACGCGCAGTATGCCGAACCCGGCCAGCTCCATGTCGTACAGCAGCATCGCGTCGTCACCGTCGCTCATCGCGGCGTGCAGCTCGACGCTGGTCGCCAGCGAGCCGAATGCCTTCAAGGCGGCTCCGAAAGACTCGGCGGTCGGGTACTGGTTCACCGGCACCTCGACGGTCAGCCCGTCGGCCAGTAGCGAGACCGCCGTGCCGAAGTCCCCGGCAGTCCAGGAATCGTAGTAAATCCGGATGACTGATGCCGTTCTGCTCACAGTCGGCCACTGTACAAGCATTCACTTAAATAAGTCAATGCTTGTATGATGGACGGATGAGTGAGGCCGCCTTCCGGGCGATCGGCGAACCGCACCGGCGGGAAATCCTGCACCTGCTCCGGGGCGGCCCGCGGCCAGCGGGCGAGATCGCCGAGCGATTCGACATTACCCAGCAGGCGGTGTCCCAGCATCTGAAGGTGCTGCGGGATGCCGGGCTGGTCGCCGTCAGCGCGCAAGGCCAGCAGCGCCTTTACGCGATCCGCCTCGAGGGCCTGGCTGGGCTGCGTGATTTCCTCGCCGAGTTCTGGCCGGACGCCCTGACCCGGCTCAAGCAGGCCGTGGAGTCCAGCGATGACGACTGAGCCGGTACGCGCCTCGATCCGCGTCGACGCCGCGCCCGAACGGGTCTGGGAATTCTTCACCCAGCCCGAGGCGATGATCCGCTGGATGGGCGAGTACGCCGCGCTGGCGCCGTGGCCGGGCGGCGAATTCACCGTCAACATCAAGGGCGCCCCGGTCCGCGGCCGCTATCTTGAGCTCGACCCGCCGCACCGGCTCGTGCTGAGCTGGGGCTACGCAGGCTCCGAGGAACTGCCGCCGGGCGCGAGCACCGTCGAGATCCGCCTTGTCCGCGACGGGACGGGCACCCGCGTACACCTAGAACACCGGGACCTGCCCGCCCCGGAAGGGCCTGGCTACGCCAGCGGCTGGACGCGCTACCTGGCACGCCTGGCTGCTGCGGGCACCGGGGAGGCCGAGCCCGATCCTGGCCCGCGGATAGCCCCGGGGCGGTCGGCGCCTGGGCGGTCAGATCCAGCCGCGGGAGCGTGCCAGCTGGACTGCCTCGTGGCGGTTGCCGGCGCCGAGCTTGGCGGCCGCGGCGGAGAGGTAGTTACGGACGGTTCCGGGTGACAGGGCGGCGCGCTGGGCGATTTCCTCGACGGCGGCGCCCTCGGCTGCGAGTTCCAGCACGTCGGCCTCGCGGGGCGTGAGCGGGCTGTCTCCGGCGCTGATGGCATCGGCGGCGAGTTCGGGGTCGACGTAGCGGCCACCGCGGTGGACGGTGCGCACGACGTCGGCCAGGAGCTGCGCCGACACGGTCTTCGGCAGGAATCCGCGCACGCCGGCGGCGAGGGCCCGCTTGAGGTGCCCGGGCCGCCCGTAGCTGGTGAGGATGAGGCTGGCGCAGTCTGGCAGCTCGGTGACCAGCACTTCAGCGACAGCGATCCCGTCGGGGCCGGGCATCTGCAGATCCAGCACTGCCACATCCGGCCGGTGCCGGCGGGCCATCGCGAGCGCCTCGACCCCGGAGGCGGCCTCGGCCACGACCTCCAGGTCGTCCTGGATCGCCAGCAGGGAGGCGAGGGCGGAACGGATCAGGTTCTCGTCGTCGGCCAGCAGCACGCGGATCACGGCCCGGGCCCTCCTGTGCTGGCATCGGTGCCGCGCCGGACCGGATCGGGCGGTGCGGCGGCACCGGCGGCGGGCACCGCGGCCTCGAGCCGGAAGCGTCCGCTGCTGGGGTAGCAGGTAGTGATCGTACCGCCGAGGTCGGCCAGGCGCTCGCCGAGCCCCAGCAGACCGGTCCCGCCCGTGGCGGCTCCGGCCGCGCGCACGCGGTCGTTGTCCATCCGGAGTGTTACCGTGCGGGCCGCGCCCGGTGCGTCCAGGACGCTGAGCTCGATGGTGCTGACGGTGGCGTCGCTATGGCGAATGATGTTGGTGGTGCCCTCGCGCACGACCCAGCCCAGGGCGGCCTGCACGTCAGGGGCAAGGCCCGCCGCGTCGCCGATGATGCGGCAGCTCACCCCGGCCGAACGCAAGACCGCCTGGGCGCCGGCCAGCTCGGTGTCGAGGTCGACGGCGCGGTATCCGCTGACGACCGCCCGCATCTCGCGGAGAGACTCGTGGGCCACCCGGCGCACCTCAAGCATGTGCCCGGCGGCTTGCCCGTCGCCCCGGCGTGCCAGCTGCGCAGCGAGCTCGCTCGTCACCGCTATCAGGGACAGGTTCCGGCCGAGCAGGTCGTGCAGGTCGCGGGCGAAGCGCAACCGCTCCTCCGCGACGGACAGGCGTGCGTGCGTGCTCCGGGATCGGTCGAGTTCCCACATGACGCGTAGCGTCCACGCCGATGCGCGGCCGGTGAGCGCGGCGACGCCGCCGATGGCGAGGGCATAGACCAGGAACGCCCCGACGATCGCGTGCCCGTGAGCGCCGGCGCCGCCGACGCTCGCGGATATGCCACTGGCCGCGCCCGCGCCCGCTAGTACCAGGGCGAGCAACGCGGGCAGGCCTAGCAGCGGCGTGAGCGCCACCGTCAGCGCGCCGCCGAAGATCATGGACACGAACAGGCTCACCGGAAACGCTCCCGCCGGAGGCCGGGTGAAGGCCGGGAAGGCGGCCGCGCCCGCCAGCACGCCTGTCGCAGTCAGCGCGATGGCCACGGCGACCAGCCACCTTTTCGGCCGCGGCCCGGTTGCCAGGTAGCGGGAAAGGCTGGCGTGCAGCAGCGCGACGCAGACGCCCGCCTGCGCCACCGACAGCAGCAAGAAGACGGCCACGCCCGGTACCCGGGCCTGCCGCTGCCCCTCGGCGAGCATCAGCGCGATTAGCGGCACCGCAGCTATCAGCGCGTACATGCTTGCCCGGTGGTAGAAGTCGAATCGCCCGGCACTGCTCTTCTCGTTCCACTGCCGCCACATCGCCGTCACCCCTCCAGCCTGTCACGCTTGCTCAGCGCCGCGGTTCCCAGCGGAACCAGCGTCGCGCGGCCCATGCGCCCGCCGCGGTCCAGGCCGCGAGCACAAGCACCGGACTGGCCGCCGCGCCGAAGCTCGCCGCGAGGCCGAGCGGATGACCGCCGGCGGCAGTTCCCGTCAGTCCGAGCCGCATCAGTTCCACCACCGGTGTCAGCGGCAGCGCCTGCGCGACCGACCGCAACGGCTCGCGCAGCACGGACAGCGGAAACACCAGGCCGCTGAAGACCAGCGGGAACAGGAGTACCGGCAGCGTCGTAACCTGTGCCACCTCCACGGTGCGGGTCATCGCGGTGCTGACCGCGGCCAGCAGCGCGAACACGGCAGTCCCGAGGACAAGCGCGGCCAGTACGAGCGCGATGTTGGCGGGCGCTTCCAGGCCGAATACGGCGGCACCGGCGATCGCGGCCACCGCGACCTGGGCCCAGGCGATCGTGATGGCGGGCGCGGCGGTCCCCGCGAGGATCTCGGCATCGGTGGCCTCGCCCGTCCGCAACCTCTTGAGCACGAGCTCCTCACGGCGGGCCACCATCGCTGTCACCAGGTTGTAGTACACGGGCAGCAGCAGCGCGAACACCGTCAGCCAGGTCAGGAGCGCCGCCCCGACGCCCCGGGACCCGCCGGCACCAACGGCGCCGGAGGCCTTCAGCGAGTAGACCATGGCGACGGGAAGAGCGAGGGCGGTCAGCAGCGCGGTGCGATTACGCCGCAGCAGCACCCCCTCCGCCCGGGCCAGTGCCGCGACACGGTGCGCCGACTGCCTCGAACTGCTCCTTGTCATGATCGGGGCACTCATGCCGCCACGCCCTCTCGGCCGTCGTTCACGCTGACTGGCTCCCCGCCGGAGTCCGCCACCGCGAGGAATGCCTCCTGCAGCGAGGCCGCGCGAGCGTCCAGGGCACCCAGCACCACATTCCGGGAAGCTGCCCATCCCAGCAGGGCGGTCAGCGTCCGCTGGAGATCCTCCGCCTGCAGCACCACCCTTCGCCCGGTGATACTTGCCAGCGTCCCCGCCAGCTCGGGAACCGGCTCGCGCCAGCCCTCGGGGAGCTGGAACGAGATCCGCGCAGGCTGCGACGCAGCTACCTCCGCGGGCGGGCCGGCCCGGACGATCCGGCCCCGGTGCATGATCGCCAGCCGGTCCGCCAGCTGCTCGGCCTCTTCCAGGTAGTGGGTGGTCAGCACGACCGTGGTTCCCGATCCCAGCAGGTCGCGGATCAGCAGCCAGGTACGGCGGCGGCTCTCCGGGTCCAGCCCGGTGGTGGGCTCATCAAGGAACAAGACCTCCGGGCGGCCCAGGATCGCCATCGCCAGATCCAGGCGGCGCCGCTCACCGCCAGAAAGGGATCTCACCGCCACCCGGGCCCGGTGGCCCAGATCGACCAGCTCCAGCGCCTCGCCGACCGGCCGGGGCGCACTCAGCGTCCCGGCCCACATCCGCCCGACCTCCGCGACGGTCAGATCCGCCGGGAACCGGCCCTCCTGCAGCATGATCCCCACCCGGCACCGGACCCGGGCACGCTCCCGGCGAGGATCATGGCCCAGCACCCGCACCTGACCGCCGGCAGGCGGGGCCAGGCCCTCCAGCACCTCCATCGTCGATGTCTTCCCGGCCCCGTTCGTGCCGAGCAACGCGAACAGCTCCCCGCGCCGCACCGCGAAACTGATCCCCCGCACCGCCTCGAAACCCCGGCCGCCCGGGCCGCTGTAGCGCCGCCGCAGATCCCTGACCGTGATAACGCCGTTGTCGTCCATGACACGAGCATCGCGGCGAACCGGCGCGCCCGCCCGTGCCCGCCATCACCAGTCCCGGTGACATCCGCCCGGCCCGCCCATGACAAACCTCACGTGCCGCCACCATGCCAGCGAGCGATGTCACCATCCATATAGGCGGCTCCGTACACGCCCGTTCTGGGGAAATTTCCCGCGGCTACGGGTTCAGGTCCCTAGGGATATACAAGGCCCCAGTATTCCGTGAGCGTCCGCGCGCAAGGCAACACCTCCGCGCGAGCCTCTCTCGACCCTCGCGTCAGGTCAGGTGACGGTAGATCAGGACACGCGGTCCGTCCGCCGCCCGCGGCCATTGGCCGGGTCGGGTACGGTCACGCGGCTGCGGAAGGCCCGGGAAAATTCCCGCTGCGGGGGTGAAACTTTCCGGGCCGGGGCCGCGACAGTTAGGACATGGACAGCCGCCCGGGCGACGAGACGTTGTACCATCACCGGCCGGTTGCCCACATCGGAGCGGACGGCCGCAGCCGGGTTCCCCGCGGCCAATCCGGGCTGAACTGATCATGCGCGTACGCACCAAAGGCGAGCGGAGCCGCCGATGCCGGCCTGAACGGTCAGGTAATCCGCATGCGCCCTCCTGGTCGGGAGGGCGTGATCACGGCGGCACGGTGGTCACCGCCGGATTCACCCAGATCGCCGAGCAGCGCGCCGCCGCGACGGCCGGGGACCGACTGCCGCACGTGCTGGTGCTGCTGGACCGGCGGGAGGGCTTCACCACCACCCTCGGCGAGGCCGGCGGCGGCACGCTGACCGACGTGATCACCCTGATCACCGTCGCCGTCCCCGTCGGCTAAGCCCGCTGGGTAGCTGCGAACCTGCCGGATACCGAAGGCGTTCCGCTGGGTGTCCCTGGATCAGACGCGGCGAACTGGCATGCCGGGCTAGAAGCAGCCCGCTGCTTCCTCATCAGGTCCACGGTCTCCAACTGCTCATTACGCACGTTGACACAGACATCCTCGGACCGGGCGAACCGTTCGATATTCTCGCAGGCTGGCGCGCTCACCGCCCGAGCCTGCCACTACCGGAAACGCTCGGTCCTCGGACATCGGAACTGTCACGCTTGCAGGAAGGCCAACAGGTCGGCGTTGATCGTTTCGGCCTGCGTGGTGGGCATACCGTGCGGGAAGCCGCTGTAGGTCTTCAGCGTCCCGTTCTTGAGAAGCTTGGCCGACAATGGCGCCGAGTCGGCGTAGGGAACGATCTGGTCGTCATCGCCGTGCATGACGAGTACCGGCACGGAGACCTGCCGCAGGTCTTCGGTGAAATCGGTCTGCGAGAACGCGACGATGCCGTCGTAGTGCGCCTTCGCGCCGCCCATCATGCCCTGGCGACACCAGTTCTGGATGATTGCCTCCGAGGCTTCCACGCCTGGGCGGTTGAAGCCATAAAACGGCCCGGCCGCCAGGTCACGGTAGAATATCGAACGATTGGCCGCGAGTTGCGCCTGGAATCCGTCGAATACTTCCTTGGGAAGGCCGCCCGGATTGGCTTCGGTCCGCACCATCAGCGGTGGCACCGAGCTGATCAGCACGGCCTTGGCCACCCGGCTTTCGCCGTGCCGGGCCAGGTAGTGGACCACCTCGCCGCCGCCCGTCGAATGGCCGACGTGAATGGCGTCCTGGAGATCGAGATCCGTGGTCAGTGCGGCCAGGTCGTCGGCGTAGTGGTCCATGTCGTGGCCGTCGCCAGTCTGGGTGGATCGCCCGTGCCCGCGCCGGTCGTGGGCGATGACGCGGTAGCCGTGCTGGAGGAAAAACAGCATCTGCGTGTCCCAGTCGTCGCTGGACAGGGGCCAGCCATGGCTGAACACGACCGGCTGGCCAGAGCCCCAGTCCTTATAGAAGATCTCGGTACCGTCTTTTGTGGTGATGGTGCCCATGGGGCTTCTCCTTTTAGGCGTGGGCCGGGAATCGAGTGATCCCGGCTGGTCTGCGGGCCGGTGCCGACCGGAGTCGTGGCCTTGGCGCCGGGACGGCTGTCCCGGGAGCGCGCGTTGCTGGCAGCTTCTTCACCTGCAGTGTCGTGCGGGCCGGGACGTGTTCGTATCCGCCAGTGTCTAGCGCAACTGGCCAGTGCGCGGCCGGGGCGGCCCCCGCCGCGATCCTGGCCGGGACGGGTTGCTAGACGACGACCCCGCCGTCACGCAGGTCGACGCGAGCGAGCTGGCGCAGCGCCGCGGGCAAGCCGGAGCTGGCAAGTGCCCAGTTCATGCCACACACGCCTCGTCGTCCCGCCGATCCGGTGCGACGCGGCAAAGGCGGCAGCGCTCGCTCGCTGCGCCGAGCGCAGAGAGGTAGGTCTCATGCGCCAGTCCGGCGTCGAGCGATACGAGGCGTCTGGCCGCGTGGAGCAGTAGCGGTCCCGGCCAGGATCCCGGCGGGGCCGCCCCGGCCGCGCACTGGCTAGTTGCGCTAGACACTGGCGGATACGAACACGTCCCGGCGCGCACGACACTGCAGGTGAAGCTGCCAGCAAACGCGTGCCTCCCGGGACAGCCGTCCCGGTGCCACCAGCTGGCCTCCAGATCTGCTAAGTGGAGGTGGGCAAGATGCCAGACTCGCCAGAACGACATCGGGTCGTGATCGTCGGAGCTGGCTTCGCCGGCTATAACGCCGCGCGGGGGCTGTCCAGGCTGGCTGGCGCTTCGACCGAGATCACGGTGATCAATTCGACCGATTACTTCCTGTACCTCCCGCTGCTGCCCCAGGTGGGCGCTGGCCTGGTTGAGCCGCGGCACATCTGCGTCTCGCTGCTCGGCAAGATGCCCGGGGTCCGGTTCGTGCTCGGCACGGTGACTCATGTCGACGTCCGGCAGAAGCTCGTGACCTGGTCCAGCCCGGAAGGCGGATCCGGTCAGGCCGGCTATGACCGGCTCATCTTGACCGCAGGCAGCGTGAACAAGCTGCTGCCCATTCCGGGCGTGGCCGATTACGCGCACGGGTTCCGCAGCATCGCAGAGGCCATTTACCTGCGCGACCACATCATCCGTCAGCTCGAACTGGCCGCCGGGGCCGCCGACGAGGCGGAACGCCAAGCGCGCTGCACCTTCGTAGTCGTCGGCGGCGGCTACACCGGCACCGAGGTCGCGGCCCAAGGTCAGCTGCTTACGTCCAGGCTGGCCAAGCAGATACCCGGCCTGGCCGGCCAGCAGATCCGCTGGATGCTGCTCGACACGGCCCCGCGGCTGCTGCCCGAACTCGATCCGCGGCTGTCCCGGACCGCCGACCGGGTGCTGCGGCGCCGCGGGGTTGAGGTGCGCACCGGCCAGTCGGTCGCCACTGCCCTGGATGGCTGCTGGGTGCAGCTGTCCACCGGTGAGAAGGTGGCTACCCATTCCCTCATCTGGTGCGTGGGAGTTCGCGCCGACCCGCTGATGAGCGGCCTGACCCTGGACACCAACCGGGGGCGGCTCGTGGTTGACGAGTTCATGTCCGTGCCCGGCGCCCCGGACATTTACGCCTGCGGGGACTGTGCCGCGGTGCCCGACCTGACCCGCCCAGGCGAGGTCTGCGGCATGACCGCCCAGCATGCCCAGCGCCAGGGCAAGCAGGTCGCCAGGAACGTCGCCGCCTCCCTCGGAGCCGGGAAGGCCAGGCCCTACAAACACCGTGACCTTGGATTCCTGGTCGATCTCGGCGGACTGGCCGCCGCGGCGAACCCGCTGAATATCCCGCTGTCCGGGCCGCCCGCCAACGTCGTGACCAGGGCCTATCACCTCATCGCCATGGCCGGCAACCGGGCGCGTGTGCTCACTGACTGGGGCCTAAACGCCACTACGCCCGCGGCGGTAACGTCGTTCGGGGTAATCGGTCCCGGATCTGTACCGCTCGACCCGGACCAACCGCGCTCCTTACAAGGCATCGCCTGACACGGCTATCCGTCCGCTGGCCCTGCGGCAGCGCACGGATGACTGTGTCGTGTAGTCGGCCAGGCTAAGGAGCGAAGCCGGTCCTTGACCTACCTGACCCGCGGTCCAGCGAGCGCCGAGGTTCCCGCACCGATGCGTTCCGCGCGCGGACGCAGCACCGCGGCGAGTCACAGCGTATCCAGATCGATGCGTACTGTCAGCGGGCTGGTGTTGAGCGTCTCGGTGGTGCGCACGCAGAACTGGCGCGCGGGATTGGCGCGGGCTAGGATCCGTCGGCGCTCCTGCGGGTCGTCGCCATCGAGGAGGTGCGCGGTTCCCGTCCGCCAGCCGGTGCGCAGCCCGCTTACCCTGACCCGGACGCGGGGATTGGCCTCAATGTTCCGCACCCAGCCGGCGGACCGGCCACGCTGTGCCACCAGCCAGAAGGTCTCGCCATCAAGGCCGTCGCACACGGCTGTCTGCCGCGGCAGTCCGGTACGCCGCCCGGTAGTCTCCAGCAGGGCGTCGCCCGGAATGGGGATCCCTAGGTTCCACGCCAGCCTGATGACCGGGTTGATTGCTGACTGCTGGAGGCGACCAAGAACGCGATGGCTAGCGCGCCGCACCTCAGCCATCACGCCGGCTTGGAGAGGGTGGCGCGGAGCCAGGCGGCGGTCAGCGCCAGCGAGGCCGGCTGGTCGAACTGCGCTCCCTCATGCCCGGCACCGCCCAGCAGCTCAAACCGGCTCTGGGCCCCGGCCTTGACCAGCGCATGGTGGAGGGCCAGGCCCTCGGAGGGGAGAACGATGTGGTCCCGGTCGCCGTGCGCGATCAAGAACGGCGGCGCGCCAGCCGACAGCCAGGACAGCAGGCTCAGGTCCCGGGCCCTGCCAGCGGCGTCGGCGATGTCCGCCACACCTAGCAGCCCAGCCTCAAAGGCGAACGGCAGGAGGCGGGCTCTCCACCTCGGTGCGGGACCCGGACGCGGCCAGGTCGGACTGGCCGAACCAGTGAACCACCGCCTGGACGGCGCTGGACTGGCCGAAATGCCCGCCGACCGCGCCCTCGAACCGGTTGATTCCGGCGGTGAGGGCGAGCAGGGAGCCCAGATACGCTCCCGCGGACGCCCCCCAGATGCCGATCCGCCCGGTGGGGAGGCCAAGGCGTGGCCCGTTCCCGCGTAGCCAGCGCACCGCCCCCTTCAGATCGTGCAATTGGCCGGGGAACGTCACGCGGGGAACAAGACGGTAGTTGACCGCCACGACAGTGACTCCGCATGCGGACAACGGGGCGAGCCGCCGCGCGCCGTCGTCCGCTTTGTCGCCGCTGCGCCACCCGCCACCGTGGACGTAGATGGCGACCGGCGCATCGTCGTGCGATGGCCGGTAGATGTCGAGGGTGAGGTCAGCTCCGTCGTGCGCCGCGAACACCAGGTCCCTTTCCACCTGCACGTCCATCACCTGTCCGGCGCCTTCCTTACGATTGGGGACATACCGCATCATGGACTGCCGCCTAGCCGGCTGACGAGAACGTCTCTGGTGATGCCGCGCTGTCTCCCCCACTCCTGGACATGGCGGAGATCAACCGGGTCCGGCAAGTCCCGCATGGCTTCCTTAGCTGCCTCACGGAATCCTGCCCTGCGCAACATCCGCACCACTTCCTGCCTGGTGTACTGCACCGCGATCACTCTCCTTACTGAGGAACCCGTTGTGTGGCAGGCACCGTGACCGCGTGCCAGACGCCGCCGTTGAGGTTGAGGTTGTTGCCGTGGGCCTGGCCCGGGGCGGTGTCGGCGACGTAGGTGTACAGGGGGTGCCCGTCGTAGGTGGCCTGCGCCGAACCGCCCGGCCGGACGATCGTGCCCAGCCTGCCGGGAATTGCGGGCCCGGCCGCCGGCCTGCCGGCCAGCGGCGGCCAGTACTGCGCGCAGGCCCCAGTGCAGGCCGACCGCGTCTGCGTGTCGGGGGCGAACCAGTACAGGGTCAAGCCCTTGCTGTTGGTCAGCACCGTCGCGCCGTTGATAGTGATGGTCTTCAGGACCGTGGCGGCCGCGGGGCCCGCGGGCGGCCCGGCCCCGGGCGGGCCGCCCGCGCCCCCCACCGCCACGCCGAGCAGCACCAGCGCCACGGCGGATACGCCGCCGATGGCAACCGTGGCACCGGTGCCTTCCCCGTCCAGCCAGGCGGCCGCCGGGCCGGGCAGAGCCCGCAACGGCAGCCGCGGGCGGACGGCCAGGGCGGCCAGCGCCGCGAACGCGATCACCTCGACCACGCCGGCGGTGATCCCGGCTGTGGTGCGGACCTCCGTGAACCCGAACAGGCCGGCCCACAGCGACAGCAGATAGCCGCCCAACGTCGCCAGGGCGAACACCGCCCCGGCGGCGGCAGCCAGCCGGCTGCCGGTGACCAGCACCACGGCGCCAGCCAGGAATCCCGCGATGACCTGCAGCAGGAACAATCCGCCGATGACCGGGATCGACCGGTAGCCGGTCAGGTACAGATCCAGGTGGATGGCGGCCGCGGCGATAAGCAGCCCGGCGCCCGCTACCCGGAGCCCGGCGGTTATGGCCCGGCCGCGCGGACCAGGCGCCCCGTGGCTGCGGCTGCCGTCCACCGCCGCCGCGCCGACCCGCTGGCTGGTGCGGTCAGTATCCATTGCCACTCCCGCCCGAGTTGCCCGCGGACGTCGCTTGCCCGGACACGGTGACCTCATGCCACACGCCTCCATCCACGTTGACGCCATTGCCTTTGGCCTGGCCCGGGGCGGTGTCGGCGGTGTAGGTGTACAGCGGGTGGCCGCCGTAGGTGGCCTGCCTCGAGCCGTCGGACCGGGTGATCGTGCCGAGCGTGCCGGTGACGCCCTGCCCGGCAGTCACCGGCCCGGTCACCGGCGGCCAGATCTGCGCGCAGGTCCCGGTGCACTTCGACGCGGTGGCCGTGTCCGGGGCGAACGAGTACAAAGTGAACCCCTGGGCGTTGGTGACCACGGTCACGCTGTTGATTGTCGCGCTCTTCAGCGCGACACCGGATCCAGCCGAGCCCGATGCCGACGTCGAAGCGCTCGACGGCGGGCCGCTTCCGGCGCTCGTGCTGGACGGCGAACTCGAGCACGCCGCGGCGCTCATCGCGACTGCGGCCACCCCGGCCGCCGCTAGCAACCTGATCCGCGGAGCTCTCTCCTGTGCGCCGTTCTCGGTGCCGACAGTGAAGTAGGACATTGGTTTCTCCTCACGGTTCTGGCCGTTAGCTGGCGGGCATCGCTACGGTTGCCCGGCCCAGGTGCCGCTCGTCGACGGCCATCTACCGGTGATTGTCGTGCGGGTCGGATCGTGTTCGTATCCGCCACTGCACAGTGCAAGTGACCAGTCCGCGGGGCTTCTCGTCAGCTGGCTCCTGTTATCTGCGGCTCTGCGACAGCACCCTGGTCACCCGCACACGAAGGTTTACCGGCCGCCCAGCCCCTGAACTGAACCCTTTCCATCCTGGAAATGCCTCGTGGACCTGCAATACGTGAATAGCCTTCGCGAGCTGGCCGGCGCGCCAGGGCAGCAGCGGAGCTTACGGAGGATTCTCCAGTTCTTGAGCTGCCCGTTCGCGCGCTCGCCGGGCGCGGAGCCGCTCGTGAGCGCGGTTCGCCTGTTTCCGGGATTCCGGCTTGTTCTTCCCCCGGTACGGGATCCTGGCGTACGGGCTGCCCCGGTAGCCACTTGACAGCTAAGGGACATCGGATGTCTCATCGGCCAGTATGACCAGGCCGTGCTTCTTGTGCCTGCCGGAGCAGGACGGCCGGTCCGCGGCAACCCGGTCGACGGGGATCAGGGTCTCGTCGAGGATGGCGCAGGCGTAGCCGGCCTTCTTCGCGTCCGGGACCGCGCGGTAAGAAAGCCGCCGGCTGATCATGGCCGGGACATGAAGATATCATTGCCGCCGGTCACGAATCAGCCGCCGGATCGAGACCTGGTAGCGCTGATGCCGCACCGCATTTCGGTGATTCCAGCTCCCGTGACGCCAGGTCCGCCACCGATTCCAGTATCGCGGAAATCCTGGTTGCCTTTGCCTGAGCAGCCTGCGCACGTATTTCATATTTTCTGCGCTCTGCTCAGTGTTAACTGCCGCCATCGTCATTGAGGTTTTCTCAGCGACTTTCAGCTGATCATCTTGTGCGCGAATTGCGTGAGGACGAGGACTGACTTGGCGATGTCGCCGATCTGTAATGGGTCGGCGGAGACGCGGCGGATGGCGCGCCATCGCTGGGACATGAGGGCGAAGGCGCGTTCTCCCTGGTAGCGGGCTCCGCGAAGCAGCATGTTGCGGGTTTTCGTGTTGATGTCGAGTTCGCCGTTGCGGGGTTTTTTCACGGGCACGAGGGCTCCGGCGCCAGCGTCTTCGTAGCCGGAGTCGGAGTCGGAGTGGCGAGGATCGGGACCTTTTTCAGGTAGGGGCGGGCCTCGGGGAGGACGAGCTGGCGGGCGGCGGTGATGTCGTGGGTGCTGCCGGCAGCGCGGCGGAGACCCGCAGCGGGATGCCGGAGGGACCGGTGAGGGCCTGGACGAGGCCTGCGTGATGGTGCACCTTCCCCGAGTACCATTTGTCTGTTTCTGTGCCCTTCTTACTGGTTTCTTGTCGGAGCAGCGGTCGGAGGCGATGAGGACTTCGACGCCCTCGTCCTTGTACCGGTAGGCGGTGGCCTGCGAGACCCCGAAGCCCTGGCCGAGGCGGGAGAGGCCCGGCCTGTCGCGGAACCAGGCGAGGATGAAGACGGCCTGCTGGGAGCAGGTCAGGGCGCGGGTTCCGTTCCTGGTGCCGAGTTCCTTCCGGCGTTTCCCTCAGGAGGTTCGAAACCTTGATCACGAGCTGGAGCGGGATGTCAAGAGTGACACGCTAGGTGATCACGCGGAGCCTTCGCAGGGGCGGGAGCGTTGCTTGCGGCTTATGCATCTCGCCAGGTGAGGATCAGCGCGCCCAGGACCATGGCGATGGCTGCGTAGATGGCGAGCATTCCGAGTCCGCTCCAGGCTGACAGCCAGCATGACACCGCGCCGGGGCGGCATAGCGGCGCCGTAGCGCTGAGCGAGTGGCTGACTATGTAAATCGGCAGGTAGGGCCGGATAGCGAGGTTCAGCGGCCCGCCGGCGCAGACGATTCCGACTACCACGGTGACCGCCGCGGCGGTGTGCCGGATGATCGCTCCGAGGCCGAGTCCGAACAGGCCGATCAGGCTGAGGCTGGCTCCGGTGAGTACGATCGCCCGCAGGACACCGGGCTGGCTGAGGGCTGGCGCGGTGATGCCGTGGCGCAGGGTCATGCAGCCTGCGAAGAAGGACAGAAATGCTGCTGCCTCGCCGGTGATCAGCGCCACCGCACCAACGACCGCGGCCTTGGCCGCCAGGACCTTGAGCCGGCGTGGCGCGGCGGCGAATGTGGTGCGGATGGTCCCGGAGGTGTACTCGCTGGTCATGGCCAGTACGCCGACTACCCCCGGTGAGCAGCACGCCGATGAGCATGCCGACCAGCGTGTTGCCGACGAACATGCCGCCGCTTGTCGTGCTGCTGCTGCCTATTGCGAGGGCGATGCCCGCTGACGCGGCGAACTCCCGTACTCACAACACACAACTAATCATTATACAAACAAATATCAACACAACTTAACTACACACCGTTGCAGGAAGGCCTCTTCGAGGCTGGGGGCCCGGCTGGACAGCTCAGCCGCCGTGGTGTCGGCCAGGAGCCGCCCCTGGCCGATCACGACCAGCCGGTCGGCCATCAGGGCCATCTCGCTGATCAGGCGGCTGGAGACCAGGACTGCCCGGCCTTCGGCGGCCAGTGACCGGAGCAGGCCTCGTATCCAGCGGATTCCCTCCGGGTCCAGGCCGTTCACCGGCTCGTCGAGCAGCAGCACGGCCGGGTCTCCCAGCAGCGCCGCGGCGATGCCGAGACGCTGCGCCATGCCGAGCGAGAACTTCCCGGCCCGTTTGCCCGCTGCGGATCCCAGTCCGGCTATCTCCGGGACCTCGGCGACCCTGGACTGGCTGATGGGGTTGCTGGCCGCCAGCGCGGCCAGGTGCGCGCGGGCAGGCCGGCCCGGGTGGAAGGCCCTGGATTCCAGCAGTCCTCCGGCCTCGCGCAGCGGCCAGCGAAGCTGACGGTAGGCCTGGCGCCGATGCGGCGTGCCCGGCGTCCGGGGCGTCCAGGCCCAGGATCATGCGCATGGTGGTGGACTTGCCTGATCCGTTCAGGCCCAGGAAACCGGTCACGGCACCCGGTGGCACGTCGAAGCTGAGCCGGTCGACAGCAACCGTTGAGCCGTAGCGCTTGGTCAGCCGTAGCGCTTGGTCAGCCCGCGGACCTCGATCACCGGCCCGCCTCCTTTCGGTCCTGGCTCGCGCGCAGCGCGGCGGCCAGCCATTCAAGGGCGCGCTGCACCGACGGGAACGGGCCGCGGCCGCTGATGACGGCCGTCAGCTCCCAGTAACGCTCGATCCAGGGATCAGTGCCGGCCTCTAGCTGAGCCAGCAGCTCAGCCCGGCCTGGCCGGCGGGGGCACCCGCCAGGATGCGCTCCACGATCCGGGCCGCTTCGGCGGAGCCGGGCGGCACTCCCCGCTGGCGCGCCGCCTCGGCCTCGTCCTGCGCCCCATCGACGTCGGCCAGCCAGCGGCCGGACTGGATCTGGATGCCGATGCCAGCGACCTGCCGGACCTGCTCGCGGAAACCCCTGTCCGCCACCAGCTCAGCGAGATCGACCCAGGCCTCAACCTGCTCGGCCGAAGGATCATCCGGCAGATCCGGCGCCGCGGCCCAGCGCGCAAACCTCGCCGGGCTGGGATCCAGCCCGCGGAAAACCTCCGCCGTGAAGTCATCGATGATCTGGCGCCGCTCGGCCACGGACAGGCGCGCCAGCTTGTTGATCATGCCCATCTCCGTCCCGTCGGCAGAGCGCTTCACCACGGCGGCCACGACTGCCCGGCGCAGCCGCAGGACCCGGATCTCGGTGTCCAGCGCCTCCAGGTGGATAGCGGCCACCTCCGCGGCGGTGACCTGGCCGCCTAGTACGCGCCGGACATTGGCCAGGCTCACGCCCAGCTCCCGCAAGGTCGTCACCAGTTCCAGCCGGGCCACGCACGCCGTGTCGTACAGCCTGCGATCGCCCTCAGTCCGCGAGGCCGGCGGCACCCGCCGCTATCCGACCAGAACCGGATAGTGCGCGCCGGCACGCCGGCACGCCTGGCCAGCTCACCGATCGTCAGAAGAGGTCCGTCGTTCTCCATGGCGCCAGTCTGGCTCCTCCAGTAACTGGAGGAGCAAATCCCCAGCACCCGGTAGCCGCGGTCCAGGGAATCCAGCAGGCAGCCCATCCGCGAGGACGTAACCGGCAGCACCCCGGACCTGCCAGCCGGCGACAGCGCGCCTCCGCCCTAGTCCAATACCCGTACAAGATGATCACGTAAAGTCGCTGAGAAAACCTCATTCCTGACTGATTGTCGCCCTCGACCGGAGGCGCCGGACGGCGCGCCGCTCGTCCGCTGTGGTACCTCCCCACACACCATCGGAGACTCCGTGGTCCAGCGCCCAGGCCTGGCACTGGGTCTGCACCGGGCATGCCCGGCAGATCCGTTTCGCCTCGTCAATGTGGCGCAGCGCGGGCCCGGTCGTGCCGACCGGGAAGAACAGGTCCGGATCGGCGTCGCGGCAAGCGGCATCGTCACGCCAGCCAGTTTGTACCGTCATCGCGCTGGATCCTCCGAGTCAGCGTCAGCAGATGATGCGGAGGGCAAGCCGCGGCGGACAGCCGCGGCACACCAGCCGGGCGATCTGATGCCAGTCGATGCGGTCGGCGTAGACTTCGGCCAGCGACCCGGGGATGCCGAGACGAGTGAGTTGGGATACGCGCCAGTCGTGCACGGATGACTCGGTACGGTCGACGGCATCGTAGCCAATGGCGGGCGGTTTCATCGCTCCTCCTTCAGCTGGTCTGGATAGTCTGGAAGCGACAGGACCAGGCCCGGGTAGTGCCCGCAGGCAGATATCAGGACCGGCCTCCGATGGCCGGCAAGTTCCGCCTGGCTGGCTGATGAGGAACTCCAGCAGGGCGGTGTTGACCTCGTCGGGGGGCCAGCCGATGTCGTGCGGACCACCCTTTCCTGCGATTGTCGGGGTGGGACGGACGCGCTCGTATCCGCCAGTGCACAGTGCAACTGGTCAGTCCGAGTCGGCCACCGGCGGCCGGCATCCTGGCTACTCAGCGAGCTGGCGTCCGTGCCCGCCTGGGGGTCGAGGTTCCAGAGCTGACCGCGCGGGTGGCGCGGGCCAGCAACCCGGCTGGGACGACGGCGATGTGGGTGCGGGACCGGCTCGATTGCCTGCGGGACGACGAGGACTTCGCCGGCTGGTATCCCCGGGACGGGCGGGCCGGGATCTCACCTGCCCAGCTGGCCACGCTGAGCGTGCTGCAGTTCCTGCTCGATCGGTCTCGACCAGCACGACATCAAGCGCCTGCGCTCATGGCGAGCCGTCAGCTAGCCGCCGCGGCCAATTCCCGGCAGAGTCAAGCTAAGGCAGAGCGTGGCTGAGCTGACTGCGCGAGGTAATGCCGAACTTGGTAAAGACGTTGCCCAGGTGGTACTGGACCGTGCGCGGGCTGAGGAACAGCCGGGTGCCGATCTCGGGGTTGGACAGCCCGTCGCGGGCCAGCCGGGCGATCTGGGCCTCCTGGGCGGTCAGCTCTTCATTTGTGGTGGCGACGGCGGTGCGCTTGCGGGCGGTCTCGCCGGTAGCCAGCAGCTCACGCCTGGCCCGCTCGGCGAACGCATCCATCCCCGTGGCCTCGAGCATGTCGTGGGCGATGCGCAGTTGCTCGCGGGCATCGGTGCGGCGGCGCTGCCGGCGCAGCCATTCTCCGTAGAGCAAATGGGCGCGCGCGAGTTCCGCGCGGACACGGGTCCGGTCAAGATGCGTGATCGAGTCCTGGTACAGGCCCTCGGCAGCATTGCCTTCCGTCACCAGCGCGGCCGAACGTGCTTCGACGCCGAGCGCCCAGTTGGTGCCGCTGGCGCTGGTCATCTCGGCAATCCAGCGGTAGGTAGCGACGGCTACCTCGGTCATCCCGCTGCGGGCGGATGCCTCGACGAGTTCGGCCGCGGCCCAGTTGGCGATGCCCGGATAGTGCATGTCCGGGTACTCCTGGTAGTGGAGGGCCTGCTGGGCGGCGCGCATCGCCTCGGGATAGCGGCCGAGGCCGTTGTGGAGCAGTGCGTTCGCCCACTCGGCGACGGACATCGCGATGCCTTCGCCACGCTGGGCGACATCGTTGGCGGTGGCCTCGATCAGGGCGGACACCTCGGCCTGCCTGCCCTGCATCGCGGCGAGGCCCATGGCGGCGTAGGGCGCGAACTGGCTGCCCGTCGCATCGATCACCGCCCGCCCCTCATCGGTCAGTGCCGTGGCGGTGGACAGGTCGCCGGCGAACAGCAGCATCATCGAGCGAGTGCTGAGGGCGAGCGGAAGCTCGCTCAGCGCGCCGGCCTTGCGAGCGAGCTCGACATACCGGACAGAGAGCATGTCCCAGCGTTCGTCGTCCCACAGATGCAAGGCCGCCAAGGTTGTCAGCCATAGCCAGCGCAGCTCCTCGTCCGCCGACATGCCGCGGCCGAAAACGGTCAGCGCCTGTCGCAGGCAAGGCACTCCTGCCGCGTACCCCTCGTTGAAGTTCGCCGCCAGGCCGTCCAGAAGGAGATCGGGGACGTGCGGGTCGTGCAGCGGCCGCGGCGCCGCGCTAGCGGCGCGTGCCACTTCCAGTGTATGGCCGCCGGGGCTGGCCAGCCGGCCGGCGAGCGTGGAAGCGGTCAGCGCGTCAAGGTAGGTCGCCCGGGCCAGAGCGGCGTCGATCGGCTCGAGGCGCCTGGCCGCCTTCACCAGCAGGACCGGGGCGTCGCCACCCCGGTTCATGACGAACGCGAACTGTGCCCGCAGCAGGTCGGCGCGAGCTTGCTCGAACTCACTGAGCGGTCCGGCCTCGGCCACGGCCAGCAACTCCTGCGCCGCGTCGAACGCGCCCGCCTGGAATTTAGTGTTCGCGGCGGCCAGCGCCCGCCCGGCCCGCCGCGCCGGGTCGGGGGTCAGCATCACCCCGCGTTCGAGGAACGCGGCCGCCGCCGCCAGCCCGCCACGCGCCTGCGCCCGGCCGGCCGAGCGCTCCAGCTCCCCGGCAACATCTTCATCCGGCTCCGGGGCGGCCTGGGCGCGGTGCCAGGCGCGGCGATCAGGATCCAGCTCCGGATCGATGGCCTCCGCCAGCGCCTGGTGCGCGGCCTGCCGATCCCGGGCCGACGCCGACCGGTAGGCCACCGAGCGCACCAGAGGATGACGGAACTGCACCCGGACATCGAACTCGGCCAGGCCGGCCTCGACCGCGGGCGCCGCCGCTTCGGCCCCGACGCCGAGCCGCCCGGCCGCCCGCCACAGCAGGGCCGGGTCGCCGGCCGGATCGGCCGCCGCGAGCAGCAGCAGGCACCGGGTCTCAGCCGGAAGAGCGCCGATCCGCCGCCGGAAGTTCTCCTCGATGATGCCCGAGATGTCGTCCGAGAGCGGCACCGCGCCGGGCAGTCCGAACCCGCCGGCCAGCTCCGCCGCCGTCCAACCTCGCGGCAGCTCCAGCAGGGCCAGCGGGTTGCCGTGCGCCTCGGCGATGATCTGCTCGCGGACCCGCGCATCCAGCGGCCCGGTCAGCGCCGAGTCCAGCAGCACCCGCGCATCGTCCTCCGGCAGCCCCTCGACCACCAGTTCCGGCAGTCCCGCCAAGTCACCGGTCGGGATACGGGCCCCGAACACCAAGCCGACTGACTCGGCCTCCAGTCTGCGCGCGAGGAACGCGAGGACCTGCGCCGAAGCGCTGTCTAGCCACTGCTGGTCATCGATGATGCACACCAGCGGCCGTTCCCCGGCCAGCTCGGACAGCAGGCCCAGGGCGGCCAGGCCGATCAGGAACCGGTCCGGTGCCGGCCCGGCACTGAGACCGAACGCGGTCCGCAACGCGTCGCGCTGCGGAACTGGGAGACGCTCCAGGCGGTCCAGCATCGGCGCGCACAGCTGGTGCAGCACCGCGAACGCCAGCTCCATCTCCGACTGGATACCCGCCGCGCGCGCCACCCGGCAGCCCGACGCCTGCCCGGCCAGGTACTCCAGGAGCGCGGTCTTGCCCACCCCGGGCTCACCG
The DNA here is from genome assembly GCA_963839095.1 of uncultured Actinomycetota bacterium. Taxonomy (GTDB): domain Bacteria; phylum Actinomycetota; class Actinomycetes; order Streptosporangiales; family Streptosporangiaceae; genus Palsa-504. The sequence continues at coordinate 4,454 of CAWIUF010000011.1, read as the reverse complement.
CGCACTACCAGAGTGCGACTTTCACCCGCACGCACAGCCGCCGCCAGCCGGTCGAGCACGTCGCATTCGGCGCGACGGCCGGTCAGCTCCGTCACCGTCCCCGGCCCTGAAGAATCAGCAGGCTCCTGCACGGCACCGACGCTACTCCCCTGACCAGCGCACTGGCCATAGCGGCTAGCCAATGGCGGATGCGACGACGGCCCCGCTGGCCGCACCGTTTAACCGGTCACGAAAGCAGGTCACGGCAGGAGGTTGTGATGAACAGGGAGCTTGAATCGCCACCGACGGTGCGCGGGCCCGAGGCAGGGATGGTGGTGCTCACCGTCAACGGCCGGGTCCGTGAGCTGCCGATCGAGCCCCGGGTCAGCCTGCTGGACACGCTACGAGAACATCTCGGGCTTACCGGGTCGAAGAAGGGCTGTGACCAGGGCACGTGCGGAGCCTGCACGGTGTGGGTGGACGCCCGGCGGGTGCTGGCCTGCCTGACGCTTGCGGTCAGCTGCGAGGGCCACGAGGTCACCACGATTGAGGGCCTGTCCGACGGCAGCGGGCTGCATCCCATGCAGGCGGCATTCATCGACCGCGACGCGTTCCAGTGCGGCTACTGCACTCCCGGCCAGATCATGTCCGCGGTGGCCCTGCTGGCGGAGGGCCACGCCACCGACGACGCCGAGATCGCCGAGTGGATGAGCGGCAATATCTGCCGATGCGCGGCGTACCCGAACATCCGCGCCGCGATCCGCGACGTCCGCGACGCGGCTGGCGGCGAACGATAATGCGGCCCCTCAGCTACGTACGGGCGGCTGACGCGGATATTGCGATCACGATGGTCGCAGGACGGCAGGACAGCGCGTTTCTCGCGGGCGGCACCACCGAGGTGGATCTGGTGCGCCAGGACGTGCTGAGGCCCGGGTTGCTGGTCGACATCAACGATCTGCCCCTGACCGGAGTGGAGGACCGGCCGGGCGGCGGGCTGCACATCGGCGCGCTGGCGCGGATGAGCGACGTGGCCCGGGCGGCGGGGGTGGTGGCCCGGTTCCCGGTGATCTCGCAGGCGCTGCTGCTCGGAGCGTCGGCCCAGCTGCGGAACATGGCCTCGATGGGCGGCAACCTGTGCCAGCGGGTGCGATGCAGTTACTTCCGCGATGCCACGTCGCCGTGCAACAAGCGCGAGCCCGGCAGCGGCTGCGCGGCCATGGACGGGTTTCACCGCGGGCACGCCATCCTCGGTACCAGCGGGAAGTGCATCGCCACCCATCCGTCGGACGTCGCGGTCGCGCTGGCCGCCCTGGACGCAGTCGTGCACACGCGCGGACCAGCCGGGGAGCGGGCCATCGGAATCGACGACTTCTTCTTGCTTCCCGGTGACACCCCGGAGTATGAGCATCCGCTGCAGCACGGGGAGCTGATCACCGCGATCGAGGTTCCCGCGGCTCCGACAGCCCGCAGGTCCGTCTACCTGAAGTTCCGCGATCGCGAGTCATATGAGTTCGCCCTGGTATCGGTGGCAGCCGCAGTGCACGTCGCCGACGGCGCCATCGCCGACGTCCGCCTGGCGCTCGGCGGCGTCGGCGACCAAGCCGTGGCGCGCGCGACGCGCCGAGCACGCCCTGCTCGGCCGCCCGGCCACCGAAGCCAGCTTCGCCGACGCGGCCCGCCATGAACTGGCCCTGGCCGTGCCCAGGCCGATGAACGCGTTCAAGGTCGAGCTCGCCCAGCGGGCCATCGTCCGCGCCCTGATGACACTGACGAACGGAGACGCACGATGAGCCGGGCTATCGGCCAGGAGGTCAACCGGATAGAGGGTCCGGCCAAAGTCACCGGCGCCGCGCGTTACTCCGGCGAGATAACGCTGCCGGACCTGGCCCACGCCCAGATCGTCGGCGCCGGGGTGGCGAGCGGCCGGATCACCGCGATCGACACCGCGGCGGCCGAGCGCGCCGAGGGCGTGGCCGCGATCCTGACGCATGACAGCTTGCCGAAGGTCAACCACGTGCCGCTGCTCCCGTCGCTGCTGGGCGGCCCGGCACCCGGTGAGACGTTCTTTCCCATGCAGGACGATGTGATCCACTACGCGGGCCAGCCGGTCGCGATCGTCGTGGCCGACCGCCTCGAGCAGGCCCAGCACGCTGCGACGCTCGTACAGGTCAGTTACGCCGAGACCGACTCGGTTACCACGATCAGCCAGGGCCGGGCTGACGCGTATGAACCGGAAAAGATCTTCGGTGGCGTGCTGCCAGCCCAGCTGCACCGCGGGAACGCCGGGGAAGGGCTCGCAGCGGCGGAGCTGCGCATCGATGCCACGTTCCGGTTCGCCGCCAACCACCACAACGCGCTGGAGGCGCTGACCACCACGGCCGTCTGGGACGGTGACCAGTTGACGCTGTATGACTCCTGCCAGGGCATCAAGGCCGTACAGCTGACCGTCGCCGCGCTGCTCGGCATGTCGCCATCCAAGATCCGCGTGCTGACCCGCTTCGTCGGCGGGGCCTTCGGATCCAAGGCCATGGTCTGGCCGCACGTCGCCCTCACCGCCCTGGCGGCCCAGCACGTCCGCCGCCCGGTCCGGCTGGTGCTGCCGCGCGGCCAGATGTTCACCTCGTGCGGGCACCGTGAGGAACAAGAGCAGCACATCGAGCTCGGGGCGGCCCGCGACGGCAGGCTCACCGCCATCCGGCATCGCAAGATCTCGGTCACCTCGCCGTTCGATGACTGGGCCGAGCCGGCCTTCGGCGTCGCCTCCCAGCTGTATGCCTGTCCCAGCTACCAGGGCAAGCACCGCCTCGTGCGCGGCAACACGATGACGCCGACGTTCACCCGCGGGCCGGGCGAGGCCCTCGGCGTGTTCACCCTCGAGTGCGCGATGGACGAGCTGGCCGGCGAGCTCGGGATCGACCCAGTCGAGCTGCGGCTGCGCAATATTGCCGACGCCGACCCCAATACCGGCTACCCCTGGTCCAGCTCCGGGCTGCGAGAATGCCTCGAGCGGGGGGCCGCGCGCTTCGGCTGGGCCGGGCGCAGCCCGCGGCCGCGGTCCCAGCGCGAGGGGAACTGGCTTATCGGCACCGGAATGGCCACCGCGGGGTACCCGGTCGCGTTCTTCATGCGTACGCAGCGCGCCCGGGCGCAGCTGTACGCCGACGGCACCGCCGTCGTGGCCACCGCCGCGCAGGAGTTCGGCACCGGGATGGTGACCGTGCTGACCCAGGTCGCCGCCGACGGGCTTGGCATCGACATGCGCGACGTGCGGCTGGAATTCGGCGACACCGACCTGCCGACCGCCGGCTCGCCGGTGGGTTCGAACGGCGCCATGATGGTCAGCGCGGCCGTCCACAACGCCGCCACCGCCGTGCGCGATCAGCTGATCGCGCTGGCGGTCAGCGACACCCAGTCGCCGCTGCACGGCGCCGACCCGGCTCGGATCGTGGTCGCCGGCGGGCGGATGACGCTCGCTGGCGACGGCAAAGACGCCAACACCGGCGAGACCTACGTCAGCCTGATGCAGCGCCACCTCATGAACGACGCCGAAGTCATCGGCAGCTGGGATCCGCCGCCGCTGGATACCCCGTACGGGCTGCTGACCTTCGGCGCGCAGTTCGCCAGGGTCGCGGTCGACGCCGACCTCGGCATCATCCGCGTCCGCCACCTGACCGGCGCCTTCGCCCCCGGCCGGGTCCTCAACCCCAAGACCGCCCGTAGCCAGCTCATGGGCGGCATGATCTGGGGCATGAGCCAGGCCCTGCTCGAGGGCAACCACATGGACCCTAAGCGCGGCCGGTGGGCCAGCACCAGCCTGGGCGACTACCTTGTCCCCGTCAACGCCGACGCCCCCGACGTCGACGTCGAGCTGATCGAGGTCGAGGACCACGTCACCGGCCCGCTCGGCGTCAAGGGAGTCGGCGAGATCGGGCAGGTCGGCTCCGCGGCCGCGATCGCCAACGCGGTATACCACGCCACCGGTTACCGGCCCCGCGAACTGCCGATCACCGCCGAGCACCTGCTGCCGCACCTGCCATCCAGCCCGGGCACCCCTTGCTGACGACCCCGCCTCACCCGGAGCGTCGCGACCTCAACGGGCCGCAGCGCCGCCACCTCGCCGGGCAGCCCTGGCTGGGCCTCGGCGGCCTCCTGCTCGCCGCGGTCGTCTTCTTCGCCCTGGCCCTGGGCACCGGCAGCACCGCGACCTCGCTGCTGATCCTCGGCCCGATAGCGACGTTCGCGCTTCCCGTCGTGGCTATGGTCGCGTTCTGGTGGAACAACTGGCCCGGCTCCCGGCTCACCACGCCGTGGACCGGCCTGGTCGACACCGTCCTGGTCGCCGCGGCCGCGGTCGTGCTGACCATCGCGGGCCAGGCGGTCGTCGAGCGGCCCGACGTCCGCGGAGTGTTCGAGGCCACCCCCGGCCCCGGCGTCCCGGTCACGTTTCCCGCGACGCTGGCCCTGGCTGGGGCGGT
>CAWIUF010000010.1:0-57752 GCA_963839095.1 uncultured Actinomycetota bacterium | reverse complement strand
GTCGCGGGTGATCGAGGTCTAGATGTTGGTGGCGTCGGAGGACGCCACGTCCGGTTCAGTCATCGCGAAGGCGGACCGGTCCTGGGCGGCCGGGCTCAGCGAGAAGTCCACGTTCTAGCTCCCCTCGTCCAGACGCGCCAGGCCTTCGGTGGCGACCCGCTCGACCTCGCTCTCGATGTCGCCGAAGTCCTGCCCGGCCATCGACCCGGCCGCCACCCGCGCCGCGATGCCCTGGGCGATCGCCGCCGACTTGAAGTGGGCCAGCGCGACCCACGAGGACAGGTTCGAGATGTCGGCGCCGGTGCGCTTGGCGTACCGTTCGGCTAGGTAGGCGCGGGTCGGGAAGCCGGGCTGCATGGTCGGCGCGGGCGTCATGCGCGGCCGGGCGTCGGTGGGCTCGCGGTAGTAGAACATGAACATGCCGAGGTCGGCCAGCGGCTCCCCCAGAGTCGACAGCTCCCAGTCGAGCACCGCCTTGACCTGCGGGCGGCATGTCCTGGCCGAGGATGGTGTTGTCGATCCGGAAGTCCCCGTGCACGATCGCCCCGCCGGGCCCGGTCGGCGGGTTCTCGCGGAGCCGGCGGCCGAGTTCGTCCACCGCCGGGATGTCGCGGCTCTTGGATCGCTCCCACTGGTCGCTCCACCGGCGCACCTGCCGCTCCCCCAGGCCCGACGGCCGGCCGTAGCCGGTCAGGCCGACCGCGTCCGGGTCGATGCCATGCAGGTCGGCCAGCGTGTCGATGAGGACGTCGCCGACGGCGCACCGGTCCGCCGCCGTTTCCGCCCAGCCGTCCGGCAGGTCGCCCCGGATCACGTACCCGTCGACCTTCTCCATCACGTAGAACGGCACGCCGATCAGCTCGCCGGCGTCCTCGAACAGGATCTTCGCGACCGGGACCACGGTGGCGGCCAGCGCCCGCTGGATCCGGGCCTCCCGGCCCATGTCGTGCGCCCGGGGCAGCAGCGGCCCGTCCGGCGGCCTGCGCAGCACCGCCTCGCCCGCGCCGCTGCTGAGCTCGAAGGTCAGGTTGGACTTGCCGCCGGAGACCAAGCTGGCCTCCAGCTGCTCCCAGCCGGGATCGCCCAGCGCTCGCGCGAGCGCGGGGCCGACGAGGTCGAGCCTGGTCAGGTTCTCGTGCATGCTGCCCCTTCGTCTACTGCCCTTCGCCTGAATTTAACGGTATGAATGGGCCATGGACGACACCGGAGCCCGTCTCCGCAACCACTGGGTCAGTCATATCGCCCGGCATGCGCATGCGAAACCCGGCGAGATCTACCTGCGTTTCGAGGGCACGTCGGTCACCTGGGGGCAGCTCCACGAGCGGATCGGCGCCGTGGCCGCGGCCCTGAGCGAGCGCGGGATCCGGGCCGGCGACCGGGTGGCGATCATGATGACGAACCGCCCCGAGTTCCTCGAGACGATGTTCGCCGCCAACGCCCTGGGCGCGATCGTGGTCCCGGTCAACTTCCGGCTGGCGCCCGACGAGATCGCCTATATCCTGACCGACTCCGGGGCATCGCTGCTGGTGGTGGAGGAGGCCACGGCCGCGGTGGCGGCGAGCGCCCGGGCCGCCTGCGCCCACCAGATCGGCTTCGTGTCGACCGGTCACGCCGACGGCGCAGACCCTTACTTCCCCGGCGCCAGCCTTTCCGGCGCCGGCGCTCCGGCGGTGGACGTGCCCGAGGACAGCCCCGCCCTGATCATGTACACCTCCGGGACGACCGGGCGGCCCAAGGGCGCGGTGCTCTCCCACGAGAATCTGCACTGCCAGTCCCTCACCCTGATCCGGGCCTGGCGGCTCTTCGGCGACGACGAGGTCAACCTGTGCGCGTCGCCGCTGTTCCACATCGCCTCGATCGGGTCCGTCGCGCCCATGGCCCTGATCGGCGGCACCACGGTCCTGCTCCCCAGCGGGGGGTTCAGCAGCGCGGCCACCCTCGAACTGCTCGATACCGAACGGGTGACCAGCGTGTTCCTGGTGCCAGCGCAATGGCAGATGCTGTGTGACGACCCCTCGCTCGGTACCCGTGACCTGTCCGCGCTGAAGACGATGTCGTGGGGTGCCGCCCCGGCCACCACCACCCTGCTCGCGCGGATGGCGGAGGCGTTCCCGGGCGTGACCAACGTGGCCGTGTTCGGCCAGACCGAGATGTCGCCGGTGACGTGCGCCCTGTCCGGCGAGGACGCGCTGCGCAAGATCGGCTCGGTGGGCACGCCGGTGACGATGGTGGCGGCCCGGGTCGTCGACGACGACATGAAGGACGTCCCGCCCGGTGAGGTCGGTGAGATCGTCTACCGCGGGCCCTCGGTCATGACGGGGTACTGGCAGAACCCGGACGCCACCGCCGAGGCCTTCCGCGGCGGCTGGTTCCACTCCGGTGACCTGGTGCGGGCCGACGAGGAGGGCTTCCTGTTCGTCGTCGACCGCAAGAAGGACATGATCATCACCGGCGGTGAGAACGTCTACTGCGCCGAGGTGGAGAACGCCCTGTCCGCGCACCCGGCGGTAGCCGAGGTGGCGGTGATCGGCGCGCCCCACGAGCGCTGGGGCGAGACCCCGGTGGCGGTGGCCGCGCTGGTCCCCGGCGCGGCGCTGACCGTCGAGGAGCTACGGGAGTGGGGCACCGGCCGGCTGGCCCGTTACAAGCTGCCGACCGTCCTGCACGTCATGGAGGCGCTGCCGCGCAACGCCAGCGGCAAGGTCCTGAAGACGGCCCTGCGCCAGCAGTACGGTCAGAGCGGCACCAGCTGAGCTGTGTTCCTGAGCTGGCCCCGGGCTAGGACGGTTCCTTCCCGTCCAGGTGGCGGTAGCCGGGGTGGATGCCGGGGACGAGGCCGTGGCCGGCGGCCAGCTTGGCCAGCAGGGCGTTCAGCTCGGCTCGTTCGGCCGGGGTGAGGGGGGCGCTGATGGCTTCCTCGTGCTCGGCGGCGGCCTGGTCCAGGTCCGTCATGGCCTGGTGCCCCGCGGCGGTCAGGTGCAGCTCGTAGTTGCGCCGGTCCCCGGGGTTGCGGCGGCGCTCGACCAGGCCGCGTTCCTCCAGGTCGTCCACGAGCGCGACCAGCCGGCTGGGCGGGGTGCCGAGGACCCGGGCGACCGCCTGCTGGCTCTGCCCCGGTTCGCGGCTGATCAGGCGGAGCAGGCCGGCCTGCGGCCGGGTGAAGCCGAGCGCGGCCGCCCGCTCGCCGAACTGCCCGGCGGCGTAGGCGCCCAGCTGCGCGGCCAGGAACGCGATGCCCGTCCGCTTGCGCGCGGGCCGGGCCGGATGCGTGTCTGTCGGTGCCACGTCCACCATGGTAAACGATTGACAATCATTCCAAGGTGTAATTATTCTCGTTTGGCATCATTGGTTTTGAACTGGTCTCTGGGAGGAAGCAATGTCCGCACCGGTCATACGCGCAGGCCAGCGGGGGCGCCCGCAGGGCGGCCCGCCGCCGCTCGTGCCCGCCCTCGCCTACGGCGCCCTGGTGATCGCGGCTGTCGCCGTCGCGGCCGGCGGCCCGCGGCCCGGCACCTCGGCGGCCGCCACGCTGGCCTACGACCAGGCCCACACCGGCCTGCTGCACGTCGCCGCGGTACTGATCTTCGGCGCGGCCGCGCCGCTGGCCATCTGGGCGGCGACCATCTACGGGCGGCTGCGCACGCTGGGCGTGACCGCTCCCGGCGCGGTGATCGGGCTGGCCGGCGGCATCCTCGCGGCCGCCTCGCTCGCGCTGTCCGGCCTGTTCACCTGGGTTGCGGCCGATACCGCGGCGGACGCCGGGCCGGGGTTGGCCCGGGTGGTGTTCGACCTCAGCTTCGCCGCGGGCGCGGCCGGCTTCGTGGTGCCGTCCGCCTTGCTCGTCGCGGGCGTGGCGGTTCCCGCGCTCCTCTTGCGGCTCACCCCGCGCTGGCTGGCCTGGGCCGGGCTGGTGATCGCGGCGGTGGGCGTGCTGTCCACGCTGACGCTGCTGACCTCGGCGCTGGACGCGACGCTGCCGATCGGGAGGTTCGGCGGCCTGATCTGGATCGTGGCGGTCAGCGTGCTGCTGCCGGCCACCCGGCACCAGGTGCCAGCGCGGGCCGGGGAGCCCGCGCCAGCCGCCGCGTAAGGATGAGGCCGGGGCGCGATAGCGTGACGGCGTGGCAGCAACCGAGAAACTCGAGATGTTCCTGGCCGAGCCGCGCAACGTCGTGGTGGGCGGGATCCGCAAGGACGGGCGCCCGCACCTGAGCCCGAACTGGTTCGTCTGGGACGGCGAGCGCTTCTACGTCTCCACCACGCGGAGCCGGGTGAAGTACGCCATCTTCCGCCGCGACCCGCGGGCCCAGCTGCTCATCGACGATCCGGTCGGCTACCGCGCCGTCGTGGTGCCGGCCACGGCCGAGGTCCGCGAGGACATCGAGGCCGAGCTGCCGCGCTTCCGCGCGATCAGGCAGAAGCACGGGCTGCCCGTTCCCGATGACGGCACGCACCTGGAGGCCCTGGCCGCCGAAGGGCGGGTCCTGCTCGCCTTCACCCCGGACGGGCCATCCTCGGACTGGACGTCCTGGGGCCTGGACTGACCATGGGCGGCCAGGGCTGGCCCGCCGACTGGGACGAGCGGATGGCGGGCAAGGACTGCCCGCTCTGCGGTGCCCTCGGCCGGGGTGACAACGACTACGTGGTGGCGGTCCACGCTGGCCGGTTCGCCGAGGTGTGGCTGGAGCGGCGGACCCGGCTGCCGGGTTACTGCATCGTGGTGTGGCGGCACGGGCACGTCGCCGAGCCTGATGACCTGGATCCCGGGCAGGCGAGCGGCTACTGGGCGGAGGTGCTGGCGGCGGGGCGGGCGGTGCGGGCGATGTTCGGTCCGGTCAAGGTGAATTACATGACTCTGGGCAATACCGTCCCGCATCTGCATACGCACGTGGTGCCCCGGTACCTGGACGATCCGGCGCCGGGCGGTCCGATCGAGTGGGCGCAGATCCACTCGGCCGACCCGGTGCCGGAGGCCGAGCTGCACCGCCAGGCCGCCGGCCTCCGTAACCTGCTGGCGGACTGAGCTCTTAGGGATCGACGACCCGTCCCGCGACCTTCAGAGCGAGAATCCGGGAGGATCAGCAAGCTGAGGGTGCTGCTCCTGGAACGCGCGCGCGGCCGGCAGGGTGCGGATCCAGTCGTAGTAGACGCTCTTGCAGCGCACGAGCTCGAACCCTAGGTCACGCAAGCGCGCGATCCCGGGCAGGTGGGCCCCGAACGGCGAGTACACCCCGTCCTCGACCACGACCACTCGATAGCCGGCTTCCGCAAGGCCAATGGCGGAGTGCGTGACGCATACGTCGGTCTCGAAACCGGCCAGCAACGCCGTCCGGCGCCGTGTCGACCTGACGGCTGTCATGATCTCGGGGCAGTCGGCCAGACCGAACACGGTCTTGGTAAAGACCGGAGCACTCGCCCGCAGGGCTGCGAGCACTGCCTCATCGGTCGGCCCGTTCGTCTCCGGGTCTTCCTCCGTGATGATGGCCGGGATACCCAGCGCGTGGGCCGTGGCCGCCAGCCAGGCGGTGCGGCGCGCAGCTTCCTCAGCGCGCTGCTTGTCGTCCGTACCGAGACGTTCACCCCAGAAGCGCGGCTGGAGATCGATTACTGCCAGCAGCGAGTCGTCACGCGCAACCAATGGCGTAACGAAACCTCCTCGCTGGCGGGGCTGAACCGCAGTCAGGTCTCACACCTTCGGCCGTCGCTGCGCGGATCCCGCTCCGGCATGGGGACACCGCGCAGCGGTGCCCCCCGCTGGTGTGTCAGAGCCTGGTCAGCTTGGCGAAGGGTGTCATGATCCGTACTTGACGTGAACCGAAAGCGATGACCAGGGCAGTGTCATCTTCCACGCCGATGACCCGCCCGAGGCCGTACTTATCGTGAGTCACCTGGTCCTGCAGGGCAAACTGGCCGACAGGCGGAGCCACGGGCGGGGCGAAGGGACTTGTGGGCAGGTAGCGCCGGGTCGCGGCGCGGGCAAGTTTCATTACTACCAGTATGCGCCTGCACCATCACCAGAATCTGCCTGCGGACCCGCCCGCTGCTGATTCCTCCGGGCCGCTCCGCCGCCGTGGGGTTCGGCCATCTGTCGCGGAACGTGCGGTGGACCCCGACGCACATCGTTGCGCTGCGCGGCCAGCGCGCCGGCCGCCAGCGTCACCCTCGCGTTCGGGTAATGTGCAGCTCGACTGCGATCTCGCGGTTCGCCGGGCCGGTGGTGACTTGAGCACCGCACACCCGCGGTCCGGCTCACCGGGATGTGCTTCGATGCCGTTGCCGCGCCTGAGGCGCCGGCGCGGACGATGCCGCTCCCGGCGAGTGCGCAGTTTGGCCGTCAGTTCTTGCGCCATCCGGCCCCGCCACGTGCACAATCTGGACATGGCCAATCAGGGAAAACCCCGCGAGGTGGGCATCTCCGCCCGTGAGGCCGAGGTCCTGGCCGCGCTCGGCGAACATCTGACTAACGCCGAGATCGGCGCGCGGCTGTTTATCTCCATCCGCACCGTCGAGAGTCACGTCTCCTCGTTGCTGCGAAAGCTGCAGGCGGACGATCGCCGCGCGCTGGCTGCCGTCGCGGGGAACCTGCGCTCCGATCCGGCGGCAGCGCCGATCGCAGTCGCCGCCGTGCTGCCGTCGCCGTTGACGCCGTTTGTCGGGCGGTTGGCCGAGCGAGCGGCGCTGTCCGCTGCGCTGCATGAGCACCGCCTGGTCACGGCGGTTGGGCCGGGCGGGGTCGGCAAGACGCGCCTGGCCTTGAGGGTCGCCGCTGACATGAGCGACCGGTTCGCCGACGGCGTCTGGTACGTCGACCTCGTGCCCGTGACCGATGCGTTGATGATCGCGCCGGCGATCGCCGACGCGCTCGGCCTCGGCGAGCGCCAGGGCAGCTCGGCGGCGGACAACGTCCTGAGCTGGCTGGCTGACCGGGAGACGCTGCTCGTGCTGGACAACTGCGAGCACCTGCTGGATGGCGTGGTGGTCTTGCTGGAACGGCTGCTCGCCGGCAGTCCACGGCTGGCGGCGCTCGCTACCAGCCGGGCCAGGTTGCTGGTTCCCTTCGAGCGGGTGTTCCCGGTGCCCGGCCTGTCCGTCGAAGCGGACGACGATGGCCCGGGGGACGCGGTCGAGCTATTCCTCGGGCGGGCAGCGGCCGGGGGAAGTCCGGTGAGGTCCGACGACTCGGAGCGCATCGCCGGCATCTGCAGGGCCCTGGATGGAATGGCGCTGGCGATCGAACTGGCCGCCGCCCGGTATCCCGTCCCTGGGGCTCGATGGGCTCGAAACTGGGTTGTCTGATCGGCTGCGGCTGCTGAGCGGCGGCCCGCGGATCGACGACCGGCACCGTTCGCTGCGCTCGACGCTCGACTGGAGTTACGCGCTGCTGGACGAACCCGAGCGGGCGGTGCTGCGCCGGGTCTCGGCTTTCGCCGGCCCGTTCACCGCGATCGCAGCGGCGGTGGTTCTGGCCGACTGGCCACCGGTGCCGGCCGGCCATGTTCCCGCCATCCTGGCCGGGCTCGCCGACCAGAGTTTGCTGATCGCGATCGCGGGGCCGGGCGGGACTCGCTACCGGGCCCTGGAAACCATCCGCCAGTACGGCGTCGACCGGCTCGAGGAGGCAGGCGAGTCGGTCGAGGCCCTGTCGCGCCACCTGAGCTGGTGTCTGGAGGAGAGCGCTGCTCTCGAGCTCGCGTCGCGCGAGGTCGCCGGTGCCTGGCGGGCGGCGTTCGATCAGGTTGCTGACGAGCTGCGCGGCGCGCTGGCCTGGGCGGCGGGACATACGCGATACCGCCCTGAGGCGTACCGGTTGGCACTCGGCTTGGCCCGCCTGAGCTTCATCCGCGGCATGCCCGGCGAGTCGCAACGCCGCTATGAGCAGGCGGCCGAGCTTGCCGCGGACGACTTGCCCGCCGCCGACGCGTTGCGCAGTGCCGCGGGCGCCGCCGAGTCGCGACACTTCGGTGACGAGGCTTTGATGCTGCGTCAGCGCGCGGCCGAGGCAGCGCTCCGCGCGGACGATCGAGCCGGGTGCGGCTGGTGACCTCGCCCGGAACGCTGAATTGATCAACCGCGGCCCAGGCCTGATGGCGACCGAGCCCGCGGCCGGGCAGGTGGAGGCGCTGATCGCGCAGGGGTGGGCGCTGGCTGACGGAGACCTGACTGCGCAGGCGCGGCTCCTGACCGCCGAGGCGTTCAACGGCGCCACCGCCGATCCGGCCACTGTCCACCTCGTTGAGCGCGCTCTGACGCTGGCTCGCCGTGCCGGCGATCCGCTGATCGAGAGCGCAGCGCTTGATCAGCTCACTGCGATACAGCTGGCTCGGGGCGAGATCCGCGCCGCGGCGGCCAGCGCGTTGCGGCGCACGGAGCTGCTGGCGCCGTTGCCGGTGACGGCCGTCGCTGCGGTGGAGTTCTTCGACGGGTTTGGGATGGCCGCCGATTGCGCTGTCGCCGCTGGCGACCTACCGGCCGCACGAAGGCTGGCCGAACGCCTGCGGGACCTGCCGTTCTACCAGGAGGAGGGCCACCTGGCTAGCGCGCGGCTGCTCGTTGTGACGGTGCTGGCGGGTGACTGGTCCGAGGCAGTCGGCCTGGCCGAGCGTTTCCGCGAGGGATGGGAGCGGGCCGGACGCCCCCGCGCGGGCAATCTCAGCCGCGGCGCGTATGCGGCCGCGACCGTGCACGGACTACGCGGGGACGACGACGCCCGGGCTGCGTGGCTGGACATCGTCGGCGTCCTCGAGAGCCCGGGATTCCCGGTGTCGGAGATTCACTTCGGCGAGTTCTTCGACGCGTTGCTGCTGCTGCACCGCGGTCTGCCCGAGCAGGCGGCGCAGGTGATGGACACGCCGCCGGAGCAGTTGAGGGAGTGGTACAGCGGCTTGTGGCGTCCGTGGTACGGCGCCCTGTGGGCCGAGGCCGCGGTGCTCAGCGGGTACGAGGATGCCGCTGACCGCATTCAGCGCGCGCGGTCGGCGACGGCGGGTAACGCGATCGCCACCGCCATCGTCGACCGCACGGCGGCCTTGACCACGCCGGGAGGCGACCGCGACGGGCTGACCGCCGCAGCCGCCGCCCTGCAGGATGCCGGCTGCCGTTACCAGTGGGCCCGGACGCTCGTCCTCACCGGCGGGAAGCACCGGGCACGCGGCGAGTCCGTGCTGGCGACGATGGGTGCGGCGCCTATGGTCTGGCCTCCAGAATGATATTGAACGGGGTCTCGGCTTCCCGGCGCACGTGCATGAACCCCGCCCCGCGGTGTGCTGCTGGGCGGGTGATGGGCCGGGTGATGTGAGCGCGGCTGGCTGGCCGCGGCGGCGGTAGTCTCACCGGGGGTGAGGACCTGATGAGCGAGCAGGAGCAGTGGCAGCTCGACGCCGGCGCGGCGGAGCTGTACCAGCGTTACCTGGTTCCGGCGATGACGGCTATGTGGGCCGCGGACCTGGCTGGCCGGGCGGCGCTACTGCCGGGCCACCGGGTACTGGATGCGGCCTGCGGCACGGGCGTGGTGGCTCGCGTGGCGGCGGAAAGGGCGGGGGGCGCCGGGCGGGTTGCCGCACTGGACATCAATCCCGCCATGCTGGCGGTCGCCCGGTCCCTGCCCGCCGTGGCGGGCGCCCCGGTCGCGTGGCACCGGGGGAGCGCGCTCGCGCTGCCCTTTTCGGCTGCGGTGTTCGACGTGGTGTTCTGCCAGCTGGGGCTGCAGTTCATGCCGGACCGGACGGCCGCGCTGCGGGAATTCCGGCGGGTGCTGGTCCCAGGCGGCGGGCTGGCCCTGAACGTCTTCGGCCCGATCGAGCGGAACCCCGCTACCTGCGCGCTGGCCGGCGCGCTGGATCGCCACGTGCGCCCTGACGCGTCCGCGGCCAAGCGCGCCGAGCACGCTCTCGCGGACACCGCCGGACTCCGCGCCCTGGTAGCCGACGCGGGCTTCAAGAACATCGGCATCCGCACGGCCGCCAAGATGGTCCGGTTCTCCTCAGCCGCAGGTTACGTCCGGGTCCAGCTGGCTGCCACTCCGCTGGCCGCCCTGATCACCGGCTATGACCCCGCCCAGAGAGACCGCCTGATCGGCGCCCTCGCCACGGATGTCGGCGCGGAACTGGCGCCATATGCCGGAGGCGGTGACGGGCTGGCATTCCCTCAGGAGGTCCACGTGGTTCTCGCCAGAAGCTAGCCGCTGGTGAGGCGGCCGCCAGGCACCGTTGGCCGCCTCATCTGGCGCCTGAGTCCCAGGATGCCTGCCAGCGCCCTTGCCTTTGGCAGGAAGCGGAGATCCAGGTCCACCCGCGGGCGGCGCACCGCACCCGCCCGGCGCGCATCCGGCGATCCGAGCACCGCAGCATCGATGACAGCGGAAGCCCGGCAGCCTCCGCGGAACCCCGGCCAGCCGTCAAGTTCATAACTGAAAATTCGGATCAGCGCATAATCATGCCTGCCCGCCACGCACTCAATTCAGTCAACAGGCAGATGAGGGCGTGTCTCCTGGTAACTGCAGCTACATCTACGCTGTTGGTGCTCGCTCCCGGGTAGGCAGGTTCACACGGCTGGATGGCGGCGGGAATGTCAGATTCAGTCTGGCGTTTCGGCGAGCGAGGCTGTATCCGGCTTCGTCAGGGCGGCGCGGACGGCGGACAGGACCACGCTGAGGCAGTTGCCGGCCCCGGGGACGCTCCAGTAGTCGCCGTGGCTGAGGAATCCGCGGCGGGCCCGGATACCGGACCAGGTGAGCCTCTCGTCGGTGAACTGGACAATGCGGGTCGGTTTCATCCCGGCGACCTCGACGATCTGGTCCGCGTCCGGGACAACGTGGTCGTTGACGTCGGTGCAGTTGGAGCCCAGGACGTCAGCGGGGATGAAGACGTTGGTCCAGGGCAAGCACGTGACACGAGGTTGCCGGCTGGCGACGTACTGCGGCAGGTAGAGCCGCATGAAATCCAGCGGAGAGCCGATGGTGATCAGCGCGCGGATCGCGTCGGCATGACGGTCATCAGGTCGCTCGAGCTGGCTTGTTCGCGGGCACAGGTAGTCAAATGCGACAAGTGACCCCATGCTGTAGCCCAGGATGAACACCGGGCGCGTCGTGTCCGCAGACTCGAGAACAGCATCGATGGCCTCACCGAGGCTGTTGGCCACCTTCACGGCCTGCTGCTGACTCTCCGCGTAATCCATCATCTGCTGAGCCCGTGAGGCCGCTTCGCGGATCACCGGGGTCGCCTTCGCTAGCGCCCAGGTCGTCACGCCAGTGGCGCCGATGGCGAAAGCATCCGCGAATGTCCCGCTCGCGCTGGGCAAGGTCACCAGACCGAGCGCTGCCACGATGGCCACGATCGTGATGACCACGGCGCCTAGCAGAACCACGACGGCGCCGAACCCGACAACCAGCTGCCACTTGGCCATGGACGTCTTCGCGCGGTTCCGGGCATTCAGCAGCAGCCGCAGTGCTTGCCAGAAGTACGCGACCTGAGTGATCACGAGCTTGATCAGGGCCCAGACGCCGGGTTTCTCAGCCGTGGCCGCGGTTTCCGGAAGACGATCCCGATACGGCACCGTGTAGAGATCCATCAGCGGCTGCTCGTTCCCTGCCACGATGCGCCGGCCGTCGGTCAGAGCCGGGCCCGGACTGTCAAGGCTGCGCACCGCATATGTACCCTCCCCGCGGGTCAGATCAGCGCACATGACTTCAGCGAGCCGTGCCGATGTATTGAACGGCAATGTGGACAAGCCAGGCAAGAACAGAACAACCGGAGGATCCGGCGGGGTTGGCGGGTTCTCCGCCGTCGGCAAAGGATCGGACGGCCGTGGGCCAAGCGACCCGCCCCGCTCGCCGACCAGCGTCAAGTTGTGCGTCATCGCCACCCCCGGGAAAGAGAATCTAACTTAACGGAGGCACAGCTGAACGCAGTGATACATGTACTCCTTTACCCGCGCAGGGCGGTAGAAGAGCATGTCTCCGCGCGAGGCCATAACAGCGATTGCCACGCGACGGTAATTGGAGCTGTAGCCCCACTGGCTGGTTCGGCATGGATTCTGGGCGCGTACTTCACTGGCTACGTGCAGGCGAGCTGCCTGTCCTAGCGAGGGTGGGCGGCGAAGAACTGCCAGATGACCTGAGTGGCGTTCAGGGCGGTGGAGGGCGGGTCAGTGCCGAGGAGACGCTGGCGCAGCGGCCGGGAGGCGGCCCCGGGCCACTGGTGGCCCGCGCCGGCGATGCTGATCAGCTCGACGGCCTGCCCGGCCGGGCAGGAGGCCGTGGAGGTGGTGACTACCCCGGCCGTCCTGGTGACCGGGGTGGCGCACTGGTCGATGCCGCGCCAGCGGGCGTTGAGGGACGGCACCGAGGGGCCGTCGATATGGGCCACGCCGCTGCCCTCGCCGCCCTGGTACGGGATGTTCTGGTCGGCGGTGCCGTGGATGTGGATGACCGACAGCGGATGCGGGGCGGGGCAGCTACCCAGCTCGGTGGCGGAGTCGGGCCCGATCGCCGCGAAGATCGCGGTGTGGCAGGCCAGCGTGTAGGCCATGATGCCGCCATTGCTGATGCCGGTGGCGTACACGCGGTCAGCGTCGACTGGGACCAGGCGCCCGATCGCCGACACCATCGCGGTGATGAACCCGGTGTCGTCGGCGTTGGTCTTGCCGGGCACGCCGCAGCAGCCGCCGCCGGTGTTCCAGGCGTGGTTGAGCCCGTCCGGGTAGGCGACGACGAAGTGCCCCTGGTCCGCCTCGGCGTCCCAGCCGTAGGACTTCTGCGCCTGGCTGGCGCTGCCGAAGCCGCCGTGCAGCATCACGACCAGCGGGGCCTTGGCGGGAAGCGACGCGGGCCGGTACACGATGTACGTCCGGCTGACGCCGCCCACCTCGATCGAGTGCGTGGAGGAACCCGCCGGGAGGACCGGTGCCGCCGGCGGGTCGGTGACGTGGGCGGCCGCTCCGCCGCAGCCGGCCAGGGTGGTCACCGCCAGCAGGGCGCCGACGACGAGCGAGAGCTGGCTCATGATCCGCATAATTGATAACTTATGCAAGGGACTTGTCAAAGTCAAAAACGGCATAATGGGACTGTGGTTACTTCATCGCCTGGGAATCCGAGCCAGACCGTACCGGCGCTTGTCCAGGCCCTTGCACGATCGGGAACGGAGCGGCTGCGGGCCGAGTTCGCCGCGCAGGGCATGCCCGGGCTGCGCCCGCTGCACGCCATGCTGCTGGTCCCCCTCCTCGGCGGCGGGCGTCACGCCTCGGACCTGGCCGAGACGCTGGGGGTGTCACGCCAGGCGGTCGCCCAGGTGGTCACCCGCCTGGAGCAGGACGGTTACCTCACCCGGGTCACCGACCCGGGTGACGCCCGGGCCAAGCTGATCTGCCTGACCCCGCGCGGGCGGTCCGCGCTGCGCACCATGCGCTCCACCGGGCTGACGGTCGAGGACGAGTGGCGGGAGCATCTGGGGGCCGAGCGGCTGGCTGACTTCCGCGACACGCTCGTAGCCCTGCTGGCCGCCGGCCGGTGAGGCCCGTGCCGCCTTGGGGACCGGCGCCCGGGGAGCTGACGTCAGAGGTTGGTGCCGTCGGCCGGGATTCCCTCGGGGGCCTCGGCGGCCAGGCCGGTTCCGGCGGCGTCGGGCACGTCGAGGCCGAGGGTGTAGGCAGTCATCGACAGCGAGCCGTAGGCGCAGCCATCGACCAGGACCCGGGTGGCGTCGCCCGGGTCCGCCACGCCGTCCCGGGGTGCCGCGTCCTGCGCTGCCGTGTCCCCGGGCGCCTTGTCCCGGGCCGCCGCGGCCAGGCCCGCCAGGTACAGCAGCGGGATGAAGTGATCCGGGGTGGGGACGGCGCTGGCGAAGTCGCGGTGGGCGTCCAGCCGGGCGATCTCGGCCGGGTCGGTGAGCATCCGCTCGCGGGCGTCGGCGTCGAAGCGCTGCGCCCAGTCGAACCCGGTGTCGGCGAGCTGGACGCTGATCCCGGCGAGGTTGTGCACGATGTTGCCGCTGGCCACGATGAGCACGCCGGTCTCGCGCAGCGGCGCGAGCCTGGCGCCGAGGTCGAGGTGGTAGCCGAAGTCCTTGAACTGGTTGATCGACAGCTGGACCACGGGAATGGCCGCGTCCGGGAAGGCGTGCCGCAGCACCGACCAGGTGCCGTGGTCGATCCCCCAGGAGTCGACGTCCGCGCCGACCCAGGTCGGCTGGACGATGTCGCTGACCTCTTCGGCCAGTTCGGGGAGGCCGGGCGCGGGATACTGCACGTCGAACAGCTCCTGCGGGAAGCCGTAGAAGTCGTGGATCGTCCGCGGCCGCGGCATCGCGGTGACGGCGGTGGCGTTGATGTACCAGTGCGCGCTGACCACCAGGATGGCCCGGGGCCGCGGGACGGCCTGGCCGAACGCGCGCCAGGCGTGGGTGTACCGGTTGAGCTCCAGGGCGTTCATCGGGCTGCCGTGCCCGAAGAACGCGGCGGGCATCGTCCGTGCCTCGTTCATTGCCATTTCAGTCCCGTCACGCCTACACCCAGCTGTTATCGGCATAGTACGGCGCTGGCGCAGGCCATCAGGCGGAGTCAGTCGTGGCAGCTGACAGAGGCGGGTGATCGGCGCGGTTGGGGCGGGGGACGAGGGGACGGGGGCGGCGGGTTAGTGGCCGGACATGCCGCCGTCGACGGCTAGGGTGATGCCGGCGATGTAGGAGGAGGCGGGGCTGGCCAGGAAGACCACCACCGTGTCGATTTCGTGCTGCTCGCCCATCCGGCCGAGGGTGGAGGTCTGGGTGATGAACTGCTCCAGCATGTCCTGCGGGATCGGGTCGGTCATCTCGCTGCGGAAGTACCCGGGCGCGACCGCGTTGACCCGGATCCCCCGGCGGCCCGACCACTGCTGGTTCAGGTCCCGGGTCAGCCCCATGAGCCCGGCCTTGCTGGCCGCGTAGGCCGCCTGCGGCCAGAAGGACTTCACCAGGCCGAGCAGGCTGGCGATGTTGACGATGGACGAGCCGGGCGGCATGACGCGCGCGGCCGCCTGGGCCATCCAGTAGGCGCCCATCAGGTTGACGTCGACGACCGAGCGGAACTGCTCCGGAGTCTCGCGCAACGCGGGCACGGCGGTGCCGAGCCCGGCGTTGTTGACGAGCACGTCCAAGTGACCGAAGCGCTCGACGGCCGCCTGCACCGCGGCCTGGCACGCCTCGGGGTCGGTGACGTCGGTCTCCACCGCGAGCGCGGACCGGCCCAGCTTCTCGACCGCCCGGCGGACCGCGTCGAGCCGGTCGACCCGGCGGGCGGCCAGCACCACGTCCGCCCCGGCCTGGGCCAGGGCCACCGAGAAGCCCGCCCCCAGGCCGCTACTCGCCCCGGTGATCAGGGCGACCTTTCCCGCTAGCGAGAACCGGTCGAGCACCGGGATGTCTGCGTCTGTCACCCCATGGATCATCCCAGGTCCCCGGACAGCCAGGCGGCCCGGGGTCAGCCGCGCAGGGCGACGTCGAGCAGGGCCGTGGCGGCTGCCCGGGCGGAGGCGACAACGGCGGGGTCGGCGTCCAGGCTCCGCGCGGTCATCGCGCCGTCGTAGAGCAGGTGGATCTGGCGGGCGAGCACGTCCGGCTCGGCGGCTCCGGCCGCGGCGGACAGGTCCGTCAGGTAGCCGCGCAGCCAGTGGCGGTAGATGCGCGGAACATCGTAGGCGGCGCTGTCCGGCTGGGCTTCGGCCGAGGCCCGGTTGAACGCGCAGCCGCGATAGCCCGGCTGGGCGAAGGTCACGGCCTGCGCGTCGAACACGCTCAGCAGGCGCTCCCGCGGGTCGTCGTAGGCATCGGCGGCCGCCCGCAGCCTGGCCTGCATGCGCGTCATCCGGCGGTCGAGGTAGGCGCGGATCAGCTCTTCCTTGCTGCCGAAGGTGCCGTACAGCGAGGCCCGCGCGACGTCGGCCCGCTCGAGGATCCGGTCGATGCCGACGGTGTGCACGCCGTCGGCGTAGAAGAGCTCGTCGGCCGCTTCGAGCAGCCGCTCGCGCGGTGAGGGGCGCCGGGTCCTGGCCCGGGCGCCGGCTTCGTCGCTGGTCACCGCGCTGGTCGTGTCGCTGGGCATGACACACCTCCTGGACAGACCGGTCAGTCTATATTGGCCGGACGTCCGGATAACGCCAGGCCGCCCGCGAAAAGTCCCGTCAATCTGACCTCACGACGGGCATAACACGCGCATTCCGGGTACGGCAGCAGATATGGCCCAGGTCACATACCGAGGGCTCCGCCGCACCACCGGATAGGGCAGACTCACCGGCGGACGTGCGTTCCGCCAGGAGGTGACATCGTGAAACCATTCGTGGTCAACAGCCATGGCCGCCTGGTGTTCCCGGCCAATTTCCTCGGGGACCTGGACTTCTCGGTGCTCGAGACGCTCGAGCAGTTCACGGCGGTGATCGGGCGGGACTTCGAGGCCAAGGCACCGACCGGGACCGACATCGCGGACCGCGTCGAATCCGGGTCTTACACCCGGCGCTTCGAGCTGCTGCGGGACCTAGGGCAGAACCTGTACTGGGCCAACCGGTACTCGATCACCATGTTCGACCGGCGCCCGACCCGCTGGCGCGACCTGGCCAAGCGCCGCCCGGACGTCTTCCTGCCCGTGCTCACGCCCTGGGAGGACAGCGAGCGCAAGGTGGCCGCGGTCGAGCAGGCCTTCCGGGCGCTGGAACCGACGTGGGACGCCCAAGCCGAGGAGACCATCTTCGACCTGCTGTTCGACCTGTTCCGGACCAAGCTGTACCACGCCACCGAGCTGCCCCCGCTCAAGCCGACGGTGGCCGAATTCCTGGACCAGCCGGGCGCGCTGACCTTCGTCATGCCCAGCTACGACCCGGACTTCCCGGTCTTCACGACCGAGCAGATCATGGACGCGCACGAGGACGTGCCCGAGCTCGAGGCACTGGAACGCTGGGCGATGGTGCTGCACAACCAGTACCCGTGGGACCGTTCGGGTACCGAGCTGCGCGGGCCCGGCGAGATCGGCGACGACGACTTCGTGGTCGCCTTCCACCCGCGCACCCGGGACGTGCAGGCGTTCATCGAGCGGGTCAAGCGACCGCGGCCCGCCGCCGGGACCTCCGCCCGGACCCGGGCCGAGGAAGTCGACCCGGTGACGCCCTATCCCCCGGTGCGGGTACCGGAGGCGTTCGCGGTCCAGCCGGTCTTCGAGGCGCTGGCGATCGTGCGCGGCGAGCACGTCTGCACCAACGACGACGTGATCAGGAACACCAGCTTCTCCTGGTCGCCGATGAGCGCGGCCGAGATCGCGGCCAAGACCGGCATCGAGCAGCGGCACTACACCAGCCGCGAGCCGGAGGAACTGGCGCTGCACGCGGCCCGGGCGGCGCTGGCCAAGTCGGGCCGCTCCCCCGCCGAGATCGGCGCGATCCTGGTCAGCACGTGCACGAGCAACCGGCAGATCCCGTCGATCGCCTGCTGGCTGTCCGGTGAGCTGGGCCTGCGGCAGACGCACGCCTCGGCCGACCTGGTGGCGGCGTGCGCCGGGTTCCCCTACGGGATAGCGGAGGCCACCCGCCAGCTCCAGGAGGTCCGGCGGCCGGTGCTGCTGGTCTGCGTGGAGAAGTTCTCTGACAAGATCGGCAGCGTGCGTACCTCGCGGATGATCTTCGGCGACGGGGCCGCGGCGATGGTCATCGCCCCAGCCGCCGCCGGGCAGCGGGGGGACGTGGAGGTGGTCCAGACCTACGCGAGCGGCCCGCATAGCGAGGTCAACTCGATCATCTGGCCGAACTCCGAGTTCGACGGCGATATCACCGTGTACGGTCCGGAAGTAAAGGCCCTGGTCCAGCGGTATCTGATGCAGATGCTCGGCGAGCTGGGCGACCAGACGGATCCGGACGACCCCGGGCGCACGCTGCTCGACAGTATCGAGCTGATCATTCCGCACCAGGCCAACAAGACCATGATCCTCAGCCTGGCCGGCAAGGCCGGCCTCTCCGCCGAGCAGCTCTACTTCAACGTCGAGAGGATGGGCAACGTGTCCGCTGCGAGCATCCCGATCGCGGTTCACGACGCCGTACGCGACGAGGTGATCACCCGGCCGGTGCGGGTGTTCGCCCCCGGGTTCGGGGCCGGCGCCGTCGGCGGGTACGCGGTGATGCGCGTCGACCCGGCGATCGTCGCGGACGAGGTGGTGCTCGACGTCCGGGACGCGGACCGGCCCGCCGCGGGGGCGGCGGCCGGGGGAACCAGCGACGACATCCGCGCCGCGTTCGGAGAGTAGCCCATGAGCCCTGCCTTCGCCTTCGAGCGCGTCGCCGTCGTCAACCGCGGCGAGCCGGCCATGCGGCTGATCAACGCCGTCCGCGAGTGGAACGCCGAGGGGCGCCCGGCGCTGCGGGTCATCGCCGTGTACACGGCCGCCGACCGGCAGGCGACATTCGTCCGCCAGGCCGACGAGGCCGTGCTGATCGGCCCGGAGGACCCCGGAGCGGCCTTCGAGGGCAGCCCGTACCTGGACTACGCCGAGCTCGAGCGCGCACTGCGCACCTGCCGGGCGGACGCGGTCTGGCCCGGCTGGGGCTTCGTGTCGGAGAAGGCGGAGTTCGCCGAGCTGTGCGAGCGGCTCGGCATCACGTTTATCGGCCCGTCAGCCGAGGTGATGCGGCGGCTCGGCGACAAGATCGAGTCCAAGCGGCTGGCCGAGGAGGCCGGGGTGCCGCTCGCGGCGTGGAGCGGCGGCCCGGTCGCCGACCTGGCCGCGGCCCGCGAGGCGGCCGAGTCGATCGGCTACCCGCTGATGGTCAAGGCCACCGCGGGCGGCGGCGGCCGTGGCATCCGGCTCGTCCGCGCGGCTGAGAACCTCGAGGAGGCCTTCGAGCGGGCCAGCTCGGAAGCGGCCAAGACGGCCGGGGATGCCACGGTCTTCCTGGAGCAGGCGATCCGCGGCGGCCGGCACGTCGAGGTGCAGGTGGTGGCCGACGCCGCGGGCACGGTATGGACGCTGGGCGTGCGGGACTGCAGCGTGCAGCGGCGCAACCAGAAGGTCCTCGAGGAATCCGCCTCGACCGCGCTGGACGCGGAGCAGGAGAAGCTGCTCCGCGGGCACGCTGCCGAGCTGGCCCGGAAGGCCGGCTATGTCAACGCCGGGACGGTGGAGTTCCTCTACGAGCCTGGCCAGAAGCTGCTGTCGTTCCTGGAGGTCAACACCCGGCTCCAGGTGGAGCATCCGGTCACCGAGGCGTGCACCGGCACCGACATCGTCAAGCTGCAGCTGCACATCGCGGCGGGCGGCACGCTGGATGAGATCGGTCCTTCCGAGCCCCCGGCGCGCGGGCACGCGATCGAGGCCCGGCTTACCGCCGAGGATCCGGAGCGCGACTTCGCGCCCGCCCCCGGCCTGATCGAGCACCTCGCGCTGCCTTCGGGCCCGGGCATCAGGGTCGACACCGGGGTGTCGGCCGGCGACGTCATCCCGCCGCAGTTCGACTCGATGATCGCGAAGGTGATCGCCTGGGGCCAGGACCGCGCCGAGGCCAGGGCCCGGCTGGCCCGCGCGCTCCGGCAGACCAGCACGGTCATCCGCGGCGGGACGACCAGCAAGGCCTTCCTGCTCGACCTGCTCAGCCGGCCGGAGTTCGTCCGCGGCGAGGTGGACACCACCTGGCTGGACACCATGATGGCCGACGGCTACGCGCCGCCGCGGCGGGTCGACGTGGCCCTGCTGGCCACGGCTTTCGAGGCGTACGAGGCACACGAGCGGCGCCAGCAGGACCGGCTGTTCACCTCGGCCGAGCGCGGCCGCCCCGAGGTCGGGCACGAGACGCGGCATCAGGTCGACGTCCGGGTGGGCGGCGAGGCGTACCGGCTCCGGGTGTCCAGGAGCCGCCCGGTCCGGTACCAGGTGGAACTGGACGGCCACACGGTGGACGTCGATGTCGAGCGGTCCGGGCGGTTCGAGCTCCGGCTGACCGCCGGCGGCCAGGCTTTCGACGTGCTCTCGGTGGCGCAGGGCCCGGACTACCTGGTCGAGGTGGACGGGGCCGTGCACCGCATCTCGGGCGGCGAGGCCGGCCTGATCCGCGCGCCCGCCCCGGCCATGGTGGTGGCCATCACGGTCGCGGCCGGGGACGAGGTTGCCGAGGGTGACGTGGTGGCCGTGGTGGAGAGCATGAAGCTGGAGACCTCGCTGCGGTCCCCGGCGGCGGGCCGCGTCGCCGAGGTCTTCGCCGATGTCAACACCCAGGTGGAAAGCGGCGCCAAGCTGCTGCGGATCGAGCCCGCGGCCGACGAGGACCAGGCGGAGCAGCCCGGGGGCGACTCCGGGCGGGCCGACCTGGACGCGCTGGCCACCGAGGCCGGCGGCGACGGTGACCCGGCCCGCGAAGCCGCCGACGCGCTGACGGCCCTGCGGTCCCTGGTGCTCGGTTTCGACGTCGACGAGGCCGAGACCACCCGGCAGCTGCGCCGGCTGGCCGCCGCGCGGGACGCCCTGCCCGCCGACGACCCGCGGCTGCTGGCCGGCGAGGCCGAGATCCTGCGGGTCTTCGCCGACGTGTCCGCCCTGTGGCGCAGCCGCCGGGTTCGCGGCGAATCGCAGGCCGATGACGAAGCCGCCGTCGATGCCGAGGCTGCCCGCAACCCGCAGGAGTACATGAACGCCTACCTGCGCTCGCGCGACGCCGACGCGGAGGGCCTGCCGGAATCCTTCCGGCTCCGGCTGCGCCGGACCCTTGCTCACTACGGCGTGGACGACATCGAGCCGTCGGCGGACCAGGGGCCGCCCCCGGAGCTCGAGGCCGCCGCTGCCCTGGAGTCAGCCCTGTACCGGATCTTCCTCGCGCACCGCCGGGCGGGCGGGTACGTGCCGGCCGTCTCCGAGCTGCTGCAGTGGCGGCTGCGCCATCCGCAGTCGCTGGGATCCGGAGCGCCGGGCGACGAGGCCCGTGACGGTTACCGGCGGGTGATCAACCAGCTGCTTTCGGCCACCCAGCTGCGCCACCCGGGCGTCGGCGATCTGGCCCGCCAGGTCCGCTACCGCTGCTTCGACGAGCCGCTGATCGCCGCCGACCGGGCCCGGGGCCAGCAGGAGGTGCGGGCCGAGCTCGACCGCCTGGCCGCCGATCCCGCCGCCCGGGCCGCCCAGATCGACGCCATCGTCGCCTCGGGCGAGCCGATCCTCGGCGTGTTCACCGAGCGGCACCAGCCGGTCATGCTCGAGGTGATGACCCGGCGGTACTACTGGATCAGGAACCTGCGCGACGTCCAGGTCACCGAGCGGAGCGGCCGCCCGCTGCTGACCGCGGAGTACGCCCACGACGGGCGGGACTACCTGATCATCGCAACGGTGGCTGACGGCAGCGAGAGCGCGGCCGGGACCGACCTGCCCCAGCTGGTTCAGGCGCTGCCGCCCGGCCGGACCGTGCTCATCGACCTCTACGTCACCTCGCAGACACCCGAGGAAGAGGGCAGCGGCGCCCCCGAGGCCCGGGCCGAGCGGATCCGCGGCAAGCTCGGCGAGCTCCCGTCGTCGGTCGCGCGGGTGTCGGTGGCGGTGCGGCGCCCGGACGGCGCGGGCGGCGGCTGGCCGGACTGGTTCACCTTCGTGGCCGGGCCGGACGGGACCGCGGTGGAGGACCGGACCCAGCGCGGCTGGCATCCGCTGGTGGCCGAGCGGCTGGGCGTGTGGCGGCTTTCCCGTTTCGAGCTGACCCGGCTGCCCGCCGTCCCGGACGTGCACCTGTTCCGTATCCAGGGTCGCGAGGTGCCCGATGACCAGCGGCTGATCGCCCTGGCGGACGTGCGTGACCTCACCATCGTGCGGGACGACGCCGGCCGGGTGACCGGGCTGCCGCAGGTCGAGCACCTGCTGGACGCCTGCCTGGACGGCCTGCGCTCGGCCCGGTCGGCCGACCGGGAGCTGGCCCGGCTGGACTGGAACCGCATCCAGCTGTACGTGTGGCCCGTGGTGGACACCCCGCTGGGCGAGCTGGACCAGGTCATCCGGTCGCTGGCGGCCCGCACCGGGGCGCTGGGCCTGGACGAGGTGCTCGTGCAGTTCCGCGACGGCGAGGGGCGCGAGCTGATGCTGCGGCTGTCCCGCTCCCCCGGCGCCGGGCTGGCGCTGCGGGTCACCGGCCCGCCGCCGCATCCGCTGCGCGAGCTGGACGCCTACACGCAGAAGGTGATCAGGGCCCGCCGCCGCGGCACCGTCTACCCCTACGAGCTCATCCCGCTGCTCACCCGTTCGCCGGACGCCGGCGGCAGCCCGGGCGAGTTCACCGAGTACGACCTGGACGAGACGGGCACCGCGGTGCCGGTGGACAGGCCCGCGGGCTCCAACACCGCGAACCTGGTGCTCGGCGTGGCCAGCACGCCGACCAAGCGGTACCCCGAGGGGCTGCGCCGGGTGGTCCTGCTCGGCGACCCGACCCGGGCGCTGGGAGCGCTCGCCGAACCGGAATGCCGCCGGATCCTGGCGGCCATCGACCTGGCGCGCCGCCTGCACGTCCCGGTGGAATGGTTCGCGATCTCGTCCGGGGCGAAGATCTCGATGGATTCCGGCACCGAGACGATGGACTGGATCTCCCGCGCTTTGCGCGGGATCGTCGAGTTCACCCAGGACGGCGGCGAGATCAACGTCGTGGTGACCGGCATCAACGTCGGCGCCCAGCCGTACTGGAACGCCGAGGCGACCATGCTCATGCACACCCGGGGCATCCTGGTCATGACCCCGGAGTCGGCCATGGTGCTGACCGGCAAGCAGTCGCTCGACTACTCCGGCGGGGTCTCGGCCGAGGACAACTTCGGCATCGGCGGCTACGACCGGATCATGGGCCCGAACGGCGAGGCCCAGTACTGGGCGCCCGACTTGTCCAGCGCGGTCGACGTGCTGCTCGCGCACTACGACCACACCTATGTCACCGGTGGCGAGCGCTTCCCCCGGCCGGCCCCGACCGCCGACCCGGACGACCGCGACATCTCCTCCGCACCGCACGACGGCCCGGAGTTCGCCACGCTGGGCGAGATCTTCGACGGCAGGCTCAACCCCGGGCGCAAGAAGCCGTTCGACATGCGCTCGCTGCTGGCCGGGGTGATCGACGCCGACCACCCGCCGCTCGAGCGCTGGGCCGACATGGCCGACGCGGCGTCGGTGCTGGTGCTGGACGCGCACCTGGGCGGGCAGCCGGTCGCGCTGATCGGCTTCGAATCCAAGCCGCTGGCCCGGCACGGGTTCTACCCGGTCGACGGGCCGTCCCAGTTCACGGCAGGCACGCTGTTCCCCCGTTCGTCGAAGAAGACCGCCCGGGCGATCAATGCCGCCAGCGGGAACCGGCCGGTGGTGATCCTGGCCAACCTGTCCGGGTTCGACGGCTCGCCGGAATCGCTGCGCCAGCTTCAGCTCGAGTACGGCGCCGAGATCGGCCGGGCCATCGTCAACTTCGACGGGCCGATCGTGTTCTGCGTGGTCTCCCGGTATCACGGCGGCGCGTTCGTGGTGTTCTCCGGCACGCTGAACGACAACATGGAGGTGGCCGCGGTCGAGGGCTCCTACGCCTCGGTCATCGGCGGCGCGCCCGCCGCCGCGGTGGTGTTCGCCGCCGAGGTGCGCAAGCGCACCGCCGCCGATCCCCGGGTGGCCGACCTGCAGGCCGCCATCGCCGAGGCCACCGAGGGCGGTAACCCCGAGGAGGCGGCGGCGCTGCGGGCGAAGCTGGCGGCGGTCCAGCCCGCCGTGCACGCGGACAAGCTCGGCCAGCTCGCCGACGAGTTCGACGGCGTGCACAGCATCGAGCGGGCCCTCGAGGTGGGCTCGGTGCACGCCATCGTCCAGGCGGCCCGGCTGCGCCCGTACCTGATCGCCGCGGTGCGGCGCGGGATGAAGCGGACACTGCGGAAGACGGAGGACTGAGGAGCCTCTACGCTCAGCGTGATGAGCGATCACCGCAGCACCGTTTCCTTCGGCGCGGGCTGGCTGTTCGGCGTGTACACGGACGGCAGCGAGCTGCCCGGCTTCGACGACGGCGCCCTCGCGCCGGTGACGCTGCCGCACACGGTGGCGCCGCTGTCCTGGCAGGACTGGGACCCGGCGAGCTGGGAACGGACGTGGATCTACCGCAAGCGCTTCGATGCGCCGCCCGGTCACCACGGGCAGCGGGTGTTCCTGGATTTCGGCGCGGCCATGACCCATGCCACCGTGACCCTGAACGGGACCCAGGTCACCGACCACCTTGGCGGTTACCTGCCGTTCAGCACGGAGATCACCGGGCTGCTGCGGCCGGAGGGGAACGTGCTGGCGGTCCGGCTGGACGCGAGCTTCAACCTCAACGTGCCGCCGGACCGGCCGGCGCCGGAGCCGACCATCTCGGTGGACTACTGGCAGCCGGGCGGCCTGTACCGCGACGTGCGGCTGCGGACGGTGCCGCGGGCCTTCCTGGCCGACGTCTTCGCCAAGCCGGTGCAGGTGCTCGACCCGGCCGCCCGGCAGGTCGTGGTGCAGGTCACGGTGGACGCCGGCCGGGTACCGGACGGGCCCGTGCAGGTCCAGGCCGAGCTACTATGACGGCGAGCGCCCCCTCGCCGGGGCCCAGGCGCCGGTCACGATCACGCAGCCGGGCCAGGTCACGGTGACCGCGACGCTGGCCGGGCTCGACCACGTCGAATTGTGGGACACCGATCACCCGAAGCTGTACCGGGTGGTGACGAGGCTTTACGCAGGATGACGAACAGGTCGACGAGCACCGGGTGCGGATCGGGTTCCGCGAGGCCAGGTTCGCGCTGGACGGGTTCTACCTCAACGGGCGCCGGGTCAAGCTGTTCGGGGCCGACCGGCACCAGTTCTTCCCGTTCGCCGGCGGCGCGATGCCCGCCCGGGTGCAGGCCACCGACGCCGAGATCATGCGGCGCGAGCTGAACTGCACCATGGTGCGGTGCTCGCACTACCCGCAGGCCGAGGCCTTCTTCGACGCCTGCGACGAGCTCGGCCTGATGGCCTGGGAAGAGGCCCCGGGCTGGGGGTACCTGGGCGACGACGCCTGGAAGGCGCTGGCCTACCGGGACATCGGCGAGATGATCGTCCGCGACCGCAACCACCCGTCGATCATCGTCTGGGGCGCCCGGCTCAACGAGACCCCCAATGACACCGCGTTCTACACCAGCACGAACGAGCTCGCGCACGCCCTGGACGACTCGCGGCCGACGGCCGGCGCGATGGCCGGGCAGCGCCTGACCACCGACTACCAGCAGGATGTGTTCGGCGAGGACGACTACTCCTCGGTCTCCGGACGCGGACGGCGTCAAGGCGCCGGTACTGCAGCCGCCGGTGACCGGGGTCGGCCGTCCGTACCTGGTCAGCGAGGCGGTCGGGACCCTGTCGGGGCCGGCCATCTACTACCGCCGCACCGATGACCAGGCCGTCCAGCAAGGCCAGGCGACGGCGCACGCGCGGGTGCACGACCTGGCCGCCGCCGACGACCGCTACTGCGGGCTGCTGGCCTGGTCCGGGTTCGACTACCCGTCCGGCAGCGGCAACCAGTACCGGGGGGTGAAGTACACCGGGGTGGTCGACCTGTTCCGGATTCCCAAGCCCGGCGCCGCCATCTACCAGGCGCAGGCCGACCCGCGGATCCGCCCGGTGATCGCCCCGGCGTTCTACTGGGACTTCGGCCCGCAGTCGCCCGTCACCGCCCTGCCGGCCGCGATGATCTGCGCCAACCTGGACCGGCTGGAGGTCTACGTGGGCGGTGAGCATTCGCCACCCTCACGCCCGACCGCGCGGGCTACCCGCACCTGCCCTACCCGCCCTCGTTCGCCGATTTCCGCGCGGTTGACGGCTCGGGCCTGCCCGAGCTGCGCATCGACGGCTACCTCGGCGACGAGCAGGTGACATCACGGTGCTTTTCCGCCGACCCGTCGGGTGACGTGCTCGCGCTGGCGGCCGACCACGCCGAGATCGACGCCGACGGCGCGGACGCCACCCGGCTGGAGTTCCGCGCGGCCGACCGCTACGGCGCGCCCCGGCCCTACGTCACCGGCCAGGTCACGCTGGAGGTGGAGGGCCCGGCGGTGCTGGTCGGGGATAACCCGTTCGGCTTCGCCGCCGCGGGCGGCGCGGGCGCCGTCTGGATCCGGTCCCGGGCCGGCCAGGCGGGCACGGTCACGGTCCGGGCCAGCCACCCAGGCCTGGGCCGGGCGGAGGCGAGGATCCGCGTCCGGAGGCGGTGAGCGTCCCGGCGGCGGCGAGCGTCAGGTCGCGGCGGTCCCGGTTCCGGCCGCCCGCAGCTGGGTGGCGAACGGGGTGAGGACGATCATCAGGAGCCAGGTCGTGTTGAGCGTCCGCAGCCGCGTGTCGATCCGCCGGACGTACCGGACTTGCCCGCGGGGATCGGCAGCTCGATGGCGAGCAGCGTCATCGCGATGGCGATCACCGCGTCGGAATAACCATGATTGACCAGTAGCATCCGGTCAATGTCGACTATGGCCCCGGGCGCCGGCGGCGACCCGAAGCAGCAGCTGCTCGAGCGCGCGCTCGGCTATCTGGCCGAGCATGGCATCGGGGACATCTCGCTGCGCGAGCTCGCCGCCGCCCTCGGCACCAGCCACCGCATGCTGATTTACCACTTCGGGTCCAAGGAGGGCCTGTTCGTGGCGATCGTGCAGGAGGCGGAGAACCGGCAGCGACGGCTCCTGGCTAGCTCGTTCGGTACCGAAGACCTTGATCTTGCGGACCTGGCGCGGCGCACCTGGCAGCAGCTGCGCGCGCCGGAGCTCGCCCCCCTGCTACGCCTGTTCTTCGAGCTCTACGTGCAGGCGCTGCAGGGCCGGGACTATGCCCAGCCGATCCTGGCCGGCTTCCCCGATTCCTGGGTGGAGCCGATGCTCCCGGCGCTGATCGCCCGGGGGCTGACCGAATCGCAGGCGCGGGCCGAGACCCGGCTGGGCATCGCGGTGATCCGCGGGCTGCTGCTCGACCTGCTCGCCACCGGCGACGTGGCCGGCGCGGACGCGGCCCACGAGGCCTACGTGGCCGCGCTGATCGCCCGGCAGGCTCAGCGGGCTCCCCGGGACGGGACCTCCGGTGACGCCCCGGCGTGAGCGGCGAGGCCGTCCGCGCAGTCCTGGACGAACCGGCGCAGGGCCCGGGCGAGGTACCAGCCGGTGCCCGGGCGGGTGGCCTCGAACTGCTCGGTCCAGGTGATGAGCGTCCCGCCCGCGGCGGGCGCCAGGCGCACCGAGGCCCCGTGGTTCCTGATCGGCATCCCCGACAGGGAGCGGTAGCTGATCATGTGGTCCGGGCTGAGCCCGGTGAGCTCCTCCCGGTTCCTGATCCGGCCGCTGGTGAGGACGCGGATGGCGCCGGTGCTCTCGCCGCCCGCCTCGCCTTCCCGCTCGAGCTCGAACGCGTCGAACGGGGTCCACCGGGGCCACGTCGTCCCGTCGGCGAGCAGCGCGTAGACCTCGGCCGGGCTCGCCGCCGACCTGGCCTCCACCGTGAACTGAACCTGCCTGGACATGCCGTCTCCTTTGCCTCGTCTCTATGTACCACATGGTACATGGTTAAAACGGCCAGCTCCAGGAAGGTGAGTATGGTCCGCAGGGGGCACTCACCGAGGAGGCAGCATGGCAGGCAAGTTCGTGCTCAAGAAGGGGTCGAGCGGCAAGTACCACTTCAACCTGGTCGCCAGCAACGGGCAGGTCATCGCGACCAGCGAAACCTACGAGCGCAAGCAGTCCGCGCTGAACGGGATCGAGTCGGTCAAGAACAACGCCCCCGGCGCCGAGGTGGACGACCAGACCGGAGACTAGCCACCTGGGGTTAACGACGCGGGCAGCCGGAATTTCCGCTGCCCGCGTGGTCTTGTAACCATGGTGAATTCGCGGATCAGCCAGAAGGTAGCGGTCGGCACCGTCTTCGTCGCCGCGATGTTCATGTCCATCCTCGATGCCACCATCGTCAACGTGGCCTTGCCGACCATCGGCCGTGACTTCGGGGTAAGCGCCACCGCCGTCGACGGCATCGCCATCGCGTTCCTGGTCAGCCTGGCCATCAGCATCCCGGCGTCGGGCTGGCTGGGCGACAAGTACGGCGGGAAGCGGGTCCTGCTCACCGCTATCGCGCTGTTCACCGGCGCCTCCGCGCTGTGCGGTATCGCCTCGAGCCTGTCCGAGCTGGTCACGTTCCGGATCTTCCAGGGCGCCGCGGGCGGCATGCTGGCCCCGGTCGGGATGGCGATGCTCTACCGGGTGTTCCCGCCCGCCGAGCGCATCCGGGCCTCGGCCATCCTCACCGTCCCCACCACGCTGGCGCCCGCGCTCGGGCCGGTCCTGGGCGGGCTGTTCGTCACCGAGCTGTCCTGGCGGTGGGTGTTCTACGTCAACGTGCCGATCGGCGTGGCCGCCTTCGTCTTTGGCGCGGTCTTCGTCCACCAGCCGCCGCAGGCCGAGCCCGGGCGCTTCGACCTGCCCGGCTTCCTGCTGGCCGGGTTCGGCCTCGGGCTGCTGATGTACGGCGTCTCGGAGGGTCCCGACCTGGGCTGGGACAATCCGCAGGTGCTGGCGTCGATCGCCGCGGGGGTGGTGCTGCTGGCGGCCATGGTGGTCGTCGAACTGCACCACACCAAGCCCATCGTGGACCTGAGGCTGCTGGGAAACCGGCTGTTCCGGGCGGGCAACGGGGTCATGGTCCTTGCCTCGGTCGCGTTCCTCGGCACGCTGTACGCGATCTCGCTGTACTTCCAGGACGGCCGGGGCCTGAGCGCGCTCGCGGCCGGGCTGAGTATTTTCCCCGAGGCGTTCGGCGTCATGGCGGGCGCGCAGCTGGCCAGCCGGGTGCTGTACCCGCGGCTCGGCCCGCGGCGTCACATCACCATCGGCCTGACCGGCACGGCGACCTCGATCGGCCTGCTGGCCCTGCTGGGCCCGCAGACCAGCCTGTGGTGGGCGCGGCTGCTCATGCTCACCCTGGGACTGTCCATGGCCCAGGTGTTCGTCCCGGTCCAGGCGGCCTCGTTCGCCACCATCACCCCGGCGGCGACCGGCCGGGCCTCCACGATGTTCAACACGGTCCGGCAGCTCGGCGGGGCGGTCGGCGTGGCCGTGCTGACCACGGTCATCGTCCTCATCGGGCCGGTGCACCGGGTCGGCGGCCACGAGGTGGCCAACCTCACCGCCTACCGGGTAGCCTTCCTGGCCGCCGCCGCGGTCTGCCTCTGCGCCGTGGCGTGCTCGCTGTCCATCCACGACGCCGACGCCGCGAGTACCATCCCCGCCCGCCGCGGCCGCGCGGCCGGCGAGGCCGAGGCGGCGGTGGCCGCCTAGAGCCCGGCCAGCCCGACCGGGCCGTGGAGGTCGATGATGGCCGCGCGGTGCGCTTGCGGGCCGCCGGCCAGGCGCTCGGCCGACCAGGCGCGGCGGTAGTACAGGTGGGTGTCGTGCTCCCAGCTGACGCCGACCCCGCCGAACAGCCCGGTGGCCGATTCGGTCACGGCCCGGAACGCCTCGCCGGCCCGCAGGGCGGCGACGTGGGCCACCATCGGGGCGTCGCTGCTGCCGTCCGCGGCCGCCGTGGCCGCGGACCGGGCGATCGCCGAGACGTCCTGGAACTGGGCGAGCATGTCCACGCACGCCTGCGCGAGCGCCGCGAACGAGCCGTTCGGCGGCCCGAACCGCTCACGGTCCCTGGCGTACGCGATCGTGGCGTCCAGGCACCAGCCGATGCCGCCGGCGGCCTCCGCGGCGGTGGCGAGCAGGAAGTCACGTTCGGCTTGTTCGAGGGCGGCGGCCGCTACTTCCCCCTCGGCCAGCAGCACGGCCGGCAGCTCGTCGAAGGCGGTGACGCAGGTTCGCCTGGTCAGGTCCAGGCCCAGCTGACCGGAGGCGGTGAAGCCCAGGGCCCGGGTCTCGGCCAGGAACATGCCCAGGCCAGCCTCGGTGACAGCCGGCACCACCGCGATGTCGGCCACGTGGGCGGCGACCACGTGCCAGCGGTGGCCGTAGAGCCGCCACCCGTCCCGGGCCCGCACGGCGCGGACGCTGTCCGGTCCCGGCGACCAGAAGCCGGCCTCGCCGGCCGCCGCGACCGTCCCGGTCACCGCTCCCCGGGCCAGCAGCGGCAGCCACTGTTCCTGCGCGGCGCGGTCCCCGGCCGCCAGCAGCACGCCGGCGGTCAGCGCGCTGGACAGGAACGGGCCCGGGTACAGGGCACGGCCGAGCTCGGCGTGCATCACGCTCGCTTCGGCCTGGGACCGGGCGAAGCCGCCGAACTCGGCCGGGAATCGTCAGGCCGCCCAGGCCGAGCTCGCCGGCCAGCCGGGCGTGCAGCTCCGGGCTGTAGCCAGCCTGAGTCTCCAGCGCGGCCCGCAGCTCCTTCGGCGACAGGTGGTCGGCAAGGAACCCTCGCAGGGTGTCCTGCAGGGCGCGCTGGTCCTCGTTGAGAGGCTGGAGTTCGCTAGTCGTCATGAGGCTGCTTCCTCACGCGGGGCATGGTCGCCCGGAGACCGCCTGCGAGGTCCGCGCGTAGGTTGCTTCATGCTAGCGGACAAAGGCCGCCCATTCGGGGCAATCCCTGTTGAGTAGCGCGCCCGGCTTGCGCTCCCGGTGGCTAGCGTGCTGGCCCTGGGTCGCTGGCCACTGAGCCCGGTGTCTCCGCTGGCTCGCGGGGCCGGAAAGCATTACGGTCGTCAGCGTGGCGGCGATCGAATTCGAAGAGCACGAACTGGCGGCGCAGGTCCCGGACCTGGCCGCGGGCGGGGCGTGGACCCGGGTGAGCCTGCGCTGGCGCCGGGACCCGCTGACCGGCGCGAGCGCCCGGATCCTGACCGGGGTCAAGCTCCAGCCGACGCACCGGACGGACCTGACCGCGCTCACCGCGAACCCGGCTTTCTGCCCGTTCGACGCGGAGCACCTGGAGAAGGCCACCGTCCCGTTCCCGGCCGAGCTGACGGCGGAAGGCCGCATCCGGCAGGGCAAGGCGGTGGTGGTGCCCAACATCATGGCGTACGCCACGCACAGCGCGGTCGGCATCTACGATCCGGGGCGGCACTTCCTCGACCTCGACGAGCTGACGCCGTCCCTGATCGGGGACGCCCTGGCCGCCATGGTCCGGCACGCCCACTGCGTGCGCCGGGCGGACCCGGCGGCGGCGTGGAGCTCGATCAACGCCAACTACCTGCCGCCCTCGGGAGCCTCGCTGGTCCACCCGCACCTGCAGTCCGCCCACGACGCCTTCGGCCTGACCGGCCAGCGCCTGGCGGCCGAGCGGTCGCGGGCCTGGCAGGAGGACCACGGGTCCTCGTACTGGGCGGCGCTGGCCGAGGCCGAGGCGGGCGGTCCCCGGTGGGTCGGGCAGACGGGCCGGGTGGCCTGGTTCACGCCCTTCGCGCCGGCCGGCTTCCACGAGGTGTGGGGCGTAGTCCGCGGCGCGGCCGACGTGACCGATCTGAGCGAGGAGGACTGCGCCGCGCTCGGCGACGGCCTGTCCCGCGTGCTGGCCGCCTACCAGGGCTGGAACCTGGCCTCGTTCAACTACGGCCTGGCGGGCGGCGGCCCGCGGGGCGGGGAGGACGGGTACCACCTGGTGTTCAAGGTGCTCAGCCGGTCGAACCCGGAACCCGTCTACCGCAGCGACGCCACCTACTTCGAGCGCCTCTACGGGGAGGCGCTGATCGACTTGAGCCCGGAAGAGGTGGCGGACGGGGTGCGCGCCAGGTTCTGAGTTACCTGGCGCGCACGGGTCGTGTCCCTTGCGGTTTCGCCGCTGTGGTTTCGCCGTTGCGATTTCGCCGTTGTGGTTTCGCCGTTGTGGTTTCGCCGTTGTGGTTTCGCCGCGCTATTTCACGGCGCTGCCGGGCCAGTTGGGGTTGGCCAGCAGTTCGGGGTGCGGGCCGGTGAAGGCGCCGGCCGCGGTGGTGTTGCCGCGTAGCTGGTACTCCAGCCAGGCGGTGGCGTAGCCAAGGAAGGCGCCGGGGTTCCCGCCGGCGGCGGGGTCCTCGATCGAGGTGTGATCAGCGGCCTTGCCGTCCGAGTTCTTGATGATGCCGAGCGCGGCGTGGACCGGGGCGCTGAGGAAGTAGGCCTTCTCGGTCGCTGGGCTGGCGATGACCGAGTTGAAGAACCCGTGAGTGGAGACGAAGAAGGCGGGCCGGGTCAGGGCGTCCGGGTGGGCCGTGCAGTCGGCCGCGGTCGGGCAGTCCGGGTTGGGCGCGGCCCAGACCGCGTTCGGCAGCGAGAACGTCATCACGGTCTTGATCAGCGCCGGGTCGCTGGTGGCGGCCCGGACCGCTCCGGTGGCGCCTTGCGAGGTACCCACCGCGGCGACCTCGTTTACGTTCAGGTGGCCGTGGAAGACGCTGGCGGCCACGCCGTCCTGGGTGACCAGGTAGTGCGCGGCGGCGTCGATCTCGCGGCCGCTGCCCGTGTTGGGCAGGGTCGAGGCGACGACGGTGAACCCGTACGAGGCGAGGTGCCGGAGCAGGACCGAGACCTGGGCGGGCGTCCCGTTGGTGCCGTTGCCCCAGGTCACGATCGGGCTCTTGAACCCGAGAGCGGCGTAGTTAGCCGGGCGGTACAGGTCGTAGACGGTGGTGCCGTCGGTAGCGGTCCCGGTGGTGGTGGCGTAGGGGCCGGACGGCGCGAAGGCGGCCTGGACCGGGAGGGCCGGGCTGGGCTGGGCCGGGACGGCCGGGCTGGCCGGCCGGGCGGGCTGGCGCGCGGCGCCGGTCAGGGCGGTCGTCAGCGTGGCCATCAGCGCGGCGGCTGACAGTGCCGCGGCGACGCGCCGGCGGGTGCGGATGTTACTGATGGCCATGGTGGTCCCCCTGTTCACTTCACCTGGCTTGTCCCGGTTCGGGACTATTCGCCGGTTCAGAGGGCCGGGGCGCGCTCCTGATACACGGCGCGGGCGGCCCGGTCGGTAGCGCCGGCCGCCCGCGCGGGCGCTAATCTCCTGTCATGGCCGCTGACCTGGACGCGCTCCTCGCGTTGATGCCATTCGCCGGGCACCTCGGCCTGGTCCTGGACGAGGCCGACGCCGGCCGGGTGATCATCCGGCTGGACTGGGCGCCGCACCTGTGCACCACGGGCGGCATCCTGCACGGCGGGGTGCTGATGTCGCTGGCCGATACCGCGGGGGCGCTGGTGACGTTCCTGGGGCTGCCCGAGGGGAAGACGACGGCCACGATCACCTCCACCAGCCACATGTTCCGGCCGGTCAGCGGGGGGACGGTGCGGGCGGTGGCGGTGCCGGTGCATCGCGGGCGCACCACGGTGACCGCGGAGACCAGCGTGTTCGACCTCGAGGACCGGCTGGTCGCCCAGACCGTCCAGGTCCAGGCAGTCCGATAGCCAGGCGGACGGCAGGCCCAGCGCCAGGGCGTGTCCTGTGAATGCCTCTTCCGTTAGGCATGAAAATTCAATGGTTGTGGCGTTCTACCCTCTCTATTCGGTAGAACGCCACAACCACTGAATCAAAATGTTGCGTGAGAGGCGGGTGAGGTCACGGGTATGAGCTTGGATGACTTCCATGCTGTGGCGGAGCGCTGAGGCCGTTTCATGATCTACGGGACGCGCTGTTTCATGATCTACGGGACGCGCTTAGATTCACGATCTACAGGACGCGCTAGCGGTCTTCGAGGCGGCTGGCCAGGAGCTGGGCTAGGTGGGTGCCGGGGACCTGGGCGAGCTGGTCGAGCTGGGTGCGGCAGGAGAAGCCGTCGGCCAGCACCATCGCGCCCTTGGCCGCGCGGACGGCGGGTAGCAGGGCGGTCTCGGCGACGGCCAGCGAGACGTCGTAGTGGCCGCGTTCCACGCCGAAGTTGCCGGCCAGGCCGCAGCAGCCGCCGACCGCGGTGACCTCGGCGCCCCCTTGGGCGAGTAGCTCGGCGTCGGCCTGCCAGCCCATCACGGCGTGCTGGTGGCAGTGCGGCTGGGCGACGGCGCGCACCCCGGTCAGGTCGGGCGGCGTCCACTGCGGGGTCTGGGTCAGCAGCTCGGCCAGCGTGCGGGTGGCGTCGCGGGCCTGGCGGGCGCGCGGGTCACCGGGCAGCAGCTCGGTGATGTCGCCGCGTAGCACGGCGGTGCAGGACGGCTCGAGGCCGACGACCGGGATGCCCGCCCGCAGGGCGGGACCCGAGCGCCCGCAGGGTGCGCCGCAGTTGCCGACGGGCGCCGTCCAGCTGGCCGGTGGAGATCCAGGTCAGCCCGCAGCACACCGGCTCGCCGGTGATCTGGACCGCGTACCCGGCGGCCTCGAGGACCCGGACGGCGGCCCGGCCGACCTCCGGGGTGAAGTGGTCGGTGAACGTGTCCACCCAGAGCAGGACCGGGGTCCGGTCCGCCGCCGGCTCCGGCGCGGGGCGGCCGGCGAACCAGGCCCGGAAGGTCTGCGAGGCGAACCGGGGCAGCGGCCGCCTGGTGTCGATCCCGCCCGCCCGCTTGGCCAGGGCGGCCAGGCCCGGGAGGCGCAGCGCGGCGTTGGCCGCCCCGGGCGCGCGGGCGGCCAGCCGGGCCCAGCGGGGCAGCCAGCCCAGCGAGTAGTGGGCCGCGGGCCGCAGCCGCCGCCGGTACCGCTGGTACAGCACCTCGGCCTTGTAGGTGGCCATGTCCACCCCGGCCGGGCAGTCCGACGAGCAGCCCTTGCAGGACAGGCACAGGTCCAGCGACTCGGCCACCTCGGCCGAGCCGAAGCCGCGGACGAGGGTGCCGTTCGCGAGTTCCTGCAGCACCCGCGCGCGGCCGCGGGTGGAGTCCTTCTCGTCCCGGGTGGCCAGGTACGACGGGCACATGACACCGCCGGTCGCGGTGGTGTCGGCCCGGCACTTGCCGACGCCGACGCAGCGGTGGACCGCGGCGGACAGGTCGCCGCCGTCGTGCGGGTAGGCGAAGCCGAGCCCGGTGCGCAGCGGCCGGGCCTGCGGCACGCGCAGGTCCGCGTCCAGCGGCGCCGGGTCGACCAGCACGCCCGGGTTGAGCAGGTTGCCCGGGTCGAAGATCGCCTTGACCGCGGCCATCGTGCCGACGGCCTCGGGTGAGTACATGTACGGCAGCAGTTCGCTGCGGGCCCGGCCGTCGCCGTGCTCGCCGGACATCGAGCCGCCGTACTTGGCCACCAGCCGCGCGGCCTCGGTGACGAACGTCCGGTAGCGGCCCGCCGCCGTGGTGAACGGGAAGTCGATGCGGATGTGCACGCAGCCGTCGCCGAAGTGCCCGTAGGCCAGGCCGTCCAGGCCGTGACCGGTCATCAGCGCGGCGAAATCGCGCAGGTACGCGCCCAGGTGCGGGGGCGGCACGGCGGCGTCCTCCCAGCCGGGCCAGGCGGGCGCGTCGGCCGGGGTACGGCTGCCCAGGCCGGCGCCGTCCTCGCGGACGCGCCACAGCGCCCGGGCCGGGGCCCCGGTGACCACCAGCGAGTCCAGGCAGCCGGCGTCGGCGATGAGCCGCTCGGCCGCGGCCTGCGCCTGCGCCTCGGTCTCGCCCGCGGTCTCCACGAACAGCCACGCCTCGCCGCGGGGCAGCGCCGGGATGGACGCCGCGCCGCGGCGGGCGCGGAACATCTCCACCAGCCGCGCGTCCATGCCCTCGACCGCGACCGGCTGGTGCGGCAGCAGCCCGGGCGTCGCCTCGGCCGCTTCGGGCAGGCCGGGGTAGCCGAGCACCGCCAGCGCCACCGCCTTCGGCGACGGCACCAGCCGGACGGTCGCGCCGGTGACCACGCCGAGGGTGCCCTCGCTGCCGACCAGGAACTTCGCCAGGTCCGCGCCGTTCTCCGGCAGCAGGTGCTCCAGGGAGTAGCCGGATACCTGCCGGGTGAACCGGCCGAACTCGGTGCGGATCAGGCCGAGGCTCCCCGCGACCAGGGCATCGAGCGCGGCGCCGACCACCGGCGCGGCGGCCAGGCCGTCCCGGTCCAGGCGCCGGGCCGCGAGCCGCTCCCCCGCCGCGGTCAGCACGTCCAGGCTCACCACGTTGTCGGCCGTGCGCCCGTACATCAGCGCCCGCGCGCCGCAGGAGTTGTTGCCGATCGAGCCGCCGATGGTGGCCCGCGAGTGGGTGGAGGGGTCCGGGCCGAACCGCAGGCCGTGGCCGGCCGCGGCCGCGGTGATGTGGTCCAGGACCGTGCCGGGCTCGACGACCGCGGTGCGCGCCTCCGGGTCCACCGCGAGCACCCGGTTCATGTGCCGGGAGAAGTCCAGCACCACGCCGGAGCCGACGGAGTTACCCGCGATCGAGGTGCCGCCGCCGCGGCTGGTGAGCGGCACTCCGGCCTGCCGGGCGACGTCCAGCGCGGCGGCCACCTCGCCGCCGTCCCGCGGGAAGGCCACCACGCCCGGGCACGACCCGGTAGTTCGACGCGTCGGAGGAGTACTCGGCCCGGCGCCGCGGTGAGTCGTCGACCTCGGCCAGCCCGGCGGCGCGCAGCGCGGCGGCCAGGTCGCGGGACGGCGCCGCCGCGGCCGTGGTGTCTTCGGCGCGTGCGATGGTCATGGTCCCGGATGCTATCTCCCGACGGCAGCCAGCGCCTTCCCCGCGGCGGCGGCCGCCGGCTGGATCGCGGCCTGCATCGCAGGCCGGACGGCCGGCTGGACCGTCGGCGGGGCCACGGGCCGGATCGCGGGGCGGGCGGCGCGCGGCGGCCGGGCGCGGGGCGGCAGCGGGATCCGGATGTCCACGCTGTCCGCGGCGCGGCCGACGGCGGCCTGCGGCCAGTGGCCGGTGATCATGGCGAGCACCCGCCGGTTACCGGGCAGGACGTCCATGGCCAGCGCCGTCACGCCGCGCGCCTGAGCCCGGTCGATCAGCGCCCGCATCAGCGTCGCGCCCACGCCCCGGCGCTGCCAGGCGTCGGCCACCACCACGCCGACATCGGTCGCCCGCGGCTCCCCCGCCCGCCAGGGTCCCGTGACCGCCGGGTGCGGGCCGGTCGGCGGCCATGGCGTGCCCGACGATGACGCCGTCCGCGACGGCGATGATCGCGTCGACGTGGGCGGGCTTGCCGGCCATCAGGTCGAGCAGGCCGCAGGACGGCGTGACCGGGGCGAAGAACCTGAGGTAGCGGCTCTCCACGGACAGCGCGGCGAAGAAGTCACGGAGCACGGCCTCGTCCGCCGGGCGCACCGGCCGGATCGCGGCGGCGTCGGCGCTGGGCCCGGCGACGGGCCCGGCGTGGCTGCGGTCCCGCGAACCTGGGTTCGGTCCATGAACTCAGGATGGCCCCGGATTGCTGAGTCTGTCAACTGGACTTAGCATGTGGTCATGGCACGACCCTGGATTCTTGACTACGACTCGGCTAACTGCACGATCGGCGCGACCGTGGACATCCTCGGCGAGCGGCCGACGTTCCTCGTCCTGCGCGAGGCCTTCAACGGCGTGCGCCGCTTCGACGACATGCAGCGCCGTACCGGCATGCCCCGCCAGGTGCTCAGCCAGCGCCTGGCCCGCCTGGTGGACGAGGGACTGCTGCGCAAGGTCCCCTACCAGGAAAGCGGCCAGCGCCGCCGGACCGAGTACCGGCTGACCGAGAAGGGCCTGGACCTCTACCCGGTGCTGCTGGCGCTGATGGCGTGGGGCGACAAGCACGCGGTCGGCGCGAGCGGCCCGCAGGTCCTGCTCCGCCACCGGGACTGCGGCGAGCCGGTGGGC
Source organism: uncultured Actinomycetota bacterium (assembly GCA_963839095.1). Taxonomy (GTDB): domain Bacteria; phylum Actinomycetota; class Actinomycetes; order Streptosporangiales; family Streptosporangiaceae; genus Palsa-504. The sequence continues at coordinate 20,154 of CAWIUF010000010.1, read as the reverse complement.
CTGCAGGTGGCGTGCGCGGCCGGGCACGTCCTGGAGTCCGCCCGCGAGGCCACCCCGGTCCCCGGGCCCGGCGCCCGCAAGATCGCCTGACGGCCGGCCGGATCGCCTGGCAGGCGGCCGGCGTAAGGTGCTGGCATGCTGTTTCCCACCTCCCTCGTCGGCAGTTACCCGCAGCCGGACTGGCTGATCGACCGGGGCCGGCTGGCAGGCCGGTTCCCGCCGCGGGTGCGCGCCCGCGAGCTGTGGCGGGTCGATCCCGCCTACCTGGCGCAGGCCCAGGACGACGCGACTCTGCTGGCCATCCGGGACCAGGAGCGGGCTGGCCTGGACATCCTGACCGACGGCGAGGCACGCCGGGAGAGCTACTCCAACCGGTTCGCGACCGCGCTGGACGGCGTGGACATCGACAACCCGGGCACCGCGCTCGACCGCAGCGGCCACCCGAACCCGGTGCCCCGGATCACCGGGCCCGTCAAGCGGCGGCACGCCGTCGAGGCGGACGACGTGAAGTTCCTGCGCGCGAACACCGCCGCGACCATCAAGATCACCGTGCCCGGGCCGTTCACCATGTCGCAGCAGGCGCAGGACGACTACTACGGCAGCGCCGAGTCGCTGGCCTTCGGCTACGCCGAGGCGGTGGCCGAGGAGGTCGCCGACCTGTTCGCGGCGGGCGCCGACATCGTCCAGCTGGACGAGCCCTACCTGCAGGCCCGCCCGGAGCCGGCCAAGCAGTACGGCGTGAAGGTCATCAACCGGGCGCTGGAGGGCGCGGCCGGGACGACCGCGGTCCATCTGTGCTTCGGCTACGCCGCCATCATCCACGAGCGCCCGGCGGGCTACTCGTTCCTGCCCGAGCTGGCCGCGTGCAGCTGCGACCAGGTCTCGATCGAGACCGCGCAGTCCGGGCTCGATACCTCGGTGCTGACCGCGCTGGACGGCAAGACCGTCATCCTGGGCGTGCTCGACCTGAACGACATGACCGTCGAGACGCCCGAGACGGTGCAGGCCCGGGTGGAGCGGGCGCTGCCCTACGTGCCCGCCGAGCGCTTGGTGCTCGCCCCGGACTGCGGCATGAAGTACCTCCCCCGCGACGTCGCCTTCGGCAAGCTGTCGGCGCTGACGGAGGCGGCCCGGCGGCTCCGGGCCGGATAGCATTCCCGGCCAAGGACCTTCCCTCGGAGCGGCCGGAAGAGCACAATGATGCGGTGACTTATGGCCAGGTAGGAGCGGTGTGCCCGCAGTGCGGCCGGGCCGACGCCGTGCATTCGGTCGAGGAGCTCGCGGCGATCGCCCGCCAGCGACTCGGGCAGTCCGGGGCCGGATACCAGGCTGACCCGGGATACCAGGGGCAGCCGGGGTATCAAGCGCAGTACGGATATCAGGCGCAGCAGCAAGACCAGGCGCAGCACGGATACCAGGCGCAGCAGGAGTATCAGGCGCAGCAGGGATATCAAGGACCGGGATATCCTCCGCCGCCGTCCGCTGGCTTCCCGACGCCTTCGCCGTCGTCGGGATTTCCGGCGCCCTCATCGTCGCCGGGGTTCCCGGCCCCGCCGCCTCCTCCTCCGCCGCCTCCGCCGCCGCCGGACTACGACGGCTCCCAGCCGCCGCCCGGGTACAGCGGGCAGAGCCGTCCCGGCCGCTGGTCGGGCAGCAACAGGTCGACGAGCAGTTCGAGCAGCAGCAACAGCGACGGCTCCATCGAGGACGTCGTGACGGACCTAGTGATGGACGCGGCCACGAAGTTCGTCGGCCGGGCGATCGGCCGTCGGCTCAAGCGTGCCTTCGACGAGCGGGTGGCGCCGGCCATGGCGGCCCGGGCTGAGCAGATGGCCGCCCGCCAGGGTCAGATGGACGGCCGCCAGGACGGCATGCTGCGGGAGCAGATCGCGATCGCCGAACGGTACCCGGACCTGCGCGCATGCATGAACGACCAGGTCGTCTTCCTGGCCGGCGGCAGCCGGACCGTACCGGTCCCCTTGTCCGGCCTCGCCGACGGCTTTACCCTCGCGCAGGCGGACGCGATCGTCGCCCAGCTACGAAGCGGCTGACTCCCGGGTCCAGACGCGCAGCGGCCCGAGGACCTGGCCGCCGGCCTCCCGGGCCGCGGCCAGGTCCTCGCCGTGCTCGTAGCCGACGACGGGCAGGCCGGGCCGCAGCGCGGCCACGGCGAGCACGGCACTGTGCCACAGAGTCCCGGGCCACAGAGTTCCGGGCGGCAGAGTCCCGGGCTGCAGTTCCGTGCCTGGCAACCCGGTATCGAATAGGTTCGAAATCCCGGTTACCCCGGCGGCGGTGTAGGCGATGACCCCGGCGGCCAGCGCGCCGTCCCGGTAACCGCCCAGGATGGCGCAGCCCGGATCAGCCAGGAGGGCAGGCCGGAACAGCCCGGCCACGTCATTCCCGGCGGCCCAGGCGGTCTCCCACCGGGCCAGCGCGGCGGCATCGTCAGACCGCCTGCCAGTCGCAGGCCCCCGGCCGGCGGCTGCTGCGCCGGCGCCGGGTCCCAGGCGATCCAGTCGGCGTCGAAGAGCGGCGCCAGGCCCGCGGGCGCCAGGTCGAGGCGCGCGAAGCTGTCCTTGACCCCGTAAGCCCGGTCCGGGTACCGCGCTGCCTGAGTATCGGCGGCCGTGGCGTCCGGGTCCAGGGTGATCGCGTTCGGGTAGAACGGCAGGTCGTGGCGGGGACTGAGCCACGTTCGCGCGGCGAACTCGCCGGGGTAGCCGTGGGAGCGGCATACCGCGTCGCACCAGGCGGCGTTGTTGGCCACGGCCGCACGCAGGACAGTGTCCGGGGGCACGCTACCTCGTTAGGAAAAATGGGTTTGGGGACGGTCGAGCGGCTCCCCGTCGAGGAAGGTGTCGACCTTCTCGTTGTAGAACGCGACCAGGCCGGCGATGGGCAGCAGCTGGCGGGTGGGGAAGTCGTACGCCCAGGCCAGGTCCTGGTGGACGGCGCCGCCGGCCTGGACCGACCAGTAGCCGCTGGTGGTGCCCTTGTACGGGCACGACGTGACGGTGCCGCTGGGCACCAGGTGCTCGAACCGGACGTCGGTCCGGTTGACGTAGTACCGCGTGGGCAGGCCGGTCTCGAACACCATCACCGCGGATTGCGAGTCGGCCAGTACCACCCCGTCGAGCTCGACGCGCACCGGCCGGCCCGAGCGCAGCGCGTCGACCCGGGTGTAGGGGTCGCGGGGATGCACGAAGACCTGCTCGTCCTCCTCGAACCAGGCGTCCAGGGCGGCCCACTCGAAGCGGACCATGCCGTCGAGCCCGTCCACGGCGGCCTTGGTGACCAGCCGCGCGGCCCGCGGGCGGTGCGCCTCGCCGGCCCGGAGCGCGTGCAGCTCGACGAGCCCGCGGCCGGTCTGCTGGGTGTGCCCCTCGGAAACGAGCAGGCCGGGGTGGACGTCGGCGAGCGGGATGTAGTACTGCGGGTAGTGCGGCCACTCCCAGACGTACAGCGCCCGGGTGGTGTCGAGGACCTTCTCGTTCCCGAGGTAGGCGCGGACGCGGCGCGGCACCGGCGCGACGTGGTTCACCGGGACGATCGAGGGCGGATAGTCGTTCACGGGGCTCCTTCTCGGCTGGCTCAGACGTCCAGGATGAAGCGGGCGGCCGGGCTGAGCCGGGCCGAGGTCTGCGGCCGGACGTACTTCCGCTGGTCGAGCTGCTGGCCGTTGGCCCGGCGGGTGAAGTAGGAGTGCAGCGCGCGGCGGGGCTGGTCGCTGCGGTTCATGGTGCCACCGTGCCACAGGTGGGAGTTGAACACGACGACCGTCCTGGCCGGCGCGATCAGCCGGACCTCGTCCGGGTGGGGCGCGGCCGGGTCATCGAGCGCTTCGCGGGCCCGCTGGGTGAACTTGTGGGAGCCGGGCACCACCCGGGTCGCGCCATTGTCGGCGGTGAAGTCGTCGAGCAGCCAGACCGAGTTGCAGACCTGGAAGGGCCGGGCCAGACCGGGCCGCCGTAGTCGGCGTGCAGCGGCTGGAGGCCGTGCCCGGGGAGCGCGGCGCGGAAGTTGAGCGAGGAGAGCTTGAATCGCCCAGCACGTGGGCGACGCAGGCCAGCACCCGGGGATCGGTGAAGCAGGGATCGAACATCGCGCCCTTGTTGGGGAGGTCGGCGAGCCGGTCGGCCCCGTTCTCCTGGTGCACTTCGAGGCCGGCCTGGTCGCCTTCGGCTTCGAGGAGCTCGGCGAGGCGGGCGCGGATCGCCGTCAGCTGCGCGGCGGAGAGCACCCCGGGCAGCGGCGCGTAGCCGTCGCGGTCGAGCCGTTCCCTGGTCTGCGTGTCGATGCTGGTCTCGGTGGCGCCCAGGTCGGCTAGCGCGGTCACCATGTCCATGGGGCCCAGCCTACGTAGGGTGTGACGTATGCCGGACTTTATGGGGCTGGTGGCCCGGGCGCGGATCAGGACGGCGGACGAGGACTGGGCCGCGGCGGCGGAGCTGTGGGCGGCGGTCACCGCGGCCAACCCGGTGAACGGGGATTACTGGGCCCGGCTGGGCGAGGCCAGGTTCGGTGCGCACGACTACGCGGGAGCGCGGCAGGCGTACGAGGAGGTTCTGCGGCTGGGAGTGCGCGAGACGTTCCTGAAGGACGACGGGCCGCCGCTCATGCCGGGCGAGGTCGCCTACCGTATCGCCTGCTGCGAGGCGGCGGCCGGCGACGGCGAGGCGGCGGTCGCGGCGCTCCGGGAGGCGTTCGACCGCGGGATGCGCGACTTGGCCCGGGTCAGGTCCGACGAGCACTGGCAGGAGCTGCGCGCCGACCAGCGGATCCGCGACATGGTCGGCATCATCGACGCCGGCAGCATGTCGCGGGACGGCGGCTGGCGCTATGACCTGGCCTTCCTGGTCAGGGAGATCAAGCGCCTGGCCTACGCGCCGTTCGCCCTCCAGCCGGAGGCGGAGTTCGACCGGGCGGCCGCCGAACTGGACGCCGCGATCCCCGGCCTCACCGACGCGCAGATCCTGGTCGGCATGATGAAGCTGGTCCGGTACCTAGACGACGGGCACGCGCGGGTCACCTGGCCCGAGGACGACAAGGAGATGTCCCGGATGCTCCCGGTGGACATGTTCATGTTCGCCGAGGGCCTGTACGTGATCGGCGCCGCGCCGGGCCTCGAGCACCTGCTGGGCGCCCGGGTGGAGAAGGTCGGCGGGCTTACCGTCGACGAGGCCATGGCGGCGCTGGATCCGGTCATGCCCAGGGACAACTCGCACTGGCTCACGCTGACGTTCCCGGTGCTCGTTCGGTACCCGGTGATTCTCGAGGGGCTGGGCATCGAGCACGCGCTGACGGTCCGGCTCGCCGACGGAACCACGGACGAGGTCCGGCTGGAGGCCGCGCCGATCGACTTCCGCTGGGACCGGTACCCGGCGGGGTGGGTGGCGCTGACGGACACTGTACCGGTTTCCCCGCCATTGCATCTGCGCCACCGCGAGCTGCCGTTCTGGTTCGAGTACCGGCCGGCCGATGATCTCGTCTACTTCCAGTTCAATGCCGTCCGCGATCATCCGGCGGAGACGTTCGCGGCGTTCTGCGACCGGCTGTTCGGCTTTATCGAGGACCGCAACGCCGGCCGGCTCGTCATCGACATGCGGTGGAACGGCGGCGGTAATACGCTGCTCAGCCAGTACCTGCTGCATCACCTGATCGCTAGCGAGCGGCTCAGCCGGCGCGGCGCGCTGTTCGTCATCATCGGGCGGCTGACGTTCTCGGCGGCGCAGAACACCGTCACCGCCATCGAACGCGAGACCAGCGCGATCTTCGTCGGCGAGCCGACCGGGTCGCGGCCCAACTTCATCGGCGAGCGGATCGACTTCGAGCTGCCCTACAGCAAGGTGCGGGCGAACGCCGCCGACCTGTACTGGCAGACGTCCTGGCCGACGGACTACCGGACCTGGACGGCACCGGACATCTACGCCCCGCCGACGTTCGAGGCGTACCGGCGTAACCAGGATCCGGCTATGGACGCCATCGCGGCTATCCGGGAGCACGTGCCTGGCTAGGCCGGGCGTGCCGGTACCTCGTGGCTGCGGGTGGAATCGGCGGGGTCGCAGGCGGAATCGTCGTGGAACATGACCCGCGGGAGAGGGGGTCCCGAATCCGGAAAGGCGGTTCGGCCTCGCCACCTGGCCATCGAGGCGACGATCCTGCTTCCCCGCGCTGCCCTCGCCCGTCCCGCTGATCACCTGCGTATCCGCCCGCCAGGATCGTGTCGAGTTACCCACCGTTTTGCGGGTGGTAACTCGACACGATGACCGAACATCGGGCGCATACCGCCAGGTCATGCCCCATGCGTCCCTGATGTCGTGCTAGTGGATGCTCTTCTGACCAGCAGTCATGAGCCGGGCCTGGCGTCCTGGAGAAGGTCGACCGGGACCGGGACCAGGCGGGAGCGGAGGTACTCACCGAGGCCCTTGGCCTGGGCGTCGGGGCGGGTGGTGCCGGAGACGCCGGGGGCGAGCAGTCCGTGGATGACGAAGTTGACGGCCAGGAGGTTCGGCAGTTCGTAGCGGTCGATCTCGAGGCTGGCCGCCTCGGTGAGGAGCTCGCGGAGGCGGTCGGCGGTGAGGTAGCCGCGCAGCCACTCGTACGCGCGCGGGCTGACGGCCCACAGGCCCACGTTGGCGGCGCCGCCTTTGTCGCCGGAGCGCGCGCCGCACAGGCGGCCCAGCGGGATGTTCTCGGTGGGACCAGCGGGCTGGGCGGGGCCGGCGGGCCCGGGGGGCGGGGTGGATCCGGCCTGGGGGCCGGCTGGTGCCGGCCGGGGGTATTCCGGCGGCCGAACGGGCTGGGTGCTTCCGTCCGGCAGGTGCACCTCCTGGGTGACCAGGGCGGACGGGATCAGCGTCGGCCAATAGACGCCGAACGCGCTCGCGCCGCCGGGCGGTGTGGTGGTGTGGAAGCCCGCGTAGCCGGCCAGCGCGAGCTCGGTGGCGGCGTTGGAGAACGCGCGGCCGACCTTGGCCTCGTCCTGGTCCTTGACGGTGATCCGCAGGTGCGCGGTGGCCTGCTCGTTGGACGGCGCGTCCGGGTGGTCGAACCGGAGCAGGCGGGCGTCGAACTCGCCGAACTGCCCGGTGCCGCCGAGGACCTCGGTCAGCAGGGTGACGGCGTGCTGGGCCTTCTGCTCGATGTCCAGGCCGGTCAGCACCATGGTGGTGGTGTTACGGTAGCCGCCCAGCATGTTGATCGCGACCTTGAGGGTGTCCGGCGGCGGGCTGCCCTTGGTGCCGGTCAGCTCGACCCGGTCCGGGCCCTGCTGGGTGAGGCGGATGGTGTCGAAGTGGGCGACGACGTCGGGATTGAGGTAGGCCGGGTCGCCTATCTCGTAGAGCAGCTGGGCGGTGACCGTGCCGGCCGAGACGACGCCGCCGGTGCCGTCGTGCTTGGTGATGACGCTGCTGCCGTCGGCGGCGACCTCGGCTATCGGGAACCCCGGGTAGCGGCGGTCGGTGATCTCGTCCAGGAAGCTGTAGTTGCCGCCGGTCGCCTGCGGGCCGCACTCGATGACGTGACCGGCGGCGACCGCGCCGGCCAGGGCGTCCCAGTCATCGTGACGCCAGCCGTGCCACCAGGCGGCGGGCCCGGTGACCAGGCTCGCGTCGGTGACCCGGGGGCAGACGACGACGTCCGCGCCGGCCTGCAAGGCGGTGGTGATGCCCCAGCCGCCGAGGTAGGCGTTGGCGGTGACCACGGGCAGGTCTGCCTTGGCGAGCGGCAGCCCGGTGTCGAGGTTGACGAGCTCGTGGCCCGCGGCCTGCAGGTCGGGCAGGGCCGGGATCAGGTCGTCGCCGGTGATGTAGGCGACGCGGGCGGTCAGGCCAAGCCGGGCGGAGAGCTCGGTGATCTTCGCGGCCAGGCCGGCCGGGTTGAGGCCGCCGGCGTTGGCGACGATCTTGACGCCGCGGTCCAGGCAGGTGCCGAGCACGTCTTCCAGCTGCTTCAGGAACGTGGTCGCGTAGCCGCGGTCCGGGTCCTTGCGACGGGCTTTCCACAAGATCAGCATGGTGAGCTCGGCCAGGTAGTCGCCGGTCAGCACGTCGACCGGTCCGGAACCCTGATCCAGGGCCTCCCGGGCGGCGGCCAGGCGGTCGCCGTAGAACCCGGAGCAGTTCGCGATGCGTACCGGCCTGGTCATGAGCGTGCCTCCAGCGGGGATCGCCCGGTGCCGGCGGCGCCGGCGAAGGACTGCGCGATCGCCATCCACCCGTCCGCGGCCGGGCCCTCGATGACCAGGGCGAGGTCGTCGCGGTGCCGGCGCTGGGTGACCAGCAGGCAGAAGTCCAGGGCGGGACCGGTCACCCGGTCCGTCGCGTCCGGCGGGCCCCAGGTCCACGAGGTGCCATCCGGGCCTTCGAGCTCGACCCGGATCGCGGCCTCGGGCAGGGCCTGGCCGTGCACGGCGTAGCTGAACGCGCGGGCGCCGACGCCGATGTGCGCTACGTGGCGCAGCCGGGGGGTCGGCTCGCGGGTGACGCCGAGGGCGTCGGCGATGTCCTGGGTGTGCGCCCAGGTTTCCATGATCCTGGCCGTCAGCGACGACGCGGCGCTCATGGCCGGGCCGAACCAGGGCAGCCGGGCGCGGGGGTCCAGGTTCTTGAACGTGTCCAGCAGGTCGGCGCGGGCGGTGTCGAACCAGGCCAGGAGCTGGGCGCCGCTGAGGTCGCGGAACCGGGCGGCGATCGCGTCCGGGTCGATGCCGCCCTCGGCCTCGGCTTGCGCCAGCCCGGCCTTGAACTGCTCAGGATCGGTCGCCGACTGGACGGTGACCTCGTCGAAGTAGGCCAGGTGGCTGATCTGGTCGCCGATATCCCAGCCGGCCGCGGGGGTCGGGGTGTTCCAGCCGGCCTCGTCCAGCCCGGCGACCAGGGCACGGGTAACGGCCGACTCGGCGGCGAGGTCCGCCGCCAGGGCGGTCATGTCGGCGGGCATGTCACTGGCCTCCGTCGTCAGGCGATGGGTCCGGGGCTTCCAGGACGGCCAGGACCTGGCCGGTGCTGACCTGGTCCCCCGCCTTGGCGTGCAGTTCGGCGACCACGCCGTCGGCGGGCGCGCTGACGGTCTGCTCCATCTTCATCGCCTCCAGGACCAGGAGCGGCTGGCCCGCGGTGACGGCCTGGCCGGGTTCGGCCAGGACCCGCAGCACCAGGCCGGGCATCGGGGCCAGAAGGGATCCGGCGGCTGCGGGCTTTTCCGGGTCGCCGAACCGCGGGGTCTCCCGCAGGGCGGTTGACCCGTCGCTGGCGTCGACGTACGTGTCGTCGCCGGCCCGGTGGACGCGGTACACCCGGCGGACGCCGCCGGTCTCCAGGTCGACCCGGTCCGGGGTGGCCTCGAGGACCAGCGCGTCGACCGGCTCGCCGTTGACCTCGGCGTCGACCCGGTCGCCGTGCAGCCGGTAGGTGACCTCCCAGGGCTCGCCGCCTGCGGTGAAGCTGACGCGCTGCGGGGCGGAGCGGACGTTGCGCCAGCCCGAGGGCAGCGTGCCGAGCACCGGTGCCCCGGCGCGGTGCTGCGCCTGCCGGGCCAGCGCGGCGGCCAGCGCGTGCACCCGGCCGGGCCCGGCGCCGGGGGCGGCCACGGCGGCCAGGGCCGCGGGTTCGTGCCGGGTCAGGTAGCCGGTGTCGGTGCCGCCGGCCAGGAACTCAGGCTCGGTCAGGATCGCCGTCAGCAGGTCGCGGTTGGTGGTGACGCCGTGGATCTCGGCCTGCCCGAGCGCGCGGGCCAGCCGGCGCGCCGCGTCGGCCCGGGTACGGCCGTGCGCGATCACCTTGGCCAGCATCGCGTCGTAATGCGGGCTGACCACCGAGCCGTCGCGGAAACCGGTATCGACGCGGATGCCCGGGGCCGGCGGGATCGTGAAGCGGTGCAGCGGGCCGGTGGCGGGCACGAACCCGGCGGCCACGTCCTCGGCGTACAGGCGGACCTCGATCGCGTGGCCGCCGATCCGCGCGTCGCGCGCCCGCTGCGGCAGCGGCTCGCCCTCGGCGATCCGCAGCTGCAGCTCCACCAGGTCCAGGCCGGTGACCTCCTCGGTGACCGGGTGCTCGACCTGGAGCCGGGTGTTCATCTCCAGGAACCAGAAGGACCCGTCGCGGTCCAGCACGAACTCGACGGTGCCGGCACCGGTGTAGCCGACCGCCTGGCCGGCGGATTCGGCCGCGGCGGTCAGGTCGTCGCGCAGGTCCTCGCCGACGGCGGGCGACGGGCACTCCTCGACGATCTTCTGGTAGCGCCGCTGGATGGAGCACTCGCGCTCGAACAGGTGGATCACGGTCCCGGCGGCGTCCCCGAGGATCTGCACCTCGACGTGCCGGGGGTCGGTGACGTAGCGCTCGAGGAAGACGGTGCCGTCGCCGAACGCGGACGCCGCCTCGCGGCTGGCCGTGCTCACCGCCTCGGCCAGCTCGGCCGGGTCCGTGACCAGCCGCATGCCGCGGCCGCCGCCGCCGAACGCCGCCTTGACCAGCAGCGGGAAGCCGACCCCGGCCGCCGCGGCGTCCAGATCCGCCGCGGAGCAGGCGCCCTCAGCCGCGATGGTGGCGCTGGGCAGCGTGGGTACCCCCGCCGCGGCCATGATGGCCTTGGCCTTGACCTTGTCGCCCATGGCGGCGATGGTCTCGGGCGCGGGGCCGACGAAGATCAGCCCGGCGTCGGCGCAGGCCCGGGCGAACGCCGCGTTCTCCGACAGGAACCCGTAGCCGGGGTGGACCGCACCGGCGCCGGTGGCGGCGGCCGCCGCCACGATGAGGTCGCCGCGCAGGTAGGTGTCCGCGGGCGCCGCGCCGGGCAGCCGGACGGCCTCGCCCGCCAGCGTCACGTAGGGGGCGTCGGCGTCGGGGTCGGAGTAGACCGCGACGGTGGCGATGCCGAGGGCGTGGGCGGACCGGATGATGCGGGCCGCGATCTCGCCGCGGTTGGCGATGAGAAGCTTGGTGATCATGTGGGTCCTCACATCCGGAAGACGCCGAAGCCGCGGCGGCCGGCGACCGGGCCGCTGTGCACGGCGGACAGGGACAGGCCGAGGACGGTGCGGGTATCGCGCGGGTCGATGATGCCGTCGTCGTACAGGCGGGCGGTGACGAAGAAGGAGTGCGACTCGGCCTCGATCTGGGCCTCGATCTGGGCGGTGCGGGCCCGGTCGGCTTCCTCGTCGAACGGCCGCCCGGCGGACGCGGCCGAGGCCCGGCCGACGATGGACATCACCCCGGCGAGCTGGGGCGCGCCCATCACCGCGAGCTTGGCCCCCGGCCAGGCGAACATCAGGCGCGGGTCGTAGGCCCGGCCGGACATGCCGTAGTTGCCGGCCCCGAACGAGGACGCCATGTTGACGGTCAGGTGCGGGACCGCGGAGTTGGTCACCGCGTTGATCATCTTCGCGCCGTCCTTGATGATGCCGCCCTGCTCGTAGCTGGCGCCGACCATGTAGCCGGTCGTGTTCTGCAGGAACACCAGGGGCGTGTCGGTGGAGTTGGCCAGCAGGATGAACTCGCTGGCCTTCTTGGCCTCCTCGCTGAACAGCACGCCGCGGTGGTTGGCCAGCACCCCGACCGGGTAGCCGTGCACCCGGGCCCAGCCGGTGACCAGCGAGGTGCCGTACAGCGGCTTGTACTCGTCGAACTCCGAGCCGTCGGCCACCCGGGCGAGGATCTCGCGCGGGTCGAACGGGACCTTGACGTCGGCGGAGACGATGCCGAGGATCTCGTCGGGGTCGTACCGCGGCTCGGTCACCGGCCCCGGCGCGGGCCCCTGCTTGCGCCAGTTGATCCTGGTCATGATGGCGCGGCCGAGGCGGATGGCGTCGAGCTCGTCGACCGCGAAGTAGTCCGACAGCCCGGAGACGCGGGAGTGCATCTCGGCGCCGCCCAGCGACTCGTCGTCGGATTCCTCGCCGGTGGCCATCTTCACCAGCGGCGGCCCGCCCAGGAACACCTTGGCCCGGCCGTCCACCATGACCGCGTAGTCGCACATGCCGGGCACGTAGGCGCCGCCCGCGGTGGAGTTGCCGAACACCAGGGCCACGGTGGGGATAGCCAGGCCGGACAGCTCGGTCAGCTCGTGGAAGATCCGCCCGGCCGGGACGAACAGGTCGGCCTGGGTGGGCAGGTCGGCCCCTCCCGACTCCACCAGGTTCATCACCGGCAGCCGGTTCACCCGGGCGATCTCCAGCGCGCGCAGGGTCTTGCGCAGCGAGTACGGGTTCATCGCGCCGCCCCGGACGGTCGGGTCGTGGGCGATGATCACGCACTCCACGCCGCAGATGACCCCGATGCCGGTCACCACGCTGGCCCCGACGGTGAAGCCGGTCCCCCAGGCGGCCAGCGGGGACAGCTCGAGGAACGGGCTGTCCGGGTCGAGGAGCAGCTCGATCCGCTCGCGGGCCAGCAGCTTGCCCCGGTCGCGGTGCCGCTGGGCGTAACGTTCCCCGCCGCCGGCGATGGCCAGCTCGAGCTGCTCGTCCAGCTGCCTGAGCACGGCGAGCTGGGCGGCGCGGTTGGCGCGGAAGGTCTCGCCGTCCGGGTCGACGTGGGAAGTGAGAACCGGCACCCGGTCAGGCCTCCTCGTGGTGGTCAGCGCTGTAGTGATCGGCGTGCTCGGACCGCAGGACGTTCTTCTGGATCTTGCCGGTCGAGGTCTTGGGCAGTTCGTCGGCGAAGATGACCGCCTTGGGCACCTTGTACCCGTCCAGGGTCCCCTTGAGCGTGGCGATCAGCGTGGCCGGGTCGATCGTCTCGCCCGGCTTGGGGACCACGACGGCGGTGATCGCCTCGCTCCAGTGCTGGTGCGGCAGGCCGACCACGACCGTCTCGGCGACCCGCGGGTCGGCGGCGTAGATCGCCTTCTCCACCTCGATCGAGGCGACGTTCTCGCCGCCGGTCTTGATGACGTCCTTGTACCGGTCGGTGAACCACAGCACGCCGTCGTCGCCGAACCGGCCGACGTCGCCGGAGTGGAACCAGCCGTGCGCGAACGCCGCGTCGGTGGCCTCCTCGTTGTCCAGGTAGCCGGACATGGTGCTCGGCCCCCGGTAGACGATCTCGCCGGCCTCGCCGGGCGGCAGCAGGGCGCCGTCCGGGCCCATGATCGCGACCTGCACGCCGATCAGCGGGGTGCCGACCGCGCCGATGTGGGAGAGCTGGTGCTCGGGCCGGAACAGCGTGGTGATCGGGCTCATCTCGGTCTGCCCGAACAGCAGCGCGAAGTCGCAGCCGAATCCGGTCAGGCACCGTCCGATGAGATCATCGGGCATCGGCGCCATGGCGTACACGGCCCGGCGCAGGCTGAGCAGGTCGCGATCGGCGAAGCCGGGATGGTCCAGCATGGCCCGGTACATCATCGGCAGGCCGAAGATCTGCGTGACCTGCTCCCGCTCGATCAGGTCGAGCAGGGCCGCGGCGTCGAACCCGCGCATGACGTAGATCGTGGCGCCGATCATGATCGCGGGCGTGCAGAACGCGTTGAGCTGCGCGGTGTGGAACATCGGCATCATCGCCACGAACCGGTCGTCGGCGCGCCAGCCGGAATCCAGGGCGCCCGACATGGACTCCAGGTAGATCGCCACGTGCGAGCCGACCACGCCCTTGGGGAAGGACGTCGTGCCCGAGGTGTACAGGTAGCTGAGCGCGTCCCGGTCGCCGACCAACACCTGCGGCTCGGCGGTGTTGTCATGCGCGGCCAGGGCCTGCAGGTCGTCGGGGGCCACGATCACGTCGGTGACCTCGGGCACCTTGGCGATGGCGTCCTGCAGCGCGGTCACCAGCTGGGTCTCCACCACGATGCCGCGGGCCTTGGAGTGGCCGAGCACGTAGGCGACCTCGTCCGGCCGCCAGCCCAGGTTGACCGGCACGCAGACCACGCCGAGCTTGGCGCACGCGTAATAGACCGCGAGGAAGTCGGCGCTGTTGCCGGAGGCCAGCGCGAGCGCGTCGCCACGCTGGTAGCCCCGGCCGGCCAGCCCGTGGGCGAGCCGGTTGACGTAGCCGTTGAACTCGGCGTAGGTGAAGCGGCGGTCGCCGTCCACGACCGCGACCTGATCCGGCCGGCTCGCGGCGGTGCGGGTCAGGCTGTCGCCGACGTTGATCCGGCCGATGAGGTTGCGCGCGAGGTCCACTGGTCCGCTCCCGGTCTGGCTGGTCTTAGTAAGAGCGTGGCAGGCCCAGGCTGTGCTGGGCCACGTAGTTGAGGATCATCTCCCGGTTGACCGGCGCGATGCGCAGCAGCCGTGCCAGCCCCCAGTACGGCATGAGCCCGTACTCGCTGGCCAGGCCGTTCCCGCCATGGGCCTGGATGGCCGCGTCGACGGCGGCGAGGCCGGCCTCGGCGGCGGCGTACTTGGCCATGTTGGAGGACTCCCCCGCGGGCACGCCGTGGTCGTGCTGCCAGGCGGCCTGCCTGGTCATCAGCGCCGCCAGCTCGGTCTCGATCTTGGCCTTGGCCAGCGGGTGCGAGACGCCCTGGTGGGCGCCGATCGGCTCGGCCCAGACCTTGCGCTCGGTGGCGTACCTGGCGGCCGCGCCCAGAGCGTAACGCGCGACGCCAACGGCGAGGGCGGCTCCGGTAATCCGTTCGGGATTAAGGCCGTGGAATACCTGGCGGAACCCCTCCCCTTCCTCACCGACCAGCGCGCCCGGCCCGACCCGCACCCCGTCGAAGTGCAGCGTGAACTGCCGCTCGGGGAGCAGCAGGTCGACCGGGAGCAGGTGCCGGTCCAGGCCCGCGGCGTCGGCGGGCACCAGGAACAGCGACAGGCGGCCGCCGCGCTCGTCCTGGCCGGTCCGCGCGACCACCAGGACGGCCTGGGCCTCGTCGACGCCGGAGATGTAGTACTTGGTGCCGGTCAGCACCCACTCGTCGCCGTCCTTGGCAGCGGTGGTGGAGATACGCAAGGTGTTGGAGCCCGCGTCCGGCTCGGTGATCGCGAACACGACCTTGGCAGCGCCGCTGGCCAGGCCGGGCAGCCAGGCCTGGCGCTGCTCCTCGGTGCCGAATTCGGCGATCATCTCGGCCGAGATCGCGGCCGACACCAGCAGCAGGAGCAGCGGCGTCCCGGCGGCCGCGAGCTCCTCGCAGACCAGGGCCAGCTCGGTGAGCCCGCCACCGCCACCGCCGTACTGCTCGGGGATGTTGACGCCGATGAAGCCGGCGTCGCCGAGGGCCTGCCACAGTTCCGCGCACGGCGTTCTCGCGGCCGCGTGCTCCGCGTAGTAACGGGGGCCGAACTTCGCCGCGATATCCCTGACCGCGGCTCGCAGCGCCTGATGTTCGGTTGATTCGGCAAAGTCCACGCCGTCTCCTAATGTGACTCGCCATTCACTAGCGACCTTAGCGCCTTGCTGCGAGACTGGGAAGATGACGTCGCAGGCCGCATCGTCCCGGGGGGCTTCCGCGCGGGCCACGGTGCCGCGGTCCCAGCAGCGGCGGCGTGACCCGGATCGCAAGGAGCGGATCCTGGTGGCGGCCGCGGCGCTCGGTGCCCAGCGCGGCTTCGACGCGATCTCGATGGCGGACATCGGCGCCGAGGCCGGCATCGTGGGGTCCGGCGTGTACCGGCACTTCGACAGCAAGACGGCGATCCTGGTGGCGATGGCCGACCGGGTGATGGACCGCCTGCTGGGCCGGTCCGCGCAGATCATCGCGGCCGAGCTCGACGAGGGACAGGCCCTGACCATGCTGGTGCGGGACCATATCGCGGTGGCGCAGACCCACCGGGACGCGCTGGCCGTCTACCACCGTGAGGTGCGGACCCTGCCCGAGGACGAGCGGCGCCGGCTGAGCAGGCTGCAGCGGCACTACATCGAGGAGTGGGTGCACCTGCTGGCCCCGCTGCGGCCGGACCTGGCCGACGGCGAGATCCGGCTGGCGGTGCACGCCGCGATCGGCGCGATCCAGTCGACGCTGTTCTTTCGCAGCGGGCTGGCCGGCGAGCGGCTCAGCGAGCTGCTCGAGGAGATGGCGCATGGCTGCCTGGGCACCACCCCGGCCCCGGTTAGTGAACTGGCTCTCACTAACTGAGCTCTGCTAGCTCGCGGGGGACGACCCCGCACCCCGATAAAGCTCAGGGATGAGCGTCCCAGTGGCGGCGCAGGGCAGCGGTCAGCTCGGCGGCCCGCTCGTCGGGGAAGAACAGGCGCCCTTGATCGATCTCGACCACTTCGGTGGCGCCGGGGATGGTGTCGCGCAGCCAGTAGGCCCACTTGGTGCGGAAGGCGAGGTCGCTGGTGCCCCAGACGATGAGGGTCGGGACCTGGAGCGCGCGCAGGCCGGGCTCGGCGGCCAGCAGGTCACGGGCGTGCAGCGAGACCAGCAGGCGCTGGGCCTGGCGGGCCGCCTGCCGGGTTTTGCCCTGGGCCTCCAGCCAGACCCGGGCGATGTCGTCGGGCAGCTTAGAGATGTCCTGGTAGCCCATGCCGTAGACGGTCTTCTTGGCGCGCGGGATGTTGCGCGTCAGCCGCTGGGCGATCGGGGCCATCAGGCCGAGCCGGGCGAGCAGCACCGCGGGCAGCAGCACCTTGGGCGGCACGTTGCCGTGTGCCTCGCAGTTGGTCAGGGTCAGCGTGTGCAGCCGCCCGGCGTGGCCGGCCGCGAAGACCTGGGAGACCGCGCCGCCGGTGTCGTTGGCGACGAGGTTGATATCGGTCAGGTCGAGCGTGTCGCAGCACCCGGCGATGAAGCGGGCCAGCCCGTTCAGGGTGAAGTCCTGACCGGGGGCGGCGGGCGTGTAGCCGTGCAGCGGCAGGTCGAAGGACACGCACCGGCGCTCGCCGTCGAGCAGCTCGATCACGTTTCGCCACAGGTAGCTGCTGCTGCCCACGCCGTGGACGAGCAGGACCGGCCGGCCCGGACCGCCGGTATCGATGTAGCTGACCGGGCCGGAGGGGGTCCGGAGCTCGCTGCGATGCTTGTCGAGACGTTCCATTTCGATACTCATGGCTTCTCCCTGGTTCTGTGTCCGCCGGGGTACAGTGACTTAAAGACCGACCGGCGGTCTAACTCTTACAAACCGACGGTCGGTCTGTCAATGCATCAGTGGCGGGCGGGGCGGTGGATGACGAACGGGATGGCCGGTGAGCAGCCGGAACGGGCGAACAAAAACGTGGAGCGAGGGCGGGCCACCCGGGCGCACGTGATCGAGGTGGCCACGCGCCTGTTCACCGCGCACGGGTACGACGGCACCTCGGTCGAGGCGGTGCAGGCCGAATCGGGCGTCAGCCGCGGCTCGCTCTACCACCACTTCCCGGGCAAGGAGGCGCTGTTCCTCGCGGTGCTGGAGGAGGTCGGGGCCGGGATCACCCGGCAGGGCGAGGAGGCGGCCCGGGACGTGACGGACCCGGTGGCCCTGCTGCGGATCGGCGGCCTGCTGTGGATCCGGAACGCCAGCGACCCGGTTGTCCGGCAGGTCATGCTGATCGACGGGCCCGCGGTGCTGGGCTGGGACCGCTGGCGCGCGCTCGACGAGCAGGGGCCGCTGGGGCTGATCAGGGACTGCCTGGCGTTCGCGGCCGGGACGGGCCGTATCGAGCACCGCCACGTCGACGCGTTCGCGCACATCGTGCTGGCCGCCGCCAACGAGGTGGCCATGATGGTCGCGCGCGCGGACGACCCGGCCGGGGCGCTCGGCGACGGCGAGAGCGCGTTCGCCGAGTTCCTGGACCGCCTGCTCGGGGACGCCAGCCCGTAGAGCGCCCGCCGGTCCGGTGCCAGAACCTGGTTACCTGACGCGATAGTCGGGAAAACGCCCGTCCGCGCCGTTTCCGCCGTTGATCCGGCCACCCGGCGTGGTTATGGTCACAGCCAGTACAGTGACCGGCGGTCAGGCGGGGATGAGCGATGAGATCCAGCGGTATCAAGGCGGTAGTCGCCATCGTCAGCGTGCTGGGCCTGGCCAGCGTCTGGCCTGCCGCCCCGGCCCGGGCGGCGGCGCCCGTTCCGGTGCTGTACGGCTTCGGGACCAACCAGCACGGGGTACTGGGCAACGGGACCACCTCGGTGACACCGAGCCTGTCGCCGACGCCGGCCGCTGGGCCGCCGGGCACCATTCGGCAACTCGCGACGGGCCTGCGCTCCAGCGCCGCGCTGCTGACCGACGGCAGCCTGTGGACCTGGGGTGACGACAGCTACGGCCAGCTCGGTTACGGCACCAGCGGCGGCTTGATCACCACCCCGACCCGGGTGCCGGGGCTCAGCGGCGTCACCCAGGTGGCCCTGAGCGATGAGGGCAGCGGCTACGCGGTGGAATCCGACGGCAGCTTGTGGACGTGGGGCGACAACAGCGGCGCCCAGTTGGGCAACGGGAGCACGACGTCGACGTCCTCCCCGGTCCGGGTGCCCCTGCTCACCGGGGTTATGCAGGTGGCGGCGGGCGGACAGTACGCGCTGGCGCTGCGAAGGGACGGCACGGTGTGGTCCTGGGGCATCAACAGCCACGGGGAACTGGGCGACGGCACCACCTACAACGAGTCGCTCCCCGAGCCGGTGTCCGGCCTGACCGGGATCGCCCAGGTCGCCAGCGGCGGCGCGGAGAGCTTCGCCGTGCGCGCGGACCGAACCCTGTACAGCTGGGGCTGGAACAGCGCCGGCGAGCT
This sequence comes from uncultured Actinomycetota bacterium, assembly GCA_963839095.1. GTDB lineage: Bacteria > Actinomycetota > Actinomycetes > Streptosporangiales > Streptosporangiaceae > Palsa-504. The sequence continues at coordinate 1,558 of CAWIUF010000010.1, read as the reverse complement.
GGGCAACGGGACGACGACGGAAAGCCACCGGCCGACCGCGGTACCCGGATTGAGTGGCGTCACCCAGGTAGCCAGCGACGGCTGGTCTACCCTGGCGCTGGCCGGCCTGGAGATGGGGGTCTGGGCCTGGGGCGACAACGTTCTGCGGGGAGCTCGGCGACGGCACCACCACCAACCGGCTACTGCCCGAGCCGATCGGGCTCACCGGCGTCACCAAGCTCGCCGCCGGAGCCGCCGCCCTGCTCCAGGTGTCCAGCGCCGCGATCCGCTCGGACGGCACGCTGTGGACGTGGGGCTGTGACGCCTTCGGCCAGCTCGGCCATAGCGGCGCCACCGGCTTTATCCCGAGGCAGGTCACCAACCTGGCGGGGGTGACCGCGTTCGCGTTCGGAGACGACACCGGCAGCCTGCTCCACCAGGGTGGCTACAGCCTCGCCGCGGGCTGGATCCCCGCCACGGTGCCGAACCTGATCGGCGACACCGTGACCCAGGCGGGCCAGGCACTGAACGCCGCCGGGCTGCTGTTCGGCTCCGTCACCTACGGCGTCGACTACACCTGCACCAACATCGGCCTGGTGACGTCCCAGAGCCCGGGCGGGAGCACGCGCGTCAGCGTCGGCTCCAAGGTATCGATCCGGGTCGCGACGGCCCCGAAGCCGCCGCGCGAATGCCCTGACTTAGCGGCAGGCGAATCCGGCCGATCCCGCTGGGGCAGTGAGCGCCAAGAGTCCGGTGCGGGTGGTCCCCCTGATGCAAGCGTTGCCCCTGGTACGGCCGGGCCGTCCGCCGGAACCACCGCAAAGCCACATTGCGGTGGCCAGGACAACAGCGCTGCCACATCGCGGTGGCTGCCCGGAACCGGCTCCGCCACCCGCACCGGGACGCTCAGTGGGGCACGCGATCGGATGTCTCGGATAGGGCGCTCAAGGTCAGCCATCTCCATGGAACCAGGGCGGCGGCCGAGGGTTGGACCGTTCTAATTACGCTCCGGGCCGGGTCTTGACAGGCATCTCGCGATAAGTGACGATTACAAGGTGTTGGAGCGCTCCAATAGGAGGTTGCGGTATGAGCACAGAGGCGGGCCGGGAGCGGCTGGAGCGGTACAGCCTGACGGGCCCGGAGAACCAGGCGGCGGTGGACGCCGGGCTGGCCGGCGGGGCGTGGTTCCGCAGCGCGGTCCCCCGCAAGCGGATGAAGGAGCTGATGCGGCGCTCGGACTACCCGGCCGTCAGGGACACCGTCATCTGGCTCGGCCTGATCCTGGCCTTCGGCACCCTGGGCAGCGTGTTCTGGCTGGTCTGGCACAGCTGGTGGGCGGTGCCGTTCTTCCTGGCCTACGGCGTGCTCTACGGTTCCACATCGGATTCGCGCTGGCACGAGTCGGGGCACGGCACGGCGTTCAAGTCCCGCTGGATCGCCGAGAGCCTGTACGAGCTCTCCTCGTTCATGATCATGCGCGACCCGACCACCTGGCGGTGGAGCCACACCCGGCACCACACCGACACGCTGGTGGTGGGGCGGGACCCGGAGATCGCGGTGATCCCTGGCCCGGCTGGCC
>CAWIUF010000009.1:0-31184 GCA_963839095.1 uncultured Actinomycetota bacterium | reverse complement strand
TCCAGACCACCTTCCAGCAGGAAGCCATCGCGGGCTTCAAGTCGGTCCAGCCCAACATCACTGTCAACTACGGCGGTGGCGGTTCCGGCACGGGCCGTACTGACCTAGCTGGAGGCACCGTCAACTTCGCGGCTCGGACTCGCCGATCCCGGCCAAGGAGGCGTCGGGTTTCACGGGCAAGACGATCCTGTACTTCCCCGTCATCATCGGGCCGATCACGATGGCGTACAACCTGTCGGGCGTGAGCAACCTGAAGCTCTCGCCGGCGACCATCGCGGGCATCTTCTCGGGCAAGATCAAGACCTGGAACGACCCGGCCATCAAGGCCGACAACTCCGGGGTCAGCCTGCCCAGCACGCCGATCACCCTGGCCGTCCGGTCGGACTCCTCGGGCACCACCCAGAACTTCACCGAGTTCCTGGTGGACGCGGCGCCCAGCGCCTGGACCCTGGGCAGCGGCTCGACCATCAAGTGGCCGTCCTCCGCCCGGGCCGGCACCGGCAACCCGGGCGTGGCGCAGATCGTCAAGTCCACCCCCGGCGCCATCGGGTACGTGGACTACGCCACCGCCAAGGCCTCCAGCCTGAGCTTCGCCTCGGTCAAGAACAAGGACGGCTCCTTCGTGGCGCCGTCGGCGGCCTCCGCGTCGGCGGCCGCGACCTCGGTCACCCTCAAGCCCGACCTGACCTTCGCGGCGGTCTGGCAGCGCGGGCGCCAGCGCCTACCCGATCACCTACCAGTCCTGGGACCTGGTCAACGCCAAGCAGCCGAACGCCAACGACGCGGCCATGCTCAAGGCCTACCTCGCCTACCTGCTCGGCGACGGCCAGAAGCTGCTCTCCCAGATCGGCCTGCGCCGCTGCCCAGCAGCCTCGACCAGCAGGCCGTGGCGCAGCTCGAGCAAGATCACGTCTTAAGTGGTGGTTTCCGTGACGCAAGCGACTCGGACGGATCCGCCGTCATGAGCGCTGTGGCAACGGCGGACCCGGCCAGCCCGGCCGGGTCCGCCCACCCGCTGGCGCACCGGCGGCCGCTGGGCGACCGGCTGTTCCAGATCCTCGCGGCCTCGGCCGGCGTGCTGGTGCTGGTCATCCTGGCCCTGATCGCCATCTCGACCAGCCAGCAGGCCTCGTCGTGGTTCAGCACGGAGGGCTGGAGCGTCTTCAGCGTCGACTGGAACCCCGGCACCAACTCGTTCGGCGCGATGACCTATGTCTACGGGACGGTCATCACGGCGGTGATCGCGATCATCTTGTCCGTCCCGGTCAGCGTGTCCATCGCCCTGCTGCTGACCGAGGTGGTGTCGCGCCGGTGGGCGCAGCCCATCGTGTACCTGATCGACCTGCTGGCCGTGGTGCCCTCGGTGGTCTGGGGCCTGTGGGGGATCCTGGTGTTCGCCCCGTGGCTGCAGGGCATCTACACGTCGATCGCCTCGGGCCTGAAGGGGATCCCGGTGCTCGACTCGCTGTTCGGGGCGCCGGTGAGCGGCGCCTCGTTCTTCACCGCCGGGGTCATCCTGGCCTTCATGATCACGCCGATCGTGACCTCGCTGTCGCGCGAGGTCATCGCGACGGTACCGGCCATTGACCGGGAGGGCGCCTACGCCCTGGGCGCCACGCGGTGGGAAATGATCACCGGCGCGGTCTGGCCGCACAGCCAGGGCGGCATCGTCGGCGCCGTCATGCTCGGCCTGGGCCGCGCCATGGGCGAGACGATCGCCGTCGCGCTGGTCATCGGCGCGTCACCGGTGATCACCTCGCACCTGTTCGCGGCCGGCTACTCGATGCCCGCGGTCATCGCCAACCAGTTCGGCGAGGCCTCCGGCGAGTTCCGGTCGGCGCTGATCGGGCTGGGCGTGCTCCTGTTCGTCATCACCATCGCCATCAACCTGGTCGCTCGCGGGGTCGTGGAGCGTTCCGCCCGGCGCAAGAGGGGGGCCTGATGACCGCCGCTACGGACCAGCCGGCTGTCGACCTGCGCGAGCCGGCTGGCTGGCGCCGCGCCAAGAACCAGATCGCCACCACGGCGATGTACGGCTCCTTCATCCTCGTGCTGGTCCCGCTGGGCTTCGTGCTGTATACGGTGATCGGCAAGGGCGCCTCGGCCATCAGCTGGTCCTTCCTGACCGGCGGCCCGATTCCGCCGAACGTGCTCCCGCTCGGCAACGGCGGGATGGGCCCGGCCGTCATCGGCACGCTCGAGATCACCGGCCTGGCCGCGGTCATGGCCGTGCCGCTCGGCATCCTGGGGGCCATCTACGTCAACGAGTACGGCGGCAACCGCATGCTGGCGCGGGTCGTGCGGTTCATGGCCGACGTGATGACCGGCGTGCCGTCGATCGTGATGGGCCTGTTCATCTTCTCGATCTGGGTGCTGCACTTCGGTTACTCGGGCCTGGCCGGCGCCTTCGCCCTGGGCTGCCTGATGCTGCCGGTGGTCATCCGCTCCACCGAGGAGATGCTCAAGCTGGTGCCGGACGCGCTGCGCGAGGCCAGCTACGCCCTCGGCGCGACCAAGGCCCGCGTCACGCTGACCGTGGTGCTGCCCGCGGCCCTCGGCGGAACCGTCAGCGGCGCGCTGCTCGCCGTCGCCCGGGCCGCGGGCGAGACGGCGCCGCTGCTGTTCACCATCTTGACCGTGACGGCCACCAACCCGAACGTGTTCAGCGGCCCGAACACCTCGCTGTCCGCGCAGATCTTCGCGAACGCCACCCAGCCCTATACCGGCGCGCAGTCCCGCGCCTGGGGCGCGGCGTTGACGCTGATCGTGATCGCGTTCATCCTCTTGATTGTCGCCCGCATCATCACCGCGCGATTCACCCGCTTCTCGCGCTAGGAATGCCGACCGCCCACGCTGCGCTAGGAATGAATATGGATCAGCCCGAACCGACCGTCGCGACCTCGACCCAGCTGCCCAAGCCCGCGGCGCTGCAGGACACGCCGCCGCAGGACGAGGTGTACGCGCCGACGGGCAGCCCGGTCTTCGACGCCCAGGGCGTCTCCATCTACTACGGCGCGTTCCGGGCCGTCACGGACGTGTCCCTGACCATCTACGAGAACGAGATCACGGCGTTCATCGGGCCATCCGGGTGCGGCAAGACCACGGTGCTGCGGACGCTGAACCGGATGAACGACCTCATCCCCGGGGCCCGCGTCGAAGGCGGCGTGCACTACCGCGGGGCGTCGCTGTACGGCGCGGGCGTGTCCCCGATCGCCGTGCGCCGCCGCATCGGCATGGTGTTCCAGAAGCCGAACCCGTTCCCGAAGTCCATCTACGACAACGTCGCCTACGGCCCGCGCATCAACGGCGAGCGCAACAAGGCCAAGCTGAACGAGATCGTGGAGCGCTCGCTGCGCCAGGCCGCGCTGTGGGACGAGGTCAAGGACCGCCTCAACAAGTCAGGCCTGGGGCTGTCCGGCGGCCAGGCCCAGCGGCTCTGCATCGCGCGCACGCTCGCCGTCGAACCCGACGTCGTCTTGATGGACGAGCCCTGCTCGGCCCTGGACCCGATCGCGACGGGCCGCATCGAGGACCTGATGCACGAGATCAAGTCCCGGTACACGATCGTCATCGTCACGCACAACATGCAGCAGGCGACGCGGGTCAGCGACCGCACCGCGTTCTATTCCGTGCTGCGGGACGAGAAGAGCGACACCCGCACGGGCGTCCTGGTGGAGTACGGCCGGACCCAGCAGATCTTCGAGAATCCCGCGGGACAGCCGCACCCAGGCCTACGTCACCGGCCGGGTGGGCTGAGGCCCCGCCCTGACCAGCCCGGGTCCTCGGCGGATCAGTCGGCCGAGGACCCGGCCAGGTAGATCACCCGGTGGCCGATGTTGACGGCCCGGTCGCCGAGGCGCTCGTAGAAGCGCGCCACCAGCGTCATCTCCATCGCCACCGGCAGCGACATCCCGCCCGAGGCGAGCTCGGCGAGCAGGCTGGCGTGCAGTTCGTCCATCTCGTCGTCACGCTGGTCGAGCGCGGACGCGGCCGAGCGGTCACGCTGGTACCAGGAGTCCGCCGCCTGCCGCCACATCTCGGACGCGATGGTGCCCATCCGCTCGACGAGCCCGCGGCAGCGGGGCGAGAGGTCGTCGCTGAGGATGTGGTTGGCCCGGGCGGCGATCGACACCACCAGATGGTGGGAGCGGCTCAGCTCCGGCACGATCCGCAGCACCGACAGCAGGAAGCGCAGGTCCGAGGCGACGGGCGCCTGCAGCAGGATCTCCCGGTTGACCAGGTCCTCGATCTCCGGGTAGAGGGCGTCGATGACCTGGCCGCGCTCGCGCAGGACCGGGATCACCTCGCGGTCGCTGTTCAGCAGCGCCCGGGTGGCCTCGGGCAGGTCCTCGGCGACCATGGCGAACAGCTCGATGACCTTGGCCTCGATGGCCTCAAGGTCGCGTTCGAATTCCTGCCGGCGCTCGGGCACGGTCAAAGCCTACTGGGCCGCTCACCAGCCCACCAGCCGCAGCTTCCCGCCCGGAGGTGAACATCAGGCAACGCGGCGCTGGCCGCCGGGCCGAGCGGCGTACCAGAGGGCCCGCGCTACCAGAGGCCGAGCAGGGCGCCGAGGGAACGAGCCGCCTGGCCGCCTTCGGACTCGGCGATGCGCAGGGCGGCCGGGACGTCGAGGTCGGCGGCCAGCGCCGCGCGGGTGGCGGCCACCGCCGCGGTCCCGCTCCCGCCCGCCCCGCTCCCGGCGACGCCGTGATCCGGGCGTCCGGCCGCGGCCTGCAGGCGCTCGAGCCGGGCCTCGGCCGCGTCCAGCCCGTCCGGGCTGAAGTCCCAGTCCCGGCCCCAGCGGCGGTCCAGGATCAGCAGCCGCACCGCCGCCGCGGAATGCTCCTTGAGCAGGTCGCTGACCAGGACGAGGTTGCCGGTCGACTTGGCCATCTTGGCCCCGGCCACCCGGACCACCCCGACGTTGAACCGGACCCGGGCAAACGGCGCGACCCCGGTGAACGCCTCGGCCATGGCCGCCTGGCAGGCGTGGTGCGGGAAGCACAGATCGCCGCCTCCGGCCTGCACGTCGACCGCCGGGCCGAACGCGTGCAGCGCCATGGCGGCGCACTCGGCGTGCCACCCCGGCCGGCCGGTGCCCCACGGGCTGGCCCAGCCCGGCTCCCCGCCGTGCGATACCCGCCAGACCGCGACGTCGAAGGGGTTGTCCTTGCCCTCGTCGGCCGGGTCGTCACCGTATTCCGCGGCCAGTCGCAGGGCCAGCTCGCGGTCCGGCACGGCCGCCTGCGCGGCCGCCTCGCCACGGAACCAGACCTGGCCGCCCCGCTCGTACGCCGCTCCCCGCTCGAGCAGCCCCGCCGCCAGCGCGATCGCCTGCCCGATGTAGGCGTGCGCCCGCGGCTGCTGCGCGGGCTGGCCGACGCCGAGGGCGGCCATGTCCCGGTCGAAGTAGAACTGCTGGATGGCCGCGAACCGGTCGTACGGCGCGCCGGCCCGGTCGGCCGCGGCGAGCAGCACGTCGTCCACGTCCGTCACGTTCCGGCAGATGACCACGTCGGAGCCGGCGTCCCGCAGCACGCGGGCCAGGGTGTCGATCCAGACGAAGGTGGCGGCGTGACCGACGTGGGTCACGTCGTAGGGAGTGATCCCGCAGGCGTAGACGCGCGCGCGGCCGACTAGCGGCAGCGGCGTGCCGCCGAGCGTGACCGTGCCGGACGGGCTCATCCCGGCCCAGCCCGCGGTCTCCGTCTGCTCCATCGCCCGTCCTTCCTGCGGAAAGCTCCTGCCGGAAGCAACGCTATGACATCCGCGACGACGAAGCGCGGCCGCCGTGCCTGAACACGGCGGCCGCGCCCCTCGGCGGACCAGAGAAACTACAGCGCCACGTCGACCTTGGTCACCTGGCCGTAGCCGGCTTCCACCGGCCGCTCGGCCCGCAGGCCGCCCGGCGCCAGGACGCGCAGCGTCCAGGACCCGGGCGCGGCGAAGAACCGGAACCCGCCGTCGTCGCCCAGCGGCACCTCGGCCACGAACTCGTCGCCGGTGCCCAGCAGGCGGGCGTACCCGGTGCCGACCGGCGCGCCCTCGCGGGTGACCCGTCCCTCCACCACGGCCTGGCTGCCGGTGGCCGCGCTCGCGCTGACGCCCCCTGCGGGCGCGCCGCACCCGTCCGCGCTCGCCCTGCTGGCCGGATTCGCTTCGCTCATCGTGCCTCACCCAGCTCGATCGGCACGCCGACCAGCGAGCCGTACTCGGTCCAGGAGCCGTCGTAGTTCTTGACGTTCGGCAGGCCGAGCAGCTCGTGCAGGACGAACCAGGTGTGCGCGGACCGCTCGCCGATCCGGCAGTAGGCGATGGTGTCGCGGCCGGTGAGGTCCAGGCCCGCCTCGTCGGCGTACAGCGACCTGAGCTCGTCGTCGGAGCGGAACGTGCCGTCCTCGTTGGCCGCCTTGGACCACGGCACGTTGCGCGCGGTCGGGATGTGCCCGCCCCGCTGGGCCTGCTCCTGCGGCAGGTGCGCGGGCGCGAGCAGCCGGCCGGTGAACTCGTCCGGCGAGCGGACGTCGACCAGGTTGCGCTTGCCGATGGCGGCGATCACCTCGTCCCGCAGTGCCCGCAGCGAAGCGTCCTGCTCCTTGGCCTGGTAGCTGGTCTTCGGCCGCTCGGGCACGTCCCGGGTCAGCTCGCGCGAGTCGAGCTCCCACTTCTTCCGGCCGCCGTCGAGCAGCAGCACCTTGTCGTGCCCGTACAGCCGGAAGTACCAGTAGGCGTAGGAGGCGAACCAGTTATTGTTGCCGCCGTACAGCAGCACGGTGTCGTCGTTCGAGATGCCCCGCTCGGACAGCAGGTTCTCGAAGCCGGTCTGGTCCACGAAGTCCCGGCGGACCGGGTCCTGCAGGTCCTTCTTCCAGTCGATCTTGATCGCGCTCGGGATGTGCCCCTTGTCGTAGGCGCTGGTGTCCTCGTCTACCTCGACGATGACGACACCAGGCTGGCCGATATGGGCCTCCGCCCAGTCGGCGTCCACGAGGACGTCGGATCGGCTCATGGTGGATATACCTCCTTGTCAGGTGCCGTCGCTAGGCGGACGGCCGGACCCTTAGATTCCGCTGGATGAACAGGTACAGCTGGCAGCCCAGGCAGAGGTCGAAGGCCGCGTTGAGGAACGCGGCGACCAGCGCGAGCGCGGTGAACACGATGCCGCCCGCGGTTACCCCGGAGGCGTACAGGGCCACTCCCGCGGCGGCGAAGACCATGCCCACGCCCTGCGAGAACCGGGGCGGGGCCTCGGGCTCGGTGCTGGCGGGCGGCCCGAGCCGCGGCCGGACGAGGGAGCGGTAGAGCAGGCCGTAGGGCGCGTACCGCAGCCCGGCCAGCGCTCCCACCGCGAACACCGCCAGCTGCGCGGCGAGCAGCCAGGCACTGCCGGTCAGCAGCACCACGGCCAGCACCACGGTCGTGATCACCGCACCGAAGCGGGGACCGCGCGGGTCGATTTCCATCTTTGAGCTCCCTCGCGACCGAACGGGCTTTGTTCCTGTCTGGGTTACCGTCCCGCGCTCACCCGAGCGAAGTCGCGGGCGCCGGGTTTCACGGCACGCGGCGATGGCCCGCCCGGGCGTCAGGACTGCGGGGCAGGCGGACAGATCGCGGTGGCGACGTGGCAGAAATCGACGGCGCGCCGCTTGGTCAGCGTCCTCGCCGTCCTCCAGGTCACGCCCTCGATGCTATGCGCGCTCAACCGGACTGTCACTCCCCCCGGGCACGGCGGCCACGGCGCCCAGCGCGGCGATCACGTCCGCCTTCCGGGGCAGGCCCGAGGCCCGCTTGACGACGGCGCCCTGCCGGTCGAGCACGAGCACGGTGGGCGTGCTGCTGATATGCAGCCTCCGGACCAGGTCCAGCCGGTCGGCCGCGTCGACCTCGACGTGGCGGACGCCGTCCACCATGCCCGCCACCTGGGCCAGGATCTGCCGGGTGGGACGGCAGGGGGCGCAGAACGCGGTGGAGAACTGCACCAGCGTGGCCTGCTGGCCGAGCGGGCCGCCGAGATCGTCCTCGGTCAGCACCTCGGACCGCGGCCCGGCCGCCGGTTCCGCCGGGTCGCCCGGGCGGGCCGCCGCCACGGGGCCGCCGCGGAACCGCCCGGCCCGGCGGCGCATCGCCAGCCCGAGCCCGGAAGCCGCGACGAGCGCCACGACAAGCGCGATCAGGCCAGCAGTCACGCCAATGGACAGCATCGGGGGCGCGTCATCCATTCCCGCGACCGCGATTTCCCGCGGCCGGACGGCTCCGTCAGCCGAGGTGGCGCTCAGACGGGCTTGGCGGTCAGCAGGACCTTGCTGCCCGCGGTGATCTCGAAGCTGGTGACCGCCTTGTCGCTGGCCGCGGTCGAACCGCTGTACCAGACCTTGCCCTCGTCGGGGGCCGTCGTCCAGGACCCCGCCAGGGTTCGCGTCCCGTCCGGGTGCACGATCCACAGCTCGCACGTGGTCCCGACCTGGATGTGGTCCACCAGGACCGCGTAGGCGTCACCCCACTGCTCGTGCGCGTAGGCCACGGAGGCGCTCGCTCCGGAGACCTTGCTCACCGCCTGGACGGTCTCCCACTGGGAGGTTCCCGGCGAGAGCGGGACCTTGATGACCTTGGTGGCCGAGATCGAGCTCAGGCCGCCGGCCAGGCCGCCCGAGATCGCCACGACGGCGGCCGCCGCGGCCGCCAGGCGCCACCTTCCCCGGCGCCGCCTGGCCTCGGCCAGGTCCAGCACGGTTCCGATCAGCTCGCCCGGCGGACGGTCCTCGGTCCCGGCACCGGCACCGGGGCCGGGGCCGATGGCGACGGCGGCCGGAACGCTGCTGCCCACGGCGTCATCGGCGCAGATCCGGCTGATCTCGTCCGGGTTGACCCGGGCCAGCAGCGCGGGCAGGCCGGCCAGGCCGGCCAGCTCGTCCCGGCATTCGGCGCAGGTCATCAGGTGGGCGTCGACCAGGGCGCGCTCGGCCGGGTCGATGGCGCCCAGCACGTACACGCCAAGCGAAAGCCTGGCCTCAGTGCAATCCCACGTCGGGGTCATGGCGCCAGTCCTCGTTCCTGTAGCGCCAGTTTCAGCGCCTTCAGTGCGTAAAACGTCCGGGACTTCACGGTCCCAGGCGGTATTCCCAGCGTAGCCGCGGCTTCGGCGACCGAGCACCCGCGGTAATAGGTCTCGACGATCACCCTCCGGTGGTCCGGCCGCAGCGACGCCAGGGCGTCCGCGACGGCCCACGACTCGAGCGTGCGGTCGGCGTCGTCGTCGGAGGGCAGCAGTTCCAGCGCCGCCTGCCCGGTCTCCGGCGGCCTGGCCTGCCTGGCCCGGTAGGAGTCGACCGCGAGGTTCCGCGCGACGGCGAACAGCCACGGCCGGGCGGGCCGGTCGGACAGCGCCTCGGGGTGGCGCCACGCTCGCACGATCGTTTCCTGCACTAGGTCCTCCGCACGCTGCCGATCCCCGCCGGTGAGGTGGAGGGCATAGCGAAGCAGGGCACCGCCGTGCTCGGCGTACAGCGCCCGGACAAACGCCTCATCTGCCACTCGCCCCGGTCGGGGCGCGGTTCCCGCGTTCGGCACACCCTGGGATACGTCCGGCGGAGCCTGCTGGTTCAGCCGGCCAGGAAAAATGTCGTCACCGGGCCCGGCGCCGGGGGTCGGGGCTCCCGGCATCGGGGACCCGGAAGGGGGAGATGGTGGTCCGTGCTGGCTCATGAGGCACCGCTGGATCTTGACTTCGGAGAGTGACGATATGAGCACTCTATGACGTTTTCAACCCAGTCTGCCGCAAGACACGGGGAAATCCCAAATGTGCTGGTCCGGGATGATGCTAGCCGGGGGCAAGATCATCCTCCAGCGAATTGCGGCAGCACCTCGACGACGGCCGCGTCCGGCAGGACGAGGTCGGCGGCCACGCTGCGGCCGGCCGCCGTGCCGTCCACCAGGAAGGAAGACGTCGCCAGGACCGAGCGCAGCCGGCTGCCCTCGCCGCGCCGGGCCACCACGGCGTCCAGGGCCTCGGCCAGCGTCCCGGCCTCGACCGACTCCAGCTCGACGCCCGCGGCCTCGCGGGCCGCCGCCCAGTACTGGATTGTCACTCTGGCCATGTGAGATATCCTTGTCTGTACGGACCCGGGCGCTGTTGCCCCCGGGTCCTTGTCTGTTTATACACAAGTAGTGAGGTGCGATCGCACCAGCGAGTGGAGGTACCGCCGAGTGAGCGACCTGCTGCTGATCACCAGCGTGCTCGAGCCGTCCGCAGAAGTGCTGCCTGCACTGGGACTCCTGCTTCACCCGGTCCGCGTCCTGCCCGCGGACGCGTCGGCGCTGGTCGAGGCGCCGCCCGCCGACGCGGTGCTGATGGACGCCCGGCGCGACCTCGCGCACGCCAAGAGCATCTGCCGCCTGCTGCAGACGACGGGCCTGGACTGCCCGCTCTTCGCGATCGTGACCGAGGGCGGCCTGGCCGCGGTGAACGCCGAGTGGGGGGTCGATGACGTGATCTTGAACACAGCCGGCCCGGCCGAGGTGGAGGCCAGGGTCAGGCTGGCCATCGGCCGCCGGGCGGTCGTCGCGGTGACCGAGGCGCCGGACGAGATCCGCTCCGGCGAGCTGGCCATCGACGAGGCCACCTACGCCGCCCGCCTGCGCGGCCGTGTGCTCGACCTCACCTTCAAGGAATTCGAGCTGCTCAAGTTTCTCGCCCAGCACCCGGGCCGGGTCTTCACCCGCGCGCAGCTGCTGCAGGAGGTCTGGGGCTACGACTACTTCGGCGGCACCCGCACGGTCGACGTGCACGTCCGCCGGCTGCGGGCCAAGCTCGGCCCCGAGCACGAGGCCCTGATCGGCACCGTGCGCAACGTCGGCTACCGGTTCGTGCCGGTCAAGGGCGACCGGACCGAACGCGGCACGCCCGCCGACCTGGGCACGTCCCGGGGGCACGCCGCCGCCGCGGCCCGCTGACCCGGCCGGCTGACGCTGCTCAATGACGAGCTCACAGATCACCCGCGCTGCGCTCCGCGACCTCCCGGGCAACCTCCAGGTCGCCGCCATCTTGGACCTGGTGCAGGCCTGCCGGGCCGCCGACGGCGTAACGCCGCTGTCCGAGCACGTGCTGCTGCACCTGCGCTACGACAGCACCGGCCCGGACAGCACGGGCGCGCCCGTGCCCGGTGGCGAACCTGGGCAGGACTTCGTCCTCACCGTGGACGGCGACCTCGCGGGCTACGCCTACCTGGACCCGCCGGCCGCCGATCCGCATTCCGGCACGACCGAGGTGAGCGGCGAGCTCATGATCGGTCCCGATCATCGCCGGCACGGGCTCGGCCGGGCGCTGGCGGCCGCGGCCGCCGCGCGCCGTGGACGCCGCGGGGGGCGGCCACGCGCTGCGGATCTGGGCGCACGGCGACCTGCCCGCGGCCGCCGCGCTGGCCCGGGCCGAGGGCTTCGAGCGTTTCCGCGCCCTGTGGCAGCTGCGCCGCCCGCTCAGCGGATCACTGGCCGAGCCGCTGGCCCAGCCGGCCCTCCCGGCCGGCCGTACGCTGCGCACCTTCGTCCCTGGCCAGGACGAGGACGAGTGGCTGGCGCTCAACGCCCGGGCGTTCGCCAAGCACCCCGAGCAGGGCGGCTGGACCCGGCACGACCTGGACCTGCGCGAGCGGGAGCCGTGGTTCGACCCGGCGGGCTTCTTCATCGCGGACAAAGACGGCGCCATGACCGGCTTCCACTGGACGAAGGTCCACTCGCCGGAGCTGGGCGAGGTCTACGTGGTCGGGGTCGATCCCGCCGAACAGGGCAGCGGGCTCGGCAAGGCGCTGACCCTGGCCGGGCTGCACCACCTGCGGGACCGCGGCGTTGAGCAGGCGATGCTCTACGTCGACGAGGACAATCTCCCCGCGATCAGGATGTACGAGGCTCTCGGTTTCACCCGCGCCAAAGTCGACGCCATGTACCGGCGTCCGCCTGGTAACTAGTTATCCGCGACTAGTTACCCGTTGTCCGGGCACCCGGCTACCGGCACCCCGTACTGGCCGCGCCGGCCGAAGCCGCGCGGCCACCCCGTGACCCGTGACCGCGTGCGGGCTAGCCGCCGCGGATTCCCAGCGCTTCGTCGAGTTCCGCGGCGGTCAGCGGCCGGTCAGCAACCGCCACCGCGCTCAGTACCTCGGCGTAGAGCTCGATTTCGTTCAGGGCGTCGAGGTCGTGGACACGAAGATCCAGCTGTCTGGGAATCGTGCTCACCTCCGGCGCTGATCGCGAGTCCGTTCGCTTGCGCCCCAGGTTACGTGTCGCCACTGCGCCTCCGCATGACCCAACCGGGCCATTCGCCTATCACCTTCACGTGCGGTTTTACCCAACCTGACGGTAACGATTCCGGAAAACCCCGGCACAGTTAGCAACGATCGGGTAATGCGAACCCCACCGGTCACATCCGCACCTCTGCCCAAAAACCGCATAGGCCGTAACACGGTCAGATCGACACGAACACCATCAAACGTAGATACTGGCCAGTTTCGGTTGCGCGGATGGTGATCGCGGACAAGAGTCATGCGTGGATTCGCCCCGTCCGACCCGTCCTGAGCCGGCATACTACTGAGGTAGCGGTTTCCTGCCGGATCACCGAGGCGACCCGGCGTCCGCTAGCGCCGCTAGGCACCGGACCGTCCCCGCCTACTGAAGACACACAATGATCCTGGGAAGCTATGAATGACAACAGTGATCTCCTGCCGAACCTCGTTCACGAGGACGCCTTCGAGATGCAGATGCGCGGGTACAGCCGCCGTCAGGTCGACGAGTTCATCGCCAGGTGCCGCAGCCAGATCCGCGACCTAGAGCAGCGCCTGGCCCGCTCCCTGGACGAGGGCGAGGAACTGCGGCGCGACCTGGCCACCGCCCGCCAGCAGGCGCTCGGGGCCAAGCCCGCGCACGAGGAAGTCAGTGAGCGCATCGCCCAGATCCTCAAGCTGGCCGACGACGAGGCCCGGTCCCAGAAGACCAAGGCCCATGAGGACATCACCAGGCAGCGCAACGACGCCCAGTCGGAGGCGGAGAAGATCCGCACCGAGGCCCGCGAGCAGGCCGAGCGCATGCTGACCGCGGCCCAGGAGCAGGCCGAGCGGGCCATCACGGCCGCCCGGGCCGACGCGGAGAAGACGGTTACCGCCGCCCGCAACGAGGCGGAGAAGACGCTCACCGGAGCCCGCAACGAGGCGGAGCGCACCACCACCGAGGCGCGCAAGAAGTCCGAGAGCGCCCTGGCCAGCTCGAAGGCGCAGGCCAAGAAGGCGCTCGACGAGGCCACGGCCCGGGCCACGGCCATCCACGACGGAGCCGAGCGCAGGCTGAACCTGCTGTCTACCCGGCACTCGGAAACGATCAAGCGGCTCACCGACATCCTGGACGGCGTCTCGGGCCTGGTGGCCGCCGAGACCGCCCGCATGTCGCTGGAAGACGAGGTCGACCAGAACACCGCCAAGGGGATCGCCGCCGCGGCCGAGGCCAACGGCGGTTCTCACCCCGCCGAGCCGGCGGGTGCTCCGGGTTCGTCCCGCCCCGTGGGGACCGCGGGTCCGGGCGGCACCGGCCCTGGTAGCACCGGGCCGCGCCCGTCCGTGTCGCAGCCGGGATCCCAGGCCCCGGTCCGCGGCCCGGGATCGGCCGCGCCGTCCCCCGCTCAGCCCGCCCCGTCATCAGCGGGTTCGGCCCCGGCCAAGCAGCCGTCGACGGTCCGCGCCACGGTCATCGACACCGAGGACCACGCCGACGGGATCCGCCTCATGCCCGGCGCAGACAACTGAGGCCGGTCGTCCCATCCGCGGTAAACCGCAGTTGAGGTAACGTGCCCAGGCCCTGCGCGAGTGTGTCGAGCCGTCGCAGGATGACTCCCTCACGCAGGGCCCAGGGGCACTGTTCGAGCTGGTCGACGCCCAGCAGTTCGAGGACGGCGTCGGCCACGATGGCCCCGGCGGGCAGCTGCGCCACCCGGCTGGCGGAGACCCCGGGCAGCTTGAGCCGTTCGGCCTGGGTCATCGCGGGCAGCCGCTCGGCCAGCGCCGCCACGTCGGCGTGCCGCAGGACGCGCTTGACGTAAGGGCCCTCGCCGGACGGAGCGGCCCCCGCGATCCGGGCCAGCTGCCGGAACGTCTTCGAGGTGCCCACCACCTGATCGGGGGCGCCCTGGCGCAGCATGCCCCCGGTCTGCCGGGCGATCTCGGCCCGCACGTGCTTGCGCATCCGCCGCACCTCCTGAGCGGAGGGCGGGTCGCTGCTGAGCCAGTCCCGGGTCAGCCGCCCGGCCCCGAGCGGCAGCGAGGCCATCGCGTCCGGCTCCTCGTCGATGCCCGACGCCACCTCGAGCGAGCCGCCGCCGATGTCGATCACCAGCAGCCGCCCGGACGACCAGCCGAACCAGCGCCGGGCGGCGAGGAAGGTCAGCCGCGCCTCCTCCTGGCCGGTCATCACGTTGATCTGGGTCCCGGTCTGCTCGCGGATCCGGGCCAGCACCTGCTCGCCGTTCACGGCCTCCCGGACGGCCGAGGTCGCGAACGCGATGATCTCCTCGACGCCCTTGTCCTCCGCGATGCGCAGCGCCTCCTCGACCACCCCGCGCAGGCCCTTCTCGCCCGGCCCGGACAGTGAGGTGCCGTCCAGCTGGGCGGCGAGCTTGAGGTTGACCTTGTGCGAGAAGGCCGGCATCGGCCGCGCCCCGCTGTAGGCGTCCACCACGAGCAGGTGGACCGTGTTCGACCCCACGTCGAGGACCCCAAGTCGCATACCTTGACGCTACCCTGCCAATGGTCGGAAAAGACCGGCTCGCCCGCGCTGACCTGGCATCCGCCGATCGCAGGTGAACATTAAATGACAATCAAGATAATTTGATCCGAACGAGCTGGGTGCGCGCCCCGAGGAGGCTCCATGCGAAATGGGGAGGTGTCGTACTGGTGGCAACGGCACGGCATCCCGGCCCGGCGGCCCGCGCTGCCGGGCAGTACCGAGGCCGACGTGTGCATCGTCGGGGCCGGCTTTACCGGCCTGTGGACCGCCTACTACCTCAAGCGGGCCGATCCCGCGCTCCGGATCGTGATGCTCGAGGCGAACTTCGCCGGCTATGGCGCCTCCGGCCGCAACGGCGGCTGGGTGACGTCCGCGCTGCCGGGGTCACGGGCCAAGTACGCCCGGGGGCCCCGCGGCCGGGACGGCGTCCGTGACCTCGAGCAGCACCTGCGCGACACGGTGGACGAGGTGGCCCGGGTCTGTGCCGCCGAGGGCATCGACGCCGGCCTGGTCAAGGGAGGAGAGCTCTCCGTCGCCACCTCCGCGGCTCAGGACGCCCGGCTGCGCCACCGGCTGGAGGAGGAACGAGCCTGGGGCGATGGTCCCGGCATCGTTCGGTATCTAGAAGGACCTGAGCTGGCCGGGCGGTTGCGGGTGCAGGGAGCGGTAGGGGCGCTCTACTCGCCCCATTGTGCCCGGGTGCAGCCCGCGGACCTGGTCGCCGGGCTGGCCGGCGTGGTCGGGGCGGCGGGCGTGCAGCTGTACGAGGCGACCCCGGTGACGTCCATTTCCCCCGGCCTCGCCCGCACGCCGGCCGGCGACGTGCGTGCGCCGTACATCCTGCGCTGCACCGAGGGGTTCACCGCGGACATCCCGGGCCAGCACCGCACGCTGCTCCCGATGAACAGCGCGATGATCGTCACCGGCCCGCTCAGCGACGAGGCCTGGCAGCGAATAGGCTGGGACGGCTGCGAGACGCTCGGCGACGAGGCGCACGCCTACATCTACGCCCAGCGCACCGCGGACGGCCGGATCGCCCTCGGCGGCCGCGGCATCCCCTACCGGTTCGGCTCCGGCATCGACCACGACGGCGCGATCGCGACGTCGACCATCGCCCAGCTCGGCCGGATCCTGCGCCGGATGTTCCCGGCCGCGACCCCGGCCGGCCTGGAGCACGCGTGGTGCGGCGTGCTCGGCGTGCCGCGGGACTGGTGCGCCACGGTCACCCTGGACGCCCAGGCCGGGCTGGGCTGGGCGGGCGGCTACTCGGGTCACGGGGTGGCCGCGTCCAACCTGGCCGGCCGTACGCTCGCCGACCTGGTGCGGGGCGTGCCGAGCGCGCTGACCACGCTGCCCTGGGTGGGCCACCGCTCACCGCGCTGGGAACCCGAGCCGGCGCGCTGGGCGGGCGTGCACGGTCTTTACACGCTGTACCGGGCCGCGGACCGGCTGGAGGGCACCGGCCGGTCGGATCGCACTTCCGTGCTGGCCAAGGCGGGTGACCTGATCTCCGGCATCCCGCACTAGACCCGGCCCGTCGTTTCCTGCTCCCGCCTGCCGCCTCAGGGGAGCAGCGTCTTGGCCTGGGTGACCGAGGTGTGCTTGACGGTGAAGCCGACCCGCTCGTACAGGCCCACCGCGCCGGTCGGCGAGTCGGCGTCAACGACCAGGGAGCCGGAGATGAAGCCGGCTTCCCTGGCCTGGGCGAGCGCCCGGGTCAGCAGCGCTGAGGCGATGCCCCGCCCGCGGGCCGTCCGCCGGGTACCGACCAGGCCGATGAACAGGTCCCGGCCGCCGATCGTGTCGTTGTACCCCTCGTACTCCTCGCTGAGGACGAAGCCGGCTGGTTCGGAGCCGACGTAGGCCACGAAGCTGAAGCCGGGCCGGATGGTCCCCGACGCCAGGTGATGAGCCCAGGCCTCGGCGGAGGTCTCCGTCGAGCCCCAGTGGTCGGCGAAGGCCTCGTTGCGGATGCGCCTGGCGTCCTCGGAGACTTCCGGCGAGAACGGCAGGACCCGCACGTCCGGCGCCAGCGGGGCCTCGGGGAGCGGCGTCTTCAGGTCCCGCGACATCACCTGGAACCAGCGCACCGGCTTATAGCCGTGCGCCGCGTACAGCGCGGCCGCGTCGGGGACGTGCTCCAGGGACGAGCCGGACAGGGACAGCGGCCGCCCCGGGAAGTGGTCCTGGTGCAGCCGGACCGCCGCGTCCTCGGCCCAGTCGAGCAGCCGGCCGCCGAGCCCCCGCTGCCGCCAGTCCGGGTGCACGCCGCCCCAGTAACGCATGTCGTGCACCGGGTCGGCCTCGCTCCGGACCGCCACCGTGCCGAAGGCGGCCATGGCGCCGCCGCTGAAGACGCCCATCGAGCCGCGCGGGAAGTCGTGGTCCGGATGGCCGAACTCGTCGAGCAGATCCTGTTCGGTCAGGAACTCCCAGTCCCGGTCGGCGTGCTGGATCTCGATCAGCATGGCCGACCAGGCCGCCGCGTCCTTGCGCTCGATCGGCCGCCAGTCGAGGTCCGCGTTGCCCGCCATGGGCTCATCCTCGGGTGGCCCGGCGGCCGGCGGCAACGGATTTATCCGCCGGCGCCTTCCAGCACCGAGCGGCTGACCACGCATACGCAGAACTCGTTGCCCTCGGGATCGGTCATGACCACGTAGTCGTCGTCCGGGTCCTGGTTGTGCCGGACGAACCGCGCCCCGAGCCCGGTCAGCCGGGCGACCTCGGCCGCCTGGTCGTCGGTGAACAGGTCCAGGTGCATCTGGTCCCTGGCGGTGACCGGGGTCCGCGCGAGCTGCAGGGACAGGCGGCGGCCGTGGTCGTCCCGGAGCACCCGGAAGCCATCCTCGTCCGTCTGCGAGGGCGCCAGGTGCAGGGCCCGCGTCCAGAACCCGGTCATGAGCTCCAGGTCCGCGCAGTTGATCACCGTGCTGCCGAGCCGGATCGTCATGCGGCCAGCCTCTCATGTCCCGCTGGCCGCTGCGGCGGACGCGCGAAGGCCGGCCGCGGCATACCGCCGCGGCCGGCCTCCGGGTCGTTCGCGCTTAGAAGATCTTCTTCAGCTTGGTCTTGTGGGTCATCATGCCCTTGTTGTTAGCGTCGAACGAGTACACGTGCAGGTGCGAGCTGAAGCGCACGGTCATGTAGCGGCAGATGGTCTGGTGGTACCCGAACGCCACCGCGCCCAGGTTGGTCTTGAACTTGCCGGTGGCGTTAGACGCCTCCGCGACCGCGCCGACCGCGTAGATGCTCCTGGACATGTCCTCGGCGCATATGTTCAGCTTGAGACCCTTGCTGACCTTGGTGTAGGTCCCCCAGGCCTTGAGGCCCGGCGCAGCCGGGAAGGATAGCTTGTGGGTAGCGGTAGCGGTAGCGGATCCCATGGTGGCTGCGGACGCCGGCAGTGCGCTGACAGCGAGCATCGCCGCAGAGGCGGCGACGAGGGAGATTCGGCGCATCATGTAAATCCTGTACCTCCGTAGTTGGCTGAGCAAAGCCTGAAGGCTAGCAGCGCTGCCCCCTGCCCGGCAACGAGGTGCCCGATACCGGCGAGTCCGGGCTAAACGACCTTTTCCGACCCGGGCCGGGAACGGGTGCGGCCCTCTCGGCGTCGCGCTGGCGGCGATGCCGAGAGGGCCGCTGACCTGGGGCGTCAGGCTGGCCTGAGCGCCCTGATCAGGCGAGGTCGAACCGGTCGGCGTTCATCACCTTGACCCACGCCGCGACGAAATCGTGCACGAACTTTTCCTTCGCGTCGTCGCTCGCGTAGACCTCCGCGATGGCCCGCAGCTCGGAGTTGGAGCCGAAGACCAGGTCGGCCCGCGTACCGGTCCACTTGACGGCGCCGTCGGCGGTGCGTCCCTCGAAGCTGGACTCGTCCTCCGAAGTCGCCGTCCAGGTGGTGTCGTAGTCGAGCAGGTTGACGAAGAAGTCGTTCGTCAGCGTCCCCGGCGCGTCGGTGAACACGCCGAGCTTCGAGCCGTCGTAGTTCGCGCCGAGCACGCGCAGCCCGCCGACGAGGACCGTCATCTGCGGCGCGGACAGCGTCAGCAGGTTCGCCTTGTCGATGAGCAGGTACTCGGCCGGGAGCCGGGCGCCCTTGCCCAGGTAGTTACGGAACCCGTCCGCCTTCGGCTCGAGGTGGGAGAACGACTCCACGTCGGTCTGCTCGAGCGAGGCGTCGGTGCGGCCCGGCGTGAACGGGACCGTCGACCGGGATGCCGGCGTCGGCGGCCGCCTTCTCCACGGCCGCGCCGCCGGCCAGCACGATCAGGTCGGCGAGCGAGATCTTCTTGCCGCCGGCGCTGAAGGACTGCTGGATTCCCTCCAGGGTGCGCAGCACCGTCGCCAGCTGGTCGGGGTTGTTGACCTCCCACCCGCTCTGCGGCTCGAGCCGGATGCGGCCGCCGTTGGCGCCGCCGCGCTTGTCGCTGCCGCGGAAGGTCGAGGCCGACGCCCACGCGGTCGGAGACCAGCTGCGAGACCGGTCAGGCCCGAGTCGAGGACCTGGCTCCTTCAGGGCTGGCGATGTCACGCCTCGTCGACCAGCGCGTGGTCCGCCGCCGGCACCGGGTCCTGCCAGATCAGCTCCTCGGACGGGACCTCCGGGCCGAGGTACCGGACGACCGGGCCCATGTCGCGGTGGGTCAGCTTGAACCAGGCGCGGGCGAACGCGTCGGCGAACTCCTCCGGGTTGTCCCGGAACCGGCGGGAGATCGGCTCGTAGATCGGGTCGAAGCGCAGCGCGAGGTCGGTGGTGAGCATCCGCGGCTCGCGGGTGCCGCTGCCGTCCGCCTCGGGCACCAGGCCGGCCCCCTCGCCGTTCTTGGGCCGCCACTGGTTGGCGTTCGACGGGGACTTGAACAGCTCCCACTCGTAGCCGAACAGGATGTGGAAGAACTCGTTGTCCCACCGGGCCGGGTGGTAGGTCCAGGTGACCTCGAGCCCGCTGGTGATCGCGTCGATGCCCTTACCGGTACGGTAGGTCGACTGCCAGCCGAAGCCCTGCTGCTCGATCGGGGCCGCCTCCGGGTCGGGCCCGATGTGCTCCTCCGAGTCGCCGGCGCCGTGCGTCTTGCCGAAGGTGTGGCCGCCGGCGATGAGCGCGACGGTCTCCTCGTCGTTCATGGCCATCCGGCCGAACGTCTCACGGATGTCGCGGGCCGCCGCCAGCGGGTCCGGGTTGCCGTTCGGGCCCTCGGGGTTGACGTAGATCAGGCCCATCTGCACCGCCCCCAGGGGGTCCTGCAGCTCGCGGTCGCCGCTGTAGCGCTCGTCGTCGAGCCACACGGTCTCCGGGCCCCAGTAGACGTCCGCCTCCGGCTCCCAGGTGTCCACCCGGCCGCCGCCGAAGCCGAAGGTCTTGAAGCCCATCGTCTCCAGCGCGACGTTGCCGGTGAGGACCAGCAGGTCGGCCCACGAGATCTTCTTGCCGTACTTCTTCTTGACCGGCCACAGCAGCCGGCGGGCCTTGTCCAGGCTGACGTTGTCCGGCCAGCTGTTCAGCGGCGCGAAGCGCTGCTGGCCCGCGCCGGCGCCGCCCCGGCCGTCGCTGACCCGGTAGGTGCCCGCGCTGTGCCACGCCATCCGGATCATCAGCGGCCCGTAGGTGCCGAAGTCGGCTGGCCACCAGTCCTTGGAGTCGGTCAGCACGGCGGCGATGTCCGTCTTCACCGCGCCGAGGTCGAGGCTGCTGAACTCGGCGGCGTAGTCGAAGTCCGCGTCGTTCGGGTTGATGACGTCGGGGTTCTTGGCCAGGATCTTCAGGTTGAGGCGGTTGGGCCACCACTGGCTGTTCGCGTCGCCCTGGGTGGGGTGCGACGCGGCCGTGGACGACCGGGCAGCCCTCCGCGCTCGCGCCCCCGGTCCGTTCCGCGGCTTCCGGCGTGTGGGGATCGGTGGTTACGGGGTCATGGTCAGGACGCTCAGCCATGGGAATCCTTCCGGTTGCTTTGATCTGCGTTATTCAGGAACGTCATGCCGATCAGGAACTACGGGTGGAACAGTCAGGGCACAGGCCCCAGTAGGTGACGTCGGCCTCGTCGATGGCGAAGCCGTGGTCGTCGGACGCGGTCAGGCAGGGCGCCTCACCGACCGCGCAGTCGACGTCGACGACGACGCCGCACGACCGGCACACGACGTGGTGGTGATTATCTCCGACGCGTCCCTCGAACCGCGGCGGCCCGCCGGCCGGCTCGATCCGGCGGATGAGCCTGACCTCGGTCAGCGCGTGCAGGGCGTCGTACACGGCTTGCAGGGAGATGTGGCCGATGCGGCCGCGCACCCCGGCGGCGATCGCCTCGACGCCGAGGTGGTCACCGTCTCGGACCGTCTCGAGCAGCGCGATGCGAGCGGCCGTGATCCGCAGGCCGGCCCGGCGCAGTTCCTCGGCCGGAGCCGGGGGCGGGGCCGGTATCGGGGTCGGGGAGGCCGTCACACTGCCCACCTTAGCCCGGTAAAGACGAATCTCTCAAGAAAGCGAATGACTCAAGTTGAGACGCTATCTCCCTACCCGGAGCTGGCTCGATGCTAGCCAGACGCTGCCGCGCCACCCGCCGCTGCGGCCCTTTCCAGCTGCAATCCGCGCTTGCCCCGGATATAACTGGTGACGTGAGACCTGACTCACCGGAAATCCAGGAGTTCCTGCTGGCCCGCGGGGCCGCCCAGCTAGCCCACCCCGGCGGAACCCTGTATGAGCACGTAAACCGCGTCGCCGCGCTGCTCGCGGGATGGGGAGCCGACGAGGATCTTCAGGTCGCCGCGCTGTGCCACGCCTGCTACGGCACCGACGGCTTCGGCCAGGCCCTGCTCACCGTGGACGAACGCCCCGTGCTCCGCGCGCTGGCCGGCGCCCGGGCCGAGTCGCTGGTCTACCTCTACGGCAGCTGCGACCGGGCGGCCGTGTACCCGCTTCTGGCCGGATCCGGGCCGGTACATTTCCGGGACCGCTTCACCGGCCGCACGCACACGCCGCCAGAGCGGGATATCCGTGCCTTCACCGAGCTGACGGCCGCCAACGAACTCGACGTGATGCGGCACAGCGACGTCATGGCCGCCCGGTACGGCGCATCGCTGCGACAACTGGTCGCCGACGCGGCGCCGTGGCTCACCGACGCCGCCCGCCAAGCCTGGCGCCAGCAGCCCGTGACCCGGGACGGCTAGGCTGGCCCGCCGAGCCGTGATCCGGCCGGAGCGCACCCCGGCAGCGAGGGCGGCAGCATAACCTGGGGCAGGCCTCACCGCCCCCGTGCGGGTGAGATGAGGCGCACCGCTGGCTCACCTGGGCTAGCGTGCGATCGTCAAGAGCTACTGGGAGAGACGAGTATGAGCACCGGCAAGCCCGAGATCGACTTCCCCGGCGGCGAGCCGCCTTCCGAGCTGCAGATCACCGAGATCTGGGAAGGTGACGGCAGCGTGGCGAAGCCTGGCGACACGGTCCAGGTTCACTACGTCGGGGTCGCGTTCTCGACCGGCGAGGAGTTCGACGCGAGCTGGGACCGGGGCGAGCCGCTGGAGTTCCGGCTCGGCGCCGGGCGGGTCATCGCGGGCTGGGACCAGGGCGTGCAGGGCATGAAGGTCGGCGGCCGCCGCCAGCTGATCATCCCTCCGGACCTGGCCTACGGAGACCGCGGCGCCGGGAACGTGATCGCGCCCGGGGAGACCCTCATCTTCGTGTGCGACCTCGTCTCGACCTGACGAGCATCCGCTCGGCCTGACGCGCACCCGCGAGCCGTTCGTCCGCACGGGCGGATCGCGGGTGCGCGCGGCCCGCCATCCGGCCGGGAGTCGCTAGGGTGACGCCATGACCAGATTCGGTGTACAACTGCCCAGTTTCTCCGGATTTGATCCGGCCGACTTGTTCGACCATGTGGCCGGCCTGACCACGACGGCGGAAGAAGCCGGGTTCGACTCGGTGTGGGTCATGGACCACTTCTTCCAGCTGCCGCCCCTGGGCGGTCCGGACCAGCCCATGCTGGAGGCGTACACCCTGCTCGGGGCGCTGGCCGCGCGGACCAGCCGGGTCCAGCTGGGCACGCTGGTCACCGGCGTGACCTATCGCAACCCCGGCATCCTGGCCAAGATCGTCACCACGCTGGACGTCATCTCGCGGGGCCGGGCCATCCTCGGCATCGGGGGCGCCTGGTACGACGTCGAGCACCAGGGCCTCGGCGTCGACTACCCGGCCGACCGGGTGCGCCTGGACATGCTCGAAGAGGCGGTCCAGATCTGCCGGGCCATGTTCACCGGCGACGACGTGAGCTTCTCCGGCACCCACTACCGGCTCGATCACGCCCGCAACCTGCCCCGGCCCGTGCGGGCCGGCGGCCCGAAGATCATGATCGGCGGCGGTGGCGAGAAGCGGACGCTGCGCCTGGTGGCCCAGTACGCGGACATGTGCAACGTGACGGGTGACGTCAGCACGCTGTCCCGCAAGATCGATGTCCTGCACCGCCACTGCGCCGAGGTCGGCCGCGACCCGGCCGAGGTCGGCGTGACCTGGATGACCCCGCTGATCCTCACCACCTCCGCCCAGAACACCGCCGAGGTGCACGAGATGCTGGCGGCCAGCGCCTCTCCCGAGGAGACCGCCGGATTCACCGTCGGCCAGCCCCACGAGATTCCCGGCCTGGTCGCGGGTCACATCGAGGCCGGCGCCGACGAAGTGATCTTCAGCTTCCCCTTCGCCGACACCGCCGCAATGACCGCGCTGGCCAAGGCCTTCGGCCTGGGCGGCTGAGCCGGGAGACCGTGCTAGCCGTACCTCAGGTCCGGGTGGCCGTACGGTGGATCTCCTGCTCGGGCCCGGCGAGCATTGAGATGCAGGCGGCCGGAATGGCCGGCGCCGCAGCTCACGGAGGCAATCCATGGACGGACAGAATGACGGCACCGCTCCGAAGGGCCTGCGCGGGTGGTGGGCATCTCCCGCGCGATCCGGAATGCGGCGGATCATCTCACCCTGGGAGTATCACCACCTGCGCGCCTGCGCCGGGCTGCGGATCGCCAGTGGTGCCGTCCTGACCGGCCTGGGCGTCGTGACGCTCGCCCTCGGCGGGAACGACGCGAAAACGTACGGGTGGGCGGCGGCGTTCCTGGCGCCTGCGGCGGCGAACCTGGCGTTCGCCTGCTGGGAGCTGACGATCGCCGGTTCCGGGACTGCCCGCACCTGAGCGCTCTTCGCTAGCGGGTGATGCCAGCCGTCAGCGGGTCCTCATCGGCTGCCAGGTGGGCCGGGTCGACCGGATCGGCTTGCGCCGGTCGATCTCCCGCAAGACCGGCATGACGATGGCGTCAAACCCGACCGGGCCGTATTTCTGGCGCATGGCCCGGAGGACGCCCTTGCCGCTTGCTTCGCCGACGAGTTCGTCCAGGAGGCGGTAGTCGATGTCCTCCCCTTCGATCAGGCGGTCATGGCCACTCGTTCCAACTAAACGAGCGGAACGAGGCATATCCGACAAAGCGTTGCGCCAACTAGTTGGCTGTGCCAAGCTATTGGCATGAGCGAAGGTGAGGGCGAGCAGGCCGGCCTGCTCACCGAGCTGACGGCGCTCCGCCGCCGCGTCCGGACCGAGCGGCACGCCTACTGGTTCCCGCTTGTCCTGTTCGGCCTGCTGACCTGCGCGTCAGTGCCGTTTTACGTCCTGCCCGGCCCGGCCGGCACCGGATTCAGACCGGGCCAGCCCGCGCTGCCCATCCTCGGCGGCTGGCCCGGCGTCACGGTTCGGGGCTTCGCGGGCTACTACTGGCTGGCCGCCCTGCTCGGCGGCCTGCTGCTGACGCTGCTGTGGTACCGGCGGAACGCGGGCCGGGTAGGCCTGGCCACCCCCGCCCGCGGTTACGTCGTGACCACCGCCGTCCTCACCGTCCTCGCCCTGGTGATCCCGCCGCTGTCCCAGGTGCGCAGCCCGCGCTGGCTCGGCTGGCTGCAGTACCTGCAGGTGCTGTGGCCGGGCGACCTGGTCCTGCGGGGCACCTTCCCGTTCGTCATCATCGCCGCCGGACTGTGGGTCCTGGCCTGGGCGGAACGCAGCCGCGCGCTCACCCTCATCGCCGCGGTCTACACCGCGACCGCGCTGCTGGCGAGCCTGTACGACATCGAGAACGTGCTGTTCCGGCTGGGCTGGCATCCGTCCGGGAGCGACCTGGACCTGACCTCCCTGCCCAACGTGCTGCTGCCCGCGCTCGTGCTTCTCGCCGCGGGGGCAGGCGCGTTCGCGGGGCAGCGGCGCCACCGGACCAGCACGTGAGCCCGGCCCAGGACCTGCCGCCGCAGCAACCGAAGCCGCCAGAGGCGTCAGAGCCGCCGGGTCCGGAGCATCCGACCAAGGACCTGGACGAGACCGTGCACCAGCGGCACCGGCTCGGCATCCTCACGATCACCGCCGAGGCGCAGCGGGCCGACTTCGGCTACCTGCGCGAGGCGCTCGGGCTGACTCCCGGCAACCTGTCCAAGCACCTCACCGTGCTGGAACAGGCCGGCCTGATCGAGATGGAGAAGGGCTACGCCGGCCGCCGGCCGCGCACCTGGGTCCGCATCACCGCCGCGGGCCGGGCGGCGCTCGCCGCCGAGCTCGCCACGCTCACCGAGCTCCTCCGCCGGCACACCGCGGTCTGATCCGGTCAGCCGCACCACCAGGCGGTCAGGCGGGCCGGTCCGAGCGGCGTCCCGGAGATTTCGACGTCCACGCGGTCGTAGCGGCCGTCCCGGTCGCAGATCACCGCGGCCGCCGGGGCACCCGCGCTGAAGACCTCGAGGATCCCGCTGTCGTAGTAGATGCGTACCTGCCCAACCGCGCCGTCCGCGGGCGGCCCGGAGCGGTCGCCGTCAACCTGGCCGTCATCCACATCCAGGCGGATCGGCGTCGCAGACCGACACGACCACGATCACGGTGTCGCCGAGAACGAACACGTCCGGGCATTCCCAGACCCCGCCGGCCAGGCCGTAGTCCGCGGCCGCGGCCCAGACGCCGACGTACTCCCAGGTACGCAGGTCCGCCGACCGGTACAGGAACAGCGCCCCGCCCCGGTCCGCCAGGCCGCCCCCGACTACCTGGTACCATCGCGGCCCGTCCCGCCAGGCGCTGTGGTCACGGAACGCCCGGACCGCCTCGCCCGGCGGCGGGCCAGCGATGACCGGGTTGCCCGGGTCGCGGGTCCACCGGTTCAGGTCCTGGTCGGCGGCTTCGGCCAGGCAGGGCAACTGGTGCGGGCCGTTCACCCCGGTATAGAGCAGGTGCGGGCGGCCGTCCGCGACCACCGTGCAGCCGGAGAAGCACCCGTCCCGGTCGGGACCGAACGGGTCAGGCTCGAGCGCCAGCTCATGATCGCGCCATCGGGTCGTTCATCCACCCCCGGGCCGGAGCGAAATGCAGCACCGGACGGGGCCGCCCTTGGTCGTCATCCAACGGCGCTGTCTGCATGATCTCCCACCTGCCCGGAGCGGTCTTCGCTGGTGAGGTGGCGGACGACGGCGATCGCCCAGGGGATGCTGAGCAGCAGGATGAGCGCGAGACCCAGGAGCAGCGGCGCGGGCCGGGCGGCGGCGGCGCCGAGGCAGGCCACGGCCACCACGGCGCAGGTGCGGGTGAGCAGCCGGTACAGGCCGGGATCACTGTCCCAGGACTGCAGGCTCCCGGCGACCAGCATGGTGGCGCTCAGCACCACCGCGGCGCCCGCGCCGAGGACCCACGCGGTGGCGGCGGGGGTGCGGCCGTCGTGGGCGTGCTCGGTCAGGCTGACCATGGCGGCGCCCATCGCGGCGATGGCGGCCGCCAGCGGCAGGTGGCCGAGTTCCCAGCGCAGGCCGGACCGTCGCTCGGGCCGGGGACGGCGCTGACCGACCAGGTTGAAGTAGGTCCACCAGGCGCCGAAGCCGACCACGACGGCGACCAGTGCGACGGCGAGGGTCATGGCGCTGACCGGCTCGCCGGACAGGCCGGCGACGACGCCGGTGAGGGTCTCGCCGAGCACGATGATGGTGAACGCGCCGAACCGTTCGGTCAGTGCGTCGCTGATGGCCATCGCGGCCGCCTGGGCCGGGGTGGAGTCGAGGACCGCGGCGGTGTACCCGGCCAGGTAGGCCACGTCCAGCAGGCCCCAGGCCGCCACCCGGTCCCCGGCGGGCAGCAGGGCGGTGCCGGCCAGCAGGACGGCGCAGGCGGCCGTCCCGATGACGAACAGCCGGGCTCCGCCGGCGGAATTCAGGAGTATCGCCCCGCGACGCCAGCATCCACAGCACGGCCAGTACCGCGAACAGCACCCCGGCGGCGACGGCGAACGCCGCCCCGCGCGCCCCGTCCGCCTGCGGGATGAAGGCACCCATCGCGGCCAGCACCACGATCTGCAGCAAGAACGTGCTGCGGGCGCGGGCGTCGTCGTGGCCGTGCAGGTCATGGTGCAAGCTGCCGTTGGCCCAGGCGATCCACACCAGCGTGAAGATCGCGGCGAACTCGCCCAGCCCGGACCAGGTCAGGTGCCCGGCCAGGTGATGGGCGGCCTGCGCGACCAGCACCACCACGGCCAGGTCATAGAAGAGCTCGAGCGGGCCGACCACCCGCTCGCGGGGCGCCTCGCCGTGCGGGCGGGGCGGCTGCCACAGGGACCGGCGCAGCCGGGCCCAGCGGCCGGTTTCAGCTGGCATTCAGGGTGGCCTCGAGGACGCCGAGGGCCTCGGGCATGTTGGCCCGGCCGAAGCCGACGCGGAGATGGTCCGGCTGGTCGTAGACCGCGCCCGGCAGGAGCAGCACGCCGGCCGCGGCGAGCCGTTCGCAGTACCGGGTCAGGTCACCGACCCCGGTGACGCGGGGGAAGCCGATCGGGCTGGCCGTCGGGCGGGTCCACGCGAACATCGCGGCGTGCCGCTCGAAGAAGCCGTCCAGGAGCGGCAGGTTGTGCCGCACGATCCCGAGGTTGCGGTCCAGCAGGACCTCGCGGTGGCGCAGGGCCAGCGCGGTCAGGAACTCACTCGGCGCGCTCGCGCAGATGGTCGTGTAGTCCTTGAGCGTGGCGACGGCGTCCCGCAAGGCGGCCTCGCGGGTGGCGATCCAGCCGGTCCGCAGCCCCGGCAGGCCGTAGCTCTTGGAGATGCTGCCGAGCGAGACGCCCCGTTCGTAGGCATCGCACGCGGCCGGCAGCCGGCTGGCCGGATCGTGCTCGAGTTCCCGGTAGACCTCGTCGCTGAATACCACCAGGCCGTGCGCGCGGGCGAGGTCGATGACCCGCTCGAAGGTAGGCCGCGCCATCAGCGTGCCGGTGGGATTGTGCGGCTGGTTGAGGTAGAGCAGGCGGGTCGCCGGGCGGATCAGGCGCTCGAGAGCGTCCAGGTCATGCGCCCAGCCGTCGTCGTACCGGCGCTTCCACTCGCTCACCTCGGCCCCGGTGCTGCGGGCGACCTCGAGGGCCGACTCGTAGCAGGGCGTCTCGACGATCACGTGATCGCCGGGCCGGAGCAGGGCGTGGTAGAGCAGGAAGATGCCCTCCTCGGCGCTCACGGTGGCGAGCACCTCCCCGGCCCCGGTCCGCTCGTAGATCGAGGCGATCGCCTGGCGGAGCTCGGGCCCGCCGGGCGACTCGGTGTACCCGCACCAGGTCTCCAGCAGCCGCTCGTGCGCGTCCGGCTCGAACTCGAGCAGCGCACCGATCGTGCGCGACTCGCAGTCACTGCTGGACAGCATGAAGCGCGTGCTGTGCTCATAGCGGGCGTAAAAACGCTCGATCCGGAACGGGCTCAATTCCACGCCGTCCAGTATCGCTCCCTGGTCACGGCCGGCGCTCGCGCCGGGCGACGGGGATCACAGCCAGGATCAGCACGCCGGTCAGGGCGAACGCCGCCGGGTAGCCGGTGGCGACGCAGATCAGGCCGAAGACCGCCGGCCCGGCGCCGTACCCGGCGTCGTAGGCGAGATTCCACAGCGCGCTGGCCTTGGCCTCGGGCTGCTGCTCGAGCAGCAGCGCGAACGTCGCGTTCTCGATCACCCCGAACCCGGCGCCGAACAGCACCATGCCCGCGAAGATCACCACCGGCGAGCCCAGCACCATCATCGCGGCCATGCCGAGCGCCGCCACGGCGAGCGCCGGGATGAGCAGCCGGGCGTGACCGTACCGGTCGCCCCGCTTGCCCGCCTGCCAGCGGCTGAGCGTGGCCGTGATCGCCTGCACCAGCAGCGCGGCCGAGCACAGGCTGCTGGGGATCCCCTTCACCAGCGGCAGGAACGAGTCGAGCACGCCGGCCGCGATGGTGGCGGCGGCGAAGATCAGCGGCAGCCGCAGGGCGCCGCCCGCCATCCGCCCGGAGCCGCGGGTACCCGGCTTCGCGGTGGTGCGGGGTAGCCCGTCTCCCCGCCCGGCAGCCAGCGGATCGCCAGCAGCGGCACCAGGCCGGCCGCGGCCGCCAGCGCCGCGGCCGCGGCGGCCAGGTGGTGCCCGGCGAGCCAGATCCCGGCCGGCAGCGCGACGATGACCGGGATGCCGGTGACGATGCCGAGCAGGCCGAGTCCTTCGCCGCGCCGCTCCGGCGGCAGCAGCGAGGCGGTGAGCGCGCCCGAGGCCACGCCGCACAAGCCGAAGCCGAGCCCGCGCACCAGGCTGACGCCGATCATGACGGCCTGGGGTTCGGCCACCAGCATGGCCAGGGCGGGCGCGCCGAGCAGCACGGCTCCGGCCGCGAGCACCATCCGGTACCCGAACCGCCTGAGGGCAGGCGCGGCCACGGCCTCGGCGGCGACGGTGCCGAGCAGCAGCGCCCCGGTGATCAGCCCGGCCGCGGAACTGCTGGCGCCGGCCGCCGCCGCCAGCATCGGCATGACCGACAGCAGCAGGAAGAAGCTGGTGAGCGAGGTGAACTCGGCCAGGAAGGTGGCGGCCAGCGGCCCGCTGATGAGCCGGGCCGGAGCCGCGGTATCGGGTCGTGCCTGCGTCAAGGTGCTCATAACATGCACGCTAGAAGCCAGCCGGCCTGCTGGTAAGGTCCGATTTCATGGCGATTGAGTGGTCCGGTTTGAGTCCGGAGTTGCTGGTCCGGCTCGACCGTTCGGCCCGCCAGCCGCTGCGCGCCCAGCTGGAGACGAGCCTGCGCGAGGCGATCAGGGGCGGCCGGCTCCGCGCCGGGGAACGGCTGCCGTCCTCCCGGGAGCTGGCGCGGGAGCTCGGCGTCTCCCGCGGCATGGTGCAGGACTGCTACGGGCAGCTGCTGGCCGAGGGCTACCTGACCAGCCGCACCGGGTCCGCCACCCGGGTGGCCGACATCGGCGGTCACCAGGCCGGCGACCAGCCCGCGGTCCGCCCGGCCGCGGCGCCCCCGTCCGGCCGCCCCTCCCCAGAGCCGCCGCTGCTCGCGGACTTCAAGCCCGGCGTGCCGGACCTGTCCAGCTTCCCGCGCACCGACTGGGCCTGGGCCGTCAAGCAGGCGTGCACCGGCGCTGCCGACGCTGACCTGGGCTACGGCGACCCGTACGGCAGCCCGGTACTGCGCGACGTCCTCGCCGGGTACCTGCGGCGGGTACGAGCGGCCGCCGTCAGCCCGGAGCGGATGATCATCAGCACCGGCTTCGCGCAGGGAATCAACCTGGCCCTGCGCGCCCTGGCTCGCCAGGGCGAGGTGACGTGCGTGGCCTTCGAAGACCCTGGCTACGGCAGCGCGCAGGCGGACGAGACCGTCCGCGCGGTCCTGGCGACGGGCCTTCACGTCACCTACGTGCCGGTCGACGAGCAGGGCCTAGTGGTCGGCGAACTAGCGGCCAGCGGAGCCCAGGCGGTCGTGGTGACCCCGGCCCACCAGTCCCCCACCGGGGTGGTCCTGTCCCCGGCCCGGCGGCACGCCCTGACCGACTGGGCGCTCCGGGGCGGCGGGTACGTGATCGAGGATGACTACGACTCGGAGTTCCGCTACGACTCCGAACCCGTCGGCGCGCTGCAGGGACTAGCCCCCGACCGGGTCTTCCTGCTCGGCACCGCCAGCAAGGCGCTGGCCCCCGCGGTCCGCCTCGGCTGGGTGCACGCCCCCTCCCCGCTGGCCGCCGCCGTCGCCGCCGAAAAGGAGATGAGCGACCGCGGTTCCTGCACGATCGACCAGCTCGCCCTGGCCACCCTGCTCACCACCGGCCGGTACGACCGTCACCTGCGGCGGATGCGGACGGTCTACGCCGCCCGGCGGACCGCGCTGACCGCCGCGTTCGGCCGGCACTGTCCCCGGGTCCGGCTCACCGGGCTCGCGGCCGGATTCCAGGCGGTCGCGCCGCTGCCGCCCGGCGCCGGCGAGACGGCCGTAATCGCCGCGGCGCGTGACCGGCAGGTCGGGCTGTACGGCATCGGCGAGTACCGCGGCCACCCGGACGCCGCCGCCCCGCCCGCGCTGGTGATGGGCTTCGGCAACGTCCGCGAGCGAGCCATCGAACCCGCCATCGCCGCCATCGCCGACCTGCTCAGCT
>CAWIUF010000008.1:0-102676 GCA_963839095.1 uncultured Actinomycetota bacterium | reverse complement strand
TCGAGATGGCGCCCGGCGAGCTCATCGCGCTGCTCGGCCCGTCCGGCTGCGGCAAGACCACCGCGCTGCGCATCGTGGCGGGCTTCGAGACGGCCGACACCGGGTCGGTCCTGATCGACGGCAAGGACATCTCGTCCGTGCCTGCCGCCAAGCGGGACATGGGCATGGTGTTCCAGAGCTACAGCCTGTTCCCGAACATGTCCGCGCTCGACAACGTGGCCTTCGGGCTGCGGATGCGCAAGATCGGCGCGGGCGAGCGGCGCAAGCGGGCCGGCGACCTGCTGGACATGGTCGGGCTGGCGCCCCAGGCCTGCCAGTACCCGCACCAGCTGTCCGGCGGCCAGCAGCAGCGCGTCGCGCTGGCCCGGGCGCTGGCCATCGAGCCCCGGGTGCTGCTGCTCGACGAGCCGCTGTCCGCCCTGGACGCCAAGGTCCGGCTGCAGCTGCGCGAGCAGATCCGCACGCTGCAGCAGCAGCTCGGCACCACCACCTTGTTCGTCACCCACGACCAGGAGGAAGCCCTGTCCATGGCGGACCGGGTTGGCGTCATGAGCAAGGGCAGGCTCGAGCAGATCGCCGCGCCCGACGAGCTGTACACCGACCCGGCCACCGCGTTCGTGGCCGAGTTCGTCGGCGTGATGAACCGGATACCCGGCGAGCTCCAGGCCGGCGGGCAGGTCACCGTGCTCGGCAGCACCGTGCCGGTCCGGGGCCACGTGCCGGACGAGACCGCGGTGGACGTGCTGGTCCGCCCGGAAGGCCTGCAGATGGAGGTCGTGGCGAACGGCAACGGGATCGTGACGACCAGGACGTTCCTCGGCTCGGTGACCCGGGTCGGCGTCCAGCTGTCCGGCGACGTCGCCGTCCAGGTGGACCGGCCGAGCGCCGAGTCGGCCGCGCTGGCCCCGGGCGAGTCGGTCTCGGTGTCGCTGCCGCCGGGCCAGCCCGTCCTGGTCAGCCCCCGCCGGGCCGGCTGAGAACCACTACTCAGCTGACGACGTGGGAAGCAGGCCGGCGATCGTGTCCAGGATCAGGGGCGCGCCGGCCTGCTCCAGGTCGGCGCGGGTGCCGGCGCCGGTCAGCACCCCGGCCACGACCGCGGCCCCGGCCCGCAGGCCGGACTCGACGTCGCTGCCGGTGTCGCCGGCCACGGCCAGCTCGGCGACGGCGCCGCCGCCCAGCCGCAGCAGCGCGGTCAGCGGCAGGTCCGGCCAGGGCCGCCCGCGCCCCGCGTCAGCGGGGGACAGGGCCAGGTCGATCAGCGTGCCCCAGCCGAGCCGGGCGATGATGGCGTCCCTGGTGACGGGGGAGAAGCCGGTCGCCAGGCAGACCCGGACCCCGGCGGCGCGCAGCGCGGCGAAGGTGTCCTCGGCGCCGGGCATGGCGGCGACCGCGCCGCGGCCGACGGCCGCGCCGTAGTGGTCCTCGAACGCCTCGTTGGCCTTCACGGCGGCCGCGTCGTCGCCCAGGATGCGCCGGAACACCTCGATCTTGGACTGCCCCATGCTGGACCGCACGTCCTGCATGGCCTGGCTGAACTGGGCCACCGGCAGGTTCTGCTCGGTGATGGCCGCGGTGAAGGCCTCCATCACCGTGCCGTCGTCGGCCACCGTCGTGCCCGCCATGTCCAGGCAGGCCACCGTGATACTCACGAGAACGTCTCCTCCGCTATCGCCGGGGAACAGGTCATGCCGCGCCCGCCCGGGCCGGTGACCAGGACCACGCCGGGCTCGACCTCGGCCCGGTGATACAGCGCGCGCCCGGCCAGGGCCGGCTCGACCTCGCTGTAGACCCCGGCCCAGCGGCGCTGGATGCGGGGGATGGGCGCGCCGAGCAGGGCCTCGGCCCGGCCGCGCAGGTGATCGTAGGCGTCCTCGTCCAGGTCGAACGTGAACGGCTCGTCGTACTCGTGCGTGTCGCCGATGGTCAGCCCGCCGTCGGCCCGCTGGACCAGCAGCAGCTGCGCGCGGACCCGGGCCGCGGCCCCCTGCCTGCGGCGGCAGCCGGTCCCGGCCGGGCAGGTCGAAGGCGGGGTAGTAGCGCAGCGAGTCGCCGTCGGCCAGCGCCGTGGTGACCCGCGCGGCCAGCGGCGCGGTCTGCATCATCTGCAGCCGGACCCGCCTCACCCCGCCGCTCCGGGCCAGGTACCGCCCCGCGATCCCGGTGTGCGCCGCGCCCGGGCACAGGATCACCAGGTCGCACTGGTGCCAGGCACCGGTGTGATCGCGTACCGCGTTCGGCGCGATCTCGGTGACCTCCCGCCCGGGATGCCACTCGTATCCGCTCTGCCCTGCCAGAGTACCCGCGCAGCGCCGGGCAGCACCTGCCGGGGCTCGACGATCGCGTCGGCGCGGCAGTGCAGGCCGCCGGCGAACTCGCCGCGCAGCGCCGGGTTGACCGCGCGGACGGCCGCCGGGTCGAGCAGCTCGAACTCCGCGCCGGTCCGCGTCGGGCAGCGCCGCCGCCTCCTTGAGCAGGGCCAGCTCCGCGTCCGAGGTGGCCAGCGTGAGCGAGCCCGCGGCCCGGAAGCCGATCCCGGGCACCTGCGCGCCGAGTTCGGCCCACAGCTCGCGGGCGCGCAGGGCCAGGCTGAGCTCGGGTCCGGCCTTCCGGCCGCTCACCCAGACCAGGCCGAAGTTCCGCACGCTCGCGCCGCGGGCCTCCGCCTCGCGTTCCAGCTGCACGACCTCGAAGCCGCGCCGCCGGGCCGCGACCGCGTGCATGGTGCCGAGCACGCCGCCCCCGACGATGACCACCCGCGTCCTTGCCGCCATGGCCGCTAGTATAGTCAATTTTGAACTTGTATAGCCAACTTGCTAACTGGAATTCAGGTGAACCACCGTGGAGACAGGCTTGACTGGTCCTGACCTGGAGCTGGCCGTGGGCGGGCGGCTGCTACGGTTCCCTGCGGTGTGGCTCCGCGACAACTGCCCGTGTCCCGGATTGCCTCGCGCCCGGCACCGCCCAGAAGCTCAAAGACATCACCGACATGCCGAACGGGCTAGCTGTCACGCGCACCGAAGCACGCCGCCGGCTCGGTGCCGGTGACGTTCGCCCCCGATCAGCACCGGTCCGCCTTCCCCCGGTCCTGGCTCGCCGCCCACGCGCCCGGCGGCGGCGCGGACGGCGACGGCCGGACCGAGGACGACAAGCAGCTCTGGCTGCCCGCCGACCTGGACCCGGAGACCGGGCGGTTCCCGCAGGTGAGCTGGCCCCGCTACCTCGGCCGGCCCGCCAAGCGGTCCGCGCCCTTGGAGGCGGTGCTGCGCCTGGGGTTCGTCCTGCTCCGCGGCGTACCCGCCGAGCCGGGCCGGGTGCTCGAGGTCGCGGCGAGCTTCGGCTACGTCAGGGAGACCAACTACGGCCGCCTGTTCGACGTCCGAGTGGAGCCCGCCCCCGGCAACCTGGCCTTCACCAGCCGGGCGATCCGGCCGCACACCGACAACCCGTACCGCGACCCGGTGCCGACCGTGCAGCTGCTGCACTGCCTGCGCGCGGCCGGCGAAGGGAGGAGACACCGGGCTGGTGGACGGCTTCGCCGCCGCCGCGGCGCTTCCGCGCCGCCGACCCGGAATCGTTCGGCACGCTGACGAGAACGCCTGTCCCGTTCGGTTATGTCGATAAAGCGACCGAGCTACGGGCCAGCCAGCCGCTCATCGAGCTCAGCCCGCGCGGCCGGGTCCGCGGGGTGCGCTTCAACAACCGGTCGATGCGGCCGCTGCGCGGGTCGCACGCCGAGATCACCGCGTTCTACGCCGCCTACCGGCGATGGGCGGAGCTGCTGGCCCAGCCCGGACGGCAGCTCGACCTGCGGCTGGCGCCCGGCGACTGCCTGGTCTTCGACAACACCCGGGTGCTGCACGCCCGCACCGCCTTCAGCCTGAGCGCGGGCTCGCCCGGCCGGCACCTGCAAGGCTGCTACGCCGACCTGGACGGACTGGCCAGCACGCTGGCCGTACTGAGCGCGAGGAGACCTCATGACCGGGATCGACGCCATCGCCGAGCTGTTCGCCGGGCCGGGGGCGCGGGACTACCTGGGGGAGGCGGTGACCATCGGCGAGCACATGCGCCAGGCCGGCGCGCTGGCCGAGGCCGCCGGGGCGCCCCCGCCGCTGGTGGCCGCGGCCCTGCTGCACGACGTCGGGCACTCTGCGCAGCGAGATCGGACGCCCGGCACGGCAGCCGGCGGAGCGCGCAGTGGCTGGCCCAGTGGTTCGGCGCCGGCGGTGACCGAACCGGTCCGGCTGCACGTCGCGGCCAAGCGCTACCTGTGCGCCACCGAGCCCGGCTACTTCGCCCGGCTGTCGCCGGAATCGGTCCGCACCCTGGCCCTGCAGGGCGGCCCGATGACCCCGGAGCAGGCGGCCGCGTTCGCGGCGCTGCCCTATGCCCGCGACGCGGTGGCGGTCCGCCGCTGGGACGACGAGGCCAAGGACCCCTCGGTCACCCCGCCGGAGTTCGCGTCACTTCGCGCCGCTGCTCAGCCTGGCACTGCTGCGCCGGGCCCGCGCAGCGCCGGGCGTGCGGGACAGGGCGTTGACCGCGGTGGAGTTGCGGACGCTGAAGGCGACCGCGCGGCCCAGGTAACGGTCGTCGGACCACTCGACCGGCGTCCCGGCCAGATCGGTGGTGAGGCGGCGCTCGCGCAGCATCGGCACCCGCGGCCGGACGCTCGAGCAGCCGGGCGTCCTCGGCGGTGGCCGGCACCGCGTCGATGACGTGCTCGGCGTCCGCGAACACGACGCCCAGCTCCTCCAGGCGCTCGGTGATCGAGTCCGTCGCCAGGTCCATCCCGGCCACCAGCACGCCGACCCGGTCCGGGTAGACGCCGCGCTCGATCATCACCGGGTGCCCGGAGAGCAGCCGGACCCGGGTCAGGTGGTAGACCTGCGCGCCGGGCGAGAGCGCCAGGCGCTCGGCCTCGGCCGGCTTGGCCGGCCGGCGCCGTATGGCGATCGACCGGCCGCCCGGCACCTCGCCCATGGCCCGCGCCCACCGGGAGAACGACAGCAGCTCGCCGAAGCTCTGCACCCGCGGCCCGCCGACGACCACCCGGCGCGCGCCGCGCCGGGACGCGATGATCCCGTCGGCGCGCAGCGCCGCGAACGCCTGGCGGATGGTGCCGCGTGAGACCGAGTAGCGTTCGGCCAGTTCGTGCTCCGAGGGCAGCCGGGTGCCGGCGGCGTACCCACCCGCCGCGATGGCGGCCTTGATGTCCTCGGCCACCTTGCGGTACAGCGACGGTACCGGGGCACCGCCTGATCTGCTGCCATGAAGACTGAGCGTATCCGGCCACTACCCGCCCGGCATGCCGCGCCGCGCGCCCGCCGGCCCCGGACCGGGCTGGCGCCGGCCTAATCAGTTGCGTCCGGCCTTGCCGGGGAGTAGAGTCATGATCGTGGCCAGTTTGCGGCGGTATTTGCCCAAAACTGGCCACGATCATGCTTGACCAAACGGCGGATCTGGACCGGGTGTTCCAGGCGCTGGCCGACCCGGGCCGGCGGGTCATGATGGAGCGGCTCAGCCAGGGGCCGGCCTCGGTCAGCGAACTGGCCCGGCCGCTGGCCATGTCGCTGGCGGCCGTGCTGCAGCACGTCCAGGTCCTCGAGGCCAGCGGCCTGGTCCGGTCGCAGAAGAGCGGGCGCACCCGGACCTGCAGCATCAACCCGGCGGCGCTGCGCTCGGCCGAGCAGTGGATCTCGGCCCGGCGGGCGCTTGTGGGAACGCCGCCTGGACCGGCTCGGCGAGTACCTGGAGGCGAGCCCGCCGGAGGCCGGACATCCAGGTGAACACTGAGATTGCGCTGCTCGCGGTGGGCGCGCCCCGGCCCGGCTCTGGCGGCGGGCCCGGGAAAATTAGTACAATCCCAGCGTTGAGGGTAGAGCCCGGCCGCCGCCGCGGGCCTGCCACGGCGGCAGCATCGGAGCAGGGTCTGGGAGAAGCATGACCGAGCTCATCGCGCAGCAGTCCGATACGCACCAGAAGGCGCTGCGCATCAACCTCGACCCGCGCTGGTACGGGACGATCGCGGAGATCGGGGCCGGCCAGGAGGTCGTGCGCTGGTTCTTCCGGGTCGGCGGCGCCGCGGGCACCGTGGCCAAGTCCATGTCGGCCTACGACATGGCGGTCAGCGACGCGGTCTACGGCAAGGCCGACCGGTACGTCTCGGCCGGCCGGCTGCAGGGCATGCTCGACCACGAGTTCGACCTCAACGTCGAGCGGCTGGACGAGGAGCGCGGCGACTCGAACTGCTTCTTCGCGTTCGCCGACACGGTCGTGGCGCGCAGCTACCGGGGCGGCAACGAGTGCCACGGCTGGATGGGCGTGAAGTTCCAGTCCCAGACGCACGACGAGCCCAGCCAGATCGTCATGCACGTGCGGATGCTCGACGAGGAGGCCTACCTGCAGCAGGAGGCGCTCGGCATCGTCGGGGTGAACCTGCTGTACGGCGCGTTCTTCCACCACCACGAGCCGGAGAAGCTGATCGAGAGCCTGCTGGACCAGCTGACCACCGGCCGCGTCGAGATCGACATGATCGAGTTCCGCGGCATCGAGTTCCGCGGCGTGGACAACCGGCTGATGGCGCTGAAGCTGGTCCAGCTGGGGCTGAGCGGCGTGGCCATGTTCGGCCCGGACCGCGAGGTGCTGCAGCCGAGCGAGGTGCTGCGCAAGAAGGCGATCCTGGTCGAGCGGGGCAGCTTCCGGCCGCCGACGCACGTGAACCTGGACATGCTCGCCACCGCCAAGGACAAGTTCGCGCAGGACCCGGCCGTGGAAGGCAAGCCGATCCTGCAGCTGACCGAGATCACCATGCGGAACCTGCTGGCCGAGCGGTCCGAGATCGACCGGCGGGACTTCCTGGCCCGGGCCGACCTGCTCGCCGCGTGCGGCGAGACGGTCCTGATCACGGACTACTTCGACTACTACCGGCTGGCCGCCTACATCGCCGAGCGGACCACCGAGCGGATCGGCATCGTGATGGGCGTGCCGAGCCTCATCGACCTGTTCGACGAGCGGAACCACGCGCAGCTGCCGGGCGGGATCCTGGAGAGCTTCGGCCGGCTGTTCAAGAACGGCCTCAAGCTCTACGTCTACCCGCTGCGGCCGGGCCGGACGAAGAGCTCAAGACCGTGGACGACATCAAGGTCCAGGCCGAGCTCCAGCCGCTGTACGACTACCTGGCCGGCCGGGGCAGCTTCGTCAACCTGGACAACTACAACCCGGAGTACCTGCCCATCTTCAGCCGTGACGTGCTGCGGCGGATCGCCGCCGGCGACGACTCCTGGGAGGACATGGTGCCCGACGGAGGTCGCCGATCTGATCAAGCGCCGCGGCTTCTTCGGCTACGTCAAGCCCGACGCCGGGACTAGCCGCTCGGCGCTGAGCCACGGCTCGCAGCCGGGCTAGCCGCCAATCGGATAACCAGGACCGGTAGGGTCCCGCTGGGTGCGATCGCGTACGTCGGCTCAGCGAGGCGGAGGCGTCCAGCGTACTCGCGGCTCCTGCGGGTTGGCCATCGCGTTGCGGTTGGCGGCGTCGTCCGGCCTGGCGCCGAGCAGGATCTTGCGCACCGGCACCTCCATCTTCTTGCCGGTCAGGGTGGCCGGGATCGCGGGCACCGCGATGATCTTGTCAGGCACGTGCCGGGCGGTGTACTCGGCGCGGAGCCGGCCGGCGATCGTGGCGCGGAGCGCGTCGTCGAGGACGGCGCCCTCGGCCAGCGTGACGAACAGCGGCATGAAGAAGCCGCCGCCCGGCAGGTCGAGGTTGACGATGAGCGCGTCCGTGACCTCCTCGACGGACTCCAGCGCGGCGTAGATCTCGGCCGTGCCGATCCGGATGCCGTGCCGGTTCAGGGTCGCGTCGCTGCGGCCGAGCACGAAGCAGCCGCCACGCTCGTTGACCATGAAGAAGTCGCCCTGCCGCCACACGCCGGGGAAGTCAGCGAAGTACGTCCGCCGGTAGAGCTCGCCGTCGTCGTCGTTCCACAGCCGGACCGGCATCGACGGCATCGGCTGGGTGATCACCATCTCGCCGACCTCCCCGGTGACCGGCTCGCCCCGCTCGCCGAACGCGTACGCGGCCACGCCCAGGTTGCGCGCCTGGTGCTCGCCCGCGTAGACCGGCAGCACCGGGCGCTCCGCCGGTGAACCCGCTGCAGACGTCGGTTCCGCCGCTGCCCACGTGCAGCCACAGGTCGGACTTGACGTTGCGGTAGAACCAGGCGCTCACCT
Source organism: uncultured Actinomycetota bacterium (assembly GCA_963839095.1). Lineage (GTDB taxonomy): Bacteria > Actinomycetota > Actinomycetes > Streptosporangiales > Streptosporangiaceae > Palsa-504. The sequence continues at coordinate 94,442 of CAWIUF010000008.1, read as the reverse complement.
CCGCCGATACCGGCGACCCGGCCAGCATGACGGAGGCCAGCGCGGACAGGTCGTACTTCGCCGCGGGCACCACGCCGGCCTGGGACAGCATGGTGACGTACGCGGGGCTGGCCCCGAACATCGTCACCGCCGCGTCCTGCGCCAGCTCCCACAGCACGCCCGGCCCGGGGTAGGCCGGGTTCCCGTCGTACAGCAGCGGCCGCACCCCGAGCAGCAGCGAGCTGACCAGGAAGTTCCACATCATCCAGCCGCTGGTGGTGTAGAAGAACAGCCGGTCGCCCGGGTGCAGGTCCATGTTGAGCGTCTGCAGCTTCAGCTGCTCGATGAGGATGCCGCCATGGCTGTGCGTGATCGCCTTCGGCAGCCCGGTGGTGCCGGAGGAGAACAGGATCCACAGCGGATGGCCGAACGGCACCTGCTCGAACTCGAACTCCGCGGCCGGCACCGGCGGGTGGTCCATGACCTCGTCCCAGGGCCGCGCCCCGGCGATCGCGCGCCCGGCCGGCCCCGGGACGCTGATGACCTGCTCCAGGCCGGGCAGCCGCGCGATCACCTGCTCCATCTCGGCGCTGCGGTCGAAATCCCGGCCGCCGTAGCGGTAGCTGTCCACGCAGAACAGCACCTTCGGCGACAGCTGCCCGAACCGGTCGCTGACCCCGCGCCAGCCGAAATCGGGCGAGCAGCTGGTCCACACCGCGCCGATGCTGGTCGTGGCGAGCATCGCGATCACGGTCCGCGGGGCGTTCGGCATGCAGGAGGCGACCCGGTCGCCGGGGCGGACGCCCAGGCCGCGCAGCCGGGTGGCGAGCACCCGGACGCTGTTCGCGAGCTCCGGCCACGGCAGGCCGGTGAGCGGCGTGCTCTCGGACTGGTAGTACAGCGCGTCCTGGCCGGCCTGCTCGCGGCGCAGCACGTGCTGCGCGTAGTTCAGCCTGGCCCCGGGGAACCACTCGGCGCCCGGCATGGACCGGCGGCCGAGGACCGCGGCGGGCGGCGCCGAGGCCTCGATGCCGCAGTAGTCCCAGATCGCCTGCCAGAAGCCGTCGAGGTCGGTCACCGACCAGCGCCACAGCGCGTCGTAGCCGTCGACGTCATGCCCGCGCTCGCGGGCGAGCCACCGGATGAACGCGGTGACGTTGGCGCGGGCGACCCGGTCCGGGCCCGGCGTCCACAGCAGGTCCCCCTGGCGAACCTGGCGTTGCGGCTCCACATCGCCGACGGTGCCATAGCGTGCCGTAAAGCACAAGATGTATGACATTGAACGTGAAGGCGAGCATGTAAGGTGTCATCGATGACCACTGACCTGGACCTGGCCGCCCTGGCCGCGATCGACGTGCACGTCCATGTCGAGTCCGACGGGCACGGGCACCTCTCCCTCGACGACGAGCTGCTGGACGCCTCGGCGCGGTACTTCAAGGCCAGCCACGACCGGGCGCCGACCGTCGAGCAGATCGCGGACTACTACCGGGCGCGCCAGCTGGCCGCCGTGGTCTTCACCGTGGACGCCGCCACGGCGACCGGTCACCCCGCGCTGTCGAGCGAGGAGCTGGCCGACCGGGCCGCCGCCCACCCCGACGTGCTCATCCCGTTCGGATCGGTGGACCCGCTGGCCGGCGAGCAGGCGGTCCGCCGGGCGCGGCAGCTGATCGCCGGGCACGGCGTCCGCGGCTTCAAGTTCCACCCCAGCCTGCAGGGGTTCTCCCCGGACGACCGGAGCTTCTACCCGCTGTACGCGGTCATCGAGGAAGCCGGGCTGCCCGCCGTCTTCCACACCGGCCAGACCGGCATCGGGGCCGGACTGCCCGGCGGCCGCGGGATCAAGCTGCGGCTGTCGAACCCGATGCTGCTCGATGACGTGGCCGCCGACTTCCCCGGCCTGACGGTCATCCTGGCCCACCCGTCGGTGCCCTGGCAGGACGAGGCGATCTCCATCGCCACCCACAAGGCCAACGTGTACATCGACCTGTCCGGCTGGTCTCCCAAGTACTTCCCGCCTCAGCTGGTCCGCGCGGCCAGCTCGCTGCTGCAGGACAAGGTGCTGTTCGGCACCGACTACCCGCTGCTGACCCCGGAGCGCTGGCTGCGCGACTTCGAGCTGCTCGAGATCAAGCCCGAGGTCCGGCCCAAGATCCTCAAGCACAACGCGGCCCGCCTGCTCGGCCTAGCCAGCTGAGCGCAGCGCGCGAGCGCGCGGCGCAGGTCCTCGAGCTGATCGGCGAGGAGCCGCCGCAGCGACCCGGTGACGCCGCCGGCTTCGAGGCACCGCTCGCCGGCCAGCACGGTGGCCGTCTCCGCGGCGTAATGCGGGAAGCCGTGCCGGCCCCAGACCCGGGCCCGCCCGCCGTCCAGCGCGGGCAGCGCGGCGAAGTACCGGCGCACGTACCCGGCCAGCAGCTCCGCCTGGTCGGCCTGCCAGAACCCCTCGGCGGTCGCGGCCAGCTCGTAGCCGGACAGCGCGCCTTCGGTCAGCACCGCCCAGGCGGCCTGCTTGGCATCGGCGTCGGGAAGCGCGGCCCGGCAGCGCGCCGCGGCGAGGCGGCCGTCCGGGTCCTGGGGGTCGCGCCCGGCCTCGTGCTCGATCTCGGCCCGGCTGGCGGCGCCGAGCACCGTCAGCCGCAGCAGGACCTGCCAGCGCAGCCGCGCGTCCAGGTCGGGGCCGCCTGGCACCCGCCCGGCGGCCAGCCAGGACCACAGGGCGGAGACGTCATCGGGGCCCGCGGCGGCCTCGATCAGCCCGCGCACGGCGACCAGCCGCACCTCGCCGCCGTCGCCGGCGGGATGCGGGCTGAGCAGGTCCCGGCACAGGGAGGTGAGGCCGGCCAGGGCGGCGTCGCGCTGCCCCGGCGGCAGGTAGCGGTCGGCGATCGTCCAGCGGGCGTAGCCGATCACGTGCGCCGGCGACGGAGCTCTCGGTCTCGGCGGGCAGGTGCCGGGCCGCCAGGGCCAGGTACTGCCGCGGCGCGAGCTCGCCGTCCCGGACCAGGTCGCGGATGGCGGTCCAGGCGACGGCGCGGCTGAGCGGATCGGGCAGGCGGCCGAGCGAGGCCGCCAGGGCGTCGCGCGAGGCGGGATCGAGCCGGACCTTGCAGTAGCTCAGGTCGCCGTCGTTCGGCAGCAGCAGGGCCGGTTCCGGCCGGACCGCGGCGGCCGGCAGCACGACGGCGCGCGCGTCGGCCGGCACCGGCACCGGGAACCGGCCGCGCAGCATCAGCCCGTCCGGTCCCTCGTCGTACACCCCGATCAGCAGCCGGTGCGGCCTGGTGCCGTCATGGCTGACGCAGCCGACCCGGCCCGGCGGTTCCGGGCGGCTCACCGACAGGGTGTCCACCCCGGCGCTGCGCAGCCAGGAGGCGGCCCACTCGCCGACGTCGGCCCCTTCCCCGGCCTGGTCCGCGGCGCGGCTCAGGCAGCCGAGCAGGTCCTCCAGGGTGGCGCTGCCGAACCGGTAGCGGGCGAAGTAGTCGTTGACCCCGGCCAGGAACACGGGCCAGCCCAGCCAGGCCACCAGCTGGCGCAGCGCGGCCGCGCCCTTGGCGTAGGAGATGTCGTCGTAGCTGGCCAGGGCGATGTCGGTGTCGCGGACCGCCGCCGGGTCCGGGGCGACCGGGTGAGTGGAGGCGCGCTGGTCCGCGTCGTAGCCGCGGATCTTGCGGTCCAGCGCGCAGGCGGTCCACGCCCCGGCGAAGGAGGTAGCTTCCGCCAGCACCCGGAAGCCCAGGTACTCGGCGAACGACTCGCTCAGCCACACGTCGTTCCACCAGCGCATCGTGACCAGGTTGCCGAACCACATGTGCGCCATCTCGTGCGCGATCACCACGGCCGCGGACCTGCCGCTCGGCCTGGGTCACGGCGGACGCGAACAGGAACTCGTCCCGGAACGTCACGCAGCCGGGGTTCTCCATCGCCCCGGCCTCGAGCTCGGGCACGAAGGCCTGGTCGTAGGAGTCGTAGGGGAAGGGCTCGGTGAAGATCTCCCGGTAGCGGTCGAAGCAGGCCCGGGTGACGGCGAGGATCTCCGGGGCGTCCCGGTCCAGGCGCCCGGCCAGTGACTGCCGCGCGTGCAGGCCGAACGGGATGCCGTGATGCTCGCCGCTGATGCTGTAGTACGGTCCCGCCACCAGCGTGACCAGGTAGGGAGCGATCGGCGGGGTCGCGGCCAGCTCCCAGCGGCCGCCGTCGGCCGGCCGGGACCCGAGGACCCGGCCGTTCCCGATCACGGTCCACGACGCGGGCGCCGCGACCGCCGCGCTGAAGGGCGCGGTCAGGTCCGGCTGGTCGAAGGCCGCGAAGGCGCGCTGGGCGTTGTCGAGACCGCCGTGCAGGGCGAGATAGGTCCGCCCGTCGGCGGCGTCGGTGAAGCGGTGCAGGCCCGCGCCGGTCCGCGAATACGGCATGTCCGCCTCGACCCGGAGCTCGTTGGCGGCCCGCAGCCCGTCCAGCGGCAGCCGGTTCCCGGTCAGCGCGGCCGGGTCCAGGTCGCAGCCGTTGAGGACCGCCCGGCGCAGCCGGGCCGGGCGTAGCTCCACGAAGCTGGACGCGCCGGGACGGCGGCAGCCGAACCGGACGGTGGTGACCGAGCCGAACGTGTCATCGGCGCCGGTCAGGTCCAGCTCGACGTGGTAGCCGAGGACGTCGATCAGCCCGGAGCGCTCCCGCGCCTCCTCGTATGTCAGCGAGGTCAACCTGCCCCCGGTGGTCAGCGTGATCGGACTGCGTGATCGGACCTGGGGCCAACCTACCCGGTCAGCCGGCGGCGGCCCGGGCCGAATCTCGGTTCAGCCACGGATTGGCATCGGTTCTGGCCGTGGTCTTGCCGGGTCACGGCGATCGCTCTTGAATGAGGATTCATGCCGGAACTCCCTGCTGATTATGGGCAAGGAAATTGATCTATGAATCCAGGTTCAGTGCTCGAGGTGCGCGACGTGACGGTCCGTTTCGGCGGGCTGACCGCGCTCGATGCCGTCTCGCTGGCCGTCCCGCCCCGGCACGTGCTGGGCGTCATCGGCCCGAACGGCGCGGGCAAGACCACGCTGCTGAACGTCCTGTGCGGCTTCATCCGGCCCGACGCCGGCGAGGTGCTCTTCGGCGGCCGCCGCCGCGAGGTCAGGCCGCACCGGCTGGCCGGCCTCGGCGTGGCCAGGACCCTGCAGGGAGTCGGCCTGTACGGCGGGCTGACCGCGCTGGAGAACGTCATGGTCGGCGCGACCGTGCCGGGCCTCGTCGGGTTTCTGGTCCGCGCTGATCTCGCTGCCGCGGGCCAGCCGCGACGAGCGCAAGCTGCGGGACCTGGCCATGGCGGCGCTGGACCGGGTCGGCGCCGCCGACGCGGCGCTGGCCCGGCCCGGCGAGCTGCCCTACGGCATGCGGAAGAGGGTCGCGCTGGCCCGCGCGCTGGTCGCCAAGCCGGGCCTGATCCTGCTCGACGAGCCCGCCAGCGGCCTGGCCGAGAGCGAGCTGGCCGAGCTCGGCGGCCTCATCCGCGACCTGGCCGCCGAGGGGTCGCTCGTGGTGGTCGAGCATCACATGGACCTGATGATGTCCGTCTGCGACTCGATCGTGGTCCTCGACTTCGGGAAGGTGATCGCGACGGGCACGCCGCGCGAGGTCCAGGACAATCCCGCCGTCACCGCGGCCTACCTCGGCACCGCCCATGAGTAGCGATACGGTCGCCGCGCCCCCGGCGCTGGCCGTCGAGGAGCTCGTCGCGGGCTACGGCGGGGTCATCGCGCTGGACGGGGTCAGCATCTCGGCCGGGACGGGCGCCATCACCGCGGTGCTCGGCGCCAACGGCGCGGGCAAGACCACGCTGCTGCGCGCGGTCAGCGGCATGATCAGGCCCCGCCGGGGACGCATCGTGCTGACCGGCACCGACCTGGCCGGCCGCAGTCCCGAGCAGATGGTCCGGGCCGGGATCGCCCACGTGCCCGAGGGGCAGGCGGTGATCCCCGAGCTCACCGTCGAGGAGAACCTGCGGGTCGGCATGATGTCCTGGTCGCCCGGGGCCGGCCGCCGCGCCGAGCGGGCGGCCGCGCTCGACGAGGCCTTACCAGCGCTTCCCGCCGCTGGCCGACCGGCGGCGCAAGCTGGCCGCCGCGCTGTCCGGCGGCGAGCGGCAGATGCTCGTCATCGCGCGGGCGCTGCTGGCCCGGCCCCGCGTGCTGCTGCTCGACGAGCCCTCCCTCGGCCTCGCCCCCCGGGTCATGGCCCAGGTCATGGACCTGGTGGTGCGGCTCAGCCGGGAGCACGGCATCACCATCGTCCTGGTCGAGCAGAACGCGCGCGGGGCCCTCGCGATCGCGGACCACGGCGTGGTGCTCAACCTGGGCCGGGTCGTCGCCGCCGCGGACGCCGCGACGCTCGCCGCCGACGTCGCGCTCCGTCACCACTACCTCGGGTTCTAGCCCACCTAGGAGCATGCCACGTGGTCGAGTTCCTCCAGTTCACCCTCAGCGGGGTCGTCTTCGGGATGATCTACGCGGCCGTGGCGCTTTCCCTCGTGCTGATCTGGCGCGGTACCCGGCTGCTGAACTACGGCCAGGGCGGCGATGGCGATGTTCACCACCTACGTGGCCATCGAGGTCGTCTACCGCACCGGCTCCTACTGGGCCGGGTTCGCGGTCGCGCTCGCCGCCGGGGTCGTGCTCGGCGCGATCTGCCAGCTCACCATCATCCGGCCGACCATGAACAAGCCGCCGCTCAACGCGGTCATCGTGACCATCGGGCTGCTCACCCTGCTCGAAGGGCTGGCCGGCATCTTCTTCGGCGGGCAGTACCGGTCGTTCCCGGCGGCGTTCTCCGTCACCGGGCTGCGGGCCGGCGGGACACCGCTGGGCGTCTCCCGCTTCGACGTGTTCGTCGCGGTGGCGGTCCTGGTCGTCACCGGGGCGCTGGCGGTGGCGTTCAAGTACACCTCGGCCGGGCTGCGGATGCGCGCGGCCGCGTTCAACACCACGATCGCCCGGCTGTCCGGCATCCGGGTGGCCCGGGTGCTCACCGTCGGCTGGGCGCTGGCGGGCCTGCTCGGCGCGCTGGCGGGCGTGCTCGTCTCGCCGTCGACGTTCCTGTACCCGAACAGCATGGACACGATCTTCGTGTTCGGCTTCACCGCCGCGGTGATCGGCGGCCTGGACAGCCCGGTCGGCGCGGTGCTCGGCGGGCTGCTGCTCGGGCTCGCGCTCAGCTACGCGGGCGGCTACCTCCCCTCCGGCGCCAGCCTGGTCCCGCTGGTGGCCCTGGGCATCCTCGTCGTGGTGCTCATGGTCAGGCCCGACGGGCTGTTCTCGGCGACCCAGGTCCGGCGGGTCTGACTGAGCATGCACACGTTCCCGCGCAGGCTCGGTGCCGCCCTCGTGGCGGCGGCCGTGGTCTGGTTCCTCTCGGTCAAGCTGAACACGTTCCGGGACTACCAGATCGCCGAGGTGGCGGTCGAGGTCACGGCCGTGGCCGGGCTGACCGTGCTGACCGGGCTCAGCGGCCAGATATCGCTGGGTCACGGGGCCTTCATGGCCATCGGCGGCTACACCACGGCGCTGCTCCTGCTCCACCTGAACTGGCCGTTCATCGTCGCGCTGGTGGTGTCGGCCGCGGTCACGGCGGTGGCCGGGGCCATCGTGGGCGCGGCCGCCGCGCGGCTGCGCGGCCCGTACCTGGCCGGGGCCACCCTCATGCTCGGCGTCGCGCTGCCCGCGCTGGCGCTCCGCCTACCAGGGGATCTTCGGCGGCGACCAGGGCCTGAACGTCGACCTTCACCGCGCCCGCCTTCCTCGGCGCGGCCTTCCCGCTGACCAGGTGGCAGGCCTGGGTCAGCACCGTGGTGGCGCTGGTCACCCTGGTCCTGCTGGCGAACCTGTGCTACAGCCGGGTCGGCCGCAGCTGGCGCGCGGTCCGGGACGACGAGGTGGCGGCCGCGCTCGACGGCGTGAACGTCGCCGTGACGCGCGATCCTCGCCTTCGTCGTCAGCGCCATCTGCGCCGGGCTGGCCGGCTCGCTGCTGGCCATCGTGACCAGCCTGGTCGCGCCGGGCGCCTTCACCATCACGCTGTCGATCGCGCTGCTGACCGCGGCCGTGATCGGCGGCCTGGGCAGCCTGCCGGGCGCGCTGTGGGGCAGCCTCCTGATCATCATCGTGCCCACCTACATCACCGACGTGGCCACCAGCCACGGCCTGTCCAGCTCGGTCGGCTCCAACATCCCGATCGCCGTCTACGGCGCCGTCCTCATCGTCGTCATGCTCGCCTTCCCGCAAGGGATCCAGGGCGGGCTGCGCTGGCTCCTCACCCTGTTCACCGGCCCTGAGCCGAGAACCCGCTTTTCCCGTGACGCGCCCGCCCCCCACGTCACGCCGCCGGCCGACGAAGTGCCGGCCAGCCACCATGAAAAGAAAGGCTCTCCATGAAACGAACTCGCCGGCTTCGCTGGCAGGCCACGGCGCATCGTGACCGTGGCCACGTTCGCCGTCGCCGCCTGCTCCTCGGGCTCGAGCTCGAGCTCGACCGCAGGGTCGGGCTCGGGCAGCTCGAGCACCGCGCTGACCGCGTCCGCGCCCGGCATCACCCCGACCACAGATCACCATCGGCAGCCACCAGCCGCTCACCGGTCCGGCCGCGCCCGGCTACAGCGAGATCTCGCCCGCCTCGGCCGCGTACTTCGCCTACGTCAACGCGCACGGCGGGGTGTACGGCCGCAAGATCGTCTACAAGTACCTCGACGACGGCTACAACCCGACCAAGACGGCGTCGGTCGTCCGTCAGCTGGTGCTGCAGGACCAGCGTGTACGCGCATCTTCGACGGCCTCGGCACGCCCACCCACCTGGCCGCGCTGAGCTTCCTCAACGCGCAGAAGGTCCCCGACGTGTTCGTCGCGTCCGGGTGCGAGTGCTGGAACGACCCGTCGAAGGCCCCGGAGACGTTCGGCTGGCAGCTCGACTACATCCGGGAGGGGAAGATCCTCGGCCAGTACATCAAGCAGCACTTCGCGGGCAAGAAGGTCGGGTTCTTCTCCCAGAACGACGAGTTCGGCCAGGACGGGGTCAAGGGCCTGCTGGACGAGCTCCCGGCCTCGATGGTGGTCAGCAAGCAGACCTACGACCCGACCAACACCAACATCGGCTCGGCCGTGGCCGCGCTGCGCGCCTCCGGCGCCCAGGTGGTCGTCTCGTTCTCCATCCCCGCCTTCACCGCGCTGCTCAAGCTCGGCATGCTCAAGCTCGGCTTCAACCCGACGCTGGTGGTCAGCGACGTCGGCTCCGACCCGATCACCCTGTCCGGCCTGCTCGAGTCGTTCGCCAAGCAGGGCGGCGCCAAGGTCAACGGCAACCAGCTCATCAACGGGATCATCAGCGACGGGTACCTGCCCTCCCTCGGCTCGGCCAGCAACAGCTGGATCACGCTGTTCAAGAAGATCCACGACCAGTACGACGCGAAGGCGCCGTTCGACGGCAACGTGCTGTACGGCGAGTCCGTCGCCTACGCCTTCGTCCAGGCCATGTTCAAGGCGGGCCGCAACCCGACCAGGGCCGACCTGATCACGGCGATCCAGGGAGGCCTTCCGCAGGGACCCGCGGTGGCACCGTACTCTTACTCTTCGAGCGACCACATGGGCATCACCGGGGCTTACCTGGGCGTTATCCAGAATGGCCAGCTCGTGCAGCAAGGGCCGGTCCTGACGACGGACGCGTCCGCGTCAGGTGCCATCACTACCTACTCGGGATCCGAGCAGCAGGCGCCAGCGAGTGGCATCCCGTCACCCTGACGCCGTATCGGCCATCCCGGACTGAAAGAAGCGGGGATCAGCCGGTATGACTGCGGAAACCAGTCCCGGCGTGCGGGGGGGCGGCAAGCCCTCCCGCGCCGCGCGGGGTCCAGGGAGGGCGTCCGCCGGGCCAGGCTCTCCTCCTCCGGGCGGCCGAGGAACTGTTCGGGGAGCGCAGCTACCACCGGACGACGGTCGCCGACATCTGCGCCCGCGCCGGGATGGCCACCGGGAGCTTCTACTCGCACTACGACTCCAAGGCGGAGATCTTCGCCGCCGTGGTCCGGGCCATCAACGACGACCTGCAGGCAGGCCATGAGGGCCGCCCTCGAGCAGACCGAGGGCGGCCAGCGGGCCAGGGAGCGCGCCGCCTTCCGGGCGTACTTCGACATGCTGTCCCAGCGCCCCTGGATCGACCGCATCGTCCGCGAGTCCGAGTTCATCGACCCGGCCGTGTTCCGCGAGTACTACGAGCACCTGGCCCGCGGTTACGCCCGGGGCGTGCGGGCGGCCCAGATCGCCCGCGAGGTGGACGCGCGCTACGACCCGGAGGTCATCGCGTTCGCCTACACCGGCATCGGCAACTTCGTCGGCATGCGCTGGGCCGACTGGACGGCCGGCGGCCGGGTCCCCGACGACGTCCTGGACGACGTGCTCGAGCTGCTGGCCCGGGGCCTGGCCCCGCGGCCCGGATAGCACCGCGCTCCGTATAGCACGGCGATCCGGGTAACGCGGCGCGATTCCGGATAAACGCACCGGTTGTGGACAACCTTGTGGAATCCGTCAGCGTGGAATCCGTCAGGCGATGGCGGCGGGCGGCAGCCCGGCCGGGTCGGCCGGGACCCAGTGCAGCGGATCCGGGCCGAGGGCGGCGAGCTCGGCGACCTGCATGGCGCACCACGGCGAGACAGGCTGCTGCCCGGTCCGCACCGCGGCGCAGAAGTCCTCCCAGCCCACCCACCTGGTCTCCGCGACCTCCGCCGGGTCGGGCTCCGGTGACAGCGGAGCCGGGCCGGCGTAGGCGGCGTAGACCGGGCAGAGCTCGTTTTCCAGCACCCCGTTGGCCATCCGGGCCTGATAGCGGAACCGGGGGAGGACGAGCCCGAGCCGGGCCGGCGACGATCCCGAGCTCGGTCCGCAGCCGCCGCAGCACGCTGCCGGTCATGGCCTCGCCGGGCATCGGGTGCCCGCAGCAGGTGTTCGTCCACACGCCGGGGAAGGTCCGCTTCGACTCGGCCCGCCTGGTCAGCAGGAACTGGCCGGCCTCGTTGAACAGGTAGCAGGAGAACGCCAGGTGCAGCGGCGTGCGGTCATGGTGCACGGCCGCTTTGTCGGCGGTCCCGCTGGCGTTGCCTGCTTCATCGAGGAGGACGACGCTTTCCAACCTGGTTCCTGCCTGTGGGTCGCCGGGAGACGGGCAGTGAACACTACCCGACCCGGCAGGCAGCCGGGACCGCGACCCGCTTGAGGTGGGTGCCCACGCCCTGGCCGGCCGGGGCGGCGTAGTACACGTCATGGCCCCAGATGCCGGCGACGTCGTCCCGGCCCGGGTCGGGCAGCGGGATCGCGGCCAGCTTCTTGCCGGTGACCGGGTTAGCGCAGTAGTTGCCGTTCTCCTCGGCCCCGGCCCGGAACATCCAGGCCAGCCCGTCGGCAGCGACGACGCCCACTCCGTTGCTGCCCTCCACGGCGGTGCCGTCGACCGGAGCCAGCGTCCTGGTGCTGTACCGCTGGATGAAGCCCTGCATGCCGGTGGGCTGCGCGGCCCACACGCCGGTGCCGATGATCCCGCCGATGGCGGCCGCGGTGACCCCCTCGGTGGGGTGCGAGGCGAGCAGCGCGCCGCTGACCGGGTCGCGCCGCTGCATCGATCCCCGGCCGCCGCTATCGGCCACGCTCACGATCAGGAAGGATCCGGAGGAACTGCCGGCCATCGAGGTGCTGAAGCCGCCGGGCAGGTCGATGACCTTCTGCGCCTTCCCGGTCCGCAGCGACACCCGGACCAGCCGGTTACCCGCGACCGCCCACAGGGCGCCGCCCGCCACCGACAGGTGGTTGTCCCTCCGTTGGAGTTCAGGTACTCGCCGTCGCTGATGGGCAGCTTCCCGGTCACCGCCAGGGTGCGCGGGTTCATCCGCAGCAGTGTCTCGCGCTTCGTGGCCAGCAGCGCCCACAGCGATCCGCCGGCGGCTTGCGGCGAGCTGATGTAGCCGGTGCCGAACGTGCGGGTGGCCTCGATCGTGCCGGTGGCCCGGTCGGCCCGGACCAGCGTGGTGGACGGCACGTTGCGCCGGGACTGGTTCTGCCAGGTGACGTAGAACTGCCCGCCGGTCACCGTCACGTACGGCTGGTCCAGCACGCGGCTGAACACTCCGCGCGGAGCCGCGGCGTGGGTCGTGCTGACCCGGTCGACGGCGCTGGCCGGGCCGGCCCCGGCGCTGGCGCACCCGCCCAGCAGCAGGCCAGCCCCGGCGGCGACCGCCACCGCGGCTCCGGCGAAGCGGGCGCGGGCGGGCCTGCGGGGAAGCAAACGTGTTATCGCCTTCATGCCCTTCGAGACGACGCAGCCGGCCGTCGGGTTGGGATTTGTTCCTCCGAGTCCGGTTCAGTGTGAGTCGCGGCCCACCTCATGCCCGCTCGCGCCGACCAGGAAGTCCAGGTCAGCGCCCGCGCTGGCCTGCTGTACGTGCTCGGTGTACAGGTAGGTCCAGCCCCGGCGGGCGTGCGGTGCCGGCGGCTGCCACTGCGCCCGGCGCTGGTCCAGTTCCTCCTCGCTCACCTCCAGGGTCAGCGCGCGGGCCGGCACGTCCAGGGTGATCCAGTCGCCGGTCTGCACCAGGGCCAGCGGGCCGCCGGCCGCCGCCTCCGGCGCCACGTGCAGGACGACCGTGCCGTAGGCGGTGCCGGACATCCGGCCGTCGCAGATCCGCACCATGTCGGTGATCCCGCGGACCAGCAGCTTCTTCGGCAGCGCCACGTTGGAGACCTCGGGCATGCCAGGGTAGCCGCGCGGCCCGCAGTAGCGGATGACCAGGACGGTGTTCTCGTCGACGTCGAGGTCCGGGTCGTTGGAGACGGCGTAGTAGTCCTCGGGAGAGTCGAAGACCAGTGCCTGCCCCCGGTGCTTGAGCAGGTGCGGTGAGGAGGCCGACTGCTTGATCACCGCGCCCTCCGGGGCCAGGTTGCCGCGCAGCACCGCGGTGCCGGTGCCGGCCGGCTGGAACGGGTCGGCCAGCGGCTTGATCACCTCGCGGTTCCAGCACTGCGCCCCGGCCACGTTGTCCCCGATGCCGGCCCCGGTGACGGTGACCGCGCCGGCGTGCAGCAGCCCGGCCTCGGCCAGCTCGCGCATCACCGCGGGCAGCCCGCCGGCGTAGCAGAAGTCCTCCATCAGGTACTGGCCGCTGGGCTGGAGGTTGAGCAGGGTCGGGACATCGCGGGCGAGGGTGTCGAAGTCCTCCAGGGACAGCGGCACGCCCAGCCGCCCGGCGATGGCGAGCAGGTGGATCACGGCGTTGGTGGAGCCGCCGATGGCGGCGTTCACCCGGATCGCGTTCTCGAACGCCTCGCGGGTCATGATGGCCGAGGGCCGCAGGTCCTGCTCGACCAGGCCCACGATGACCTGCCCGGCCCGCTGGGCGGTCTCGTACCGGCGGGAGTCCGAGGCCGGCCAGGTCGCCGAGTAGGGCAGCTGCATACCCAGCGCCTCGGCCACCGAGGCCATGGTGGACGCGGTGCCCATGGTCATGCAGTGCCCGTCTGACCGGGACATGCAGGCCTCGGCGAAGTAGCACTCCTCCTGGGTCATCCGGCCCGCGACCAGGTCTTCCTCCCACCGCCAGACGGCCGTTCCCGAGCCGACGTCGGCGCCCTGGTACTTGCCGTTGAGCTTGGGGCCGCCGGTGACCATCACGGCGGGCAGGTCCACGCTGGCCGCCGCCATCAGCAGCCCGGGGGTGGTCTTGTCGCAGCCGGACAGCAGCACCACGCCGTCCAGCGGGTTGGCCCGCATCAGCTCCTCGGCTTCCATCGCGAGCAGGTTCCGGTACAGCATGGCGGTGGGGCGCAGCAGCGTCTCGCCCAGGGCCATGGCCGGGAACTCGAGCGGGAACCCGCCCGACTGCCAGACCCCGCGCTTGACCGACTCGGCTACCCGGTGCAGATGGACGTTGCACGGCGCCAGCTCGGACCAGGTGGTCGCGATGCCGATGACCGGACGTCCGTCGAAGACCTCGGAGGTGAAGCCCTGGCTGCGCATCCAGGACCGGTGGCCCATCCCGGCCCGGCCGGTCGCTCCGAACCACTGCCTGCTGCGGAGTTCGCCATTCGATGTCATACGACCATGAGAACATCCGGGCGAATGCCAGCTGAAAGGACCCCTGTTAGTGTCACCAGGGTGAGCCGTGTTCATGACATGGGAGGCCAGACCGGATTCGGGCCGGTCCCGGTGGGCGAGAACGGCGATCCCCCGTTCGCCGCCGACTGGGAGGCGCGGGTCTACGCGCTGGCCGCGATGCTGCGGCGGCGCGGCGTGTTCAACAGCGACGAGCTGCGGGACGCGATCGAGCGGCTGCCGCCGGAGAAGTACCTGGCGGCGTCGTACTACGAGCGCTGGCTGGGCGCGCTCGAGGTGCTCGTCCGGGAAAAGGGCGTCCTGCCATGACTTACGAGGCGGGCACCCGGGTCCGCGTGACGACCAGGGACCCGGACCATCACACCCGGGTACCCCGGTACGTGCGCGGTCACACCGGCGTGATCGTCACCGCGATCGACCAGTGGCCGCTGCCTGACGATTCCGCCCAGGGCATCGACCCGCCGCGGGACGAGACCTGCTACGCGGTCCGTTTCTCCGCCGCCGACCTGTGGGGGAGCGGTGACCACGCCGTGACCGTCGACCTGTGGGAGTCCTATCTTGACCGGGCATGACGAGACCGGGCATGACGAGACCGGGCATGGCGACCTGCCCGTCGCGGCGCGGACCCGGCAGCTCGAGGAACGCCTGATCGCCGCCGGGCTGGCCAGCGACGAGGAGATCGACGAGTACCTGACCCGGCTGTACACCCGGGCCTCGCCGGTCAATGGCGCCCGCATGGTCGCCCGGGGCTGGACCGACCCGCGGTACCGCGAGCTGCTGCTTGCTGACGGCGACGCCGCCGCGGCCGAGCTGGGCTTCGGTGACCTGACCTACGGGCTGCGGGTGGTGGCCAACACCGCGGCCACGCACAATGTCATCGTCTGCACGCTGTGCTCGTGCTACCCGGTGTCGCTGCTCGGCCCCTCGCCTGGCTGGTACAAGAGCTTCGCCTACCGGTCGCGGACGGTCCGGGAGCCGCGTGCCGTGCTGGCCGAGTTCGGCCTGACCCTGCCCGCCGAGACCGAGATCACGGTCTGGGACTCGACCTCGGAAGCCCGGTACATGGTGCTGCCAGCCCGCCCCGCCGGGACGGACGGGCTGTCCGGCGACGAGCTCGCCGCCCTGGTCACCAGGAACGGCCTGATCGGTACCGCCCTTATTTAGCGACCGAAGTAAGCGCCGCAAATCCGGCGCAACCTCAGCGCCGCCTCGCGCGTGTCAGATGCAGGACACCGAACCTGCAGACACCGAATCGCGGCGGCACGGAAGGGGACACGCATGCGCGACCCCGGGGCCTTCGACGCGTTCTACTCCGGCAGCGTGCAGCGCCTCACCGGCCAGCTGTACGCCATGACCGGGAGCCGCGCCGAGGCCGAGGACTGCGTCCAGGAGGCCTACGCGCGGGCCTGGCAGCGCTGGGACACGGTATCGGGCTACTGCGATCCCGAGGCGTGGGTGCGCACGGTCGCCTACCGGGTCAGCGTCAGCGCCTGGCGCAAGGCGGCGAACATGCGGGCGGCGCACCGCCGGCACGGGGCACCCGGCGACACGCGCGGGCTGAGCCCGGATTACGTCGCGATCATCGCCGCCCTGCGCAAGATACCGCCCCGCCAGCGCCAGGCGATCGTCTTGTATCACCTGGTCGGGCTGTCGGTAGAGGAGATCGCCACGGAAACCGGGGCGGCCACCGGAACGGTGAAGGCCCGGCTGTCACGCGGCCGCCAGGCGCTGGCCCCGCACCTGACCGAGGCCGAGCCCGCCGGGAACGGGCAGCCCGCCGGGAACGGGCAGCCCGCCGGGAACGGGCAGGAGGTGTCCTGCGATGCGTGACGACCTGACCGCCCGGCTCAAGGGCGGATCGGCGGACTTCGCCGCGACCGTCAGCCCGGCTCCGCCGGAGGCGATCCGGGCCCGCGGCAACCAGCGCCGCCGCCGCCAGGTGCTCACCGCCGCCGTGCTCGCGTTCGCCGTCGTCGCGGGCGGCGCGGGCGGCGCCTACGCGAGCCTGGGCCAGCCGGACCGGGACGGCCACGGCTCCCCGGTCACGGGGCGCGGGCCGGCCAGCGGGTCCCCCGCCGCCGGCGGTTCCGGCCGGCCGGACATCGTCGCGGTGACCACCAAGGGCGCGCTGGTCGTGCTCGACCCGCTGTCCGGCGAGGCCCGCCGCATCCTGGTCGCCCGCGGCGTAGCCGGCGGTGCCGTCGCGGTCTCCCCAGACGGTCGCACGGCGTACTTCGCGGCCCGGCACGGCTGCCGGGACGAGATCGAGTCGGTGCCGCTCGCCGGCGGCCGGCCGCGGCTGATCGCTTCCGGCCTGCTGCCCGCGGTCAGCCCGGACGGGAAACGGCTGGCCTTCGTCCGCCCGCCCGGTGCCAGGCCAGCGCCGGCGCGTGCCAGGGCCAGCCGGGGGACGACAAGGTCGTCGTACGCGACCTGGCCGGCGGCGCCGAGACCGTGCTCCGGCAGGCGCCCAGGGCGGTATTGCCGTCCCCCGTGTCGCGGCTGTCATGGTCACCGGACGGCCGCAGGCTGCTCGTGTCGGTCGCGGCGGCGGAGGACAACGAGGGGTGGCAGCTGGTAGTGCTCGACCCGGCCACGGCCAGGTACTTCCTGGCCGTTACGCCGGGCAACGCGGCCGTACCCCTGCCCGGCCTGGCCGGCAGCTACTACCGCGAGGGCGCGTACCTTCCCGACGGGAACCTGTTCGTGAGCCAGGTCTGCTGTACCGGCGTCCCGGCCCGGGTCTCGTCGAGCCTGCTGCTCGAGGTCAGCCCATCCGGGGAGCTGATCCGGCAGGTGGCGATCGGCTTCAGGAACCGCGACCACACCAGCCTCAGCGCGGACCCGTCCGGGCACTGGCTGCTCTACCTGTCCGGGCCCGACCTGTTCCTGTCCCTGGACGGAGCCGCGCCGTTCAAGCTGACCACGGGCCTGGGCGCGGCGGCGTGGTCGTAGCCCGGCGTGGTCCTAGCCCGGCGCGGCGCTGGCCAGGAGGAGGGCTGACCGGGCCAGCACGTCCGGCGCCTGGGTGAAGGCCAGCCGCAGGTACTCACCCGCCCCGCCCGTGTCCCCGCTAGCGCCGTTCCCGCTGGCACTGAGCAGGCGGCCGGGGACCACCGCCACCCCCTGCCTGAGCGCGGCCTGGGCGAACGCGCTGCTGCCGCCGCCGGAACGGACCCACATGGTGAGGCCGCCCTCCGGCTCGGGCCAGGTCCACCCGGGCAGGGCGGCTCGCAGCGCCCCGGCCAGCGCCTCGTAGCGGGCCCGCAGCTGCTCACGGCGCCACTTGACGATGTCGTCGTGCCGGCCGGCGAGCAGCGCGGCCGTGACCGCCTGCGGGAACGCCGCGCTGCCGAGGTCGGCGGCGGCCTTGGCCGCGGCCGCGCGCGCGATCAGGCCCGGGCCGCCCCTGATCCAGCCGGTCCGCAGGCCGCCCCAGTAGAGCTTGGATAGCGAGCCCACGCTGACCAGGTTGGCCTGGCCGGGAGCCAGGGCGGCCAGCGGGGGCGGGGGCGGGTTGTCGCCCAGCGACAGCTCGGCCAGCGTCATGTCATCGACGAACAGCGTGCCCGGATGCTCGGCGGCGAGCCGGGCCACCCGGCGCCGGTGCCCGGCCGGCATGACCAGGCCGGTGGGATTGTGGTGGGTGGGGATCAGGTACACCATCGCCGGATGGTGCGTGCGGAGCACGTGCTCCAGCCGGTCCGGGTCCAGGCCGGCCCCGGCGGGCAGCCCGATCACCCGGGCGCCGGCCCGGTGCAGCGCGTCCAGGGCGCCGGGGAAGGTGGGATCCTCGACCGCGACCGGCTGCCCGGGCAGTACCTCGCACCGGATGAGCAGGTCCAGGGCCTGCTGGCCGCCAGTCGTGACGATGATCTCGGCCGGGCCGGCGGGCAGCCCGAGGCGGTCCGTCAGGTGCGCGGCGATGGCGGCCCGCAGCGCGGGCAGCCCCAGCGGGAAGTACCCGCTGGTGCCGGTGACCGCATAGGTTCCGTCCGGGGCGGTGTCCCCGAGCACGGTGGCGGGGTCGGCCAGGGCGGCCGCCACCTGCGGCGCGCAGTCCACCACGGCCAGGCTGAGGTCAGCCTCGAGGACGGAGTTCTCGAGCAGCCCCGAGAAGAAGCCGTTGGCCCGGTGCACCGCGGCCGGGGTGGTGCGGTGCGGGACGATGCGGGTGCCGGCCCCCTGGCGGCTCTCCGCCATGCCCTCGTCGCGCAGCAGCTGGTAGGCGGCGGCCACCGTGTTGCGGCTCACCGACAGGGCGGCGGCCAGGTCCCGCTCGGGCGGCAGCCGCAGGCCCGCGGGCAGCTCGCCGGTATCGGCCAGCCGGGCGATCCGCGCGGCGAGCAGCCGGTACAGCGGGCCGCCGGCCGCGGGCCAGCGGCCGAGCAGGTCCGCCAGGGCCAGGGCGCCGATGGCACCCCCGTGGCCGGCCCAGCCGGAGCCAGCCCGGGCGGACCCAGCCGGGGAAGGACGGATTGGCACTGTCATGATAATGCCAATCATGGCACCGTCAGCGGCGGCCCAGCTCCAGCTGGGCGGCCAGCGCCCGCAGCGCGGGCATCAGGTCGGGATTGAGGACCTGGACGGCCACGTGATCGGCGCCCGCCTCCAGGTGCGCGGTGACCCCGCCGGCGATCGCGGCCGCGTCGCCGTGCACCGCCAGCGCGTCGATCAGCGCGTCGCTGCCGCCGTCGGCCAGGTCAGCGTCGGTCCAGCCGAGCCGGCGCAGGTTGCTGACATAATTGGTCAGGCTCAGGTACGGGTTCTGCACGCGCGGGCGGCCGATGGCCCGGGCCCGCTCCGGGTCGGTCTCGAGCACCAGCTTCTGCTCCGGGGCCAGCAGCGCCCCGGCGCCCAGGATCTCCCGCGCCTGGCGCGTGTGCTCCGGCGTGACCAGGTAGGGAAGCGCTCCGGCGGACCGCTCGGCCGACAGCCGCAGGACCCGGGGTCCGAGGGCGGCTAGCGCCCGCCCGGCCGCCGGCACCTTGAGCTCATCGAGTTCGTCCAGGTAGCTGACCAGCTTGTCGTACGGCTTCTGGTACTCCTGGGTGGCCTCGGGATGCCCGATGCCCAGGCCCAGCAGGAAGCGGTCCGGGTACCGGCCGGCCAGGCGGTGCCAGGCGGCGGCCACCGTGGCGGCGTCGTCCTTCCACACGTTGACGATGCTGGTGCCGACGACGATGTGATCCGTCGCGTCCAGCAGCGGATCCACGACGGCGAGGTCCCCGTCCGGCGAGCCGCCCAGCCAGATCGCGCCGTAGCCCAGTGCCTCCGCCTCGGCCGCGATCTCGGGGGTGAGTCCCGACGGATGCCGCCAGATACCGACCGTGCCCAGTTCGATGCTCATGTCACCGGACAGCCCGCCCGGGCGCCTTTTCATTCCTGCCCGGGACAGGAACGCAGCTAAATAGCGTTGCCGCCCCGGGCGGCGGGCGGCTATTGTCCGGGCGTGAGCACGTGGGGGCATGTCGAGGTGGGGCACGTCAGCCATGTGCTGCCGGACGGGCGGATGCTGCTCGATGACGTGAGCTTCCGGGTCGGCGAGGGCGTCACGGCCGCCCTGGTCGGGCCGAACGGGGCGGGCAAGACCACGCTGCTGCGGATGGTGGCCGGGGACCTGGCGCCGCAGGAGGGCACGGTGGCGTCGAGCGGCGGGCTCGGCGTCATGCGCCAGTTCATCGGCACCAACCAGGGCCAGGAGCTCACGCCCATGGTCCGGGACCTGCTGCTGTCGGTCTCCCCGCCGCGGGTGCGGGAGGCCGCGGCGCGGCTGGACGCGGCCGAGCTGGCCATGATGGAGCGGGACGACGAGCGCGCCCAGCTGCGCTATGCGGCCGCCCTGGCCGAATGGGGCGAGGCCGGCGGCTACGAGGCCGAGGTGCACTGGGACGCCTGTACCGTGGCCGCGCTCGGCATCCCGTACGACGAGTGCCGCTGGCGGGACGTGAGCACGCTGTCCGGCGGCGAGTGCAAGCGGCTGGTGCTCGAGTCGCTGCTGCGCGGCACCGACGGGGTGCTGCTGCTCGACGAGCCGGACAACTACCTGGACGTGCCGGGCAAGCGCTGGCTGGAGCAGCAGCTGGCCAGCACGCCCAAGACCGTGCTGCTGGTCAGCCACGACCGGGAGCTGCTGGCCGTCTGCGCCCAGCGCATCGTGACCGTCGAGGACCGGAACGTCTGGGTGCACGGCGGCGGCTTCGGCAGCTACGCCCAGGCCCGGGCCGACCGGATCAGCCGCCTCGAGGAGCTGCGCCGCCGCTGGGACGAGGAGCACGAGAAGCTGAAGGAGCTGGTCCGCACCCTGCGGCAGAAGGCTGCCTACAACGACGGCATGGCCTCCCGCTACCAGGCCGCGGTGACCAGGCTGCGCCGGTTCGAGGACGAGGGGCCGCCGCAGGAGGTCCCCCGGGAGCAGAACGTCCGGATGCGGCTGCGCGGCGGGCGGACCGGCAAGCGCGCCGTGATCTGCGAGAACCTGGTACTGACGGGAAACACCCGGTCGTTCGGCACCGAGATCTGGTTTGACGACCGGATCGCGGTCCTGGGCGCGAACGGGTCGGGGAAATCGACCTTCCTGCGGCTGCTCGCGGGGGAGCAGGTGCCGCACGAGGGCCAGGCGCGGCTGGGCGCCCGGGTGGTGCCCGGGCTGTTCGCCCAGACCCACGCCCGGCCGGACCTGGCCGGGCGGACCCCGCTCGAGATCGTGATGACCGAGCACGCGCGGCTGATCAACGAGGCGATGGCGGTGCTGTCCCGGTACGAGCTGCAGGCGTGCGCCCGGCAGCCGTTCGGCACCTTGTCCGGCGGCCAGCAGGCCCGGCTGCAGATCCTGCTGCTCGAGCTGGCCGGCTCGACGCTGCTGCTGCTCGACGAGCCGACCGACAACCTCGACCTGCCCAGCGCCGAGGCCCTGCAGCTGGGCCTGGAGTCCTACCAGGGCACCGTGCTCGCGGTCACCCACGACCGCTGGTTCGCCCGCTCGTTCGAGCGGTTCCTGATCTTCACCGCCGACGGCACCGTCCGCGAGGCCACCGAGCCCGCCTGGGACTGATGAGGTCGCCGGGCCCGGTACCGGTCAGGCGCCGGTCTGGGTGCCGCAGCCGGAGCAGAAGCGCGCGCCGGCCGGCAGCTCGGTCCCGCATTCGGTGCAGTGCTGGACCGTCGGCGTCATCCGCTGGCCGCAGCCCATGCAGAACTTCGCCCCGGCCGGGTTGGGCGCCTGGCAGGACGCGCACACCGCGCCGGAGGCCTGCTGGGGCGCGGCGCCCGGCGGCGGGCCACCCTGCGGCGGGCCACCCTGGCCGGCGGCACGCCGTGCTGCTGCGCCGCCTGCTGGGCCGCCTGAGCCTGCTGAGCCTGCGCCTGCTGGGCACCGAACGCGCTGGCCAGGCCGAACCCGGCCCCGAGGAATGCCCCGTCCACCCCGGCGCCGCCCTGGGCCATGCCCTGGCCCGCGCCCAGCGCCATCTCGCCCGCCGCGTAGTTCTGGAAGCCGCCGGCCAGCTGGGAGTAGCTCGTGTCCTTGGCCAGCTGCTTGAGCTGCTTCTCGTCCTCGGGGGAGAGGTTGACGTCGAAGTTGCCCATCCGGGTCAGCTGGACGCCGTAGGCGGCGAGCTGGCCGTTGGCGGCCTCGATGGTGTTCTGCTCGATCTCGGCCGAGTACGCCATCAGGCCCAGGATCGGCCACCCGTTGCGGATGATCTGGGTGGTGACGTGGGTGCGCAGCACCTTCAGCACCTGGTCGCTGACCCAGCCGGCGATCCGCTCGTTGTCGGTGACGTCGACGGTGGAGGTCAGGTTGGTCACCAGCCGGACCGGGTCCGCCACCCGCAGCGCGTAGTCGCCGAACACCCGCAGCGTCACGACCAGGCCGGTCCGCGGGTCCTGCACGTCATCGACGCGGCCGCCGAACTTGAAGCCGGTGTACTCGCGGGTGCCGACGAAGTACAGCTCCGCGCGGTACGCGTTCCCGCCGGTGATGGTGTCGATGACCGCGCCGAGGCCGGGAAGCTCGTTCGCGTCGATCTGGTGCCGGCCGGGGCCGAGGGTCTGCACGACCTGGCCCGTGTTGACGAACATCGCCATCTCGTCCGCGTTGACGATCGCGCGGGTGAAGCGGCGGATGGTGATGTCCGGCCATTTGAAGACGATCTGACCTTTGCGGTCGTCAGGTACGGCGATGAATTCGCGCCCGAGCAGTGCCATGCAAGAACCATACCGGGTCTCCCGATTGCGGCAGAAGGCGTTGTCATAGGTCTTTACCTGCTATCTTCCCAGCGTGGAATTGATTCAGTGCCAGTGGTGCCAGGCTCAGAACCAGCCCGGGAGCACCAGCTGCCAGACGTGCGGCGCCCCCCTCGACCAGAAGAACAAGGTCAGTGACTCCGGCTGGCGCGAGGCGCCCCGGCTGCGGGACATGACCGAGTTCCGGTTCTCCGGCAGCACCTGCCAGGTCGAGGGCGAGCTCGTCCCGGTAGCCGAGCTCAACCTGCACCCGCAGGACGGCGTCTACTTCGAGCACCACGTGCTGCTGTGGAAGGACGAGACGGTCCCGCTCTCGTCGCTGAACACCGGCGGCGGGCTGAAGCGGTCGCTGGGCGGCATGCCGCACATCGTGACCGTGGCCAACGGCCCGGGCCGCATCGCGTTCTCCCGCAACGCGCCCGGCGAGATGGTGGTGCTGCCGCTGCACCCCGGCATGGAGATGGACGTCCGCGAGCACGCCTTCCTGGTCGCCTCGCACAGCGTCCAGTACTCCTTCATCCGGATCAAGGGCCTGGTCAACCTGCTGCACGGCGGCAGCGGCATGTACATGGACCGGTTCGTCACGGCCGGCTACCCGGGCATGCTGATGCTGCACGGGAACGGGGACGTGCTCGAGCGGACACTGCGGCCGGGCGAGAAGATCCTGGTCGAGCCGGGCGGCTTTTTGTACAAGGACTCCACCGTGCAGATGCAGGCGGTGCAGATGCCGCTCAAGACCGGCATGCTGCGGCACGGCATGTACCTGGCCGAGATGACCGGCCCCGGCCGGGTCGGCATCCAGTCGATGTACGTCCACCACCACGCCGAGTAGGGCTGCCGATGAATGCTTACATCTGCCGCTACTGCCGGCAGCCGAGTGACCCGAACGCGCCCACCTGCCCGCTGTGCGGCGCGCCGGTCGACATCCGGTCCGTGGTCAGCGACTCCGGCTGGGTCGCGCAGCCGCCGATCAGGGACATGGCCCGGCTCCAGTTCGGCCAGTCCCACGTCCAGATCGAGGGCACCACCGTCCCGACCGCCGAGTTCACCCTCGCGTCCGAGGACTGGATCTACTTCTCCCACCACACGCTGCTGTGGACCGAGCCGCAGACCCGGCTGTCCAACATGCCGATGAAGGGCGTGTGGAACCGCAAGATGGCCGGGATGCCCCTGGTCATGGTGGAAGGCCGCGGCCCGGGCCACCTGGCGCTGTCCGACAACCACGCGGGCGAGGTCGTGGCGCTGCCGATGCAGCACGGCCAGCAGATCTGGGTCCGCGAGCACCGCTTCCTGTGTGCCACCGGCAACATCAAGTACGACTGGCACCCGACGAACGTCTGGTACGAGACCGGCCAGGATTCCGACGACCGGGAGATGCACTACCCGATGGGGCAGTTCGGGGACACGTTCGGCGCGCACGATGCCCCTGGCCTGCTGCTGCTGCACGCGCCGGGCAACGTCTTCATCCGGGACCTGCAGCCAGGCCAGACCCTGCTGATCCAGCCGAGCGCGCTGCTGTACCGGGACGTGTCGGTGAAGATGGCGCTGCACCTGGAGTACCCGCGGAGCATGGGCTTCGCGTTCTGGCGCAGCTCGTGGAGTTACCGCAGCATCTGGCTCCGGCTGTGGGGCCCCGGCCGGGTCGCGGTGCAGTCGGTCTACCAGCCGCCCGAGGACACCGAGGTCATCGTCAACCACTCTTACGCTACGACGCACCACTGGTAGGGGTCAGCGACGGACGGGAGTTGAGCGCGGCCACGTCGGGCAGCGTGGTGGCCCGGTAGGCGTCGTCGAACGCGGCGAGCTCGGCCGCGCTCAGCACCTCCTCTATCCGGCCGAACCCGTCCGGCGCCCGCCTGCTCACCGTCTCCAGCAGCCGGTCGGCCGGCATGTCGCGGCAGGCCAGCACGATCGCGTTGACGGTCTCGCGGCGGGCCGCCTCGTAGGCGGCCAGGCCGTCGGCGAGCCCGCCGCCCGCCGCCCGGGCGCGGGCCAGCCACCAGGCGAGCACCCGGGCGTCGAGCACCGCCTGGGAGCCGCCGTTGGCCCCGACCGGGTACATCGGGTGGGCCGCGTCGCCGAGCAGCGTGACCCGGCCGGCGCCCCAGGACGGCAGCGGGTCGCGATCCACCATCGGGTACTCCAGGATCCGCGGCGCCCCGGTGATCAGCGCGGGCACGTCCAGCCAGCCGAGCCGCCAGTCCGCGAACCCCGGCAGCACGTCCCGCGCCCGCCCGGCCCGGTTCCAGTCGGCCCGGAGGCGGGCGTCCCGGTCGAGGGCGACCGCGGGCAGCGCGGCCTCGGCGACCCAGTTGATCAGCGCCCGGCCGCCCTGTTCGGCCCGCCGGGAGATCGGGTAGGCGACGAACTTCAGCGCCGCGTTGGTGCCCGCGATCGCCACCGTGCGACCGGTCAGGAACGGCACGCCCTCCGTCATCCCGCGCCACATCATGATGCCGCCCCAGCGCGGCGGCGGCTCCCCCGGGTGCAGCTGGGCGCGGACGCCGGAGTACAGCCCGTCCGCGCCGACCAGCACGTCGCCCCGCAGCACGGAGAAGGTCCCGCTGGCCCGGTCACGGACCCGCACCCGCACCCCGGACGGTGACTCGGCGAACGAGGCGAAGGCCGTCCCGGTGCGCACCGCGTCCGGCCCGAGCCGGGCCCGCACCGCCGCGAGCAGGATCATCTGCAGCTCGCCGCGGTGGATCGAGTACTGCGGCCACCGGTAGCCGACGCCGCGGCCGCTGGCGAAGCCCCAGATCCGGTTGCCGTGCCGGTCGAAGTGCACCATCTCCGCGGTCGGCAGCCCGGCCGCCGCCAGCTCGCCGCCGAGGCCGAGCTCGGTCAGCTCGCGGACCGCGTGCGGCATCAGGTTGATGCCCACGCCGAGGGGCCGCAGCGAGGCCGCCGGGTCGATCACGACCGCGCCGATCCCGGCGGCGTGCAGGGAGAGCGCGGCCGACAGCCCGCCGATGCCCGCGCCCGCGACGATCACGCGCACCGGATCAGCGTACGGGGGGAAACCCCACCCCGAAGACGGGTGCTGACCGCGTTCTGCGCCGCGGCCAGGATCCGTAGCGTCAACGGCAGGCACATCCAGGCGCGCCCGCCTTTCGGGGGCCGGGCCCGCTGCGACACACTAACGGAGGGTTTCTCATGATCGAGGCACGCGGCCTGGTCAAGCGCTACGGCCCTACCATCGCCGTGGATCACCTCAGCTTCGACGTCAGGCCGGGCACGGTGACGGGGTTCCTGGGACCGAACGGGGCCGGCAAGTCCACCACGATGCGGATGATGCTCGGCCTGGACCGGCCGGACGACGGCACCGTGCGGATCAGCGGGCGGGACTACCGTGACCTGCGCAGCCCGCTGCGGGAGGTCGGCGCGCTCCTGGAGGCGCGGGCGTTCCACCCGGGCCGCACCGCCCGCGCCCACCTGACCGCGCTGGCCGCCAGCAACCGCATCCCGCGCCGCCGGGTCAGCGACGTGCTCGAGATCACCGGCATGGAGTCCGCGGCCGACCGGCGCGCGGGCAAGTTCTCCCTGGGCATGTCCCAGCGGCTCGGCATCGCCGCCGCGCTGCTCGGCGACCCGGCCGTGCTGCTGCTCGACGAGCCGGTCAACGGCCTGGACCCCGAAGGCATCCGGTGGATCAGGAACCTGCTGAAGAACCTGGCCGCGCAGGGCCGCACCGTGCTGGTCTCCAGCCACCTGATCAGCGAGGTCGCGCAGACCGCCGACCACCTCATCGTCATCGGGCAGGGCCGCCTGCTCGCCCAGACCACCGTGGCGGAGCTGTCCGCCCGCGGTCACTCCCTCGAGGAGGCGTTCTTCGCGCTCACCGAGGGCAGCACCGAGTACTCCGCCAGCAACCTCTCGTACCAGGGGAGCCCCTCATGACCACCGCCACGCTGACCCGCGGCGCGGCCAGGACCGCGCCCGGCTACGGGTTCCGCTCCGCCGCCCAGATGGAGTGGCTCAAGCTGCGCAGCGTCCGCTCGACCACGTGGATCGGCCTCGTCTTCGGGGCCGCCATGATCGGCCTGGCCATCCTGGCGCTCGGTCACGAGCACTGGGCGTCCATGAGCGCCGCCGACCGCGCCTCCTTCGACCCGGTCGAGCAGGGCTTCGCCGGCCTGGCCATCGGCCAGCTGGCGTTCGGCGTGCTCGGCGCGCTGGTGATCACCTCCGAGTTCTCGTCCGGGATGATCCGTGCCACCCTGGCCGCGGTGCCCAGCCGGCCGCTGCTGCTCGCGGCCAAGGCCGCCGTGACCGGCGCGGTGACGCTGGCGATCGGGGAGCTCTTCGCGTTCGGCGCCTTCGCCGTCGGCGAGGCGGTGCTGCGCTCGCCCGCCCCGCACGCCACCCTCGGCCAGCCCGGCGTGCTGCGCGCGGTGCTCATGGCCGGCGCGTACCCGGCGCTGGTCGCGCTTATCGCCGTGGGCCTGGGCGCCGCCATCAGGCACACCGCGGGTGCCATCTCGGCCGTGGTGGGGATCTTGTTCGCGCTCCCGCTGATCCTGCTGCCGCTGGGCACCTCGATCCAGAACTCGGTCGGCCAGTTCATGCCGATGCTGATCGCCGAGAACTCGCTGACCGCGGTCAAGCCGGTGGCGCACAGCCTGGCCCCCGGGGCCGGCTTCGCCGTGCTGTGCGGCTACGCGGTCATCGCGCTGGCGGCCGGCGGCTGGGCCCTGGCCCGCCGCGACGCGTGAGCTGAATCCGGCGCCAGGCGGCCAGGCAGGGGACAATAGGCTCATGGAAGACGAGCTGCGGCGGGTGGCGGGCATCATCCTCGGTGCCCCGCTCACCCGCTGGGCTCGTCATGACCTGCTGTACTGCGTGGCCGGCGGGGTGACGGGCTTCCTGGCCTTCGCGGTCATGGTGGTGCTGCTCGCGTTCGGCCTGACGATCTCGGTCTCGGTTCTCGGCACCGTGGTCGGCCTGCTGCTGATCACGGTGACGCTGCGGCTCTCCCGGCGGCTGAGCTCGCTGCACCGCCGGCTGCTCAGGCGCGTCCTGGGCTACCAGGTCGAGGCGCCGCCGCGGTTCCAGCCCGGCACCGGCCTGCTGGGCCGCCTGGACCGGCGGCTGCGGGACCGGATCGCCTGGCGGGGGGTCTGGTACACCCTGATCAAGCTGCCGGTCGCCTTCGTGCAGCTCTACTCGGCCGCATTCGTCGTGTGCGGCCTGATCGACTTGTGCTACCCGGTGATCTGGCCCTTCTTTGACGCCGGCGGCTCCGCGCCGGTGGTGGTCCCGCAACCCCTCCCGTTCGGCGGGGAGCCGCACATCTCCGGCTATCCCGGCACCCTGTCCGCGGCCGTCCTCGGCGCGGTCCTGGTGGTGGCCGGGACATGGCTGGCGCGCGGGATCAACATGGGGGACCGGGCCCTGATCCGCGGCCTGCTCGGGCCGAGCACGATGGCCGAGCGGGTCAGCGAGCTCGAGCGGACCCGGTCGCTGGCCGTGGACGACGCGGCCGCGGCGCTGCGCCGGGTCGAGCGGGACCTGCACGACGGCGCCCAGATGCGGCTGGCCGCGCTGGCCATGAACCTGGGCATGGCCCGGGAAAAGCTCGAGGACCCGGGCAACGAGACGGTCAGGGAGCTGATCGACGCCGCGCACCGCAACGCGGTGGACGCGCTGGCTGACCTGCGCGACCTGGCCCGCGGCATCCACCCCCCGGTGCTCGACAGCGGCCTGGCCAGCGCGCTGGCCACCCTGGCCACGTCCAGCGCCATCCCGGCGGCGGTCACCGCCGACATCGGCCCGCGGCCCGCCCCCGCGATCGAGACCATCGCCTACTTCTGCGCGGCCGAGCTGATCGCGAACGCGACCAAGCACAGCTACGCCAACCAGATCAAGATCAACATACGGACCGAACGGGGCGGGCTTCTTCGCCTCGAGGTCAGCGACGACGGCGTCGGCGGGGCGGACGTCGCGCGCGGCAGCGGCCTGGCCGGGCTGGCCCAGCGGGTCTCCACGGTGGACGGCCGCCTCGAGGTATCGAGCCCCGGCGGCGGGCCGACCACGGTCACCGTCGAACTGCCGCTGCGAGCCTGAGCAGCACGGGGATGAGGAGTCAGCCATGAAGGTGGTTATCGCCGAGGACGCCGCGCTGCTGCGGGCTGGCCTGACCCGGCTGCTGGAGGACCGCGGTCACGTCATCAGCGCCGCCGTGGCCGACGGCGGCGCGCTGCTGACGGCGGTGGCCGAGCACCGCCCGGACGTCGCCGTGGTCGACATCAGGATGCCGCCGACCCATACCGACGAGGGCCTGCGCGCCGCCCTGAAGCTGCGGCAGGACCATCCCGGCACCGGCGTGCTGATGTTCTCCCAGTACATCGAGACCTCGTACAGCGCGCAGCTGCTGGAAGGCGGCGCGGCCGGGGTCGGCTACCTGCTCAAGGACCGGGTGGCCAACGTGGCCGAGTTCAGCGCGGCGCTGGAGCGGGTAGCCGAAGGCGGCACCGCCCTGGACCCCGAGGTGGTCAGCCAGCTGTTCCGGGCCAGCCGGCATCGCGGCGGCCTGGCCACGCTGACCCCGCGGGAGCGCCAGGTGCTGGCGCTGATGGCCGAAGGCCGGTCCAACGCCGGGGTCGCCGCCGAGCTCGTGGTCTCCGGCGGCGCGGTGGAGAAGCACGTGGCCAGCATCTTCACCAAGCTCGGGCTGCCCCCGGGCGAGAGCGACAACCGCCGCGTCCTGGCCGTGCTCCGTTACCTGGGGACCTGAGGTACCGCCGGCTTGACAGCCTTGGCTAATAGGATTAGCTTTATAGCTAACTTACTTAGCCAAGGAGGCAGTCATGACCGAGTACCTCGAGATAGCGGGCGGCACGATCGCGTACGACGTGACGGGCAGCGGGCCGCTGGTGCTGCTGGCGCACGGCATGGGCGACCGCCGGCAGGCCTACCGGTTCCTGGCACCGAAACTGGCGCAGGCCGGCTACCGGGTGGCCAGCGCGGACCTGCGCGGCCACGGGGACTCCAGCATGGGCTGGAAGTCCGTCACCGGTAAGGAGGCCATCACCCGCACCGACATCGCCGGCGACCTGATCGCCCTGGTCCGCCAGCTCGGCGGCCCCGCGGTCATCGTCGGCCACTCGATCTCGGGCGGGGCCGCCACCATCGCCGCCGCGCAGGAGCCGGACCTGGTCCGCGCCGTCGTCGAGATCAACCCGTTCACCAAGACGCAGAAGTACCGCCTGGGCGACATCGTGCGGGTCGGCCGCTTCCGGCGGGGCGTGATCCGGCTGGGCGGCATGCAGGTCTTCAAGAGCCTGCGCCTGTGGCTGAGCTACCTGGACGTGGCCTACCCGGCCAAGCCCGCCGACTACGACGCCTACATGGCCGCGCTGGCCGCCAAGCTGCGCGAGCCCGGCCGGATGGCGGAGTTCATGAAGACCACCAAGTCCACGCCGGCCGACGCCGGCGCGCAGCTGGCCAACGTCAGGTGCCCGGCCCTGGTCATCATGGGCACGCTCGACCCCGACTTCGCCGACCCGCGGGCCGAGGGTGACGCCATCGTCGCCGCCATGCCCGCCGGCACCGGGACGGTCGCCATGATCGCCGGCGCCGGGCACTATCCTCACGCTCAGAACCCGGACGAGATGGCTGCGCTGATTATTCCCTTCCTCGAGGAGCATGCCCGTGCCTAGAGCGGGGCTGAACGGCGGCGATGTCGTCGCCGCGGCGGCCGGCCTGGCCGACGAGATCGGCTACGCCGGGCTGACCATGGGCCTGCTGGCCGAGCGGCTCGGCGTCCGCCCCCCTTCGCTCTACAAGCACGTCGGCGGGCTCGAGGACCTGCAGCACCAGCTGGCCACCCTGGCCATGACCGAGGTCGGCGAGGTGATCCGGGACGCGGTGCAGGGCCGGTCCGGCGCCGACGCCCTGGCCGCCCTGCTGCACGCGGTCCGCGGCTACGTTACCGAGCACCCGGGCCGGTACATGGCCAGCGCGGGCGGCGGGGGCGCCGTGCTCCGCGGCCCGGACGACCCGCTCCTGGCCGCGACCACCCGCGTGCTCGCCACCATCGCCGCCGTGCTGCGCGGCTACGGCATTGGCGAGGACGAGATGGACCACGCCATCAGGACCATCCGCTGCACCATCCACGGCTTCGCCGTGCTGGAAGCCTCCGGCGGGTTCCAGTGGAGCAACGACCCCGACGAGAGCTTCGAGTGGATGATCCGCTTCGTCGACCGGGGCCTGCGCACGAGCTAGCCAGGTGCCCGGCGCCTCCCTGGCCGCGGGACCTAGCGGTGGGCGAGCACCGGGTGCGGGACGTACGGTTCCTCGAGGCGGGCCGCCTCCTCGTCCGTGAGGGTCAGCTCGGCCGCGGCCAGCGCGTCGCTGATGTGGCCGAGCCGGGTGGCGCCGACGATCGGCGCGGTCACCCAAGGACGACCCAGCAGCCAGGCCAGGGCCACCTGGGCCGGGGGAGCGCCGCGCTCCTGCGCCACCTGCACCAGCCGGTCCACCACGTCGAAGTCGGCGTCGGTGCTGTACCGCTCGTCCGACAGCGGGTCGTCCCCGGCCCGGGCGGTGCGCCGCTCGCCCTGGCGGTTCCGGTTCCCGGCCAGCATCCCGCGGGCCAGCGGGCTGTACGGCAGCACGGCGACGCCCTGGTCGGCGCACAGCGGGAGCATCTCCCGCTCCTCCTCCCGGTACAGCAGGTTGTAGTGGTTCTGCATGGAAGCGAACCGGGTCCAGCCGTGGCGCTCGGCCACGTGCTGGGCCTTGGCGAACTGCCAGGCGAACATGCTGCTCGCGCCGATGTAGCGGGCCTTGCCCGCCCGGACCACGTCGTGCAGCGCCTCCATCGTCTCCTCGACCGGCGTCTGGTAATCCCACCGGTGGATCTGGTAGAGGTCCACGTAGTCCGTCCCGAGACGCCCGAGCGAGGCGTCGATCGCGGCCAGCACGTGCTTGCGGGACAGGCCCCCGTCGTTGGGTCCGGGCCCCATCGGGAAGTAGACCTTGGTCGCCAGCACGTAGTCCTCGCGGCGGCCGAAGAACCTGCTGAGCAGGCGCCCGGTGATCTGCTCGCTGACGCCGCCCGAGTAGGTGTCGGCCGTGTCGAAGTACGTGATGCCGCCGTCCACCGCCGCCTTCACGATCGGCTCGGCCGTGCCCTCGTCGAGATGCCAGGCCCGTTCGGCCTGGCTGCCGTAGCTCATCATGCCCAGGCAGATGCGCGAGACCTTCAGCCCAGCCGAGCCCAGTGTCACGTAGTCCACGGTGATGTCCCTCTCGTTGTTTCCTTGTGTCCGGAATGAAGACCCACGCCCACCACGACCAGGGCGATCCCCGCGACGTCGGCGGCGGTGGGGACCTGCCGCAGCACGATCGCGCCGGTGACCGTGGCGAACACCGGCAGCAGCGCCAGCATGAGCGAGAACGTGGCGCGCGGGAGCCGGGCCATGGCCAGCTGGTCGGTCACGTAGGGGATCACCGACGAGCAGATCCCGACCCCGGTACCGGCCAGCAGCAGCACCGGATGGCCGAACGCGGGCAGCGCGCCGCCCAGGCCCCACGGCGCCGCGGCCACCGCGGCGATCGCCATCGCCGCCCCCAGCCGGTCGATCCCGCCGGGCCGGTCACGGTCCGCGCCGGCCGCGTTGGCGATCCGGTGGCCGAGCACGATGTACAGCATGAACAGCGCGCAGTTGGCGAAGGCGAAGGCGAACCCGAGCGGCTGCCCGGCCAGCCGGATCGCCGTGATGGCGGCCACGCCTCCCGTGGTCAGCGCGAGGGCGGCGGCGTTCCGCGGGGTGCGTGCCCCGGCGGCGGCCAGGACCACGGTGCCGAGGAACTCGATCGCGCCCACCGTCGCGAGCGGCAGCCGGTCCACCGCGAGGTAGAACGCCGTGTTCATCAGGGCCAGCACCAGGCCCAGGGCCAGCAGCGTACGGCGGCCGCCCCAGCCGAGTTCCCGGTACGCCCGCCACGGACGCCGCCACAGCGCGAACACCGCGGCCGCGCTCGCCACCCGCAGCCAGGCCACCCCGAGCACGTCGAGCCGCGCGAACAGCAGCACCGCCAGCGACGGCCCCAGGTAGTGGAACACGGCGCTGACCACGAAGTACGACTGCGGAGGTACCCGCCGGCTTGGCACTGGAGAAGCATATGAAGCTAAGGGCCTAGCCGGGAAGGCTAATATGCAAGGGTGAGTATAAGAATGCCGTCAGAACAAAGGGATTTCGTGCGCCAGGCCTTCGAAATGCCTGAGTCGCTGCTGGATGCCACCGACCGGCGGATCGCGGCGGAGCTGCAGGCCGAGCCCCGGCTGCGGGTGGCCGAGCTGGCCCGGCGGATCGGGCTGTCCGGGCCGGCCACCGCCGAGCGGCTGCGCCGCCTGGAGGAAACCGGCACGCTGTCCTACCGGGCCGACGTCGACCCGCGGGCGCTGGGCTACACGCTGTTCGCCATCATCCGGATCAGCCCGTCCGGCGGCGGGCTGCGGCTGATCCCGGGGATCGCCAGCGAGGTCCCGGCCATCACCGAGTGCTACCGGATCACCGGCGAGGACTGCTACTTCGTGAAGCTCTACCTGCACTCCATCGACGAGCTGGAACCCATCCTCGACCTGTTCACCCCGCACGGCCGCACCACCACCTCGATCGTGCACTCGGCCCCGGTCCCGCCGCGCCCGCTGCCTATCCCCGCTCCCTGACGTCGGCCAGGACCTGCCCGGCCGTGCGCCGGCCGAGCGCGGCCATGCCGGGGTTGGTCACGCGGTAGTACGGGATGAGCATCACCGCCTGGTGCAGCGCGACGCCGCGGGCCCGGTCCCAGGCGCCGTCGTCGTCACTGAGCGCGTCCCGGAACACCTCCCGCCCGGCCGGGCCGAATACGCTCCACGCCGCGATCAGGTCCATGGCCGGGTCGCCGGCCCCGGCCGCGCCCCAGTCGATCACCGCGCGCAGCCGTCCCCGCTCGACCAGCAGGTTGGGCGGGAGCAGGTCGGCGTGGATCCAGCTCCGGGCCGTCCCGTCCCAGGCGGGTGCCGCCAGGGCCAGTTCCCAGGCGGCCAGGACCGCGTCACGGCCGATGTCGTCACCGGCCTCCTCGATCCCGGCGCGGGTCCCGGCGTCGAGCTCCCGCAGCGGCCGGCGCCCGGCGCGGGGCGCGTCCGCGGTATCGACCTGGCGCAGTGCGGTCACGAACCGGGCCAGGTCCCGGGCCGCCTGCCGCTCGTCCACCAGGTCGCCCGCGTACGGCTGCCCCTCGATCCAGCGGTAGATCGCCCAGTCGAACGGGTAGCCGTCACCAGGACGCCCGAGCGCCACCGGCTCCGGGATCCGCAGCGGCAGCTTCCCCGCCAGCCGCGGCAGCCAGCGGGCCTCCTGCTCCAGGTCCCGCGCCCACCGGGCCATCCGCGGCAGCCGCGCGTACAGGCCGTCGCCGAGCCGGTAGATCGCGTTCACCGTCCCGGTCGACCGGAACGCGCTGACCGGCAGCCCGGCCAGCGCCGGGAACTGCGCCGGCCACCAGCCGCCGGACCAGCCCCGCGTCGATGTCGGCCTCGCCGTCATGCATCTTCATGCGCTTGACTCTCCCCTAACAGGAGGCCTGAGGATCACGCGCGTGCCCCCATCGAAAGAGGTAATTCTTTCTCATGGACGTCCTGGTGCCGATCGGCGACTTCTCCCGCATGACCCACCTCAGCGTCAAGGCGCTGCGTTTCTACCACGACCAGGGGCTGCTCGAGCCGGCCCGGATCGACGAGTTCAGCGGCTACCGGTACTACGACCCCGGGCAGGTGCCCCTGGCCCAGGTCATCCGCCGGTTCCGTGACCTCGGCATGCCGCTCGACCAGGTGCGGACGGTGCTGCGGGCACCGGACGTGGAGACCAGGACCAAGGAGATCATCGCGCACCTGACCGCGATGGAAGCCAAGCTGGCCGAGCTGCAGATGAGCGTGTCCAGCCTGCGGGCGCTGCTCGAGGGCCCGCCGGTGCGCCCGGAGGTCGAGTTCCGGTCGATCCCCGCCACCCGGGCGCTCGCCGTCCGCGGCACGGTCACCGTCCAGGACGCCTGGGCCTGGGGCACCGACGCCTTCGGTGAGCTCTACGGCCGGATCGAGCGGGCCGGCCAGGCGCCGGCCCCGGCGGTGCCCTGTTCCCGGCCGGGTTCTTCGAGGTCCACGAGGCGGAACTGACCGCGTTCGTCCCGGTCGACGGGCCGGTGCCCGAAGGACCCGTCCCGGGCGGCGGCCGGGCCGGGCTCGTGACCGTTCCCGGCGTGGAGGCCGCGGTGATGCTGCACGCCGGCTCGCCGGCCGATTCCGACCAGACCTACGGCGCGCTGGGCACGGTCGTCGCCGAGCGGGCCATCGGCGTCGAGGGCCCGATCCGCGAGTATTACCTGGTCCCGTTTACCGAGCCCGACCTGTCCCGGCACCGCGCCGAGATCTGCTGGCCCGTCTTCCAGACCGCTTGACTCTCCTGTTACGGGAGGCCGAAAGCTCGGGGCATGACCGCGATACGCACGCTTCCGAGCTCCGTCCAGTCCCCGCCCGGCCGGCCATGGTCAGTCCTGGCCGTGCTCATGACCGGGACGTTCATGTTCGTCCTGGACTTCTTTATCGTCAATGTCGCCCTCCCCTCGATCCAGCAGGACCTGCGGGCGGGGGAGGGTGCCATCGAGTGGATCGTGGCCGGCTACGCCGTCAGCACGGCCGTCCTGCTCGTCACCGGGGGCCGGCTCGGCGACCAGTTCGGCCGCCGCCGGATGTTCGCCGCTGGCCTGGCGGTATTCGTCCTGACCTCCGCGGCCTGCGCGCTCGCCCCCGATCCGGCCGTGCTGGTCGCGGCGCGGGTCGTGCAGGGAGTCGGCGCCGCGCTGATGGCGCCCAACATCTTGTCCATCCTCGGGGTGGTCTACAGCGGCCCGGCCCGGGTCCGGGCGATCAGCGTATACGGGATGGTCATGGGCCTGGCCGCCGTCTCCGGGCAGCTGATCGGCGGCGTCCTGATCCGCACCGACCCGGGCGGCCTGGGCTGGCGGACGATCTTCTGGATCAACGTGCCGCTCGGCGTGGCCGCGCTGCTGGCCAGCCCGCGCCTGGTCCCCGAGTCACGGTCCGGCCAGGGGTCGCGGTTCGACCTGGGCGGGGTCGCCCTGATCACCGCCTGCCTGGTGGCCGTGGTGCTGCCGCTGGTCGACGGACGGCAGGAGGGCTGGCCGGCCTGGTCCTGGATCGCGCTCGCCGCCTCCGTCCCGCTCGCGATCGTCTTCGTCGCCCACCAGCGGCGCAAGGCCGGCCGCGGCGGGGTGCCGCTGCTCGACCCGCGGGTGTTCGCGTCCTGGCCGCTGCGGGCCGGGCTGATCACCCAGACGGCCTTCTGGTGCCAGCAGGCCGCCAGCTACCTCGTGATCGGCCTGTACCTGCAGCAGGGCCGCGGGCTGTCCCCGCTGGCGGCGGGCGCCGTGTTCGCCGTCCTGGCGGCCGGCTACCTGCTCACCTCGTTCCAGGCGCCGGCGCTGACCGTCCGCTTCGGCCGCAGCGTGATCGCCGCCGGGGCGGTGCTCGGCGCGGCCGGGGACGGCGCCCTGTACCTGGCCGCCGGCCACGGGGGCCCGGTGGCCTGGCTGTTCCCCGGCCTGGTGCTGCTCGGTGCCGGGCAGGGGCTGTGCATCACCCCGCTGACCACCACGGTGCTCAGCCACTCCGACCCGGCCTCGGCGGGCTCGGTGGCGGGGGCGCTGTCCACCGCGCAGCAGGTCGGCAACTCCATCGGGGTCGCCGTCACCGGAGTGCTGTTCTTCGGTGCCGTCGACCGCGGCTACAACCTGGCCTTCGAGCGCAGCGTGCTCCAGATGGGGGCCCTGCTCCTGGTGGTGGCCGCGCTGACCAGGCTGCTGCCGGGGCGCCAGCGGTCCGCCTGACCAGTACTGACCCGTCCAGCGTCCAGGCCCGGCAACCGGGCCTGGACGTTTTGCGGCCCGATCGCATTAACCCTGCAGAGGAAGGTACGGCCGTGACCAGCAGGGAGGAAGAACGCAATGGTCATGTGGTTGCTGATACTCGCGGCACCCGCGACAGTGATCCTATGGCGGGTGATCGGCGTGGCCGGGGCGATCTGGCGCGAGCGGGCACGCGTGACGGCCCGGTGCCTCCAGATGGACGCGGCCGCGGCCAGCCGGGCGGTGCTGTGCGAGCGGCTCCCGGACGGAACCACCATCCTGGTCATGCCCGGCCAGCCGGAGCCGGCGCAGATCCCGGCCGCCGAGATCATCCCGGCAGTCCGTAAGTCAGCCGCCTGAGCCGGATGAGCCGAGCGAGCCGCCATGCCGCAAGAACCATACGGGGATGCAGAAGCGCTGATCCGTTCGGTTCATGCCGACCTGGCCCGGGCGGCCTACGGGCTGCTCGGTCATCACGCCGACGCCGAGGATGCCGTCCAGAGCGGCTGCTTCAGGCTCATGTCGGCCTGGCACCGGGTCGGGCACCTGGGCACGGCGCCGGAGCAGTGCGCGTACCTGATGCGGATGGTGCTCAACGAGGCTTTCCAGATCCTGCGGTCACCGCACCGCCGCTGGGAAGACCTCGATGCGGACCCGGCCGAGCTGGCCGGCCGCGGGCCCTCGTTCGAGGACGAGTTCCAGGCCAAGCAGGATCTGCGGCTGACCTGGAAGGCCATCGGCGAATTGCCGGGCATGCAGCGGGACGTGGTCCTGCTCTGGGCTGCGGGCTGGGAGTACCAGGACATCGCGACCAGGCTCGGCATCAAGGTAAGCACAGTTCGCAGCCATATCAGTGACGCGCGGAAACGACTGTCGCGGACAGTCCCGCGCGACTGGGAGGGGGCGCACGATGAATAAGGGAATCCCGCCCGGCGAGCCCGGGGACGTCCTGGACTGGCTCCACGAACGGGGCCGGCGGCGGGCCGCCGCGATGCCGGGCTTCGATGCCGGCCGGTCGCTGAGCCGGGCTCGCGCCGCCTGGGACGCCGGCGCGGTCAACTTCTGGAGCGTCCTGAGCCCCACCGAGCGCCAGCACTTCGCGTCGGCTTCGCGCCTGCGGGTGGTGCCGCCGGGGACGGTCCTCATGCGCGAGGGCGAGCAGGCCGGCGAGGTCTTCGTCATCCGCGACGGCTGGACCAAGGTGACCGTGCGGGAGGGCGGCCAGGAGCATACCGTCGCCGAACGCGGTCCGGGTGACCTGATCGGCGAGGGCGGCACGGAGCCGGGAAACGTCCGCTCCGCCAGCGTCACCGCCGTGAGCCAGGTCCGTGCGCTGGTCATGACGACGGACGGGTATGCCGCGTTCATCGCCGATCACCCCAATGTGCCGGACCTGGTCGAGAAGCAGACCCACGACCGCGGTACCGGGCGGCCCTAACCCGGATCGGCCCGGAACATGGCGTGCAGCGCGGCCGCGCCTTCCGCGGCGGCGGAACCGGCGCGCAGCACGACCGAGCCCGGCGCCCGCTCGACCCGCCACGTGGCCCAGGGGCAGCAGCCGGCCTCGACCGCGGCGAGGGCCCGCAGCTCGTCCTCGGCCTCGGGCAGGAACGACAGGCAGAGCCCGTCGGCGGTTTCCGTCCGCGCGGTCAGCGCCCGGCTGAGCAGCCGCTGCCAGCGACGGGCCTGGCCGGCCAGGCCGGCCGGGGTGAGAGCGCAGGCGACCGGGACGTCCGGCGTCGCGCGGTGCTCGGTCATGGGATACCTCCGGGGAACGGGGATCAACATCAGCCAGCGTCGTTGTTAAAGTCGGCTTGATGTCAAACCGGGAACAGGCCATGACCATCGGTGCCGTCGCCGCGCTGACGGGCAGGCGGCCGTCCTCGATCCGCTACTACGAGCAGATCGGCCTGCTGCCCCCGGCGCGCCGGGTCAGCGGACGGCGCGTCTACGGCCCGGACACCGTGCGCACGCTCGCGGTGATCGAGACCGGGCAGCGAGCGGGCCTGACCCTCGACGAGATCGGGGCCCTGCTGTCCGCTTCCCCCGGCGACCAGGACGCGACCGAGCGGCTCCGCGACCTGGCCGCCAGGAAACTGCCGGAGATCACCGCGCTGATCGCCCGCACCGAGATCGTCCGCGGCTGGCTGGAGAGCGCCAGCCGGTGCGAATGCCCGAGCCTGGACCAGTGCCCGCTGTTCGACGAACCCGCCCTGCCCGAGGCTCCCGGCCGCCGATGATTTCCCGTTTCCGGTCTCGTCTTTTCCTGTGAACGACAAAGGGCTGGGAAAGGAGAAATCCGGTGCGTGACCGTAATCGCTGGATCGCCCTGGTGGTGCTGTGCACCGGGATGCTGATGATCGTCCTGGACATGACGATCGTGAACGTGGCGTTGCCGTCAATCCAGGCTGACCTGGGCTTTTCCCAGGCGGGCCTGGCCTGGGTGGTGAACGCCTACCTGATCGCCTTCGCCGGGCTGCTGCTGCTGGCCGGGAGGCTCGGTGACCTGGCCGGCCGCCGGAACGTGTTCCTCGGCCGGCCTGGCCGTCTTCACCGTCGCCTCCCTGCTGTGCGGGCTGGCGGCGAACAAGGAGATGCTGATCGCGGCGCGGTTCCTGCAGGGGATGGGCGGCGCGCTCACCTCCGCGGTGATCCTCGGCATGATCGTGACCATGTTCCCCGAGCCCCGGGAGCAGGCCAAGGCGATCGGCACGTTCGCCTTCGTCGCCTCGGCCGGCGCGGCGGTCGGCCTGCTGGCCGGCGGCGTCCTGACCCAGGTGCTGAACTGGCACTGGATCTTCTTCGTGAACCTGCCGGTCGGCGCGGCCACCGCCATCGCGGCCCTGCGCTTCATCGACCGTGACCGCGGCGCCGGATACCGCGCGGGCGCCGACGTGCCGGGCGCGCTCCTGATCACCGGCGCGATGATGCTCGCCGTGTTCACCATCGTCGACCCCGCTGCCCAGGAGGGCTGGCTGGCGGCCAAGACCCTGCTCATGGGAGCCGGCGCGCTGGCGCTTCTCGGCGGGTTCATCGTCCGGCAGAAGACCGCCCGGCACCCCCTGATGCCGCTGCGGATCTTCTCCTCCCGCACGGTGACCGGCGCGAACCTGGTCCAGGTGCTCGGGACGGCGGGCATGTTCGGGATCTTCTTCCTCGGCTCGCTGTACCTGCGGCAGATCCTCGGCTACGACCCGCTGCAGATCGGCCTGGCCTTCCTGCCCGTCGCGGTCGTCATGGGCGCCCTGTCGATGCGCTACACCGACCGGCTGGTCATGCGCTTCGGCGCCCGCAAGCTGCTGTTCCCCGGTCTCGCGCTGATCGCCGCCGGCCTGGCCCTGTTCGCGATGATCCCGGCCGCCGGCGCGAGCTACCTGAGCCACATCTTCCCGGTCATGTTCCTGATGGGCACCGGCGCCGGCCTGTGCTTCCCGGCGCTGATGACGCTGGCCATGTCCAGTGCCACGCCGCAGGACGCCGGCCTGGCCTCCGGCCTGGTGAACACCACGGCCCAGGTCGGCGGCGCGATCGGGCTCGCCGTGCTGGCCACCGTGTCCGCTTCCCGGACCAACGCCCTGCTGGCGCAGCACCGCCCGCCCGCGGTCGCCCTGACCGAGGGCTACCACCTGGCCTTCTGGATCGCCTTCGGCCTGGTCATCGCGGCCATCGCGGTCGCCGCCACCGTGCTCCGCCCCGCCCCCGCCCCGCAAGCCCCCGCCGAGGCGACCCGCAGCCCGGAGCCGGAGCTGGAACTCGCCGGATGCGCTGACTAGGTAACCAGACGCAGGACAGCACCGGATGAGCACCAAGGCCTCCTCCTCGAGGCCCGTGCTCATCCGGTGCTGTACGCGTTATCCGGCCAGGGCTTACCCGGCGCGGGCTGGTGGCCCGTGGCTGTGCAGGACCTTGGTCTTGTCCTTGTTCCAGGCGGTCGTGGTCCCGTCCGGGTTCACGACGAGGGTCCAGCCGAGGCGGTGGATCATGACCTGGTGGTGGTAGTGGCACAGGAGCACGCAGTCGTTGAGGCTGGTCTTGCCGCCGTTGGCCTTGTGCTTGGTGTGGTGGACCTGGCAGGCGCCGGCGGGCTGGCTGCAGCCGCCGGCCCATTCGCAGTGCCCGCCGCGGAGCCGGACCGCGTTCCGGATCCCGGCCGGGACGGTCTCGCTGTAGCCGATGTCCAGCGGCAGGCTGTCCCCGCCCAGCCGCGCCCCGAGCAGCCTGCGGCGCAGGAACGACGCGAGCCCGCCGGGCCCGGACAGCAGCTCGACGGCCTTGCCGATGACGGCCTGCTCGAGGGCTTCGCGGGACCGGCCGCCGCCGAACGCGGCGGGGACCTCCAGGGTCGCTGCCTCCGTGCCGTCTCCGGTCCCGCGTGCCGGTCTGCGTGATGCCGTGCCGTGGCGGAGCCTGTCGAGCTGGACGCAGAGCCGGATCAGGTCATCGAACGCGTCCGGGTTCACGTCCCCGGTCACGACCGGGGTGATGGCCGCGTCGCAGGCGATCGCCTCGGCGGCGTCGCCGTCCAGCCACAGGCCCTGGTGGCCGCCGCTCTCGGCGGCCGTGGCGCGGTGCCCGGCCCACGGCGCGCGCAGGTTCTGGGTCCATTCCTCCAGCAGGGCGGAGCTGCCCTCGATGAGCATCAGGTCGGCCAGGGAGATGTGCGCCCATACCTTGACCGGCTGCCCGGACCGTTCGGGGAGCAGCCCGGCGGCGAGGAGCCGCCGCATGGCTTCCTGGAGGGCGTCGTGGTACCGCTGCTCATGAGTGCGGTCATCCTCGGCGCCGGCCGGGGCGGACAGGGCGTCCAGCACGGTCTGCACGAACTCGGCGCACTCGGGGGTCAGGTCCCCGTGGATGACCCCGGCGCCGCCGAGGGTGGTGGCGAGGTTCACGGCCCGGTCATCGAACGCCGCGCCCGGGTCCCGTCGTCGTCGCCGGTGCCGGGCTTGTCCTGGCGGGATTTCTCGTACATCTCCGCGGCCAGCCCGGCCAGGTCCGCCAGCTCCAGGCCCGGCCGCCGCGGCGGCGAGCAGGATCTCATCCGCCGCCGCCCGGGCGTCGTCGGGCAGCCTGCCGGTCCACCGGCAGATCTCCCGCGCGTAGGACGTGGTGATCGCCTCGGCGGCCAGCGCGGCCTGCACCGCCGGGGTGCGCCGCGGCGCGCCTGACCCACCCGGTGTGATCCGCGGCGGTGCCCCGGGTGACCTGGGTCCGGTGCAGCAGCCACGAGAACGGGCTGTAATCCCCGTCATCGGCGTAGTCCTGCCCGGCACCGAACGCCCCCAGCACCGAGGTCCGCGCCGCCGTCGCCACCGCGTCGGCCTGCTCCAGGCCCCGCAGGCACGCCGCCCGCTCCGCCGCCGTCATCTGGGCGGCGTCCGCCATCGCCACGAACCGCAACCCGGCCCGCACCACCTCCAGCGCCTCGAGCCGCGCTGGCGAAGGCAGGGAGCAGTGCTCATGCGGGGTCACCTCCGTTCCGGGGCTCGCGGTGCTGGGCTGGTCCTGGCGGTTGTCTCCCTGTCCGGGCAGGTCTCTAGCCTCTGAGTTCGACCCTATCGCGCGGGTACGACATTGTCGGGCATGAAACGCTGACACTGGCAGATTATCGAAATAGTGGTCGATGAGGTTGGTGTGGCGAGTGCGAGTGGTGGTGCCGGGGCGGGGACCGGGGTCGTTCGGGATGAATGATCTTGATTTTCCGTGGCCGGGCCGGCCGGTTTCGGGAGAGACCGCCCAGGAGGGTGGAGGAGCCCGAGCTGGTCCCGCCCTGGCCGTGCTTCGCGCGTTCGCCGTCGCCGATGGCGGATCGCCTGCTTGAATGGTCCCTCCGACGGGCAGGATCGGCCGGGGGGTCGATGGACAACGATACGGACATGGACCGGCGTGACGCGGTCAGGACGATGTTCGGCCTGGGGGCGCTGCCGCTGGTCGGCGCCTGCGCCCGGACCGCGCTGACGCGGACCGGGCAGTCGCAGCCGGCGCTGACGCCACGGCAGCTGGCCGGCCAGCGGGTGATCTTCTCCTATCCCGGGCTGACCGTGCCGTCCGCCCTGCTCCAGCAGATCAGGGCGGGCCAGGCCGCCGGGGTGATCTTCTTCGGCGAGAACATCTCGAACGAGACCCAGATCGCGTCGGTGATCAGGCAGCTGCGCCAGGCCCAGCGGAGCAGCCCGGTGACGGCGCCGCTGCTGCTGATGACGGACCAGGAGGGCGGCCTGGTCCGGCGGCTGCCCGGGGCGCCGGTGCCGTCGGAGAAGCAGGTCGGCGCGGCCGCGCACCCGGCCGCGGCGGCGAGCTCGGCCGGCACCAGCGCGGGCCGGAACCTGGCGGGCGTGGGCATGAACGTCAACCTGGCGCCCGTCCTCGACGTCTACCACGCGCCCGGCGACTTCACCGATCAGTTCCAGCGTTCCTACAGCAGCCACCCGGCGACCGTGACCGCCTGCGGGAAGGCCTTCATCACCGCCCAGCAGCGGGCCGGCGTGGCGGCCACGGCCAAGCACTTCCCGGGCCTGGGGACGGCCACCGCGGCGCAGAACACCGACACCGGCCGGGTCACCCTCACCGAGTCCCTGTCCGGCCTGCGGGCCCGGGACGAAGCGCCCTACCCGGCCGCCATCGCCGCCGGGGTCAAGCTCGTCATGGCGTCCTGGGCGATCTACCCGGCGCTGGACGCCAGGCGGCCGGCCGGGCTGTCGCCGGCGGTGATCCAGGGCGAGCTGCGCGGCCGCCTCGGCTACCGGGGCGTGACGATCACCGACGCCATCGAGGCGGGTGCGCTGGCCGCGTTCGGGAGCTACGCGCAGCGCGCCGTGCTCGCGGCCGGGGCCGGGATGGACCTGCTGCTGTGCTCGGCCCGGGAGGTGTCGCAGGGCCAGTCCGTGGTCACCGCCCTGGCCGGCGCGCTGGGCAGCGGCAAGCTCGGCGCGGGCGGCTTCCATGCCGCCGCCCAGCGGGTGGCCGCGCTGCGCGAAAGCCTGCACTGAGCGTCAGGTTCGCGCGGGGCGCGCTGAACACAGCCGCCTAGGATCGCCCTATGACGGATGCGTATCCTCTGTCGGCTGACACGACCCGGATCGGGCGGCACCCGGACAACGACATCGTGCTGGCGGATCTCCAGGTCTCCCGGCAGCACGCGGCGCTGCGCCGCCGCCCGGACGGCAGTTTCGAGATCACCGACGTGGGCAGCCACCTCGGGACCTACGTCAACGGCGAGCGGATCACGCGCGCGGTGCTGGCCGAACAGGACCTCATCAGCATCGGCGGGGCCCCCAGCCCGGCCTGTGCTTCTTCGACCTCGACGACGACGGCAAGATCGCGCGGATCACCGACTTCTGGCCCGACCCGTACGAGCTTCCGGCCAGCCGCGCTCACCTGGTCGAGCGCTACTGAGTTCCGCGCCCGGTCACGCCCGGGCCGGCAGTTGCTTCCACGCGGCCAGGGCCGCGCCCGCCCACTCGGCGTGCA
This sequence comes from uncultured Actinomycetota bacterium, assembly GCA_963839095.1. GTDB lineage: Bacteria > Actinomycetota > Actinomycetes > Streptosporangiales > Streptosporangiaceae > Palsa-504. The sequence continues at coordinate 50,705 of CAWIUF010000008.1, read as the reverse complement.
GGCGGGCGAACAGGGCGGCGGCCGTGGCGCCGGCCCACGGCGCGGGCAGGAACTGGGCCGGCAGGCCGGGGTCGATCCACGGGAACCGGCGCCAGGCGTGCACGAGGTCGATGACGCGGACGAGCGGGTCGGGCGTGACGTCACCGCCGAACGCCGCGATGAACTCGTCGTACTCCCGGGTCAGCTCGTCCAGGTCCCAGGCGCTGCCGACCATCGCGGCCAGCGTGCTGCCGCCCTGGTACTCGGCCGTGAACAGGTAGCCGTCCGGCAGGCCTGCCTCGGCGAGGATCTGGAGCACCTCGCCGCCGCGGTCGCTGCGCGGGCTGACCCAGACCCCGGGCATCACGCTGCCGAATCCGGCCCAGCGCAGCCGTGTCCTGAGCACGTGCCGGGCGGCGCGCTCGGTCTCCGGCGCGCGCGCGATCACGACGGTCCAGCGGCCGTCCCAGTCCGCGGCGGCCGCGGTGAAGCCGAAGATGCGCTCGGTGCCGTCCCGCAGCAGCCGCTCGGCGGCCGGGGTGAGCCGCCACCGGGTCCGCCGCCCGATCCGCTCCGGGCTCAGCCAGCCGTCGGCGGCGGTGCGCATCAGCGCCTGCCTGGCCGCCTTCTCCTCGACGCCCAGCCGGCCGAACACGTCGATGAACGCCGACGTCCAGGCCTCCCCGCCGGTCGGCAGGACCAGCTCGCCGAGCACGGTGAACAGCACGCTGCGGGCGCTGTCCGCGCCCGCGGCGTGGCGCCGCAGGAGGGCGGGCTGCTCGGTGTCGGTCATGGCAAACTAAATACTACGAACTCTTGACGTTCAACTCAAGATTTGTAGAGTATTGAGCATCGGCAGGAAGGAACCGGCCATGCCCGAGGCGACGAACCCTGACGCGACGAATACTGCGGCGGCGAACACCGAGACACGCGAGCCGCGGGTCGAGTTCCGGGTCAGCCCGGACCAGTACCGGCACTGGAAGCTGTCGGCCGACGGGCCGGTCGCGACCCTGGTGATGGACGTCGACGAGCAGGGCGGCCTGGTGCCGGGCTACGAGCTCAAGCTGAACTCCTACGACCTCGGCGTCGACATCGAGCTGTACGACGCGGTGCAGCGGCTGCGCTTCGAGCACCCCGGGGTGCGCACGGTCGTGATCACCAGCGGCAAGCCGAAGATCTTCTGCGCCGGGGCCAACATCCGCATGCTGGCCGCCTCGCCGCACGGCTGGAAGGTGAACTTCTGCAAGTTCACCAACGAGACCAGGAACGGGATCGAGGACGCCACCGCGAACTCCGGCCAGACGTACCTGGCCGCGGTGAACGGCACCGCCTCCGGCGGCGGCTACGAGCTGGCGCTGGCCTGCGACCACATCATGCTGGTGGACGACCGGTCCTCGGCGGTCTCGCTGCCCGAGCTGCCGCTGCTCGGCGTGCTGCCGGGCACCGGCGGGCTGACCCGGGTCTCCGACAAGCGGCACGTACGGCGGGACCTGGCCGACTACTTCTCCACCAAGTCCGAGGGCATCGGGGGCAAGAAGGCGGTCCAGTGGCGGCTGGTCGACGAGGCCGTGCCGCGGCCCCGCTGGGACGAGACCGTCGCGGAGCGGGCCGCCGAGCTGGCCGCGCGCTCCGGCCGCACCCAGGAGGGCGCGGGCGTCCCGCTGACCCCGCTGGCCAAGACCCGCGACGACGACACGGTAACCTACGCCTACGTCTCGGCCCGGCTCGACCGGGAAACGGGCAAAGTCGACATATCGGTAAAAGGCCCGCCGGGTGACCCGCCTGCCAGTATCGATGACGCCCGCAGCGCGGAGTTCTGGCCGCTGGCGGTGACCCGCGAGCTCGACGACCTGATCCTGGACCTGCGCACCAACGAGCCGGACCTCGGCACCTGGGTCTTCCGCACCGAGGGCGACCCGGCCCGGGTCCTGGCCTACGACGAGTTCCTCATCGCCAGCCAGGCGGACTGGTTCGCCAACGAGGTCCTGCACTACCTCAAGCGGACGCTGCGGCGTCTCGACGTGACCAGCCGCAGCCTGATCGCGGCGATCGAGCCGGGCAGCTGCTTCGCCGGCTCGCTGCTCGAGCTGGCCCTGGCCGCCGACCGGTCGTTCGCGCTCGCCGGGGTCTTCGAGGACAAGGACCCGGACGCCGACCCGGCGACCATCACCCTCGGGGACATCAACCTCGGCCCGCTGACCATGAGCAACGGGCTGACCCGGCTGCAGACCCGGTTCTGGGGGGACGAGGCCGGCTACGAGGCCGCCGCCAAGCGCAAGGGCGAGGCGCTGGAGGCCGAGGACGCCGCCGACCTGGGCCTGGTCACGTTCGCGCCGGACGACATCGACTGGGACGACGAGCTGCGGATCTCGGTCGAGGAGCGGGCCAGCTTCAGCCCCGACGCCCTGACCGGCCTGGAGGCCAACTACCGGTTCGCCGGCCCCGAGACCATGGAAACCAAGATCTTCGGCCGGCTGACGGCCTGGCAGAACTGGATATTCAACCGGCCCAACGCGTCGGGCCCGGACGGCGCGCTGCGCCGGTTCGGCACCGGCCAGCGGGCCGTCTTCGACCGGAAGCGAGTCTGAGCGCCATGCCAGCCAGCAATCACGGAGCGACCGCCGACTACGGCGAGAAGATCCCGAACAACGTCGCGCTGCACGAGGACCGGCGGCTGCAGCGGGCCCTGGAGTCCTGGCAGCCGAACTTCCTCACCTGGTGGCAGACGATGGGACCGACGCTGCCGACCCAGGACGTCTACCTGCGCACCGCGGTCAACGTCGGCCGGGACGGCTGGGCGCAGTTCGGCCACGTGCCGATGCCGGAGTACCGCTGGGGGATCTTCCTGGCCGAGCGGGACCCGGGCCGCACGGTCGGGTTCGGCGAGCACAAGGGCGAGCCGGTGTGGGACAAGGTGCCGGGGGAGTACCGGGCCGAGCTGCAGCGGCTGATCGTGATCCAGGGCGACACCGAGCCCGCCTCGGTGGAGCAGCAGCGCAACCTGGGCGCCACCGCGCCGAGCCTGTACGACCTGCGCAACCTGTTCCAGGTCAACGTCGAGGAGGGGCGGCACCTGTGGGCGATGGTCTACCTGCTGCACGCCTACTTCGGCCGGGAGGGCCGCGAGGAGGCCGAGGAACTGCTGCACCGCAACTCCGGCAGCGAGGACTCGCCGCGCATCCTGGGCGCCTTCAACGAGGAGACCCCGGACTGGCTCTCGTTCTACATGTTCACCTACTTCACCGACCGGGACGGCAAGTACCAGCTCGGCACGCTCAAGGAATCGGCGTTCGACCCGCTGTCGCGGACCTGCGAGTTCATGCTCAAGGAGGAAGCGCACCACATGATGGTGGGCACCACCGGCGTGGACCGGGTGGTGCAGCGCACCGTCGAGGTGATGCGCGAGCACGACACCGCCGACGTGGGCGGCCTCGGCGCGATCCCGCTGCCGGTGATCCAGAAGTACCTGAACTTCCACTACTCGGTCTCGCTCGACCTGTTCGGCGGCGAGACCTCCACGAACGTGGCCAACTACTACACCGCCGGGATCAAGGGCCGGTGGATGGAGGACCGGCGCAAGGACGACCACAAGCTGGGCAGCGACTCGATCATGGTGGACGCGCTCGACGGCGAGGGCGCGCGAATCGGGCAGACCGAGGTCTCCGCGCTGGTCGGCCTGAACACCGACCTGCGGCGCGAGTACATCGCCGACTGCCAGGGCGGCGTCAAGCGCTGGAACCGCATCCTGGCCGACGGCGGCGTGCAGCAGCGGCTCAAGCTGCCGCACGCCGCCTTCAACCGCAAGGTCGGCGCGTTCGCCGGGATCGAGGCGACACCGGACGGCGAGCAGCTCTCCGCGCCGGAGTGGCAGCGCCGCCAGGACGAGTGGCTGCCCAGCGCGGTCGACAAGACCTACGTCCGGTCGCTGATGCGGCCGGTGCACGAGCGCGGCAAGATTGCCGCATGGATCGCACCGCCGCGCAACGGCATCAACGGCCAGCCGTTCGACTACGACTACGTCCACCTCGCCTGAGCCACGTCCGGGAGACCCGATGAGCGCGGTGGAGTTCAACGCGTGTGACTACCTGCTCGACCGGCACGTCCGGGAGGGGCGCGGGCACCGGCTCGCGCTGACCGGGCCGGGCGGCGAGGTCAGCTACGCCGAGCTCGCCGCGCGGGTCGCGCGGGCCGCGGGCGGCCTGCGGGGCCTGGGCCTGCAGGCCGAGCAGCGCGTGGTGATGGTCATGGCCGACTCGCCGGAGTTCGTCGTGGTGTACCTGGCGGCGATGCGGATCGGCGCGGTGCCGGTGCCGGTCTCGACCATGCTGCGGGCCGACGGCATCGCGGAGATCCTGGCCGACTCGCGGGCCCGGATGGTCGCCGTCAGCGCGCCGTACCGGGACGTGGTGGCCGCCGCGCTCGGTTTCCCCGGCGTCAGCGAGGTCACCGCGGTCGTGACCGACGATGCCGGGGAGCCGGTGGCCGGGCTGGCGACCACCGCGCTGGCCGAGCTGGCCGCGGAGGTGCCCGACGAGATCTACCCCACGACCGCGGACTCCCCGGCCTTCTGGCTGTACACCTCGGGGACGACCGGGACGCCCAAGGGGGCGATGCACCGGCACGGCTCGATCCAGGTGGTGTGCGAGACCTACGGCACCCAGGTGCTCGGGATCACCCCGCAGGACCGGTGCCTGTCCGCCGCCAAGGCGTTCTTCGCCTACGGGCTGGGCAACTCGGTCCTGTTCCCGCTGTCCGCCGGGGCGGCCGCGGTGCTCGAGCCGAGCCCGGCGCGGCCAGACCTTATGGCCGAACGGGCCAGGTGCTACGCCGCGACCCTGTTCTTCGCCGGGCCGACGTTCTTCGCCAACATGCTGCGCGCCGGCCTGCCGGGTGACGCCCTGGCGGGGGTGCGGCTGGCCGCCTCGGCCGGGGAGGCCCTCCCGGCCGCGCTGTACCAGCGGTGGACCTCGCATTTCGGGGTGGACATCCTCGACGGCATCGGCATGACCGAGATGCTGCACATCTTCTTGTCCAACCGGCCGGGCCAGGTCCGGGCCGGGACCACCGGGATGGCGGTACCCGGTTATGACCTGCGCGTGCTCGGACGAGGACGGGCCGCAGGTCCCGCCGGGGACGCCGGGGACGCTGTTCGTCCGGGGCGCGTCGGCCGCCACCGGGTACTGGTCGCGCTACGACGTCTCGCGCCAGGTGTTCCAGGGGGAGTGGCTGCGCACCGGGGACACCTACGTGGTGGACGCCGACGGGTACTACGCCTGCCTGGGGCGCACCGGGGACATGCTCAAGGCCAGCGGCATCTGGGTCTCCCCGGCCGAGGTCGAGGCCCGGCTGCTGGCGCACGACGACGTGGCCCAGGCCGTCGTGGTGGCGGCCAGCGACACCGACGGGCTCGAGAAGCCGGTGGCCTTCGTGCTGCCCAGGCCGGGCGCGATCGGCGACGAGGACGCGCTGATCGCGTTCTGCCGGGCCGGCCTGCCGTCGTTCAAGCGGCCCCGCCGGATCGTGTTCGTGACCGAGTACCCGACGACCGCCACCGGCAAGATCCGCCGGGTGGAGCTGCGCGCGCAGGCCGCGACGATCATGGCGGCGCCCGGTGCCCGTGAGCCGGCGCCCGCCGATCCGGTCCCGCTGCAGCCGGGCCACTGAGGAGCCACCATGACGCTGACCTGGACCAAGGAGAACTCGCCGCGCTGGGACGCCGACAAGCAGCGGATCTTCGCACCCGAAGAGCTGGCCGCGACCGGCCTGGGTGAACCGCGGCCCGGCGAGCCGGTCGCGGACGAGTGGTGGCGGGTGACCGACGGCGGCGAGGTCGCCGGGTACGGCTGGCTCGACACCGAATGGGGCGACGCCCGGATCACCTTCGTCGTCGCGCCCGGCCAGCGCGGCCGCGGCGTCGGCGCCTTCATCCTGGAGCACCTGGAGGGCGAGGCCGCCGCGCGGGGCCTGAACTACATCTACAACGTGGTGCCCGGCTCGCACCCCGACGGCGCGTGGATCCGGAACTGGCTGTCCATGCACGGCTTCCACGAGGCCTCCCGCGGCCAGCTCCGCCGCCAGGTGGCCACCCAGATCACCCGGTAAGCTCTCCCGCCGCCCGCACGTCACCCTCAGGCGGGGCATCCGGGACGGGTACCGAGACCGCGGCGAGCGGCCGCGAGCCCAGGCATGACCACCCGGCCAGCGCCGCGCCGGCCAGGACGCCGATCGTCAGCAGCCCGTAGGCCAGCCGGATCGGCAGCGACTCGGCCAGGATGCCCCCGAGGGCCGCCCCGGCCGGAAGGCCCGCCCCGGCGAGCATCCGGCCCGCGGTGTTGACACGGGCCTGCAGGTGATCGGGGGTCAGCATCTGCCGCAGCGTGATGCCGGTCATGAGCACGATGAGGTAGGTGAACTCATCGAGGAAGAAAGCCAGCAGCGCCCAGCGGTAGGACGGCGCGACCGCCAGGAACGCGAGCGCGGCGGCGTTGGCGGCCAGGAAGGCCGCGGCCATGGGGCCGATCGGCAGGCGCTTGATCAGCATGGGAACCGCGGCCGCGGCGAGCAGGCCGCCGAGTTCCCCGGCGCTGTACAGCAGCCCGAGCCGCACGTCCACGTGGGTCAGGTGCAGGGCGCGGCTGGCGTAGACCACGAGCAGCGCGAACGTGCCGCCCCAGCCCAGGCAGACGCAGGTGACCGAGAACGTCATCGTCCGGATCACCGGCTGCCGCCACAGGAACCGCAGCCCCTCGGCGATATCCGCGCGGATCCGCCGGGGCTCCTGCCCGGGCCGCGGCCGGGCGAACGGCCGCCGGATCGACAGCAGCAGCAGGGCCGAGATGAGGTAGGACGCCGCGTCGAAACCGAGCGCGTACGACGGCGACATGACGGCCAGCAGGGCCGCCCCGGCCGTCGGCGCGCAGAGCAGCGCGACCTGGCCCGCCGAGCCGATGAGGCTGGCCGCGACGGGCAGCTCGGCCCGGTCGACGAGGGCGGGCAGGGTGCCGAAGTTGGCCGCGTCGAACCACACGTAGACGGTGGCGATGCCGAGCGCCACGATGAGCACCTGCGCGATCGCCGAGCAGGTGGAGGGCGGCCGCGGCCGGCACGGTGACCAGCAGGAGCGCGGCGGTGACGTCGCAGCCCACCATGATCTTCTTCCGGTTCACGCGGTCGGCCACGGCCCCGGCGAGCAGCCCGAAGGCGAGATAGGGCAGGAACTCCATCAGGCCCACCGTGGCCACCCAGGCGGGCGAATGGGTCATCCCGTACACCAGCACCGGCAGGACGACGGTCGTGATCCCGGTGCCGGCGAACGAGATCGTCCGCGCCGACCAGAACACCGCGAACGCCTGGTTTCTCAACAGCCTCATCAGTAACCTCCGTAAAGGGCGTTTCGCGCTCACGTGACTAATGCCGTCCGCGGAATAACCCATGCGACGGTAATGATCTTCTGCGCGACCTCCTGCCGCCGTGCTGCCTATTGCCGAAATGGGGTGTTTGTCGGCTTGACCTAACGATCGTTCTCTTCATGTCTTGATGACCGACTCGATTGTTCGAAAAGGCCAGATTCCTGTGGAAAACCTTACCAGTGCCAGAAATTAGTAAATCGCCGGTTGACATTAAACTAAACGGATTTTAGCCTGGCATAGGCCTCTCCGTGCGGGAGGCGCGCTATGCCTACGTATTACAGCTGCTTCCGCTACTGACCGACGCCTGCGTGTTTCTGCGCGGCGACGCCGCTTCTGCCTGCTTCCGGTATGCAGCGGACAGCCGCACGTTAATTCCGTACCGGTTCTGAATTCAACTCAGGAGGCATAAATGCCGCAGATGTGCTTCAGCTGACCTGCGGAAATGTGACGCCCAGGCACGCGCGGCGGGAACGAATACCACCTGTTTCAGCTATTCGGCCGGCGCTCCGGCGGTCCAGCGCACCCGGGGAACTAATTGCACCTGCTTCAGCTATCCGCCTGACGTCCCGGCCCTGGGCAGGTCCGGTGGAGCCGTGTCAGCAGGCCCGCGCGGGAAGACGAATAGCACCTGCTTCAGCTTCTGACCAGATCCGCGGCCGTACGACGCCCTCACCATCGCGCCACCCGGAGGTTTCAGTGCCCTGGACCTGCTACAGCTACCCGCCCGCCGTGCCGCCGGATGCCGGGAACAGCAGGCCTCGACCGGTCCCGCCTGGCCCGCGGCAGATGCCAGCCAGCTGCTACCGCTACCCGCTGATCTGCTTCAGTTACCTGGCTAACGTGCCGTCGGCCACCGGGACACGCGATGCCACCCCGGCGTCCCCGCCGGCCTGCGCCAGATGCCGATCACCTGCTTCAGGTACTGACCGCTCATCCAGGCCGGGAGGTATCTATGCCCAACATGTGCTACAGCTATCCAGCTGACGTGCCGCCGGATAGCGCGAACCGCGACGCGGGGCAGGCGGCGCGGCGCGGCCTGCGGAAAATGCCGTTTCCCTGCTACAGCTACCCGAACATCTGCTTCAGCTACCCGGATGCGGTGCCGCCGGGCGGAGGAAACCGTGGCGACGCTCCGCCAGCTCGGGCCGGCCGGTTCAGATGCCGGTCAGTGCTTCCGGTACTGACCAGACGCGGGCCGCCGCGCGCCGGCATGAGTCTCGCAGCTAATTAGGAGACGCATATGCCAAATCCGTGTTTCAGCTGCCCGGCAGATGTACCGCCGGATGCAGGACTCCCGGGCGCCGCGCAATCCGGCCTGGATGAGCCGCGCAGGATGCCCGGTCCTGCTACAGCTACCCGATAATGTGCTTCAGCTATCCGGCTGACATGCCCTCGGCGGCGGGAGCCGCGATATCGGCCCGGCGCCGCTGCCTGGCCTCGCCAGATGCCGTTGACTTGCTTCAGCTATTGAACGGGCATCCGCAGGCGCCGAAGAAGCACCGGGCCGGGACCCACCGGATCGTCTCTCCCGAGGAGACGCTCGAGTCGGTGCGGCGCTTCTTCCCGGTCATGGGCATCACCCGGGTGGCCGATATTACCGGGCTGGACGTCATCGGCCTCCCGGTGGTCACGGTGTGCCGGCCGAATTCGCGGTCGGTCACGGTGTCGCTGGGCAAAGGACTCGACCTGGCGGCCGCCAGGGCGTCCGGTGTCATGGAGAGCATCGAGGCCTTCATGGCCGAGCGGATCACCCAGCCGCTCGTCCTGGGCAGCGTCAACGACCTGCGGTCCAGCCATCCGCTGGCCGACGTCGACCTGCTGCCCAGGACGGCGGGCTCGGTGTATCACCCCGATGCCCCGCTGCTGTGGATCGAGGGGCGGGAACTGCTCACCGGGACCCCGCGGTGGGTTCCGTACGAGATGGTGCACACCGCCTACACGCTGCCCCGGCCGACCGGGACCGGTGCTTCATCGCCACCTCGAACGGGCTGGCTTCCGGCAATCACCTGCTCGAGGCGATCAGCCACGCGATCTGCGAGACGGTGGAACGCGACGCGGCCACGCTGCACAGCGTGCGGGCGCCGCGGGACGCGGCGTCACGCCGGATCGACCCGAAGACCGTGGACGATCCCGGCTGCCTCGAGGCCTCGGCCGGCTGGACCGGGCGGACATGTCGGTGGCGATCTGGGATATCACCTCCGACGTCGGCATCCCCGCCTTCACCTGCCGGATAGCCGAACGGCGCCAGCCGCCGGCCGTCTCGGCGTATGACGCCGAGGGCATGGGCTGCCATCCCGACCGGAACGTCGCGCTGCTGCGCGCGCTCACCGAGGCCGCCCAGAGCCGCCTGGGTCACATCTCCGGCGCCCGGGACGATCCTCGCGGATGGGATCACGCTGACGGAACGGACGAGGAGCCGCCCGCGCCGGCGCCGGACCTGGCCGGCGAGGCGGCCCGCGACTTCACGGCCGTCCCGGCGTTCGACGGCGACAGCTTCGACGCCGACGTGGCCTGGGAACTGGCCGCGCTGCGCGCGGCGGGCATCAGCGAGGTGGTCGCCGTGGACCTGACCCACGAGGACTTCGGCATCCCGGTCGTCCGGGTCATCGTCCCCGGACTGGAAGGGCCGGTGACGACCGTCCCGGACTGCCGCCTCGGCCAGCGGGCCGCGCAGCTGATCGGCGGCCGATGAACGACATCTACGTTTTCCTCGGGCCCACGCTCGCCGAGAAGGACGCGCGGGCCGAACTCGATGCCGTCTACCTCCCGCCCGCCGCCGCCGGGGACGTCTACCGGCTCTGGCGGCGGCACCCGCGCGCCATCGGCATCGTCGACGGCTACTTCGCCCACGTCCCCGCGGTGTGGCACAAGGAAATCATGTGGGTGATGGAGCACGGCGTCCACGTGTTCGGCGCGGCCGGCCTGGGTGCGCTTCGCGCGGCCGAGCTCGACAGCTTCGGGATGCGCGGCACCGGCTGGGTCTACCAGGCCTTCCGGGAAGGGACCCTGGACCGGGACGACGAGGTGGCGGTCAGGCACGCCGCCGCCGGGGACGGATACCGGCCCCTGTCCGAGGCGATGGTGAACATCCGCCGGACCGCCGGGGCCGCGGAGCACCAGGGAATCATCTCCGCCGCTACGCCCGGCACCCTCATGGCCGCCGCAGCGGCGCTGTTCTACCGCGACCGGACCTGGCCGGATCTGCTCCGGGCCGCGGCGGCGGCGCAAGCCGACCCGGACGAGCTCGACGCGCTGCGGCGGTGGCTGCCCACCGGGCGGATCGACCAGCAGGCCGCCGACGCCACGGCCATGCTCCGCGAGATGCGCGGCTTCCTCGCCGGCGATCCGGCGCCGCAGCAGGTGAGCTGGACCATGGCGGACACGGCGATGTGGGAGGTAGCGAAGCGCCGCGCGGACACCATGCTCCCGTGACGGGGCCGCGGCCGGCTGCCGCCCCTGGCGGAACGCCTGCTGGATGAGATCCGGCTGCTCGGCCCGGACGCCTTCGACGCGGCCTGCTGCCGCAGCCTGCTGCGGGTCTTCGCGGCCGGCTTCGCCCGGCGCGAAGGCGCGACGATCGACAGGGACAGGCTCGATGAAGCCGTCGCCGAGTTCAGGATCAGCAGGAACCTCGGGCAGGACACCGAGCTCACCCGGTTCCTGGCCGGCAGCGACCTGTCGGCCGAGGACTTCGAGCGGCTCATCGTCACGAACGAGATGGTGCGCTGGGCCTGCGGGCAGGCCGAGCCCGGCGCGCTCGGCGAGTTCCTCGACGACCTGCGCCTGAGCGGGGAGTACCCGCAGCTGGCGAGCCGGGCCCGGGCCAAGCTGGACTACGACGCGGGCCGGGCCCGCCCGCCGAGGAGCAGGCCGCCATCCAGTGGTATTTCGCCGAGCGGCGCGGCACGGCGGTCCCGGACGACCTGGCCGGCTACGCGCGGTCCTGCGGGTTCCCGGACGAGCAGGCCTTCAGGACCGCCGTCCGGCACGAGTACCGGTACGTGCGTCCGGAGGACGGCTGACAGTAAAGGAGTATCCGCCATGACGGCTGCGGCGACGATCGAAGCGCTGGCCGACGAGCTCGCCGGGGTCCTGCTCAGCGGTGACCCCTTCGCGGCATCGTTCATGTCGATCCCCGGTTACGACGACGCGGTACCGGACCTGTCGCCGGAGTACCAGCAGGCCTGGCGCGGGCGGCTCGTCGACATCATCGCCCGCGTGCGGGTTACGAGGCGGAGCCCGGGGACACCGAGCCCCGCGTCCTGCTGGAGACCGCGCGCGACACCGCGGCCCGCGAGCTGGCCGCGGCCGACTCCCGGGTGTACGACTTCAGCGTCACGACCTTCCCGCTCGGCGGCCCGTCGCTCGTGCTCCTGACCGCGTCGCGCACGAGCGTCAGCGACCCGGAGAGCGCCCTCGCCTACCTCGCCAGGTGCAGGCAGATCCCGGTCTACCTCGACCAGCACGCGGCGAGGCTGCGGGCCGCCGCGCGGGACGGCCTCGCGCCTGTCGCCCCGCTCGTCAGCGAGGCCATCAGGCAGCTCCAGCACTACCTGGCGCACCCGGAGCGGGACCCGATGCTCGCTCACCGGCCGCCGCAGGGCTGGGCGGGGGCGGCGGCGTGGCGGGAGGACGTCGAGGGCGTCGTCCGGGATGAGATCCGCCCGGCCATGGGCCGGTACGCCGACCTGCTCACCGAGCTGCTGCCCCGGTCACGGCGGCCGGAGCAGGCCGGCCTGCTCTACGTCCCCGGCGGCATCGCGGCGTACGCGTGCTGCGTCAGGAACGGCACCACGCTCCCGTTCGACCCCGACGAGCTGCACCGCATGGGCCTGGCCGCCCTGGCGGAGATCGAGGAGCAGATCGGCGAGCTCGGCCGCCGGGCCCTGGGCGCCGCGGACGCCGGCGAGATCATGGTCCGGTTCCGCAAGGACCCCGAGCTGGCGGCCCCGGACGGCCCGGCCGCGATGGCGCGCGCGGCCGCCGCGATCGCGCGCGCCCAGGAACGGCTGCCGGACATGTTCCGCCCGCCGCTGCCGCCGCCGTGCGCCGTCGACCCGATGCCGCCGCACATGGCCGAGTTCGGCGCGCCGCCGTACTACTCCCCGCCGGCCCGGGACGGCTCGCGCCCCGGCGCGTACCTGTTCAACGACGTCAACCCCGGACAGGCCGGAAGCTGGGCCCTGGAGGCCACGGCCTTCCACGAGGGAGTGCCCGGCCATCATGCGCAGTTCGCCCGGGTGCAGCTGCTGCCTGACCTGCCGCTGCTGCTGTCGGGGTTCTACGTCGTGCCGCACGGCGAGGGCTGGGGCCTGTACGCCGAACGGCTGGCCGACGAGTTCGGCCTGTACTCCGACGACATGCAGCGGATGGGCATGCTCGGCAGCGCCGCCTTCCGGGCCGTGCGGCTCGTCGTCGACACCGGGCTGCACGCCCGCGGCTGGAGCCGGGCGCGGGCCCGGGAATTCGCCCTCGCGCACTCGCCGATGTCCGAGGACTTCGTCGACGCCGAGATCGACCGCTACATCGCGCTGCCCGGCCAGGCGCTTGGGTACCTGACCGGGCAGCGCGAGATCCTGCGGCTGCGGGACGAGGCCCGGTCCCGGCTGGGAGCCGCCTTCGACATCCGCGACTTCCACTCCGCCGTCCTCGACCACGGATCCCTGCCGCTGCCGGTGCTGCGCCAGGTCGTAGCGGACTGGACGGCCTCCGCCGAGGCCGCTACCACCTGAGCCGCCCGGCGTCAGTAAGCCTGCCCGGGCAGGATCACCGGGCCCACGCCGCGTATGGTCTGGGTCCTGGCCTTGGCCAGCAGCGCGTCCGCCGCCTGGTGGCCGGTCTCGCCGGTCTTCGACATGCGCGCCGCGATCAGGCCCGCGACGAGCGGCGTCGAGAACGACGTGCCGCTCCAGCGGGCCATGCCGTCGAATTTCCGCCACGTGCCTTCGTTCGGCGGCTCGGTGCAGCAGGTAATCGCCCTTGGCGAAGGCGTTGACCAGTCCTTCACCGGGCGCGAAGACATCTACCCAGGGCCCGTAGTTGCTCCACGACGCCTTGCCGTCCCGGTCGGCGTTGAGCGCGCCAACGCCCACCACCCAGGGATAGGCGGCCGGCCAGAACGGGCTCCTGCCCCGATCGTTGCCCGCCGCCGCCACCAGGACCGAACCGGCGTGGCTGCGCAGCCTTTCCTCCACGATCTCGAAGCCGAGCAGCGGGAGGTCGTTGCGGCTGTAGGTGCCGAACGACAGCGAGATGACCTCCGCGCCCCGTCCGAGCGCGGCGGATATCTGCTTGACCAGGTCGGCCTCGAAGATCGCGCCGAACTTGGCGAATGTCCGGTCCACCCAGACGTCGGCGTTAGGTGCCATGGCCCGCGCGACGCCGGCCGCGAACGTCCCGTGGCCGGCGTAGGGGAGAATGCGAGGCGGGTAGCCACCGATCGGGTTCTCCGGTTCGCCCGCGACGCCCCTCAGCCACTCGTGCTCGGTGTCCGCACCCGGCAGCAGGCCGCTGTCGGGGATCACTACCAGGATGCCCTCGCCGTCGCGAGGCTCGGCGGACATCCCCGGGTTGGGCTGCGCGCCGCCCGGAACTTCCTCAGGTTCCGTGGCCGGACAGGAACTGGTGGTCGGACAGACGTAGAGGAGATGATCGGGTGTAGCCACCCCTTCGCCGAGCGCCCGATCGATGTCGGTGCAGGCTTCCTCCACGCTCCGGCGCTCGCTGGCAGGGAACTCGAACCGGGTCAGGCCGCGCACGTTGTTGTCGTGCTCAACCGGGGCACCGGGTATTACCGCCGCCACCCGGTTCACATCGGCGTCCCGGACCAGCAACGTCCGATCGCGATGGTGATAAGCCACCTCGCCTCGTTCCGCCCAGTCGGCCGGGTGAGCCGCTACTCCGCGGAGACCTCCTGTGACACCTGGTATGCCTGACAAGATCAGGCTGACCTGTGCTTGCAGACGCCGCCGCTGCTCGTCCTGTCCCTCATCATGGATGGTCATAGCTATTCCCCACTCCCTGTTGTCTGGTGGCGGGAACTGTCTAGCATTATCGGAGTGAAACCGGGAGATCCTGATACAGGGAACGCGCCGTCTGATCCGGCCGAGCTGCTGGCGCTTACTTTGTCCCGGCCACAGGATGCCCTGGTCGCCGCGCGCTCCGTGCTCGTCGGCCATCCAAGCGCCTACGAGGCCTCGCTGGCACATCACGCGATCGGTATCGTCCTGCGTGACCGCGGCGACCTTCCGGGAGCGATCGTCGAGCTGAGGAAGGGTCTGACGACGGCCCGCGCGTCCGGACGGCCCGAGCGCGAGGTCGACGTGCAGGCCACTTTGGGCCTGGCCCTGGCGTGGACCGGGCGCAGCCGGCAGGGACTGAGCATACTGGACCAGGCGGTGGCGGCCTCTCGCGGGGATCTGACCGGCAGGGTGCTCATGCGGCGTGCCTCGGCCCTCAGGGAACTAGGCCGTTTTCACGAAGCGCTTCAGGACCTGAACCGCGCTCTGCCTTATTTCCGCCGGACTGGTGACACGGTGTGGGAAGCTCGGTCGCTGACACACCGAGCCGAGGTCTTTCTCGGGCTCGGGCTTCCCGGGCGGGCGGCTGCGGACTACATTCGTGCCGAAGAACTGTTCGCCACCAGCGGGCAGGAGTACGAGTACGCCAAGGCCCGGAACAACAGCGGATGCGTGGCGTTCATCCGCGGCGATCTTCCCGAGGCGCTCGCCTGTTTCGACGAGGCAGCGAATCGCTACGACGCGCTCGGCGAGACCAACCCGGACTTCTTCGTCGACCGCTGCCTGGCGCTACTGGCCGCTGGGCTGGCGTCAGAAGCGGCCGACGAAACAAGCAGCGCACTAAGCCGGCTTCCTCCGGCAGGCGGTATCGCGTACAAGCAAGCGGAGTTGCTCTTTGCCGCCGCCATCGCCGCCTTTGCCGCCGGCCACCCTGCCGCCGCCAGAGACCGGGCCGGCCAGGCACGCCGGCTATTCCGGAGGCAGGGCCGACCGCACTGGGAGGCGCGCGTCGGCCTCGTCCTCGCCGAGGCCAGGTACGCAGTGGGCGAGCATTCCTTGGCGCTCTTCCGGTACGTCGAGCAGGTCGCCGTCGACCTTAAGGGCTTCCGGGCCGACGAGGCGCTGCAGGCACACCTGCTGGCAGGGCGTATAGCGCTGACCCGGGGGAGCGTGGCGCAGGCCGATCTGCATCTCGAGCGCGTAGCGCGGTCCCGCCGTCGCGGGGCGCCGCTGCCCCGGAGCGTGGCCTGGCTGGCCCGGGCCATACAGGCCGAAGCGCGGGGCAACCCCCGGGCCACGGTCGCCGCGTGCGCGCGCGGTCTCGACGCCCTGGAGGAGCACCAGATGCGGCTCGGGGCCACCGAGCTGCGTGCGTATGGCACGGCGCACGGCGCGGAGCTCGCCACGCTGGCCCAGCGCGACGCGCTCCGGCGCCGTGACGCCCGTCGGCTGCTGTTCTGGAGCGAGCGGTGGCGGGCGACCGCCCTGGCCGCGCGGAGCGCGCCGCCGGCCGAGGACAAGAAACTGGCGGCCGAGCTCGAGGCGCTGCGCAGTGTGAGCCGGCTCCCGGGGATACCGAAATGGGCGCCACTCGCCGCAACGCCCTGGAGCGCGACCGGCGGCGGCTCGAGGCGGAGGTCCAGGCCCGCACGCGTCGGCTGCCCGGCAGTCAGTGGGCCGGTGACGGCCAGTTCGACCTGGACGAGCTGTTCGCCGAGCTCGGGCCGAGCACGCTGATCGAGCTGGTCACGGTGGACGGCGTGCTGCACGCGGTCGTCGTCGCGGGCCGGCGGGTGCGCCTGCATACCCTGGGACCCGTCCCCGAGCGCGAGGTCGAGATGACCCGGTTCGTGCTGCGCCGCCTGGCCCGCGGGCGCGTGCAGCCCGGAGACGAGCTGGTGTTCAAGCACCGGGGCGCCAAACTGGAGGACTCCCTGCTCGGCGATGCGGTGGTCGGCCTCGGGGACGGCCCGGTCGTGATCGTCCCTCCGGCCGGCTCCGGGCGGTGCCGTGGACGCTCATGCCGTCGCTGCGCGACCGGGCCGTGACGGTGGCGCCGTCCGCGGCGACCTGGCTGCGGGCGCGCCGGATGACGCCGCCGTCCCCGCACCGCACCGCCCTCGTGGTCGGGCCCGGGCTAGCGACTCAGGGAGCGGAGGTCGAGGCGCTGCGCGCCCGCTATCCCGGCGCGATGATGCTCGGCCGCGGTAGCGCGACGGCCGAGGCGGTGCTCGGCGCCCTGGACGGCGCATGGCTGGCGCACATCGCCGCCCACGGCTTGTTCCGGGCGGACAACCCCATGTTCTCGTCCATCCTGCTCGACGACGGGCCGCTGATCGTGCACGACTTCGAGCGGCTCGGCCGCGCGCCGTACCGGCTGATCCTGGCCGGCTGCGACTCCGGGATGGCCGCCCCGGTGGGCGCCGACGAGCTGCTCGGGCTGGTCAGCAGCCTGGTGCCGCTCGGCGCGGCCGGGATCGTGGCCAGCATCCTGCCCGTCAACGACCTTGCCGTGGTGCCGCTCATGCTGGCTCTGCACGAGGCCCTGCAGCGAGGCGCGCCGCTCGCCGACGCGCTCCTGGCTGCGCGCCGGGCGGTCGGCGACGACCCGAGCGCCGAGGCGACCGCGCATTCCTTCATGGCCCTCGGCGCCTGAGGACGGCCTGCGGCGAGGACAGCACGCACCGCGGCGGTCATTGCCTCGACGGCCGTTAGTCCTGACTTGGCTCACGATCACGGGGTTACGGCGGGCTCGTGACGCTGACCTGCGGGTTCCCGGTTCTGGAAGCCCGGATCTGCGCACTAAATCAGGCCGTAAAGTGGGCTCGTGTCTCCGTACCTGCGGACGGTGAAGACGGCATCAGGGGCCAGAGCGGTGCAGATCGTGCACTCCTCGCGCCGGGGATCACGGGACATCGAGCACATCGGCTCGGCCCATGACGACGCCGAGCTGGAGATGCTGAAGGCCGTCGCGCGGCAGCGCCTGGCGGCCGGGCAGGGCGAGCTGGACCCCGGCCCGGGGTTCGGCGGGAGGGCCCGGGCGGGCCGCTGCCGATCACGTCCTCGCGGATGGGACACCTGCTGGATGCGCTGGCGCCGCGCCTACGACGTGCTCGGCTTCGCCCGGGCCGCCGGCGGGCGATGAGGTGTTCCGCCAGCTGGTGCTGGCACGGATCATCGAGCCGGCCAGCAAGCTGGACAGCCTGCGAGTGCTGGAGGAGGCCGGGGTGGAGCCGGCGTCATATGCGACGCTCAAGCGGCGCCTGCCGGCCTATGCCAAGGCTGTCGTGGCGGCAGCAAGCTGGCCGCGGCGTGCGCCGCGCACGCCCGGCCTGGGCCCGGCCAGCCTGGTGCTGTTCGACGTCACCACGCTGTATTTCGAGACCGATGCCGGGGACGGGTTCCGCGAGCCCGGGTTCTCCAAGGAACGCCGCCTGGAACCGCAGATCACCGTCGGGCTGCTCACCGATGCAGCGGGTTCCCGCTGATGGTCGAGGCGTTTGAGGGCAACAAGGCCGAGACCACGACGATGCTGCCGATCATACGGCGTTCATGGCCGCCCACCAGCTGCCCGACGTCACCGTCGTCGCTGACGCCGGGATGGTCTCTGAGGCTAACCAGAAGGCGATCGAGGAGGCCGGGCTGTCGTTCATCCTGGGCGCCAGGATCCCCGACGTGCCCTACGCGGTCGCGCAGTGGCGGCGCGAGCACCCCGGCCAGGACCTCGCCGACGGGCAGATCTTCACCCAGCCCTGGCCGCGCCGGGCGCGAACCGACGAGCGCCGGGACAAGGTCATCTACTGCCAGTACCGCGCCGACCGGGCCCGCCGCACCCTGCGCGGGATCGACGAGCAGGTCGCCAAGGCCGAGAAGGCCGTCGCCGGACAGGTCGCCGGTCAAGCGGAACCGGTTCATCTCCCTGGCCGGGGCGACCAACCCGCGTGAACCGGGCCTCGAGGCTAAGGCCCGGGCCCTGGCCGGGCTGAAGGGCTACATCACTAACCTGGCGGCCTGCCCGGACGGCACCCCGGTCACCGCGGAGTTCGTGATCAGCGCCTACCACCAGCTCTTGGCGGATCGAGAAAGCGTTCCGGATGTCCAAGCACGACCTGCAGGCCAGACCGATCTGCCACCACCAGCGCGAGTCCATCGACGCGCACCTGACCATCGTGTTCACCGCCCTGGCCGTCAGCAGGTGGATCGAGGCACAGACCGGCTGGCCCATCAGGAAATTCGTCAAGACCGCCCGCCGCTTCCGCACCATCCAGATCCAGGCCGGAAACCACGTCCTCACCGCCGCTGACCCGCTGACCAGCGAACTCCATCAAATCCTCAGCCGGATCCACCAAGATCCAGTGCGCACTATTGA
Source organism: uncultured Actinomycetota bacterium (assembly GCA_963839095.1). Taxonomy (GTDB): domain Bacteria; phylum Actinomycetota; class Actinomycetes; order Streptosporangiales; family Streptosporangiaceae; genus Palsa-504. The sequence goes on along the minus strand of CAWIUF010000008.1, from coordinate 31,929 downwards.
GCCAAGTCGGGTTAGTGAGTATGTCAGGGCCGCGTCCCGGACGGCTTCCCGCCGTCGACGGGAGGGAAATCCGCGATCACCTTCACCCAGCGGCTACCGCGGGCCAGCTCGGCCACGGCCAGCTCGGCCAGCCGCTGCTCCGGGACCCCCTCGGGGAGCAGGGCGGGGAAGTAGCGCCCGGCCGGGGCGAGGAACCGCCCGGCGGCCTGCAGCCGCGGCATCCCGGGGCGCAGGCCCAGGCCGAGCACCGACCCGCCCGGGGATCCGGTATCGCGGACCAGGGTGACCCCGGCCGCCGCCCACCCGGCCAGTTCGTCCAGCGTCTCGGCGCCGCCGCGGCCGCCCCGGTGCCACGGCGGGATGGGCGTGGGCGTCCACCAGGCCAGGCGCGACGTACCGGCCCGGCAGCGGCTCCGCACCGGGCACCGGCCGGGTCGCCAGGCCGCCGTCCGCGTCGACCCACAGGTCGCACGGCTGGTCGCCGTCCGGCAGCGGGATCGCGTGCACCGACCACGGCACCGGGCTAGATGGCTTCCACCGCGGGGTAGGCCGGCTTCCACATGGCCGCGCGGACCCGCCCGGCCAGCCCGTCGAGCGGGACCTCGGACAGTCCCTCCGCCACCGCGGCCCGGGCCACCGCCTCGGCCACCGCCGCGGATACCTCGCGCAGGCTGGTGACCGGCGGCAGCACGGCCGCGCCGGGGCTCGTGACGTCGGCCAGCCCGGCCAGCGCGTTGGCCGCGGCGGCCAGCATGGCGTCGCTGACGCGGCGGGCCCGGGCGACGGTGACGCCGAGCCCGAGGCCGGGGAAGATGAGCGCGTTGTTGGCCTGGGCGACCTGGTACTCGACCCCGCCGTAGGTCACCGGCGGGAACGGGCTGCCGGTCGCGATGAGGGCCCGGCCCCCGGTCCAGGCGATCAGGTCGGCGGCCTGGGCCTCGGAGCGGGAGGTCGGGTTGGACAGCGGCATGATGACCGGGCGCTCGGCGTAGCCGGGCCATCTCGGTGACGATCGGCTCGGAGAACGCCCCGGGCTGGGTGGAGGTCCCGATCAGCATGGTGGGACGGGCGCGGGTCACCACCTCGGCCAGGCCGATGCGCCCGTCCGCGTCGCGCTCCCACCCGGCCACCTCCGCGGCGGTCCGGGCGTACGGCACCTGGAAGTCGCGCAGCGTCCCCGGGTAGCCCTCGGCGAGCAGGCCCTTGCTGCCGAGGGCGTAGAACCGGGTCATGGCCTCGGCCGGGCTGAGCCCGTCGTCGATCATGACCTGCCGCAGCGCGTCGGCGATCCCGATCCCGGCCGTGCCCGCGCCGTGGATCACGATCACCTGGTCGCGCATGGCCGTGCCCGCGGCCCGGGTGGCGCCCAGCGCGGCGGCCAGCACCACGGCGGCGGTGCCCTGGATGTCGTCGTTGAACGTGCAGTAGCTGTCGGCGTACTTCAGCAGGATCCGGCGGGCGTTGGCGGCGCCGAAATCCTCCCAGTGCAGCATCGCGTGCGGGAACAGCTTGGCCGCGGCGCTGACGTAGGCGTCGATCAGCTGGTCGTACCGCTCGTCACGGACCCGCGGGTGCCGGGCGCCCAGGTACATGTCCTCGGCCAGCAGGGCCTCGTTGTCGGTCCCGGTGTCCAGCACGACCGGGATGACCCGGCGGGGATGCAGCCCGGCCGCCGCGGTGTAGACGGCCAGTTTCCCGTCCGCGATCGCGATGCCGCCCACCCCCCAGTCGCCGATGCCCAGGATGCCCTCGGAGTCGGTGGCGACGATCAGGTCCACCTCGTCGGCTTCCAGCCCGTAGTTGCGGAAGGCCGTCTCCACCTGGTCAGGGTGATCCACCGACAGGTACACCCCGCGCGGGCGGGCGAACTCCAGGCTGTACCGCTCGATCACGGTCGCCACCGTCGGGGTGTACACGATCGGCAGCATCTCGTGGATGTGCTCAGCCAGCAGCCGGTAGAACAGCACCTCGTTGCGGCTCCGGATCTGGCCCAGGTGCAGGCTCTTGGCCAGGTCATCGGGCTGGCGCAGGTACTGCGCGTAGACCCGGCGCAGCTGCCCCTCGATCGTCGAGACGCCGCCGGGCAGCAGCCCGGTGAGCCCGAGCGCCTCCCGTTCGGCCAGCGTGAACGCCGTGCCCCGGTTCAGCATCGGCGACGAGAGCACCGAGGTGCCCCGCAGCCGGACCCTGGCTACCGTGCCGGTCTGGTCGAGCTCGAACGGACGATCTGGCATCGCGTCACCTCGTGTCCGGGCCAACGTGCGTGTGCCAAGAAGTAACACACGACGGACCCGTCGCGCACCGGGAGCCGGCAACGCGATGCCAGAACCGTCGGCTTACTCGAACGAGGGCTTGCGGTCCCGGCTCCGCTTGAGCTCGAAGAAGCCGTCGGTGCCCGGTTACCAGCGCCACGCCGTCGTACAGCCGTCCGGCCGCCTCGCCGCGCGGCGCGGGCGTGATGACCGGGCCGAAGATGGTGTTCCCGGCGATGCGGATGACCGGGGTGCCGACGTCGATGCCCACCTGGTCGAAGGCCTCGTTGTGCGAGTCCTTGATGAGCTGGTCGAGTTCGTCGCTGTCCGCGGCGGCGGCCAGCGAGGCGGGCAGGCCCACCTCGGCCAGGGCCTCGGGGATCACCTGCGGGTCCTCGCGACGGCCCTGGTTGTGGAGCCGGGTGCCGATCGCGGTGTACAGCGGCCCGAGGATGTCGGTGCCGCTGTGCTGGGCGGCGGCCGCGACGACCCGGATCGGCCCCCAGGCCTTGCTCATCCGCTCCAGGTACTCCTCGTTCAGGCCCTGGCCCTCATGCTGGATCAGGTTGAGGTAGGCCAGCGACATGATCCGCCAGTCGGTGCGCACCGGCCGGACCTTCTCGACCTCCAGCATCCAGCGGGAGGTGATCCAGGCCCAGGGGCACAGCGGATCGAACCAGAACTGCACGTCTTCTATTTCCGCCTGTTCCGTCACGACCGCGCCAACCGCCGCCGCCGCGCCGCTATTCCCCGTCCGGCCGGGCCTCAGGCCGCCGCGCCGCCGGACAGGACGAACCCGGTGACGGCCGCGGCCACGTCGCGGTGGACGGTCTCGTTCAGGATGTCGTGGCGGGCCCCGGGGAACTCGGCCAGGCGGGCCCGCTTCAGCCGGCCGCCCACTCCCGGGCGTGGGCCGACCGGCACCACCGGGTCGTCCGAGCCGTGCACGAACAAGACGGGCAGCGTCACCTGCCCGAAGCCGGCCGCCAGCTCATCCCAGGCCGCCGGGAGCACGGTGGCCAGGCTGCGGGCGCCGGCCGCGCTGGTGAACGCCAGCGGATCGTAGGCCAGCTCGTCCAGGTAGAAGGGATCACCGGACAGGCCGGCCGGGTCCAGGTCAAGGTCCGGGGCATCAGGGTCGGCGAGCCCGGCCACCCAGTCCAGCGGGGAGATCGCCGCTCCGGACAGGATCAGCCCCGCGTACCGGCCCGGGTCCCGGGCCGCCGACACCGCGGCGGCGGCCGCCCCGAGCGAGTGCCCGGCCAGCCAGGCCGGCCGTCCCGGCTGCGCCGCCTCGGCGATGGCGGTCAGCCGGCGTCCGTTCTCCACCAGGTCGTCGATCGACCCGATGACGGCCCGGTCGCCCTCGGTGAGCCCGTGGCCGATCTCGTCGAGCGCCCACAGGTCGATCCCGGCGGCGTTCAGCGCGTTCCCGTACCGGTGGTACAGGCCTGAGTGCTCGCCGAAGCCGTGCAGGAAGACCACCGTCGCGGCGCTGGGGGCCGGGACGCGCCAGGCCTTGTAGTAGACCTGTCCGGTTACTCCGCTGAAAGTGGGCACGCCTGCTCCTGTCTTCTTATCGGCAATATGTATTAATCGTGCCCGTGCCCGCCTCGTCAAGGGGGCGGGTGTGCTGATTTCGCTGCGTCAGGGCGCCGACTACCCGGCCGGGCGGCGGGGAACGCGTGCCGGCGCGCGACCGCGACCATGCCCAGCGCGGCGGCGCTGAACGCCAGCGTGACCCAGGGCAGGCCGGCCGGCCGGCCCGGCCGAGGACCAGGCCGCCGGCCAGTGACCCGGCGGCGATGCCGGCGTTGTACACCGTGGTCTGCAGGGCGGTCGCCACGTCGGCGCGAGCCGGGCCGGCCGCGTCGATCAGCGCCGTCTGCAGCAGCGCCGGCGCCCCGCCGAACGCCGCGCCCCACAGCGCCGCCGCGGCCAGCAGCGCGGCCGGCTGGCGCCCCGCCAGGCCCAGGGCCGTCATCGCGGCGGCGATCATGGCCATGGCGGTGAGCAGGGCTGGCCGCAGGTACCGGTCGGCGGCGATGCCGGCGATCCAGATCCCGGCCACGGTCGCCACGCCGAACACCAGCAGGACGAGCCCGGCCCGGCCCGGGGCGAAGGGGGCGAGGTAGGTGTACATCGCCTGGTGCCCGGTGAGCAGCAGCACGGTGACGGCGAGGACGGCGGGCACGCCCGGGCCCGGACGCCACCTGGCGCAGCGGGACGCCGGCCGGCGCCGGCGGGCTCGCCGCCGAGGGCGGGGACCTGGCTCCCGGATCCAGGGCACCAGCAGCAGCGCCACGGCCGCCAGCAGGCCGAAGACGGCCCGCCAGCCGAGCAGGCCCGCCAGCGCCGCCCCGGCCGGGATGCCGGCGCACAGCGCGACGGTGATGCCGCCCAGGACGACCGCGATGGCGCGGCCGCGCTGGGCGGCCGGCACCATCCGCGCCGCGTAGCCGGCCAGCATCGACCACAGCGTGCCGCCCATGACGCCCGCCAGCAGCCGGGCCGCGAAGGTCAGCGGATACCAGGGCGAGATCGCGGTGACCGCGTCGAGCAGCGCGAAGCCGGCCAGCACCACCTGCAGCACGGGCCGCCGGGGCAGCCCCCGCAGGGCCGCGGTGACCGGGATCGCGGCCAGCGCCGAGGCGACCGCGAACGCGCTGACCAGCAGCCCGGCCCGCGCTTCGGGCACGTGCAGGCCGCTGCTCATCTGCGGCAGCAGGCCCGGCCGGGAGCAGGTCGGTCGTCACGTCGGTGAAGGCCGCCGTGGCCAGGGCCAGCAGGCCCGTCCAGGGAAACGCATCGGGAAGCATTCCGGCCATGGCTCCGACCTTCACATTAGTGTGAAGGCAAATCCTGGGAGCGACCGGTGCGGATCGGTGAGCTGTCCGCCCGGACGGGCGTCCCCGCCCGGCTGCTGCGCTACTACGAGGAGCAGGACCTGCTGCACCCCGAACGGGACGCCAGCGGGTACCGCAGTTACAGCGCGGCCGACGCCAGCCGGTCGAGCAGATCCGGGGGCTGCTCGACGCCGGCCTCACCACCGAGATCATCCGCCAGATCCTGCCGTTCCTCGGCGGCGGCATCCACCTGCCCGCGCAGTGCCTGACCGCGGACACGGCGGAGCTGCTGGAACGCGAGGCCGAGCCGGCTCGGGCGGCGCATCGACTGCCTGAGCCGTAACCGCGACGCCCTGCTGGGTTACCTGGCCGCCATCCGCGGGCCGCTACAGGACCGCGCCGGCGAGCAGGGTGACCTGGTCGGGTGAGGCGGTAGCCGGGACGAAGATGAGCTCGTCGCAGCCGGCCGCCTCGAACGCGGCGGCGTAGCCCTTGACCATCTCGGTGCTGACGGCGGCGCCCGCCGCGATCTGCCGGGCGACGTCGCCCAGCCAGTTGTAGTAGTGCAGCAGGTAGCTGTCGGCGTGATCGCGGGCCTCGGGTCCCAGCGCGAAGTAGGCCAGCGAGAGCTTGCGCGGCCTGCCCGGGCGGCCCGCCTCGGCCCAGGCCCGGTCGACCTGCGCCCCGGCCTGGGCGAACATCTCCGGCGTGCCGCCGCCCATGATCCAGCCGTCGCCGAGCAGGGCCACCCGGCGGAAGGTCGCCTCGGCGTTGCCGCCGAGGATCAGCTCGGGGCCGCCGCGCCGCACCGGCTCGGGCCCGATCGCCCCGGCGTAGCCGTAGTGCTCGCCGGACCAGATCCGCTTCATCTCGGCCAGCTGCTGGTCCAGCCGGCGCCCCTTGCCCTCGGTCGGCAGCGCGCTGGCCGTGTAGTCGTCGTCACGGCCGCCCAGGCCCAGGCCGAGCACCAGGCGCCCCCCGGAGAGCCGGTCGAGCGAGGCGGCCTGCTTGGCGAACAGGGCCGTGTTGGCGTACAGGGGAGCCAGCAGCACGCCGGTGGTCAGCCGGATCCGGCTGGTGACCGCCGCGGCGGCGGACAGCGCGATCAGCTCCTCGTAGTTCGGGTAGACCAGGCGCCCGATCGTCCCCAGCGTGCTGAAGCCGGCCTCTTCCGCGTCCCTGGCCCAGTCGACGAGCCGGCGGCCCTCGACGCCCGGGACGGTGTTGGGCAGGCCGATTCCGATGTCCATGGTTCATCCAACCACAGGGGCTAGGAGCCGCCCGCGGGCCGGCGGCTGACCGCCAGCCGCGAGAACCCGGAGGTGGCGTCGATGGCGTACCGCGCGGTGGCGCCCGCCCAGCCGGGCGACGTCACCACCGTGCCGCCCGCCACCCCGGTCAGGTGCTGGCCGTCGAGCGAGACGAAGGCCGCGCCGCCGCCCGCCGTCACCTGGGCCGGCACGCCGGCCGGGAGGCTGAGCAGGAACTGGCTCACCCCGCCGGCCAGCAGCAGCGGCACGGTCCCGGCCGGCCGGGGCAGGGTCATGTCCAGGGTGTCCGAGCCCGCCATGACGGCGATCCCGGCGACCTTGGCGCCGCGCAGGTCGACCTTGGTGAGCTGGGTGCCGCCGGCCAGGTCCAGGCTCCACGTGACGGCCGAGCTGAGCACCACCTTGACCGCGTAGCCGGGCCGCTGGCCCGGGGACTGCGGGCCGCCGGGGGCCGTGCCGTCCAGCGACAGCACGATCAGGCGGGAGCCGGCCAGCACCGGCCGGACCGGGGCCCCGTCCGGCACCGAGACGCGGAGCAGGGTCCCGCCGAGCCTGCCCACGGTGATGTCGAGGATCGTCGGTCCCCGACGCGACCTTGAGCTCGGCGCGGGTCCGGCCGCCCCGGGACATGGCGGCGACATGCGGCGAGCCGGTCTGCGCCGAGGGCCAGGGCGGTGCCCGCCGCGCCCGCGGCGACGGCGATCGCGGCCGCGAGCACCATCAGGAGCCGCGGCCGGGTGAGCCAGCCCGGCATGCCACGCACGGCCCCACCCTAGGCCGTCCCGCGCGGCCGGGCGGGGGAACTCGAGGACGGCGTCAGGGAATCGTCACCGGGTCCCGCGGACCATGCCGATCAGCCGGCCGAGCACGGCCGGGCCGTCCGCCCGCAGGCCGTTGTGCTCGTACTCGCTGGTCACCCAGGTCTGCAGGCCGCGGATGGCGCCGGCGGTCTGCATCGAGAACTCGCGGTCCACGTACATGTCGTTGTAGTAGACCGCGGCGGCCGCCGGCACCTCGTTGGCCGCGAGGCGCGCCGGGTCGTACAAGGGCGGCCAGCCGTCCCGTTCGGCGAGCAGTTCGGCGGCCCGCCGGAACGGGCGCAGCACCGGGTCGCGGTCGATCATCCACGGGTAGATCATCTCCCCGGTGAAGTACAGCGGGCTGGCGTCCGGGGCGAACTCCGGGTACTCCGCCCGGATCCGCTGCGCGGACCACCGGGTCGCCTGCCCCTGCGCGTACGTCGCCTCGTGCAGCAGCGCGTACAGCGGCCCGGCCGCGAAGCTGATCTGCTCCATCATCGCGTACAGGAACGCGTCGGACAGCTCGTCCCCGGCGAACGGGTCCTCGAGCAGGTAGTGCAGCGCGTGGCTGCCGCCGCTGGTGCCGAGCATCATCCCGGCCGACTGGAACGCCTCCACCGACAGCAGCCCGCCGTCCGGCAGCCGGACCTCGCGGCCGGCCAGGTGCTCCGGCGACCCGCCGGGCCTGGTCCGCGTCCTGCGGGTACCGCTCGTAGTGGGCGGCGTTCTTGGCCGCCACCGTCCGGTAGGTCCGCCGGTAGACGTCGTCGGCGGTCGCGGTGAGCCCGGGCAGGCCGCCGGTGATGAACGCCTCCCGGATGCCGTGCGGCGCGAACGACAGGTAGGTGACGGTGCACATGCCGCCGAAGCTCTGGCCGAGCACGCTCCACGGCTCACCGGTGAGCTCGCGCCTGATCAGCTCGGCGTCGAGCACGATGGCATCGGCGCGGAAGTGCGCCAGGCGGCCGGCCTGAGCCCGGGGGCCGAGCCCGGCCAGGGTCTTGCGGTTCGCGGGGGAGGAGCGGCCGGTGCCGCGCTGGTCGAGCAGCAGCACCCGGTAGTCCTCCAGGGCCCGGTCCAGCCAGCCCTCCCGGCCCTCCGGGCGCTGCGCCCCGAACCCGGGGCCGCCCTGCAGGAACAGCAGCCAGGGCAGGTCCGCGTCCGCCTGGCCGGCCGCGACGACCTCGCGGGCGAATACCTCGATCTGCTCGCCGTCCGGCCGGGAATGGTCCAGCGGGACGGCGAAGAAGCCGGTCGGTGAGCACGGTGCCGGGGTGGCGGAAGCTGATCACGGTCCGACCGTACCGCGCTCGGGCCCCCTTGAGTAAGGTCGTCCCCATGGGGAGCGGCATCCGGCCCGTCAGCGCGGCCGAGCGGCGGGCGCGGCTGGCGGCCCGGCATCACCTCGCCCCCGCGTCCAGGGGCGCGGCGTCGCCGGGCGGGGTGGCCGGCGCCGTGGCGGACATCATCGCGCTGCACGGCACCGACCCGGCGTCGGTCTACCTGGCCGCGTGGGCCCGGACCGGGGCCAGCCGGGCGGACATCGAGCGCGCGCTGTACGCCGAGGGGGCGCTGGTGCGGATGCTCGGCATGCGGCGGACGGTGTTCGTCGTCCCGGCCGGCCTGATGCCGGTGATCCAGGCCGCCTGCACCGACCAGATCGCCGAGCGGATGCGGAGGGACCTGGCCAAGCGGGTGCAGGAATCAGCCATCGCCGCGGACGGGGCCGCCTGGCTGGACGAGGTGGGCGAGGCCACGGTGCGGGCGCTGGCCGCCCGCGGCAGCGCGACCGGCGCCGAGCTGGCCCGGGACGAGCCGCGGCTGCGCGCCCAGATCGTCTACCCCGCCGCCGAGGGCAAGAGCTACGGCGGCCCGGTGAACGTCACCACCCGGCTGCTCACGCTGCTGTCGGCCGAGGGCCTGATCGTGCGCGGCCGGCCCCGCGGCGGCTGGACCTCCAGCCAGTTCACCTGGTCCGCCGCGCCTGATCAGCCCCGGCCGCCGGCTGCCGCCGCCCGGGCCGAGCTGGCCCGCCGCTGGCTGCTGGCCTTCGGCCCGGCCGCCCCGGCCGACCTGCAGTGGTGGGCCGGCTGGACGGCGACGCAGGCCAGGCAGGCGCTGGGCCAGCTCGAGCTGGCCGAGGTGGACCTGGACGGGACGGCCGGCGTCATGCTGGCCGCCGACCAGGACGCGCCCGCCGCCGAACCGTGGCCCGCGCTGCTGCCCGCCCTCGACCCGGCCGCGATGGGCTGGCGCGAGCGGGGCTGGTACCTGGGCGGGCACGCGGCCGCGCTGTTCGACCGGTCCGGGAACATCGGCCCGACCGCCTGGTGGGACGGCCGGATCGTGGGCGGCTGGGCGCACCGCAAGGACGGCGAGATCGCGCGTCCGGCTGCTCGAGGACGCCGGCGCCGAGGCCGCCGCGGCCATCGCCGCCGAGGCCGGGCGGCTGCGCGAGTGGATCGGCGACGACGACAAGACCCGGATCACCCCCCGGTTCCGCACCCCGCTCGAACGCGAGCTGGCCGGCTAAATGATTTCATCACGATTCGGCGTGACCGCACATAAAACCCGGGAGCGGGGAAGCTAACCGGCATGGTCACTTTCATCATCGTGCTGATCATCGTCGGCCTCATCGCAGGCGCCGTCGCGCGGCTGCTCGTCCCCGGCCGCGACCCCATCGGGCTCCTCGGCACCATCGTGCTCGGCATCGTGGGCTCGTTCGTCGGCGGCTTCCTGCAGAACCTGATCCAGTACCACACGTGAGCATTCACAGCTTCCACCTGGTCGGGATCCTCGGATCGATCATCGGCGCCATCGTCCTGCTGATCCTGCTCCGGCTCTTCCACGCCGAGCCTGGCCGCGGCCGCCGGCGCTGACAGCCGCCGGAACACCGGGCGGGGGGCCGGCAGCAGCCCGTCACCGCCCGGTGCGCACTGAGCGCGAACCCGGGCGGCCAGGTCGGGCACGAACGGCGCCAGCTCCCGGCCGAGCACCGAGCAGGCCCCGAGCAGCTGGGCGAGCACCGCGTCGAGCCGCGCGTCCCCGGCCCGGGCCAGCTCCCAGGGCCGGGCCTGGTTGACGAAGGCGTTCGCCTCGTCGACGACGCGCCAGACCGCGGCCGTCGCCCGGCGGAAGTCGAAGTCCTCCAGGGCGGCGCCGGCCGCCGCGTTCGCCGCACGGCACGCCGCCGCCAGGCGCTCCCCGCCGGGTGCCACGGCGTCCTCGGGGGCGCCGGGGACCCGGCCGCCGCGGTATCGGTGAGTCATGGCGACGACCCGGTTGACCAGGTTGCCCAGGCCGTTGGCCAGCTCGTCGTCGGCCCGGGCGGCCAGGCGCCCGGTGGTGAAGTCGGCGTCGCCCGTCCGCGGCACCTCGCGCAGCAGCCACCAGCGCACCGCGTCGGCCCCGTACGCGGCGGCCAGCGCAGCAGGCTCCAGGGCGGCTCCGGCCGTCCCGGACTTGCTGATCTTCCGGCCGCCCGCGGTCAGGTAGTCATGCACGAAGACAGCGGTCGGCAGCGGCTGCCCGGACGACAGCAGCATGGCCGGCCAGTAGACCGCGTGGAACCGCAGCACGCCCTTGCCGAGCAGGTGAATACGCTCACCCGGGCCGGCCCACCACCGCCGGTAGTCCTCCCCGCCGGGACCGAGCGCGGTGACGTAGCTGCACAGCGCGTCGAACCAGACGTAGATCACCTGGCCGGGGTCGCCGGGCACCGGGATGCCCCAGCCGCCGGCCCGCCCGGCGGGCCGTGACACCGAGAAATCCTCCAGGCCGGCGTCGATGAACGCGAGCACCTCGTTCCGCCGCCCGGCCGGGGTGATGCGCAGCTCGCCGGACGTGATCGCCTCGCGCAGCGGGGCGGCGTAGCGGGACAGCCGGAAGAACCAGTTCTCCTCGCTGACCTGCTGCGGCACCGTCCCGTGGTCCGGGCAGCGGCCGTCGCGCAGCTCGGCCGGGGTGTAGAACTGCTCGCAGCCGGTGCAGTACAGCCCCTCGTACCGCCGGCGGTACAGGTCCCGGGCGCAGGCCCGCCAGAACCGCTCGACGCCGGGCCGGTGCCGGGGGTCGCGGCTGGTCCGGATGAAGTCGTCGAAGGTCAGCGACAGCGCGCCGCCGAGAGCGGCGAACGCCCCGGCATTGCGGTCGACGAACTCGTGCACGGGCGTCCCGGCCGCCCCGGCGGCCAGCACGTTCTTCAGCGAGTTGTCGTCGGTGCCGGACTGGAACCGGACGTCCTCGCCGCGGGCGCGGCGGTAGCGGGCCAGCACGTCGGCCTGCACGAACTCCAGGGCGTGCCCGATGTGCGGGCGCGCGTTCACGTAGGGAATGGTGGTGGTGATGTAGGTCGCGGTCATCGCAGCCTCCTCCCGGGGGCTCCGCCTGTGCCGCAAGAACATCGCCTGAAACACATCGAGGCCCCGTATCAGGGCCTCGGAAACGTCAGTGTCCGGACGTGTCAGCGGCCCCGCGTGCGGGGCATCATGACCTGTCGTCCGGAGATGTTCACGAGAGCGATCATACCGCCCCGGTGCCGGGCACCGGGGCGGCCGCTCGGTAGGTTAGTCACGACATCGAGCCCGAACGGAGCTGAGGTGACACCTACCGACCACGCGCACGGCCGTCCTGACGGCGTCGCCCCGGAGGACCTCCCGCATCTGCGCCGCTGCGTCGAGCTGGCCGCCGAGGCCGTGGAGGCCGGGGATTACCCGTTCGGCTCGGTGCTCGTCGGGGCCGGCGGCCGGGTCCTGGCCGAGGACCGCAACCGCGAGAACACCGCGGGCGACGCGACCCGCCATCCGGAGTTCGAGCTGGCCCGCTGGGCCGCGGCCAACATGACGGCGGCCGACCGGTCCGCCGCCACCGTGTTCACGTCGGGGGAGCACTGCCCGATGTGCGCGGCCGCGCACGCCTGGGTGGGGCTCGGCCGCATCGTCTACGTGAGCTCGTCCGAGCAGCTGACGGCGTGGCTCGCCGAGCTCGGGGTGCCGCCGTCCCCGGTGCGCGCCCTGGCCATCGGCGAGGTCGCTCCCGGCCTGACGGTCCAGGGCCCGGTCGCCGGCCTCGACGAGCAGGTCCGCGAGCTGCACCGCCGTTTCCGCGGCTGATGCGGGACCGGGTTCCCCGCCGGCATTTCTGCGCCCGCCGGCGTGTCGTTTTGCCTGGGTATCGCCTTGGTGGCCATCGTAAGAGCGACGTAACCCGCGATTCTCTCACCGCGCACGACAGTCAGCATGCACACTGGAAGGCGAAAGGGGGGCACCCCGGAGCATGGGCGAGGGCAGCGTCGTGACCTGGCCGGACGCCGTGGCGGACCCGCCCGGTATGTCGGCTTCGTGGCCGTTGTCGACGTCACTGGTGCTGGGCGCCCTGACCGGCGCCACGCCGAGTGCCCGCCTGCACGCCCGGGCCGTGCTGACCGAATGGGAGCTCGGCGACCTGGCCGACGCGGCCGAGCTCATCGTCAGCGAGCTGGTCACGAACGCCGTCCGGGCCTCGACCGGGCCGGACGGCAGGCCCCGGTACGACGGCGCCTCGATGCCGGTCGTGGTGCTGCGGCTGGCCAGCGACCGGATCCGGCTGCTGATCGAGGTGTGGGACGCCATCCCCGGCGCGCCGGCGGCGGCGCATCCCGGGCCCGACGAAGAGGGCGGCCGGGGCCTGATGCTCGTCGAGGCGATGTGCGACCGCTGGCACTGGCAGGCCGTCCCGGGCTGGGCCGGCAAGGTCGTCTGGGCTGAGCTGCACAGCGATTAGCCCGGCGGTGAGCGGGCCTGGCGGTGAGCCGGGCCGCTAATGCCAGCGGACCGGGTCGCCGGTGCTGATCCGGCCGGGGTGCAGTACCTGGGCGTAGACCCCGGCGCACGGCTCGGGATCGCTGTCCGCCATGGGGCTGACCCGGTTGTGCCGGGCGAGGACCCGCAGGGCCTCGGTATCCCGGGGCAGGTCGCCGTGCGCCAGGGTCGGCACGGCGCACCGCGGGGTCCGGGCGATCACGCGCAGCACGAGATCGTCGCCGACCCGCAGGTCCCGGCCGAGCCAGTCGTTCTCAGTGAAGCCGTCCGCTCCGGTGCCGATGACGACGTTGGGGCGGTACCGCTCCAGGTCGGCCCGCCGGTACGGGCTGAGCTCGGCGATCCGGTCCAGCGTCGCGCTGGTCAGCAGGTGGAGCGGGGCGAAGTCGACGAACGTGCCGGGCGGGGCGCCCGCGCCGATCTCGATCAGCCTGGCCTCGACCGGGGCCGTTATCCCGTCGCGGAGCACCGCCTCGGGGACGGCCCGGTCCAGCGAGGCCCCGGGCGGCGGGACCGAGGTCAGCGTGACCGGCTCGTTCAGCAGCCCGGACAGCACGTCGTCGACGTCCGCGTCGGTGCTGGCGATGGTCTTGCCGTCCGGCAGCGTGATCAGGGCGGCCACCGCGGGGCCGTCCCCGCCGACGGCCCCGGCGGACAGGGTGAGCAGGTCCCGCCACAGCCGCGGGTACTTGGCGCTCGCGACCTTGCCGGTCCGGCGGCTGACCACGGCCAGCCGCCGGTCGCCGGCCAGGCCGGCCCGGCTGACATCGCCGGCGTCCAGGTCCTCGCCCAGCATCGACTTGACCGGATAACGCCGCAGCCTGGTCACCGTCCCGAGCATGCTCCGAGCCTAGGCGCTCAGGCGGCGGGCTCAGGACTCCCCGGGCGCCCGGTACGCGGGCGACTTCGTGATCACCTGGTCCATTTCCTCCGGTGTCATCAGCGGCGTGACGTGCCCCCTGGCCTTGCCGGAGTTGTTGATGGCCAGGGAGAACGCGGCGGCGCTCACGTTGTCCGGCAGGTCGCAGATGACGAGGAGATCCTCGGCGCCGAAGGCGAAGTAGAAGCACTCCAGGCTGCCGCCCAGGCTGGCGAAGAGCTGCCGGGCCGCCTCGACGCGCGGCGTGCCTCCCTCGGTGGCCAGGCCCTTGAGCCCTTCGTCGATGTACGCCCCGCGGAATAGGTACTTGGGCATGCGGATGCCTTTCTCGGTGACAAGCTGCCAGCAGGGAAAATAACAAAGCACTCTTTTCGTACCTGCTGGCAGGCGGTTGACGCAAGGGGCGCCGCGCGGCTAGCCAGCCGGACCTCGCGACTGAATTCCTTTGACGTGGCCACGGGCGGCGGCTCAGGCTTCCGCGAAGTAGCTTCCTAAAGAAGATACTTTCCCGAGATGCCAATTCGTTCGGAGAAGGTGATCGTGACATGCCCGACCGGCAGAACCAGACCACTGTCCTGATCGTCGGCGGAGGCTACGCCGGCCTGGCTTCCTCGCTGTTCCTGTCCGCGCAGGGAGTCCCGTCCATCCTGGCCGACCGGCACCCGGCGGTCTCGGTGCAGGGCCGCGCCCGCGGGATCAACCAGCGCACGATGGAGCTCTACCGGCCGCTGGGCCTCGAGCCGGCGCTGCTCGAGGCGGCCCGGCCCTTCGCCGCCGACTCCGGCGTGGCCCGCTGCCAGGTCCTGGCCGGGGACTGGGAGTGGCTGTTCGACCCGGAGCCCGGCCCGGCCGCTGCGCTCGCGAGCCCGTCGGCGTTCTGCCTGGCGGACCAGAACACCGTCGAACCGCTGCTGCGCGCCGCGGCCCGCGAGCGGGGCGCCGACTGCGCTCACACCCTCACCGCCGTGCTGGCCGGGAACGGCCCGCCGGCGGTCGTCCGGGCCGGCTACCTGATCGCGGCTGACGGGCACGCCAGCCGGCTGCGCAGCGTGGCCGGCATCGGCCGGTCCGGCCCGGGCGTCACCCAGCACTGGGTGAGCATCGTCATCGATGCCGACCTGGACCAGGTCATCACCAGGCGCGCGCTGTTCTGGATCGTGCTCAACGAGCGGCTCGGCTTCGCCTCGTTCGTCACCACGGCCACGCCGGGCCGGTGGGCGGTCAGCGTCACCTACGACCCGCGGACCACCGCGCCCGCCGACTTCACCGCCGAGCGCTGCGCCCGGATCGCGCACGCCGCGATCGGCCGGGATGACATCGCCGTGACGGTGATCAGCGTCGCCGCCTGGGAGCAGGCCGTCGGGGTGGCCGATGCTTACCGCAGCGGCCGGGTGTTCCTGGTCGGCGACAGCGCCCACGTCTGGCCGCCGGCCGGCGCGATGGGAGCCAACTCCGCGGTGCAGGACGCCAGCAACCTGGCCTGGAAGCTCGGCGCCGTGCGGGCCGGCCTGGCCGGCGACGCGCTGCTCGATACCTACGAGGCCGAACGCCGGCCGGTGGCGCTGGCCCTGGCCGACCTCACCGTCCGGCGGCAGGCGGCGCGCTTCGGCGGCGGCCTGGACGACGACATCGACGACCTGGTGCTCACCCTGGGCCAGCGGTACCGGTCGGCCGCCATCGCGGGCGAGGTGCCCGGCGCGCCCTTCGGGTGCCCGGTGGCGGCCCGGCCCGAGGCGGGGGCCAGGATGCCGCACGCCTGGCTGGTCCGGGACGGCTCCGCGATCAGCACTCACGACCTGTTCACCGGCGGCTTCGTCCTGCTCACCGGACCCGCGGGCGCATCGTGGCTGGACGCCGCGGCTCAGGCCCGGGCCGCGGTAGGCGTCCGCCTGGACGCCTACCGGGCCGGCCGCGACCTGGGGGATCCGGACGGCGCCTGGGCGCGCTTCGCGCTGCCGGGCGGCGCGGCGGTCCTCGCCCGGCCCGACGGCTACGTGGCCTGGACCGGCGAGGAAGCCGACGGTCCCGCCCTGGCCGGCGTGCTCCGCCGCCTGCTGCAGGCACCCTGAGGGACCTCAGGTCCCGCCCGCCGTACACTCCCTGTGGAAGTAACTTCTCCGGAAACCGGCACCAGGGGTGATGGTGGAAGAACCCGGCCCGGCCCGGCTGCTCGCCGAGGTGACCGCCGAGGCACCCCGGCAGAGCGCCGCGGCGGTACGCCTCAACATCGCCGTCGCCCACCAGCTCGGCATGCCGCTGGCGGACCTGCAGTGCATGGGCCTGCTGGCCGACGGGCCCTCGGCCCCCGGTGACCTAGCTGCCCAGCTCGGCCTGACCAGCGGCGCGATGACCAAGGTGCTCGACCGCCTCGAGCGCGCCGGGTACGTCACCCGCGCCGCCGACCCGTCGGACCGGCGCCGGGTCACCATCGCCGCCGACCCGGCCGGGCTGGCCCGGCTGGCGGACTGCTACGCCCCGATGGGGGAGAAGATGAGCCGTTACCTGGCCGGCTGCAGCCCCGCCGACCTGGCCGCCGTGCTGGCCTTCATGCGGGCCTGCCGGCGGGCCGCCGACGAGGAAATCGCCCGGATCAGGCGGCAGGGCATCAGGCACGCCACCCGGCGGCCCCGGCCGGAGCAGCCCTAAGCGTCCCGGGGGATACCGGCGGGCCGCCGTCAGCCCGCGGCGGCCACGGCGACCGCCTCGATCTCGACCAGCTGGCCCGGGTAGCCGAGCACGGCCACGCCGAGCAGCGTGCTGGGCGCGTCGTGCTCGCCGAACGCCGCGCTGACGACATCCCAGGCCGCCACCAGGTCGGCCCGCTCGGCCGACGCGACGAACACGGTGGTCTTGAGCACGTCAGCCAGCGTGGCCCCGGCCTCGGCCAGCGCGGTGGCCAGGTTGGCCACCGCCCGGGCGGCCTGCGCCCGCACGTCGCCCGGGCCGGTGACCTCGCCCCGGTCGTCCAGGGGACACGCCCCGGCGGTAAAGACCAGGGCACCGGGCGGGGCCACCGCGGCGTACGCGTACGGAACGCCGGGGTACAGGCTGCCGGACCGAATCAGGTTGATCATGCCGACAGCCTGCCATCTGCTATGACCACTTTTTCCCGTTCTGGAAGTCGGCGGCGAAGGTGCTGGCGATCGCGGCCATCACGGCGTGGCTGGAGGTGATCAGCCCGAGCTCGCGGTTCTGGTTGAGGGAGGTGTCGGAGAAGTTCTCCGAGCCGATGAAGACCCGGCCACCGCTGGTGCCGTAGTCGGCCTCGATGACCTTGCCGTGAATATAGAAGCCCGTGGAGGAACTGTAGTAGCTGATCCGGACGCCGCCCTTGGCCAGCTTGGTGAAGTCACCGTCGTACTCACCGCTCGCGTTCTCCCCGCAGACCTGCACCTTGACGCCGCGCCTGGCCGCCGCGATGAGCGCCTTCTCCACCGTGGCGTCACCCATCTCCTCGCTGTAGATGCGCAGGCTGCTTTTCGCGCCGTTGATGAGGGCGATCATCTGGTCCTGCGAATCGGTCGGCGACCAGACCAGGCCGGTCCCGTCGCCGGGCCTGACGGAGTGCTTGGCGAAGTCGGCGTTGAACACCGCGGTGATGGCGGAGATGTCGGCCCGGCTGGTGTCCGTCACCAGGAAGTCCCGCGAGGTCGCGTAGTACCTGCTGGTCAGGTTAGCGGTCATGATGATCGCCTTCGACCCGTCGGCGGTGATGGTCTTCTGGTGGGTGTACCGGTAATCCGGGGACGACCAGGTGACCTTGATGTCGTGGGAGCGGAAATAGGAATAGGCGCCCGCGTTGATGCTCTTCGCCCGGTGATCCAGGATCACCCGGACCGACACGCCGCGCCTGGCCGCGGCGGCCAGGTCGTGTTCGGCCGTCGTATCGGAGAACTCATACATGGTCACGTTGATGCTGTGCCTGGCCCCGTCGATGAGGTTGTAGACGGGGGAGAAGCCCGCGCCCGGCTCGACGGTCAGCGAGCCGGCCCGGCTGATGCTGGTCGCCCCGGTGACCGCGGCTCCCGAGGCGCCGCCGGCGGTCCCGGCCGGGGACGCGTCCTGAGCCTGGATCTTGCAACCGGCCAGGGCCAGCAGCGCGACCCCGATCCCGGCCACGGCGCTGGTAACGGCACTGCGACGGAACATGACGGCTTCCTCCTGATGAAGGGCGGCCCCAGTGTGTCCGCCCCTCCAGCTACCCGCGCCGGGCCAAGTAAAGCGCGGCTAGCGGACCTTCGAACGGCGCATCCGTGACCGGCGGCGAGCCGTGTGGACGACGAGCAGGACGGTCAGCGCGATGCCGGTGATCGCGTGCCAGCGAATCCGGGTCGGATGGCCGGCGAACCAGTCCCACAAGCCCGAGGCGAGCATGCCGGCTGAGAGCACCGCGAGCAGCGCGTCGGCCAGGGCCAGCCGTCCGGCCGGCCTGGCCAGCGACCGTCCCGGGCGGCTCAGCCGGGCGAGCAGGCGGGCCGATACCCGGCGACGCTGGGCGAGGTGCAAGCCGGCCAGTATCGCGAAGACCAGGCCTACCCAGATATGGATCGCCAGGATCAGGGGCTCGAACGCCAGGGATACGGCCACCGTGACGATGAGCCCGAGATGAACGAGCCACCTGGCCATGGCGCCCGAGCGCCCGGGGGAGTCGCTTGTCATGCTCACCAGCCTGGCCGTGCCCGGGGACGGCGTCGTCAGGACAGGGGCTGATCTTGGCCGCCGGGAATCGTCTCAGCGATGACGGCGGATCCTCCGCTCGGCCGATACTGCGCCGATCGTTAGGGTTCCGCCGGTGCTTGCGAGGGGGCACTCCCGTGTCGGGAGCGCCCCCTCGAAGTCACGCCACCAACGTCCCGCCGCCCTCACGCCGGCCCGGAACCCATCGGGGACTCTCGCCATGAGCGTGAAGGTAGGCCGGCCGCTGGCCGGACCGAGGCCAGCCGTAGGTACGATAACAGCAAGAAGCGGGAGGCAGGAATGTGCCCGGAGGGCCGGGGACCGGGGGAGTGGAGCCGGACCAGGCTGGCGGGCCGGTTACTGCTCAAGCCCCGTCACCCGGCCCGGCGGGCGATAATAAGCGCCGTGGATGACAGTCACTACCCCCTGGTCATCGCGGCGGCCCAGGCCGCCGGGCCATGTGCTGCCGGCGAGGAAGCGGCCTGGGGCCGCCGGGTGCACGGCCTGATCGTGGACCTGCACCTGATTGCCCAGCAGGCGAAGCAGGACATCGACCGGCTGGAGTCATCGCGAACTTTCGTCGCGTTCCTGGAGAGGGTCGAGATCGAGGAGTCGAGCCGCCGCGGGCTGCTGACGCTGCGCCTGCCGTCGGGTGAGGGCGAGACGATCCGCACGGAGCAGAAGGACACTGACCGCGGCCAGGCGCTGATCGACCGGGCCCGGTCGCTGGAAGGTCGCTGGGTGCTGATCTACCGGTACAACGAGCGGAAGGCCGGGCAGCGGAACCAGTCGGTCCGGATGCTGGCGCACCTGCTGGATCTCGGCATGGATGGAGCCGTGCCCAGCACCACGGCGAAGAAGATGGTGCTGCAGGAGGCGGGCGGGGATGTGGCGCGCGCACAGCGGGCGTGGACCGAGGCAGGCCTGCCGGGAAGCGGGCCAGTCAGCGTCGACCAGCTGGAACAGGCCCGCGCGGTGGCGCGGGCAGCAGGCTGACAGCCACCGGATCGGCGACGGGCCCGCTAAGAAGAGAGGTGATAACAGCAAGAAGCATGCAGACGATCGGGTCGGCTCTCGCAGGCGGGTGAATGATCTGGTCCGGGTCGGCTCGAACCGGACCGATCCGAGCCGTATCGATTCGTCCCGGAGTCGTGAAGACCCCGCACATTGGAACGAGGCCGTATGGAGGTGCCTGGCTTCTTGCTGTTATCGGACCTGGGTCGCTATTCTTCGGACATGCCTGCAGTGGAGGAGACGCGCCGCCCGGCACGCGACGCTATCGACGCCTTCGTCCGTCATCTGTCGGGCCGCCAGCTGGCGGATTCCACCCAGCGGATCCGCAGGCACTTCCTGGACGAGTACCTGCAGCACGTCGAGCAGGCCGCCGATGCCACCGGCATATCGGTCGGCGAGCTCATGGATCCCGCGCGCGCCGCCGCGTGGCTCGCTGACGCCTCCGCCGGGAAGACCCGCACCCGCAACAGCCTTTACGGGCCCGCGGCGGTCGCGTACTCCAACTCGATGCGGGTCCGCGTCGACTCCTACAACGCCTTCGCCGAGTTCCTGGGACGGCCCGACCGGCTGGACAGCCAGGCGCCCGCCAGCGGCTTCAGCCTGACGCCCGCCGACACCGAGCGACTCCTCCACGATCTGTCCGTCCGCAGGCCCGTGCACGCCAACGCGGCCACGGCGCTGCGCACCGTCGCCGTGGCCGCCCTCGTCGCCGACACCGGACGAGGCGTCCCCGAGCTCGCCCGGCTCAGGCTCGGCGCCCTGCACCTCGACGGCGCGGCGAGCGTCGAGCTCGGCGATGAGTCGTGCCCGCTCGGCGGCGCGACCGTGCAGATCCTGCAGCGCTGGCTGCTGGCCCGGGCGGAGATCATCGCCGAGCTCGAGGGCAGTGACCCCGGGCACCTGTGGATCCCGACCAAGCCCGGCCGACCCCGGGGCGGCAACCCGCCGGTCAAGCCGGGCCTGACCCGCGCTGCGGTCCGCACCCTGCACGCCGCGCACCGCAGCCTCGTCAGCCAGGTGCTCGGCACCCCGCTGCGGCCTGGCGCCTTCCGCGTGTCAGCACAGTCACGATCTAGCGGGGGAGCGGCGTAGGGGGCCTGCGTCAGTGCGTCGCCAGCGTGAAGATCACTGCCTGCCGGCTCAGGTCCGGGGCGACCGGGCCTATCCCGGTCAGCGCGGACCGGGTAGCCTCCAGCGCGGTGATCTCGTGCGTCCGGCCTGTCCCGGAACCGGTGATGCCGCTGACGTGCGGCCGCGCCCACCTGTTCCCGGCCCCGAGCGTCCATACGACAACCTTCTGCCCGCCAGTGCCGCTGTACTGCCCGGCGGCGGCGAAGCCGCGGGTGCTGGCGGTGAGAGCGGTGACGGCCGTGTCGGGCCCGGGCAGGCCGAGCGGTATCTCCCGCCAGGTCATGCCGCTATCCGTCGAGAGCTCGGCGAACGCCCGGGTGGCCGCTCCGGTGATGGCGGGACCGCCGGTCGCGACGACGCGGCTGCCGCTGACCGCGATCTGGTTGAGCTGGGCGTTGGGCGCGCCGGAGGGAAGCGGCAGCACGATCGTCCGCCAGACCCGGCCGTTGGACGTCACCCACACAGCGGGCTTGCCCTGGTGCGAGCCGACTGACACGAAGCCATCGGGCTCGGCGGCGACCGCGAGGGTCTGGCTGGAGCCGGTCACCTCGTTCACGTC
Source organism: uncultured Actinomycetota bacterium (assembly GCA_963839095.1). Classification (GTDB taxonomy): domain Bacteria; phylum Actinomycetota; class Actinomycetes; order Streptosporangiales; family Streptosporangiaceae; genus Palsa-504. The sequence continues at coordinate 10,701 of CAWIUF010000008.1, read as the reverse complement.
ACGCGCGCGTACCCAGGTGCGCAGGTCCGATGACCACCAGACGTCGGCTACGCAGCCGCCGCCCGATACGGCCAGCTTGCCGAGGATGACATACCCGCGCGGTCCCGCGGCCGCCGAGATGACCGAGACGCCGGCGAGATTCGCGGTGACGGGACCGGTGGCCGGGCGCCAGGTCGTGCCGTTCACCGAGGTGAGAACGACAGGCCCGGGCGTGCCGACGGCCACCCATCCCGCCGGGCCGTGCACCACGCTGGTCAGCGTGGCCGGCCTGGATCGCGCTGGCAGCGACGCCATGGACGTCACCAGGGTCCACGAGCCGCCACCGGACCGCCGCCAGATCGCCGGATAGCCGTCCGCGCTGCCGACAGCCAGCCGTACCCCGCCCGCCGCGGTGAGAGCGTTGACCGTCAGCCTCGGGGCCCCGGCCAGCGGCCGCTGGCCGGGGTACCCGGCAAACGTCGTCACGGCGAGCGGCGGCGGACCCGCCGCCTGGTTGCCGGCCGGCCTGGCGGGCCGCGCGCCGCAGCCCGCCAGCACGAGGGCGAGGTTGATGACCGCGGCGAGGGCGATCACCCCCGCCGTCACCGTACGACGGCCCTGAGTCTTCCCGCTGCCCGGCCGGGCAGCGCCAGCCTGATCGTGCCGCATGCCTACCATCACTCGATGCTCCTTTGCGCACCTGTGCCACAGCGGTGGTTGGCTTCCGGCGTCGCCCGGCAGCAATCGGTGCCGCTGGGCAGCAGCAACTCCGCACAGTGAGTATAACGTGACATTAAGTGATTTGCCTCCTGCGGAGGCCAGGTTTTTTGCGAACTCAGCTGCCGGTCCGCCGGCGGGGGAGCGGCTAGGGTGAAGGCATGTGCTGCTGCGCTGCCATGACGACCCGGACCGCTTAACGGCGGTACCGAGGCTGCGGTAACCGCGGCCTCAGCGCCTGCCCGTCCCGCCGGCGTACCGCCAGATCAGTGTCCCGCCGGCAGTCACCCGCGTGCCCATTCCCGCGCTGCCGGCTCGTCCTGCCTGATCAGGGGAGTCATGTCTCAGTCACAGCGATCCGATTCACGTCCACGGCACGAGGAACCGTCCGCGTGCCCGGCTGCGGCCGGAGCCACGATGCTCCTGATGGTCGGTCTCCCCGGAGCCGGGAAAACCACCCGGGCCATGGAGCTCGCCGCGCTGTACGGGGCGCTGCGGCTGACCCCGGATCACTGGATGATCCCGCTGTTCGGCGATTCGATGGCCGGCGGCAAGCGCTTCGCGCTGGAAGGGCGGCTCATCTCGGTCGCCCTGCAGGCACTGCGGCTCGGGAACAGCGTCGTGCTCGACTACGGGCTCTGGGGCCGCGATGAACGGTGGGCACTGCGCTGGCTGGCACGATCGGCCGGGGCAGCCTGCCAGGTTGTCTACCTGCCGGTGGACAAGGACGTCCAGCTCACCCGGATCGCGCAGCGCCAGGCAATGGCACCGCATCAGACGTTCCCGATGAGCGAGGCCGAGGTGGACCAGTGGCGGGAGCAGTTCCAGGTTCCTGAAGCGGCCGAGCTCGGCGGCGGCGAGATCCCCGGCCCGCCAGCGGGATGGCCGGGCTGGGCGGAATGGGCAGCAGACCACTGGCCGTCATGCACCGACAGCTAACCGGACGGCCGCCAGGCGGCGCGGCTCATGCCTCGTCGTCCCACGCCATCGACGTGATCCGCCAGCCGCCGGGCGTGCGGACGAACTGCGTCGCGATCCGCCCGCGCGCAGCGAACGGGGTACCGTCCCGGACGCCGCGTTTGTCGTACGTGCTGAACCGGTGCGCCACCTTGCCGAACGACTCGGTGACCGCGCCCGTCTCCACCTCCTCGAACGACGTCAGGGCACCGGTGTCGACCAGCGCGCGGCGAGGCTCTATGAAGGCCGCCACCGTCGTATCGTCAGGGACGTCCCCGATCGCGTTGACGAGCCGTCCGGCCGGGGTGAACAGGTCATGCAGCCGTTCATAGGCCGGCGTGCCGCCGGCATCGAACGACACCGCCCGGAAGAAGCGGTCCATCAGGGCGCTGAGCTCCTCGTCGATCGTCATTCCCGTATTGTCCCGCCGCCGTGACAGCGCGAGCGGCTCAGGATGGCGGCAAGGTAGCTCAGGTGAAACGGTACGACCCGCGACCCGGCATCCAGGCAGGGGACCGGAGCCGATCACCTGCTACTTTACATAATGTACATTATCGGCACTTAGGGGAGGCCGGAAGAGAGGGCCGGGAGGGGCCTGCTGTCCCGTGTCAGCGAACATGACGTTGACAGCTATCTCTCGTCATTCCGCTTGCCGCCGTGACAGCCATCATATCGCCTGGAAGCTCGGCACGGCGGCGCGGACGACGACCGCGCCGCCGCCCGCCGGGGTGCCCTCGCAGGCCGGGACGTCCTCGCAGTACGCGATGGCCGGGCCCGCCGCGCAGACGCCGGCGGCGGCCATCAGCGGCCACAGGCGGCCGTACAGCGGCGTGATGTCCTCCGGCTCGAATCCCGCGCCGGGCCGGCCAGCTCACCCGCCCGGACCGGCGCGAGGCGCTTGACGACAACGCCGTCGACCGGCACCCGGGCCTCGTCCTCGATCGTCAGCAGCCGCGCCTCGACCCGGGCCAGCCGGGCCATCTCGGCCTCGATCCGGGCGTGGATCCCGGCCCGCCGCAGCCGGAGCATCCCGCGCAGCTCCGCTGCGCTCACCCGCTCGGCCAGGATCCACCGCACCCGCTGGCGGGTGAAGCCGAGGTCCTTCAGCGCGATGTGGCGCTTCAGCCCGGCCAGCTGGCTGCCCGGTAGAAGCGGTACCCGCTGGCCGGGTCGACAGTGGCCGGGCGCAGCAGGCCGATCGCGTCGTAATGCCGGAGCACCCGGACCGACACGCGGCCATGACGTGCGAACTCCCCAATGCTGAACATGACGAACCCGTTGTACCCCCCGACACAGTGTCAGAGTCAACTCCTGCGGGAGCGGCCGGACAGCTAGCTCACCGACTTTTCAGGTCGAAGCAGCGTAGCGGCATTGAGCCTGACATTTTCATTCGTGTGTACCACCTGGTCATTTGATCAGCGGGAGGACGGCCCCCACGTACTTGCTGTGAGAGAATTGGAGCATGGCAGGATTCGATGCTGAGAGGTATCTGCGGCTGACCGGAGAGCAGTGGGCAAGGCAGGGCGTAGGACCGGCGCCGCCGCGCAACCCGGTACTCGCTGCGGCTGCCGCGGCGCTAGTCGCGGTGGACGCTGTGACAATCGCGAACGCTCAAGCTCTCATCCACGATTACGACCCGGCCCTGACATCGGGTCAGGATCACCGCGATCCGGTCACCAGCCAGCTCCGAGTGGTGCCCTGCGAGCGGGTAATTGACCAGCCGGGAGCCCGGCTCACCATCCACTACGTTGCATTCACCGGCCGCTCAACGACCCTGCGGGTAACTCTTCGGCTTGATGAGCCATTTCAGCGTCTCCCATCCGACCCCAACCCGGTTCCGGGGTGGGCGCGGCGGCTGAGCGTTACTGACTCCCGGGGAACGGCCGCCGTGGCTGAGTTCTCTGGCGGTGGCCGGATCGGTAACCCGGTCTGACTGGCGAACGAGGTCCACCCGCAACTCGCCGCGCAGGCGGAGTGGATTGAGCTGCTGGGAGAACGGCTGGAGCTGACCGCCCAGCCTGCAGGCAGCCAGCCGTGGGCGGAGCCGCTGCCCTCGCAGACCCGGCCGTGCGGCACGTGTGGGAGCGGGTGGCGACGCTCAACGACTTCCACGATCCGCACCTCGCGCTGAACGCCACGATCGCCGCTCTCGTTGCCGCCGGGGCGCTGCCCGCCGACGCCCCGGTCATCGACGACGCCCGCGCCGTGCTGGCCGTGCTGCGTCCCGTGGCGCGGACCCGGTAGCGCCTCCGCGAGGCCTGGCCGAGCCGTGCGATCGCTGCTGCCCGCTGGCCAAGCGCCTCTGCACCATCGCAGTCGGCGCGATCACGCCGTCCTTCGACGGGTAACCGCAGCGTCATCGACCTGGAATCCCGCGATGAGCAGTTTGGCATCACGTCGAACTCGTGCCCGGCGCTCGCACCGGCTGCCCTGGGCGGCCCGCCTGACCAGCAGCACCTCACCTGGTGGCGGCTACACCTGGTAACTACTACCTGGCGAGCAGGCAGCTGGAACCCCGCGAGAACCGTCCTGGCGCGATCGGTTCTGGCCCGCCCTCACCAACGAGCTGCCAGCGTCGACCTCATCCCGACCGCTACCTCCGCGCGCGCCGTCATCCGCGTGCCAGTCCAGTAGCGTCTTAAGGCGCCCGGCCATGCACAGTCGTGATCACGTCGCTGGCGCGTCGGGCACTATGAAACTGACCCCGGGCCGCCGTCTTCGCCGTTGTTCCGCATCCAGCTCTGGTCCAGGTCGGCGTAGAGGAACTTGACCTGCCGGTCGTCGCGGCACAGGATGCTGCGGCGGCGCGGCCGCTCGCAGCCTGGCAGCGCCGCGCCGAGGATGTCCAGGGTGTGCTTCGCGGCCCGCTGGAACGCACCCCTGCCGGCGATCCATCATTAACCGCCAGCCCCCGGTCCGGCTTGCACCTCGTACACGGTGCAGGCCAGTCCTGAGGTCGCCCCTCCTGCGCATATCCGCGGAAATGAACACGACAGCCGCCCAGGACTTCCGGAAATGACATGTCGGCTGCACAACCCCCGCTTCGTGTGCCAGCAACGTGTCATTTCCCATGCAGATGACATTGGCTCAAACACCTGCTGTCCCGTGTCAGCGAACATGACGTTGACAGCTATCTCTCGTCATTCCGCTTGCCGCCGTGACAGCCATCGTGTCGCTGCGACGACCCGGTGCACCGGTCTCGGGAACATTTCGTTTTCCGGTGACGACGGACTTGTCACTTCACCGGCTTCATGTCACTCAGCTGGAGCAAGCCGACGGTTGCAGTGCCGCTGACCCCTGATCCGCAGCGTTCCGCCACCAAGGCCAGGTGAGGGCGCATGCACGGTTGGCGGAACCGCAACCACAGGCCCGTACGGCTGATAGCGTCACCACTCCCCTGGGCCACCGAAGATTATATTCGAACAAGTTATCCATAACGACGATGCGGCGATGCGGCTGGCTGCCCTCGGCATAGGCGGCAGTTGTACTGTGTCGTGAGCCAGGCCGGAGAGCAAGGGCAGCTAGCTGCGGTAGCGCTGCTCCATCACCGCAGGGTAGGAGACCTGAACCGGGGAAGACGAGCCGCTCCCCCGGCATCGATGGCGTACCGCCCGCCTCGCCTTAAGGCAAGCACTGCCGCCTACTCGCCTGGACATCTCGTACGCCAGGTTCCTGCCGCGAGACAGGCCGGACGCCGGGTCATCCGGCACGAATCAGGCACTCGCGCCGGGCAGGCGCAGTAGCGTGCACGTACTGATCCTGGCATGGAGCGAAGCGGCGGTCCTTGGTGCAGACGATCATTGTCAGCGGCGTGGTGGCCATGCTGGTCGCGCTGGCCGGGACGCCCTTGCTCATCCGGCTGCTCCGGTCGAAAGGCTACGGCCAGCCGATCAGGGTCGACGGGCCCCAGTCGCACCAGACCAAACGGGGCACGCCCACGATGGGCGGCTCGGTCTTCGTGGTCGCGTCGCTGATCGGCTACCTGGCCGGGCACGCCGTCACCGGTGAGCCGCTGACCACCTCCGGCGTGCTGGTGCTGCTGCTCACCGCGGGCCTGGGCCTGGTCGGGTTCGTCGACGACTGCATCAAGATCTTCCGGCAGAAAAGCCTCGGGCTGCGCAGCCGGGCCAAGCTCGGCGGGCAGGTCGCCATCGCCGCCGTGTTCGCGTGGCAGGTCCTGCAGCATCCCGATCATCTCGACCTGACGCCCGCTGACCAGCGGCTGTCCTTCCTGCGGGATTTCGGCCCTTTCCTTGGCCTGGTGCCCTTCGTCATCTGGGTGATCATCATGGTCGCGGGCACCTCCAACGCGGTGAACCTGGTCGACGGGCTGGACGGGCTGGCGGCCGGGTCGACCGTGCCGGTGCTGATCGCCTACGTCATGATCGGGCTGTGGGAGTCCCGTAACGACATCAGCATGGGCGCAGCCTCCCTGATGTCGTCGCAGAGTTACGTGGTCCGCGATCCGCTCGACCTCGCGGTGGTCGCCGCCTCGGTTCTCGGTTCCTGCATCGGCTTCTTGTGGTGGAACGCTCCCCCGGCCAAGATCTTCATGGGCGACACCGGCTCGCTGGCGCTCGGCGGGACCCTGGCCGGGCTGGCCATCTGCAGCAAGACGCAGCTGCTCCTGGTCATCCTCGGCGGCCTGTTCGTGGCGGTGACGATGTCCGACGTGATCCAGATCGGCGGCTATAAGCTCACCGGGCGGCGCGTGTTCAAGATGGCGCCGCTGCAGCACCACTTCGAGCTCGTCGGCTGGACGGAGACGACGATCACGATCAGATTCTGGATCATCTCCGGCGTCTGCGTCGGAATCGGCCTCGGCATCTTCTACGCGTCCTGGATGTCTCCCTGACGTCCTTCGCGTCGTGCCGGGAAGACGGGCGGCTTCCCCGGCCTGACCTAGATCTGTGCCGCGGTAGCGCTGCTCCGTCACCGGTGACATGTTCACGCTTACCCGTCCAGTAGGTCCTTCACGCCGCTGGCCAGGCGGTCATAGTCGTCTTCCGTGTTGTACGGTGCCGCCGCGATACGCAGGTATCCGACGCCGCCGAAGCTGACCGGCGCGACCTCGATCCGCCGCTGCGACAGGGCCTCGTACAACGAGTCCACCTGATCGGGTGAGGTCAGGACGCCGTCTGGCAGCGGTACCAGCCTCATGGCGGGTGCCGGCTCGGATGGAAGCTGCCCGAGCGTGACCCCGAGCACCTCGGCCACCCTGTGCTGGCCGCTTGCCGCCAGGCCGGAGAGCCGCGCGACGGAGTCCCAGCCACCCAGCGCTGACCAGTAGGCCAGGCCGTCCGGAGCCGCCAGCCAGCCGGCGTAGTCCCAGGTACCCGGATAGTCGAACGCCGGGGCGTACCCGTCGTCCAGCTGCCAGCTGAGCACGGCTGGCGTCACGTCGGCCCCGGGACGGCTCCACAGCATGGCACTCCCCCGCGGCGCGTAGGCCCATTTGTGCAGGTTGCCGATCCAGTGGTCGGCGCCGAGTCCCGCAATGTCGTCACGGAGCTGGCCGGGCGCGTGGGCGGCGTCGATCAGCACGGCGGCCCCGTTGCCCGCGATCGCGGCGGTCACGGCCGCGACGGGGACGACGGTGGCGGTCGGCGAGGTGATCCGGTCGATGACCACCAGCCGGGTACGGCGCGAGCAGGCGCCCGCGTACGCCGAGACGATCGCGTCATCCCCGGCGCCAACCGGGTAAGCCGCCTCGACGATCCGCGCTCCTGCCCGGGCGGCGTGATGGCCGAGGGCCTTGCGGACCGCGCCGTAGCCGTGCGTGCTGATGACGAGCTCGTCGCCAGGGCCCAGCGCAAGCGACCCCAGGACGGCCGATACCCCCTCGGACACGTTGCGTACCCATGCGGTACGGGACGGGTCGACGCCGAGGAAGCCGGCCGCGCGTTCCCGGGCCTTCGCCACCAGGCCGGGAACCTCGACTCGATTGAAGCGGTGCGGATTGCGCTCAGCCCGCTCGCGCCAGGCGGCGGCAGCCTGGCGGACGATAGCCGGCGCTACGCCGAAAGCGCCGTGGTTGAGGTGGAGAACGTCAGGGTCGAGCCCGAAGGCATCCAGCAGGACAAGATCCACACCGCCGATTGTGTCAGCGTCACGCACGACGCTGCCTCGAGGACCGCTACTCGGGGAACGCGGACTCCCACACGGCTCGCACGGTCCTGCTGATAAAGGTCCGCAATACCGGCCACTGGCTAACGAGCAGGTCGTGGTTCAGGTACGTCGTGACGTCGGCCGGCTGGCCCTTCTGCCAGCACGATGCGGTACAGATGCATGCGCGGCTTTGGGTGGTCAAGGTCAACTGAGGCGAACGAAGGTTCCAGCCCTTCGAGTATCGGTCATCGGCTTCCTGACGGCAGCTGACGCCAGGCTGCCTACGTGCGGACCCGGAACCGCAGGATCGTGACGTTTCCCGACCGGGAAGTGCCGAGCGGCTCCAGGTCGATCCGGGACAGCCCCGGGGACGAGAAGAAGCGGACGCCATCGCCGAGCATCACCGGCAGGACATACACCAGGATCTCGTCCACGAGTCCCCGCCGCAGGCACTGGCGGGCGACGTCGGCGCCGAGGATCTCGAGGTTCTTGCCGCCCGCGGCGGCCAGGGCCGTGGCGACCGCGTCCCCGATATCGCCGGTGAGGAACGTGACACCCGGGTCCGGCGGGTCGGGCGCGTCGTGGGTGAGGACGAACTGGGTTCCCCCATCGTAGGCCGGGGTGTCCTCGTCCCGGTCCCGGGCCATGCGCTTGCCCACCTCGTAGGTGCGCCGGCCGATCAGCATGGCGCCGGTGGCGGCCATGATCTCCGCGACGGATTCCCCCGTCGGGTGCCATGAAGTCGAAGATCCAGTCCATCGCGTCGCCGGGACCGGCGATGAACCCGTCGAGCGACATCGACCTGTTGACGACGACCTTGCCGCCGGCGGTGCTCATCCGCGGTCGTCCAGCGCGCGCAGGGCCTCGGTGAACGGCCGCTCGAGCCAGGCGAGGTGGCCGGCTTCGCCGTGGTGGTGCGTGGTGAGCTGGTCGGACGGCGGACGGCGGTGTGCCGCACGTAGTCGCGGGCCCCCTCGACGAGGGTCCGGATGTAGCGGAGGCCGTCGCGGTCGGACATCGCCCAGGGGCCGCCGCAGGCGACGTAGACCGGCGAGGTGTGCGCGAACACCCGGCGTCCCCACTCGTCGAGGTGGTAGCCGGTGCCGAACGCCCGGCAGGCGATCCAGGAGTTCCCGTCGATCCGCAGGTCCTCGCTGATCTCGGCCTGCCGTCCGCCGCTGGCCTCGGCCCGCGCGACGACCTCGCCGTTACGCACGACTTCGAGCGAGCGGAGCGGGAAGATGCTGCGCACCGCGGCGTGGACGCTGACCGTTCCCGGCCCGGACAGCCCGCGGTGTCGCCCGGCTCGTACCCGTCGACCGAGAGCGTCACCAGCGGCCCGCCGGACAGGAACGTGCGCCCGCCCGCACCGCCCGGCACCAGGCCTCGTAGCTGAACTCCTCGTCCAGCCGCGCGTACGTGCGGTACAGGCCGACCGGCACGGCGCTGGACATCTTGTCCGTGCCGCCGGCCAGCGGCAGCCGGTAACCGCTGTTCAGGTACCGGTAGTACTCGGTCAGCCGCGTCGTCGGTCTGGGACAGTATCTCAACGGCGTTGGCCCGGCCGGTCGCGACGAGCACGGCCGGCTCGCCGTTCGGTGCCGGGAAGTGCGCGAGGACGACCGTGCCGCCCTGGGTGTGCGTCCGGTCGGCCCAGTCGCTCAGGGTCGCGTCCAGCGCGCCGCCGAGCTCGGCCTCGTCGGGACCGTCGCTGCTCCACGGCATGACCGGTTCCTTCAGGCCCCACAAGATGGCGTGGCCGAGCATGTGCTGCCGGTTTTCCTGGCCGACGTACGTCACGTAGCCGCCGCTGTCCACGACGCTGCCGCCCCGCCCGCGGAAATCCTCGGTGTTGGTGAACAGCGCACCCCACTGCGCCTGCAGCAGGTTGACGACCCGCAGGTCCTCGCCCTGCTGCTCGAGCTGGGCGCCCGATGCTGACCGTCACCGGGCCACCGGGGAGCAGGAAGCACCGCTGCGGCGACGGCGGCTCGGACCCGATCAGGAACGGCAGGCCGCGCAGCACCGCCCGCCCCAGCGGGACGTCGCCCGGCTCGCCCGCCGAGCGCCCCCATTCCGGCGTTGCACGCGGCGGACAGGTCGACTGGCTCGTAACCCGGCATGCGTCCGATCGTAAGACGCGGGGCCGGGCCGGTCCCACCGGATTTCAGGCCGGCCAGCGTCGGCAGCAGGTCCATGGTCGGTACCGGGGCCATCTCACCGGGCCGGCCCGAGCCGGTCCGGGGCGCGGATGATCAGCGGCACGCGGGCGGAACCCTAGTAGAAGCTCATCTTGGACCAGGCGCCACGCTCGCCGAGCATCTCGCCGTGGTCGCTGGTGACGATGATGACCGTGCGGTCCAGGCGCCCGGTGCCCCGGAGCACGCCGATCAGCCGGGATATGTGGTCATCGACGTAGGAGATGGCGCGGTGCCGTAGGCCCGGCGGGCCGTCTGGACCTGCCGCTCGGTGACCTCGGTGCCGTTCATCGCGCAGACGGCGCGGAGCAGGCGCTGGTGCGGATGCAGCGCGGCCTCGTCGTAGCCGTGGGACGGCGTTCGGGATGTCCTCGTCGCGGTAGAGGTCCCACCACTTCGCCGGGATCGCGAACGGGTCGTGCGGATGGCTGAACGAGACCACGTCAGCAGAACGGGCGCTGATCCAGCCCGAGCGCAGGTGGCCGAACAGGGACCGTTCGGCGGCGAACGCGACCTCGTAGTCGAAGTCGAAGTCGAGCTGGTTGGACCGGACGCAGAGCCCGGCGTCGAGCACCGACGACATCCCAGGACCCGAGCAAGCCACGACATCGCCGGGGCTTTCGTCACCGGGTTGCCGTAGGAACGGCAGCGCGGACGGCACCGTCTGGTCGGCCCATCACGAGCAGGATGTCCGGGCGCTGGTCAGCGGGCATCTGGCTAGGCTCCCGGGGCGTCGGAGGCG
>CAWIUF010000007.1:0-77106 GCA_963839095.1 uncultured Actinomycetota bacterium | reverse complement strand
CCGAGTAGAGCGGCGGCCTGGACAATGAGCGTGCGGAGTGGGAGAACGTTCCGCGTCGCGCTGGCCTGCTGCCGGTCCGCCGTCCGGGGTTCCTGGCGGCAGGCGATGACCCTGGCCCTGGTGACCGGCCTGCTGGGCGCGGTGGCGCTGGGGGCGGTCGCCGGCGCGCGGCGCACGGCCGGCGCCTACGACCGCTACCTGACGTCCATCAACGCCAGCGACGTATATGTGAACGTGCCCGGAGTATTGCCCGGCCTCCCGGCCACCCGCCTCATCGCGCTGGTCTCCTCGCTGCCCGGCGTGGTCTCCCACGCCACGTATATCGGCCTGAGCGGGCTGCCCGTGGTGCACGGCCAGCCGGACGACGCCTTCCGCACCGCCGGCGTCTACGGCAGCCTGGACGGCGAGTACTTCCGGCAGGACCGGGCCACCGTACGGGCGGGCGCGCTCCCGCCGCCCGGGTCGACGACGACGGTCGTGCTCACCCCGGCCATCGCGCGGATGTTCGGCACCGGTGTGGGCAGCACCGTGCGGTACCTGTTCACCCCGCTGAGCGCCCAGGGGCAGCCGGTGGGCACGCCGTTCACCCGGTCCTTCCGGGTGGCGGCCATCGTCGAGATCCCGCCCGCCCTGGTCGACCAGTCCGACGTCGTCGAGGGCAGCGTCCTGCCGCCGGGCGCGACCCGGCAGCTGCTGGCCGAGTTCTCCTACGCGTGGATCGGCCTGCGCCTGGCCGGCGGCCCGGCCGCGGTCCCCGTCCTGCAGAAACACCTGGCCACGCTGGCCGCGGACTTGCAGCGGCAGGAACAGCAGGCGACCCATAAAGACGTGATCGGTACCTCGTTCGGCGTCAACCGCCCTGACGTCATCCGGAACCGGGTGCAGCAGGCCATCACGCCCGAGGCGGTCGCGCTGAGCGTGTTCGGCGCCATCGCGGCGCTCGCCCTGCTGGTGCTGGCCGGCCAGGGACTCGCGCAGCTGGTCAACCGCTCCGCGCCGGACGTCGCGGTACTCCGCGCGCTGGGCGCGACCCGCGCCCAGGCCGCGCTGACCTCGGCCCTGCCGGGGGTGATACCCATCCTGGGCGGCGTGGCGCTGGCCGTGGCCGGGGCGGTGGCGCTATCACCGCTGGCGCCAGTCGGGCCGGTCCGCCGGTACGATCCGGGCCGCGGGTTCCAGGCCGACGGGCTGGTCCTCGGCGCGGGCGCAGCCGCCGTGGCCGTGGCGCTGCTCACCGCGCTGGCCGTGCTGGCGGCCCGGTCGGTCCGCCGGCGCGCACGCGGGGCCGGGGCCCGCTCCTCGGCCGTGGCCCGGGCGGCCGCCGCCGCCGGGCTGCCCGCCACTGTGGTCGTGGGCACCCGCAACACGCTCGAGCCGGGCTCGGGGGTGCGGGCCGTCCCGGTCCGTTCAGCGCTGCTCGGCGCGGTCGCGGCCGTCACCGCGGTGGTGGCCGCGGTGGTGTTCAACGCCAGCCTGGACGGGCTGGCCTCGCATCCGGCCCGGTACGGCTGGAACTGGAACATGGTGATCCAGGCCGAGGCCAGCTACAACAGCTTCAAGCCCGGGAAGATGGAAAAGCTGCTCGCCGGCGATCCGGCCGTGGCCGGCTGGTCGGAGTTCGGGTTCGCCCAGCTGCCGGTGGACGGCCGGGTCATCCCGGTGCTGGGGCTGCGGCGCGAGGCCGGCGCGGTGGAGCCGCCGACGACCAGCGGGCGGGCACTGTCCGGACCCGGCCAGCTCGAGCTGGGCCCGGTGACCCTGCGCCAGCTCGGCAGGAAGGTCGGGGACCGGGTCCGGATCGGCATCGCGCCGTACGAGCGGACGGTCCTGATCACGGGCACCGTGACGCTCCCCTCGTTCGGGCTGGGCGCGGCCGACCATCCCTCGCTCGGACGGGGCGCCATGCTCGGTGAGGACACGCTGCTGGCGGTCGTGGGCCAGGCCGGAGGCCGGCCGGGCGTGTCCGGTTCGCTGGTGGTCCGCCCGTCGGCGGCGGCCATCGACCTGGCTCCGGGGACTACGACGGCGCAGCGGGCCCGGCTGGTGCGGCGGATCGTTGCCGCCAACCCGGACGGGGTACCGGGCGGAACCTACGAGCTGGGGCTCGTGCGATCCTCGGCCGTCGTCAACACCGAGCAGATGGGCGGGCAGCCGCTCGCGCTGGGCGCCGGCCTGGCCGCAGCCGCGGTGCTGTCGCTGGCGCTGACCGTGCTGAGCCTGGTCCGCCGCCGCCGCCGCGAGCTCGCCCTGCTCAAGACGCTCGGGATGACGCGCCGGCAGGTCCGGGCGGTCGTCGCCTGGCAGGCGACGCTCACGCTGCTGATCGCGGTGGTGGCCGGCGGGCCGCTGGGGGTAGTCGGCGGCCGGCTGGCCTGGCGCGCCTTCGCCGGTTCCCTCGGCGTGGTGCCGGCCGTCGAGGTTCCCCTGGTCGTGCTCATCCTCGGGCTGGGAGTACTGGTCCTGGCGGGCAACCTGCTGGCGGCACTGCCCGCCGCCGTCGCCGCGCGGACACGGCCCGCCAGCGAGCTGCGAACGGAGTGAGCTGAGAACCGAAAGAACGGGCCGAACGGGTGGGTGCTAGCCCCAGACCTCCCGCGCGGTCTCGACGATCAGGCGGAGCTTGGCGACCTCATCGTCGTAGGACAGCGAGTTGCCCTCGAAGGTGGAGGAGAAGCCGCACTGCCCGGACAGGCAGAGCTGGTCGAGGGGGACGTACTTGGCCGCCTCGTCGATGCGGCGCTTGAGGTCGTCCTTGGATTCCAGCTCGGGACGCTTGGTGGTGACCAGGCCGAGGACGACCATCTTGCCCTTGGGCACGAAGCGGAGCGGCTCGAAGCCGCCGGACCGCTCGTCGTCGTACTCCAGGAAGAAGCCGTCCACGGCGAGCTCGGAGAACAGCGCCTCGGCCACGAAGTCGTAGCCGCCGGAGGCGACCCAGGAGGACTGGAAGTTCCCCCGGCACATGTGCGTGGTGATCGCCATGTCAGCGGGCTTGTCCTTGACCGCGTCGTTGATCTGCTTGATGTAGCGCAGGTGCATGTGCTCGGCGTCCTCGCCGCGCTCGGCGATCTCGGCGCGCTGGGACGGGTCGTTCAGGTAGGCCAGCGAGGTGTCGTCGAACTGCAGGTAGGTGCAGCCGAGCGCGCCCAGCCGGGCCACCTCGTCGGCGTAGGCGGCGGACAGGTCGGTCCAGAACTCCTCGATGTCCGGGTAGACGGCCGGGTCCACCGAGGCGGGGCCGCCGCGGTAGTGCACCATGTTCGGCGAGGGGATGGTGAGCTTGGGCACCGCGGTCGTGACGTGGGACTTCAGGAACGTGAAAGCGTCGCCGAAGATCGTGTCGTTGACCTTGAGCTTGCTGTCCACCCGGATCGACGCCGGGGTGTACTCGATGTCCCCGCTGGCGTTGTGGAACTTCACCGCCATGTTCCCCGGGGTCTTGGACACCCCGCCCAGGGCGTAGATGAAGTCCATGTGCCAGGACGCCCGGCGGAACTCGCCGTCGGTGGCGGATTGCAGGCCCACCTCTTCCTGCATCCGGATCGCGCCGGGAATCTCCTGGTCCTCGATGGCCCGCAGTTCCGCCGCCGGGATGCGCCCGGCGGCGAAATCCTCCCGCGCCTGCAGCAGCCGCTTCGGCCGCAGCAGGCTGCCCACGTGGTCGGCGCGGAACGGAGGGCTGGTACGACGGGACATGGAAGACCCCACCTCTCTTCGCTGGCTTAGCTGAACGTTACCGGGTGGCCGGGGCGGGAACGCTGACCCCGTTCGGTACCCTCGTTTTCATATCATGCGCTAGTCGTCGCCGAAAGTGTCATACGTTGTCCCCCGTGCGTGCGGTTATTCTCGTTCGGTGAGCATCGGCCGGCTGAGCTGGCGGAACCCCTCCCGCACGAGCCGTGGGCGTCGCCGGGAACCGCCGCGCAGCGCCCGCCGCGGCTGCTGCTGACATTGCTCGGCGACTACTGGTGGCAGCGGACCGAGCCGCTGCCGTCGGCGGCGATCGTGGCGCTGCTGGCCGAGTTCGGCGTCAGCGACTCGGCGGCCCGGGCCGCGCTGAGCCGGCTGACCCGCAACGGGCTGCTGGTCACGTCCAAGTCCGGCCGCCGCACGTACTCGCGGCTCAGCGTCCGGGCGGCGGAGATCCTGGACGACGGGGCGCGGCGCATCTTCTCCTTCGGCGCGGCCAGCCAGCCCTGGGACGGGATGTGGTCGCTGGTCGCGTTCTCCATCCCCGAGGACAACCGCGCCGCCCGGGACGCGCTGCGCAAGCAGCTGCGCTGGCGGGGGTTCGCGCCGCTGTACGACGGGCTGTGGGTGTCCCCGCGCGACCACGCCGCCGAGGTGATCGGGTACCTCAAGGACCTCGACATCACCACCGGCACCGCGTTCCGGGCCAGCACCGTCCGGTCGGCATCCGGCCGAGCTGGCGACATCCCGGCCCGGGCCTGGGACCTGGACGGGCTGCGGTCGCGGTACGAGGGCTTCGTTTCCTTCGCCGGGCGCTGCGGGACGCGGCGGCGGCCGGGCGGGTGCCGCCGGCCGACGCGCTCATCGCCCGGACCCGGGTGATGGACGAGTGGCGCGCGTTCCCGGGCCTGGACCCGGACCTGCCCGCCGAACTGCTGCCCGGCGGGTGGCCCCGGGCGGCGGCCCGGGAGCTGTTCATCGGGTGCTACGACCTGCTCGGGCCGCCGGCCGCGCTGCGGGTCCGGCAGATCATCACCCGGTACAGCCCCGAGCTGGCGGACCGGGCCGCCTACCACAGCTCGGAGCTGACGCTGAGCAGCGCGCCGGAAGGTGACGGCTGAAGTGGATACCTGTCAGGGCGCCGGCCAGCTGGCTACCAAAGTAGTCGTATGAGCTCCGCCAGGAGCCGGCCCTGGGAACGCTAACGAGCGCTTCACCTGGGCGGCAAGCCGACGCCACGCGGCAGAGCTGACTGCCAGCATGGGGCCGGTACGGTCGGTGGTGTCGCGTATCGCGATCATGCCGTCGCGGGACTGGCCGACTTCAACGCACGTAGCGCCGCCGTTCCCGCTGTAGCTGGACTTGCGCCAGCTCAGATCCGTGTCTTCCATTGATCCTCCATCGCCCGTACGAGCGTCAGCGATTCGGCGCACGGCATCGCTGCGCCGAGAATCCGTTCAAAGGTCTGCATGGCCTTGACCACCACATCAGATGCTGTGCTGGTCACGTCGTCCAGGCCAGTGGTGAGGCACACCGTGGTCGCAGCACTCCCCGCCGCGATGTCAAGTGCGCCTCCTGCCCCGATGTTCACGTTCTCCGGCATTACGTGCAATGCGATCTTGCGTTGCTCCGCCATGCTAGCCAGGTAACCGCATTGCTCAGACATCACCGCTGGTGAGCCGATGAGCCTGTGCAGGACATGCTGGTCGATGATGGCGGTGAGGTACGCGCGCCCGATCACGGCCTGGCGTTCCATGCGCGCCGTCACCAGCTCGTCGATCCGGCTCAGCGCGTGCCCTTCGATGTCGAACAGGGCACGCGCGTATGGTTCGCACTGGAGCAGGCCAGGGACCAGCGTAGGAGACCAGCACCGCAGGATGCTCGCCACGGCTTCAGCCTGCTTATACGGCATGAAGAATTCAGGAGTGCCGCTTTTCGCTCGCTCGGTTAGCTCCGCGATCTTGCCGGCCTTTACCCCCGTGGCAGCTACGTATCCCGCGAGCACGTCCGCACTGGGGAGCGCTTCGCCTGCATTCTCGGCCCGGGAGATCAGCGGACGAGACACGTGGAGTGCCTTAGCGAGCTTGGCCTGAGAACTGTAGCCAGCCGCTAGCCGGGCCTGCCGGAGCAGGTCGGCTAGCTCTGCCCTGGGTGTCATCTGGTGCGCACCTTCCGTTACGTGTGCGGGATGTGCTCGACGAACGGATTACTACTCCCGATTCTGTCACTGGCCTGGGAGGTTGAGTAGCGAGATAACACTGCCCACCCCACGAGGGACCATGACCACTTATGCCGATACTGAGCTTGAAGGGCTTATGCTGCTGCGTCAATCGTTCAGCTGGAAAGTAGGCGTAGAGCAGCGAGCCGGCGCCTGGTTCGCCGGCCAGGAAAGCGTCTGTACCTGCTACCGGGAACTACTCGGACAAATGGCCGCCGCCATCAGTAAACGGAACGGACTCATGAGATCACCAGCCGCACCCCCGCTCGCCTGCTACGAGGGCACCTTTCCGGGGTACACCGACCAGGCGCGCACCGCACGCCGCGAGCTGGCAGGCTGGCTAGCGCTGGAAGGCTGCCCGCCCGCCGTCATCGACAACGCGAAGCTGGCCGCCAGCGAGCTGGCCGCCAACGCCGTGCTGTACTCGGCTAGCCGGGGTGCGTCCTTCACCGTCCGCTGCGAGATCGGCTCCGGCTACGTGCGGATCGAGGTCAAGGACATGGGCGGCCCGTGGCGGCCCCGGAAGCCGGACGGCCGCCCCCACGGGCTCGACCTCATCGAAGCACTAGCCGGCTCTGGCAACTGGGGGAACGAGCCGACCGGCGACGGACACCGCATCGTATGGGTGCGGCTGCCACGGGAGCAGCGGTGAACGGAAGCCCCGAACTTGGCGCGTGGCTCCGCCAGCAGCGCGAAGACCGCTACTGGTCCGGATAGTTCATCGGGTGCTACGGCCTGCTGGGGCCGCTGGCCGCGCTGCGGGTCAGGCGGATCATCAACCGGTACAGCCCGGAGCTGGCGGACCGGGCCGCGTACCACAGCTCGGAGCTAAAGCTGAGCGCCGCACCCGACCCAGCCAGCAGCCGTCCCGCCAGCGCCTAGGCGCTCAGTCCCACCAGAGGCTCCACACGGGTGAGTTCACCAGGAGTTCCGCGATGGTGGAGATGCTGTTGGCACCCTCGATGCACTCGTCGGCGAGCACGACCTGCTCCGCGGCGATGCGCTGGGCGGCCTGCAGGGTGCGGGGCGGGCGCTCCACGAACAGGCCCAGATCGACGTCACCGACGGCGATCAGCCGCGCGCCAAACCGGTCTTCCCACGAGCGCAGGATCGCGGTCAGCGGCAGCAGGGACTCTCCCCTGTTGTCCAGGCCGCCCCAGCCGATCACCGGCAGCACGTCGGCAGGCCGCCCGGCCGCGACCAGGCCGATACGGGCCTCCTGCGTCACCACGTCCAGGGCGTGCACCCGCTCGGCCGGGGTCAAGGGCGTGTGCTCCGGCGGGGCCAGGCCGGGATAGTCCCCGGTGAACGGCGCCCGCAGCTCGGCCCACCCGAGATCAACCTCGTCCGGCCGCCCGTCCTGCCACATCTCCTCCAGCAAGGCGCCGGCATCCAGCCCGTCCGCGTCGCGCGGGTCCTCGGTCCCGGAGAGGTTCAAGGGCTCCCATACACGCCCGGGGCGGCCGTCCACCTGGATCGGCACCAGGCCTGTCCGGGGATGCAGCTCAGACAAGGCAGCCCAGACGCGGCCCGCGTCAGGCACGGGATCCGCCGTCACCCACGCGACATTGGCCAGCTCGGGGTAGCCGGCAATCAGCCTCCCGGGTGGCAAGGTCACCGGCCCGAGCCGGACCGGCCCCTCGTCCGGCAGCCGTCCTTCGGCCACAGCGCTTCCTCCTGTCGTAGAGCGGCCCGACCGCCTCCCTCGCCGCCATCGCTAACTCGGCGTCGCCCTCTGGCTAGCCCGGCCCAGAATTCCCTGGATCAAGAAGATCAGGAAAGGCGAACGGGCCTATGCCGTCCGCGGGGCAATTCCAGCGCAGTCTCGCGCCTTCACGCACGAGACTGCGCGGATGCGTATGGCCCGGGCACAGGGGCCGACTCTGCCCCCAGGCCATGTCGGAGTCCGCCAGGTAATCCTGCATTTCCCCGAATATCCGGTAAATGATCTCGGCAGCGGACCACTCGCCGCGGGATAGTGACTGGCTGAATACGTCTCCGTCATGCCAAGTGACGTGGATTTCGACCTCATCACCGGTCCGCCGCCTGACTTCGATGTCATCGATAGAGTCATCGGGTGCAAGGACGCGGAGCACTGCATTGAACCCCGACAGGATTAGCAGCATGACATTACCGGACAGCTTGGACCTCCCCCGTATATCAGGATCAATCCGGTTCCTTGATAAGTAATGAACGACAAGTCATCGATGAAGTCGACGACATTACCGGGATGAATGGGGTTCATGTTTCCGTGGAAGGTATATTATCTGGGCTTAAGATGCGGAGCGTTTTATGATAGCCGCCAGCATTAATCGAGTACAGCATATCGTATTCAGCGACGAGATTGATCGTCATCTGCCGCTCCGGTCCCGGGCCCATGCCACGTTCCTCCTTAAGAATATTCTTAACTGAGCGGATTGCTCAGCCCTCCTGACCCGGCCTTCTGATGGCGAGAAGATGGTAGGAGCAAGCCCTGTCATTCCTTGGCGCCGCGGCCGGCCAGCCCGGGAGCTCGCGGTTAGCGGACGAACTGGATCTCGGGGTAGCGCGGGGACGGGGCGTCCAGCAGCGGGCTGGCCTGGCCGCGCAGGAACCGGCCGAAGAACGCCGCGATGTAGGTCTCCTCGGCGGTGACCGCGCGGGCCGGGTTGACGGTGCCGATGTCGGCGCGGGCGACCTTGGCCGACAGCCGACCCTGCCGGGCGAGTTCGCCGATCAGCGGCTCGGCGTCCTTGTAGGAGTTCTCGCCGCTGGCCCCGCGCAGGGTCAGGTCGAGGTGCCAGCCCGGGGTGCGGTTCCAGAAGTCCCGCCACGACGCGATGGTCTTATGGGTGGTGGCCGGGTCGCCCATGAGCAGGAACGGCTGGCGCAGCCCGTGGTCGAAGACCGGGGCCAGGTGCTGGCTGCCCTTGACCAGCGGGGTGTCGGTCGCGCCGTCCAGGTCGATCCCGGCCTTGATGCGCGGGTCCTCATACATGGCCTGGGCAGCAGTGAAACCGCCCGCCGACACGCCGAACATGCCGATCCGGTGCGGGTCGATCGCGGCGGCCAGCCCGGGCGGCAGCGGCCGCCGGCACCTGGCGAGTAGAGCACGACCGGGAACAGGCGGCCGGACCGGGCGGCGGGGGCGTTCTGGTGCCCGCGGGTGAGCGTGGCGGCCCAGTCGACCGTGCCGGGCGGGATCTGGTACAGCTCGGCGGCGGGGCCCGCGGCCGAGCCGAAGTGCGCGGCCGAGCCGGGCGGCATTGGATCGGCTGCGGTCGGTCAGGTGCAGCTGGATGGTCCCGACCGGGTACCGGCCTGTTGGCCGGGGCAGGCTCAGACGGGCCGGCTTCTGCTGGACTGGGGCCGGGGCTGGCTGGTGCTGGGCTGCCGTGGTGCCGGGGCGGCTGGTGCGGCCCAGGCGGCTCCGGTGGGGAGCGCGGCCGCCACGATGGTGCCGGCGGCGGCCCGGTATGCGGCTTGCGCCCCGTTTTCCCGGTGGGGGTTTCCTCCGGTTAGAGACCGGTGGTGCTACTACGTGGCGGGTGTCGGAGGCTGGCATCCTTGGCGAGCTGCCTGGTCATGCGGGACCCTGGGGTAGGCGCACAGGGGAGGTGGCCGTGGGAGCGGTCGTCATGGTGCTGCGCGGCCGGTTCCGGCAGTACTGGAAGTCGTGGCTGGCGCTCGGCCTGCTCGTGGCCGCGGCGGGCGGATTCGTCCTGACCACGGCGTCCGCCGGGCACCGGACGGCGGACGCGTTCCCCCGGTTCACGGCGCGGCACGGTTACGACGTCATCGTGTACAGCGGGCAGCCGCTGCCGCGGCTGGCCCGGGTGCCGCACGTTTCCTCGGCCACGCCGGTGCCCATCACCATCAGCGACACCGTGGGCTGCGCGTCCTGCCGCAAGCCGATCGACACCGATAATTTCCTGGTCAACGAGGTGCCGCCCGGACAGCTACCGCGGATGGTCATGCTCCTGTCCGGGCGGATGCCCCGCCAGTCGGATCCCGGTGAGGTGCTGGCGTCCTTCACCCTGGCCCGGGATAACGGCGTACGTATCGGCTCGGTCCTCCAGCCGCAGCTGGGTACGCCGGCCCAGCTGGAAGGGGGCGCGTTCAAGCCGGACCCGGCCCTGCGCCCGGCGCTGCGGGTGGTGGGCATCGTCGCCACCGAGGTCGAGTTCCCCTCCGGCGCCAGCCCGCACTACGACCTCTACGCCACGACCGCGTACGCCGCGGCGTTCAACCCCCGCGTGGCGCTGCTGCAGACCTACTACGTGCGGCTGGCGCACGGGGCCGCCGACCTGGCCGGGTTCGATGGCCGGTTCCGCTCGCAGGACGTGTACGGCACCTCCGACCTGGACGAGGCCGCGGACGCGGTGCAGGCCTCGATCCGTCCGCAGGTCATCGGCTGGTACGTGCTGACCGGCCTGGCCGCCCTGGCCGCGCTGGCGGTCATCGGGCAGGCGATGGCCCGGCAGACGGCCGCCGAGGGAGCCGACCAGCAGGCATTGTCGGCGCTAGGCGCCCGGCCCCGTCAGTTCGTGCTGGTGGCGCTGCTGCGCGCGCTGCTGACCGGGGCGGCCGGGGCCGCGGGCGCCGTGCTGATCGCGGTGCTGGCGTCTCCGCTGACGCCGGTGGGCGAGGCGCGGCTGGCCGTCCCCTCCCCCGGCCGCATCTCCCTCGACCTCGCGGTGGTCCTGCCCGGTGCGCTGGCCGCGCTGGCCGCCGTGATGGCCCTGTCGGTCTGGCCCGCGATACGCCAGGCCCGGCTGCTGAGCGGCCGCCCGCAATGGCAGCCGGCGTCGGCGACGGTGGCGGCGGGCCGGGCCGCCGCCCGGGCCGGCCTGCCCGCTCCCGCCCTGATCGGCATCCGGCACGCGTTCGAGCGCGGCCGGGACGGGCAGCCGGTGGGGACGGCGGTGCTCGGCACGGTGATGGCGGTGGCGGCGCTGTGCGCGACCGCCGTCTTCGGGGCCAGCCTGACGCATCTGCTGTCCTCGCCCGCGCTGTACGGCGCGCCGTTCCAGGCCTACTTCGCCTCCGACGGCGAGCCCGGGTCTCAGGCGAAGGTCAACGGGCCGCTGCTGCAGAGCCTGATCGGTGACCGCGCCATGGAGCAGCTCACCCTGGGCGCGTTCGTGGAGGCCAACGTCAACGGCCAGCATGTCCGCACGATAGCGATGACCCCGGTCCGCGGGACTGCCCTGCTCTCGGCCCTGGACGGCCGACTGCCCCGCGGTGACCGGGACATCATGCTCGGCGTGGCCACGATGCGCGCCACCGGCGCCCGGGTAGGAGGGACCGTCCGGGTGACGGTGGCCGATCCGGCCGGGAAGCCGCACGTGGCCAGCTTCCGCGTGATCGGCCGGGCGTCCCTGAACGCCGGCACCGGCGGGCTCGGGAACGGGGCCGTGATGACGACCAGCGCCTTCATCGGCGCGCAGTGCCCGGCGGGCCCGCAGCAGGCCGCCTGCCAGCGTTCGGTCAAAGACGGCCTCAGTACCGTCGTGCTGGTCCGGGCGGCTCCGGGGGCCGCCGGGAACGCGGCGCTGGCCCGGCACATCGCCAGGTACCCCAGCCTCACCTACCGGCCAGCCGAGCCGAACGTGCTGGTCAACTTCGGCGAGTCGGTGAACTTCCCGCTGCTGCTCGCGGTCGCCCTGACGGTGTTCGGCGCCGCCACGCTGCTGCACCTGCTGCTGGTCAGCGTGGCCCGGAGGCGCGTCGAGGCCGGGCTGCTCAAGGCGCTGGGGTTCGTCCGCCGCCAGGTCGCCGCGGCCGTCTGCTGGCAGGCCACCGTGGTGGCGCTGACCGGGATCGTGGTCGGGGCGCCGATCGGCATCGCGGCGGGCCGGGTGCTGTGGCGGGTGTTCGCCACGAACTTCGGCGTGGTGCCGGTCGCCGTGGTCGAGCCGGTGCTGATCGTGGCCCTGGTGGCCGGGGTGCTCGCGGTCGCCAACCTGCTCGCCGCGGTGCCCGCGCTGCTGGCCGCGCGGTCAGACCCGGCCCGGCTGCTCAGGGCCGAGTGAGCGCCTGGTCCGGATCCGGTGAGCATGACTACGCGCAGTGGGCCTCCTGTCCGGGAGGCCAAGCCGGAGGGCGGGACTCTTGGGCTCCGGCACAGTGACCAGCGGGGCCCATGCGGAGGACGCTGATGATGCGGAGGCATCATGGCGGGCACGGCGAATAGTGAGTTCTGGCGGGAGCTTAAGCCGATTGAGCAGAAGTTCCGGCCGGGGGCGCTGCCGGAGGCGTATATCGCGGACGCGCCGACCGAGGACGAGCGGTATTACGCTCCGCTGTCCGAGACGGTGGGGACGCGGCCGCTGTGGATCTCGCCGAGCCAGAACCGGTGGTGCGACGTGCTGATGTGCCGGGGCGCCGGGCTGGTGAACCGGCACTACC
Source organism: uncultured Actinomycetota bacterium (assembly GCA_963839095.1). Lineage (GTDB taxonomy): Bacteria > Actinomycetota > Actinomycetes > Streptosporangiales > Streptosporangiaceae > Palsa-504. The sequence goes on along the minus strand of CAWIUF010000007.1, from coordinate 64,808 downwards.
ATCCGCAGCAGGTCTTCGCCTACACGATCTCCGGCAAGTGGGGCTACCTGGAGCACGACTGGATCGCCACCGCGGGCGACTGGGTCTACGAGGCGCCGGGCGAGTCGCACACGCTGGTCGCCTACGAGTGCGACGAGCCGATGCGGGTGACGTTCAACGTCACCGGGCCGCTGATCTGGCTGGACGAGAACGGCGAGGCGAACGGGACCTTCGACGTGTTCGACTACATCACGCTGGTCCGGGACCACTACGCGAAGAACGGGATCGGCACCGGCTATATCGACCAGCTGATGCGGTGAGCGGGGCGGGGACGGAACTCGTTCGGTAGCTAGGTTCTGGTGGCGGCGAGCAGGGGGGCGAGGCCGGCCGGATCGTCCTCGGCGGCCGTCACGATCACGCCGCTGACCAGGTCGCGGGCCTCGCGGACGAGGGCGGCGGCCAGGTCGAGGCCGGCCGCGCGGGCCGCGCCGCGGCCGGCCCGCTCCATGATCCGCAGCACGTCCGGCGGGACGCTCACCCCGGGGACCTCGTTGGCCAGGTAGTCGGCCTCCTCGAAGCTGCGCAGCGGGGTGACCGAGAGCAGCAGCGGGATGTTCTCGGCGGCGAGCGCGTCCGCCATCCGGCGCAGCGCGCCGAGCTCGTAGACCGGCCTGCTCACCAGGAAGTGCGCGCCCGCCCGGACCTTGGCCCGGGCCCGGGCCAGCTCGGCCTCCGGGTCGCGGGCGCCGGGGTCGACCCGGGCGCCGACGCAGAACGAGGTCTGGGTGGCGGTGGCCAGGCCGTTGGAGTCGCGGCCCGCGTTCAGCCCGGCCAGCAGCGCGATCAGGCCGAGCGAGTCGACCTCCCAGATGCCGTCCACGGCCGGGTAGTCGCCGAGCACCGGCGGGCTGCCGGTCGTGCAGATCACGTTGCGCAGGCCCAGGGCGTGCGCGCCCAGCAGGTCGGCCTGCAGGGTCATGATGGTCTTGTCCCAGGTGGTCAGCGCGGCGATGGTCTCCACCCCGGCCTGCTGCAGGTGCAGGGCCAGGTCCAGGGAGTCGGAGCGGGTGCGGGCGCTCTGCGTCGGCTGGACCGCGAACAGCCCGGTGCCCTGGGCCTGCAGCACCGCCACGGCCTCCAGCGCCTCGTCGGGCCGCCCGCCGGAGGCGATCGCGGCCGCGACGATGAACCGGCCGCTGGCCAGCTGGCCGGCCAGCGGCCCGGCGAACGGGGCGGCGGGGTCCGTCTCCGGTTCCGGATAGTACGGATCCGGACTTTCCCGTTCCGGAAATAACGGTTCCGCGGATCGGGTGCGCGGGTTTTCACCCCGGTTTCGGGTCCGGGCTGGACCGCGTCGGCGGCGGCCTGGATGTGGGCGGGGGTGGTGCCGCAGCAGCCGCCGACCAGGGATACCCCGGCCTCGGCGAAGCGGCGGAAGTAGCGGGCGAAGTAGCCGCCGTCGATGCTGAACTCGAAGCTGCGGGCCCCGGTGCGCCGCGGCTGGCCGGCGTTGGGCTGCGCGCTGACCGGCACCGAGGCGTACCGGACCAGGTCCTGCGCCACGGTGAGCATCCGCTGCGGGCCGACGGTGCAGTTGGTGCCGAGCACGGCCACCGGCAGGGCGGACAGCGCGAGGGCGACCTCGCGCGGGGTCTCGCCGCCCAGGGTGTGCGCGTCGTCGGCGAAGGTGGCCTGGGCGATGACCGGCACGTCGGTCAGGCCGGCGGCGACGCCGACCGCCTCGACCAGCTCGTCGAGGTAGCCGAAGGTCTCCAGGATGAGCAGGTCCACGCCCGGTCCGGCCAGCAGGGCGCGGATCTGCTCGGCGATGACCTCGGCGCGTTCGGCCGATCCGACCTGGCGGCGCTGGCGGGCGGTGACGGCGGGCGACACCGACCCGGCCACCAGCACGGCGCGGTCGCACCGGTCCTGGGCCGCGCGGGCGATCCGCACCCCGGCCCGGTTGATCTCGTCCACCTTGTCGGGGAAGCCGTGGTCGCCGAGCCACAGCCGGTTGGCGCCGAACGTGTTGGCCTGGATGATGTCCGCGCCGGCGCTCAGGTAACTCTCGTGGATGGTGGCGACCAGGCCGGGGTCGGACAGGTTGAGCTCGGGCAGCGAGCGGTCCAGGGCGGCGCCGGACGCGTGCAGCATGGTGCCCATCGCGCCGTCGCAGACCAGCACCGGCCGGCCCTCCCCCAGCAGCGGCATGGTCACGGTTCCTCCCCCAGGGCGTCGAGGATCTCCAGCGCTACCTGGGCGATCAGCCGGTCGCTGTAGTTGTCCAGGCGCAGCCCGGTGATCTCCTCGATCCGCTTGATCCGGTAAGCCACCGTATTCGGGTGCACGTGCAGGATGCGCGAGGCCCGCTGCGGGCTGTTGTTCTCCCGGAAGTAGCAGGCCAGCGTGGTCAGGTATTCCGACTTGTGCTCGTGGCTCGTGCAGGCTGAGCGTGCCGAGCACGTCGGCGGCGAACGAGCGCAGCTCGGCCAGCTCGGGCACCTGCAGGAGCAGCCGGAGAATGCCGAGGTCGCCGAACGCCGCGACCGATCCGCTGACCCCGCCGGTCCCCTTGACCCCGGACCGGCCGAGCCGCTGCAGGGTCTGGGTGGTGCGCTGGGCCTGGGCGTAGGACCGGGCGATCTCCTCCGGGTCACGGCAGGTCCCGCCGATCCCGATCACCACCTTGACCGCCGGGAACAGCTCGGCCAGCCGGGCCAGGCAGGCGGTGGCGAGCTGGCGGGCGTCCAGGGCGGGGGCGCCGGGGCCGGCGTCGGTGGTGACGACCACCACGACCTCGGACTCACGGGCCGAGACGATCGCCTCCGGGGCCCGGCTGCCGATGAAGTGCTCGACGCTCTCCCAGATCCGCTGCCGCTGGGCCGCCACGTCGGGTGAGGGCGGCAGGTCGAACGCGATCGCCATGACGTTATGATCTCGCGCCGGATCGTAGCCGAGGTGCGCGGCCCAGCGGGCGGCGTCGGCGTTGTCCCGGCCGCGGCCGAGCAGCAGGCCCTCCACCAGGTCGTCGCGCACCCGGCGGGCGGCCGCGGCCACCACCCGCTCGCGGCCGAGGATGACGCCGCAGATGGTGGCGGCGTGCTCGGTCACCAGCAGGCTCATGTCCTCGCCGAACAGGTTCTCCGACGGGTCGATGGTGATCAGGTAGGACGGCACCTCGTCGCCGACCAGGATGGGCGCGACGATGATCGCGGGCATGCCGCCGACCTTCGGCAGGCGCAGCGCGCGCTGGCTCAGCCGGGACGCCCGCAGCACCTGGCCGAGCCGGGGGTGGACCATGTGCTCGCGCACGTCGGCGGCGGCCTTGTCCGTGCTCACCCCGGGCGAGGCCGCGGTCAGCACGTCCATCAGCTGGGTGAGGACGGCGACGGTGGAGGAGGTGCGGTCGGAGATCAGCCGCACGACCCCGGCCAGGTCGGCGTCCTGGAGGGCCAGCCCGGACAGGTACCGGTACACGGTGACCAGCTCGCGCAGGGCGGCGTTCTCTCGCTCCAGTGCCGCCATGATCGAATCGTACGCCTTGCGGACACAGCGATACTTGACAAGATGTACGTCAGCCGTGGAGATTAACAGGCACCTTCACCGTTGACCGGGAGTTGCCGGAAGGACTCGCGTTGCTCGAGTACCGGGACGTCTACGCGGGTGGCCGCCTCGTCGGGTCCGGCTCAGCCGAGGTGATCACGATCGTCAACCCGGCGACCGAGGAGGTCACCGGCGCCGTCCCCTCGATGACCGGGGCCGACGTGGAGGTAGCCGTCAGCGCGGCCCGGGTGGCCTTCGACTCCGGACCGTGGCCGCAGGCGGACCCGGCCGAGCGGGCGGCGGCCATGGACCGGCTGGCGGCGGCGATCGAGGCCCGCGGCGAGGACACCGCCCGCCTGGTGACGGCGGAGATGGGCATGCCGATCCAGCTCTCCCGGCAGAACAACGTCGCGGTCCCGTGCGGGATCATCCGGTACTACGCGGCCCTGGCCAAGGAGCTGCCCGCCGAGGAGATGCGCGAGGCGGTCAGCTTCGCCGGGCACACCATGGTCCGGCGCGAGCCGGTGGGGGTGGCGGCGGTCATCGCATCCTGGAGCTACCCGCTCATCCTGGCGTTCTGCCAGCTGGCCCCGGCGCTGGCGGCGGGCTGCACGATCGTGCTCAAGCCCGCGGCCGCAGACCTCGCTGTCCGCCTACATCCTGGCCGAGGCGTTCGAGGCGGCCGACTTCCCGCCCGGCGTCTTCAACCTGGTCACCGGCACCAGCGAGGTGGCCGAGATGCTCGCCGCGCACCCGGGCGTGGACATCGTGGCGGTGGCCGGGCCGACCCCGGCCGGACGGCGGATCGCCGCGATCTGCGGCGAGGCCCTCAAGCCGGTGAGCCTTGAACTCGGCGGGAAGTCCGCCGCGATCGTCCTCGACGACGTGGACCTGGCCGCGGCCGCGGCCGGCCTCGGCTGCCTGTGCTTCGCCAACTCCGGGCAGGCGTGCTTCACCATGTCCCGGGTGCTGGCCCCGCGGAGCCGGTACGACGAGGCGGTCGCGGCGCTGGCGGCCGAGGCGGCCGGGTACCTGATGGGCGATCCGATGGCGGAGGAGACCACCATGGGGCCGCTGGCCAGCCCCCGGCAGCGGGTGCTGGTGGAGTCCAGCGTGACGGCCGGGGTCACGGCGGGGGCGCGGATCGTGGCCGGCGGGCGCCGCCCGGCCACCCCGGTGCGCGGCTACTACTACGAGCCCACCGTGGTCGCCGACGCCGACGCCGGGATGGCCATCGCCCGGGACGAGATCTGGGGGCCGGTGGTGACGGTGATCCCGTACGAGTCCGAGGCCGAGGCGGTCGCGATCGCCAACGACTCCCGGTACGGGCTGGCCGGCAGCGTGTGGACCGACGACCCGGAGCGAGGGCTCGCGGTGGCCCGCCGCGCGCGGGTGGGGACGTTCGGGGTGAACTTCTACGTGCCCGATATCGGGGCGCCCTGGGGCGGGCGCAAGGCCAGCGGCATGGGCAGCGTGTACGGTCCCGAGGGGCTGCAGACCTACCTGGCCACCAAGTGCGTGTTCCTGCCGGTCGGGTAAGTCGTCCCCGGGCTCGAGGGCCGGCTCGTCGGGGGCGGACAGGCTCAGCACGGCGCCGGCCACCGCGGGCGTGGCGCAGAATTTCGCCTCCAGCGCGCGCAGCCGCACGGCCACGTGGGATTCGGTGTCGTCCCCGGTGAGGTCGACGTCGCCGGTCACGTAGATCATCCGCGGGCCGACGATCTCCAGCCGCAGGTAGGTGACCCGGGCCACCTCCGGCATCGCGAGCAGGGCCCGGATGGCGGCCGAGCGCACCCGGGGGTCGGCTTCCTCGCCGACCAGGAACTGCAGGTTGCGGTTGATCAGGACGACCGCGACGACGCCGAGCAGCGCGCCGACACCGATCGACGCGACGGCGTCGGGCGTCGCCGAGCCGGTCAGCTGGTGCAGGCCCAGCCCGCCCCCGGCGATGACCAGGCCGGTCAGGGCGGCGGCGTCCTCGGCGAACACGGCCCGCAGGGTGGGGTCGGAGGTGGCCAGCACGTGCTCGATCAGGTCCCGCTGGAACGAGTCGGCCTCACCCCTGGCCTGCCGGACCGACTGCAGGAACGAGGTTCCCTCCAGCAGGAACGACACGGCCAGCACGATGTACCCGAAGACGAAGTGCCCGGCCGGTTCGGGGTGCAGGAGTTCGGTGACCCCGTGCGTGACCGAGATCGCGCCGCCGGCCACGAACAGCCCGAGCGCGGCGAACAGCGCCCACACGTACGCCTCCCGGCCGTGGCCGGACGGGTGGGCGCGGTCGGGCGGGCGGCGGGAGCGCCGGTCGGCGATCAGCAGGAAGATCTCGTTGCCGGTGTCGGCCCACGAGTGCGCCGCCTCGGCCACCAGCGACGCCAACCCGGTCAGCACGGCCGCGGCCGACTTCGCCACCGCGATCAGCAGGTTGGCGGTGAAGGCCACCAGGACCGTGGTGAGGCTCTCCGACGAGACGGATCCGCGCAGCTGCGGTATCAGGGAGAGCGCGTCGCGGGATTCGCTCACGCGGGCGACTCGAGCGCGGGGCGGTGCAGGGACAGGACGTGGTCGTGGGTCTCCCGTTCGGCCATGATCTTGGCTTTTCCGTCCCGGCAGAAGATGACCGGCGGGCGGAGGGCGCCGTTGTAGTTGTTCGCCAGCGTGTAGGTGTACGCGCCGGTGACGGGCATGGCGATCAGGTCGCCGACCCGCGGCGCGGGCAGCGGCAGGCGGTCGACGAGCAGGTCGCCGGACTCGCACTGGCGGCCGACGAGCTGCACGGTCTCGTCGGGTTGGGCGGTCATCCGGGTGGCGACGGCGGCCTCGAAGCCCTGGCCGGTGAGGGCGGCGTCGAGGTTGTCGGCCATGCCGCCGTCCACCGCGACGAACGTGCGGCCGGTGTGCTTGACCGTGCTGACCCGGTACAGCGTGACGCACGAGCGGGCGACCAGCGACCGGCCCGGCTCGATCAGCAGCTTGGCGCCGGCCGGCAGGTAGCTCCGGGCGGCTTTAGCGATCGTGTCGAGGTACTCCTCGACCGTCGGCGCCTGATCCTGGAGGGTGTAGCGGACGCCGAGGCCGCCGCCGACGTCGTAGACGTCGAAGGTGCCGAGCACGGCGACCGCCTCCACCGCCCGGGCGAACGGCTCGGTCTGGAGGATCTGCGACCCGATGTGCAGGTGCAGGCCGTCCAGTCTGAGCTGCGGGCTTTTGCTTATCCGGGCGATCGCCGCGCGGGCCTGGTCCAGGGGCAGCCCGAACTTGGAGTCGTCGCCGCCGGTGGACTGGGACTCGTGGGTGACGGGCGCCACCCCGGGGATGATCCGGATCAGTACTCGTTGCGGCTTCGTGGCCAGCTGCTCGAGCCGGTCGATGTCGTCGAAGTTGTCCACCACCACGGTCCCCACGCCCGCGTCGAGGGCCATGGTCAGCTCGGCGGTGGTCTTGGCGTTGCCGTGCAGGTAGAGCTGGTCGGGCGGGGCCCCGGCGGCCAGTGCCATGACGAGCTCGCCAGCCCCGGCCACGTCGATGCTGAGGCCTTCTTGGGTGGCTACCTGGTAGGCGGCCAGGCAGGGGAACGACTTGGAGGCGAAGGACACGCCGGAATTCGGGTGGCGTTCGGCCAGGCCGTCTTTGAATCGCCGGGCCTGGGCGCGCAGGCCCGCCTCGTCCACGATGTAGGCGGGGGTGCCGAACCGCTCGGCGAGCTCGCGCACGCCGACGCCGCCGATGGCCAGTTCCCCGTCCGGTCCGATCGAGGAGTACTCGGGGAACAGCGGGAGCAGATCGCGGTTCATGATCGGCACACTAGCGGCCGGGGCTGGTCACCCGGAATACCGGCCTCAGCTCGGCCTCAGCTCAGGCCGAGCTTGCGCTCGGCGGTCTCCCAGTTGGAGGCGATGGCGTTCTGCGCGGCTTTCAGCGTGACCTTGCCGTCGCAGACGGCGGCGTGCAGCGCGTTCTCCACCTTGTCCTTGGGGTTCGGGGTAGGCGGGTACTCCGGCCACAGGTTGGCGGCGTCGTTGGCGCCGCCGAGTTCCAGCGAGACCAGGTGGTCGAGCTCGGTCTTCTTGGAGTGCTTCTCGCCGTAGGCCGGGTACGCCACCTCGAACTTGAACTTGTCGGTCTGCGACGCTGAGGGCCGGACCGTCTTGGTGTAGCCCGGGTGGCAGATCGTCGAGCGCAGGTTTCCCTGGGTGACGGCCGGATCGACGGCCCCGGGCGTGCACCGCGGGTCGGGCAGCTGGCCATGGTCCCGGAAGGTGCAGTGAGCGGGGATGCTGCCGGTGACCCGGCGTGGGTCGTGGACCCGGAGCAGGGCGTGACCGGAGGAGTTCCCGGCCGGGCTGGTGGCGCCGTCCGTGCTGGTGGCGCCAGCGGCGGACGAACTGGACGGGTTGGTGAGGGCCGAGAGGGCGGCCGAGGAGCAGGAGCAAAGGCTCAGGGCGACGGTCGCGGCCGCGAGGCAGGCGCGCAGGTGGGGGGGCAGCACGGGGGCAGCGTAACCCGCAGGTGGCGGGTTGCCGTGTAGCGCGGCATACGCGCTGGTAGCACGGTGATTCGCAGAGGGCGTGAACCGCCCGCCTCCGGCATCCGTATTCAGGGCGGGGACGGCCGCGACCTCTGCGGGGGCGGTCGCGTCCCGCGGATAGTCCCGCCGCGTTCGTGCGGCTATCTGGCCGGGCTTTCAAGACGTGGCTACCGCCGCTAGCGACGCTCCCACTTCGCTGGCGGTAGCCACCCCGGCCGGTCCTCGGGTGTTACGCCGGGTGAACTTCCCGGCCGGTACGGACGTTCTATCAGGCAGGGGAGACGCTGGGCTGGGCGGTCATATGGGTGGTTCGGGTACGTGTGCCGGGGTCCGGTCACAGCTGGGCGTGTACCTGACCGGCTCCATCCTCCCCGCCGATCGCGCGGTGGTGGTGCGGCACCTAGCCTCCTGCGCGATCTGCCGGGCCGAGCTGTCCGACCTGTCCGCGCTGCCCGGTCTGCTGCGCCGTCCGGCCTCCCAGGCCGCCGCGGAGGGACCCGGCCAGGATCCGCCGTCCGGCTCTGGGGCTGGCTCTCGATCTGCCGCTGGTTCCCGGGCTAGCTTCGGGTTCCGGGCTGGCTTCGGGTGAGGTGCAGCTCAGCAGGCTGCTGCGCAGCATCCAGCGACGGCGGCGGCGACGCCGCTGGCTGCTGGCGGTGGTCGCCTTCGTGCTGGTGGTGGTGGCCGGCACCGGCTGGGCGCTGCGGCTGGCCCAGCCGCCCGGCTCCGGGACCGAGACCATGGCGAACGTCCTGGAGACGGACCGGGTGGGCGGCCTCACCGTGCTCACCGATGCCGAGGGATACACCTTGTACTGGTTCGGGCCGGACAACCCCACGATGTCGGCCTGCGAGGCTCGCTGCGCCCGGGCCTGGCCGCCGGTGGCCGCGCCCGCCGTCAAGGGCGCGGGCGTGACCGGGACCCTCGGCGCGATCGCGCGATCGGACGGGTCGCTGCAGGCCACCTATGACGGGCATCCGCTGTACACCGCCGCCGCGGACAAGGAACCGGGGCAGGCCAAGGGGAACGCCGTGTGGGACGGCGGCGGCCAGTGGCACGAGGTGGTGGTGGACGGCGGCCAGGCGCCCGCGACCCCTCCGGCCCCGCCAGCGACGGCGGGCACTGACACGGGCTAGTCACTCCGGATTCCTGGAGGGCGGAGCGGAGGCTTTCCGTGAGAAAATCCTCGCCGTCGCCCTTATCGCCCGGGAGAACCCGCCGTTGTCCCGGGCCGTCGTGACCAGGTAGGTCCTTGCCGTGTTCGACGCGTCGCTGCGCACGCCGCTGGTCTATGCCATCGCCGTCCGGTACCAGACGCCGCTCTGGCGAGCCGGCGCGACGCTGCGGGCCGGGTGCATGGCCGGGTTCTGGGTGCTGCTGCTGTGGTTCCCGCACCGACACCTGGCCGAAGGACGCCGCCCTGCTGGTCCTCGGCACCGTCGGCGCGGTCACGGCCTGGGCGCACAACCGGTCCTCGCTGCTCGACCTGCTGGTCGCGCGGGACATCGCCGGGCTGAGCGCGGTGGCCCGGCACCTGCTCGGCGCCCGCCAGCGGGCCACGGTCGACCTGTCCGGCCTGCTCGAGGGATTCGGGATCATCTCCGCGGCGTTCCTGTTCGCCGGGCCGTTCGAGGTGCGCCCGCTGCCCGGAACCGTCTACGCGCTCGGCCTGGTGCTGATCGTGATCCACGTGTGGAGCGCGTTCTTGCAGGCCATGACCGACTCCACCTGGTACTCGGCGGACCCGCCGCCGGCCCGGGGCCTGCTGGTGCTGCGGCCGCTCATGCCGCTGATCGTGGCGATTCTCCTGTTCGCGATCCTGGGCTATCCGGTGTACTGGCAGCACCAGGCGGTGCCCGGCGGGCTGTTCGGCGCGATCCTGGCCGCCGCGGCCGTGCTGCTCCTGCTGCCGTACACCGTCATCTACGAGCTGATCCTGCGCGGCGCCCTCGACGCGCTGGTCCTGCTGGCCCGGCGGTACCGCGCCGACAACGCCGTCACCGTGCACAGCCTGGTCAAGAACGCGGCCTACGCGCTGATCAGCGAGGTAGACGGCGACCCGGGCGCGGGCCCGGAGACCAGGGCGCTGGCCCGGGAGATGCTCGCGCTGACCGAGGAGGCGCGGCTGATGGCGCTCGGCCGGGCCGCCGAGTTCGGCACCGTCGAGCTGCTGTGGCACTGCGTGACGCGGATCTTGCCCAGCGGCGGGGAGACGCTGGCCGGGCTCGATCCGGCCAGTCATGCGGTGCAGCTCAGCGGCACCGACTATCAGCTCGCCCGGCGGTGCCTGGTCGACCTGATGACCAACGCCTGGAAGGCCGGCGCGCACCGGATCGAGGTCGCGATCAGCGTGGAGGAGCAGCCGGGCGCGGCCCGCACGCAGACCGTGCTGTGCGTCGACGACGACGGGCCCGGCATGCCGGCCGGGGTGCTGGACAACCCGGCCACCAGCCTGGCCGTGATGGCCGAGCACCTGCGGGGATACGCGGGCTCGCTGGCGTTCGCGCCGCGGGCCGGCGGCGGGACCAGGGCGTGCGCCCGGTGGCAGTCGGCATGGTGAATCCGGCTGGATCCGGCCCGGGCAGGGAGCCCTGATGCGCATCCTCGTGATCGACGACTACCTGAACGTCGAGATGGCGCTGCGCGGCATCCTCGACGAGCACACCGTCAGCGGCGTCGCGCGATCCGCTCGCGCTGCCCCGGATGCTGGCCCACGAGGCGCCGTTCGACCAGGCCATCGTGGACCTGCGGTACGCGCAGTCGGCCGCCACCGGGCTGACCGCGCTGGCGACGCTGCGCGAGCTGTCACCCGGCACCAAGACGATCATCAGCACCACCGACGAGGAGGAGAACCGGCTGCTCTACCTGCTGGCGGCGTTCCAGTTCTTCGACCCGAAGGCGCTGCTGGCCAAGCGCGCCGACGCGTTCGTCACCCGGGCCGTGGTCGAGGCCGTCGGCCGGGGCGAGCCCTCCCCCAGCCCGGACGCGGACCCGTTCCGCAAGGCCGCCGCGATGCGGCCGCCGCTGCTCGACCAGCTGGTGCACAACCGGACCGAGCTGAGTATCTGGCAGGAGCTGGCCCGCTTCGACAAGCGCCTCCAGATCGCCAGCGCCGCCCACGTCCACCCGCGCACGCTGGACGCCTTCACGGCCGCCAAGGGCACCGCCATCGACGCGGTGACCTCCTTGTTTCCCCGGCCGGGCCGGGCGCCGGGTCCGTCGGGGCCGTCGGCTCCGGCGAGGCCTTCGGGCCGGACCGGCGGCGGCGCACGGCGCCAACCTGATCAAGGTCATCCACTTCGCCCGGATCCACGAGCAGTTCTTCGCCGACGAGGAGGTATCCAGGCTGCTCGGGGGGTCGTGGCGCTCGCGTTGAGCTCCTTTGACACTAGGCCCTTTTACGCTGACGGCCAGCCCGCGATGACAGCGAAGTTTTGCATGTCCTGCGGGCGGCCCGGCGGCCAGGCTGGTGCCTCATGGACATCGCGGACGCCCGGCGGGGGCGGCTGCGATGACCACGGGCTACGTGCCGGGGCTAGGCGACGCGCTCCGGCATGGCCCGTGGGTCGCCGGCTTGTGCGCGTTCGCGGTGACGCCCGGGGCGCTGATCGTGATCGCCCGGCTGCTCGAGCGGCGCTGGCTGCTCCCGCGCGAGCAGTTCGCCGCCGTGGTTTACGGCGATCCGCTGCTGGCCGTCGCGCTCGGCATCGGGCGTCGGGCTGACCGGCGCGCGGGTGCCGCACGGGCTGACCGGCCCGGTCGCCGGGGTGGCGGTCATGGTGCTCACGCTGGCCTTCGGGCTGGCGCAGTGGCGTGATGAGCTGCGCCGGGGCTACTACACCCGGGCGCAGGCGGTGGCGCCGACGAAGATCTGGCACCAGGTCGTGGTCTACCCGGTGCATGGGCTACTGGCTCTGGACGGCCGTGCATCACCGGGTTGTCGGCGCCCGGCGGGACGGCCGTCTGGACCGGGAAAGCCGTGCTCGCGCTGCTGGTCGGGATCTGGGCGGGGACCAACGTGTACGACCGCCGTCACCCTAAGCTGGGCCATCCGCCGTTCGACTGGCGGCGGGTCCGGCCCCGTGAGCGGCCTTGGGCGGCCGAGTCGCAGACCCTGCGAGGCGGCGGACGGGTCCTGAGACCGGCCGCGGTCCTGCACGTTTCTGCGAAGTTTTGTATCGGTCCGCGGTCATGCGGCTGGCAGGCTGCTGCTGCACAGGGGTGCACGAGGACATGTGGGCGAGGACGCGCCGGGCGGTACCGGCTCGCAGAGGGGGCGGGCCGGGCCGCTTCGCGCGGTACTGGCTAGGAGTCCCGGCCCGGGTCCGCGCCTTCGTCTTCGCAGGCCCGGCCGCATACCTCGCAGATGAACGCGCCGAGCGCGTCGCGGACGAACTCGCCGCCGTCGTGCGGGCAGCTGCGCCGCGACCGCCGCGGGGGCTTGCTCATGACTCCAGGCGGCCGTGAGGCGCCAGATTCGAATGCCACCACGCCTCCAATCGCCTAGACGGCTTCGGTGTCAGGCACTACCAGTTTACGCGTCTCGCTCCAGCGGCCGCAGAGCCGCAGCCACCGGCGGGAGACGGTATAGCTGTTCAGTACAACCAGGTACGCGGCGGCGTTATGTCCGGCGGGGACGGCGAACACCACGCCCAGCGTGAGCACGTCACCCGGGCCGAGGACCAGGTCACCGGACGGGCGCTCGCCGTCGTCAAGCAGGATGTTCCCGCTGGCAAAGTAGGCGTCCGACTCCTTCCAGCCGACCGCATCCTGGGTCAGGCCGCGCCGGTGCCTGCCGAGTTTCTCCGCGGTGATGGAGCTGACCGAGACGAGCTGCACGGAATCACGCGGCACGGTAAGGGCGACCTGGCCGTTGTTCCTGATCGCCACCTCGATCGCGATAGCCCCGACCGGCGGCCCGGTGAAGGACTGGTGCGGCAGGTGCCGGCGAGTGACAGCGTGCGCCACCACGACCGCCCTGATCTCGTAGCCGACGGCGGCGGTCAGCACCCGGCCCCTGATGAACTTGAGGTAGGCGAAGGCGCCGCCGATGACGATGGCCGCCGCCGTGAGGGCATCGTCGATCTGCGTCAGTAGCGTGGAAGTCACCGCAGCCCCGTTCCGGTTTCCGTGCCGTCGAGTATTCCAGCGCGACCACGGCGAGGGGCAAACAGTGCGGAAGACGCTTTCCCGTCACCAAGTATTCATCCTGACTTAAACGTTTCGACCCAGGTAGCGGCCCCCGTTACGCGTAACATGGAGCATGGTGACAGACACCAGGAGCTGTGCGCAGTGCGGCGTAGGGTTCAGCCCGCGCCGTGAGCACGCGCGTTTCTGCTCGGCTCGCTGCCGAGTCGCGTGGAACCGGCTGAACGCCAGCGGTCCCGCCGCCGTGGGCGACGCGCTGGACTGGACGATTACCGCGATGCGGGAGACCATCGATCGGCTGCAGCGGGCCCGGGGCTGGGACCAGCCGCACGCGTTCGCGGCGGTCAGCGAGGCCGTGTGGTGGGTCACTATGGTCGACGCCACCCTGGTGCGCTATCACCCCGATGCCTACGACGGCGTCCTGGCCGGTCACGGTGCGGCCGAACGCGAGATCATCGAGGGCACGTTCGGCGGCCTGCGGTTCGTCCGGAACCAGATGGGTTACTACCTGGACCACGCTGACTTCATCAAGCCGGGCGCGGCCGCCATCGCGACCTGGACCTGGCGGCCGCTGCCGGAGCCGGGGCTCGACTCGCTGCCCGCCCGCGGGCAGGAGTGGGAGATGACCCGGTACCGGGAGTACCAGGCCCGGCTGGCGGAACGGCCGGTCGGCGAGACCTTCCAGTGCGCCGCCGCATTCCTCCACCGCGCCTCAGAGAGCTGCCTCACCCGGCCCTAGCGGACTGGTCACATGGCGCGTCGCGGCCGCGTGACAGCAGGGACACATGGAGCATGACCTGGCGGCATGCGCCGGTGTCCGCTCATCGTGTCGATTTCCCCCCGTTTTTCGGGTGGTAACTCGACACGATCCTGACGGGTGGGTGCGCATGTGATCAGCGGGACGGGCGGGGGCAGTGCGGGGCGGCGGCCGGAGCGCCGACATGCGCGCGGTCACCGTTCAGCTGGAGCAGGGGGCCTGACTACCGGGGCGAGGCGGTCGAGGATCACCTCGGCGAGGATGAGGATCAGGGCGAGGACGGTGATCGCGGGGCCGAGGACGCCCAGGCTGGTGGCCCCGATGAGCAGCCCGATGACCGCGGAGACGCCCGCTCCCCCGGCGGCGGCCGCGCCCACCTGCCAGGAGATGACGTTGTGGGCGCGCTGCTGGCCAAGGCGGACCGGGGTGAGCGCGATCAGCGCCGGGAACACGCCGGCCAGCGCGCCGCCGAGCACCGCGAAGGCGGCCACCGTGACCGCGGCGCCGGGCTGGGCCCAGATGACGGCGGTCGCGAGCACGGAGATCGCGCTGCCCCAGCGCACCACGGCCTGCGGCGGGACGGAGCGGAAGGCCAGGCCGATCCGGATGGCGGTCAGCGCGCCCCAGTAGCCAAAGGCGGCCAGGCCGGTCGCGCCCGCTGACAGGTGCAGGTGCCCGCGGCAGAAGCTGGCCTCCCACTGGCCCGCGCCGACCTCCAGGCCGGTGTAGACGAAGAAGACGCTCATGCCCGCGATGACGACGCCCGCGTACCGGCGCCGGGACCAGCCGTCGGAGGGTTGCGGGGGCGGCGCGACGGGCTCCGGCGGCGGGGCCTGCAGCTGGTCACGGCGCCGCTGCCGCAGCCACAGCCCGGCCATGACCAGGTCGAGGGCGACCTGGACGATATAGGCGGGCCGCCACGAGCCGGTGAGGATGGCGGCGGTGACGACCAGCGGGCCGATCGCGGTGCCGACGCCGTAGGCGCCGTGCAGCAGGTTGAGCAGCCGCGGCCGGCCGGTCAGCCCCACCGCGGTGTTGAGGCCGCCGTCCATCATGCCGGCCGAGGCGCCGAGCAGCACGGCCACGCTGAGCACCAGCCACAGCCCGGGCGCGGCCGCGAACCCGGCGTACCCGATCGCGGCCAGCACCCCGGCCACGGCGACCAGGGCGGGCACCCCCAGGCGCCGGATCAGCGGCCCGACGAAGGCGGTGACCAGCACCGACCCGATCGTGGTGATGAGCAGGATCAGGCCGAGGTCGCCGACGGGGGCGCCGAAGCTGGCGCGCATGGACGGCCACGCGGTGCCGAGCAGGCCGTCCGGCAGCCCCAGGATGACGAAGCTGCCCAGGCTGAGCAGATCCGAACTCCGGCTGGCGACGCCTGCCCCCTGACGCTGCTCACCCATTGGCCCATATATACGGCACCGGGTCGTTCGGTTCACAATGAGTTCATCCGGCGGAAGGACATGGGCCATGGCGATGCCAAGCTCGGATACCGACGAACTGGCGAAATTCGGCTACAAGCAGGAGCTGGACCGCTCGCTCGGGCTGTTCTCCTCGTTCGCCGCGGGGTTCAGCTACATCTCGATCATGACCGGGGTCTTCGAGCTGTTCTTCTTCGGATTCGCCTCGGGCGGCCCGGCGTTCATCTGGACCTGGCCGGCGGTGTTCGCCGGGCAGTTCCTGGTCGCGCTGTGTTTCGCCGAACTGGCCGGGCAGTACCCGCTGGCCGGCTCGGTCTACCAGTGGTCCAAGCAGATCGCCCGGCCGTTCACCGCGTTTTTCGGCGGCTGGATCCTGAGCGTGGGGGCGATCGTCACGCTGGCCGCGGTGGCGGTCGCCTACCAGGTCGTCGCGCCGCAGATCTCGTCGGCGTTCGAGGTCATCGGCGGCAAGGCGGACATCGGCCTGGTCTCGACGCCGGACGGCGCCAAGAACGCGCTGCTGCTGGCGGCGGGCCTGGTCATTTTCACGACCGTCATCAACATGGTCGGGGTCAAGACCATGGCCCGGATCAACAACTTCGGCGTGGCCGCCGAACTGGTCGGCGTCTCGCTGCTGATCATCTTGCTGGCCGTGCACATCCGGCGCAGCCCGGCCGTCATCTTCGACACGTTCGGCACCGGGGCGACGTACCCGTGGGGGTACTTCGGCGCGTTCCTGGTGGCCGGGCTGATGAGCGCGTACGTGATGTACGGCTTCGACACGGCCGGGTCGCTGGCCGAGGAGACCCTGGACCCGCGCAAGAACGCCCCGCCCGGGATCCTGCGCGCGCTGATCGCGGCCGGGATCGCCGGCCTGCTGGTCATCTTGCTGGGCGAGATGTCGGTGCCGGACATCCACAACAAGGCGCTCGGCACCTCCGGGCTGCCCTACCTGGTCAAGGCGACGCTGGGCGGCCCGATCGGCAACGTGTTCCTGATCGACTCGCTGATCGCGATCACCGTGTGCAGCCTGGCCGTGCACGCCGGCGGCATCCGGATGATCTTCACGATGGGCCGCGACGGCCGGCTGCCGTGGGCCTCGGCCATCGCCAAGGTGCACGGCAAGTCGAAGACGCCGCTGGTTCCCTCGATCGTCATCGGCGTGCTCACGCTGCTGCTGCTGGTCCTGAACGTCGGCAACCAGCGCGCGTTCTTCGTGCTCACCTCGGTCGCGATCATCATGTTCTACATCGCCTACCTGTGCGTCACCGGACCGCTGCTGATCGCCCGGCTGCGCGGCCGGTGGCCGACGCCCGAGCACGGTCCTTACTTCTCGCTGGGCCGCTGGGGCCTGGTGGTGAACGTGCTGGCCGTCATCTTCCAGGTCGGTGTCATGGTCAACCTGGCCTGGCCCCGGCCGGTGGTGTACGGCGGCGACCACTGGTACTTCCAGTGGGGCGCGTTCACCTTCACCGGCCTGCTCGGCGCCGTGGGGGTCATCTACTACCTGGTGAGCCTGCGCGGCCGCCCGGCCGCGGTGCTGGCCGAGCACCGGTCCTCGGTTGATTCCCTCCTCTGACAGCGGCCCGGTCCGCGCGCTGATCAGGGCGCCGGCGCTGTTCTGCCAAGGTGACGAGCCGGTCCGCGAGGCGGCCAGGCGGATGACCGACCGGGGCGCGAGCGCGGTACTGGTGCGGATGGGTACCTCGTTCGGCATCATGACGGACCGGGACCTGCGGATACGGGTGATCGGGGTCGGCCTCAGCCCGGACGCGCCAGTCTCCGCCGTGATGACCACGCCTGCCTATACGGTGACCGATGACCGGCTGGCCAGCGACGTCCTGCTCGACATGCTCGAGCGCAACATCCATCACATCCCGGTGCTGTCGGCGACCGGGGAGGTCCTGGGCGTGGTCGACGACGGTGACCTGGCCGCCGCGCAGGGGCGGACGCCGCTGCTGCTGCGGCGGGCCATCGCCCGGGCGCAGAGCCCGGCCGAGCTGGCCGGGGCGGCGGCCGGGATCGGGCCGATGACCATCGCGCTGCACGACGCGCGGGCGACGGCGGAGCACCTGACGGCCGTCCGGTCGGTCGTGCTGGACGCGCTGATCCGGCGGCTGGCCGAGCTGTCCGTCCAGGCCGCCGGGGCGCCGCCGGTGCCGTTCACCTGGTTCGCGCTGGGCAGCCTGGCCCGGCGGGAGGCGGTGCCGTCCTCTGACGTGGACAGCGCGCTGGGCTGGGACGGAGAGGATGCTTCGGCGGGTGATTACGCCGGCCGGGTGGCCCGGGCGGTGGCGGAGGGGCTGCGGGCCTGCGGGCTGCCGTCCGACGCGCACGGTGCCAGCGCGGCCAGCCCGCTGTTCGCCCGGTCGCTGGACTCGTGGCACCGGGCGGCGCGGAGCCTGGCCGAGGACCCGACCCAGGAGCAGGGCCTGATCCTGGTGTCGGTGCTGGCCGACAGCCGGGCGGTATGGAGTAGTGGCGGGGTTGTTGACGGAGGGCTCTGGGACGTCCGGCCGGGCCCTGACCATCCGGAGCTGCTGCGGATGCTGGCCCGGTTCGCGCTGTCGTTCCGGCCGCCGACCGGGTTCTGGCGCGAGTTCGTGGTCGAGCACTCCGGTGAGCGCCGCGGGCAGCTCGACCTCAAGCACGGCGGGATCATCCCGATCGTGGACCTGGCCCGCTGGGCCGGGATGGCGGCCGGCGTAGCGAGCGCCCCGACGCTGGAGCGGCTGCGCGCGGCCGAGGCGGCCGGCACCATGGAAGGCGCGGAGGCGCGGACGCTGATAGAGGCGTTCGGTTTCATCGGGTCGCTGCGGCTCGATCATCAGGTTGAGCAGCTGAAACGCGGCTCGGTCGCTGATGACTTCGTCGATCCGAAGACGCTGAACCCGCTGGCCCGGTCCTATCTGCGGGAGGCCTTCCGGGCGGTAGCGTCGGTGCAGGCGAGGCTGTCGGCCGAGCTGTCCCTGCGCCGGACCTGACGCCTCCGCGCCTTCCTGCTTACGCGGGGGCCAGGCTGAACCGCTGGTTGTCGGGGTCGATCGCGAGGATCCGGACCGAGACGCGGGTGCCCACCGGCCAGGACTGCTGATGCGCGAGACCGGTGCAGCCCTGCGACTCGACGAACGAGCCGAACGGCACCTGAGCGGTCACTACGCCTTCGATGACGTCACCCGGCTGGTACCGGGCGATGAATTCCTGCCAGCTCATGAAGATCACCTCCTTCCGTCACGAGCTTGTGCGTGTCGCTCTTGGCGTGTCGCTCGTCGTGACGGGGCGGGCCTCGTGCCCGCGGGGTGATCAAGCCGTGGCCGGGTAACCGTTCTGTGCACGGCCCATGGCCGACCCGGCAGTCACGGTACCGATGGTAACTCAGGTCGTAGGCTCGGGGGGATGATCGTTCACGAGCTCTCGCGGGAGGACGCGCGGCGGATCGCGGTACGGGCGCAGCTGCTGGACGGCTCGCGGTCGCGAGCGCGGTCGGGCAGGCCCGCTACGGGCGGACGGGCTGCCGGGGTGGCGGGCGTCGCTGCGCGACTGGGTGCGTGACAACGACGCGTGCCGCCGGGAGGCGGCCGTGGTCGAGGGGGTTTCCGGCACCTGGCGAGTCGACCCGGCGCAGCTGGGCCAGCCTTTCTCATCTTTCTCCGGTCGCACGGCGCTGCTGTCGCCGTTCGACCGGCTGGTCCATGACCGGAAGCGCACCGTCGAGCTGTTCGGGTTCGAGTACCAGCTGGAGATGTACAAGCCCGCGGCCAAGCGCCGGTGGGGGTACTTCGCGCTGCCGATCCTGTCCGGGGATCAGCTCGTCGGCAAGCTCGACGCCCTCGCCGACCGCAAGGCCGGGGTGCTGCGGGTCCACGCGATCCACGCCGACGTCCCGTTCTCCTCGTCCGTGGCGGCGGCCGTGGACGAGGAGATCGCGGACCTGGCGCGGTGGCTCGGGCTCACTGTCAAGCGGTAGCCACGGGGCTGTAGCGGGAGGCGTCGCCCTTGACCGAGTAGCTCTGGCTGCCGTCGATGCCGACCGGGATGTCGCCGGCCACGGTGACGCGGTTCAGCCGCCGAGGCTCGTCGTCGTAGTTGCCGACCGCGTAGTGCTGGGTGATCCGGTTGTCAAACAGGACCAGCTGGCCCGGCTCCCAGACGACCCGCAGGATGTTCTCCGGCCGGGTCACGTACTGCTGGAACAGGCGGATGACGTCGCGGGAGTCGGCCTTGGGCAGGCCCACGATGCGCTGCACGAAGCCGCCGATGAACAAGTTGCGCTCGCCGGTCAGCGGATGCACCCGGACCACCGGGTGGGCGGTCTCGTACGTGGTGGCCAGGAAGAGCTCGCGGCGGTCCTTCTCGCTCTGGCTCAGGGTCTCCGGCGGCTTGACGTAGTCGTAGTCGTTGCTGTGGATCGCCCACAGCGTGTCGGCGAAGGCGCGCAGCGGCTCGGGCAGGTCGCGGTAGGCGGCGCCGGTGTTGGCGATCAGGGTCTCGCCGCCGTAGGGCGGCACGATGATGCTGCGCAGCGTGCTGGCCTGCGGCGGGTTCAGCACGAAGGTCACGTCGGTGTGCCAGTAGTTGACGGGGCCGTCGTAGCTGTCGACGGGCAGGACGTTCGGCTCGCCATCGACGGCGGGCACGGTGGGGTGGGCGGCCGTGACCGGGCCGAAGTAGGAGGCGAAGCGCTGCTGGCCCTCGTCGTCCAGGTCGACGCCACGGAAGACCAGAGCCTTGTGCTCGTTCAGCGCCGCGCGGACGGCGGCGACCGTCTGCGGGTCGAGGACGAGGTCGGGGCCGAGGCCGCTGACCACGGCGCCGATGCGCGCGGTGATCTTGCGGACGGTGAGCCTGGTACTTACGGATGCAGTGGTCATGCTTCAAAGTTACTAAATCGATCAATTTAGTAGAATATGACCTGGGTCACAATGACCGGGAGGGAAGCACCGACGCGATGTGGCATTGGTCCGCATACACGCGCTGTCGCGGAATTGCTTCTCCGCGAGGCGGTCAGGGCGCGGCGTCACATCGCGGCGATGAATGCGCGCGGCCAGGATCCCGGGGGCAGGGGCCGGGGCGGAGGCCGGGGAGGGGCGTGAGGTGGCGGCGGGTGGGGTGTGCGGTCGGGGGGGTGTGCGGACGGTGATGGAGGCGGGCGTGCGGTGAGGCGATGCGGAAGACGGTGAGGTCTCCGGGTTCGGGCAATGATGGGGCCCCAGCAACCCACCGGCCCCTTCCGCCCCATCCCCTCCGTCCCGCGCCCCTCCGGGGATATAGGCAACGACAACGATGTGACACTGATGTCGTTGGGGCGACAACGATGTGGCATGGGTGTGGTTACTACGGAAGGTCGCGGGTCACATGCGTCCCGGGAGACCGCCAAGTTGCGCGCCGGGGTCGGGGATCGGCTGTACGAGGCTCGGTCGAGCAGGGTTTAGCGGGTCGGGTCGGGGGCTCGGGTTCGGAGCGGGCTCGGGTTCGGAGCGGGCTCGGGTTCGGAGCGGGGCTCGGGTTCGGGGTGGAGGCCCGGTGCTTTGGGCGGGCGGGGGTTAGGTGATGTGGAAGGTGGTGAGGTTTTCGGGGGGTTCGGGGTGGAGGGCTAGGTGGTCGACGACGGCTAGGCGGGGGCCGTGCCGGGCCCAGTCGACCAGGTGGCGGACGTTGTCGGGCGGGCCCTCGAAGACGGCTTCGACGCGGCCGTCGGGCAGGTTGCGGACCCAGCCGGCTACGTCGTGCTGCTCGGCCAGGCGGCGGCAGCTGTCGCGGAAGAAGACGCCCTGGACCCGGCCGGAGATCAGGACGCGGTAGCGGATCACGGGGCCGGCCACCGGGCTAGCTCCGGGATCGGGGGACGAGGCGGGTGGTGTCGCGGGCGATCATGAGCTCTTCGTCGGTGGGGATCACGAGGGCCTGGACCGGGCCGGGGAGGCTGATCCGGCCGTTGGTGGCGCGGCCATGGGCGGCGTTGGCCGCGGGGTCCTCGGTCAGGCCGAGGAAGCCGAGGCGGGCGAGGACCTCGCTGCGGACGACGGGGCTGTGCTCGCCGATGCCGGCCGTGAAGACCAGCGCGTCGAGGCCGCCCAGGCTGGCCGTCAGGGCGGCGACCGCCTTGGCCAGCCGGTGCACGAAGACGTCGAGGGCGAGCCGGGCGCGTTCGTCGCCCTTCGCGGCCGCGTCCTGGATCGTGCGCATGTCGTTGGTGGCGCCGGACAGGCCGAGCAGGCCGCTGCGGGTGTCCAGCGTCTCGGTCAGGGCGGCCGCGTCCTGGCCGGTCCGCTCGGCCAGGTAGCCGAGCAGGCCGGGATCGACGTCGCCGGAGCGGGTCCCCATGACCAGGCCTTCCATCGGGGTCAGGCCCATCGTGGTGTCCACCGACTGGCCGCCGGCGATGGCCGCGGCGCTGCAGCCGTTACCCAGGTGCGCCACGACCAGGCGCAGGGCGGCGCCCGGGTGGCCGGCGGGCGGGCTCGGCTCATCAGGGTCACGGGCGAGCAGGGCGGCGGCACGCTCGCTGACGAAGCGGTAACTGGTGCCGTGGAAGCCGTACCGCCGCACCCCGTACCGGGCGTACCACTCGTCCGGTACCGCGTACCGGTAGGCGGCGGGCTGCATGCTCTGGTGAAACGCCGTGTCGAACACCGCCACCTGCGGCAGCCCCGGCCGGGCGGCGCTGACCGCCTCGATTCCGGCCAGGTTGGCCGGGTTGTGCAGCGGCGCCAGGGGAGAGAAGGAGCGGATCGCGGCCAGGACCTCGTCGTCGACCAGCACCGAGGCGCTAAACCGCTCGCCCCCGTGCACCACCCGGTGGCCGGCCCCGGCCAGGTCCACGTGGCCCTTGTCGTCCAGGTGGCCGAGGATCTGGGTGATGGCGTCGTGGTAACTGCCGCCGGCAGTGCCGATGTCCTCGACCTGGCCGTTCAGCGGGCGCTGGCCGGTCTCCGGGTCGACCAGCGCGTACTTGACCGACGAACTGCCCGAATTGAGTACCAGGACGAGACCGGATGAGCCGGGTGAGGCTGCCATGGCCGGGATGCTACCCGCCGCAGGTTACGGGTCTCGGTCGGAAGCCAGATCACCGCATCCGGACCGGGGCCCGGCGGGAACGGTGATTTCCTGTCCGTGAAATTACGTACTGGCCTGGGTCGTAGCTGTCACTTTCCAGCGTCAATCCGGAACTCGATGACGCGCCGGTCCCGGCTGGCCCGGGACGGCGATGGGCGGTCCTGGATCACCGCCGTGCTGCTGGCGCCGTTGCGGACCTCGGTGCTGGCGCCGCTCATCGGCGTGCTGGCCGTCGCGACCACCTG
This sequence comes from uncultured Actinomycetota bacterium, assembly GCA_963839095.1. Taxonomy (GTDB): domain Bacteria; phylum Actinomycetota; class Actinomycetes; order Streptosporangiales; family Streptosporangiaceae; genus Palsa-504. The sequence continues at coordinate 42,128 of CAWIUF010000007.1, read as the reverse complement.
GTTCGGGCTGTACCTGGCGATCATCGCCCGGTGGACCCCCTAGCCGGCTGACCAGGCGCGATCTGTCTGCCTGGGTTCACGGCGGGATCGCCGTCGGCCGGGTGAGGCCGAAACGTTACCAATTCTTTGGTTAGGCCGCCCATCCGAACGCCCGTCGGCCGCGAAGCACCGGCGTGACAGGCGATCCGGGGACCGGCGACGGCCGCGGCATCCGAGCCGGGCGGGGACAAACCCGTCCGTGCCGTGATCGTTCGCCCGGGGCTCCGGGTCGCCTGACACGACACCCCGGTGGCTCGGCCGGGCACGCGCTATGCTCACCCGCAGTGATCTCCGTGTCCCCATCTAATTACGCTCAGTAAGGATTCTCCATGTCCAATCAGGATGCGAAGCGCACCTCTGACGCGGATTCCCCGACCCGCCGCCTGACCCGGCGCACCCTGCTGCAGGGCGCCGCGACGGCCGGCGCCGCCGGGCTCGCGGTGACCGCCATGGGTGCGGCCGCCAGCCCGGCCCTCGCCGCCACCAGCCGGTCTTCGGCGGCGGACCAGTCGCAGGACCACAGCGAGCACGACGGGCCGATCGTGGTGCACGTGCGCGACGCCAAGTCGGGCGACATCGAAGTGTTCTCCGGGACCAGCCAGACCCGGCTGCGCGACAAGGACCTGGCCGCGCGGATCGCCCGCGCCATCGGCTGACCTGCGCGCCATCGTCTTTCCGCCCCTTGAGCCAGTGAGGTAATTGAATGTCATCGCATCGCGAAGCGCCGGAGATCTCCAAGGATCCGGTCGCCGACAGCACTGACGTATACGCGTTCGTGAGCCCGGACAAGCCGGACACGGTCACGCTGATCGCCAACTACATCCCGCTGCAGGAGCCGTCGGGGGGCCCGAACTTCTACGAGTTCGGCGACGACGTGCTCTACGAGATCCACATCGACAACAACGGCGACAGCCGGGCCGACATCTCGTTCCAGTTCCGGTTCACCACCCAGGTGGTCACCCCCGAGACCTTCCTGTACAACACGGGCCCGATCACGTCGCTGAGCAGCCCGAACTGGAACCGCCGGCAGTCCTATAACGTCTCCGTGGCCGCTGGCTACGGCCCGGGCCGGACCATCGCCAGCAACCTGTCCTGCCCGCCGTGCAACATCGGGCCGCTGTCCACCCCGAACTACGGGGCGCTGGCCGCCGCGGCGACGCACGACATCGGCAGCGGGATCACCGTGTTCGCCGGGCAGCGGGCCGAGGCCTTCTACGTCGACCTGGGCTCGATCTTCGACCTGGGCAACCTGCGGCCGTTCCAGAAGCTCAACGTGTTCGGCAAGACGGTGTTCAACAACAACGCGCCGGGCGTGAACGCCACCAACCACCTGAACGTCCACTCGATCGCGATCCAGGTGCCGATCAGCGCGCTGACCAGGTCCGGCAAGCCGGTCATCGGCGTATGGACCACGGCCAGCCGCCAGCGGGCCCGGGTCTGGGACGCCGACCGCGGCCGGAACTTCGACAGCGGCTCGTTCCGGCAGGTCTCGCGGATGGCCAACCCGCTGGTCAACGAGGTCCTGATCCCGATGGGCAAGAAGGACCAGTGGAACTCGCTGCCGCCGGCGGATGACAAGCTGTTCGCCAGCTACTTCGCCAATCCCGGCTTCGCGGGGCTGCTGCCCACCCTGTACCCGGGGGTGTTCCCGAACCTGGACGCGCTGAACAAGTCGGGCAAGCCGCGCGCCGACATCGAGGCCATCTTCCTGACCGGCCTCCCGGTCGGCATCGTCCCCGGCTTCACGAACCTCACCGGGCCGATCCAGGCCGACCTGCTCCGGCTGAACACCTCCATCCCGCCCGCGACGACCAAGCTGAACACGCTCGGGGTGGTCGGCGGCGACCTGGCCGGCTTCCCGAACGGCCGCCGGCCGATCGACGACGTGGTGACGATCGAGCTGCGCGCCCTGGCCGGGCTGACCTACCCGCTGGTCGACAAGACCTTCACCCCCGACGCGGCTGCCGAGCGCGGTCACCGACGGCCTGACCGGCTCCAGCGTCACCAACCCGCCGACCGGCCACTTCCCCTACCTGGGGATCCCGTACGACGGTTACCACAACCCGTCCTGATGACCGAATCCGCAGCGGGCCCGACCGGCCCGGGTGTCGTCGTCATGGAGCTCGGCGCCGGTATCGGCGCCCTGGTCCTGTACACGCCGCCCGGGCTGGACGGCGAGGAGATCGAGATCAGCCGCGACGGCGAGCCGGGCGCGAAGCGCACCCACTCGCGGGTGCGGCCGCGGCCCGTGACCGGCGCGACCAAGTACGCGGCGGTCTACCCGGGCCTGCCCGAAGGGCACTACACGATCTGGCGCGACGAGCAGACCCCGGCGACGGCCGCCACGGTGACCGGGGGCCAGGTCAGCAGCTGCTACTGGCCGGGGTAGACGCTTTACCTACCAAACGGGTGGGTGCTCGCCATAGTGAGGCGGACACCCACCCGTTTGGCATGTAGGCCCTTTGGTTTCAGGCCGGAAGGGGAAGGTCGACGATGGGCTTGGTGCTGGGCTGGGCCGAACCGGGGGCAGGCTCGACGGTCAGGCCGAGCGCGTCGCCCTTGACCACGCCGGTGGCCAGGATCGCCGGGGTCTGGCCGGACTTGGCGGTGGGCAGCAGGCCCGCGGAGGTGATCTTCGCCTTGCTGATCAGCCAGAGCTGGTACACCTTGCCCGCCGGGAGCGCGGGGAGGCCGGTGGTGACCACGGCCAGCTCATGGCGTTCGGCCGCCAGGACCACGATGGCCTTGCCGCCGCTGGTGGAGACCTGGCTGAGTACCTGCACCTTGGGCGCGGACAGGACCACGCTGAGCGCCTGGTTCTGGGCCCGGACCTGGTTGAGCTCGTCCTGCGTGTGCGACCGGGACAGGCCGAAGAACACCGCGACCGCGATCGAGGCCAGCGCGACCGCGCCGGATAGCCACGGCACCCAGGGCAGCGTCCGCTGCGGCCGCGGCGGCCGGGCATGGAGCCGGCGGCTCCTGACCTCAGGCGGGAGCTGGCGGGTGCGGGCGGCGGCGGCGAGCACCCGGCCGCGCATAGTGGCGGGCGCCTCGGCGGTGGCGGCGAAGGCCAGCGCGGTCGCCACCTCGCGGAGCCCGCGCACCTCGGCCGTGCACGACGGACAGCGGCTCAGGTGACGGGCGAAGCGCTCGCGCTCGGCGTCGCTGTCGAGCGCGTCGAGCGCGTAGGCACCGGAGAGCGAGTGCAGGTCGTGGCCGATGCGCAGCCGCAGCCGCATGTCAGCTCACCTCCAGGCAGTCGCGCATCCGGATGAGCCCGTCGCGGATCCTCGTCTTGATCGCGCCGAGGGTGACCTTGAGCAGCTCCGATACCTGCCGGTAGGTGTACCCGCCGTAGTAGGCCAGGGTAATCGACTCGCGCTGCACGTCGGTGAGGCTGTCCAGGCAGCGCCGCACCCGCTCGCGGTCCAGGCTTGCCTCCACCGCCTCGGCCACCTCGTCGTGCGGGGTGGGAACCTCGGCCGTCCGCTGCTCGCGGCCGGCCGCGGCCATGGTGGAACGGACGCGGTCGATGGCGCGGCGGTGGGCGATCGTCATCACCCACGTCGCCGCGCCACCAACGGCCGGGTCGAACCGGGCGGCGCTCCGCCACACCTCGAGGAGCACTTCCTGGGCTACCTCCTCGGACTGCGCCGGATCGCGGAGAACCCTGCGAATGACGCCGTACACCGGGCCGACCAGCCGGTCGTACAGCGATTCGAACGCGCCCGCGTCACCACGCGCCACGTGGACGAGCAGGTCGTCGAGGTCCCGCTCTCCCCTCCTATCCGTGGCGGCGGACGTGAACCGGGACGCGTCCGAATCGCTCGGGTTCATATATCACCTTCGAAGCAGACGCCTGTTTGGATGGGTGGGACATGAACGAATTTTAAATAATTTGTATCGCCGCAGGTCGGCAGGGCCACGTAAGTGCCCCGTAATATTCGCATTCGGGCTGTTTCGTTCTAAGGCTCATCGGACGCGCCGGTCGTGTCCCCTACCCTCGGGGCGTCCGGGCTGATATCACTGGAAATGTGGCGGGTCCCCCGGCCCGGCCCATGTCCTTCCGCGCGGGAACCGGAGGTCGTCATGCGCCTGGTCTGGGTGATCTTGTTCGTCTGGCTGGTCATCGGCGCGCTGGCGGCCGGGCAGCGGAGCTACTACACCGCCAAGTACGTGGACTGCTCGGGGGTGGGGACGATCGCGGTGACCATCTTGTTCGGGCCGGTCAACTATCTCGGCGGCGATCCCAGGTTCAGCTGTCAGTAGGCGGTGCTCCCGTTTCTCCGGGCTCCTTGGTTTCTCCGGGCTCCTTGGTTTCTGCCGGCTCGTTTTCCGCTGGCGCGGGGCGCGCCAGCAGGGTCGAGACGGCCGTGCGCCAGGCCTTGAGGCCGGCGCCGCGGGGGACCTTGAGGGACGCGTAGGCGACGGCGCCGGCCGGGATGGGCAGCCAGAAGTTGACCAGCCGCCAGCCGAGCACGCCCAGCGTGGCTACGCTGCGGGTGACGCCAAAGCTGACCAGCAGCAACGGCGCGAGCGAATCGACGACGCCGAGGCCGGCCGGGGTGATCGGCAGCGCGCCGGCCACGTTGGCGATCCCGTAGGCGGCGAAGAGCTCGACCGGGTTGACGAGATGACCGAACGCCGCCACGAAGCACCACAGCGACGCCGCGTCGAGCAGCCAGTTGGCCGAGGCCCAGATCAGTGACATGACCAGGATGCGCCGGTCGCGGGCGGTGGCGGACAAGGAGGCCGCGGTGTCGAGCATGCCCCGTTCCAGCCGGTCACCGGACAGGCCGGGGATCCGGTCGCCGACGGCGTGCAGGATGCGGGAGGCGCGGCCCGCTCCCCGGGTGATGCCGATGGCCAGCGCGGCGATGGCGGCCAGCAGCACGGCCCCGATGACGGCCACGGTCACGTAGATCGGGTGGAAGCCCGCCAGCGGGATGGAGACCACCAGGGACAGCCAGAGCAGGACGTTGAGCATCACGGTCGAGCCCAGGCCCTTGGTCGCCATCATCACGCCGGCGTCGTTCCCCTTGATGCCCTCGGCGGTGAACAGGCGGTAGCCGATCCCGGCGCTGCCCAGCGTTCCGGCCGGTATCACGTGCGCGACCGCCGCGGCGGCCAGGTCGATGCGGAACAGCCGGGACAGGCCGGGGTTGAAGCTGCCCGGCGGCAGCAAGGCCCGGGTCAGCAGGCCGTAGCAGAACAGCGACAGGGCCTCCAGGGCCACGCCCGCGACCAGCCAGACGGCGTTCACCTGGCCGAGCAGGCCCAGGTCCTTGCTCGCCCCGACGAGTTCGGGCACGACCAGGTACTCGATGACCAGGACGAGGCCGAACAAGATGATGCCACGCCGCAGCGGCTTGACCAGAAAGGGCAGCCAGGTACGCCACTTCCGCCAGCTCCCCCGTGGCTTATGACCCTCGGGAGGGTCATCGCCGGGCTTCGGGCCGGCTTGCGCCGGGTCAGTCCGCATAACCGACGTACTACCCGGCCGGCGGGCAAGAACGCAGCCACATGAGCAACAAGAGTTATTCTGCCCTGGAACCGGCAACCCTGAGGAGGATCGGTCGTGGCTGATGCTGCTGGTGCGATGGCCCGGAGGATGTGGACGCTGTTCGAGCCCGTCCATGCGGTGACCTACTTCGCGGCGGACGCGCGTTCGGCCTATGAGCAGGCGGGGTTGCGCGGGTTCTGGCGCGGCTACTTCGCCGGCCGGGCGGCGCCGCTCGGGGCCGCGAACGCGGCGGTGGTGACCGCCTCGTTCTTCAACTTCGCGCCCGCCTTCGTGGCCCGGGCCATCCCGGGCGTGTGGGAGCTGATCACGCCGGCCGATGCGCTGCGGGTCCGGCTCTAGGGCGCGACCGCGGCGCTGCGCGGGCTGCTGGCCGGGCAGGAGGCGGCCGCCGCGGCGGCCGCGGACCTGCTCTGGCGGGCGATCGGGGAACTCGACTTCTCCGGCCGGGTGCTGGGCGCGGCGGACGCGGCGCTGCCGGTGCCCGAGGACGGCCTGGCCCGGCTCTGGCAGGCGGCGACCGTGCTGCGCGAGCACCGGGGCGACGGGCACTTCGCCGCGCTCGCGGCGGCGGATGTCGACGGCTGCGAGGCGGTGGCCTTGCGTTGCCTGATGGATCTGCGGAAGGAGAACATGCAGCCGGTGCGGGGCTGGACCGACGAGGCGTGGGATGCCGCGCTGGGGCGGCTGGCGGCGCGGGGCTGGGTGGACGGGGACGGCGCGCTTTCTGGTGCGGGGCGGGAGGCGCACGCGGCGGTGGAGAGGGCCACCGACGAGGCGGCGTCGCGGCCGTGGGCGCGGCTCGGGCCGGAGGTGACGGCGGAGATCGTGAGCGTTCTTACGCCGCTCGCGCAGGCCTGCGCGAGCGTGCTCCCCTTCCCTAGCCCGATCGGCCTGCCCGGGCCCACGGGCCGGCTCCTTTAACCCTGACCAGGTGCGGAAACCGGGAGCTTGCCGCTCAGGGTGGTCCCGTGTCCGGGCCGTGAGCGAACATCGAAGTCACCGCCGAGCGCGGCCAGCCGGTCAGCCATCCCCTGCAGGCCGGTGCCGTTCCGGGTGGTCGCGGTGTCGAACCCGGCCCCGTCGTCGGTGATGGTGAACTGGAAGCTGCCGTCAGAACACGAGAGCCGGACCGTCACCCGGGACGCGCCGGCGTACTTGGAGATGTTCTGCAGGGCCTCCAGGGTGCAGAAGTACACGGTGGTCTCGATGTCCGGCGGGTAGCGCCCGATGCCATGTTCCTCGATCTCAACCGGCACGGAGGCCTTGCGCGCCTGCGCCTGCAGGGCCGGGATCAGGCCTTGGTCGGCCAGTAGCGGCGGGTAGATGCCGCGGGCCAGGTCCCGCAGGTCTCCGAGCGCGGCCCGGAGCCCGTCCTTGAGGATGGGCGTGAGCTGCCGGATGGCGCCGGGGTCCTCGGCGGAGTCATCCAGCAGGCTGAGCTGAATCCTCAGGGCGATGAGCTGCTGCTGCGCCCCGTCGTGCAGGTTCCGCTCGATCTTCCGCCGCTCGACGTCCTGTGCCTCGACCAGCCGGCGGCGAGATGCCCGCAGCTCGTCGATCGTGGCCCGCAGGTCAGCTGTGAGCTGAGTATTGCGCAGCACGAGGCCTGCCTGCGAGGCCAGGTGCTGCAGCAGCTTGTCCTCCGCTCCGGTCAGCGGCTCGTTCCGCGGCTTGTGCAGGGACAGTGCGCCGAGGAGCTCGCCGGAGTGCCGGACGGCGACCGCACGCGACGCCGACTCGAACGGCGGGAGTGCGCCGCTGGCGTCGAGCGGGACGGCAGGCGGCGGGAGGGTCCCCCGCGGCCAGACCGCGACCGGGCGCAGCTGCCCGCCGACCCGGCTCCACGCCTCGGCCCGGTCCGCCCCGGTCGCGCCGGCCAGGACGGATATCATCCGGTCCACCGCCTCGGTGAAGTCCAGCTGCCCGGCCATGTCCTCGGCGAAGTCGGACAGCGCCTGGTAAGGCGTGGCCCGCTTGCCGTACACCAGGCGGTTCGCGAACTGCTGGAAGCGGTGCCGCAGCGGCTGGAACAGCACGGCGATGCAGACTGCCGCGGCGACCGTGAGCAGCGGGCCACCGCGGTGCCCGGCGAACGTCCCGATGCCGAGCACGATGCCCGCATACACGCTGGTGAAAGCGGCCGAGAGCAGGCCGTAGACCACGGCGCGGCTGATGATGACGTCGATGTCGAACAGCCGGTACTTCAGGATCCCGACGGTGATCGCGGTCGGAAACCCGAGCAGCCCGATGAAGGCAGACGCGGCATACGCCAGACCGGCGATAGGCGGCTGCTTACCGTGGTCCGCCACGATGGCCACAATAGCCACAAGCTGGACTATGGCTAGCGCTACGCCGGCCAGTGCCACCCAGTTGATCTGCCGCCGAAGTTCGTCGCCGCCAGCCCGGTACCGCAGCACGAGTGACAGCGCCGCCGTTCCCAGGAATAGCGTCAGCGATTTGAAGTTGCCAATGGGAACCGCGGACAGAGCATGGCCGGCGGCCGGGATGCCGAACGGATTCTGGTAGGTGAGCGTGTAACCGCCGGGTGCCGGGAGGGCCACCGGTCTGGGCACCAGGATGAAGCCGGTCATCAGCAGCCCGGCGGCCAGGAAGTTAAGCACCGCGACCGGGCGCCAGCGCCGCGATGGCAATCTCCCGGTCGGGAAGAGGAGTAGCGTGCAGGCGAGCACGGCTACGAACAGGAAGAAGACCCACTCGGCCATTGCGCCGATTTGCCTGGCCGCCGGCAGCGCACCGGGATGGGCGATAATTCCTGCCACGGCATAGCCGGAGAAAAGAACCAGTATCCCATTGCCGGCTCCCGCGATCAGAAGCAGCCAGCCAACGGGGTTGCGGACGCGGCGGACAATCAGCGCTCCGAGACTGGCGTACGCAACTGCCGAAACCGAGCCACCCATGTCCGAGATTGCGTCGTTCGCCTTAAAGTCACTCCACGCCAGGGCGGTCAGGACCGCACCGGCGACGGCTATCAGCACCACCGCGGCCCACGAGCTGGCGATGAGGCACGTACCTGGCCCTCCAGCGTTGCTGACTCTCTCCGTCATCCGGGCCCCAGCCAGCTGGCCGTCCGCGCCCGCTGGCGCGGCCGTCAGCTTCATGACGGCCGCCGGCGCGCCGATGCGCACAGGAAGCCGAGCAGCAGCCAGCGGTGGCCGGTGAACGCAAAGCGCTGCGGCCCGCTCAGCCTGGCGGCGCTGGACGGGCTATGCGCGCGGGTGGATGAAGCCATCGGATCCCCGTGCCTGATCCCGCGCTTAGCGGATGTACAGCTCGTCCGCGGCGCACGCGGCGAACTCGGTGTGGGATACCGCGTCCGCCATGCCGAGCGCTTGGAAGGCTGGGAGCAGCTGCTGGGCAGCCCAGCGGTCGAGGTGTGCCTTGGACTGCCACACGCTGACCACGTGAAGCCCGTTCTCATCCGAGCCGGCCGCCAGGGCGAGCAGGCCGTCGACGTCCGGGGGGGCCTTGAGCTTGGCGGAGACCGTGCGGAAGTTATCGATCGTCTGTCCGCGCGTCGCTGAGATGTGGATGTATGCCATGGCTGTCCTGCCTTTCACGGGTTGTGCTGGCAGGAAAAACGCTACGGAAAACGCGGGATCCAGCCATCCGGGGAGTTACTCACTGAAGTACTCATTCACGGCGGCTGGGTACTCATTCATGGTCCGCTCCGGCCCGCGGCGGCCCAGGCGGCAATCTGGCTGCGTTTGCTGAACCCGAGCTTGGTCAGGATGTGCTGCACGTGGTTTTCTGCCGTCCGCTCGGAGACGTACAGGGTCTGGCCGATCTGCTTGTTCGTCAGTCCCCGCGTGACCAGCCGGGCCACCTCGAGCTCGCGAGGGCTCAGGGGTGAGCCGGCGGCAACGACGGCCGGAAGCCGGGCCCGCAGCTGTTCGATCCGCTCGGTGAACGAGATCATCCCGAGCCGTTCGGCCTCGTCCGCCGCAGCGTCCAGCTCGGCCCGCGCCCGGCCCAGGTCGTCTTGCGCCTGGCGGCGAGTCAGGGCCGCGGCGAGCTCGACGCGGGCTTGCACAGCGCACCCGCGGGCGCCGTTGGCGTCGCAGCTCGAGATCGCGTTCTGCAGATCCTCCACCGCCGCATCCAGACGGCCCAGCGCAGCGGCCGCCCGCCCGAGCGGCAACTCGACCGGGCCCATGTAACTCCCGGCCCCGGCGCCGTTCGCGACGTGCTGACCGCGGAACGGCTCGAACCGCGCCGCCAGGAACTCGATATCCTCCGCCCGGCCAAGGCCGATGGCGACCGCCAGCCCGCTCGCCCAGCACGACATGCGCATCGCGGCCGAGGGGTTCCATGACCCGACCGGACCTGCCTGGGCATAGGCTGCCCCGGCGCCGGCGCGGTCATCCTGGTCGAGGCACATCATCGCGAGGCCGAGCGCGGGGAAGACCGTGGCGACGCCGCGGGTGGTGTCCACGGTATCCGGCCTGAGGCGGTCAGGCACCTGGCCGAACAGCTCGATCGCGCCCGATCTGCCGAACCCGATATGAAGGCCGGCCTGGCAAAGGATGGCCGCGCAGGCGCCGAACGCGGCCGGGTGTCCCATGTCGTTGAACATCGTGAACGACTCCCGCGCCAGCCGCACTGCCTCGCTGTAGCGCCCCGTCGCCAAGGCGAGAGTGGCGGCGACGTGCAGGAAGTGCCAGCGTCCGAGCGGTCCGGGGAGCCGTTCCAGGCAGATCTCGAGATCGGCGAGCTCACGATGGACGCTCCGCAGCTGACCTGTCTCAAACAGGGTGTCGATCCGCCACAGCCGGCCCCACATCTCGAGCCAGGCGCTGCCCCCAGTGTCAGCGGCCTCGAGCATCCGGCTCGCCAGCACGGCCCGCTCGGCGATTGCGTCGGGGGCACTGCAGGCCAGCTGCCGGGCGCGCAGCGCATCCACGAGCGCGACCGGATCGCCCGCCGATCCGGCGGCGGCCAGCGCGTCCTGGCTGACCTTCCCCGCACGATCGTACTCACCGCGGTATACCAGCGCCTGCGCGTACCGCGCGGAGACCCTGGCCCACAGATCACCACCAAGATCGTCCCCGGCGAGGGCCTGCTCGCAGATGCGGCAGATCTCCCCGTCCCATTCCGGTACGCCGACGGGCTCCATCACCAGCGCCGTGCGGGCCAGCCAGAGCCGGTCACGCCGGCGCTCGGCCCGCCGGGCGACCTGAACGGCCGTCGCCTGCGATCCGGGCAGATCGCCGCTGCGGTGCAAGGCCCCGGCCAAGGCAAGTTCGAGCCGGGAGCAGTCAGCCTCGCCGATCTCCCCGCCGCCGGCCGACAGCGCCTGCCGGTACAGGCGCACAGCCTCCTCGAACGCCAGTGCCTCCGCCGCCACGTCGGCCGCCGCCTCACATGCCGCCACCGCCGGCGCCCGGTCACCGGGCAGCGACGCCTCGACCCGGTGACGGGCGATCTCCGCCAGATGCAGATCCAGCTGACCCTCGTACAGGGCCTCGATCGCGTCCGCCGCGGCGCCGTGCAGTCGCCGCTTCTCCGTGGCGCTCAGCCCGGCGGCCACTGCTGAGCGGATCAGCGCATGGGAGAACCGGTGATCGCCGGGAGGCTCACCTGCCACCAGGAACCCGGCGGCCCGGCCCTCGTCCAGCGGACCGAGCAGGGCGAGCACGGGCACATCCAGGATCTTGGCCACCACGCCCGCCGAGAAGCTATTGCCTGCCACCGCCGCGGCCCGCAGCAGCTCCCGGACGGGATTGGACGCCAGCGCGAGCCGGTAGGCCGTCGTCTCGACTACCCGTCCCGGCACCGGCCCCCGCACACCCGGCCCGCCGCCGCGCTGCTCGACGAGCATGCGGGCCAGCTCCCGGACCAGGAACGGGTTCCCTCCCGTCTCCGAATGCACCGCGCCGGCCTGGCCCGGCGAGGCTGGCAGCCCAGCGGCGAGGAGCATGTCCTCGACCATGTCGGCGGGCAGGCCGTGCAGGTCCACCCGTTCGGTGTCGGCATCGGCCGACAGACGCGCCGGCAGCCCGGCGCTCGCGTCACCGGACGCCACCGGGTCCCGGTAGGTCGCGAACACCAGGATCGGTGTCCCCCGGAGCTGACGCGCGACATCGGCGAGCAGCACTGCCGACGCCTCGTCGGCCCACTGCAGATCATCAAGCACCAGCAGGAGCCCGGTCACCCCGGCCGCCTGCGCCAGCCGCCGGCGAACCTCGGCGAACAGCGCGAACCGCAGGGCGTTGCCGGGATCGGCCACATCAGCCAGCGCAGGGCGTTCGGCATCACCGAAGACACGCGACCACAGGCCCACATCCGATGGGTCATCATCGGCGGCGCGGACGGCAGGCTCATCCAGTACCAGCCGCCACAAGCCGTACGGCGGCGAGCTGTCCCGGTCCGCCATGCGGGCCCACGCCACCGGCACGCCCCTCGCGGCGGCCGACGCGGCGGCCTCCTCCGCCAGCCGGGTCTTCCCGATGCCTGCCTCGCCCGCGCACAGCACCAGACGGCCGCCACCCGCCAGGGCATCATCCAGCAGCAGCATGACCCGGGCCAGCTCCCGGTCACGGCCCACCATCGGCCCAGAGGCTCCGCCCGACCTACCGCCCACGAGGCAACCATAAGCCAGACGCCATCGGCGCCCTAGTGCTGAACAGCATCCGGCGGCCCGGATGCCCGGCCATGCGCCTGCCTGACAGTCCTCGTGGTCACGCCGTCCCAGTCTGGCCAGGTCGGGCCAGTTCCTCCAGCCGGTGGGCGAGGAACTGGCGCTCGGGGTCGGTCTCGGCGAGTTCGAGGGCGCGAGCGTACGCCGTGCGGGCGTCATCCGTTCGGCCGGCGCGGCGGAGGAGGTCGGCCCGGGTGGAGTGGTAGTAGCGGTAGTCGTCGAGAGCGAGAGGGTCGAGGAGGGCAAGGCCCGCGTCCGCGCCGTCGAGCTCTGCGATCGCCACGGCGCGGTTGAGCTCGACCACCGCTGATCCGGTGCGCTGGGCGAGCGTCCCGTAGAGCGCGGCGATCTGGTACCAGTCGCGGGGTTGGTGCAGGTGCAGGTCGGCGATGGCGGCCTGGATGACGTAGGTCCCGGCGCCCGGCCGGGCGACCGCCTGGCTGAGCAGCTCACGACCCGCGAGGAGCTGCTGTTCGTCCCACCGGGACCGGTCCTGCTCGTCCAGCGGGACGAGCACGCCGTCGCGCACCCGGGCGTCGCGGCGGGCGTCGTTCAGCAGCATCAGGGCCAGCAGCCCGAGGGTCTCCGGCTCGTCGGGCATGAGCTCGGCCAGCGCCTGGCCCAGCCGGAGCGCCTCGGCGGCCAGGTCGACCCGGCTATCGCCCCAGCCCTGGTTGAAGATGAGGTAGACGACCACGAGGACGGCCGCGAGCCGGTCGGGCAACTGATGGTCCTCCGGCACGGCGAACGGGATGCCCGCGTCGCGGATCTTGTGCTTGGCCCGGGTCAGGCGCTTGCTCACCGTGTCGAACGGGGTCAGGAACGCGCGTGCGATCTCCTCGGTCGTCAGGCCGCCCAGGGTCCGCAGGGTCAGCGCTACCTGGGCCTCGCGGGACAGCGCCGGGTGGCAGCAGGTGAAGATCAGCTCGAGGCGCTCGTCGCGGAAGGTGGCCGGCTCGTCCATCGCGGGTTCCAGGGGCTGAGTGAGCTCGCGGGCGATCAGCCTGGTTTTCTGGGCGAGCGCCTGCTGCCGGCGGAGCTGGTCGATCGCCCGGTTCCGGGCCGTCGTTATCAGCCAGGCGGCCGGGTTGGCGGGCTCGCCGTCCCGCGGCCAGCGCTCCGCCGCGATCGCGAAGGCCTCCTGGGCCACGTCCTCGGCCAGGTCGATGTCCCGGAACATCCCGACCAGGGTCGCGAGCACCCGGCCCCAGTGGTCGCGGAAGACCCCCTCAACCGCCACCAGGGACCTCGGCCCGGACCGGCCGCACCTCGATCGCGCTCGACGGCCGCAGCGCCTGCAGCTCGGCCGCCACCTCGAGTGCCAGGTCGAGGTGGTCGACCTCGATGAAGATCAGGCCGCCCAGGAACTCCTTGGTATCGACGAAGGGCCCGTCGGTCAGCAAGGTCTCGCCCTGCTGCTGACGCACTGTCGTGGCGGCCTGCGGGGCGTGCAGGCGTGCCCAGTTGGTGACGTACGGGCGGGCGAGGACGAGGGCCACCCCCGCCTCGACCGCCCGCCGCTGCTGCGGCGTGGACTCCTCGGTGCTGTAGATCAGCAAGGCGTATTGCATGGCGCTCCTGTCCTGGGATCGGTGCGGCTTCGACTCCTTGACGACTGGGGAGCCGCCGGACGGACAGGTCCGGGAAGAAATTTCTGGAGCGGTTGTCCGTCTGGCGACCCTCGGTTCGTCACCCCTGTCAGATCCCCGCGGACGCGGGCCGACGAGTGGAGGCAAGGACGATGGACACACGCACAGAGTCTGGCAAACGCCGGACCGATCGGCTCGGCTGGGTGCTGGGCCTGACGTCGACGGCCTACTTCATGGTAGTGCTCGACTCCCTGGTCGTCGTCAGCGCGCTGCCGCACATGCAGCACGACCTGCACGCCTCCGTGGCCTCGCTGCAGTGGACCGTCAACTCCTACGGCATCTCGTTCGCGGCCGGCATCGTGACGGCCGCGGCGCTCGGTGACCGGTTCGGGCGACGCGCCGTCTTCCACCTCGGGCTGCTGCTGTTCACCGTGGCCTCGGCGCTGTGCGCGCTGGCCCCGAACCTCGGGGACCTCGTCGCCGCCCGGACCGTGCAGGGCCTCGGAGCGGCCGCCGTCATGCCGCTCAGCCTGACCATCTTGACGGCAGCGTTCCCGGCCGGGCGCCGCGGCCTGATCGTCGGCGTCTACGGCGGGCTGGCCGGACTGGCCGTGGCCGCGGGTCCCCTCATCGGAGGGGTGGTCACGCAGAGCCTCGGCTGGCAGTGGATCTTCTGGCTGAACGTCCCGATCGGCCTGGTCGCGGTGCTGCTCGGCGCGAAGCTGCTCCCCGAGAGCCACGGCGCACCGGATCGGATCGACCTGGCCGGCGTCGCCCTGCTCACCGGTGGTGTCGTCATGATCGTGTGGGCGCTGGTCCGCGCCGCCGATGCCGGCTGGACCAGCGGCGAGGTCCTCAGCACGCTCCTGGGCGGAGCGGTCTTCCTGGGCGGGTTCGGCGCCTGGGAGAACCGCATCGCCACGCCGATGATCCCGCTGCGGCTCTTCCGCAGCCGGGCTTTCGCGATAGGGAACCTGACGATGTTCTTCATGTCCGGCGCGACCTTCGCGGCGGCGTTCCTGGTCACCCAGGAGTTCCAGGTCGCCCGCGGCTACAGCCCGATCTCCTCGGGCGTGCGGCTGCTCCCGTTCTTCGCCACCCCCATGGTGATCTCGCCCCTGGCCGGCCTGGTCTCCGATCGCATCGGACGGCGCCCCGTGATGGTCCTCGGCCTGCTGCTGCAGACGGCGGGGTACACCTGGGTGGCCGCGCGGGGTTCGCTGGCCACCAGCTGGGTCGAGCTCGACCTAGCGCTGCTGGTCGCAGGCGTCGGAATCTCGATGGCGCTGCCCACGGTGCCGACCACGGTCCTGGACGCGGTCGCGCCGGAGGAGATGGGCAAGGCGTCGGGCATCAACGTGATGGCCCAGCGCTTCGGTGCCGTCTTCGCGATCGCGATCGGCAGCGCCGTCTTCTCCGCCCGCGGCCACCTGGGCACGCCGGGCGGCTTCACGGCTGGCTTCCAGCCGGCGCTGTGGGCCTGCGTCGCATTCGCCGCACTGGCGACCCTCTGCGGCTTCGCCCTCACCACCCGGGCTCCCGAAGGAGCAGCCAGCCCGGAAGACCTCGACGTCCTCATCGCCGCCTGATCCTCCCGTTCCCATCAACCCCACTGACGAAAGGGTTCCACCGATGACCATCGACCAGCATCAGGCCACCGGCTACCAGAAGACGATCCGCCTGCAGGCCTGTGCCAGCACGGTGTTCGATGCCCTCACCACCGTCACCGGCCTCGGCTCCTGGTGGACCCGGGCGACCGGCTCCGGGGAGGCGGGCGGCGAGCTCCGGTTCTTCTTCGACTCACTTACCGAGCCGTGCGTGATGCGTGTCCACCGCGCCGACCGGCCCTCGCTGGTGGAGTGGGTCGTGACCGAGTGCGCGTTCCTGCCGGACTGGGTGGGCACGCGCCCGACGTTCGCGATCAGCCCGGTCGAGGACGGCGGGTCCGAGCTGCACTTCCGGCACCACGGGCTGACCCCCGAGCTGGAGTGCATCGAGATGTGCACGCTCGGCTGGAACACCTATCTTGCCAGCCTGCGCCAGTACGTCGAGAGCGGCCAGGGCAGCCCGTTCGGCGGTTAAGGTGAGCAGCACCGGCCCTGCCCGCGTTCAGTGAACGAACGCGGGCAGAGCCTCATCCGGGGCGGGTGAACCGGGCGCCTACCGCGGTCGCCAGCGCGCGGTGCCGGGAGGTCGTCCCCACCAGCACCGAGCGGGCCGGGTCCACGCCGTGGTGGTGGCAGAAGGCGAGTACCAGCCCGGGCAGCGGCGGCCGGCACCAGCAGGCCGGCGGCCCGCCCGGGTGCGGGCAGCTGGCGACGACCGCGCCCGGCAGCGCGACGTCGCCGGGCACCTGCCAGCCGAACACGAGGTGCGGTACCGACGGGTCCTCGACCCGGAAGCCAGGCACCGCGTCCGACGCTACGAACACCCCTGGTACGCCGCGAGCAGGGGCGCGGCGGAAGGGCACTCGTTCTATCGCGACGAATCCCTCGTCGTCGGTCGGGGGCTCGAGCTCCCGGACCGCTCGCAGCTGCGAGGTGGGCGCCATCAGCCCGGGATGGCTCTTCGCCAGGACACGCAGCTCCGCGGGTTCCGGCAGCCGGCCGAACAGGGCCAGCTGCCGGAGCACCAGGTTGACCTGAGCCTGGGCCAGCGGGGTGTCGAGCCACACGCAGCGCACCCCGGCGCCGTGCCGGGCGGACGTCTCCACCACCAGGTTGCGGGAGGCGCGGGTCAGGTAGGTGTTGTCGAGCACCAGCCGCCGGCCGCCCTCGCCCAGCCGGCGGTCGAGCTCGCGGGCGAGGGCCGCCAGCGAGCCGCCGCGGTCGTCGCGGTTGAGCCGCTCGTACCCCTCGAGGTCAGCGGTGAGCCGGCTCTTGCCCGCTCCGGGGATGCCCATGACCACCAGCACCTCGGCGCCGGATGGCACCGGCGGCGGCCTGGCGGGGATCCCGGGACCGGCGGGCGGCTCGAGCTCGAGGGCGGCCACCGCTGACCGGACGGCCTCCGGGCTGCGCGCACCCGGGATCGCGACCACGACCGGCGACCGGGACAGGACCCAGGCCAGGGACTCCCGCGCCGCGGCCCGGCGCACCCGCCGGGGTCCTCCCAGCGGCGAGTGCGCGAGGACGGTGATCCCCTGCTCCTCGCAGCGCCGGACGACCCCGCCGCGGACGGCCGCGTCGTCGAACGGGCTGAGGGCGACCTCGACCGCGGAGACCGGGACGACCGGCAGCGCGGCGTCGAGCTGGTCGCGGTTGACGTTCGACAGGCCCACCCGCGGGACCAGCCCGTCCGCGAGCAGCCGGGCGAGCGCACGTACCGACGTCAGCCACGGCACCCGCGGGTCGGGCGCGTGCAGCAGGTAGAGGTCGATGCCCACGCCGTCGAGGGCGGCGAGGCTCGCCTCGCAGTGCTGCCGGATCGCGACGGCGCGTCCGTCCGGGACCCACGCCGTACCCACCCGGGTCATCCCGCCCTTGGTGACGATCCGCGCCCGGGTACCTCTCAGCGCCCGCGCGACGAGCCGCTCGTTGTCGCCGGGCCGGTCCCCGTACGCGTGTGCGGTATCGAAGACGGTGATGCCGGCCGCCAGGGCGGCCGCGACGGTCGGCTCCAGCGCGGCGGGCCCGACCCGCATGCAGCCCAAGCCGATCCGCAGCTCTCCCTCGTCCAGCCACCCCGCCACGCCCCGATGGTAGGCGAGGAAGCCGTCCGGAGCCGGGCGCCGCCGGCTGAGACGACGGCGCCGGCACCGGCTGCCTAGATGAACGCGGCCGCTAACTGGAGCGGTCGCGGGCTCCAGGAGCCGGGCAGGCCGGCCGGTTCTGGGAGTCGGCCCGGTTCTGGGACTCGGCCCGGTTCTGGGAGTCGGCACGGTCCTGTGCGTCGGCGCGGTTGAGCAACTCCAGCTCGAGCAGGTCGTGCAGGCCGTCATGGCCGATTCCGCCGGCGCCCGGGAACGTGAGCAGCCGCCTGCCCCAGGTCACCACCGCCCTGGCGTCGCCCGGGCAGGCCAGCAGGTGCTCCCGGTCGCGGAGCGCGAGGAAGAGGTAGAGCGTGGTGCGCTCGTCGGCGTCGTCGTAGCGCGCCCCGCGCAGCAGCAGGTCGCACGCGGCGTCGAGGTCGTCCGGATCCGGAGGCTCGGCGCCGGGCCAGGGGTCGGTATAGCGGTCGTAGCTGAGCCGCCCGAGGGTCAGTGCCACCTCCGGCCAGGCCAGGTCGCCGGCCGGCAGCCAGTAGAGCAGCGCCCCGGTCACGGCGATGGCCTCGTTGCGGTCGGCCCGGGCCGAGGCCACGGCCCCGGCGTCCTGCCCGTCCAGCTGCGCCGCCCGCTCGGTCACCCGGCGGTCGAGCAGGACACCGAGCAGGGCGCGGGCCTCGGCGACCGCCGCCGGAGACGCCGGGCCCGCTCGCCGTTCCCGGAAGCCCCGCATCTGCAGGAACCCGCAGCTCGTAGCCCCGCATCTCGGGCCCTGCAGCAGCGCGGTCAGCTCCGTCCGCGCCCGGTCGATCGCCCGGTCCAGGTCCGGTCCGCTGAGCAGCGGACGACTCGCGACACTCATCATGGCAAATCTCCCCCTCCAGAAGTTTTGCCAGGTGACGGCCGGCTCCGTCAGGGCCTTAGCGACCGCCACCTGGGGTCTAGATTGTCACGGGCGATAGCCGTGACCGGGCGGAGAGGAAACGCAGGCCGACGGCACTCGGCCTAGCCATGAGTCGCAGCGGGAGTCACTACATACGGCCGGCTGAATCATCTGCCCCCCAAAGGCTGTTGATTCGTCAACCAGCGGCTGCTCACCCGGCAGCTACCTGCCAGGCGAGCACTCGCCGGCAATCGGCAAGCGTGCGGCAGATACCTCGCTAAAAAGCGCTGCGGTATTGAGTGCGACCCTTTGATTAGCGAAATAAATGCCTGCGGCCCGGGAGCCGGGAGCGGCTGGGGTTACCCGCCCGGCGACTACGCGAGCATGCGTAGGACGGCGATGCGATCGCGCATCACGTGACCCTTTTTAACTTGTATTCATCCCTCACGACCCTTTCCGCCGGACAGAGCAACCGCCGCGCGCGCCCTTCCCCGCGACATCCGACCACCCAGTCCCTGCGGTCCTCCCCTCATCCGCCCCTGACGGCCCACCGAGGGCATTGCCCGCCCAAGATCGCGTGAGCACCACCGATGAGCATAGTGTAGCTAGATAAAGCATGTCTATCTATGTGGCATTAACATGAATAAAGATTTCCGCTGTTAATGGTTCGCCCATATAAGGCCAGGCTGACCTGCGGCGCGCGATCGGCCTAGGCACGGACCCGATCAGGACCAGGCCCTGACCCTGGCCACTGATGGCCGGACCCGCTGTACGTGCCGATAAGCAGATACCCCTCTCCAGGCACTCGTACACCCTGCATCCCGTACCTACCGGCGGGCCAGTTCCGCGGCGCTGGCCCCGAAGGCCCCGGCTGGCGGGTAGGCCGCGCAGGCCGCCTGCCAGCGATCGAGCAGCGGCCCGATGAGCTCGGCGGGCAGCGTGGCGGACCCGGGGCCGCCGGACAGCACCTCGAGCGGCCCGAGCACGTATACCTCGGCCAGGGTGGGCAGATCCTCGAACTCCGCCGCCGGGTTCGATCCGCCGGGCAGCCGGGTCGCCCGCTCGATCAGCCCGCTGCCGAGCTGCCGCACCGCCAGCCCCTCCCCCGCCAGCACGCATTCCACCGCGGCGAGGATCTCCACCGCCATCGCGTACGACTCGGCCAGGAGCAGCCCGGCCCCGAACTCCCCGGGGCTGGGCGCCAGCCCCCGGCGGACCCGGGCCAGCGCGCCGAGGTGGTCCAGGTGCGCACCTTCGTGGATGCCGCGCCAGACCTGCTGGGCCATCGGGGTGGCGGTGGACGGCACCTCGGCGATCGCGGTGCCGGGCTCGTGCAGCCCGGGCAGGCACATCCAGGTCCGCCGGGCCAGCCGCCGGCTGACCGGCAGGCGCAGCGTGACGTGGCCGTCGCTGGGCGACGGGCGGTAGCGGACGCCCCAGGACAGCTGCTCCGTGCTGATCAGCGGGCAGGCCGTGCCGCCGGGGAGGCCGGCCGCGGACGCGATGAGCTGTTCGCCGAAGGCGGTGATCAGGCGAGCCGCGCTCCAGACGACCTCGCGGACGCCGCGGATCGGGCCGGTCACCCGCCGGGTATCGGGGTACCACGGCGGCACCGGCCCGGCGAACCGCCGCAGCTGGCGGAGCCGGGAGGCGTGCTGGCCGCCGGAGGCGACGCGCAGCGACCTGACCACCTCGTCCAGGCCGCTGAACGCCCCGGGATCATCCCGCCAGGTCAGCCGGGAGCCCGGGCCGGCCGAACCGGGTCCGTCCAGGGCCACGCAGCCGACGGCTACGTCCGCCCAGCCCCGGACGGTCCACGCGTCGGCCTCGGCGTTCCCGGCCGGTACCCTCACCGCCGCGGTCGCCGCGGCGACCGCCCACGCGCGCGCAACCGGCGCCGCGACATGCGTCGGCCCGGAAGCGTCCGCTCCCGGGCCGCGCACCCCACTACCCATCCGGCATTGACACGGCTCCGAAGTTGCTGGGATGACGTTTGTTCAGCTGTGGTAAGCCGGACTGTAGCGGCCCGGCAGCGGGAGCCTAATACCTGAACCAAGCTAAATATCAGGAAATTGCTTTAGTTATGAAAAACTAGGGCAGCCCAACCGGTTGGTTTGCGCCTATGATGACGGTCTTGGCGCAGGTGAGCGGCCCGGCGAGAGGAGCGCGCGGTGGCGGCACAGGACGAGCGGCTTGAGGCCATCGCCGCGGCCGCCGCGGCCGTGCTGCGCGAAACGCCCTACCACGTCGTCCGCGCCGGGGATGTCGCCGCCATGGTCCGGCTGCCCGGGCAGACCGGGCGGTCGGCGGTCTGGCTCTACAACGAGGTGCATAACCGCCGGGTGCTGGTAGCGCTGGCCGCCGCCCACGCCTGGCGGGAATTCGCCGGGCAGGTGAGCTGGTCGCTGCCCGCGCCGGTCAGCTCGGTGGCGGCGGCCCGGTCGGCCGCGGTCGCCGCGCTCGGCGTGATCATCGCCTTCCACCGGGCCGAGCAGTCGCTGATGACGCAGGTCGGCTACGGAATCGGCGACATCTCCACGGCGGAGAAACGAAAGCTGGCGGCGGGCGCCGACCTCACCCCGCCGGGCTGGCCGGCCAGCCCGTGGGGCCGGGTCGCGGCGGCGGCGTGGCACGGCCGGTGCGACGTCTTCACCGATTTCCTCGAGCCGGTGCTGCAGGCCTGCGCGGAGTCCGTCACCTACCTGCCCGGGGCGAACGTCGAGGAGAGCGCTTCCCGGCTGTCCGACGTGGCCTTCCGGACCTGCCTGGCCGACCCCGACGGCCCGGTCGACCTGCTCGCGCGCGGCCTGACGGCGCTGTGGTTCGAGCGCGACCTGGCCCAGGCGGCCGGCGCGCTGCCCCGGGAGCTGGAAAGCGCCGAGACGGCACTGGCCGCGGTGGCCCGGCGGCGGACCGATCCCCGGGCCGAGGCGAACGCCTGCGCCGTGGTGGTCCGGGTCATGCTCGAGGCCGGCACCCTGCACCGGCGGGGCATCGCGGAAGGGCGGCGGACGGTCGCGCTCTGGCAGAGCCTGACCGCCGACCTGGACGGGCCGCCAACCGCGGTGGGCAGAGCCGTCGCGGCCGGGGCCGCCGGCCATGACCTGCAGCGGCTGAGCGACGCAGCCAGCCATCTGGGCCTGACCGCGGTCAGGTACGGGGACCGGCGGACCGCGGCGGAGGCGTGGCAGCTGTCCCGCCGGGTCGCCGACGGCCTGGACCACGACCAGTCGCGGGTCGCGCGGGCCGACAACAACCTGGCCGCGCTGGCGGCCGAGGCCGGGCGCGGCGAGCAGGCCTGGACGCTTATCGCCGGCGTCCGGCAGACCCGGCTGGCCCTGCTGGACCGCCAGCCGCATGATGCCGCGGCGTGGCGGCGGCTCACCGTGACCGAGCGCACCCAGGCGGACGTGGCCCGGCTCAACGGCGCCGCGACCGAGAGCGTGCGGCTGGCCATGGCCCTGATGGCGGACCGGCGGGCCCGGCTGGGTGAGGTCGCGCACGCCGATACCGCCGAGGCTCAGATCACCCTGGGCCAGGCCCTGCTGGCGGCCGGCCACCCGGCCGCCGCGCGGCGGCACCTGGAGGAGGCCGCCGATACCCGGCGGGACCGGTTCCTGCCGACCTCTTACCGGGTGGCCGAAGACCTCATCTGGCTGGCCAAGGCGGCCCTGGTGCTCGGCCACCCGCGGACCGTCCTCGACCTGCTGGCCGGGCAGGCGGCGGAGACCGACTGGTTCCGCGACCAGGTCTCGTTCCGGCTCGGCTACACCGCCCGGCGGCTGCTCGCGCTGGCCGCCGGCGAGCTCGGCCGGCCCGAGGAGGCGACGGCCGCCTTGCGCGCGGCCCGGGACGAGCTGTGCGACTGGCCGCTCGACGCCGGGCTCGACCCGCTCATGGCGGATTTCGACCGTTCCCTGGCCGAGCTCGCGCTGCTGCGGGACGAGCCGGAGGACGCGGCCGGGCTGCTGGCGCGGCTGGCCGAGCAGGAGGCCGGGGCGGGGGTCGCGGACGGGGGCAGCGGCGGGCCCCCGTGCCCGGCCCGGGGCTGGACGCTGGTCCTGCTCGCCCGGGCCGCGACCCGGGCCGGCGACGCCCAGCTCGCCACCGAGAGCTTCCGGTCGGTCACCGAGCTGCCCGCCGCCGGGGTCGACCCCTGCCACCCGGTCATCCTGACCGCCCACTGCGACGAGGCCGAGCGCCGCGCGGCCGCCGGGGACACCAAGCAGGCGGCGGACCTGCTCGCCCCGGTGCTCGACCGCAGGCTGCTGGCGCACGGGCGTCCCGCCCTGGGCGAGGCCCATCCGCTGCTGACCCGGGCTCGCGCCCTGGCCGGGCGGCTGGGCATCACCGTCCCCTACACCCTGCCCGGGGCGGACGAGGCCTCCCTGGACATCGACGTCTAAGGGATTTTGACGTCGTGGTGGGCCTGGGCGAACTCGCGGTCTTCGGCCGACAGGGTGGCGGGGCGGACGGGGACGACCAGGGACCAGTGGTGGCCGACGGGGCAGCGCTGGATGCGGGCGATCACCAGGTCGATCTCCTTGAGCTTGATGCCGGGGATCCAGACGGTGGTGAACAGGTGGCCCTGGCGGCACCGGACGATGGTGTTGGTGCCCAGGTTGTAGCCGAGGCGGCGGGCGATCAGGGTGCCGCCGGTGGCCACTCCGGCCGCGATCAAGATCGTTTTCACTACTCGCCGTGACATCTGGTCATTATCGCACTGCGCGGATATAGCGCAGCATGGGCAGGTCGCCGTGGGCTTCGACGCGGAAGCCGGCCGCTTCGGCCAGGGGGGCCAGGTCGATGGCCTGGGCGTGGCGCAGGCCGTGGGGGCCGCGGTGCCCGCGGGACGGGCGGAAGTCGGCGATCAGCAGGGTCCCGCCGGGGCGGGTGACCCGGAACATCTCGCTGAAGGCGGCGGCCCGGTCCGGCTTCGGGGATGTGGTGGACGGCGAGGGTGGAGGTGACCACGTCGAAGGTGCCGTCGGGCTCGCCGAGGTCC
This sequence comes from uncultured Actinomycetota bacterium, assembly GCA_963839095.1. Lineage (GTDB taxonomy): Bacteria > Actinomycetota > Actinomycetes > Streptosporangiales > Streptosporangiaceae > Palsa-504. The sequence goes on along the minus strand of CAWIUF010000007.1, from coordinate 18,724 downwards.
TGGGCCGCGCCGACGGTGAAGGTGGCGTTGGCGGGTGCCCGCCGGGTGGCGTAGGCGATGGCGGGCGGGGACGGGTCGATCCCGGCGACCTGGCCGCCGGGGGTCACCGCGGCGGACAGCAGGCGGGCCAGGTAGCCGCCGTTGCAGCCGATGTCGAGGACCCGGTCGCCGGGGCGGGCGCCGCTGAGCGCGACGATCCGGCGGTAGACCCGGCGGCGGCGGCCGCCGAACGCGATCACGCTGGTGAGCTCGTAGGTCCAGACCCGCTCGATGACGGTGCCCTGACGGGCCGGGCGGGACTTCAGGATGTGGTCCAGCATGGCGATCCCTCCATTAACTTAGTTTTGACTAAGTTAGCATAACTTAGCAGCGGCTAAGTTGTCCGGGGCGGCGGCTACTATGCAGGGGATGGAGGAGATGGGGCCGGCCTGGGGGGAGACGGGCCGCGATGAGAAGGCAGCGCCGCGGCGGACGCGGCTGAGCGCCGCCCAGCGGCGCGAGTCGATCCTGGCGGCGGCGGTGGAGGTGTTCTCGGCGGCCGGGTACCGGGCCGGGAAGGTGTCGGACGTGGCGGCGCGGGTCGGGGTGAGCGAGCCAGTGATCTTCCAGAACTTCGGCTCCAAGGCGGCGCTGTTCGCGGCGGTGGTCGACCGGGTGGCCGGCGATGTCCAGGCGGAGCTGGAACGGCTGGCGGGACAGCCGGGGTCGGCGGCCGGGCTGCTGGCGCACGCGCTCGAGCCCGGGCATTCGCACGGCGCGCCCGGGCACCCGCATGGTCCGGGCGCGGCGGCCGGGCTGCACACGCACGGGTTCGGGGCACCCGGGGTGCTTTTCTCGGACGCGTTCGCGCTGATCGGGGAGCCGGAGCTGACCGAGGCGGCGCGGCGGGCGGCGCGGACGATCGCCGATCACCTGGCGGACCTGATCCGGCACGGCCAGGCCGACGGGGACATCCGCGCCGACCTTGATCCCGGACCGGTCGCCTGGCTGCTGCTGTCCGTCTTGTCGACCCGGGCCTTCCGGACGGCGGTGGCCCCGGATCACGACCAGGTGGAGGACGGCGTCACCGCGCTCGCGCTCCGCCTGCTGACTGAGGAGGTTCACCGATGATGGCGCCGGAGGCCGCCGCCGAGTTCGGGCCGTTCGACGGGCGGAGCTGGCTGAATACCGCGCACCAGGGACCGCTGCCGCGGCCGGCGGTCGAGATGGCGGCGCGGGCGGCCGCGCTGAAGGCCGCCCCGCACCGGATCGGCGACGATGACTTCAGCGCGGTCCCCGAGCGGCTGCGGGGGCTGCTGGCCCGGCTGGTGGGCAGCCCGCCGGACCAGATCGTGCTCGGCAACAGCACCTCCTACGGGCTGCACCTGGTGGCCAACGGGCTGGACTGGCGGGACGGCGACGAGGTGCTGGTGATCGAGGGGGACTACCCGGCCACGATCTTGCCGTGGCAGCGGCTGGACCGGCTGGGCGTGCGGGTACGCGCGCTGCGCCCGGCCGGCCAGCAGGGGGCTGAGCTGCTGTCGGGCGCCGAGGTCGCCGCAGCCATCGGGCCGCGGACCCGGCTGCTGGCCGTGACCTGGGTCGACTCGTTCACCGGGCGGACGCTGGACCTGGACGAGCTGGGCGCGGCCTGCCGCCAGGCGGGCGTGCTGCTCGTCGTCAACGCGTCCCAGGCCCTCGGCGCCCGGCCGCTCGACGTGTCCGTCACCCCGGTCGACGCCGTCGTCGCGTGCGGGTACAAGTGGCTCTGCGGCCCGTACGGCACCGGGTTCGCCTGGCTGCATCCTGACCTGCTGGAGCGGCTGCGGCCGCAGCAGGCGTACTGGCTCGCGATGCAAGCCGGCCGGGGGCTGGACCAGATGCGCGAGACCTCGGTGCGGGACGACATCGGCGTGCACGCCTTCGACGTCTTCTGCCCGGCGAACTTCGCCACCACGCTGCCCTGGATCGCGTCCCTCGAACTGTTCCTCGGCGCCGGCATCGGCACCATTGCCGACTGGGACCAGCGGCTCGTCGACCGGCTCGTCGCCGGGATCGACCCGGAACGGTACCGGCTTATCAGCCCGGCCAGCGGCCCGGCCCGGTCCACGCTGGTAGTGCTGCGGGCGGTCGATGGCAGCAGTGAGCAGCGTTACCAGAAGCTCAGGGAGACGGGGATCGACATCGCGTACCGCGAGGGCAACCTCCGGGTCTCCGCCCACCTGTTCAACCAGCCCGCGGAGATCGACCGGACCCTGGCCGCGCTGCACGCGGACGGCCCTGGGTAACGTAAGCCGGGTGGCGGACGCACTTCCCGGCCGGCCGTCGTCGCCCCTGGGCGCGACGCCGATGGATGACGGGGTCAACTTCGCGGTCGCTTCCAGCGTGGCCGAGGGGGCCGAGGTCTGCCTGATCTCCGAGTCCGGCGCGGAGACCCGGTACCGGCTGCCGGACTACGACGGCGGGGCCTGGCACGGGTTCGTCCCGGATATCGGTCCGGGACAGGCTTACGGGTTCCGGGTGCACGGGCCGTACAACGCCGCCCAGGGGCTGCGCTGCAACCCGGCCAAGCTGCTGCTCGACCCGTACGCGCGGGCGGTGCGGGGCGAGGTCGCGTTCGGCCCGGAGGTGTTCGACTACTCCTGGGACGACCATGACGCGCCCAGTTCGCTCGACTCGGCCGGGCACGTGCCGCTCAGCCTGGTCACCGACGCCTCCTTCGACTGGGGCTCCGATGCCCTGCTGCGGCACGACTTCGCGGACACCGTGATGTACGAAGTGCACGTCAAGGGCTTCACCATGCGCCACCCGGACGTCCCCGACGAACTGCGTGGCACGTACGCGGGGCTCGCGCATGACTCCGTTCGGTCGTATTTGTCTGATCTTGGGGTTACGGCGGTCGAGCTCTTGCCGGTGCATCAGTACGTGCCGGACGAGTTCCTGCTGAAGCGGGGGCTGACCAACTACTGGGGCTATAACACCATCGGGTACTTCGCGCCGCACGCGGCGTACTCGGCCGCGGTGCGGGCCGGGTCGCCCGGGGGTCAGGTGGCCGAGTTCAAGGCCATGGTGAAGGCGCTGCACTCGTCCGGGCTCGAGGTCATCCTGGATGTGGTGTTCAACCACACCGCGGAGGGCGGCGAGGGCGGCCCTTCGCTGTGCTTCCGCGGCCTGGACAACACGGCGTACTACCGGCTCAACCCGGGGCACCCGGACCAGTACTACGACACCACCGGCACCGGGAACTCGCTGAACGCGGGGAACCCGGTGGCGCTGCGGCTGATCATGGACTCGCTGCGCTACTGGGTGACCGAGATGCACGTCGACGGGTTCCGGTTCGACCTCGCCACCACGCTGGCCCGCCAGTACGGCGGGTTCAGCCGGATGTCCGCGTTCTTCGACCTGGTGGCGCAGGACCCGGTGGTGTCGTCGGTCAAGCTCATCGCCGAGCCGTGGGACGTCGGCCAGCTGGACAGCTACGACCTCGGCGAGTTCCCGGAACTGTGGCACGAGTGGAACGGCAAGTACCGGGACAGCATGCGGGACTTCTGGCGCAGCCAGCACATCGGCCTGGGCGAGTTCGCCACCCGGTTCGCCGGGTCGGCCGACCTGTACGGGGACGACCGGCGGCGGCCGACGGCCTCGGTGAACCTGATCACCGTGCACGACGGGTTCACGCTGCGGGACCTGGTGTCCTACGACGGCAAGCACAACGAGGCGAACGGGGAGTCGAACCGGGACGGCGCTAGCGACAACCGGTCGTGGAACTCCGGTTTTGAGGGCCCGACTTCTGACCCGGCAGTGCTGGCGCTGCGGGGGCAGCGGTCGCGGGCGATGCTGTGCACGCTGCTGCTCTCGTTCGGCGTGCCGCTGCTGCTCGGCGGTGACGAGATGGGGCGGACCCAGGACGGCAACAACAACGCGTACTGCCAGGACAACGAGATCTCCTGGGTGGACTGGCCGGCGGCTGACTCCGCGCTGCGGTCGTTCGTCAAGGACCTGGTGGCGTTCCGCCGGTCGCATCCGGTGTTCCGGCGGCACCGGTACCTCACCGGCGTGGAGGCGGGCGAACTCGGCTGGTACACGCCGGGCGGGGAGCCGATGACCCAGCCCTGCTGGGATGACGGCTCGGCGCTGGCGATCGGGGTGTACCTGGACGGGTCGGACGCGCCGGATAACGGGCCGGACGGGCAGCCGCTGTTCGACGACGACTTCCTGGTCCTGGTGAACGGGTGGTGGGAGGGGATCGATTTCACCCTTCCCGACCCCCGGCCCGGGGTGGCGTGGAGCGTCGCCATCGATACCTTCGATCCTGCCGGGGCTTCCGGGGCTTCTGGGGTGCCGGAGCGGCGAGCTGGGGAGCAGGTGCGGGTGGAGCCTCGTTCGGTCCTGGTGCTGCGCGGGCCTCGTGTGACAGATGCGTAGGCCGTCTGCTGAGGCGTCGGCAGCGGGTGCCCGGCGGGTGCTTCAGAAGGCTCCGGCGTGGGCCTGGGCCCACTGGCGGAACGTACGGGGCGGCCGGCCGGTGACCTCGGCGACGTCCGGCGTGGGCTGCGACTCGTCCAGGGTGCCCTGCACGTAGAAGTCGAAGAACGCGTCCACGTACTCGGCGGGCATGCTGGCACTCATCTCAGTCCGGGCCTCATCGTCGGGCTGCCCCTCGAACCGCAGGTCGCGGCCGAGTACCTCGCCCAGGATCCGGGCCCGGTCGGCCGGGCGCAGGGCCTGCGGGCCTGAGACCGTGTAGACGCGGCCGTCGTGCCCGGCCGTGGTGAGGGCGGCCGCGGCGACCGCCGCGATGTCAGCCGGGTCGACCATCGCGATCGGCACCCCGGCGAACGGGGCCCGCACCCGGTCCCCCGCCCGCAGTTGCGGGACCCACTGCAGCGTGTTGGACATGAAGCCGAATGCCCGGACCATCGTCCAGGCCAGCCCGGAGGCGCGGACCGCCGCCTCGGACTCGATCATGTAACGGGAGACCGCGTTGCCCGTGTCGCCGCTGGCCGCGGAACTGCCGGACATCAGCACGACCCGGCGGACGCCCGCCCGCCTGGCCTCGGCCAGCGTGCCGGCCAGGTCCTGGTACCCCGGGTAGAGGAAGATCGCCTCCGCGCCGGCCAGGGCGGGCCGCATGCTCTCCGGCTTATTAAGGTCGCCGGTCACCGGCCTGCACGCCTGGCGGGAACTCCTGCTCCCGGCCGGCCCTGGTCAGGGCGCGTACCGGCGCCCCGGCTCCGGCCAGCGCGCGTTACCAGCTCGCCGCCGACATTGCCGGTTGCTCCCGTCACCAGGATCATCAGCTCTCCTCCGTTCGCGGCCCCGTATGTTAGGGATCGTTCCCTAACATGTGCACGCTACGATGGACGACAGGATCGCGCAAGGGGATTGCATGCCGCGGAGCGCAACGTCGCGTAGTTCGGCGCAGACACGGGAGCACGTGCTCGGCGTGGCGCACGAGCTGTTCTACTGGCACGGCATCCGGGCCACCGGCGTGGACCGGATCGCAGCTGAGGCGGGGGTGGCCCCGACCACCCTGTACCGGCTGTTCGCCTCGAAGGACGAGCTGATCGCGGCCTACATCGAGCGGGCCAGCGAGCTCTACCGCGAGTGGTTCGACGCGGCGGCCGCGGCGGGCGGGCCGGATCCGCGCGCGGCGATCCTGGCCGTGTTCGACGCGCTGGGTGAGCAGGTCCAGCCGCAGGTCTGCCGGGGCTGCCCGTTCCTGATGGCCCTGGCGGAGTTCCCCGATCCGGTACATCCGGCGCACCGCGCCGCGGTCGCCGTGAAGGCATGGGTCAGGGAGCGGCTTGGTCAGCTCACCGCGACCCTGGCGGGCGACGGGCGGGCCGGACTGCTGGCCGACCAGCTCTCGCTGGTGATGGAGGGCACCTACGCGTCGGCCCAGGCGCTGACGGCCGACGGCCCGGCCAGGCACGCCCGTACCGTGGCCGAGTCGCTTCTCGACGTGAACCGGTGACACACGTCCGTGGCGAGCTGGACGCTGGCTGGCTTAGCCGGGGCCGCCCCGCGGCCGGAAGCGGTCGCGTGGCCGGGCGCGGCCACGACCATCATCACGGCGGCGATCACGATTATCACCATCCCGGCAGCTCCGGTCAGGTACGCCCCCCTGGCGTGCTCCCGGCTTACCACGGCCGTCATCTCGGCTACCCCGTTTCGCTTGATCAGACCCTTGTTCCCCGTACTCCTATAGTGGGGAAAAGTCGGCAATAAATACGACGGCGCAGCCCCCCGTTTGTCATCGGGGGTTGTCCCCCGCATTTGCTTCCCGCCCGGGCAGGCCCCGCGGACGAGGCCTGCAGGCAGCCTGTGACACGAACGGCTCCCGGCATGGCCGGGTACGAACGACAAAGGCCCCGTTCCCGGATCGGGAGCGAGGCCTTGCCCCTGATCAATTAGCTCTTCTTCACGAAGGCTCCGCGCCCCACCACCACGACCACTAGACCCTCGTCCTTCAGCACAGCCATGGCTCGCTCGGCGGTGACGTGGGACACCTCGTACTGCTGCGCGATGCTCTTGAGTGACGGCAACTTGCTCGTGATCTCACCCGAGGCGATACGCCCGCGCAGGATCCGAGCAACCTGCTCGTACAGCAGTTCCGGGCTTTCATGATCAACCGTCACCCTCGCATCGTAAGGAACCCCCTGGTCAGACCTTAAATCCGAGGTATCCCTATGGAACCATATGGATCCAGGTGTTTAATTAGGCTATGACGACTCTTGATGACGCGGCGGAACCGCTAGCGAACCTGCGATGGCACTGGGGGTCGGCGTACCTGATCCACTGGTTCGAGCCGGAGGTGTGGGTGGCTGAACGCAGGGACGACCACGCGACCCTGAGGGCGGACACGCCCCACGATCTGCGCGACAAGATCTCGGCCGACTACCTCAAGTGCCCGGTGAGCGTACGGGTGGAACGGCCCGAGGTCCACGGCGGCGCCACGACCAGCCGGTTCAGCACCGGGCCTAGCTGAGGGCGATGGCGACGACCGCGAGGGTGCACAGGCTCAGGCCGGCTCGCTGGATCGGGCTGAATCGCTCGTGCAGCAGGACCCGGGCCAGCAGCACGGTCACGCCGGGGTAGAGCGACACCAGCACCGCCGCGGTGGCCAGCATGGCGAAGTGGGTGGCGTAGAAGTACAGCAGGGTCGCGGTCATCCCGCTGGCGCCCACCAGCGCGGGCCAGCCGGCGGCGCGGATCGCCGGGCGCAGCGGCACCCGGGACCGGATGGCGATGATCAGCACGAGCAGCAGCGAGCTGGTCTGCTCCGACGCCACCGGCCACAGGCCGGCGCCCTGGCCGGCCTGGGCCAGGCCGATGAACATGACGCCGAACGCCGCGCCCGCGGCCAGGCCGTCGGTCATGCCGGAGCCGAACATGCCGCGCAGCGAGCCGCTGGCCGCGACCAGCACGATGGCCGGGAGCGCGACCAGCAGGCCGGCCAGGGCCAGCACGGTCGGGCGCTCCCCCAGCGCGAGGCCGGCCGCCACCGGCACCCCGGCCGCGGCCACGGCCGAGACCGGCCCGACCACGCTCATCTGCCCGCGGGCCAGGCCGCGGTACAGCATGGTGGTGCCGATCCCGCCGCCGAGACCGCTGACCAGGCCCCAGGCGACCGCGTGGACGGTCGGCCCGGGGCCCCCGATGGCCAGCAGCGCGGCCCAGGCGAGCACGGCCGCGACGAAGGAACCGACCACGTTGACCGGGACGGCTCCCAGCTTGCGCGAGGCCAGGCCGCCGGCGAAGTCGGAACCGCCGTACAGGAGGGCCGCGGCCAGCCCCAGGATGATGCCCACTGCCCTTACTTCCTTCCGGGGAGAACATAGGTGAGGATGACGATGCCGGTGTTGAGGGCCAGCGTGCCGGCCAGCTCCAGCTGGGCAGTCGCGGCCGGGCGGAACAGCAGGCTGTCGGCGGTGGCCTGGCCGAAGAACAGCGGGTGGACCCAGAGCCGCAGCTCGTCGAGCAGGCCGTGCTCGAGCAGGGCGTAGGAGAGCTGGCCAAACCCGTACTGCACGATGTCCTGACCGGGCTGCTCCTTGAGGCGGCGGATCTCGTCGATCGCGTTATCGCCGCCGATCACCGTGGTGTTCGGCCACTCCGGATCGGTCAGCGTGCTGGAGACGACATACTTGGCCATGGTGTTGATCCGGTCGCTGTACGGGTCGCCGGACCGGGCCATCCAGGCCGCGGCCATGCCGGGGTAGGTGCGCGCGCCCATCAGCAGGGCGTCGCAGCCGAACAGCAGGTCCAGCTGGACCTGGCCGCCGGTGCCGTCCGGCTCGATGCCGTTGCCCGGCCAGTCCTGCGGGTCCTGGATAACACCGTCGAGGGTGATGTACGTGGAGTTGATGATCTTTCGCATGGCATGAGCCTGCCAGGAATCGGTACTGGGATTAAGATCCGATCTGATGAATAAAGTCAGTACCAATTCTGGGGTGTTCGTCGTCCTCGACCGGGACGCGAAGGTCCCGCTGCACCGGCAGATCGAGACCTCGATCCGGGACTCGATCCGGGCCGGGCGGCTGCCGCGCGGCTCGTCGCTGCCGCCGTCCCGGGTGCTGGCCACCGACCTGGGCGTCTCCCGCGGCGTGGTGGTGGAGGCCTACTCCCAGCTCGACGTCGGAGGGGTACCTGGCCAGCTACGCGGGCGGCTACACGCACGTCGCGGCCGGCCCGGCCCCCGCGGCGGCCGGGCTCAGCCTGGCCCGGGAGATCCCGCCGCGGATCGACCTCAGCTACGGCCGCGCCGACGTGTCCAGCTTCCCCCGGGCGGCCTGGCTGCGCGCGATCCGCGGGGCGCTGGCCACCGCGCCGAACGACCTGTTCGGCTATCTGTCGGGCAGCGGCGTGCCGCAGCTGCGCACGGCCATCGCGGACGTACCTGAACCGGGTCCGCGGCACCGTGGCCGACCCCGAGCAGATCGTGATCTGCACCGGCTACGCCCAGGGCATCGCGCTGCTCATCGGGGTCCTGGCGGCGGCGGGCGCGCGGCGGCTGGCGCTGGAGGATCCTTCCTCGGGCGACGACGCGCTGCCGGCCGCGCGGGCGGCCGGGCTCGAGGTGACCGGGATCCCGGTGGACCGCGACGGCATCCGGGTGGACCTGCTGGCCGAGTCCGGCGCCGACGCCGTGATCCTGACGCCGTCCCACCAGTGGCCGACCGGCTCGGTGCTGTCGCGCCGGGCGCCGGGCCGCGCTGCTGCGCTGGGCGGCCGAGCGGGACGCGGTGGTGATCGAGGACGACTACGACGCCGAGCTGCGCTACGACCGGACGCCGGTCGGCTCCCTGCAGGGGCTGGCCCCGGACCGGGTCGTCTACGCCGGGTCGGCGAGCAAGACGCTGGCGCCGGGGCTGCGGCTGGGATGGTTCGTCATGCCGGGGCACCTGGCCGGGCCGATGGCGGCGGCCAAGATCGCGGCCGACCGGGGCTCCCCCGCGCTCGAGCAGCTCGCGCTGGCCGACCTGATCACCCGCGGCGAGTTCGACCGGCACCTGCGCCGGATGCGCCCGGTCTACCGGCGCCGCCGCGACGCCCTGCTGTTCGCGCTGGCCCGGCGGCTGCCCTGGCTCGAGCCGGCCGGCGTGTCGGCCGGGCTGCACCTGGTCACCTGGCTGCCGCCGGACCTGGACGAGGCCGCCGTGGTCGACGCGGCGGCCCGGGCCGGGGTCGGCGTCGACGGGGTGGCACCGTACCGGATCAGCCACCCCGGTCCCGGTGGCCTTATCTGGGGCTATGCCGCGGCCAGCGAGCAGGACATCGCCGAGGGCGTCGACATCGTGGCGCGCGTCATCGGGAGGATGGGACGCGCCACGACTCGTTCGGCCGGAATTTTAGTCGGCTACGGCGGGGAGCCGGTCGGCGGCGGCCCGGCTGAGCACGTGCCGGCGGAACAGGTCGGTGGCGGGCAGCAGGCGGCGGTCGGCGGGCCAGGTGAGGAAGATCGGGCGGACCGCGCCGTCGTCCTGGATGACCAGGTAGGCCACCGGGCCCGGGACGGCCTCGGGTGATCCGGCCCGGGGGGCGGGGACCACGGCCACGCCCAGGCCGGCCGCGACGAAGCCGCGGACGTTGGACAGGTCGTCGCCCTCGAAGATGACGTCGGGCCGGAACCCGGCCCGCTGGCACAGCGCGTCGGTGAGCCGCCGCAGCGCGGAGGCCGACCGCAGGCCGATGAACGGCTCCCCGGCCACGTCGGCCAGCTGGAGCTGGCGCTGGCCGGCCAGCGGGTGGTCGCGCGGCAGGGCCAGGCGGAGCGGCTCGTGCCCGATCAGCCGGGTGCGCGTCGCCTCGTCCGGGGAGCGGCGCGAGCCGAGCTCGAGGTCGGCCTGGCCGCCGTCCAGGGCCACCGAGTCCGGGTCGTCGCGGACCTGGGTGAGCAGGAACCGGACGCCCGGGTGCGCACGGCGGAAGCTGCGGGCCAGGTCGGGGACGAGCCAGGTGCCCAGCGAGGCCTGGAAGGCCAGCGCCACGGTGCCGGTGTCCGGGTCGACGAGCTGGCTGACCGCGGCGATGCCGTCGTCCAGGTCGTGCAGCATCGCGTCCAGGTGCGGCTTGAAGACCGCCCCGGCGTGGGTCATCCGCAGCGTCCGGCCGGAGCGGCGCAGCAGCGGCGTGCCGATCTGCGCCTCCAGCCGGGCCAGGGCCCGGGAGACGCCGGACTGCGTCACCGGCTCCAGCTCGCTGACCTCGGTCACCGTGGTGCCGTCGGCCACCTGCTGGAGCCAGCGCAGTGCGTCGGTATCCATACCCATGACTGTAACTCATGTATACATTGTCAATAAGTCATTGGACGCATAGGTCATGGCGACGCAGACTGGAAGGTGACCACTGAGACGGAGGAAAATAAAATGGTTGCTTCCCTGTTGAGCACGGTCCGCGAGCAGCTTCGCGAGAGCCGGGTGGAGCACGCCCGGCGGGCGTCACTGGCGCGCGAGCTGTCCAGCTACCACAGCGACCGCTGACCTGAACGACCTGCACGCCATCCTGGACCGGTACAGCGATCACGAGACCAAGCAGATCCGCCGCATCCTGGCCCACCAGAACAGCATCTAAGGGTCGGTCGGACGCCGGCTAGGTGAGCGGTCAGCTCGGCCAGGAAGCGCTCCGGCTGGTCCAGGTGCGGGCCGTGGCCCGCGTCCTCGATGACCGCCTCCCGGTACTGGCCGCCGGCCACCGCGTAGCCGTTGAGCACGGCCCGGGTCTGCGCCAGCATCGGCTGCGGCGGCCAGGTCTGGTCGCCCGGCCAGCCGGGGATCGCGCCGAGCGAGCCCAGGTAGGCCAGGTCGTACAGGGACGTGTCGGAGACGATCACGTCGTCGGCGCCGCGGATCCACAGCACCGGCGGCTTGGGCTCCACCCCGGACAGGTCGGCGATCCGGAAGTGGGTCGGGGCCATCGTGTTGAGCACGCCGCGCTCGCCGGGGGCGAAGCCGGGCCAGGCGTCCACCGGGCGCGAGTCGCCCGGGTAGTGCCACTCGCCGGTCCGGGTGGACAGCATCGACTCCACGAAGATGTCCAGGTGCGCCGGGACGTGCGGCGGCTTGACGTAGTGCGCGAGCAGCACGTTTCTGGGTGACAGCGGGCTCTTGTCGGTCCGGTCCTGGCCCGCCAGCCGCTCCACGAACTCCGGGTTGGCACCGCCGCCGCCGGAGCCGGCCCCCACGGGTCGCACAGGATCCCGTCCACGCCCCGGGTCCCGCCGAACCCGAACGGCGAGACCGGATCGACCAGCGTCAGCGACGCGACCCGGTGCGCGCCCGGCCGGTCCACCAGGTACTGCAGCGCCACCCCGCCGCCCATGCTCCAGCCGACCAGGTGGACCTGGCCAAGTTCCAGGGCGTCGATCGCGGCGGCCAGGTCGTCGGAGAAGTCGCGCACCCCGCGGGTGGCGTCGACCGGCTCGTCGTCGGTATCGCCGAAACCGCGCAGGTCGATGGCCAGCGGCCGGTAGGGCTCGGGCAGCGCCAGCATCGTCGGCTGCCAGAACAGCGCGGACGACACGTTGCCGTGCACGAACAGGACGGCGGGACCGTCGCCGTCGCGCCCGGCCACCGCGAGGGTGTTGACGGTGAGACGGCTGGTCGGCACCCGTTCGGCGGAAATTCCTGGCAGCAGCGTGTCCATGAGTCCTCCCGCGGGCCAGGGTACTAAGCCGGGCGATGCCGGGTCTGGCCGGAGTGTCCCTTGGCGAACGCGAGGATCTTGGCCGGGCGGACCGCGAAGACCAGCGCCGGACCGCCTTGCGGGTGCTCGAAGTGGCCGTCGCGCACCTGCCACTGCCACTGGCCGTCCCATTTACCTGCCCAGGCCTGCGCGAGCCGGGTGAGCAGTTCGTCTTCGCTGACCTGGACGGCGTCACCCTCGGCGACCACGTCCAGGCCCTCGTCCCACTGGCCGTTGCCGGTGAGCAGCAGCACGTGCGGGTTGGCGCGCAGGTTGACGGCCTTCTGCTCGTCCGCGCCGGTGCAGAAGTACAGCGTCTCGTCCAGCCATACGGCCACCAGCGGGGTGAGGTGCGGGCGGCCGTCGGCGCGGACTGTGCAGATATAGGACAACTGGGCGTCCTCGAGGACCTGGCTGGTCTGGTCCCAGCTGGCGGCCTGGGCATCGGGGGCACTGAAGCGCTGGTCGAGCGTGGTGTCGGTCATGGGTGGTCCTCCTCGTGAGCCGCGAAGTGGTCGGCGCAGTGGTCGGCGCAGTGGTCGGCGACGATCCGGTCGATCCGGGTGACGGCGGCCAGGCCCGCGGGCGGGCCGTTGCGCATGACGGCCACGGCCAGGCCGGAATCGATGTCCGCGTAGGCGGCGGACCCGTTCGAGCCGATCATGCCGAACGCGGAGCCGTCGCGTGTTGTCACACCGCCTGGGCGCCCTGGGGCGTAGCCAAAGGCCCAGCGGGACGGGAAGCCCATGACCTCGTCCATCCCGGTGAAGGCGACGGCGGCCATTTCTTTCAGCCGACGGCTGGACACGAGTTGCCGGCCGTTTTCGTGGCCGAGCAGGGCGGAGTACATCAGGGCGGCGCCGCGGGCGGTCATGGAGCCGAGGCTCAGGATGTCGGCGGTGAGTACCTTGGGGTTGCGGCCGAGGGCGGCCGGGTCGCGCAGGGCGGGTGGCATGGCCCGGTCTTGGGGTGACCCTTTCTCCGGTGGCTCCTCGGGGCCGGCGCTGGCCTGCTGGCGTGCCAGCTGGGGCAGACGGTGTTCGGGGACGGCGAAGCAGAGCTCGTCGGTGACGCCGAGTGGGCCGGTGAGGTGTTTCCTGAGGAGCTCGGTGGCGGTCTGGCCGGTGGCCAGGCGCATGGTCTCGCCTATGAGGAAACCGAAGGTCAGCGCGTGGTAGCCGAATTTGGTGCCGGGCTCCCACCACGGCTCGGCGGCGGCCAGGGTCGCGCACATGCGGTCCCAGTCGCACAGGTCTTGCTTTGTGGTCTGTGGCGGGAGGCCGGGCAGGCCCGCGGTATGCATCAGGACGTGCCGGAGCGTGGTGTTTTCCTTGCCGTTGACGGCGAACTCGGGCCAGACGTCGGCCAGCCGCAGGTCGTAGGTGAGGTCGCCGCGCTCGGCCAGGATGTGGGCGAGCGAGGTGGCTACGCCCTTGGTCGCGGAGGCGGCGAAGAACAGCGTGTCCGGGCGGATTTTTGCTCCGGTGTGCGGGTCGGCGAGGCCAGCGGTTACGTCGGCGACGACCCGGCCGTGGCGGCGGACCGCGATCTGGAGGCCGGTTTCGGTCCCGGCCGCTACGAGGTCGGCGGCCGCAGCCTCGATCGCCGCCTGGATGTCCTTTGGCACGTCAGCTTTCGAGCACGTCGGCCAGGGCCTTGAGCTGGTCGGCGGTGCCGTTCTCGCGCCAGGCCGGCTCCTCCTTGCCGTCGAGGAAGGCGCCCTGCTCGGTGAGGACCAGCTTGGTGCCGTCACCGGCGGGCTTGAACTCCACGGTGGTGAGCGAGATCGTGATGACCTCGTCCCCGGACGACATGGTGGAGGTGTAGACGATCCGCTCCGGCACGACGATCTCCCGGTAGAACGTCTCGAACGTCATCACCGGGCAACCGGGGGGGCCGCCGCGGGCCACCTCGCGGCCACCGACCCGGAAGTCGAGCTGGTAGTCCCCTTCGCCGGTGCCGCCCGCGAACCAGCGGGCCTTCACGGCCGGGTCGGCCCAGGCGGCGAAGACGCGGGCCGGCGGCGCGGGGTAGGCGCGCTCCAGGGTGAACGAGGCGTGCGTGACGGAACGGTCCATGGTTCATCAGCTCCCGGCGATGTCGCGGTTCATGCCTGCGTTTTGAATGGTTAGGTATTTGCTTGACTATAGGAACCGGCGCTGATGATAGTCAAGTGAGTACTTAACTTTTGTCGGCTTGTCAGTGAGTGAGGGCGACGGCCAGGGCGACCGCGGCGATGGCGACGATCGTGACGGTGACCAGGCGGAGCCGTCCCGGGAGGTGGTGGGCCAGACGGCCGAGCTGCCAGATCACCGGGACGGCGGCCAGGATGACCAGTCCGGGGATGATGTCCCTCCTCAGGACCACGACGCCGACGGCGGCGAAGGAGAGCGCCGTCCGGGTCCAGGCCAGCGAGGTCCGGGCCTGGGCCAGACCGGGGTCGGCGTCCTCGTGGTCGTCCTGGCTGGGTTGGCTGCCCTGGACGGTCATCGCAGGGCCGAGACCAGGACCACGACGGCGGCGAGGACCGCGATCACGGTGATGACCGCGGCGAGCAGCCGCGGCATGACCGACCGGGGCAGCGGCTGGCCATGGCGCATGGCCCGCTGGCTCCTGACCCACTCGCCGTACGCGGCTACCGCCACGATGGCGCCGAACACGATCAGCGGAACGCCCAGCACGTGCCGGCCCCAGGGCACGCCGGGGAACGGCGGCAGCAGCTGGACGACGCCGAGGCCGGCGACCACGAGGGCCAGGGCCGTTCGGCTCCAGGCGAGGAAGGTGCGCTCGTTGGCGAAGGTGTACCGGGGATCGGGTTCGGCGCCATCATCGCCTGAACCTTCGGGGTTCGCGTCCGCCACAGGCACCTCCCGGAATCTCCGCAGAAATCTTCCCAAAAAATGTTGGTGGCGGCGGGGTGCCGCACTCTTACTACCGGGAGCAAGTTGGGGGGGCGTCAGCAAGGGGAACGCCGGGCACCAGTCACCAGGCAACGAACCCGGCGTTCCCCCCTGACCTTGCTGTGCGAGCCGCCGGCCCACCCGCCGCATGGGCGGGCCGGCGGCTCGCAGGCACCATCTACCTGGCGGGCGGGCTGGGAAACCAGGGCGCGCGGGCCTCGCGGAACGGGCGAGGCCCGCGCCGCCCGAACGCCTTACGAGACTCTCACCGCTTCCCGCCGCTCTCGCCGCTCTCGCCGCTCCCGCCGCTCTCGCCGCAGCGCGATGGCGGCTTGAATTGTGAGGCCGCTGGCCAGCCTGCCCTTGGTGACGAAGGGGATGGCGATGTGCTTGAGCCATGCCACCGTCATCATGGGCCTCAGGATGCCATCATCCGGGCTACGACGGCTGGCCGTAGCGATCTCCGGCGGGCGAGGAGGATCCGGCTGCCGATGGCTTCGGCTTGGAGCTCTCGGCGGCGGTGAAGGCGAAGCTCGGCGAGGCCAGAGCGGCGGTCGCGGTACTTGGCCTCGCCGAAACGCCGCGGCCCCGTCTGCGACACGCCGCATCAAGTGGCTTAATTCGTTGCCTTTCAGGCTGTTTTTCGGTATCATGTTCGATAGATCAATTCTCCCGAACGAGGGAGGTGTCATGCCTCCAGGACCGGCTCACGCGGATCCCGCCCCAGAGCCCGGCGATCCCCTTCCTGCCCCGGATTGGATGTCTGCGGCGGAGTGGGAGGCGTGGTGTGATGCCACCGTGCCCGGTGACGAGCCGCCCGCTTTCGATGAGGACGAGGAAGAGCCCGATCCGGAGCCGGAGGCGTGGGTCGGCGCGTCCGGGTTCGCGGCCGGGAACGTGCTGGATGTGCTGCCCGGGGGCGGGACGCTGGCGTTCTTCGCCGAGCTCGCCGCCGGGGATGATGACCGGTATGCCGACCTGCCGGACAATGAGCTTGACGGGGTGATCGCCGCGTGGGGCCGGTCCGAGGCGTATGCCTGCGCCCGCAAGCACGCCGCGGTGGCGGAGTTCATCCGGCGGCGGGCCGAGCCGGACTGCGCGACCGATGAGCCGTCGGGGATGCCTGCGGTGTGGGATGAGTTCGCGGTCGATGAGCTGCGGGTGCTGTTCGCGGAGAACCGGGCCGCGGCCGAGGACCTGATGAGCCGTTCCCATGACCTGGCGGTCAAGCTGCCCGGCACGATGGCGCTGTTCGGGGCCGGGCGGCTACCGGAGTCCCGGGTGAAGATCATCGTGTATGCGACCGCCCTGCTGGACCGCGATGAGGCGCGCGCCGCGGAGAAGCTGGTGCTGGGCCGGGCCGGGCGACTGACCCCGGGCGGGCTGCGGGAAGCGATCGCCCGAGCCGTCATGGACGTCGCCCCGGAGAAGGCCCGCAAACGGCGGGAGGCCGCGGCCCAGGATGCCCGGGTGCAGCGGTGGGCGGAGGACAGCGGGAACGCGGCGCTGATGGGGCGGGAGTTGCCGCCGGCTGAGGTGCTGGCCGCGGACCAGCGAATCACCGCGTGGGCGCACGAGCTGCGCGCGGCGGGGCTCGAGGGCGGTCTGGATGAGCTGCGGGCGCGGGCGTACCTGGACCTGCTGCTGGGCAAAGACTCCAGGCCACTGCCAGGAGAGGACGCCGAGGCGGCGGGTGACGGCGGGAACGGCGCTGACAGCGGCGGAGCCGGCGGTCCGGGAGCCGGGGTCCCGGCCGGGTTTGCGGTACGGGGGACGCTGACGGTGCCGCTGGTGACGTTGACCCAGCTGGCGGACCGGCCTGGGCAGCTGGGCGGGATCGGGCCGATCGACCCGTGGCTGGCCCGGGATCTCGCCGAAGCGGCCGCCCGGAACCCCAGGACGACGTGGTGCGTGACGGCCACCGACGAGCAAGGGCACGCGGTCGCGCACGGCTGCGCCCGGCCCGCGCCTAAGGGCCGCGGGAAACGCAGGAAACCGGCAACGCCGGGCGGGACCAGGGACGGCCCGGCTGGGTTCAGCTTCACCGCTGAGAGGCGGGAGGGGCCGCCGGCGTTCAGCTTCACCGCCATGGAGCGGGACGGGCCGCCGGGCGGGTACGGGACCTGGCGGCTGCGGACGCCCGGGAGACGGGCCGGATCTGATCATCGAGCTCCACCCGCTCGGCACCGAGCACTGCGATCACCGGTTCCAGGCCACGGGCCACGACCCCGGAGTCAAGCTCCGGCATCTGGCCCAGGTCCGGCATGCCACGTGCACCAGCCCGGTCTGCCGGCGGCCGGCGGCGAATTGCGACTTCGAGCACAACATCCCGTACGAAGCGGGCGGCCGGACGTGCCTTTGCAATGGCGGTCCGAAATGTCGGCATGATCATCGGCTCAAGCAGCACCCGAAATGGAAAGTGGACCAGCTGCCCGGCGGGACGTTCCGGTGGACGACTCCCTCCGGGAGGAGCTACACGACCGAACCCACCCGCTACCCCATCTGAAGATCGCCTTCCGGGAGAGGATGTCACGATGAGTCATGCTTGTTCAGCGGTTTGATGTCCGGATCGCAGCCGGTCCCCGGGGACACGCGCTGATCGTGGTGCCCTTCGACCCGGATGCTGAGTGGGGTGTAAAGGCCATGCATCACGTGAGCGGCACCGTCAACGGCTGCCGGGTGCGGGTGACGCTCGAGCCGGGCGACAGCGGGTGGGCGTTCACGATGAACCCGGCCAGAATGCAGCACGCGGGCATCGAGGTCGGCTCGCAGGTGCCCGTGGAACTGTCGCCTGAGGGGCCGCAGCGCGGTGATCTGGCCGAGGACATTGCCGCCGCGCTGGAGGCCAACCCCGCGGCCGGTGCGTTCTTCGACACGCTCGCGCAGTTCTACCGCAATGGCTACCTGCGGTACATCGACGCCACGAAGCGGCGGCCGGACCTGCGCGCGACGCGGATCGCCGAGGTGACGGGTTTGCTCGCCAGCGGGATCAAGGAACGGCCGCGTTCGTGACCGCCTTCCGCAGTTCACCGAAGGCCTCGGTGATGCGCGGGAGGGTCCAGGAGGCGTTGAGGCCGCTGGGGTTCGGGAGGACCCAGACTAGCGTTGTGCCCAGGGGGTCGGGCTGGGGGCCGGTGGCGGCGCGGGGATGGGCGAAGGCGGTGCGATAGGCGGTGACGCCGGCGATGGCCAGGATGCGGGGACGGTGCCTGGAGACCAGGGCCTGGAGGCGCTCACCGCCGGTCTTGAGCTCGGCGGGGGTGAGTTCGGCGGCCTGGGCGGTGGCGCGGGCGACCAGGTTGGTGATGCCGAGGCCGTAGCCGGGCAGCAGGTGCTGCTCGGACGGGGCCAGCTGGCGCGGGGTGAAGCCGGACCGGTGCAGGGCGGGCCAGAAGCGGTTGCCGGGGCGGGCGAAGTGCCAGCCGGTGGCGGCCGAGTACAGGCTGGGGTTGATGCCGCAGAACAGGACCAGCAACGGCTCGCCTGGGGATGGGAGGACGTCAGGGATGGTGCGGTTCTTGGCCGCAGCGAGGTCAGTGGGGCTAGGACGCGCCATCGTGGGAGGCTCGGGCGAAGGCTTCCCGGAGGGCCTGGCGGGCATGGATGAAGACTAGGTGGCGAAGGTACTCGGCGGAGGCTTCGCCGTCGGGCAGCGGGGT
>CAWIUF010000006.1:0-111169 GCA_963839095.1 uncultured Actinomycetota bacterium | reverse complement strand
GGTCACCGCCATATGCCGCTTGGGTCCTATAGCCCCTTGGTCAGACTGCGGGACCTGCCCGGCCCAGGTTCATGT
This sequence comes from uncultured Actinomycetota bacterium, assembly GCA_963839095.1. Taxonomy (GTDB): domain Bacteria; phylum Actinomycetota; class Actinomycetes; order Streptosporangiales; family Streptosporangiaceae; genus Palsa-504. Next base: position 111,094 of record CAWIUF010000006.1, on the reverse strand, counting down.
CTTCCTCCGGCTTGGTGCAGTGATGCCCTTCTTGAGACGGACAGGGCCTGGTGGCCGCCGGCGCGACCTGGCCGGGGCCAGCTGGCGCCGGGGACCCGCGCGAAATACCAGGGAGTAACCCCTGTGCTGAGATCCGGGTCCCGGTGCCAGCCCGGCCATAACAGGCCGGTAATGACGACACGCCGGGAGAGTCCGTGAACGTCACCGCCCATTCCGGTACAGGTGGTCGTGTCCTGAGCCACCTGCAGGAGCAACCCCTTACTCGCGCCGGGTGCCGCCGAGCCCTTGGCCGGACCGGGGCCTGCGGGCTGCTGGGGTCACGAACGGCTCATCGGATGGCGGTGCCCCGAGCCCTTCCATTAGGGCGGATGCGTGCCCCGCACGGCCAGGACCAGCATGAACAACGGAAACGAAACGAACGGAGAACACGAAAGGAGTCACTGATCATGGATGCCTACTGCGGTATCGACTGGGCAGAAGATCACCACGACATCGCCGTCGTCGACCGGGACGGGACGCTACTGGACCGCAAGCGGATCAGCGACGACGCAGCCGGGCTCGCCGCGCTGCTGGAACTGCTGGCCCGGCACGGCGACACTGCGGATGACCTGATCCCGGTCGCGATCGAGACGCCGCGCGGCCTGCTGGTCGCCTGCCTGCGCGCCGCCGGGCGGAAGGTCTACCCGGTCAACCCGATGTCGGCAGCCCGCTACCGGGACCGGCACTCAGTCGCCGGGCGCAAGTCCGACCACGGCGACGCGGTCGTGCTCGCGAACGTGCTGCGCACCGACATGCATGCGCACCGGCCGCTCCCAGCCGACACCGAGCTCGCCCAGGCGATCGCCGTGCTGGCCCGCGCACAGCAGGACGCGGTCTGGGCCCGCACCACCGCGCACAACAAACTCCGCTCCCACCTGCGCGAGTACTACCCGGGCTTCCTCGCCGCGTTCGCCGGCAAGGCCGACGGCATCTTGCGCCCCGAAGCCCGCATCATCCTCGCCGCCGCGCCCGCACCAGCCGACGCCGCCAGGCTGACCCTGGCCCAGCTGCGGGCACTGCTGAAAAAAGCGGGCCGCAGCCGCGGCATCGACGCCGAAGCCGCCAGGCTGTGCGAGGCGTTCCGCGCACCGCAGATGCACCAGCTCCCGCTCGTCGAGCATGCCATGGGCCGGCAGGCCCTGGCGCTGCTGCGCCAGCTCGACGCCGCCTGCGCCAGCGCAGGCGACCTCGAGGCCGCCGCCATCGAGTCTTTTAACCAGCACCCGGACGCCGGGATCATCACCAGCTTCCCAGGGCTCGGCCCGCTCACCGGCGCCCGGGTGCTCGCCGAGATCGGAGACGACCGGTCCCGGTTCACCGATGCTAAAGGACTCAAGGCCTACGCCGGCGCGGCACCCATCACCCGCGCCTCCGGCAAGAGCACATCGGTCACCTGCCGCAAGGTCAAGAACAACCGGCTCGCCGCCGCCGGCTACCTATGGGCCTTCTCCGCGCTCACCGCCTCACCTGGCGCGCGCGGCCACTACGACAAGCGCCGCGACACCGGCGACGGCCACGCCGCAGCCCAGCGGAACCTGTTCGGACGGCTCCTCGGCTGCCTGCACCACTGCCTGCTCACCGGCCAGCACTACGACGAGAACACCGCCTTCTCCACCCCGCCAGCGACCGCAACCGCCGCCTGAACCCGGAAACTCCAGAGAATATCCCGCAGAACCTTGACAACTAAATCCATCGGATGTCTGACCGACTAGCCGCCACCCAGACTGATCAGCGTCCCTATTTGCCCACCCAGATCGTCTTGACGTTGCAGAACTCGCGGATGCCCTGCGTGAAGAGCTCCCGGCCGAACCCGGACGTCTTGACGCCGCCGAACGGCAGCTGCGGGTAGGAGGTCACGTTGCCGTTCACGAAGACCATCCCGGCGTCCAGGTCCCGCACGAACCGGGCCCGTTCGTCCTCGTCGTTGGTCCAGGCGTTGGCACCGAGGCCGAACTCGGTGGCGTTGGCCAGCTCGATCGCCGTGTCGATGTCCGGGACACGGTAGAGGGTCGCCACCGGGCCGAAGACCTCCTCGGTGTGCACGCGCATCTCCGGGGTGATCCCGGTGAGCACGGTCGGTGGGTAGTAGAAGCCGGGCCCCTCGGGGGCGGCGCCGCCGCACAGCGCCCGGGCGCCCTTGGCCACCGCGTCGGCGACGAGGTGCTCGACGTCGTCCCGCTGCGCCTCGGAGGCCAGCGGCCCGACATCGGTCCCGGAGTCCATCGGGTCGCCGAGGGTCTTGCCCGCCATCTCCGCGGTGAACAGCCGCTCGAACTCGTCGTAGACCGCGTCGTGCACGATGAAGCGCTTGGCCGCGATGCAGGACTGGCCGTTGTTCAGCAGCCGCGCGGTCGCGGCGACCTTGGCCGCTTGACCGAGGTCAGCCGACGGCATGACGACGAACGGGTCGCTGCCACCCAATTCGAGCACGACCTTCTTGATCTCGCTCCCGGCGATGGCCCCGACCGCGGAACCGGCCGGGTTGGACCCGGTCAGCGTGGCGGCTACCACCCGGCGGTCACGCAGGATCGCTTCGACCCGGGCCGATCCCACCAGCAGGGTCTGGAAGGTCCCGATGGGGAACCCGGCCCGGGCGAACAGGTCCTGCATGAACAGCGCGGTCTGCGGCACGTTCGAGGCGTGCTTGAGCAGGCCCACGTTGCCGGCCATCAGGGCGGGCGCGGCGAACCGCATCGCCTGCCACAGCGGGAAGTTCCACGGCATGACGGCAAGGACCGGCCCGATGGGCTGGTAGCTGACGTAAGCGTTGCCCGCGCCGACCGCATCGGCGTCGGCGGGCTCGTCGGCCAGGAACTGCTCGGCGTTCTCGGCGTAGTACCGGCAGGTGGTGGCGCACTTGGCCACTTCGGCCTTCGCGGCGGCCAGCGTCTTGCCCATCTCGGTGGTCATCATCGCCGCGATCTGGTCCTGCTCCGCGTCCAGAATCGCGGCTGCGTTCTGCATCCAGCCAGCCCGTTCGGCAAAACTGGTCAGCCGGTAACTTGCGTACGCCTTGGCCGCGGTGGCCAGGCAGCGCTCGACGTCGGCCTCGTCCATCTCGTCGAAGGTCTTGACGGTCTCCCCGGTCGCGGGGTTGACGGTCGCGATCGCCACGGTGCTCTCCTTCCGCCGCCCGGCAACGTCGCCGTGGTGGCCTGAAGAAGGACCTTGCCCGGTTCGCGCCGGTCCACACCTCACCAGGCGATTGCGCCTCACTTGCCGGTGCGGTAGACACGAACCCGTGACCGCGACGGGCCGGGGCGGCCGCCTACTCCGATCAGTCAGACACCGAGCAGGTCCGCACCGAGCTGGTCCTGGCCGTCCCGGTCAACCGGTCGCTGTGGCAGTACGACCAGGCCGCCCGCAAGGCCATCGATACGCTGTGGCGTTTCGATCTACTTCGTGTACCGGCCGGTCGTCATCGCCGGGCAGTCGCTGACGCCGATCCAGCAGTTCGCGTTTGACGTTTCGGTCGAGCCGATGCTGGCAGAAGGAGGAGGAGAGTTCGCCCGGCATCTGGTGTTCGGCCCTTTCCACGCCTGCAGCCAGGTGGACTATGGCGACCGTGCGTCGGGAGAATGAGACTGTGAACACGACTCAGTACGAGAAGATCAAGACCGGCCGGGGCTTCTTCGCGGCCCTGGACCAAAGCGGCGGCAGCACGCCCAAGGCCCTCGCCGAGTACGGCGTCGAGAAAGACCGTTACAGCACCGATGCCGAGATGTTCGACCTGGTGCACGCCATGCGGAGCCGGGTGCTGACCAGCCCGGCGTTCGACGGCTCGCGGATCCTCGCGGCGATCTTGTTCGAGCAGACCATGGACCGCGACGTCAACGGCGTCCCCACCGCGCAGTACCTGTGGGACACCAAGAACGTGGTGCCGATCCTGAAGGTCGACAAGGGACTGGCCGACGAGCAGGACGGCGTGCAGCTCATGAAGCCCATCGACACCCTCGATGAGCTGCTCGAGCGGGCGCAGCGGCACCAGATCTTCGGCACCAAGATGCGGTCGGTGATCAACGACGCGGCCGAGGCCGGGGTCACGGCGATCGTGGACCAGCAGTTCGACTACGCGGGCCGGATCCTGGCCGCCGGGCTGGTCCCGATCATCGAGCCCGAGGTCAGCATCAACAGCCCGCACAAGGAGCAGGCCGAGCTGCTGCTGCACGACGCCATCGCCAAGCACATCGAGGCGCTGCCGCAAGACGCGACGGTCATGCTCAAGGTCACCATCCCGACCCAGGTCGGGCTGTACGGCGACCTGGCGGCTGACCCGCGCGTGCTGCGGGTCGTCGCCCTGTCGGGCGGCTACAGCCGGGACGAGGCCTGCGAGCTGCTCGCCCGCGACGACACCCTCATCGCCAGCTTCTCGCGCGCACTGCTCGAAGGGCTGACCGAGGGCCAGGCCGACGAGGAGTTCAACGCCCAGCTCGAGTCGTCGGTCGAGCAGATCTACCGGGCGTCGGTACACGAGCCGCCGGCCAGCACCTGAATATTTCTCCGCGGGCTGTCGATTCCGCGCGATCCGTCCGACGTGAGGGTGTCAGCAACTTTCGTTCGGAAGGAGAGCCGGACATGGCTCAGTACGCGATCCTGATCTACGCCCACGATTCGGCCCACGCGCTGGACGCGACGCCGCAGGACACCGAGTCCTGTGACGAGCACTCGGACGACCTGGTCGCGAGCGGGTCGATGCTCGCGGCCTACGCCCTGACACCGCGGGACATGGCCACGTCAATCCGCGGCGACACTGTCACGGACGGCCCGTTCGTCGATTCCAAGGAGGTCGTGGCCGGCTTCTACGTGATCGAGGCGCCCGACCTGGACGCCGCGCTGGCGATCGCCCGGACCAACCCCGTCGTCCGCGACGGCGGCGGGGTCGAGGTCCGGCCGGTGCACAGCAGCTTCGTGCGCGGTGCGGAGCCAGCCACCCCGTGACCGGCACAGCCGCCGTCGAGGCGGCGGTCGCGGATGCGCACCGGAACGAGTGGGGCCGGGTGCTGGCCGCGACGGCGCGCGTCGCCCGGGACCTGGACCTGGCCGAGGAGTGCGTGCAGGAGGCGTACGCGGCCGCCCTGCGGACCTGGGGCGGCAGCGGCATCCCGGTGAATCCGGCCGCCTGGCTCACCACCACCGCCCGGCGGCGCGCGATCGACGCAATCCGCCGGGACACCGCGCTGCGATCCCGGCTGCCCCTGCTGGTGCCGGAGCCGGCCCTGACATCGAGGAGGCCGCCGTGCCCGAGCTCACGGCCGACCCCGGAGCGGCCATACCGGACGAACGGCTGCGCCTCATCTTCACCTGCTGCCACCCGGCGCTGGCGCCGGACGCGCAGGTGGCGCTCACGCTGCGGCTCCTGTGCGGGGTCGCCACCGCGGACATCGCCCGCGCGTTCCTGGTGTCCGAGCCGACCATGGCGGCCCGGATCACCCGGGCGAAGAAGAAGATCTCCGTCGCCCGGATCCCCTACCGGGTCCCAGAGCCCGCTGAACTGCCCGGACGGCTGCAGCCGGTGCTGGCCGTGATCCACTTGCTGTTCACGGTCGGCCACGCGGCACCGTCAGGCGCGTCGCTGATCCGCGCGGACCTGGTGGACCGGGCCCTGTACCTGGCCCGGGTGCTCAGCGAGCTGATGCCGGGCGAAACTGAGGTCCGGGCCCTGCTGGCGCTGCTGCTGGTCACCGACGCGCGCCGGGCGACCAGGGTCGACGCGGCCGGGCGGCTGGTGCGGCTGGCGGACCAGGACCGTTCGGCCTGGGACCGGGCGGCGCTGGCCGAAGCCGACGCTCTGATCGTGGGCTGCCTGCAGGCCAGGCTGCCGGGACGGTACGCGCTGCAGGCCGCGATCGCGTCGCTCTACGCCGAGCCAGCGTCCTACGACCAGACCGACTGGCCGCAGCTGCTGGCCTTGTATGACCGGCTGCTGCAGGTGTGGCCGTCACCGGTCGTGGCACTCAACCGGACCGTGCCGCTGGCGATGGTCTCGGGGCCCGGGACGGCGCTCGCGGAAGTCGAGCGACTCGAACACGACGAGCGCCTGGCGGGATACCACTACCTGCCCGCGATCAAGGCCGACTTGCTCACCCGGCTCGGCCGGACCCGTGCGGCCGCGGCGGCCTACCGGCAAGCGCTCGCCCTGGCCGCTAACGACGCCGAGCGCGCCTTCCTCGAAGGGCAGCTCGCCGGGCCGCGATCAGCCGGCTCCGCGTGAAGGCGCAATCCCCGCCCGTCCCCCGCCCCGGCTCCTGGTAACGACATTGATGCCGTTAACAGCGCCACCTGGGACACGACGGCAGGGTGTCGGGCACATCACTGGCATCACCCGGACCACAGGCATCACTCACGCCACGGGCGTTACGTACCCCCGCGGGCATTACGCACCGCGAGCCGGACACTCAGCCCATCCGGACACGCCGGCGTCTCGCGGAGTGTGACGCCGCGTTTCCGCGGAGGCGCCTGTGTAAAACGGCACACAAGGCGTCTCCGCGTCGTGCATCCGCGCGGCGCTGCCCCACCGGGGACTCCGGTGGTATCAGAGCCTGGTCAGCTTGGCGCAGGGTGTCATGATCCGGACCTGACAGGAACCGAAGTCGATCACCAGGGCGGTGTCGTCTTCCACGCCGACGACCCGGCCGAGGCCGTACTTGTCGTGACTGACCTGGTCCTGCAGCTCGTACTGCTCGGCAGGCGGAGCGGCAGCCGGGGCTTTGAAGGGACTGGTGGGCAGGTGACGCCGGGTGGCGGCGCGGGCAGGTTTCATCATTACTAGTATGCGCCCGAAAAGCGCTCTCTGCCGAACCCTCTGGCATGCCCGCTCGCGGCGAGACGAAACACGGCTCGCCAAACGCTTTTCTATCTGCGTTCCAAGCCGTCCCCGCAATCGTAACGATGCGGTAACGGACGGTCTTCGGCACCCGTCTTCCGCTGGCCTCAGAACGTCAGCCGGCTGCGGATCAGGGTTCGTGGCGCGGGATGGGCTCGGCGAGTGGCGCCCGCCAGGCCGCGGCCGGGAAGGGGTCGGCGAAGTACTGGGTCTCGTGCGTGACCTGGCCGCCGGCGAACTCCATGATGCTCACCGAGTAGGTGGGCGCACCGCTATAAGTGATGATGCACTCGCTGACCCACAGATCGCCGCCGCCCGAGATCCGCACGATGGTGAAATGGCGTTCGGCTGGGTGCCCGCCGCGCTGCGCCTGGATCTTCGACCGGCCCCGGAAGCGTTCCCCGGACTGCGGGTAGTCCAGGATCCCGTCGTCTGCATAGATCGCGTGCTCGGTGTCGATGTCCCCGCTCTCGGAGGCCTTCCAGTGCTCCTCGATCCGGGCCCGGGTCCTGGCGTCCGGATCCACTCGCCCGCTCACCTGGCGTTCCTGCCGGACTGATGCCGCTTCATGGTTCCTCCGTGGCTAGGGCTGAACCCCTACGGGCCTGGCCTCCCCATCATGGTCGCGCGCCGGGCGGCGCGTCGCGCCCGTGGAGTCCCTGGCCCGGTACCCGGGCCGGCCGGTCTCCATCACCAAAGCGCCTCGGGAACTCAGGCAACTCGGGAACTCAGGCAAAGAGCAGCGCCGCCCCCGCGGCGATCAGCACCGTCAGCCAGCCGAGCACCAGAGCCGCCGTCGCCGCGTCGAACCTCCGCGAAGACGCGGGGGTGACCCGATGCGCAGGCAGCCTGCCGAAGGGGCCGGCCGGCAGGTCGCCGGTGAGCGCCATCAGTTCCTCGAAATAACGCGAGACCAGGACCTGCCCCACCCGCAGGTCCAGTTCCTCCATGGTCAGCCTGCCTTCGGCGAAAGACGCCTTGACGACCTCCAGGGAGCGGTCCCGGTCCGCTGTCGACGCCCACATGCAGGGATAAGGTCCGGCTGCCATCCTCTAGCCCGGCCTGACCGGCATCTCGGCCTCCCGTCAAAACAGCGGATTTCAGGATAACCCGGCGGACCCCCGCGCCCAGCTGATGACGGTGCCCGACGTGGGCCGCCGATGATTCAGCGGGCCGGACGACGTCAGTACTTACAGGCTCTGAACATGACCATTGAGGAGGCCCTATGACCACCGCCGCCCTACCGCCCGTCGTCGACGCCGACACCTGGCAGCACGAGCTCGACGCTCTGCGCACCCGGGAGAAGGCCGCGACCCGGGAACTCGACGCGGTCGCCGCGCAGCGCCGGCGGCTGCCGATGGTCAAGATGCCCGACTACACGCTGGAGGGTGAGCAGGGACCGGTCCGGCTAGCCGACGTCTTCGACGGCAAGTCCCAGCTGATCGTCTACAACCACATGTGGTTCCCGGGCGAGAAGTGGCAGTGCCCGGGCTGCACCGGGTTCACCTCGCAGTTCACCCGGCTGGAGTTCCTGGACCTCTACGACGCCCGGTTCGTCATCGTCACCCAGGGCCCGATCGACGAGGCACTCGCCTACAAGCAGCGGACCGGGAACAAGATGACCTGGTACTCCACCGCGAACAGCCCGTTCGGCAGCGATGTCGGCGCGCCGCCCGGCGGCGGATTCGCGGTCAACGTCTTCCTGCGCGACGGCGAGACCGTGTACCGCACCTGGCACACCAACGGCCGCGGCACCGAGCAGCTCAGCCACAGCTTCGCGCTGATCGACCTGCTGCCCTACGGGCGGCAGGAGGAGTGGCAGGCATCACCCGAGGGCTGGCCGCAGGGGCCCACCTACAGCCGCTGGGTCGGCTCCGAGGAAATCGCCGCGCACTACGGGCCCGACGCGTAAGGACCGGAAGAGGCCGTTGGAAGAAATGGATTTAGCCGAGGCCACGGTGGGCGGCCCATAGCGCGCTGGCCTGACTAGCCGCCGGGTGGCCAGGGCGGTCAGTTCCGGCTGATCGGGGACCGGGAACGAGACGTAGGCGCCGCGGCCGCCGGCGGTCGGACGGCCGTAGGCCCTGGCGGCGAGGCGCCCGTCGGGGAGGAGCCGGATGTTGAGCGTGGTCAGCGTGAACTCCTCACCACGCCGGGTATCAGTCCAGCGAAGCCCTTCCGGGATCGCGACGTTGATCGCCAGGGCGGTCACGTCGGGGCCGCCGGTCATGCGGGTTCGGCTCCTTCGGGCTTGCGGGCGAAGTAGCCCACGACGTTGATCTCGGCCCGGATCGGCAGGCCCTCGCGCACCTGCTGCTGCGCCTGCTCGACGGCGGCCCGGTGGAACTCGGCCTCGCCGGCGTTCTGGATGGCCTCGTAGGCCGGGCCGGTCGAGGCCAGGGCGCGCGCGTACAGCTCCGGGTCCGCGAACTCCCAGGCGAACGGGACGTCCACCCGCTCGATAGCGGCGAATCCGCAGGACTCCAGGAGCTGCTCACCCGCGCCGGGCCGGCCGAGCGACACCATCTGGGCCTGGTTGCCGACCTTCTCCGCCGCGGCCAGGCGGAACGGGGCCAGCATCCAGGCTCCGGGCGACGCCTTGATGTGACCCCACACCGTCATCGCCGACGCGTCCGCCGGGGCGAAGGACCCGGTAGATCTCGGCCACCGCGTGCGGGGTCGTGCCCCAGATACCGCGGAAGCTGGTCACGACGTCGAACGAGCCCGGTCCCAGGGCAGGGCATTCATGTCGCCGACCCTGATGTCGCTGTCCGGGTTCCGGTCCCGGGCCACCGCGACCAGCCGGGGCGAGGCGTCGATACCGAAGCAGGAAGCGCCGCGGATACGGGCCAGCTCGAGCGCGAGCCCGGACCCGCACGCCACGTCCAGCAGCCGGTCGCCGGCATCGACGCCGAGCCGGTGGTGCACGGTGACGTACTCGCGCCAGTTACCCGGCTCGCTGAGGGTGGCGAAATCCACCGCCTTGCGGCCCCAGCCCTCGTCCACCAGCGTCCACTGCGGCGAGCCCGCGTCCGGCGTCGTCATGACTGCCCCCCAACATCGACTGGCCCCTGTGTGCTGATCTTGCCAGCCGGAAGCCGGGGCGGGAACGGGTTCAGTAGCGGATCAGGCCGCGGATGTTGATGCCGTTGCGCATGTCCTCGTAGCCCTGGTTGACATCTTCGAGGGCATACTCCCTGGTGATCAGCTCGTCGAGCTTGAGCTGCCCGGTGTTGTAGAGGTCCAGTATCCGGGGGATGTCGTGCTGGGCGTTGGAGGAGCCGTACAGCGAGCCCCGGATCTGCTTCTCCATCATGGTCAGCAGGAACAGGTTGCCGCTCAGCTGGTAGTCGGCCGGGTGGGCGACCGCGGTGACGATCACCTTGCCGCGCTTGGCCACCATGTCCAGCGCGGGGCCGACATAGTCGCCCTCGGCGACATCGGTGGTGATGATGAAGGCGTCGGCCATCTGGCCGCGGGTCAGCATCCCCACGACCGGACCGGCCTCCGCCACGCTGGCCGCGGTGTGGGTGGCGCCGAACTCCATGGCCTGCTGCCGCTTGAATTCCACCGGGTCGATGGCGATGATGTTCCGCGCCCCGGCGATCCGGGCGCCCTGGACGGCGTTGATCCCGATGCCGCCGATGCCCATGACCACGACCGTCTCGCCCGCCCTGACCTCGGCGGTACGCACGGCGCTGCCGTAGCCGGTGGTCACGCCGCAGCCGACCAGCGCGGCCTTGTCGAGCGCGGTGCCGTCGTCGACCTTCACCACCGACGCCGCCGGGACCACCGTGTACTCGGAGAAGGTGCCGAGCAGGCACATCTGGCCCAGGCCCTGGCCGCGGGCGTGGAACCGGTAGGTGCCGTCGAGTTGCGGGCCGTTGATGAGGAAGGCGCCGAGATCGCACAGGTTCTGCATGCCGCGGGCGCAGTACGAGCACCGGCCGCAGGACGGGAGGAAGCTGAGGACCACGGAGTCCCCCTCGGCGACATGCGTGACGTTGGCGCCGACTCCGGCCACGATGCCGGCCCCTCGTGGCCGCCCACCACCGGGAACGGCATCGGGATGTCACCGGTGACCAGGTGCTCGTCGGAGTGGCAGAGCCCGCTCGCGGTGAGCTTGACCAGGACCTCGCTCTCCTTCGGCGCGTCGAGCTCGACGTCCTCGACCTGCCACTTCTCGTTCAGGCCCCACAGCACCGCGGCCTTGGTCCTCATGTGACCCTTCCTCTCCTGTTGGCCGGCTCGTCGGCCTGACTCTAATCCAGAACTAGAACGTGTTCTAGCCCCAGACCCGAGACGGCCGGCTTCCCGTCAATGGCGGGAAGCCGGCCGTCGTCGTCAGGATCGTTAAGGCAGCGACCACTTCTGGTTGGCGTTGCCGGTGCAGTCCCAGATCTCCAGCTGGGTACCGGGCGTCGTCGACCAGCCCGTATCGTCGAGGCACTTATTGGATTGCGGGTTGTAGAGCGACCCGTTGGATTGCGGGATGAAGACCTGCGCGGCGGTGTTATTGCAGTCGTACAGGTCCACCGTGGTCCCGTCCGCCGTCCCGCCGCCGTTGATGTCCAGGCACTTGCCGAGGGCGTGCAGCGTGCTGCCGGCCTGGACGACCGTCCACTGCTGGGCGTTGGTGCCGTTGCAGGTGTACACCTGGACCGGGGTGAAGTTCGCGCTGTTCGCCCCGCGTACGTCCATGCACAGGCCGCCGTAGCCGGTGACCTGGCCGGTGGCCCCGGTGCCGCCGACCGCCACCGCCGCCCCCGCCGCCGCCTCCGCTGCCGGACGTGGTGTAGGCCGCCACGTACTGGACGCTCATCGTGCCGCCCGAGCTGGTCGAGCTGGTGGGCGTGGTGCAGTTGCACACGCCGTTCGGGAACCCGCCGCCCATGGCCAGGTCGAAGATGATGGACAGGTTGTGGTCGAACGCCGCCTGCCACGTCGCCGTGCCGATCTGGCTCTCGGTCACCGAGAAGTACTGGGTGCCGTCCAGGTAGAAGGTGATCGACTCGTTCGCGGCATTCGTCCGGTTCTCGATCATCGTGTAGGTGTGATAGCCGGTCTGGCAGCCGGAGCAGGCCCGCAGCCCGCTGCCGATGCCGTTCGTCTCGTTGCACGGGCCGCCCGGGTCCACGCCGCAGTGCACGGTCCCGGCCACCTCGGACAGCGCGTTGACGTCCTCCATGATGTCGATCTCGCCGGTGGCCGGCCACTGGCCGGGGCCGAGCATCCAGAAGGCCGGCCAGTAGCCGAGCCCGCTGCCCGGGTTGGGCTGCTCGATCGAGGCGGTGACTTCCAGTTGGCCGCCGGCGCGGCGCCCCGACGTTGGCGGACGTGGTCTGGATGCGGCCGGACGTCCAGTTACTGCCGGAGCCGAGCGCGGTGATGTCGAGGTCGCCGTTGCCGTCGAGATGGACGTTGCTCGTCGAGTTCGTCATGGTCTCGATCTCACCGGTGCCGAAGCTCGATCCCGGGCCGGTGTCGTACTTCCACTGCGCGCCGGCGCCCGAGCCCGACGATCCGTTGAAGTCGTCGCTGAACTGGGTCGTCCAGCCGGCCGGCGGCCCGGGCACGGCGCTGGGCGCCGCGACCGCCGACGCGTGCGAGGTCGCCGTGGTCTGGGCGGACGCGGCCGGAACGGCCAGCGCGAGCACCGGAAGCGCGGCCACGGCCACCCCGATCGCGGCGCTCCGAACGATCCGGCCGGGGACGATCCGGACGCGCCCTCGCTATCGGTCGTTCCCCCTGGATTCGTGCTCGCCATCTGCTCATGCGCCGGCCTGCTTCCCTTCCTACTATAAGGAAAGTTTCCTATTAGGTAGAAATGAACATAACTCCACACCCACAGGCCGTCAATAGATCACTTCCAATTTCTTCAGAGCCTGAAAAAACCCTGCCGGTAACATCTTCGTAAGAAATTCCACAGCCACGCGCTGGGACCGGGACCGGGCGATGCTGCCCGCGAGCTCCCGGCCACGCGACGAGCTGGACGAGCCTTTCTCAGCTCTATCCCGAACGGGGCAGGCTTCCTCCGTTCGGCCACGATGGCGGCCATCGGGGCCGTCGACGAGACAGCATGGTCGTCCGGCGGTTCACCGCGCCTCGCCCGGCCTCACCGCGCGGACGCCCGGGGATTATCGTGAGTAACAGGGTCATAAACGCGAGCACGTCCGAAGGGGAAGCATTAGTGAGCCAGTACAAGGTCGTCAACCCGGCCACGAACGAGGTCGAGCGTGAGTTCGCCGAGGCGACTGACGCCGAGATCCAGCAGGTACTCGAGCGCTCCGACCGCGCTTTCCGGTCCTGGCGCACCACCGGGAAGGACGAGCGGGCCAAGGTCCTGACCCGGGTGGCCGAGCTGTACAAGGAGCGGATCGACGAGCTGGCCGCGCTGATCACCCGGGAGATGGGCAAGCCCACCCGGGAGGCCAAGGGCGAGATCATGCTCGTGGTCACCATCTACAAGTACTACGCCGAGAACGGCGCCGAGCTGCTCAAGGACACCCCGCTCAGCCCGCGGGCCGGCGGCAAGGCCGTGATCCGCAAGGAGCCGATCGGCCCGCTGCTCGGCATCATGCCGTGGAACTTCCCCTACTACCAGGTGGCCCGCCTGGCCGCGCCGAACCTGATGGCCGGCAACACGATCATCCTCAAGCACGCGCCCCAGGACCCGGAGTCGGCCCTGGCCATGGAGCAGATCTTCCACGACGCCGGCCTGCCCGAAGACGCCTACATCAACATCTTCGCCACCAACGACCAGGTCGCGGACATGATCGCGGACCCGCGGCTGGCCGCCGTGTCGGTGACCGGCAGCGAGCGGGCCGGCCGGGCCGTGGCCGAGGTGGCGGGACGCAACCTCAAGAAGGTCGTCCTCGAGCTCGGCGGCTCCGACCCGTTCATCGTGCTGGACAGCGACGACATCGCCAAGACCGTGCAGGGCGCGGTGGCCGGCCGGATGGGCAACGCCGGCCAGGCCTGCACCGCGGCCAAGCGCATGATCGTCGTCGGTGACCTCTACGACGAGTTCGTGGACCAGTTCACCGCCGCGATGTCCTCGCTGAAGCCGGGCGACCCCACCGACGCCGCCTCGGACTTCGGCCCGCTGTCGTCGGAACTGGCCGCCCAGCGGCTGATGGAGCAGATCGACGACGCCGTGACCAAGGGCGCCACGGTCCGCACCGGCGGCAAGCGGCTCGACCGGCCCGGCGCGTTCGTCGAGCCCACGGTGCTGACCGACGTCACCCCGGACATGCGGGCGTACCACGAGGAGCTGTTCGGCCCGGCCGCGGTGGTCTACAAGGTCGCGGACGTCTCCGAGGCGGTCGAGCTGGCCAACTCCTCGTCGTTCGGCCTCGGCGGCGCCGTCTACAGCGCCGACCCGGACCGCGCGGCCGAGGTCGCCGCGCTGCTCGACACCGGCATGGTCTGGATCAACAGCCCGACCGGCTCGATGGCCGACCTGCCGTTCGGCGGGACCAAGCGCTCCGGCATCGGCCGGGAGCTCGGCGCGTCCGGCATCGACGAGTTCGTCAACAAGAAGCTCGTCTACACCCCGGCCGCACGCTGACCTGGAGCTAGCAGGCGGGGGAAGCCGAACCTGGCGACCAGGTCGGCTCCCCCGCCGAAGACCGTGATGCGGGCGATGCCGGCCGCGGTGACAGTCAGCACGGAGATGCCCAGGGCCTGGTAGGCGCCGTCCCGTCGCGGTAGTAGGCCGCCACCGCGGGCTGGCCGTTGGCCACCGTCGGGGTCATCAGCCAGTCCCCCGGCGCACCGGTCACCTGGGCCAGGTAGCGCAGGCAGGTCACCCGGCCGGAGAACCAGGTCCGCGTCCCGGTCATCTCGATCGCGGCGTCGGTGCGCAGCGCCTTCTCCAGGGCCCCGATGTCGGCGTTCTCGAAGCCGGCGATGTACTGGCCGAGCAGCTCCCGGGCCCGCGGATCGGCCGGCTCGATCATGTCGTCCGGCGCCGGGGCCGCCTCCTCGATCCGGGCCCGGGCTCGTTGCAGCATGCTCTTGACCGCCGCGGCCGAGGTGCCGAGCATGTCCGCGACCTCCGCGGCCGGGACGCCGAATGCCTCCCGGAGCAGGAGCACGGCCCGCTGCCGGGGCGGCAGGTACTGCAGGCTGGCGATGAGCGCCAGCCGCAGGCCTTCCCGGGCGGTCACGATCGCCGCCGGGTCCTGCGGCCCGGGCATCACCAGGGCGTCCGGGATCGGCTGCAGCCAGGCCAGGCCGGGTTCGGCTGGGACCGGCGCAGTGCCGGGGTCACCGCTCGGGCCGCCCAGGCCGGACGGCAGCGCCCGCCGGCCGCGCTGCTCGAGCGCGGTCAGGCAGGCGTTGGTGGCGATTCGGTACAGCCAGGTGCGCAGCGAGGACCGGCCCTCGAAGTCGCCGTAGGCCCGCCAGGCCCGCAGGTAGGTCTCCTGCACGAGGTCCTCGGCCTCGTCGGCCGCGCCGAGCATCCGGTAGCAGTGGGCCAGCAGCTCGCGCCGGAACGGCTCGGTGCACTGCAGCTGAACTCGTCGGCCGTCACAGGCCCAACCTAGGCCGGACCCAGCCGGCCAGCCGGCGGATCGCGTCGTCGGCCTCCGGGGCCCGCCCGGCCGCCATCTGGAACGTGTGCAGCATGCCGGGGAAGACGTCCAGCCGCACGTCGACGCCGTCCTTCCTGGCCCGCTCTTCGAGACCGCGGGCGTCGTCGAGCAGCGCCTCGTCCCCGCCGGCCTGGATGTAGAGCGGGCTCAGGCCGCCCAGGTCGGCGTACAGCAGGTTGACCCGCGGATCGCTCAGGCCGATGGACTCGCCCAGGAAGCCGTGCGCCAGCATGCGGCAGAATTCCCTGGTGAACAGCGGGTCCGTGCTGGTCTCGTACGACTCGCCGCTGGCCCCCAGATCCGCGAACGGCGAGAGCAGCACCGCCGCGGCCGGCCCCGGCAGGCCCTGCTCGCGCGCCCGGAGCTGCGCGGCCACCGCCAGCCAGCCGCCGACCGAGTCACCGGCGAACGCGATGTGCTCCGCCGCTGACGCCCTGACCGAGCAGCCACCGGTACGCGGTTTCCGCCTCGTCCACCGGGACCGGGTACCCGCCGCCCGCGGGCAGCAGCCGGTAGCCCGGCACCAGCGCCCGCGCGCCCGCCGCCTTGGCCAGGTGGCCGAACAGCTTGCGGTGCGTGTAGATCGAGCCGCCGACGAACCCGCCGCCGTGCAGGCACAGCAGGACCCGGTCCGGGTCGGCAGCCCTTCGGCACCGCCCACATCGCGGGCACCCCGCCCGCCTCGGTCTCCAGGTAGTCGACCTCCGCGGCTCGGCGGTGAGGTCCCCCCAGGATTCATCGTCCGGTCCCCCGGCGTCCGGCTGCGTCACGGCCAGCCGGGCCGCCTCCCAGTGCTTCCTGACCGCCTCGGATTGCTTGCTCGGCATCGTCCCGTCTCCCTTCGGATCTCCTGACCAGGCAGACCGCCGCCGCCCGGAAAGGAATCGCTACTGACCGAAGCGGCCGCCGAGGTCGTCAAGGCCATTGCCGATAGCCCGCAGACACCGAAGGTGCTCGACGCGGAAGTCGACAGCGCGGGACCCTCCGACCGGACCCACGCCGCCCTGGCCGGCGCCTAGACCGGGAAGGTCACGCCGGTGAGCGTCTGCGACTCCCGCCACAGGCGTCCGGCCAGCGGCTCGTCGCGGGCGGCCCGGGTGTAGCGGACCCGGCGGGGAGCACCCGCGATCTCGCCCGGCCCGCGGGGCCCGTAGTAGTCGCCGCCGCGGGCCCCGGGGTCGGTGGCGGCGCGCAGCACCGGCAGCGCCCCGAGCGCGGCAGGCTGGCCGGTGAACGGCGCGGCCAGCCCCATCACGTGCGCAAAGATGCCACCGCCGCCCAGCTGGGGCCCGCTGTGCATCAGCGCGGTACTGGTGTAGCCGGGGTGGGCGCCGACCCCCAGCGCGGCGGCTGGCCGGTGAACGGGCGCCACCCCATCACGTGCGCGAAGATCCCCGCCCCCAGCTGCGGCCCGCTGTGCATCAGCCCGGTCTGGTGTAGCCGGGTGGGCGCCGACGCTGATCGTGTCCGCCCCGGCCGCGCGCAGCCGACGGTCGAGCTCCAGGGTGAACAGCGCGTTGGCCAGCTTGGACTGGCCGTACGCCCGCCATCCGCTGTACCGGCGCTCGCTGCTGAGGTCATCGAACCGGATGGAGCCGAACCGGTGCAGGATGCTGCTGACCGTCACCACCCGGCTGCCCGGGCGGCCCAGCAGGACCGGGAGCAGGCGCCCGGTGAGCGCGAAATGCCCCAGGTGGTTGACGCCGAACTGCAGCTCGAAATCCTGCGCTGTGACCTGCCGCCGGGGCACCGCCATCACCCCGGCGTTGTTGACCAGCAGGTCAAGGCCTCCGGGCCGGTCCGTGAGCTGGCCGGCCAGCCGCTCGACCGAGTCCAGGTCGGCCAGGTCCAGCGCGACCAGCTCGACCGCGGCCCCCGCCACCAGTCCCGTGATCCGGTCCCGGGCCCTGGTCCCGCGGCCGGTGTCGCGGCAGGCCAGTAGCACCTCCGCGCCGTGCCGGGCCAGTTCCAGCGCGGCCTGGAAGCCGATACCGGAGTTGGCCCCGGTCACCAGGGCCGTGCGGCCTCGCTGGTCCGGCATGTCCGCGGCCGCCCACGCACCGAGCACGACAGTTCTCCGATCAGCTGGCCGAGGAGGTCCATCTTGGCACCCCCGCGCCCGCTGCGTTTCCGCGGAAACGTTGCCTTCCGGCCCGTCCCTGGCCAGACTTCGGTCATGGCGTGGCTACCTGCTGATTTCGTCCATCCCACCCGGGTCCCGGTCGGTGACGGCTATCACCTGCGGCCGATCAAGGCGGCGGACGCCGACCTCGACTACCCAGCCGTGATGGGCTCCCAGGCCCGGCTGTGGTCGATCTTCGGACCGGCCTGGGAATGGCCGGCCGCCTCGATGACCTACGAGCAGGACGCGAAGGACCTGGCGCGACACGAGGCCGAGATCGCGGCCCATGAGTCGTTCAACTACGCGCTCTTCGACGATGCCGAGACCGCCCTGCTCGGCTGCGTCTACATCGACCCGCCGGAAAAGACCGGCGCCGACGGCGAGATCAGCTGGTGGGTGGTGGACGGCCAGGCCGGCACGGCCCTCGAGCGCGACCTGGACGCGCTGGTCCCCCGCTGGATCGCCGCCGACTGGCCCTTCACCCAGCCGCGCTACATCGGCCGCGACCTGTCCTGGGCCGATTGGCTCGCCCGGCCGGACGCCGACGCGTAATGGGCCGCGCCAGCTCGCCTCGCGCGCCGACCTGACGGCTTCGGGGTCGTGACCCGGCGAAGCCGGATCGCCCTGTGATGCGGCGGAACCTCCGCCTTAAGGTGGGAGTGTGCTGAGCGGACCGCGCCTGCGCCAGGTCGCCCTGGTGGCACGCGACTGCGACCAGGTGGCCAGCGAACTGCGCCGCGCCTTCGGCTGGGCCCCGCCCTTCCATGATCCCGGGGTGGGCGAGTTCGGCCTGACCAACGCGGTGTTCGCGGCGGGCGACACGTTCGTGGAGGTGGTGGCGCCGGTCCAGGCGGGCACGACGGCTGGCCGGTACCTCGAGCGGCGCGGCGGTGACGGCGGGTACATGGCGATCTTCCAGGTCCCGGACCTGGCCGCGGCCCGCCACCGGGTGGCCGGGCTGGGCGTGCGGGTGGTCTGGACCGCCGACCTGCCCGACATCGCCGGGACCCACCTGCATCCCGGGGACGTCCCCGGCGCCATCGTGTCCCTGGACTGGGCGGCCCCGGAGCAGTCGTGGCACTGGGCGGGGCCGGCCTGGACCGGGCAGGCGCCGGACCATGCCCCCGGCGGCGTGACCGGCCTGACGATCGAGGTCAACGACCCGGCCGCGGTGGCGCAGCGCTGGGCGGCGGTGCTCGGGATCGACGCCGCCGGGTCCACCGTGGAGCTGGAGCCGGCGGGACAGCAATTGCGGTTCGTCCCGGCCCCGGACGGCCAGGGCGAGGGAATTACCGAGGTGACCATCGCCGGGCTGCCCGGCGGGGGGCCGTGGGTGATCGGCGGGGTCCGCTTCGCCGGCGAGGAAGGATGACATGACCGCGCTCGACACCGGGACCGAGGAACTGCTCGCCGAGATCAAGGACGGCGTCGCGGTGATCACCATGAACCGCCCGCACCGGCGCAACGCCTTCTCCACCGGCATGATCTCCGCCCTGGGCACGGTCCTGGCCCAGGTGGAGACCGACGAGGCGGTCGGCTGCGTGGTGCTGACCGGGGCGGCGGGCGCGTTCAGCGCCGGCGGCGACGTCAAGAGCATGGCCGCCCGGTCGGACGACGGCTCCGACGGCTCGGGCATCGACGCCGCCATTCACCGCCAGCGGCTGAGCCAGCGGGCCACCAGCGGCCGCCTGTGGAGCATGCCCAAGCCGACCATCGCCGCCATTCCCGGCCCCGCGGCTGGCGCCGGGCTGTCCCTGGCGCTGGCCTGCGACCTGCGCTACGCGGTGCCGGGGGCCATCTTGACCACTGCCTTCGCCAAGGTCGCGTTTGCCGGGGACTACGGCGGGACCTGGTTCCTCACCCGGCTGGTCGGCCCGAGCAAGGCCAAGGAGCTCTACTACTTCTCCGAGCGGCTGAGCGCCGAGGACGCCGAGCGGCTCGGCATCGTCAACGCCATCTTCCCGGTCGGCGAGCTTCGAGCGGAGGTCATGGAGCGGGCCCGCAAGCTGGCCCAGGGCCCGTCGATCGCCTACCGCTACATGAAGGAGAACCTCAACCGGGCGGTTCAGGCGAGCTCGGCGACTGCATGGACCTGGAGGTGACCCACCACGCCCACACCGGCCTCACCGAAGACCACCGCGAAGCCGCCCGCGCCTTCACCGAGAAGCGCGCAGCCGACCTTCCGCGGCCGCTGACCTCAGGCGGCGCGGCGGCGGACCAGCCAGACGGTCGCGGCGACGAGCAGCACCGAGAGCACCAGCAGCCAGCCGGCCTCGACGAACTGCATCGGCCAGTAGCGGCTGACCGGGATGTAGCGGGTCCACATGGTCCCGCCGGTGAACCAGTTGCCTATCACCCACGGGTCCTGCGGCGTGAAGGGCCCCGGCCGCAGGGCGTTACCGCGGGTCACCATGGATGGCAGGTAATACTTCCGCAGGAAGCCCCAGGTCAGCAGCGCGAGGCCGATGTAGACACCCAAGGTCACCGCCATGGCCGGGACGATCCGGCGCAACAGCATGCCGAAGAAGGCGCCGAACGCGAACGCGACCAGCGTCCAGGCCGCGAACGCCAGGCCGCGGGTGGTGAACACCGTCGCGGTCAGCACGTTCAGTTCCTCCTGGGCGATGAACGGCCGGAAGAACCAGGTGAACAGCTGACTGAACGCCCCGGTCACGACGACGACCACGACGGCCAGCAGGGTGAGCTTGGCGATCGTCCACCGCACCCGGCCGTAACCCTGCGTCCAGGCGTACCGGAAGGTGCCGGTCTCCAGCTCCCGGGCCAGCACCGGCGCGCCCGCGAACGCTCCCAGCAGGGCCGGCGCGAGGTTCATCAAGATGAGCAGGGTGTTGCCGATCGTCCAGTCGGACTGGTTGAAGCTCGTATTCAGGTTCTGGCAGGCACGGGACTGGAACGGGCGGCAGGCGGTCAGGACGGCGTAGTCGTGATGGATCTGCAGCCCGGCGACCAGCAGGAACACGGACACCGCGCCGAGGATGGCGGGCAGGGCGATCAGCGTGGCCCGGTGCTGGCGCCAGGTGACCCAGGCCATCCGCTGCCACGGCAGCGGCCGCGGCGCGTGGTCCTGGCCCGGCTGCGCGGGCATGGCGAGGACGGTCATCGGGATACCTCCGTCGGCTCGGCGTGCAGGACAAGGGAAGGACCAGGCGGCCGTGTGCCGCCCGGCGCGCGCAGGTAGGCCAGGACGAGCTCTTCCAGGCCGACCGGGTGCGCCTCCCAGCCGGCCGGGCCGGCGCGGCATCCGGATCGGGCAACCGCACCAGCAGGTGGGCCTGCGCTCCGCCCCGCCGGTCCTGCACGATATGGAACTGGCCGGCGTAGGCGTCCGCCTCGGCCGCGGGTCCGGTCAGCACGCGATGGCGGGCGAGCACCTCATCGGTCTCGCCGTCAAGCCGCACCTCGCCGCCCGACAGGACCACCAGGTAGTCGGCGACCCGGTCCAGTTCGGCCAGCGCGTGCGAGGACAGCAGCACCGAGACGCCGTCGTCGGCCATCGCGGTCATGACCGTGGCCAGGAAGTCCTGCCGCGCCAGCGGGTCGAGCGCGGACAGCGGCTCGTCCAGGATGAGCAGCCGGGGGCGCCGGGCCAGCGCCAGCGTCAGCGCGAGCTGGGCCTGCTGGCCGCCGGACAGCTTGCCGGACTTCTTCTTCGCACCGATGCCGAGCTCGTCCAGCCGGGCCCGGGCGAAGGCCCGGTCGAAGCTGCGGTTCAGGTTCGCGGTCAGGTGCAGCATGTCCGCCACGGACAGGTTCTTGTACACCGGCGCGTCCTGCGCGACGAACGCGATGCCGTCCAGCGCGGCCGCCGACCCGGCGGGCTGGCCGCCGAGCACGGTGACGGTGCCGGCCGTCGGCACGGCCAGCCCGGCGGTCATGTTCATCAAGGTGGTCTTGCCCGCGCCGTTCGGCCCGACCAGCGCGGCCAGGTGCCCGGCGGGGATGGCGAGCGTGCACTCGCGCAGTGCCCAGGTGTCGCCGTAGCGCTTGCCCAGGCCGCTGGTTTCGATGACGTTCATGCGACACCCTCATTCTCTCCGCCGGCCGCGTGGTGTTGCCCGGGCCGGTGATCGTGGAAATCCCGCAGCGCGCTGGTGAACAGGGCGACGGTCCCGTCCTCGTCGAGCCCGGCCGCCTCGGCGGCGGCGAGCCAGCCCAGCAGGCTGCGACGCAACGTGGTCAGCGCGGGCAGCGCGACCTGGCTCAAGGTGGCCTGGACGAACGTGCCCTGCCCGGGCCGCCCGGCCGCCAGGCCCTTGCCCTCCAGCTCCTTGTAGGCCTTCAGCACCGTGTTCGGGTTGATGGCCAGCGCGGCGACCACGTCCCGGACCTTGGGCAGCCGGTCGCCCGGCTCGAGGTAACCCAGCCGCAGCGCGCGCTCCACCTGCTGCACCAGCTGCAGGTAGGTCGGCACGCCCGAAGCGGGATCGAGCCGGAACTCAATCGGCGAGGCGCCCCCGCTAGCCTCGCCGCTGTTCCCTTTATCTATCTCCATAAGACAAGGGTACAGCCTCCGGTCCGGCAGTCAACACCCCGGACCGAACGGGCCCGGTTCCCGCCATGGCATGCTGCCGACCGGGACGCTCCGGTAGCGCCCCGCAGGGTGATCCGCAGGGTGAAAGGAGCCGGCCAGCGCCGAGTTCGAGGACATGCGTGGCTTATCCCGGGCATACCGGACCGCGCCAAACCCTGCCGGGCCGGGCCGTAATACTTCCGTGATATTTTCGCGAACCGGTTGAGCAGGCAGATTATCTGTCACTACGTTGATCTGAGCGTCTGGACGGGCCGCTGCAGGTCCTTGCCGGGTCTCCGGCGGGCCACCCAAGCGCGAAAGGAGCGTGACGGTTCGTGGGCATAGTGCCGACGAGGTTTTCCGGATTGCGCCGCGGCGCCACCCTGCTGGCCGGACTGGCCGCAGTGGGCGGGCTGACCTATGGCGGGATCGCCGCGGCAGCGCCGCAGCCGACCGTGAGCCAGGTCCAGGCCAAGATCAACCAGCTCACCACGCAGTTCGACAAGGTCAGCGAGCAGCTCGACCAGGCCAGCCAGCAGCTGTCCGCCGCGCAGACCAAGCTGACCGGCGTACGCACGCGCTTCACCACCGCCAACGCCAAGTTCCAGGCGGCCCAGGCGAGCGTGGCCCAGAACGCCGCGGCCGCGTTCGAGGACACCGGCTCGACATCCGTGGCGGGCGTGCTCACCTCGGGCAATCCGTCGTCGGTCCTGCAGCAGGGGTCGATGCTGATCGAGCTGTCCGGTAACCGGAACGCCCAGACCAAGCAGCTCGGCATCGCGGCCAGTCAGCTGGCCGACGCCGAACAGCAGGTCCAGCGCACCGAGTCCGGCATCGCGACCCTGAAGGACCAGCTCGCCGCGCACAAGAAGTCGCTCGGCAAGCTCATCAGCACCGAAGAGGCCACGCTGGCCAGCCTGACCGTGCCCGAGCAGCAGACGGTGCAGGCCAACACGATCGGCGCGGGCGACACCGGCACCACCTCGGCGACCTACACCGGGCCGACCTCGACCCAGGCCGAGAAGGCGGTGGCCTTCGCCTACGAGCAGCTGGGCAAGCCGTATGTGTGGGGCGCGACCGGACCGAGCAGCTTCGACTGCTCGGGCCTGGCGCAGGCCGCCTGGTCCTCGGCCGGGGTGGCGATACCGCGTACCACCTACGAGCAGTGGGCCGCCCTGCCGCACATCTCCACGTCCGCGCTGGAGCCCGGCGACCTGCTGTACTTCGACGGCATCGGTCACGTCGCCATCTACGTGGGCAACAACGAGATCATCGACGCCCCGCAGACCGGGAGTAACGTCGAGAAGATCCCGCTGGCCGGCTGGTACGCGTCCAGCCTCGTCGGCGCGGCCCGCCCCTAGCACCTGGTGCGGCCGGGTTGCGCCCGGCCAGGATCGTCGTCCCCCGATCCTGGCCGGTTCCGGGTGAGCCGCAGTGGTTATTGTTCGGCTTATGACCCGGATTCCCTATGTGCGGCGTGAGGAGCTGGGGCCCGAGGGCCAGCAGCTGTGGGATGGCATCACCGACGGCCGCGGTGACCTGGTGGTGACCGCCGAGGGCGGCCTGGCCGGGCCGTTCAACGCGTTCGTGACGGCGCCCGGCGCCGGGCGGCGGCTGTCCGCCCTCGGCGCGAAGCTGAGGTTCGGCACGTCCATCGAGCGGCGGCTCTCCGAGGTCGCCATCATCACCACCGGCGCCCGGTGGCAGGCGGAGTTCGAGTGGTTCGCGCACGCGCCGATGGCCCGCGAGCACGGCGTCGCCGGCGCGGTGGTGGACGCGATCGGGCGCGGCGAGGACCCGCCGTTCGAGGCGGACGACGAACGGGCCGTCTACGCGGTGGCCCGCCAGCTCGGCCAGTCCGGCCGCCTGGATCAGGCGACCTACGACGCCGCGCACCGCTTCCTGGGCGACGCCGGGATGGTGGAGCTGGTGTCGCTGTGCGGGTACTACACGCTGATCTCGTTTCTGCTCAACGGGTTCGAGGTGCCGCTGCCGCCAGGCGCCACGCCGATGTGGGATCCGTCGTGACGCTGCCGGCCGAAGCCGCCGGCTCCGCACCCGGGCGCGCCCGGCTGGCCGGGCGGAGGATCCTGGTGGTCGGCGCGGGTACGCGGCCGTCACCTGAACCCGATCCGCCCCTCGGCAACGGCCGGGCCATCGCGGTGCTGGCAGCCCGCGAAGGCGCGGCGGTGGCCTGCGCGGACCGCGACGCGGAGGCCGCCGAGGCGACGGCCGCCCTGGTCCGTGACGAGAACCAGGACGCCGCGGTCGTACTGGCCGACGTGGCGTCACCGGACGCCTGCGCGTCGGTGGTCGCGGAGTCGGCGGCGGCGCTGGGCGGCCTGGACGGCCTGGTGCTCAACGTCGGCATCGGGCTCGGCCGCGGCCTAGCCGGGACGACCGCCGCCCAGTGGGACGAGGTGTTCGCCGTCAACACCCGGGCGCACTTCCTGGTGGCCGCGGCGGCCCTGCCGGTGCTCGCACCCGGTTCGGCGATCGTGTTCGTCAGCTCGGCGGCGAGCCTGCGGGCGGCGACCGGGATCCCCGCGTACGACGCGTCCAAGGCGGCGCTGCTGGGTATCTGCCGCCAGGTGGCGCGGGAGGGCATGGCCCGCGGAATCCGGGCCAACCTGGTGGTCCCGAGCCTGGTCGACACGCCGCTCGGGCGGGAGGCGTCACGGCGCAACCCGGCCCGGACCGCGCGGAGCCTGCCGTTCGGCCGGCAGGCGACCGCCTGGGAGGTGGCCTACGCCACGGTGTGGCTGCTGTCCGGCGAATCCAGTTACGTCAACGCGCACCCGCTGATCCTCGACGGCGGCGCCACCAGCTTCGGATAATCCGGTGATGCCAGACACCAGCCCGCCGGTGCGGCGGCTGCGGGAGGCGCTGGGCTGGCCGGGCAGACGCTCGGCCGCCCGCTGACCGGGCGGAGCCACGAGGACGCCGACGACGTCACCGGAACGATGCTCACCGACGACGCGGTGGGCTTCGACCCGCTGCCGCTGCTGCGGACCCTGGACCGGGCCGGAGTCCGGGTCGTGGTGATCGGGCAGGTCGCCGGGATCATGCACGGCTCACGGGAACTGACCGGCGACCTCGACCTGCTCTGGGACGGCGACGCCGCCCAGGCCGGGTCCCTGGCCGCGGCCTTCGCCGCGTCCTCGGCCCGGCTGACCGACGACGACGGCGTCCCGGTGCCGTGCGCGCCCGAGGCCTTCGGCCGCCCCAAGGTCCTGTTCCGCACCGCCACGGCGAGCGGGGATTGCTGCACTCCGGCGTTGCCGTGGGGCGGGCTGTCCGTCATGGATTTCATCGGGCGCTGCGAGGTGGCGTCGGCCGGGGAATTCATGATCCGCTACCTCGGCCGCCAGGACCTGATCCGGATGCGAGAAGCGGTCGGGCGGCCTAAGGATCTCCGGCGCGCGGACGAACTGCGAGATCTCCGGTAACCCGCAGGTCGCCACGCCGTCACGGCCCCAGGGCCACAGGACTACAGGTTGATGCCAGGGACCGGAAGGCCGCCCGACTGAACCTGCTTGAACCCGGCCGGAACCGTCACCCGCAGCGCTCCCAGGTTGGCCTGCGTCGGCTGGACCCACCGGAAGTCGCCGGTCAGCGTGCCCGGGCCCTGGGCGCGAGGGTCGAGCCAGTTCCAGGTCACCCGCACCGGCAGGTAGGTCGACGGGTCGACCCAGGCGGTGGCCGTGTAGGGGCCGTTGACCTTCGTCGAGACCAGCTTGATGGCATCGACGCCACCGACCTGCTCGTGCCCGGCCAGCCGGAAGTGCCCGCAGGACAGCGCCGTGCGGATCGCGGCGGCCCAGTCCAGCGTGGTTCCCACCGGGGGCGGGAGGAAGGCCGACGCGCACGTCGGCTGTCCGCTAGCAGGCAGGCTGAGCTGCAGTGAGCTGCGCCACCAGGTACGCGACGGGTAGTCCGCGCCGGTGCCGCTGACAGTCATGACCGTCCTCGACCCGGCCGGTGACTGCGCCGTGGTGCTGGTCGCGTCGAAGAGGGGGTTACCGGCCGCGTCGAGTCCCTGTTCGCGCAACTGCCCGCGGTAGGACCAGGTGTTTTCCTGGCTGGCGGTGGGGCCCGCCTGCTTGACCAGGTGCCCGGTGCCGCCGCCGTTGATGGGGAAGCTGAGCACCTGGGTCAGGCCGAGCGGGTAGTTCTGGCCTGCGGTGTGAATCTCCTCGATGAGGTTGGCCCGCTGGGCCGCCGCCAGGGCGCGCTCGGTGTGGCTGGACACGTACGCGGCGGTCTGCACGTGCCCGTTCTGGGCCTGCCCGGCCGGTGCCTGCTGCGCCGGGCGCGGCGCGGCGCCGGATAGGCCTACCGTCGCGAACACTCCCGTGGCGGCGATCACGGCCGCGCCGGCGGCGGCCGCGCGGAACGCGATCGTCCGCTGGCGGTGCCGCTGGAACGCCCGGTCGGCCAGCCCGCCGGGCGGCCGTTCGTCGTGGGTGAGCCGGTCGATGCTCTCGCGCAGCAGATCCGTCTCCGCGTTACTCATGTTCTCTTCTCCGTCAGTTGTGGTCTGAAGTCATCCCAGGGAGCAGTGAGCTCGCGCAGCCGCTGCAGCCCGCGGGCGGCGGCGGACTTCACCGTTCCTTCCGCGCAGCCGAGCAGTTCCGCTGTCTCGGCCTGGCTGAGTTCCTCCCAGTAGCGCAGCACCAGCACCGCGCGCTGCCGGGGCGGCAGCTGGGCCAGGGCCCGGCCCAGCGCGTCGCGCAGGTCCACCGCCTCGACCGCGTCGGGGCCGGGGGCCGGGCTACTGCCCGCGTGCACCAGGGGGAGCTTGCGCAGCCAGGCGCCGCGCCGCCGCCAGCCGTCGGCGGCCATGTTGTACAGCGTCCGGCGCAGGTAGCCTTCGGGATCTGAATCGATCCGGCTCCAGTGCCGCAGCAGCCGCTCGAGCGCGGCCTGCAGCAGGTCCTCGCCTTCCGGGCGGCTACCGGTCAGTGCGATCGCGGCGCGCATCAGGTGCTCGCCGCGCTCGGCCAGGAGCCGTTCCACTTCGTCCCTGGCCGGCCGGCGGCCTGGTGGTCCCGTGCCGTCATCATCGCGGCCCACGCCATCACCTCCTCGCCCGCCAAGGACGAAGCTACGCGGGCTGGCGTTCCGTCCCGGCGCGGGAAGCGCTAACGATTCTGCAGGCGCTCGGCCAGGGTGGCCGCCAGACCGGCCTTGACCGTCGGCTGGGTGTCGACCAGCCACTGGAGATCCTCGCTGGTCAGCCGCAGGAGCCGGCCCGGTTCGGTGCAGCGGACGGTGGCGAGCCGGGCGTAGCCGTAGCCGCCGCCCCAGTCACGGGCGGCCAGCTCGCCGAAGTGGTCACCGGGGCCGAGGGTGCGGATGAACCGGTCCTCGATGAAGACGTCGTAGCGGCCGGCCAGGGTGATGTAGAAGAACCGGTCGGCATCCCAGCGGCGGATGACCTCCTCCCCGGCGGCGACGTCGAGGCACACGCCGCGGGCCCGGACCGCCTGCCGGGCCGCGGCGGGTACACCCGCCAGGAGCGGGGCCGCCCGCAGCTCGTCCGGGCTGGAATCCGCCACGATGCCGGCCCGGGCGACGGCGTAGGAGGCCCCCGCGCCGGCTGGGCCGGGATGCGCCGTGGCCGCCGGGGACTCCGGGACCGGAGCGGTGGCGAAGTGCTCGATGACGCGTCGTACGTGCTCCGCCGCGGTGGTCGGGTTGAGGATGCAGAGCCGGACGGCGTGCTGGCCGGCCAGCCGGGTGGTGGAGACCAGCGCGGTCCCGCCGCGCTCCAGTTCGGCGGCGAGGGCCAGGCCGCGCCGTTCGGTCTCGGCTTCGTCGCAGCCGGGCCATTCCCGGCGGAAGCAGACGATGCCGAGCGTGGCCGGCGCCATCAGGGTGAGCCCGGCCTGCTCCCGGATCAGGGCCTCGGCGTATTCCGCTAGCTCGAGGTTGCGCTGGACACAGGCGCGGAGCGCGGCCAGGCCGAAGGTCTGCACGGTCATCCACACCTTGAGCGCCCGGAAGCCCCGGGACAGCTGAAGCCCCCGGTCGGCGAAGTTGACCTCACCCGCGCCCTGGGTGGCGTCGTCGTCGAGATAGTCGGGATGGATGGCGAACGTCCGTTCCAGCCGGGCCCCGTCGCGGATCAGCACGCAGCCGCATTCCATCGGCTGGTACAGCCATTTGTGCGGATCGAGCGTGACCGAGTTGGCCCGGTCGATGCCGGCCAGTGCCGTCCGGCCCTTGGCGGTCAGCGCGGCGAAGCCGCCGTAGGCCGCGTCGACGTGCAGCCACAGTCCTTCGGCGGCGCAGACGTCGGCGAGCTCGGCGAGGGGATCGACGGCGCCGGTGTTGGTCGACCCGGCGCTGGCGCACAAGGCGAAGGGGATCCGGCCGGCGCCGCGGTCAGCCCGGACGCCCGCCGCCACCGTCTCCGGCCGCAGCCGCCAGCGGTCATCGGTCGGCAGCACCCGTACCTGCTCCGGGCGCAGCCCCATGGCCCGCGCGGTCCGGGCCAGAGACGAGTGCGCCTGGTCCGACACGTACACCACGGAGTCGGGAGACGGGCCGCCGGCCGCCTCCCGGGCCACCAGCAGCGCCGTCAGGTTAGCGGCGGAGCCGCCGTTCACGAGCACGCCGCCGGTGCTGGCGGGCAGGCCGAGCCAGCCGCGGAACCAGTCGATGACCTCCAGCTCGACCTGGGTGGCGCCAGCCGATTCCATCCACGCGCCGCAGTACAGGTTGGTCGCGGCGGCGGTCAGCTCGGCCAGCGCGGCCGGCCAGGTGGTGAAGCTCGGCACGAAGGCCAGGTAGCCGGGATGATCGGTCCGCGCCCCGTAGGGCAGCACGTCGGTGAGTACCCGGGCCAGGACCGTGCCGTAGTCCCCGGGCGGCTCCGGCGGCGGTCCGCCGAGCCGTGCGCGCATCTCGGCGGCGTCGCCGCGGCGGAGCACCGGATCGGCCTCCGGGTCGGCCAGCCGGGCCACCAGGGCGTCGACGGTCGCGTAACCGGCGCGCCGCATGGCCTCGGCGTCCATCGCCAGCGGATGATCCACCGCCGTGTCTCCTCTGCTCGTGGGCTTGATGCGGATGCTCTCGGACTTAGCGGCGCGGTGCGGCGGGGCCGGTGGCGAGCCGCGTCGCGGCGATCTGGTCGGCGTGCCGCTGGGTCGGCGCGTGCCCCAGCACCGCGGTCAGGAAGAGGTCCCGGTCCAGCTGGTAAACGGTCGCGGCCGTGTGCGCGACCACCGTCGCGGTGCGCGGGACCGCACGCAGCAGCGCGATCTCGCCGACGCCCTCGCCGCGGCCGTACCGGCCCAGCCACTGCCCGTCCTGCACGGCGTCGAGCTCGCCCGCCGCGATGGCGAAGTAGGCGTCGCCCGGGTCGCCCTGCCGGATCAGCGTGTCCCCGGCGCTCAGCTCCACCGGGCGCAGCGCCGCGGCCAGGCCCTCGATCGCGGGCGCGGGCAGCTCGGCGAACAACGGCAGGGAACGCAGCAGGGAGATCTCGACGACCGGCACCGCGGTATCGGCGTCGAGGCGGAACACCGCGCGTCCGCCCGCCACCAGGGCGAGCGGCAGCACGACCGCCACCCCGAGCACGGCGAGCCGGCTCCCGCCCAGGTGCGCCAGCGCGGGGACGAGCAGCGCGCCCACCGCCAGCCCGGCCATCATGAGCCCCTCGAGGACGCCGAAGATCCGGCCGATCAGCTCGGGCGGCACCGAGCGCTGCAGCAGCGTGCGGGTGGCCACCTCGAGCAGGCAGTGGCCCGCCCCGGCCACCACCAGCAGGGCCATCGTCCCGCCCAGCCCCGGGCCGAACGCCACCGCCGCCAGCGCCCCGCTGAAGGCCAGCGCGGCGATCAGGATCGGGCCGCCGAGCCGGCGCCCGACCAGGATCACGCTCACCGTGGCCGCGAGCAGCGCCCCGATACCAAAGGCGAACTGCAGGTAGCCGACCCAGCCAGAGGAACGGCCGAGCACGTTGATGGCCAGGATGACGACCAGCAGGTCCAGCGCGCCCAGGACGACGGAGTCCGCGGTCAGCAGCGCCAGCATGAGCCGTACCCGCGGCTGCCGGGCCGCCAGCCGCAGTCCCGCGCCGATACCCATGGCCGTCTCGCCTGGCTGCCGGCTCCCCCTCCGCCGACTCCCCCTCGCCGTCCGCCGGCCCGGCCCCCGCGACGCCCGCCCCAGCCAGGCCGGTCACCCGCAGCCGGGTCACGAGCAGCACGGCCGCCAGGCCCAGCCCGGCGCACACGGCGAACACGGTCGCCACCCCGGCCAGCGAGATCAGCACCCCGGCCAGCAGCCCGGCCCCCGCCACCGCGGCCGCTTCCAGCCAGCCCGCCACCACGTTGGCCGCGGTCAGCTGGTCGGGAGTGGCGGCCACCGACGGGATGAGCGCGGACTGGGCCGGCCGGGTGACCGTCACCGCCGTGGACGCGAAGATGGCGGCCGCGTAGGCCGCCAGCGGCGCCCCGGCGGCGATCGCCACCGCCGTGCCCGCCATCCCCGCGGTCTGCGCCAGGTACCCCCCGGCCAGCAAGACCGCTGGTGACCGCCGGTCGGCAGCGGCGGCCACCAGCGGGGCCACGATCGCGGCCGGCACCAGCTGCGCCACCGCGACAAACCCGGCGACGGCGGTGCCGCCCCGCCGGTAGGCGAACACCAGCATGGCGATCCAGACCGCGTACTCGGTGAGGATGAACAGCAGGTACGCCGCCAGGACGCGCAGCAGCACCTGGTTGCCCGCCAGCGAGCCGAACGCGCGCATCCGACGGCCACCGGAACCGTCCCTCATCGGACCCCACCCCTCCGCCCGGCCGAGCGCCGCCGATCGCTGTCCTGTCGGCAGTTTCCCCTGGCGGGACCGGGCTACGGCAGGGTGATAACCCCCCGGGCATCCAGGTGGTAGCACGACACCGGGCCCGCTCAGGAGGCCTGCTCCTGCGCCCGCTGGCCGAGACCATCCGCGACACCCTGGCCTGGGACCAGGCCCGCGGCGGCCCGGGCCCGGAAACGAGGGCCTGAGCCGTGAGCAGGAAGAGGACCTGCTGCGGCTCATCTAGCCTGGGGAGATGTCCGCGCCCGGACGACCGGCGAAGGGAATACCGCGATGACGGCTGAGGTGGCAGGGCTACGCGAACTGCTGCGCTCGCAGAAGGTGTTCCCGGAGGGGATGCCGCACTTCGACCCGGAGGCGGCGCCGGACGATCCGGTGACCTTGTTCCTGCGCTGGCTCGAGGCGGCCATCCAGGACGGGGTCCCGGCGCCGCACGCCATGACGGTGGCCACCGCCGACGACCGGGGACGCCCCTCCTCACGCGTGCTGATCTGCAAGGACGTCGACGGCGAGGGCCGCTGGTACTTCGCCTCCAGCGCGGCCAGCGGCAAGGGCCGGGATCTCACGGTTAACCCGGCCGCGGCCCTGTCGTTCTGGTGGCCCCAGCAGGCCCGCCAGATCCGGATCCGCGGGACGGCCGTCCCGGCCGGGGCGGAGGCCAGCGCAGCCGATTTCCTGGCCCGGCCGCCGGCGTCGCGGGCCGAGGGGTTCGTCGGTCACCAGTCCGAGCCGCTGGACGACCTGGCCGAGCTCGACCGCGCCTTCCGCGCGTCCTACGACCGGGTCAGCGCCGACCCCGGGCTGGTCGCCCCGGCCTGGACCCTGTACGCGCTGACCGCCGGGGAGGTCGAGTTCTGGCAGGGCAGCCCGGAGCGGCGCCATGTCCGCGTGCAGTATCGGCGTTCCGGGGACGGCTGGACCCGGCGCCTGTTGTGGCCCTGATCCAACCCTTTTCCGGGAGTCCCCGGAGCCAGCGTCATTCAGGCGCTCCTGACCGGCGAACCTGGGTAAGGTCGCATCTTTCGTCAGTTTTGGCCGTTATAACGGCCAAAACTGACGAATAATCCTGATCCTCTGGCTGCGCCGGCCGGCTCGGGATCAGGCCCGCCAGCAGGATTTCCCCGGTCCGGCGCAGCCGGGGCACCAGGTCCACGCAGGCGTGGCCCAGGGCCGGGTCCGACGCGTAGAGCTCTTTGAGGATCGGCCCGGGGTTCGCGATCTGCCACACGGCGCCGGCCAGGGACGCTATGGCGGCGACGAACTCCAGGCCTTCGGCCAGGGTCAGCCCGGGCAGGACTCGCTGCACGAGGGCGGCGGCCTCGTCGACCGCGGCCAGCGAGGTCAGCTTGTAGCGGCGCACGGCCTCGGGTGAGACGTTGCGCTCCAGGTTGAGCGGCGTATGCGCAATCAGGTCGCATAGCAGCGGGCGGTCGCCGAAGCTGCGCGCGAAGACCTCGGCGACTAGTTCAGCGGAACCCCGTTCGGCCTCATCGAGCTCAGTGCGCACGGCCTGCACCCAGTCTCGCCAGGCCTGCGCGGTCAGCTCCAGGAAGATCTGCTCGCGGGTCTCGAAGTAACGCAGCAGGGCCGACTTGTGGATGCCGACCCGCCCGGCGATGTCGGCCAGGCTCACGCTGCGGACGCCGTCCCGCAGCGCCAGCTCGCGGGCGGCGCCGAGGATGGCGTCCTGGCGCCGCAGTTTCTGCTCGGGGCGGCGGGCCCGCTGGAAGGTCTCCGCGCTTGCCATAGTCCCAGTGTATCTAACGCAACGATGTTCTGTTATTATCAAACCGTCGTTGTGTTAAGTACTCGCTCGTGAAGGGACGTCTCGTGTCACAGGTCTTCTTTCTCACCGGCAGCAGCCGCGGCCTCGGCCGCCACATCGCGGAGGCGGTCCTGGCGGCCGGCCATCAGCTGGTCGCCACCGCCCGGCAGCCCGCCAGCCTGGCTGATCTGGCGGACCGTTATGGCCGCCAGATCCTCCCGGTGGCGCTCGACGTCACCGACGCCGGCGCCGCGGCCGCGGCGGTGACGGCGGGTGTCGAGGCGTTCGGCCGGCTCGACGTGGTGGTCAACAACGCCGGCTACGCCAACCTCGCGGCGGTCGAGGACATCACCCTGGCCGACTTCCGGGCGCAGGTCGACGCCAACCTGTTCGGCGTGGTGAACGTGACCAAGGCGGCACTGCCGGTCCTGCGCGCGCAGGGCGGCGGCCACATCATCCAGGTCTCCTCGATCGGCGGGCGCCTGGCCACGGCCGGCCTGTCCGCCTACCAGGCGGCGAAGTGGGCCGTCGGCGGCTTCTCGGAGGTACTGGCACGGGAGGTCGGCCCGCTCGGTGTCAAGGTCACCGTGCTCGAGCCCGGCGGCATGCAGACCGACTGGGCCGGGTCGTCCATGGAGGTGCCGCCGATCAGCGAGCCGTACCAGGCGACCGTCGGCGTGATGGCCCGGGCGCACCACGACCTGGGGAGCTCCGGCGCGCTCGGCGACCCCGCCAAGGTGGCCCAGGTCGTCCTGGCCGTCGCCGGGATGGACGAGCCGCCGCTGCGGCTGATCCTGGGCAGCGAGGCCTACGCCTACGCGACGGCGGCGGCCCGGGCGCGGGCCGAGTCCGACGCCGCCTGGCGCGATCTCACGATCTCCACCGACCGCGACGACGCCACGCCCGCGCAGCGGGATCCGCTCGCCGCGGCCAACGGCTGACTGTCTAACCTCCGGTCAGGCCGTCCTGGATGAACCCGAAAATGAGCTCGTCAAGGCGGTGCCGGGCAGCTTCAGGGACGTCGCGCAGCGGCCCCGACCCGGCCAGCACGGCCAGCCCGTGCACCGTGGCCCAGACGGGATACTCGATGCCGTCGCGGCGGCTCCGGTCGAGCAGGCCGGCGTCGGCCTGCTCGTCCAGGGCGGCACGGAGCTGCCCCAGCGGCGTGCGGTCCGGGGCAGCGCTCTCCGGGCCAGCGCGGTCCGAGCGGGTCGCGGTCCCCGGGACGCCGTAGGCGTGCTGCTGCGGCAGCGCGAACGCGGTGGCGAATAGCCCCGGTTCCTCGCGGGCGAACGCGAGGTACGCGATGCCGATCGCGCCCAGCCGGCCGCGGGCCGCGTCCGGGTCACCGTATCCGCCGGCCACGCGGGCGACGCCGGCCGCCATCCGGGCGGCGAGTTCGTCCATCGCCGCCGCGCAGACCGCGGCGAGGAGCTCGTCCCGGTCGGCGAAGTGCCGGTAGGCCGCATTGGGCACCACGCCCACCATCCGGGTCGCCTCGCGGAGCACCACGGCGTCCGGGCCGCCGGTCCGGGCCAGCTCGAGTCCGGCGGCGACCAGGCCGTCACGGACGGCGCCGCGCGGGCGGCGACGCCGCTCTACCTGACGCGTCTCCCCCGCTGGACGGCTGGCAGTCATCGCGCCAGGATAACAAAGTGGACAGCGTCCACTAAACGTTGTTAACGTGTACAGCGTCCACTAAATACGGGGAGAGGAATCTCATGACCAGGATCACCCCGCTGCTCGCGCGCAACGAGCAGTTCGCCCGCACCTACACCGCTCCGGCTCTCGGCCTGCCCGCCGCCCAGATGATCGTCGTCAGCTGCCTCGATCACCGGGTCGACCCCGCGATCGTCCTCGGGCTCCAGCTCGGCGACGCTCCGGTCATCCGCAACGCGGGAGGACGCGTTACCCAGGCCGTCATCGAGGACATCTCCTTCCTCGCGTTCCTGGCCGGGCAGTTGCTCGGCGCCGGGCAGGGCACCGGGGACTCGCTGTTCGAGGTCGCGGTCATCCATCACACGCAGTGCGGGACCGGCTTCCTCGCCGACCCCGGCTTCCGGGATCAGGCCGCCGAGGCGACCGGTGTCTCCGCGGCAGCCCTGGAGGCCTCCGCCGTCACCGACCCGCACCTCACCGTCAAGGCCGACGTCGAGCGCCTGCTCGCCTCGCCCCTGGTCCCGCCGACGGTGAGCGTTTCCGGCCATGTGTACGACATCGCCACCGGGCGCGTCACCACCACCCTCGACGCCCGGTACCCGTAACGCCGGAAACTGCCGAGCACCCGGCCCGGGGGCGGGGTGCCGCGGGGCTGACCGGGCGCCATTGCTCGCAATAGCGCCCGGTCTCATACGTTTTATTTTATATCTTCCGGTAAGGCGCATGTATCTTGTCGGTTAGAGATTGGCCCGAGGCACACACCGCGTAATCCTTCCCGCCTCTATGCTCGTCCTTTATCTGCGTAGTGGCATACGTGCCGGCCTGCACGCTCAAGGCACCGCATAAGGGGAGGAATTTTCGTGATAGGACAACGGTTCCGCTCGTCCGGCAGGCGGCGCGCCGCGCTGGCGACGGCGGCCATGACTGGCGCGGCGTTGCTCGGGACAACTCTGATCGCGGCGGGTCCCGCCCAGGCCAGCACCGGTAATGGCTGCGCCAACTGGACATCGCCGAAGCCTCCCGGCGTCTACTGCTTCGGCATCGACGGATCCGGTCGCCAGGTCAGCGGCACCTACGGGAACTACTACTTCGTCGGCCTCTCCTTTCACCCGGCGCTGTACAACGAACGGGAAGTCATCCGGTTTTACAACAAAAAGAATGTCAACTACGAGACTTTCCTCGAGCCGGCGTACCGGGGCTGGAGATTCGGGAGCCAGAACTGGACAACGGACATTCACGGCACCGTGCGGCCAGGACGCGTGTGCGGTTCGCTGCAGGGCGACGGAAAAGTCCTCGCCACCGTCTGCGTAGCAATCTCGTAAGCCGCCGCACTCCGGGCGGCGCTGACGGCCTGGGGGTGGCCTTTCCGCGGCGAGTACCCTGCTCACGAGCCGGGTGATGCCCGTGATGCGCCTGTGATCAGCCCGCCGTCTCCCGGGTGGCGCAGCTGACGACACCGATGTGGCATCGATGCTGCTGCAACGACATCGATGTGGCACCGATGTCGTTGTCGGCGCCCCGGTAAAGGGGCAGGGTGGGGGCCGTGGCGCGGATGCGGCAGTTGAGGCCGGGAACCCGGGCCGCGCACTCGGGCAACGGACATTGCGCGCATTCCAGGCCTGCCGGGCGATTACTCTGAGAGAGTGGACTAACTTCTCTTCGTGTTCAGGGAGGTCGGTGGTGGCTCCGTCAGCTCCCTCAGCCTGGCAGGTGCTCTGCGACCTGGAGGCCTGGCGGGTCACGCAGATCCCTCGCTTGACCCGGCGTCAGCCGCCAGGCCAGCCGCCCGGCGGATCCGACGGGGACGAGGGCGATCTGCTCGCCGGACAACGGGCGGCCGTGCTAGGCGCTGCTTACCACGGCGGGACCGGCCCGGTAGGGTTCGCCTGGGCGCGGGACCGCATGGGCGGCCCGGTCCAGGTCGTGGCGGCCGGGTGCCCCCTCGCCACCATGGTCAGGACCACCGCGGCCGGCGACAGCGCGGCCGGCGACACCGGACCAGGGACCAAGACGTAGCGCTGAAGCTGCCAGCCGGCGGTCGCGGTCAGGCGCTGGCCCCCGGCGGCCTGGCGCGGATGCTGGCGGCGCTCCCGTCCTGGGTCCAGATCGCCGGCGTAGCGGACAGCCTGCTCGCGACGCAGGCACCGGCCTCGCAGCCGACTGGACCCGCCCAGTCCGTCCGGCCAAGCCTGGAGGACGGGCTGCTGGCGGCGTGGCCGGGCGCGTTCGCCTGGCTGGTGCTCGCCGAGCCAGCCGGCCGCGCCGAACTGGACGAGCTGACCTTCGGGGTGTACGCGGCCCAGGGCGCGGCGCAGCGGTTCGACAACCCGCAGGCGCAGCTGAGCGTCCGGCGGCTGCAGGACCGGCACGCCGAGCTGCGGCAGGCCGCGTCGGCGGGCCTGTGGCGGATCCGCGTCCTGGCCGGCGCGGACGGCGGACCGGAGGCGGCCGAGGTAGCAGGCCTGCTGTGCGCGTCGGCGGACCTGACGGGCCTGCCCTACGGGCTGGTTCCGGTGCCCGGATGCGGCCGCCTGGACCGGGTCCTCACCGCCGCCAAGACTGCCCTGGACATCGACGCCGACCCGGAGCCCGCCTCCCCGTTCTACGGCTCGTCGGCGGTGCTGGCCGCGCTGGCCCGGCCGCCGGCCCGGGAGATCCCCGGCAGCGCGCGGTTCGTCCTGCGGCCCGAGTTCGACACCATCCCGGAAACCGCGACCGAGGCCCCGGCCGACGAATCAGGTCTCACCCTCGGGCGAGTGCTCGACCGCGACCGCCTCCCGGCCGGGCCGCTGACGCTGCCGCGAGCATCACTGAACCGGCACACGTTCGTCTGCGGAGCCACCGGCGCGGGCAAGTCCCAGACGGTCCGGCACCTGCTGGAGCAGGCGGCCCGGGCCGGGATCCCGTGGCTGGTGATCGAGCCGGCCAAGGCCGAGTACAGCCAGGGCCTGGCCGCCCGGCTGGCCGGGCACGCCGAGGTGATCCGGATCCGCCCGGGCGAGGGCGGCCAGGCCGCGGCCGGCCTCAACCCGCTGGAGCCCGCGGCCGGGGCCGACGGCAGCCGGTTCCCGCTGCAGACGCACGCGGACCTGGCCAAGAGCCTGTTCCTGGCCGCGTTCGAGGCGGACGAGCCGTTCCCCCAGGTGCTGAACGCCGCGCTGATCCGGGCCTACGACGAGCACGGCTGGGACCTGGTCCTGGGCGAGCCGAAGACCCCCGGCGTCCAGCCCGGCTACCCCACGCTGGAAGACCTGCAGGCAGCCGCCGACCGCGTGGTCCGCGAAGCCGCCTACGGCGCCGAGGTCGAGCGGAACGTCCGCGGGTTCATCACCGTCCGGCTGGGCAGCCTGCGGCTGGGGACCCCGGGCCGGTTCTTCGAGGGCGGTCACCCGCTCGACTTCACCGCGCTGCTTGACCGCAACGTGGTCCTGGAAATCGAGGACGTCGGCGACGACCAGGACAAGGCGTTCCTGATCGGCGCGGTGCTGATCCGCCTGACCGAGCACCTGCGGCTGCGCCAGCGGAACCGCCAACCTGGCCGCCCCGTCCCTGCGCCACCTGACCGTCCTGGAAGAAGCGCACCGGCTGCTGCGTGATCCCGGCCCGGGCCAGCGCGGCCCGGCGGCCAAGGCGGTCGAGCTCTTCGCGGCCCTGTTCGCCGAGGTCCGCGCCTACGGCGAGGGCCTGGTCGTGGCCGAGCAGATCCCGTCCAAGCTGATCACCGACGTGGTCAAGAACACCGCCGTCAAGATCGTGCACCGGCTCCCGGCCGCCGACGACCGGCAGGCGGTCGGCGCCACCATGAACCTGACCCCGGCCCAGGAGCAGTACATCGTCACCCTGCCTCCGGGCGAGGCGGCCGTCTTCGCCGACGGCGCCGACTACCCCTGGCTGGTCCGGATGCCCGACGGCACCGGCCGCGAGGCAACCGGCCAACCGGCGGCGGACCCGGCCGCCATCATCACCTCCCGGTCGGCCAGCTGCGGGCCGGACTGCCAGGGCGCCCCGTGCACGCTGCGACAGCTGCGCCAGGCCCGGCGGGCCGCCGAGGACGATCCCCGGATCACCTGGTGGGCCGAGCTGACCGTCCTGGCCCACCTGGTCGGCTGGGCCATGCCGTTCCCGGGTCCCGAATTCACCGCCGACCTGCGCGCCCTGGCCGACCCGGCAACGGGATTGCGCGCTGGGTCATGCCGTCGACGACGCGGTCGCGGCCCGGGCCGCGGTCATCACCGCCCGGGTCAGCCCGGGCCCGCTCGCGGTTCACGTGGTCACCGCGATGCGGCACGCCGTGACCGACGGGACCTGGCCGTGCGACCAGGAGGAACCGCCGTACCTGGCCCCGTCCTACCAGTGGGTGCTGGTGCTGGAAGCCCTGCAAGCGGCCTGCCGCGACGGCCTCGACGGCCGCCACCCCCGCAGCGCGGACTGGGAGCAGGCGTACGGCCGCGCCATCCCCGGCCCGGACGGCGCCAGCCAGCTCGCCGCCGTCACCCGCTGGCACGCCGCCGCCCAGCGGGACCCGGCTCAGCTGCGCGCCGTAGCCTGGGGCCGGCGGCCGGACCCGGCGCTGGAACGTGCGGCCGGGGCGAAGGCCGGCGACCACGATTGGACCGAACGGGTGGCCTATCACCTGGACGCATTCGTCCAGCCGTGCCGCTGGCCGCTCGACTACCTCACGTCCCCTGATCCTGCCCAGCCTCAGGAGTAGTAGCGCTCCGAGATATTCCCGTCGCCAGGTGTAACGACCACTAGTCCGGATATGGCATCATCAAAGGGGAGACGGGCGCACGGAACCGGGCAACCGAGAGGAACCGGCGCCATGAGCGTCCAGCCTGCTCACGTGCTGGACCGATTGTTCACGCCCGGGGCGAGGCTGGGCTGGATCTTCCGTGACCCGCGCCGGATGACCGCCCCGTTCCCCGAGCCGGAACCCGACCCGGAGCACGCCCGGGAAACGGTGGCCGCACGGGCCGCGGCCGCGCAGGCCCGGTACGCCCGGGCGCGCCGCTGGCTGGTCAAGCCGAGCCTGGCCGCGGGCCTGACGCTGGGCCTGCTGGCCGGGTACGAAGCCGGCCGTCACCACGCGGCGGCCGCCGCGGTCATCGGTGTCGTGGCCCTGGCCGCGGCCGGCTCCGGGCTCGGGTACACGGCCCGGACCTGGTGGCGGCAGCGCCAGGCCGACGCGGCCGAGCCGGAATGGGAGTACCGCCGGGCCCACGACGCCTGGCGGCAGCGCGCCGACGCCCACCTGCAGGCCGAACTGGCCCGGCTCGGCCCGGTCCCGGCCTGGTCGAGCGCGGAGCCGCCGACCCGCCGGACCGATGTCTTCGGCGGCAGCCTGGCCGGCTGGCAGGGGCTGCTGGCCGTGCACGGCACGTCCCTGCTGGCCGACCGGCCGCTGCTGGTCGTGGACCTGTCCGGTCAGCTGGCGAGCGGCCAGCTGACCGCGGCCGCCCAGGCCGCGCGGGTCCCCGGCGCCTGGTACGCGCTGCCCGGCGGCCTGAACCGCAGCGGGCTGCTGACCCGGCTGTCCGCGGCCCAGTTCGCCGACGCGCTGACCGAGGCCATCCACGCCGGCGCCGCGGGCGGAGCCCACGGGACCCGTACCGACCGCGCCGTCGACGTCCGCATCATCGAGCAGCTCGGCGCCGCCCTCGGCGGCCGGGTCAGCCCGGCCCGGCTGGCCGCCGCCGTCGCCGCCGCGCTCGGCCATCCCGTCCCGCCCGGCCTGCTCAGCCCGCGTGAGCGGGCGCTGATCGGCGGCGGCCTGTTCCCGGCCGGGTACCAGCAGCAGATCATCGCCAACCTGGTCCGGCTGGACGCCTTCCTGTCCGACCTGGCCCGCTACACCGGGTACGCGCCGGTGCTGGCACCGCCGCCCGCCCCGGCCTGGTACACCTGCCTGGCCCTGGACCCCGCCGCGCGCAGCGCCCGCGGCGAGATGCTCACCGCGCTGGCCGTCCAGTGGCTCACCGTCCAGGTCACGGCCAGCCCGTCGACTGCGCCCGCGGTGATCGTGGCCGGGGCCGACGAGATCACCCGTCCGCACCTGGAACGCCTGGCCGGCGCGTGCGAGCAGCGGCGCGTGCCGCTCACGTTCCTGTTCCGGCACCTGCGCGAGGACAGCCTGGCCCTGCTCGGCGGCGGCACCGCGGCGTTCATGCGGCTGGGCC
Organism: uncultured Actinomycetota bacterium; assembly: GCA_963839095.1. Classification (GTDB taxonomy): domain Bacteria; phylum Actinomycetota; class Actinomycetes; order Streptosporangiales; family Streptosporangiaceae; genus Palsa-504. The sequence goes on along the minus strand of CAWIUF010000006.1, from coordinate 70,549 downwards.
ACCACGCCGAAGCCGAGCAGGCCGCCAGCTACCTCGGCCGCCAGCACACGTTCGTGCTCTCCCAGCGCACCGCCACCTGGGGCAGCAACGAGTCCCTGACCCGCAGCGACGGCTACAGCCACGGGGACGGCGGCAGCACCTCGGTCAGCTTCGCCGAATTCAGCCTCGGCCCGGGCAGCCGGTCGGGCGGCCGGTCGACCTCGCGGAACTGGACGACCGGGTCGTCCTGGGCCGACGGCACCAGCTGGAGCGACGCCGCCTCCCTCCAGCGGGTCTACGAGTACGCCGTCGAGCCGACGGTCCTGCAGAACCTCCCCGACCACGCCCTGCTGCTCGCCGCCCGCGGCCCGGCCGGCCGGTCCCTGCACGCGGTGGAATGCGACCCCGCCATCGGCGCCCTGGCCACCATCCCCCGGCCCCGCAGCCTGCGGCCTCCGGGTCCCCGCCCAGCCCGGTCCCGCCGAGCTGTCCGCCCCTGTAGCGCGGCTGGCAGGTCTTCATCCGCGCCACAGCGGGTACACCGTCAGGACCGCACCAGCACCGGCGCCGGGAGGAACAAATGCGTATCAGTGACGTACTTCGGGGCAAGGGCACACGGGTGGTCACCGTCACCCCGGACACGAAGGTCCGGGACCTGCTGGCGGTGCTCGCCGAGCACAAGATCGGCGCGGTGGTCGTCTCCCGCGACGGCACCTCGGTCGACGGGATCGCCAGCGAACGGGACATCGTCCGCGCCTTCGCCCAGCGGGGCGCCGGGGCGATGTCCGAGCCGGTCACCGAGATCTACACGGCCGAGGTGCACACGGTCACGCCGGACACCTCGCTCGAGGATGTCATGCGCATGATGACCGAGCGCCGGATCCGGCACGCGCCGGTCGTCGTCGACCGCGGCCTGCTCGGCATCGTCAGCATCGGCGACGTGGTCAAGAACCGCATCGACGAACTCGAGACCGAACGAGCCGCCCTCACCGACTACATCACCGGCGGCGCCCGCTGACCACCATCCGGCGTCAGAACTCGAACGGCACTCCCTGGGTGGGGCGGAAGTAAGGTACGCCGGTACCAAGGCCTACGGGCGGGTCCGCGCTGAACACGGCGTCCTCGCCCTGCTGGCCGGCCGGGGTCGATGACGGTCACGAAGCCGTCCTGCTCGATCCGGATGCAGGAGTGGCCCATCCAGGTCAGCCGCATGGTGGTGTTCCGTTCGGTCACGTGCCGGGGACGGGTGCCGCCTCAGCCGAGGGGGCACCCCGGCCGAGCACAGTGGCGGCGGGGATGGCGGCGCCGCCGAGGCGCAGCAATTCCGGCGGGTGACGCCTGGGCGAGCGGCCTGGCCGGGAAGGGCTGGGCGGCCGGGAAGAGAACCGGTCATGACAGGACTTCTTCCGGGTCGGTGACGGGGGTGTGGTCCGCGGCCTCGACGGCCAGCCGGGGCAGCAGGCGGTCAAGCCAGCCGGGCAGGGCCCAGTTGGCCGGGCCGAGCAGGTGCATCAGCGCGGGCACCAGCAGGCCGCGGATGATCAGGGCATCGACCAGGACGGAAAAGCCGAGCGCGAAGCCGAACTCGGCCAGGATCCGGTGGCCGCCGAGCAGGAACGACCCGAAGACCAGGATCATGATGGTGGCCGCGCCCGCGATGATCCGGCCGCTGCCGGCCAGGCCGGCCGTGACGGCCTGATGGTTGCGCCGGGTGCCGCGGCCACCCGGCGCGACCAGGCCCGGGAAGGCCGTGTGGTGCAGCTGGTGCCACTCCTCCTGGATCCGGCTGACCAGGAACACCAGGTAGTCCATGGACAGCCCGAACAGCACCGAGAACATGACCACCGGGACGAACGAGTCGACCGGCCCGGATCCGGAAAGCCCCAGGGCCGAGGTGCCCCAGCCCCAGTGGAAGACCGCGTTCAGGGCGCCGAGGCCCGCCCCGACGGACAGCAGGTTCATGACCGAGGCGACCAGCGGGATGAGCAGGCTGCGGAACACCACCAGCAGCAGGATGAACGCCAGGATCACCACCACGGCGATGAACACCGGGAGCTTGTCGGTCAGCACGTGGGCGAAGTCGATGTTGGTGGCGGTCACCCCGCCGACGTGGACGATCAGGCCGGTGCCGTGGGCCGCCCGCGGGATCAGGTCCTGGCGGATGTGATTCACCAGGTCGACGGTCGGGCCGTCCTGCGGGCCGGTCGCGGGGTAGACGGTGGCCAGCCGCACCTGCCCGTTCGGCGAGGTCACCGCAGGCGTCACCGAGGCCACGCCCGGCGTCCGGGCGACGGTGGCCAGGAGATCGCCGAAGGCGGTGGCACCGGCCGGCGAGCCAGGCCGGGCGGCCAGCTCGAGCGGCCCGTTGAACCCGGGGCCGAATCCCTGCGCCAGCGTGGCGTAGGCCTGGTGGGTGGTCCAGCCGGCCGGGTCGGTGCTGGCGTCGGAGGTACCGAGGCTGAGGCCGAAGACCGGCAACGCGAGCGCGACCACGGCCGCCAGCGCGCCCACGGCCACGACGACCTGACGGCGCTCCACGAACCGGGCCCAGCGGAGCCAGAAGCCTGGCTCGGCACTGGCCACATCGGAGCTGGCCGGGCCGTCCGCGGCCAGGGCCCGTCGTTCCCGCCGGGACAGTACCCGGAGGCCGAGGAAGCCGAGCAAGGCGGGCAGGAACGTGAGCGAGGTGGCCATGGTCAGGGCCACCGCGAGGGCCGCGGCCACCGACACGCCGTCCAGGAAGCTGACGCCGAGGGCGAACTGGCCGAGCAGGGCGACGCAGACGGTGCTGCCGGCCAGCAGCACCGTGCGGCCGGAGGTCCGCACGGCCAGGGCCACCGAGTTCTCCAGCGTCATCCCGCTCTTCACCGCGGTCCGGTGCCGCCCGATGATGAACAGGCCGTAGTCCACCCCGACCCCCAGCCCGATCAAGATGGCGAGCTGGGTAGACGCGCTGGAGATGCCGAACGGGTGGCTGAGCAGCCCCGTCAGCGACACCCCGATTCCCAGCGCGAGCAGCGCGGTGACCAGTGGCAGCAGCGAGGCGAGCAGCGCCCCGCCGAACACGATCAGCAGCACGGCCAGCGCCGCGATGATGCCGACCCCCACCGAACGGCCCAGGCCGACCCGCTCGGAGTTGGTGATGGCCGGGCCGCCCAGGGACACGCGGACGCTCGGGGCCGTCGGCGGACTCCGCCGCGCTGATCAGCTTCTTCGCGTCGGCCGAGGTGATCTGATCCGACGGCTTGGCCCAGGTCACCCGGGCGAACGCGATGGTGCCTGACTTGCTGATCTGGGAAGCTCCGCCCGGACTGTAAGGGCTGGCCACGCTCTCGATCCCGGGTACCGCGGCCGCCCGGCCCAGCGCCGCGCTCACCGCGGAGCGGACCGCGGCGGACCGGATGGTGGCGCCGTTCCCGGCCTGGATCACCACCTGGTCGCCTTCGCCGGATGCGGCGGGGAAGTTCGTCGCCAACAGAGTGGCCGCCGCCTGCGAGTCGGTGTTGGGCAGCGCGAGGTTGGTGTTGAAATTGGTCCCGGCGGCCGCGCTGACCCCGGCGACGGCGACCAGGGCCAGCAGCCAGGCGGCCACCACCCTCCAGCGATGCTCGAAACACCAGCGAGCCAGACCAGTCATGGGCAGAACCTCCGTCTCGACACGGGAGCGCCTCTCGCACCCGGGCCCCATGGTTTCCGCCGGACCGGCCCGGCGTCGTGGGCCTGCGGGCTCGATTTGCGCTCCGCCGGACGGGGTAGCGGCCGCGCCGGCGACGGTCCCGATAGGCCTGGAGGTGTACCGGGAAAATCGGCGCCGGGGCGTATGACGGCCGCCAGCGGGGTCGGTAACGTCGGACTATGTACAGCTACGCCGCGGCCGCCGACCCGGCCCCGCCGCTGATCCGCCGGCTGGCGGCTCATCGCTTCACCCCGGCCCAGCTCGTCGCCATCGACGCGGCGGTGGTCGCGGTGGTGATCGTGGCCGTGGAGTTCGTCATGACCCGCCGGACACCCAGAGTCTCCGGGACCGGCTGGGATGCCGCTATCTGGACGGCCTACGCCGTGGCCGCGGCGGCCACCTTGGGCCGCAGGCGGACGCCGCGGCTGGCGCTGGCCGTGGTCTTCCCCATCGCGGTGGCGACCCTGTGCCTGCGAGCCGGCGAACCGACCGTCTTCCTGGTCGCGATGACTGTGTACTCCGTGGTGACGGCGGTCTCGCGCCCGGTCGCGTCGGCCGTAACTGGGGTGACGGCCGCAACGGTCCTGGCCGCCATCCTGGTCGGCGGCGGGCTGCAGGTCGCCCAGGCCGCCGTCGGCGGGGTGGCGCTCATCTGCCTGGGCTGGCTGGCCGCGGAGAACACCCGGGCCGGCCGGGCTTACGCCAGCCAGCAGGCCGAACGGGCGGCCGAGAAAGAGGCAGCGGCCGCGGCCGCACAGGCTGAGCAGGTCAGCCGGGCGCTGGCGGACGAACGGGCCCAGATCGCCCGGGACCTGCACGACATCGTGGCCCACGCGATGAGCGTCATCGCGGTCCGCTCCGGCGTGGCCCGGATGGTGATCGACTCCGACCCCGATCAGGCCCGTGACGCCCTGGCCATCATCGAGATCACCACCCGCCGGGCGCTGCACGAGATGCGATTGCTGGTCGGGATGCTGCGCGACCCCGGTGACCAGGCCGCCGAGCTGAGCCCGGTCCCCGGCCTGGCCGACCTGGACCGGCTGATCGCCGATACGGCGGTGGCCGGCGTGGCCGCCGAGGTCGACATCGAGGGCGAGGCCCGCCCGCTGCCCCCGGCCGCGGACCTGTCCGCCTACCGCATCGTGCAGGAGGCCCTGACCAACGTGGTCCGGCACGCCGGCCCGACTCACGCCCGGGTCCGGATCGGCTACCGGCCCACCGAGCTGAACATCGAGATCAGCGACGACGGTCCCCGCGGGCAGGCACCGCGGCCGATCGTCCGCGCGGGCAGCGGCCACGGCCTGATCGGGATGCGGGAACGGGCCGCCCTGTTCGGCGGCACCCTGGAGGCCGGGCCGCACGCGGGCGGCTTCCGGGTCCGGGCCAGCCTCCCGGTCGATGAATTCGACCGGGACCTGCCGGGCGGTACCCGGTGACGATCCGGGTGGTGATCGCCGACGACCAGGCGCTGGTGCGCGGCGGTTTCGTGGTCATGGTGCAGGCGATGCCTGACATGGAGGTGGTGGGCGAGGCCGGCGATGGCGCCCAGGCCGTCGACCTGGTACGCGAGCACCACCCTCGACGTGGTCCTGATGGACGTCCGGATGCCGGTCCTCGACGGCATCGAGGCCACCCGGGCCATCACCACCGACCCCGGTACGGCCGGTGCCCGGATCCTCATCCTGACCACCTTCGACCTCGACGATTACGTCTACCGCGCGCTGCGCGCCGGGGCCAGCGGGTTCCTGCTCAAGGACACCGCCCCCGAGGACATGCTGGCAGCCATCCGCGTCCTGGCCGCCGGGGACGCCCTGCTCGCCCCGAGCGTGACCCGGAGGCTGATCCGCGAGTTCGCCGCGCGTCCGGAGCCGGAAGAACGCCCCACCCCCGAGCTGCTCGAGCCGCTTTCGGCCCGGGAACTCGAGGTGCTGGCCGAGGTGGCCGGCGGCTGGTCCAACGCCGAGATCGGCGAGCGCCTGCACATCTCCGCCGCCACCGCCAAGACCCACGTCAGCCGCCTGCTGATGAAACTAGCCGCCCACGACCGCGCCCAGCTGGTGATGATCGCCTACGAAACCCGCCTCGTCACCCCCAGCTAACCGCGTGGGCGTTCAGGGCTCCTTCTCCTCATCGATGGCTTCCAGCTGTCCATCAGCTGCTTGAGGCTATGCCGGGTGATGATCGTCTGGCGTCCTCCCGGAGGACCGCCTGCCAGTGCGGGCCGATTAGATGATCTCGGTCTTCGGATGGGTCTTCTCGTACGCCATGCGGCGCGGTACCTGGTCAACGTAATCGGGCTCGCCGCGGACAGTCATCATGTCAGCAGACTACATCGACTCCTATAGCTATGCGAGGCCATGCGAGGCGATAGGAGTATTTGTGCAGGTAGGAGGGGCTATACGATCTCAATCATGGCTCCGCAGTTCAACCCGGATTCGGTCACGCCGCTGTACGAGCAAGCGGCGAATTACGTGGCTGCCCGGATCGAGCGCGGCGAGCTGAAGCCCGGGCAGAAGCTGCCGGCTGAACGGGATCTGGCCGAGGAGTGGGGAATCGGCTACCAGACCGTCCGGCGGGCGATGCGGGAACTGAGGGAACGCGGCCTCATCGTGAGCCGCGTCGGCAAGGGGACGTTCGTCAGCGGCGACGTGAACCGGTAGCCGTTCCGCACACCCTTCGCAGGCGGCGGGCGATACACCTGCGGGGTGATAGCCGCGGCCCGGGCGCGTTCCGGTACTCCCGCGGGGTGACGCCAAGTCGCGCCCGCAGGCCATGACGCGGAGCGGGCCGGTGACGACGATGGGAACCCGTACTGCACCCGAGCAGCGAACGGAGTCCCGAGATGGCCGGTTCGGCCGCTCAGGCAAGCGGGGTGCCGGGGCGGAGACGAGACCCGTTCGGTACCTTCGTGATCTTTATTTCTTCCGGTGCGGGTTCTCGGCCCTGTGGGTCGCCCTGGTGTTCACGCTGGCGTCGGCCGGGACCGCGGGCGGGACGGTGAGCTTCCTGGGCGGCCTGCTGCTCGTGGTTTATCCCGTCTCGGACGCGGCGGCCACGGCCTTCGACTTGCGCCGGGCCGCGGCGGGCTGGCCGCAGCTCGTCAACCTGGGGTCGGACCTGGTGGCGGCCGTCGCGATCGGTATCGCGGCCCGGTCCGGCCTGGCCGCGGCGATCACCGCCTTCGGCGGCTGGGCGGTCCTCAGCGGCGCCAGTCTCTGGCGGTGCGGCGGCAGCGGGTGCTGCGCGGGCAGTGGCTCATGATCATCAGCGGCGCGGGCTCGGTATTCGCCGGGATCTCGTTCGCCGCTGGACCGGGTCGCCGTCAGCAGGCCTGACCGCGCTCGCCCAGTACTCGGCGGGCGGCGCGGTCTGGTACCTGCTGACGGCGTTGTGGCTGTGGCTGCGCGGCCGGCTTACGCCGGGTGCGGCCGCCGGGGAAAGAGCAGCGCGGTGACGACGGCGCCGGCTGCGAACAAGACGATCAGGAAGGTGAAGGCGGCGACGTCGCCGTGCACCGTGGCGGCCAGCGGGCTGACGTGCGGTGCGTGCGCGGTCAGGTAGTGCGCGGCGGCGCTCGTGGCGATGGTGTTGAGCAGGGCGGCGCCCAGCGAGCCGCCGACCTGGTTGCTGCTGTTCACCAGCGCGGCGGCCACTCCGCTGTCGGCCGGGCGGGCGCCGGCCGGGCCCAGGCTGAAGGCCGGCGTGATGATGGCGCCGGTGCCGAGGCCCATGAGCACCAGGGCGGGGGCGACGCGGGTGCCGTAGCCGCCGTCGACGCCGAGCCCGGTCAGCCAGGCGGCGGCCCCGGCCACCAGGATCATGCCGGCCGGTACGACGATCTTGGGACCGAACCTGTCCAGGCCCTTGTTGCTGACGAAGTTAGCCGCGACCACGATCCCGGCGACGAAGGGCATGAAGGCCAGCCCAGTGCGCAGCGGAGAGAACCCGAGCACGCCCTGCAGATAGTACGTGATCAGCAGGAAGGCGCCGATCAGGCCGATTCCCCCGACGACCGCGCCGAGGTAGGCGGTGCCCCGGGTGCGGTCGGCGATGATGCCCAGCGGCACCAGCGGGCGGGCGACCCGGCGTTCGACCACGGTGAAGGCGGCCAGCAGGACCACGCCCGCCACGATCGGGCCGGCGGTCAGCGCGCTGCCCCAGCCGTCCGCGGCGGCCTCGCTGAAGCCGTACACGATCGCGGCCAGGCCGCCGGCCGCCAGCAGGCTGCCGGGTACGTCGAGGGAGGCACCCGGGTTCCGCGGCTGGTTCCTGATCAGCGGGATCGCCCCGGCCAGGGCGACGATGGCGAAGCCGACGTTGACGTACAGGCACCAGCGCCAGGACAGGTACTCGGTCAGGACGCCGCCGAGGATCAGGCCGAGCGCTCCTCCCCCGCCGGCGATCGCGGTGTAGATGCCCAGCGCCTTGCCGCGCTCGCGGGGATCGGTGAAGGTCGTGACGAGCAGGGCCAGGGCGGACGGCGCCAGCAGCGCACCGAACGCGCCCTGGACCGCTCGCGCGGCCACGAGTTCGGCGAAGGTCTGCGCGGCGCCGCCCGCGGCGGACGCGATCGCGAACCCGGCCAGCCCGGTGACGAACGTCCGCTTACGGCCCAGCAGGTCGGACAGCCGGCCGCCCACCACCAGCAGGCCGCCGAACGCCAGGGCGTAAGCGGTGACGACCCACTGCCGGTCGGTTACCGAGAACCCCAGCGCCCGCTGGGCCGAGGGAAGCGCGATATTCACGATCAGGGCATCAAGCACCACCATCAGCTGCGCCACACCGATGACGGCCAGGATCAGCCAGCGTCGCCGTCCCGGATCCGGGGCGGCCGCGGGCCCAAGGGCGGACACCGCGCCGGAGCCCGCTTCCGCGCCCGTTCCGCGGCCGGCCGCTGCCCCCAGGCCGGCCGCTGCCCCGAGGCCGGCTGCGGCCGGAGGGACGGCCTCGGGTCCATAACCCGTCTCCTTCATGGTCCATCTCCCTTTTAGTTAGTTGACTAACTCAGACCATAGCGGCGGAGAGTACCGATGTCTATACTTTGTTAGGTGACTAACTCAGTTGAGGCCGGCCGGAGGGCCGGCAAGCGCGAGCGCCTGGTGGAGGCGGCCCGGCAGGTGCTGTACGAGCAGGGCGTGGAGAAGGCGACGCTGGCCGACATCGCCACCGCGGCCGAGGTCCCGCTCGGCAACGTCTACTACTACTTCAAGACCAAGGACGCCCTGGTGGCCGCCGTCATCGACGATTACCAGCACCGCTATGAAGGGCTGAGCGCAGGGTTCGACCAGCATGAGCAGCCCGCGGACCGGCTCAAGGCGCTCGTCCGCGCGCTGATCGCCCGGCAGGACGTACAGGCCCGCTACGGCTGCCCGGTCGGAACGCTCAGCTCCGAGCTGGGCAAGCAACAGGACGACCTGCGGGCCGGGGCTGGCACCATCTTCGCCGGGCTGATCGACTGGGCCGAGGCTCAGTTCCGGGAGCTGGAACGGGACGACGCCCGCGAGCTCGGAGTGGCCCTGATCGCCGCCTACGAGGGGAGCGTCCTGCTGGCCGCCGCGCTCCGGGATCCCAGCCTGATCGGCACCGAGGGTGCCCGGCTAGAGCGATGGATCGACTCCCTGGCGGAATCCGGCCAGGAGGCGGTCCGGTCGTGACCGGCCACGAGACGCCGCCTGCCGTCCTGAGCGAAGAGCTCGTCACCGCCGCGGCCGCGGCGGCCCCGGTCACCGCGTCATCGCGCACCGACGACATCCCGGTCAGCTGGGACGAGCGGGCCGTGCTGACCACGATGCTGGCCTACGTGCGGGACACCGTGCACGTGAAGTGCGCCGGGCTCAGCGACGAGCAGCCCGCCGGGCCCCGCTGCCCGGCTCGCCGCTGACCACCATCTCCAGCCTGGTCAGTCACCTGCGCTGGGTGGAGTACTACTGGATCCGCGTGATCCTGCTCGGCGAGCCGGATCAGGTGCCGGTCACCGAGGACGACCCCGACGCGGAGATGCGGCTCGGGCTCAGCGTTCCTCTCACCCGGCTGCTGGCGGAGTACCGGGCGAGCTGCGACCAGCTCACGAGCTCGTCGCGCCGCTCGACCTCGGGACCGAGTCCCGGGGCACGCCGAGCTGGCGGTCCGAACCGGTCACGCTGCGCTGGGTGCTCATGCACTTGATCGAAGAGACGGCCCGGCACAACGGTCACATCGACATCCTCCGGGAGATGGCCGACGGCCAGACCGGACGGTAAGCCGGCCGACACCATCCGAAACGCAATCGCAATTCACGGGTACTTTATAAATTAACATTCTATGGTATGATGAATGGCATTATCGGCATTCTGTTGCTAATCTCCGTCGCGTGATCAGTGACAATTCTTCCCTATCTTCCGGCGACGCTATCGCCACCCGCGACCTCTCGTACCAGGACCTCGACCTTACGCTGACCGGTCTGCTCTGCTGGGACGACGCCCAAGAAAACCCTCGACCGGGGATACTGCTCATCCACGGCGGCGCCGGGCTCGACGCGCACGCCCGGGAGCAGGCCCGCCGGTACGCGGCGATCGGCTATACGGTGCTTGCCTGCGACATGTTCGGCCCCGGGGTGGCGGGGAACCGTGAGCGGGTAATGGCCTCCCTCATGGCTTTGCGCGACGATCCGGAATTGCTCGTCCGGCGGGCGCGGGCCGGCCTGACGGCTTTGTCCGGCTGCCCGGAGGCAGGCGGGCGGCGGGCGGCGGTCGGGTTCTGCTTCGGCGGGATGGCGGCGCTGGCCCTGGCCCGGGCGGGTGCTGACCTGGCGGGCGCGGACCCGGCCGGCGCGGACCCGACCGGTGCGGACCGGGTCGGCGCGGGCCTGGCCGGCGTGGTGAGCATTCACGGCAGCCTCGCCACCACCCGGCCGGCGGTGCCTGGCGCCGTGACCGCCCGGATCCTCGTCTGCCACGGCGCGTCCGACCCGCACGTTCCGCCGGGCGACGTCATCGCCTTCGCCGAGGAGATGAACCAGGCGGACGCCGACTGGGAGCTGGTCATGTACGGCCGGGCCATGCACGGCTTCACCCACCGGCATGCGGTCCCGGGGGCTCCGGGGGCCATGCCCGGCGTCGCCTACGACCGGCTCGCCGACGAGCGCTCGTTCGCCGCCGCCCGCGCCTTCCTGGCCGAGGCCCTGGGCTCGTGACGGGCTCGGAAGCCTCGGTCGCTCTGCATCTGTGTGCCCAACGCATCGATGTAGCACTGCCGTTGAATCGAGATGCGGTGGGTAGCGCGCCGAGCAGCGCCTGTCCGGGCGAGCTGAGTCGTTGCTGAAAGGGCTAGTCGCGGCTGGAGCTGAAGGCGGCGTCGAAGGCGGCCTGGGGCGGGTCGAAGTCGAACCGGCGCAGGAAGGTGATCGCCTCGGCCGCGCCGGTCAGGCGGTCCATCCCGGCGTCTTCCCACTCGATCGAGATCGGGCCGGAATAGCCGATCGAGTTCAGCATGCGGAAGATGTCCTCCCAGCGGATGTCGCCGCGGCCGGCCGAGACGAAGTCCCAGCCGCGGTGCGGGTCGCCCCAGGGCAGGTGGGAGCCGAGGCGGCCGCTGCGGCCGTCGAGCCGCGTGCGGGCCTCCTTGCAGTCCACGTGGTAGATCCGCTCCCGGTACTCGTCCAGGAACGCGATCGGGTCGAGGTCCTGCCAGACGAAGTGGCTCGGGTCGAAGTTCAGGCCGAACGCGGGCCGGTGGTCCACGGCCTGCAGCGCGCGGTGGGTGGTCCAGAAGTCGTAGGCGATCTCGCTGGGATGGACCTCGTGCGCGAAGCGGACGCCCTCGGCGTCGAACACGTCGAGGATCGGGTTCCAGCGGTCGGCGAAATCCTGGTAGCCGGCGTCGATCATGGACTCGGGCACGGGCGGGAACATCGCCACCGTGTGCCAGATCGACGAGCCGGTGAAGCCGATCACGGTGTCCACCCCGAACGCCGCCGCCGCCCGCGCGGTGTCGGCCATCTCGGCCGCGGCGCGCTGCCGGACGCCTTCCGGCTCGCCGTCGCCCCAGATCCGGGCGGGCACGATGGCCTGGTGGCGGGCGTCGATGGGGTGGTCGCAGACGGCCTGCCCGGTCAGGTGGTTGGAGATGGCCCAGCACTTCAGGTCGTACTTGGCCAGCAGCTCGTGCCGCCCGGCCAGGTAGCCGTCCTCGGTCAGGGCGCGCTGGACGTCGAAGTGGTCGCCCCAGCAGGCGAGCTCGAGGCCGTCGTAGCCCCATTCCTTGACGTGCTGGCAGATCTCCTCCAGCGGCAGGTCGGCCCACTGGCCGGTGAACAGGGTGAACGGACGGGACATCTTCAGGGCTCCCTCGGGTCGGCGATGTCAACGGGGGTCCAGGCCGATTCGCGCGCCGCGCTCAGCTCGACCGCGGCCAGGACGCGCTGCACCTGCAGGCCGTCCCGGAAGGACGGGGCCGGTTCGGTGCCCGCGGCGATCGCGGTCACCAGGTCCCTGACCTCATGGGTGAACGTGTGCTCCCAGCCGAGCACGTGCCCGGGCGGCCACCAGGCCGACAGGTACGGATGGCCGGGCTCGGTGACCAAGATGGTCCGGAAGCCGGCCGTGGCGGGGTCGTCGGCCCGGTCGCAGAACTGCAGCTCGTTCAGCCGTTCCAGGTCGAAGGCGAGGCTGCCGCGGTCGCCGTTGAGCTCGATCCGCAGCTGGTTCTTGCGCCCGGTGGCGAACCGGGTCGCCTCGAAGGTGGCCAGCGCGCCCGACGCCAGCCGGCCCGTGAACACCGCGGCGTCGTCCACGGTCACCGGACCCGAGCCGCTCGCCGCTCTCCAGGGGCCGCTCGCGCACGAAGGTGGCGGTGGCCGCCGACACCCCGGCGACCAGCTCGCCGGTCAGGTACTGGGCCAGGTCGACGATGTGCGCGCCCAGGTCGCCCAGCGCGCCGGAGCCAGCCCGCTCGCGCTGCAGCCGCCAGGTCAGCGGGGACTCCGGGTCCACCAGCCAGTCCTGCAGGTAGGTCGCCCGGACGTGGCGTATCGCGCCGATCCGGCCGTCGGTCACCAGCTGGCGGGCCAGGGCGATGGCCGGGACCCGGCGGTAGTTGAACCCGGTCATGGCCCGGACGCCCCGGGCGGCGGCCCGGTCGGCCGCGGCCGCCATCGCCTCGGCCTCGGCCAGGGTGTTGGCCAGCGGCTTCTCGCACAGCACGTGCTTGCCCGCCTCGAGCGCGGCGATGGCCACCTCGGCGTGGAACTCGCCCGGGGTGCAGATGTCCACCAGCTGCACGTCGTCCCGCTTGACCAGGGCCCGCCAGTCCGTCTCGGTGGCGGCCCAGCCGAGCCGGTCCGCCGCGGCGCGGACCGCGGCCGCGTTCCGTCCGCACAGCGCGGCCATGGCGGGCCGCAGCGGCAGGTCGAACACGTGCGGCACGGTCCGCCAGGCCTGGGAGTGGGCCGCGCCCATGAACGCGTAGCCGACCATGCCCACGCCGAGTACCGGCGGGCCCGCGTCCTGAAGCGTCATAGGGTGCTGGCCTTCGGGTCCCAGGAGGAGTCCAGCGGCTCGGGCAGGCTGAAGCTGGACTGCACCGGCTGGAACGAGTGGTCCGCGGCGGACCGGTCGATCGCCTCCATGGTCTCGAGCACGTGCAGGCCCAGTTCGCCCGGCGCGCGCAGCAGGCCGCCGCTGCGCAGCACCCGCGCCATGTCGAGCACGCCGAGCCCGCGCCCGTCGGACGCCCCGCTGACCGGCCGGACCTCCCAGTCGTCGGCGCCGATGGCGCGGAGCTTGATCTCGCCGTCGAACCGGTTCGGGTCGGGCAGCACCATGGTGGCCTCGGTGCCGGTGACCTCCATGAACCCGTGCCGCGGCAGCGGCGACTCGAAGCTGAACACCATCGTGGCCGCCGGGCCCTGCGCGTACTCGATCAGCGTGGAGTAGTGCGTGGGCATCTCGACCGGGAACTCCGTGCCAGCCCGGGGCCCGCTGGCGATGATACGGGTGTCGCGGCTGCGACGCCCCACCGCCGCGACCCGCTCGGCCGGCCCGAAGATCGTCGCCAGCCAGGACAGGTAGTAAGGGCCCATGTCGAACACGGGGCCCGCGCCGCGCTGGAACAGGAACTCCGGGTCGGGATGCCAGCGCTCCGGGCCTGGTGACTGGAACAGGGTCAGCGCCGTCTGCGGCACGCCGATCACCCCCTCGGCCATCAGCCGCCGGGCGGTCTGCAGCCCGGCGCCGAGCACCGTGTCGGGGGCACAGCCGAGGAGCAGCCCGGCCTGGTCCGCTTCGGCCAGCAGGCGCCGCCCGGAGGCGGTGTCGAGGGTGAGCGGCTTCTCGGTCCAGACGCTCTTGCCCGCCGCCAGCGCGGCCGAGGTGACGTCGGCGTGCGCGGACGGGATGGTCAGGTTGACGACGAGTTCGACGTCCGGGTGCGCCAGCGCCTGCGCCATCGTCCCCGACTCCGGCACGTCGTACGCGGCGGCCTGCTTGGCGGCCCGCTCGAGGTCGATGTCGGCGCAGAACAGCACGCGCAGGTCGGGAAACGCGGTCAGGTTGCGCAGGTACTCGCGGCTGATGGTGCCGCAGCCGACGACGGCGACACCGACCGGCCCGCCCCGGCCAGGCCGGTCAGGCGTCGCCATCAGGCCAGCCCCTGTCCGGTCAGCCAGGCCAGGCTGTCCCCGACCGCGGTCATCATGTCGGTGGCGCAGCGGTCGAGCTCGACCACGTGCCAGGTCGACGGGCTGGCGGCCAGGATCTCGGCCACCGGCATCCGCCCGGAGCCGACCGCGGTCATGAAGTCCTCCCGGTTGACCACCGGGCCGTCCTTGACGTGCAGGTAGCCGACCCGGTCACCCAGCCGGCCGAGCAGGGCGACCACGTCCTGGCCGCCCACCGCGGCCCAGTAGGTGTCGACCTCGAGCAGCACGGCGTCGTCGAGCTGGCCGGCCAGCACCTCCAGCGCGGGCGTCCCGCCGATCAGGGAGGAGAGCTCGAAATCGTGGTTGTGGTAGCCCAGCCGCATGCCCTCGCCCGCCAGCCGGGCCGACGCCTCGTTCAGCTCGGCGGCGATCCCGCGCACGCCGTCGGCGTCGGCGAACCGGGGCGGCGGCAGGTACGGGACGATGACGGTGTCCGCGCCAAGGGTGCGGGCGGCGCCGATCACGGCCTCGGCATCGTCCCCGACCGGGATCGCGTGCACGCTGCACACGGACAGGCCCGCGGCATCCAGGTCGGCCCGTAGCCCCTGCGGGTCGCTGGTGATGCCGAACGGCTCTACCGCCGCGTAGCCGTAACCGGCGACGCGCTTCAGTATCCCGGCCCGGTCGGTGGCCAGCTGATCCCGGACGGTGTAGAGCTGCAGGGCCGGAGGCTTGGCAGTCACGGTTCACCTTCTCGAAAAATCGTCGCTTCCCCCGGACCACGCTAGATTCCGCTCTGGAGCAGGTCAATAGAGATTTTTCCGATCGTGGGCGATACTACGAGGACGCGGCTACCCGAGATATTTCAAGCATATTTTTCGAAAAGGAGCGATCGTGGCGCGCGACGCCCGCCGCAGCACTAGCGACCGTCAGCGGAGCACCCTGGTCGATATCGCGGCCGGCGCCGGGGTGTCCGTCTCGACGGTCTCCAAGGTGCTCAACGGGCGGACGGACGTCGCGGCCGGCACCCGGGCCCGGATCGCCGTCCTGCTCAGGCAGCACGGATACCAGGTCGCCTCCCGGCTCGGCTTCGGGGTCGTCGACCTGCTGATCGCGGACCTGCACAGCCCCTGGGCCGAGGAACTGCTGCGCGGCACCCTGGAGGCGGCCAACGAGGCCGGCACCAGCGTGATCGCGACGACCGTGCACTCGGCGCGGGAATTCGACGACTGGCTCGACCGGGCCACGACCCGGGGCACCGACGGCACGCTGTGCGTGCTGCGCCTGCCGGGCAGCCGGGAGCTGCGCCGGCTGGCCGCCGCCCGGATCCCGCTGGTGGTGATCGACCCGCCCACCGAGCCGGGCGACGCCATCCGCTCGGTCGGCACGACCAACTGGCTGGGCGGCATGACCGCGACCAGGCACCTGATCGAGCTCGGCCACCGCCGCATCGCGATCATCGGCGGCCCGCCCGGCCTGTGGTCGAGCCAGGCCCGGCTGGACGGCTACCGCGCCGCCCTGCAGGCGGCCGGGCTCAGCCCGGACGAGGCCCTCATCCGCCGCGGCGACTTCATGGTGGCGGCCGGGCGAGCGCAGGCCCGGGAGCTTCTCGCCCTGCCCGAGCCGCCCACGGCCGTGGTGGCCGGGAACGACAGCCAGGCGTTCGGCGTGCTCCAGGCGCTGGGCGAACGCGGGCTGCGGGCGCCGGACGACCTGAGCGTGGTCGGCTTCGACGACGTCCCGGTGGCCGCCTGGGCCACCCCCGCCCTGACCACGGTCCGGCAGCCGCTGGCGGCCATGGCCGCCACGGGCTTCCGCATGCTCCGCTCCGACCCGGCCACCGCGGCCGGCGAGCCGCACCACATCGAGCTGGCCACCATGCTGGTCGTCCGGGAGAGCACCGGCCCGCCACGGCACCGGTGACCGGAGTTCGTCGCTTTGTCTGCAGTTCCGGGTGCTATAACGCCCATAACCGCAGACAAAGCCAACCGCTCAGCCGCGGGGACGCTGCGAAGCCGGGTCGTAGAACGGCCGCAGCGAGGCGTCGGCCCCGAACGCGCTCGCCGGCGATCTCGATCTCGTACGTCCCGGCGGTGTACCAGGAGGCCGGCGTCCCCGGTTCCGGCGCGGCCACGTAGCCGAGCGCCACCGTCCGGCCGAGCGTATGCCCGTACGCGGCCGAACTCACCCGCCCGGCGAGCACGCCGTCCCGGTAGACGGGCTCGTCGTGGTAGGCGAACGCGTCCGGGTCGGCCAGCGCGAACTGCACCAGCCGCCGCGACACGCCCTGCTCGCGAAGCCGGAGCAGGGCGTCGCGCCCGGTGAACCGCCGGGCTTGTCCCAGGCCACGGCGAAGCTCAGCCCCGCCTCCAGCGGCGTGTCCCCGCCGGAGATGTCGTGTCCCCAGGAACGGTAGGCCTTCTCCATCCGCAGCGAGTCGAGGGCGTGGTAGCCCGCGTGCCGCAGCCCGTACTCCGGACCAGCCGCGACGAGCGTGTCGTAGACATGCGAAGCCAGGTCGGCCGGGATGAGCAGTTCCCAGCCGAGCTCGCCCACGTAGGTGATCCGGGTGGCCCGCACGAAGCCGCAGCCGAGGTCGATCTCCCGGGAAGTCCCGAACGGGAAGGCCGCATCGGACAGGTCAGCGTCGGTGAGCGACTGCAGCAAGGAACGCGAGGAAGGCCCCATCACCGGGATCATGGCCAGCGCCGCGCTGACGTCGGTGACCACGGCGAACTCTTCGGATGAGATGCTCCGCTCCAGCCAGTCGCGGTCGCGGGCCAGCGTGGCCGGGCCGGACAGGACCAGGAACCGGGTCTCGTCCAGCCGGGTCACGGTGACGTCGCTCTCGATGCCGCCATGGGCGTTGAGCCACTGGGTGTAGACGATCCGGCCCGGCTCGACCGCCACGTTCCCGGCGCTGACCCGCTGCAGCACCGCCAGGGCATCCCGGCCCTGCACCAGCAGCTTCCCGAACGACGAGGTGTCGAACAGCCCCACCCCCGAGCGGACGGCCTGATGCTCCGCGGCCGAGTGCTCGAACCAGTTCTGCCGCCCGAACGCGTACTCGTACCGCTTCGGCACCCCGGTAGGGGCGTACCAGTTGGCCCGCTCCCAGCCGAGCAGCTCGCCGAAGACCGCCCCGGCCGCCGCCACCCGGTCGTGCAGCGGGCTGCGGCGCAGCCCGCGCGCGCTTTCCCGCTGCTGGTAGGGCCAGTGGAGCTCGTACGCCAGGTCCAGCGTCTCGGTGACGCGCTGCTCGAGGAAGCGCCGGTTCGTCTCGTGCGGGGCGGTCCGCCGGGGGTCGGCCTCGGGCAGGTCGAGCGGCGAGCGCCCGTCCACGATCCAGTCGGCCAGCACCGAGCCGGCGCCGGGCCCGGACAGGAAGCCGACCGAGTTGAACCCGGCCGCGACGAAGAAGTTGCGCAGGCCCGGCGTCTCGCCGAGGTGGTACAGGCCGTCCGGGGTGAAGCTCTCCGGCCCGCAGAAGTGCAGCCGGATGCCGGTCTCGGCCAGCACCGGCAGCCGCTTCATCATCTTCTCGTAGAACGGCCCCAGGTGATCCCAGTCCTCCGGCAGCCGGGTGAACTCCGCGTCGCCGGGGATCCCGCGCGAGGCCCACGGGTAGCTGCCCGGCTCGAAGAAGCCGACCATGAGCCCGGCGCCCTCGTTCCGCACGTACGCGTAGTCCGGCGCGGTCTTGATCGTCGGCAGGCCCGGCGCCAGGCCGGGAATCGCCTCGGTGATCACGTAGTAGTGGGCCAGCGCCTGGAGCGGGATGTCCACCCCGGCCATAGCGCCGACCTCGCGGCCCCACAGGCCGGTGGCGGCCACCACGTACTCGGCCTCGATGTCGCCGTCCGGCGTCGAGACGCCCGCGACCCGCCCGTCGCGCCGGATGATCCCGGTCACCGGAGTGTTCTCGAAGATCCGCACCCCGAGCTGGCGGGCGCCCCCGGCCAGGGCCATGGTGGTGTCGGTGGCGTTGCCGCGCCCGTCACCGGGATAGAACACCGCCCCGGCCAGGTCCCCGGTGTACAAGCCGGGGAACAGCGCGGCCGCCCGTTCGGGGGAAATGATTTCGGTGGTGATCGCGCTCGCCTTGGCCGCCGAGGCCTGCCGGCTCAGCTCCTCCAGGCGCTCGGCGCTGTCGGCCAGGTGCAGCGTCCCGGTCTCCTCGAACCCGGTGGCGAACCCGGTCTCCTCCGGCAGCGACTTGAAGACCGCGAGGCTCCGCCGGACGATCTCGCGGGTGCCGTGGGTGGGCCGGGCCTGGGTGATCAGGCCGGCCGCGTGCCAGGTGGTGCCGGAGGTCAGCCGCTTGCGCTCCAGCAGCACCACGTCGGTCCAGCCGCGCTTGGCCAGGTGGTAGGCGGTGCTGCAGCCGACGACGCCGCCACCCACGACGACGACCCGGGCCCGGGAGGGCGGTGCGGTGATCACGGGATAGACGCTACTGCCGGGTGGCGGGAAACGTCACTTGCTGTTCAGGTCACGGTCAACAACACATGGCTTTTGCTCGTAACGATGTGATCTGGAGGTGCATGCATGTATTCCCGACTCACTATTCGCACCATCGCCGTGGCGGCGGGCCTGGCGGCAGCGCTCGGAGGCGCTGCTGGTACTGCCGCGGCGACAGCGTCACCCGGCAACGGTCACCACGGCATCCGGCACGTGCTGCTGATCTCGGTCGACGGCATGCACCAGTCCGATCTGGACTGGTACGTCGCCACCCATCCGCAGTCGGAGCTCGCGCGGCTGGCCACCGGCGGCGCCGAGTACACCAACGCGCAGACCCCCGACCCGTCGGACTCCGATCCGGCCGGCACCGGGCTGATGACCGGCGGCGACCCGAAGGCCACCGGCATCTACTACGACGTCGAGTACAGCCACGGCGTCTTCCCGGCCGGGACGACCACGTGCTCCGGGGCGGTCCCGGGCGGCGACGTGATCTACGACTCGCCGGACGACAAGCTGCCCGCCGTGGCGGACCTGCTGCACAACAAGAGCGGCAACACCTTCCCCTCGTTCGACGAGGGCGGCTCGATCTACCCCGGCGGCGTCGACACCAACCCGGCCAAGATCATGAACCTGAGCCCGCACCCGCAGTCGGGCCTGAACCCGGCGACGTACCCGGTCGACCCGAAGACCTGCCAGCCGATCCAGCCGTGGAACTTCCTCGGGGTCAACACGATCTTCCAGGTGATCCAGCACGCCGGCCTGCGCACGGCGTGGTCGGACAAGCACGCGATCTACGCGTCGTTCAACGGCCCCGGCTCGAACGGCATGAGCATCGACGACTTCTTCGGGCCGGAGATCGACTCGCAGGCGGTCGAGCCGAACGGCGTGCCGTACCCGGACGACGGCGCGTGGACGGCCGACAACGCCGCGACCAAGCAGTACGACTCCTACAAGGTCCAGGCGGTCGTCAACTGGATCAACGGCCACGGCCACGCGGGCACCGGGCCGAAGGTCGGCACGCCGGCCATCTACGGGATGAACTTCCAGGTCGTCTCGACCGCCGAGAAGCTGAAGAGCTCCCCGTCGGTGCTGCTCGGCCCGGACAAGCAGGGCAAGTACACCCTGGGGCCGTCGCTGGCCGGCGGGTACATCACCGTGAACGGCAAGCAGGTGCCCGGCCCGCTGCTCGCCAGCGCGCTCGGCTACGTCAACAACGCCCTGGCCCGGATGGCCAGCACGATCGCGCGCGACGGCGAGGCGGGCTCGACCGCGATCATCCTGACCGCCAAGCACGGTCAGTCGCCGCTGAACAACAGCCAGCTCCGGCGGATCGATGACGGCCCGGTCATCGCCGGCGTCAACGCCGCCTGGGCCAAGAAGCACCCGGCCAGCAAGACGCTGGTCGTCCAGGAAGCCGACGACGACGGCATGCTGTGGTGGCTGTCGGACCGCTCGCAGGCAGCGGCTGACTTCGCCAAGAACTACCTGTGGTCGCATAGCGCCAAGGCCGTCACCTACGCCGGCGGGACGGTCACCGTCCAGCACTCCGGCCTGCGGGAGATCTTCGCCGGCAGTGAGTCGGCCCGGTTCTTCGGCGTCTCGAAGTCCGACCCGCACCACCCGGACGTGTTCGGGATCTCGCAGGTCGGCACGATCTACACAACCGGCTCGAAGATCGCCGAACACGGCGGCGACAACCCGGGCGACCGGGACGTTCCGCTCGTCGTCTACGCGCCGGGAACCGTCCGGGCCGGCCAGGCCGGTCACCGGGTGGAAACGACCCAGGTCGCCCCGACGGTCCTGAAGCTGCTGGGGCTGTCGCCGCGCTCGCTTCAGGCCGTCAAGCGGGAAGGCACGCACGTCCTGCCCGGCCTCTAGCCGCCCCGGCTAGCCGGGCTGCGGGACGACGCCCAGTCGCCCCGCAGCCCGGCATTCGTCTCTGCGCACTGTTACCGTTCACAGAAAACGTTCCCCGTGAAAGGGCGGTGCCGCAGTTGCCGACATCCGAGGCTGACCTGATCCTGGTCAACGGGAAGATCCGCACGCCGGCTCATCCTTCCCGCTTCGTCCAGGCCCTCGCCGCCCGGGACGGCGTGATCACCGCGCTCGGCACCGACGACGAGATCGCCGAGTTCAGGAGTCCCGGGACCCGGGTGATCGACCTGCGCGGGCGGCTGGCCCTGCCGGCCTTCGGCGACGCGCACGTGCACGCGGTGAGCGGCGGCCTGGAGAGCCTGCGCTGCAACCTGCTCGGCCTGCGGACCCGGGCGGACTGCCTGGCCGCGGTGGCCGCCTACTGCGAGAAGCTGCCGGCCGACGGCTGGGTGCTCGGCGGCGGCTGGGCGATGGAGTCCTTCCCCGGCGGCACGCCCACCGCGGCCGACCTGGACCCGGTCACCGGCGGCCGGCCCGCCTTCATCCCGAACCGCGACCACCACAGCGCCTGGGTGAACACGATCGCGCTGCAGCGGGCGGGCGTCGACGCACGTACTCCCGACCCCGTCGACGGCCGGATCGAGCGGGACGCCGCCGGGAACCCGACCGGGGCGCTGCACGACGGGGCCATGCGCCTGGTCGGCCGGCTCATCCCGGCCGCCAGCCCGGCCGAGCTGACCGCGGGCCTGCTGGCGGCGCAGGCCTACCTGCACTCGCTCGGCATCACCAGCTGGCAGGACGCCTGCGTCGGCGCGGCCGACGAGCTCGGCATCCCGGACGCCTTCGAGACCTACCGGCGGGCCGCCGCCGACGGCTCGCTCACCGCCCACGTGACCGGCGCGCTGTGGTGGGACCGGGCCCGCGGCGTGGCCCAGCTGGAAGACCTGCTGACCCGCCGCGAGCAGGCCCCCGCGGGCCGGTTCCGGGCCACCTCGGTGAAGCTGATGCTGGACGGGGTGTGCGAGACCGGCACGGCCGCCATGTCGGCGCCCTACCTCGACCACGACGGCCACCCCACCGACCACAGCGGCAAGCTGTTCATCGAGCCCGACGAGCTGCGAGACGCCACCGGGCGGCTGGCCGCCGAGGGCTTCCAGCTGCACTTTCACGCGCTCGGCGACCTGGCCGTCACCACCGCGCTGGACGCGCTCGCGGCCCTCCCGGAGCAGCAGCGCCAGGCCGGCCGGCATCACCTGGCCCACCTGCAGTTCATCGTGCCGCGCGACATGAACAGGTTCCGGGAACTGGACGCGGTGGCGAACTTCCAGCCGCTCTGGGCCTGCTCGGAGCCGCAGATGGAGGAGCTGACGCTGCCCTTCGTCGGCCCCGAGCGCGCCCTGTGGCAGTACCAGATCGGCGCGCTGGCCCGGCGCGGAGCCCGGATCGCGTTCGGCAGCGACTGGCCGGTGTCCACCCCCGACCCGCTGCAGGAGATGCACGTGGCGGCGAACCGGGTGCTGTCCGAGCGGCAGGGCCAGCCGGGCACGCCCGAATGCGACAAGCCGTTCCAGCTCGGCCAGGCGGTCCTGCTCGAGGACGCGGTGGACGCCTTCACCACCGGCGTCGCCTGGGTGAACCACGCCGAGGACGTGACCGGGCAGCTGCTGCCCGGGATGCGGGCCGACGTGGCCGTGCTCGACCAGGACCTCTACTCCATGCCCGCCAGCAATATCGGCAGCACCTCGGTCGTCCTGACGGTCGCGGGGGGCAAGGTCGTAGCCGGCCACGAGGAATGAGGAGGGCGGGCCGCCGTTGAAGCTCAATGAGGCCGAACGAGATCGCCTCCTCATCTACCTCACCGCCGAGCTGGCGCGGGCCAGGCGTGGCCGCGGCCTGCGCCTGAACGTCGTCGAGGCCACCGCCCTGGTAGCAGACGCCGTGTGCGAGGCCGCCCGCGACGGCAGGCGGCTGGCCGAGGCGGTGGAGGCCGCCCGTTCGGTGCTCAGTGAATCCGAGGTCCTGCCGGGCGTGGTCCGGGCGGTACCCGAGGTGCGGGTGGAGGCGGTCTTCGACGACGGCAGCCGGCTGGCCGTGGTGCGTGATCCCTTCCGGGCGGGTGCTGCTGGTGGTGGGGCTTTGGAGACGGCCGAGCTGGCCGGGGAGGTCGTGCTCGAGGTGACGAACACGGCGGTGGTGCCGATCTCGGTGACCAGCCACTTCCATTTCTTCGAGGCCAACCCGCGGCTGCGGTTCGACCGGGCGGCGGCGTACGGGATGCACCTGGCCGTGACCGCGGGCGCGGCGGTGCGGTTCGAGCCGGGCGGCACCCGGCGGGTACCGCTGGTCCCGGTCGGCGGGCGGCGGGTGGTCATCGGGTTCGCCGGCCTGGTGGACGGGCCGCTGGACGAGCCCGGCGCCAAGGAGCGGGCCCTGGAGAAGGCCCGGGCCTGCGGGTATCTGGACGTGTCGTGACCGGGCCGACCGCCGGGGACCTGATCGAGCTGGCCGACACCGGGCTGGTCATCCGGGTGGAGGCGGACGCGCAGCGGGCGGGCGACGAGTTCCGCACCGGCTTCGGGAAGACGGCCCGGGACGGCATGCACCTGCGCGCGGCGACGGCCACCGAGACCTGCGACATCGTGATCACCAACGTGACGCTGCTCGACCCGGTCCTGGGCGTGCGGACCGTCTCGGTCGGCGTGCGGGCCGGGCGGATCAGCGCGATCGGCCGGGCCGGGAACCCGGACACGCTGGACGGCGTGGACGTGGTGGTGGGCACCGGCACCACGATCATCCCCGGCGAGGGCCTGCTGGCCACGCCGGGCGCGGTCGACACCCACGTCCACCTGCTGTCCCCGCGGGTCCTGGAGGCGATCGCTGTCGTCCGGGGTGACGACGGTGATCGGGCAGGAGATCGGGCCGGTGTGGGGCGTGGGCCTGAACTCGCCGTGGCTGCTGCGGAAGGCGTTCGCCGCCTTCGACCAGTGGCCGGTCAACGTCGGTTTTCTGGCCCGCGGCTCCTCCTCGGACCCGGCGCCGCTGGTGGAGGGGCTGGCCGCGGGCGGGGCGTGCGGCTTCAAGGTGCACGAGGATCTGGGCGCGCACCCGCGCTGCCTGGACACCGCGCTGACCGTGGCCGACGAGTACGACGTGCAGGTGGCGCTGCACACCGACGGGCTGAACGAGGCCGGCTGCGTGTCCGACACGCTGGCGGTGGCCGGCGGCCGGATGTTCCACGCCTTCCACGTCGAGGGCTGCGGCGGCGGGCACGCCCCGAACGTGCTGGAACTGGCCGGCCGGGCCGACGTCGTCACCTCCTCGACCAACCCCACGCTGCCATTCGGCCGGGACGCGGTGGCCGAGCACCTCGACATGATCGCGCTGGTGCACGGCCTGGACCCGGCGCGGGACTCGGCGCTGGCCCGGGACCGGATCCGGGCCGGCACGATGGCGGCCGAGGGGCCGCTGCACGACCTGGGCGTCATCCCGATCACGTCCTCCGACGCGCAGGGCATGGGCCGGGCCGGGGAGACGGTGCGCCGGACGTTCGGCATGGCCGCGGTGATGAAGCGTTCTTTCGGGTCTCCCGGTCCGGACGACAACGAGCGGGTGCTGCGGTACCTGGCCAAGCTGACCATCAACCCGGCGGTCGCGCACGGGCTGGCGCACGAGGTGGGCTCGGTCGAGGTGGGCAAGCTGGCCGACATCGTGCTGTGGGACCCGGCCTGGTTCGGCGCCAAGCCGACGCTGGTGCTGAAGGCGGGCGTGCCGGCCTGGGGCGCGACCGGCGACCCGAACGCGGCGATCGACATCGCCGAGCCGATCGTGCTCGGCCCGCAGTTCGGGGCGTGCGGCGCCACCCCGGCCGAGCTCTCGGTCATGTTCGTCGCCCAGGCCGCTCTGGACTCCGGCGCTGATCTGCCGGGAGTCCGCCGCCGCGTCCCGGTCCGTGCCACCCGTTCTCTGCGGCCCGGATTCGATGACCCGGCACGGCCGCCTCGGCCAGGTCCGGGTCGACCCTGCCACCGGCCGCACCACCCTCGACGATTCCCTCCTCGCCGTACCTCCGGCCGAGACCGTCCCCCTGTCCCGCCTCTACTTCCTGTAACAGGACGGCGGTCAGCAGCTTCATCGCGTTGCCGCCGAGGATCTGGTCGATGTGGGCCGTGGGGAGGCCGCGGTCGCTGAGCATGCGGGTGACGTCAGTGAGCTGGTCGTAGCTGGTCAGGACGGGCTTGTAGTTGCCGTCCAGGTCGGTGCCGAGGGCGACGTGACCGGCGCCGGCCGCCTCGGTGAGGCGGATGATCTCGGTGCCGAAGTCGTCCATCGAGCTGCTGGTGAAGCCGCAGGGCCAGGCGCCGATCAGGCCGCCCGCGTCCGCGACGGCGGTCGCGTGCTCGGTGGCCATCAGCCGGGGATGCCCGCCGTCGCTATCGTCGCCGCCGTGGTCGTGACCGAGCTGGCCGTGCGAGATGATCACCGGCTGGCTGGATTCCTCGAGCACGGCCATGGTGGTGGCGAAGCTGGCGTGCGCGCAGTCGACCACGATGCCCAGCCGGTTGCACTCGGCCACCACGTCGCGGCCGAACCGGCTCAGCCCGCCGTGCGCCGGCGCCTCGGTCTGCACGTCGCCGAGCTCGTTGACCCGGTAGTGCGCCAGGGTGAGCACGGTGACGCCGTCCGCCCGGGCCTCCTCGAGCCGCCGCAGGTCGCCCTCGAGGAAGTCACCGCCCTCGCAGCCGAGCAGCACCGCGGTGCGCCCGTCGCGGGCGGCCCGCTCCAGGTCGGCCGCTGAGGTGGCCACCTCGGCGCCGGCCGCGGCCGCTCCCTCGCGGATCCCTGTCAGCTGGCGGCGGTAATCGGCGTACGCCTCGCCCGGATGGAAGTCGCGGTGCGCGCGCAGCCCCTTGGCCGGGTCCGGCCGCAGCACCGCGAAATCCGCCACGGCGGACAGGTTCACCGCGGTCATGCCCGCGGCCTGGGCGGCCCGCACCGCGTCCGCGACGGCGGCCGCGCCCATCGTCGCGATCAGCTGATGCCCGGCCGGCAGCCCGGCCAGGAAGCACCGGCCGGCGTGCCCGTGCAGGTCGATCCGTGGCATGGACAGCTCCCTTCTGCTGCTGGCTATCATGCCGCCATCCACCGGACCGCCGGCCGCGGGCTAGCCGATCTTGACCGGGACGGCCTCGCCGGACCGCTTGACGACCCGGTCACCCGGCTCCAGCGTTTTCCACAGGCCGCCCCGCACCCGGACCTCCTTGACCGTGCCGTCGCCGAGCGTCACGGAGATCCGGTGGTACATATTCTGGCCGTCCGGCGAGGACCGTTTCTTGCCGGTGATGACACCCTCCCAGGCGTCGTCCCTGGTCTGCCTGCGCTTGAACATCGCGTCCTCCTGCCCCTCGTTTCCCTGGTCTCAGCGTGCCCGTATCCGCATCCGGGGGGCATCGGCCAGCTAGCTGATTCCGGCCGCCAGATGGCCGAGGCGGACGGTCCACCGGTGAGACCATGGCGTGGTGGATTCCTGGGACGCGGTCCGGCTCGCTCAGCCCGCCCGGGAGCAACTGGGCGTGCCTTTCTACCCGGCCGCCACCCTCCCGGGCCAGACGTGGCCCGCCAACCGGTGCGCGCTATGCGCCGACGGCATCCCGTTCACCGCGCAGCGTCGGACCGGCCCGAACGCATGGATGGAGCATCGATGCCGACGGGTGAGGTTTTCGCGGGCCCAGACCTGACTTAGGACAAGATTCGGGCGTAACCGATGGTGCGGCGTGATGACCTGCGAGTCTGCTGGCCGGGAGAGCTGAAATTGCGCACTAACCGGGCCCCCAGAGTAGTGGCCGATCGGTTCCAGGCAGCCCCACATTGCGGCTGTAGCTGACCCGCCCCACCCGGAAGGCCGTATCCGCATCAGCGCGGCCGTCACCGGAGAGCTCCCGGGCGAGGCCCTTAGCGTCGTCTTCGCAGTCCGCCCAGACGATGAGGGACCGGCGGCGCGGGCGAACCCGCCATCCCTGGGCGGCAAGATGCCCGGCCAGCGCTACCACATCGCGGTGTGACGGCAATTCGACCAGCATCCGCCAGGCGGGACGGCCGGTCGTCACCGACCTTTCCCGCTCCAGCTCCTGCAGGTATCCGTACTCAGCCTGCTGCTCGGCAGCGGCATCGGCGGACGGCACGTCCGTCACATCCAGCCATTCCTCTTCCCGCGGGCTCCAGCGCTCCGTCCGGACGGGCGCGCTGACGTCGAGCCGCGCGAGCACCTCACGCGCCACTCGTGCGGCCTCATCAGCCGATCCGGCGCTGGGGGCGTACAAGAAGATGTCGGTACCGCTCGAGCCGGCTGCTACCTGATCGCCGAGGCGGCTGCCCAATTCAGGGATAAGCGCCTGCCGCCAGGACTCCATCTCGGCGTGGACAGCGGCGGCAGCGGCGATCTCCTGCGGACCGGCCGGGTACCCCCGGGCGTACACCTGGTCGCCGGTCAGCTCGCGTGGCAGGTCAACGAGCGCAATGCGGACGCGCCAGTCGTCGCCCATAGACGAACCATAGCAACCCTCCGCACCGGCACCCGCGCCACCACCGGCGCAGATCCCCTGCCCGACCACCTCCCCGAAGCGCTCGACCGCAACCACCGGCATTGACCTAACTCGGGGCCGGTCAGGGTCCGTCCGGGCGGGTGAGGTTCTCGCGGGCCCAGAGGGCGGCGGAGGTGCGGTCGCGGACGCCGATGTGGCGGAAGATGTTGCCGATGTGCACCTTCACGGTGCTCTCGCTGATGCCGAGCCTGCGGGCGATCTGCTTGTTGGCCAGGCCGGCCGCGGCGAGCCGCAGGACCTGCTTCTCCCGCTCGCTGAGCAGGTCGGCGGCGGGCGGCTCGCGGCCGGGCAGCAGCGCCCCGGCGACCCGCGGATCCAGCGGCGCGTGCCCCTCGGCGGCCGAACGGACCGCGGCCAGCAGTTCCTCCGGATGGGAATCCTTCAGCAGGTAGCCGATCGCGCCCGCGGCCAGCACGTCGTTAACGCGCTGCCGGTCGGAGAACGACGTCAGCGCCACGACCCGTATCCCTGGCTGTTCCTCGAGCAGCAGCCTGGTCGCGGCGACGCCGTCCAGGACCGGCATGGACAGGTCCATCAGGGTGACGTCGGGCACGGCGGCCCGGGCCGCCTCCAGCGCCTGGCGCCCGTCGGCCGCCTCCCCCACGACCTCGATGTCCCCGGCCGCTTCGAGCAGCGTGATCAGGCCGGCCCGGACCAGCCGGTGGTCATCCACGACGAGCACCCGGATCATGTCGCACCGGCCTGGTAGCGGATCCGGGTGCCGGCCCCGGGCGCGCTGAGCAGGGCGAGCTGGCCGCCGCCGTGGGTGGCGGCGTCGGTCATCAGCCGGAGCCCGAAGTGGCCCTCGCCCGCGGCGGTCGTACCGTCGAACCCGCGGCCGTCGTCGACGACCTCGAGCACAGCTGCCCCGTCCGGGCCGGCGGCCAGGCGGAGCGTGATGTGCCCGGCCTCGGCGTGCCGGTGCGCGTTGCGCAGTGCCTCCTGCGCGATCCGGAATATCACTTCCTGCTGCTTTTCCGGCGCGGCGTCCGCGACCTCGGCGTCGACGTCCGCGACAACGACGGCGCCGTGGCCGGACGCGCCGCTGGCCAGGTCGTGCAGCGCGCTGGCCAGCCCGGCGCTGCGCAGGCTGGGCGGGTAGATGTCGACCAGCAGCGAGCGCAGGCCGGCCACGCTGTCGCGGACGGCGGCGGCGACCGACTCCAGGCTTGCGGCCCGGCCGTCGTCGCCGTCCGCCGCGGCGTGCTGGGCCTGGCCGGCCGCGATGAAGGAGGCCGCGACCAGTTGCTGGACCACGCCGTCGTGCAGCGTGGCCGCGATCCGCCGGCGCTCCTCGTCGGAGGCAGCCAGCGCCCGTTCCATCATCCGCTCGCGTTCGGCCCGGGCCCGCCGGGACCGGATCAGCGACAGCCACCCGACGCCGCTGAGCAAGATGATCAGGGCCAGCAGGGAGCTGAGCATGACACCGCCGAAGGCGCGCCACAGCTGGTGGCTGCGCTGGCTGACCACGTTGTAGCGGAAGTAGGTCTCGAACAGGAGCGGCTGCCCGTCCGGCGTCCAGACCGGCCGGTACACCTCGAGCAGCTTGCCGTCGCCGCGCTCGAACCGGTTCTCCGGCAGGCGCAGGTCGCTGATGTCGGCGTCGGTACGGGGTGACATCAGCGCGGAGCGGGCTCCCGGCTCGAGCGCGAAGGTCTCGCCGATCAGGCGCGGCTCGTCGGAGTACAGCACCATCCCGGCCGGGGTCCACACCTTTACCCGGACCATGGACCCATCCTGCAGCCAGGGGTGTACCAGCGGATCCAGGACGCGCCGCGCCTGCGCCGGGTCACCGGGCATGGCGTTGGTCAGGGCGGGCTGGATCACGCTGTCGGCCAGGTCGTCGGTCAGCACGGCGACGTCGTGGACCGCTTCGGACTCGGCGATCCGCTGGCTGACGACGGATCCGCCGACCGCCACGATGACCGCGACGACCAGCGCCGCGAGCGCGACCGGGAACAGGACCCGGCGCAGGCTGACCGGCTCCTCGGCCGGACGTTCGGGCCGCGGCCGGGCCAGCACGATCCACTCGGCGGCTTCGCCGGCCCCGGTGACCGGAAGCGGCATGGTGGCGGGCTCCGCCGGAATGGGCACTGTCTCAGCGGACACGGCCGCAGCGGATGCTGCCGGACCATGTCCGGCAGCACCCGCGGCATCGAGCGACCTGTCTGTCACGTGTCAGCCACGACCGTGACCACCGCCGCTATCGTCGCCTGACCCGCCATGGCCGGAGGTGCCGCCATGATCGTCGCTGGGCTCGGCGTGGGGCGTGGCGCCACCGCGGTCGTCACCCGGCTCGGCGTGGGCCGACGCGCCGCCGCGGTCATCGCCCGGCTCCGCGTGAGCGGTCGCGCCGCCGCGGTCATCGCCCGGCTCGGGGTGGGCCGACGCGCCGCCGCGGTCGTCACCGGGCTCGGCGTGCGATGACGGCGCTGCCGGGGTGGCGGTTGCCGTCCCGTCGTGACCGTGGTCGTCGGCGAAGCGGGGTGACTGGGCCTGGCTGGGCACCGGAACCGGGATCTGGTGGCTGAAGGAGGGGTTCCCGGCTATCCCGGCGACGGCGGGTGCGGCTGCGATGCCCCCCGTGGCCACGACCGCGGCCAGGATCAGCAGCATGCGTTTCATGTGAGCGCTCCTCGTGAGTGCGTATCCGATAAGACGTTTATCGGCTACGACCGGTTCAGCCCGCCACTAGACGAAAGCACTACTACCAGGTGGTATTCCGCGAAGGTCAGCGCTCGTCGCCGGGCGAGCGGTCCAGTTCAGCGGCGGCCTGGGCGGCCAGGTTCACCATGCCGAGCTTGCCGGCCCGCCGCTGGACGTCCGCCATCTCGGCGATGCCCTGGGCGTAGCCGGACCGCTGCTGGATGAGCGCCCGGGCCAGGTCAAAGCGGGTTCTGGTCTGCACGGCGGCGAAGTCGCCGTTCTCCGCGACCGCGCGGGCCAGGTGCTCGGCCGCCTGGGCCGGCTGGGCCGCGGCCAGGTGCGCCAGCCCGATGAAACGGTGCTTGCTGCCCAGCAGGACGGCCGGCCACCCGATCAGCACCACCGCGTCCCGGTGCTCGGTCAGCTGGCCGGCCAGGCTGCGCGCCCAGCGACTCGCGTCGGCCGGGAACGCGCCGCGCAGCAGGGGATGGCCGAGCACCATCGTCGCGGCCGCGAGCGTCCCGATGCGCGAGGGACCACGGGGCTGGTCCGCGAAGTCGTCCGTGCGCGCGGCGACCTCGCTGAGCAGATGACTCGCGGCGGTGAGATCGCCGAGTTCGGCGTGAATGATCCCGGCCGCGAGCGACCACGTCAGCTCGTTGAACGTGCCCACGGACTGCCCCGGCAACCCGGTGAGCACGTCGGCCAGGCCCTCGACCTGACCGGTCTCGTAGAGCTGCCAGCCGATCTGGGCCATCAGCGTCTCCTGCGCCTGGGATTCACCCCAGGCCTGGCTGACGGCGGCGGCCGCGGCCGTCTGCTCGCCGGCGGCGGCGAAGTCTCCCCGGGCGAGCGACAGCATCGCGTCGATGAGAGCCTGGCCGTAGCTGACGACGGGCGCGGGGTTCTGCTCGGCAAAGTCCCGGTACGCGCGCACGGCGGCCGGCAGCTCCAGCAGCCGCCCGGCGCGGATGAGGTCGACGACACGGACGAACAGGCCCTCGTTGATATGGAAGGCCGAACGGAACCTGATCCCCAGATCCACGATGGCCTTGTCGTATTCCAGCAGCTTGGCGGGAGATAGGTAATCTTGCAGGCCGCCCCGGACGCCGATCAGGATGTCAGCGCGGGCCGGAGAGTCGCCGGCCGCGGGAACCTCGAGGAGGGCGGCCCGGGCGAAGTCGGCTTGCTCGCCTTCGTATTTGCGCTCGGCGATGCCGAGCCGCAGCGCCAGCGTCGCCTGGACCTGAGCGCGGAGAATCGCCTCACCGGGCGGCAGCCGCTCGAGCACCTCCCGGATCTGCTCCGTCAGCTGGTTTTCGTGCAGGCCGTAGCTCCAGGTCAGCCGTTCGAGATGGATCAGCGCGATCGCCTCGCTGCCGGGCCGGCCGAGTCTGCGGGCCAGCGTGGCGGCCAGCCGCAGCACCGGCCGCGCCTCGTCCCAGCGACCGCCGAAGCGCAGCGCGTCGGCCTGGCGGATCAGCAGGTCGACGCGATCGATTCCGTCCGCGTACTGGGCCGCGGCCGCATAGAACTCGGCCGCCGCGGCGAAGGCGTAGTCCGCGACGGCCTGGTCGGCGGCCTGCCGGGCCAGGGCCACCAGGTCCGCCGCGCCGACGAGCGTTTCGCCGGCGTCCAGGGCGTGCCGGGCGAGCCGTTGCGGATCGGCGGCCGGATCGGCTCGCAGCAGTTCGAGGCACCGCGCGTGCAGCGCGCGGCGCTGCCCGGCCGGGCACACAGAAATGAGCGCGTCGATCCAGTTGTCGTGCTGGAAGCAGTACGCGGAGACCTGCGGGGCGAGGATCGGACCGCGCTGGCGCTCGACGTCGAGGATCCGCTCGACCACCGGGGCGGGCCGGCCGGTAACGCCCCCGACCAGGCTGGCCTCGATATACCCGCCGACCGTGCACAGCGCGGCGGCGTACAGGACCTCGCGCACCTCCTCGGTCCGGCTCTGGATGGTGGGCTCGAGCAGGCGCAGGCCCTCGGCCTCGAGCCTGCCGACAGCCCACGAGGCGGCGTTCGCCGCGCCGCGCGCGGGCGCCTGGACCTTGGTAAAGCTGATCAGGTGCGGACGCCCGCCGGTCCGCCGCAGCACCTGCTCGATGATCTCGGGCGGCGGCTCGGCCCCGGTCTGCTCCCGGATCAGGCCCGCGGTCGCGGCCGCGTCCAGCGGCGGCACCTCGATGGGGACCACCACGTCCGGGGCGACCCGCCCGCCGGCCTGGTCGCTGTAGGGACGGATCGGCGAGTTCTCCTCGATTTCGTCCCGGCGCAGCGCGGCGATGATGCCGACACTGCTGGCGCTGACCCGCCGGGCCACCTCGACCAGGAGATGATCCGAGCTCGCGCCGCCGCGGTGGGCGTCGTCGATGACGAGCACCAGGGGCTGCCGGGCGGCCACGTGGTTCAGCAGCGCGGCGACGGCCGCGGCCACCTCGCCGGGGAAGAGCTTCCCGGTCAGGTCGCCGTCATCGTCGGCCAGCAGGATGTCATCGAGGATCCCGACGTGCCGCACCAGGCCCGCGGGCACCAGCTCGGTCCGGCGGAGCATGACCCACAGCGGCGCGAGCAGGCGGCGCCAGCCCCGGTAGCCGGCCTCGCCGCGGTCAAGCGCCACCCACTCGGCCCCGAGGCCGGCCGGGTGGGCGGCCAGGAGCTCGACCAGCAGGCGGGACTTGCCGATGCCGGCCGGTCCCAGGACGAGCGCGACCCCGCCCCGTCCCTGCCGCACCCGGTCGAGGAAGCCGCCGAGTTCCGCCACCTCGCGGTCGCGGCCGTAGAAAGCCGCCGGACTGGAAGCCGGCGGCGGCCGGCGGACGGCGGGCCGCAGCCGGCCTTCCTCGGTGAGCCTGATGAGTCCCTCGACCCAGGCCAGCCAGGCATCGTCAAGTCCCGGGCCGGCTCGCCACTTCGCCACCATGGAGCGAGCCGCCGATACGCCGAGCTCGTCGAGGGCGGCGACCACACGGGCCAGCCACGTCCGCGGATCGGCGACGGAGTCTCCGGCGCCCCCGGCCGCCCCGCGGCCGGTCCCGGCGGCGGCCGGGCCGTGGCCCCGGGCCGCGGACTCGAACGCGTCACGGCCCGCGCCGTCGAGGCCCAGCGCGTCGGCCAGCAGGCTGACGGTTTCCTTGTGCGGCTTCCTGACCAGCCCGCGCTCGAGGTCGCTGACGGCCCGCTCGCTGAGCCCGGCCGCCTCCGCGAGGTCGTGCTGCGTCATCCGGGCGCCCGTTCGCTCCTGCTTGAGCAGCACGGCGAAGGAGTTGCCGGATTGCTCTGCCATCACCACCTCCGGGACTAATCCCGGCGCTGGCCTGCGCGTAGGAAGCTGTCCCGCTCATCTGCGGCCGGAACTGTGGGTAATTCTGTGGCTTTTCCTTCATGGTAGTCCCGCGATGTCCCCCATAGGCTCGTTTCTGGAGTCCTGGATTCGCGCTATCGGGTAAGCACCGGCACGGAATTGGCGGCCTGCCCGGACCGCGAATAAAGGACACCGAATGCGAACACGATGCGTGGCCGGGACCTTTCGCTGGCACGCGCGATCGTCTTCGGAATTCGGCCGGTTAATGCCCCAGGGGGGGAGTGCGGCCGGGCGCCCAGCGGGCGTCCGGCCGTAGGGCTGTACTCCGCGGGAGGTAGCAGCCGTACCGCGGTCGCGGTAGGCGCGATTACACCGCCCGGCGGACGATTTCCGGGGCCGGCCCGGCCTACCGTGCTGAGGTGAATGTGGCCTCAGCGGTACAACGGCTGGCCGGCGGGCGGCGCGGGGACCTGGTGCTGGCGGCGGTGGCCGCCGTGGTCCAGGTCGGCGGAACCACGCTGGCCGCCCGGCACCAGGCCGATAGCAGGACGCTGGACGTCTGGGGGTACCTGCTGCTGGCCGCGGGCCCGGTCGCGCTGGTCGCCCGGAACTGGCGGCCGGTGATCATACTAGCCGCGGTGTTCGCCGCGACGCTGGGCTACACGCTGCTCGGCTATCCGGGCGGGCCGATCTGGCTGGCGCTGATCGTCGCCTTCTTCACCGCGCTGATCACCGGCCACCGCCGGGCCGCCTACGGCTCGCTGCTGGCGGGGTACGGTTCCTTCTTGTGGCTGACGGCCCTGGCGGCCGGCCGCCCCGGGCCCTCGGCCGCGGTCGCGGTGGGGCTGGCGGCGTGGCTGCTGTTCCTGCTGGCCGGGAGCGAGCTGATCCGCAACCGGCGGGCCTTCGCCCAGGCCAGCAGGCAGCGGGCGGTCGAGGAGCAGCGCTCGGCGGACGAGGCGGACCGGCGCCGGGCCAGCGAGGAGCGGCTCGGCATCGCCCGGGAACTGCACGACGTGGTGGCGCACAGCCTGTCGCTGATCAACGTGCAGGCGGGTGTGGCCCTGGAGCTGATGGACCGCAGGCCGGAGCAGGTCAGGACCGCGCTGACCGCGATCAAGGAGGCCAGCCGGGACGCGCTGGTCGACGTCCAGTCGGTGCTCGACGCGCTGCGCCGTCCCGGCGAGGAGGCGCCGCGGGCACCCGCGCCGAGCCTGCGGGACGTCGCCAACCTGGTCCAGCGAGCCGAGGCGACCGGCCTCACCGTCGACACCCAGGTGACGGCGGACCTGACGGTACTTCCGAGCGGCACCGACGCGGCCGGGTACCGGATCGTGCAGGAGGCGCTGACCAACGTGGTGCGGCACGCGCACGCGTCCCGCGTCCGGGTCCGCGTCGCCGGGCAGGACGGCGACCTGGTCATCGTGGTCGACGACGACGGCGACGGCCCGCCCGGCGACGAGGCCGCCGGCCGCGCCGGCAGCGGGATCCGCGGCATGACCGAACGCGCCGCCGCGCTGGGCGGTCAGCTGGTCGCCGGCCCGAAGCCGGGCGGCGGCTTCGCTGTTGTGGCCCGGATACCCACGGGAGCCCGATGATCCGGGTGCTGCTGGCCGATGACCAGGCCCTGGTCCGGGCCGGGTTCGCCGCCCTGCTCGACGCGCAGGAAGGTATCGAGGTGGTCGGGGAGGCGCCCGATGGCACGGCCGCGCTGCGGCTGGTGCGGGAGCTGAGCCCGGACGTCGTGCTGATGGACATCCGGATGCCCGGGCTCGACGGACTGCAGGCCACCCGCCAGATCGCCGCGGACGAAAAGCTGGCGGACGTGCGGGTGGTCATCCTGACCACCTTCGAGCTCGATGAGTACGTGTTCGAGGCGCTGCGGGCCGGGGCGAGCGGTTTCCTGGTCAAGCACACCGAGCCGGCCGAGCTGGTGCGGGCGGTGCGGGTGGTGGCGACCGGCGAGGCCCTGCTCTCCCCCGGCGTCACCCGCCGGCTGATCAGGGAGTTCGCCGACCGGGCCAAGGCACCGCCGCCGCCGGCTCAGCTCGATGCACTGACCGAACGGGAACGGCAGCTCGTCGGCCTGGTCGGAGAAGGCCTGTCCAACGAGGACATCGCCGGCCGCCTGGTACTCAGCCCGGCCACCGTGAAGACCCACGTCAACCGGGCCATGATGAAGCTCGGCGCGCGCGACCGGGCGCACCTGGTGGTCTTCGCCTACGAGGCCGGCCTGGTCCGGCCCGGCTGGGCCTCCCGGTAGCAGAACCTGGCCGCCGCGCTACCGCGACCGCGGTAAGGCAAGTGCCCGCGGCTGGCCGGCGACGGAGCAGGGGCCCGAAGCCGACGATCGGGGCATGACCGAACTACAGACAAGAACAGACGTGGCGGTACGGGCCGAGCACGCGACCAAGGTGTACGGCACCGGGGCCACCGCGGTCACCGCCCTGGACGACGTGAGCCTCGAGTTCCCGGCCGGGCAGTTCACCGCGATCATGGGCCCGTCCGGGTCCGGCAAGTCGACCCTGCTGCACTGCCTGGCCGGCCTCGACTCCGTGACCTCGGGCAAGGTCTTCGTCGGCGACGCCGAACTGGGCCGCCTCACCGACCGGCAGCTGACGCTGCTGCGCCGGGACCGGATCGGCTTCGTGTTCCAGGCCTTCAACCTGATGCCGACGCTGACCGCCCGGGAGAACATCACGCTGCCGATGACCCTGGCCGGGGCCGTACCCGACCGGGACTGGCTGGCGGCGGTGATCGAGCGCACCGGCCTGGCCGGGCGGCTCGGGCACCGGCCGGCCGAGCTCTCCGGCGGCCAGCAGCAGCGGGTCGCGGTGGCCCGGGCGCTGGCCTCGCGGCCGCAGATCGTCTTCGCCGACGAGCCGACCGGCAACCTCGACTCCCGCAGCGGCGGCGAGGTGCTCGGGTTCCTGCGCGGGGCCCGGGAGGAGTTCGGCCAGACGATCGCGATGGTCACCCACGACCCGGTCGCGGCCAGCTTCGCCGACACCGCCGTTTTCCTGGCCGACGGGCGGGTCGTCGGTGTCCTGGACCGGCCGACCGCGGCGGGGGTGCTCGATTACCTCGCGAGCCTGGAGGCGGGACGATGATCGCCATCACTGCCCGGAGCCTGTGGGCGCACCGGCGGCGGCTTGTCGCCACCGTGCTCGCGGTGGGCCTCGGCGTCGCCTTCCTGGCCGGCACCCTGCTGCTGAGCGACACTCTCAGAGCCAACTTCAGCCTGCTCTTCACCCAGGCCGACGCGGGCACCACCGTGGTCCTGCGCAGCGCGACCGAGATCAGCTCCGGGCCCGGGGGCACCCGGGCCGGCCTCGACGCGAGCCTGCTGCCGCGAGTGCGGACCGTGCCCGGCGTCGCCGACGCCCAGCCCTACCTGCAAGGCTTCGGGCAGCTGACGGGCCGCGACGGCCAGCCGGTCGGCGGCAACGGCCCGCCGACCGAGGCGGCGAACTGGGTCAGCGATCCCGCCCTGAACTCGTACCGGCTGGTCGCCGGACATGCCCCGAGGGCCGACGACGAGGTGGTCATCAACCGCGGCGCGGCGACCACCGGGCACCTGACGCTGGGCGAAACCACCACGCTGCTCACGCCGCAGCCGCTGCGCGTGCATATCGTCGGCATCGCCACGTTCGGCACTGCTGACGGCTTCGGGACGGGCACGTTCACCGGGATGACGCTGCCCGCCGCGCAGCTGCACCTAGTCGGGAGCGGCCCGGCCAAGGTGACGCAGATCCTGGTCCGGGCGACCTCCGGGGTGCCGCCCGGGGAGCTGGCGGCCCGGCTGCGGGCCGCGCTGCCGGCCGATGAAGGGCAGCGTCCAGGCCATCACCGGGACCCAGCTCGCGGCCGAGAGCCTGGACGAGATCAACAGCGGCTTCCTCGGCTTCCTGTCCACCGGACTGACCGCCTTCGCCGGGGTCGCGCTGCTGGTCGCGGTGTTCAGCATCTACAACACGTTCTCCATCCTGGCGGTACAGCGCGGCCGGGAGACCGCGCTGCTGCGCGCGCTGGGCGCCTCCCGGCGCCAGCTCGCCCTGGCGGGCCTGGCCGAGACGCTGGCCATCGGCATCGTCGGCTCAGCGGCCGGGTGGGCCGGCGGTATCGGCATCGCCGCGCTGCTCAAGGCGGTCTTCGACGGGTTCGGCTTCGCGCTGCCGGCGGGCGGCCTGGTCATCAAGGCCTCCAGCGCGATCGTGGCGGTGACGGCCGGAGTGGTGGCCACCGTGCTGGCGGGGCTGGTACCCGCACTGCGAGCGTCTCGCCAGCCGGCCCTGGCGGCCCTGCGTGAGCACGCGGCCGAGCCGGGGCGGGTATCCCGTACTCGTTCGGTCATCGGATTTGTGCTGACGGCAGGCGGGGCAGCGGCCGTGATCGCCGGTGCCGTCGGCGGCGCCGAGGGTGTGACCGTGGCCGGCGCGGTCGGGACGCTGGCCGGGTTCATCGTCCTCGGCCCGGTCGCGGTCCGCCCGGCCGCGTCCGTGCTGGGCGCCCCGGCCGCGGCCCTGCGCGGCCTCGGCGGGCGGCTGGCCCGTGACAATGCGCTGCGCCACCCGCGGCGCACGTCCGCCACCGCGGCCGCCCTGCTGATCGGCGTCGCCGTGGCCACCATGTTCACCGTGCTGGGGGCGTCGCTCAAGGCCAGCGCGACGCAGGGAGTAGACCGCACGCTGACCGCCGACCTGGTGGTGGACCAGGGCGGCTACGGTGGCCAGGCCGGGCTGGCCGCCTCAGCCCGCAGCTCGCGGACCGCCTGAGCCGCCTGCCCGCGGCCGGGACGGTGACCGCGCTGAGCCGGGGCAGCGTGCTGCTCGGCGGCCAGTCGCAGACCATCACCGCGGCCGACCCGGGACGCATCGGCGCGGTCCTGAACCTCGGAGTCAGCGCGGGTTCGCTCGGCGCGGTCGACGCCGGGTCGTTCGCGGTGTCGTCCACCGTGGCCGCGGACCAGCACTGGCGGATCGGCCACACGGTGCCGGTCGTCTACCCCGACGGCAGCACCGCGCGGCTGCGGGTCGCGGCCATCTTCGACCATCCCGACGTCACCGGCGACTACCTGTTCGCCCTGTCCGGGTGGCGGCCGCACGCCGGGCAGGCGCTGGACGCCACGATCTTGATCAAGCTGAAGCCGGGCGCATCGGTGGGCCCGGCGCAGACCTCGGTTACCGCGATCACGGCGGCGGCGGGCCAGCCGCGGGTGCAGGACCGGGACCAGTACCTGGCCAGCGCGACCAGCGGGGTGAACACCATCCTCGGCCTGGTCTACGTGATGCTGGCGCTGGCCATCTTGATCGCGCTGATGGGCGTGGCCAACACGCTGTCGCTGTCCATCCACGAGCGGACCCGCGAGCTGGGACTGCTGCGGGCGCTGGGGCAGACCCGGGCGCAGGCCCGGGGCATGATCCGGTGGGAATCGGTGATCGTGGCGGCGTTCGGCACCGTGGGCGGCGTGATCCTGGGGACGTTCCTGGGCTGGGCCGTGGTCCGTTCGGCCAGCAGTGCCACGCTGGGGGCGTTCGCCGCGCCGCCGTTGCAGCTAGCCCTGTTCCTGGTGCTGGGGGTGCTGACCGGGGTCCTGGCCGGGATCCGGCCGGCCCGGCGGGCGGCCCGGCTGAACGTGCTGGCCGCCATCGCGGCCGCTTGACGGGGCGCCCGACGGGGGCGTGGGCGGGGCGTTTCCGCGGAAACGCCCCGCTCGCGTCGTTACAGGTTGCCGTCCTGGCGGCTGTAGAACGGGACGGCGTTTTCGACGCCGATCGCGTTCGACGGCGCCCGGATCAGCCACTGCTCGGCGTGCGTGCCCGGGTTGTACCACAGCAGCGAGCTGCTGCCCTCGCAGCTGGTCGGGGCCTTGACCAGCAGCCGGGAGCCGCTGGCGGTCAGGACTACGTTGTCACCCTCGGTGTGCGGCACCGTGACCAGCTTGATCGAGCCGTCGCGGGCCTGCTTGAAGATCTGCAGCACTCCGCAGGGCCCGGCGGCCTGCAGGTACAGGCCGCTGGACAGCGACCATGCGTCGAGGTCGCCCAGGTCGCGGCTGCTGGGGCTGCGCCGCGGCGTCAGCGCGGCGGGCCGCCCGCCACCCAGCGGGACCAGCCAGACCTGGGGCGCGGCGGCATTGGGCGGGGCGCAGGACGCCAGGATCGTGCTGCCGTTCCACCACCGGACCGGGTTGCAGGTGTTCGCGCTCGTCCCGGGCACGGGCAGCTTCCTGATCAGCGCGCCACCGTTGCTGACCAGCTTGAGGCCGGAGCTGGTGCCGGTGACGAACGCGGCTCCTGACGGCTCGTACAGCGCCGCGCCGTCGGCGGAGGAGCCGAGCGGGCGGGTCAGCCGGCCGGACAGGCTGTACCGGGCCAGGATGGTCTGCGAGCCGGACGGGCGGCCGGCCACGATATTCCGGCCGCTCGGCGTGGTGTACCCGATCGGCGTCGCGCCTCCCGGCAGGGCGAAGGTATTCAGCCGGCCGGTGGCCAGGGTGAGCTGCTCGACGCCGCCCTGGCCCGAGAAGACCTGGAACAGCGCGCGCTTGCCGTCCGGCGACCAGGCCAGCAGCTGCGGCGCGGTCCGATTGTCCCGCCAGCTCGCCAGCTTGTACCTGGCGCCACCCGGGCTGATCAGGTACAACGTCGCGGGCCCGGTCTTGCCGCCCGCGGGCGCCGCGGTGGTGTACTGCGTCAATACCCAGCCAGCGCCGACGTGGCTCCACGGCACGCCCGCCGCCGCGCTAGCGGCGGGCTGGGCCGAGGCGACGCCGGTCAGCGCCCCGGCGGCGATCAAGAGGGCGGTCAACAGGGCAGTCAAGAGAGCGGTCAAATGGGCACGGGTTAGTCTCATGTCCTCAAAGACGCGTGCGCGACCCCGCCGGTTGCAACGATTCTCCGGGCCGGCCCGGTGCGGCCGTCCCGGCGCCGCCGGCCGTTCCGGCCGGTTCCGCCCGGACGGTCTCCAGCGGGCTGGGGGTGCCGCGGAACGGGGCGCTGAGGGCCGGCCAGAGCTGGCGCCGGTGGCGGGCCAGCGCGACGACGGCGATGGCCAGGTAGACGGCGCTCAGGATGAGCCGGGCGTGCTCACCGGGCAGCACGTACTGCACCGCGAACAGGCCGAGCAGGGTGAACGCCAGCCAGCGCGGGAAGCGCAGGGTCAGCAGCGCGGCCACCCCGAGCAGCGCCTGGGCGGCGGTGAGCAGGAACTCCTCGGTCTGCCGTCCGTCCAGCGGCAGCGCCGTCCCGCCGCCGCCGATCAGGTAGGCCAGCGGCAGGCTGCCGACCAGCAGGGTCCACTGGTTGACCTTGCTGGAGATCAGGGTGCCGATGGCGTCGGAGCCCTTGCCGTGCACGGCGAACAAGATGGCCACGATGAACTCCGGGGCCTCCGAAGCCAGCGGGGCGACCCACTGCACCAGCAGGAACTTGTTGATGCCGAGCTGGGTGCCGGTGGTGATGAGCGAGTTGGCGAACGGCTCGGCCGAGGCCACGATCACGGCCGCGGCGAAGACGAACATCCCGGTCACCAGGAGCCGCCGGCCCCGGTCCGGCAGGCCGCCGATCTTGGCGGCCGCCCCGACCAGGTCCGGCTCGGACGCCTCGGCCTGGGAGGCCTTCCACAGGTAGAAGACGAAGAAGCCGAGCAGCGCGAAGCCGAGGATCAGGTTGACCTCGCCGGTGAGCGGGGCCACGAACCCGACGACGGAGGCGATGAGCAGGAACCCGAGTTCCATCCGGTACCCGGAGTCGAGCACCAGTTCCCTGACGCCGCGCCCGGACCGGCGGGACGCCACCCACAGGGCGGTGAGCACCACCACCGGCCAGCCCAGCCCGAGCAGCAGCCGGTTGGACCCGGTCATGTTGGCCGCCGCGTACTGCACGTAGTCCGGCTGATGGCCGGCGGTGTAGGAGAAGTACAGGTCCACCGCGTACTCGGGCAGCACCGCGATGATGGCCAGGATGGCGATGGCCAGCGGGCCGGAGATGTCGACCCGGGCCGCTTCGGCCGCCCAGGCCAGCAGGAAGGAGGCGGCCACGATGGCCGCCCCGAACGCCAGCAGGCCCAGCGGCGCCGAGGGGTGCACGCCGCTCAGGCGCAGGGACAGGGCGGGAACGGTCAGCGCAGCGCACAGCCCGATAGGCCGCGCCAGCTTCGAAGACACGAGGATCCTCCGGAACGGACGCGCTGCCCGGAACCGGGAAGACCAGGGGGCACCCGGCCAGACAGCTCAGCTGGCCGAAGGTCTCGCCCACCCTGGGTTGGGCCCTGTCACCGGAGGGCTGTGGAGCCCTCAGCATGTCGACGACAGGTCGCCGGACTACTCCCCTTCAGACACTCGAAAGTCTAGCTAACGTTTTGTTGATTACGCAACTGACAAGTCATATTGTGAGACGCACCACCTTCTACCAGCGAAGCAGACTGGGATCATGCTGAACGCGCCCACGCCAGCCAACACCGGGCCAGCCAACACCGGGCCGACCGCCACCGAGCCCACGCACCTCCAGCTTCGTTCGGCCGCCGCGACGTTCGCCCTGCTCGGCAGCGCCCCCCGGCTGCACCTGGCGTGGCTGATGGCCCACGAGACGTCCGACGTCGGCACCCTGGCCCGGCGGGTCGGGCTGAGCATCCCCGCCACCAGCCAGCACCTGGCCAAGCTGCGGCTGGCCGGCATCGTGTCGGCCCGGCGCGAGGGCCGCCACACGTACTACACGATCGAGGATCCGCACGTGCTGACCATGCTCGACCAGATCTTCGGGCACATCGCGCCGGACGGCACGCTGGCCCCCGATCCCGTGATCCCCCCGCGCAGGCCCGCTCAGTAGCGCAGGTCGGCCAGGACCCCGTAGTGGTCCGAGAGCTGCGGCTGTCCTTCGGGAACGACGCCCAGCCGCTCACAGCGGACCGGGTGCCCGGCGCCGCCGCGCCGGGGCCAGGCGGACAGCACGTAGTCCATCCGCCGGTCGGGATACAGCGCCACCGCGGCCAGGGGATTGGCATTGGACCAGGTGTGCCCGGGAGTGCCGTCGCCGGCGATCTCCCAGGCGTCGTAGAAGACCAGGCCGGGCGCGGCCGTGGCGGCCCGCCCGGTGAGCATGCGGAGCTCGTCGGAGTCCGGTCCGGCGTTGAAATCGCCGCAGATCACGGTGGGGTGGCG
This sequence comes from uncultured Actinomycetota bacterium, assembly GCA_963839095.1. GTDB lineage: Bacteria > Actinomycetota > Actinomycetes > Streptosporangiales > Streptosporangiaceae > Palsa-504. The sequence goes on along the minus strand of CAWIUF010000006.1, from coordinate 28,234 downwards.
GCGGCGCGTCCGCTCGGCGACGAACTCCGCGAGCTGGCGCACCTGGGCCTGCCGGGCCGCGCTCGCGTCCAGCCGGTAGTCCAGCACCACGACGAACAGCTGCAGCGGCCCGCGGTCGCCGTCGATCAGGGCGAACAGCGCGGCACCGCCGCCGTCCGGGTCATTGTCGCCCGGCAGGACGCGGCGCTCGTACTCGGTCACCGGCCAGCGCGACGCCAGGCCGAGCCCGGACACCCAGTCTTCCTGCTCCCAGTCGCCCGCGAACACGCTGTGCTCGAAGCCGAGGCGCCGGGCGAACTGCCCGGGCTGGTCGGCGTCTCCCGCCGACCAGCCCTCTACCAGGCAGACCACGTCCGGTGCGGTCGCCGCCAGGGTCTCCTCGATCCCGGCCTGGCGCTCGGCCCACCGGCCGTACCGTCCCCAGACGTTCCAGGTCACGATCCGTACCGTGGTATCCGTGACCGGCCCGTAGGGCGCGTACTGGTCGAAGCTCATCCCGCCAGTCTGGCCTCAGTTCGCCACGGCGGGGAAGGCGGCCGGGCTGCGGTGCCCGGCGCGGTCCACGGCCCGCAGGCCGAACTGGACGTTGTCCTTGGAGATGTTCAGGGTGACCGAGGTGACGTTGCCGACGCCGATCGCGCTGGTCCAGTTCGCTGCCGTGGTCTCCCGCATCACCACCTCGTACCCGGCCAGGTCGGGTTCGGGATTTGCGTCCCAGCTGAGGGCGGTGAGGTTGGTGCCGGGCAGGCCGGGCGGCGGCGTGGTGTGGATCTGCAGGTTCTTGGGCGTGGACGGGTTGGTCGCCAGCGCCCACAGGGCCGCGCCGTTCACCCTGGCCACCCGGGCCGTGTAGTCGAAGTCCACGAACTGCGGCAGGTCGCCGAACTGCACGCCGTTATCGACCCGGACGTCCTGGTGCTCGTGGTTGAAATTCTCCCGCGGCTCGGTGATCCTGGCCGCCGGGTAGCCCTGCTGCTGGAACGAGAGGTGGTCGCTGCCTCGCAGGTACCGGTCGCGCCGCCAGATCACCCGGACGTTCATGCCGGTCAGCTCGGACGGCGCCACGTCGGTGACGAACCGGGCCAGCTGGTGCGTCGCGCCGTCGTTCTCGCCGCCGACCGACTGCATGAGCGCGATCTGCGCCGGGGTCACCGCGGTGGGGATGCCCTCGACGAACAGCCGCACGGTGTGCGGGTCGGGCCGGGTGCCGTCCCAGGCCTGGCTGGCGCCCACGATGTCGTTGCTGAACATGCCCTGCACGTCGTCGCCGGCCGCCTTCATCTGCTGCGCCATGAAGGCCGAGCCGTACAGCCCCTGCTCCTCGCCGGCGACGGTGGCGAACACCAGGGTGCCGGGGAACTGGTGGGTGGCGAACACCCGGGCGAGCTCGAGCACGACGGCGACGCCGGAGCCGTCGTCGTCGGCGCCGGGGGCGTCGCTCGGTGAAGTTCAGCACGTCGGTCACCCGGGAGTCCAGGTGCCCGGTGATCACGTAGAACCGCTCAGGGGAGGCGGTGCCCTTCAGCGTCGCGATCACGTTGGTGATCGTGGTCGGCACCGGGATGTTGGACGAGACCGGCTGCGTGAACGTCTGCTTCTGCACCGTCATCCGCCCGCCCGAGGCGGCCGCGAAGGACTGCATCTGGCCGAACACCCAGTCGGTGGCCGCGCCGATGCCGCGGTTCGGGTCGGTCTGGCTGGACGCCGTGTGCCGGGTGCCAAAGCTGACCAGCTTCAGGATCGTCGCCTTGATCCGGTCGGGGTCGATGTCGCGCAGCATCGCGCGCAGGCCGGGATCGGGGGCCTGACGGCTGAGCGCGGGGTCGGTCTCGGCCTGAGCCGTACCGCTGAGCAGGGGCACCGCGACCGCGGTAACGGCCGAGGCGGACAGGAACGCCCGGCGGGTAGCGCCGGCGCGGCCACGAACGTCATTGTTCTCCATGCCGAACATCATCGACGTACTCCGGCACGCGTAATCAACGCGAACCGGCAATTGTCAACGCGGGCTGGCGCCCGGTCAGCGCCACCAGCCGGTCGATGAGGGGCGCGCCGGCCCCGACCTCGGCCGGCGGGGCGAACATGCCGGCCGGCGTCCGGTCCACGATGGCCTGGGCCAGCGGGTAGATGGCCGTCACCGCGGCCGTGGGCAGCGGCTCCGGGTAACCGATGGCGGTGCCCAGGTCCCAGGCGTGTATCACCAGGTCCAGCACCATCTCTTCCAGGTACTCCACCGCCGGGACCCGCCGCGGGTGATCTCCACCGAGCCGGCCAGGGCGCCGCCGGCCCTGACCGCCGCCGCCGACCGGGCCGCCGCCTCGTCCCAGCCGGGCACGAGGGAGGCGCCGTCGCGTCCCGGCGGCGCCCAGCGGGCCGCTACCGCCGCCCCGGCGGCCGCCATGTCCAGGCCGTCGAGCAGCGGCCCGGCCCAGCGGTGCTCCTCGACCAGGTGCCCGGCCAGGTCGGCCACGGTCCACTGCGCGTCCGGGGTGCCCAGCGGCCACTGATCCTCGCCCACGGCGTGCATGCGCTCGGTGAACGCCGCCTGCGCGGCGAGAAACGTCTCGATCAGTTCGTCGTCGGTCACGCGAGCCTCCTCAGCCCAGGACGAGGACGATGGCGTGCAGGACCAGCCCGACGCTCGCCCCCACCACCGTGCCGTTGATGCGGATGAACTGCAGGTCACGGCCGAGGAGCAGTTCCAGCTGGCTGGACGTCTCAGCGGCGTCCCAGCGCTCGATGGTCCCGGTGACCAGGCCGGCCAGGTCGTCGTGGAAGTGGTCGGCAACGGCCCGGGCCCCCGACTCCACCATCCGCTCCATGCCCTCGTGCAGGCGGTCGTCGGACTCCAGGCGCCGCCCGGTCGCCACCAGCACCTCGGCCAGCCGGCGGCGCAGCTCGGACTGCGGGTCGGCCGCCTGGGTCCGCAGGGCCTCCTTGACCTTCTGCCAGATCGACGAGGACCAGTCCCGCAGCAGGGGGCTCCCGAGCACGTCCTGCTTGAGGCGCTCCCCCCGCTCGCGCAGCTCCGGGGAGGTCTCGAGCCGGTCGGGCAGCCCGGTGATCCACGCGTCGAACTGGCGCCGGGTCTCGTCGCCGGGATCGGCGGCCATCGCCACCAGCCGCTGGCGCAGGCGGTTGTACATGCGGTCGAAGACCCGCCGGTACAGCGCGTCCGGCACCCAGCGGGGGGCCTCGCCCGCGAACAGCTGGCGCAGCTCCTCGTAGTGGTCGCCGAGGTAGCCGTCGCCCGCCGACACGATGGTGTTGAACAGGTCGGCGTGATGGCCGCCGGCGATGAGGATCCGCAGCGCCCGCCCGGCCAGCGGCGCCACCTCCACCGAGCCGGCCACCCGGGTCAGCTCGGTGGTGAGGACCTGCTGGACGTCCTCGTCGCGCAGCGCCTCGGCCACCCGCACCACCAGGCCCGCGGCCTGGCCGGCGAACCGGGCGGCGTTGGCCTGGTCGGCCAGCCACGCGGCCAGCCGGGACACCAGGCCCGCGGAGCGGATCCGCTCGGCCAGCACGTTGCCGTTCAGGAAGTTCTCCTGGACGAACTGGCCCAGGGTGGCGGCGAACTGGTCCTTGCGCTCGACGATCAGCGCGGTGTGCGGTATCGGCAGGCCCAGCGGGTGGCGGAACAGGGCCGTCACCGCGAACCAGTCCGCCACGCCGCCGACCATGGCCGCCTCGGCGCCGGCCTGCACGTAGCCGAGGAAGGTCCCGTGGACGCCGGCCGCGGTCACGGCCACGAACAGGGCCGTCACCGCGGCGAGCAGGGCGGTGGCGCGCCGCCGGGCGACGGCCAGCTGCCGGACCCGCACATCCACGGGCCCGCGGTCGGGCGCGGGCGCCGGCGGTGCGGACGCCGGCGGTGCGGACGCCGGTGGTGCGGACGTCGGCGCGGCAGGTTCCATCGGGCAGCCCCCGGGGCGAGTGGTTCTCGTGGTGCTATCAGCGAGTCAGGCCCAGTCTGGCAGGGGGATCGAGCGATTCGACGGAGGGACAGCCGGTCGCGGCGTGGCCGAGCCATTCCCGCAGGGCGGCGGTCGCCTCGGTGTCGCCGCGGTTGTAGGCGAGCAGCCACTCCCGGGCCGCCGCGTCCCCGCCGACGGCCCGGTCGTAGTAGGCCATCGAGATTGCCCCGCCTGGATCCGTCGACCGCCCAGGAGTAGCCGGCCAGGACGGCGACCCGCTTCAGGCCGACCGGCCCGCCCGTGATGAGCTGCCGGTCGAAGACCCGCAGCAGGTCCACCCAGTCGTCGCCGCCGGTGAAGGCGGCGACCGCGGCCGCGACGCCGGTCGCCTCGCCCAGGCGGCGCAGCTGGGTGTTCTCGGCCGCGGCGTTGTAGCAGTAGGCGCGGAAGACCAGGCCCGCCGCGGCGGCGGCCGCCCGGAGCTGCGACAGCCAGGTCCAGAACCGGGTGAACAGCGCGGCTTCGGCCGCCGGGGTCAGCGGCGCCCAGGTGCGGAACGCCCGGTAGCCATCCGGCGTCCCGTCCCCGGCCGGCCGGCTGGTCACCAGGGCGCCCCACAGGTACACGCCGTCCTCGGCGTTCTCCATGTCGATGTCGACCTCGACCGCGCCGCGGGGCACCACCACCCGTTCGACGCCCCGGCGCCGGTAGACCGGGGACGCGCCGAGGACGGCGCGGGCCTGGTCGATCTGCTCGGGCAGGCCGCGCATCGGCTCGTCGCAGTAGGCGGCGGTGCGCGCGCTCAGCGCCCGCGCGTCGGCGAGCGTGCGGATGCCCGCCTGGCGCAGACGGGTCAGCTGGGATCGCTTCCGGTCGCCGAGGACGGCGGCGAGCGGCGTGTCGTCGGGCCGCGTCCCGATCGCGGCCAGCACCGGCCGCAGGTCCACCTGGGCCGCGACCAGGACCGCGGTGCGGTGGTCGAGCGCGGCCAGCGCCATCCGGCTGGCGACCCCGTGGTCACGGTGGACCCGCCAGGCCTGCCAGCCCGTGCCGGGCAGCAGGCTCACGTCGCCGGATCCGGCCGCCAGCCGCGGACCGCACCAGGACCACCACGGGCACTCCGCGCACTCCCCGATCCGCACCGGGACCACCAGCAGCGGAACCGACGGGTCAGCCTGGTGCCGGGCGGCGACCGCGAGGATGTCGAGCCGGAAACCGAACTCGAAGTCGTATACCTCCAGGGTCGAACGCCACTTCTGGCGCCCGCCCGAGCCGGGGGTCAGCCAGCGCCTGGCGTTCAGGTCGTACCAGGTGACGATGCCTTCGATGCCGACGATGGCGCCCATCGCGGGCCCGCCCGCGGCCAGCCCGGCGGCCTCGAGCATGCGCTGGTAGTGCGCGAGCTGCAGGAGGTCCTCCCGGCGCTTGCGGGCCGGGCCCGGTCCGGGCTCCGCCGCCTCCCAGCCCGGATCACCGAGCGGGGAGCAGCGGGCGGGCCCGCCGCCGGCATCCTGTCCCAGGCAGCGGTGGTGCTTGATGTCCGCGGGCCGGTAGCCGGAGCCGTCTGCCGCGGCGATCAGGAGATCGGGTTCCCCGGTCCGGCGCCCTTCGCTATCGGCGGGCAGGCGGCCGCCGATGATCAGGGCGGCGCCATCCTCCATCGCGGCCCGCGTGGCGCGCTCCCGCCCGGCCCGGCTGTCCCCGGCGATGACGCGCGCGTCCGGGTGCAGGTCGAGCAGCCGGGACACGATCCGGGCCTCGAAGTCGCGGCCGCGCGCGAGCCTGCGGGTCAGGGCCGCGGCCGGCGGCCGTGGCACGCACGGCCTGATGGCGTCCCACTGCGCCCGGACCGGACACTGCTTGGCCACGTAAGCGCCCTGCAGCGGAACGCCGGAGACGTCGTAGCGAGTGTCCACCCGTCTATTCTCGACGTGCCGCCCACGCCTTCCCGGGCGCCCCCGTCACCTCGCTCGGCGAGGTTCCCGCCTCCATCCGCACCGCCCTGACCTGCCGCTGCGAGACCGAGGCGGAGCAGCGCCGCCTCGGTCCCGTCAGCGAGTTACGCCTCGCCGGGTTACCCCGGAAATCAGCTGCCGACGGTCTCCGGCAGCTTGCCGTGGGCGCCCAGCTTGTAAGCGATGATCATGGGCCGCTGGGTGGCCGCGAGCGGGCTGCCCGCCCCGGCGATGACGTAGTCGCCGTCGATGGCGACCGGGGCATTGCTCCCGGCCGACAGCGGCGTCCGCAGCACGACCGCGCCGGTCTGCGCGTTCAGCGCGTACAGGTAACCGCGGAACGTGGTGGTGAAGACCAGGTCGTTGGTGACCGTGGCGGCGCCGTAGGGCGTGGACGGAAGCCTGGTGTCCCACTCGACCTGGCCGGTGTCCTGGCGGACCGCGACCATCTCGCCGGGAGCGTTGAGAACAGCCTTGAAGCTGGCGATCGCCGACTCGCTGAAGTGGCCCGACGTCACCGGGATCCCCAGGTCGTTGACGGCGGCGAAGGTGGTCGCGCCGTTGCTGGCCAGCTGGGTCTCGATACCGCCGTACGGTCCGGGCTCGAGGCAGTACGAGACGGGCAGCCCGACGTGCGAGGTCGGCGTGGCGTGCTCGGTGAGCAGCCCGTCATTGTCGTGGCCGTCATGCACCCCGACCGGCCGCTTCCACAGCAGCTTCCCGGTCTGGGCGTCGAGCTCGACCAGGAGGCCGGCCTTGCCGCCGTCGATCACCACCGGCCGCCCGCCCGCGGTCGTGAGCACCGGCGGGTCCTGCAGGTCCCAGTCGTACAGATCGTGCGGGGTCAGCTGGTAGTACCACAGCAGCTTGCCCTGCGGGCTGAGCTTGACCACCGAGTCGGTGTACAGGTCGGGACCGGGACGGCTGGTCCCGGACGGATAGTCCTTGGTCCCGAGCAGCGGACCCGGGTTGGAGACACCGAGGTAGATGTTGCCCTGGGCGTCGAACGACGGTGCGTACCACTGCCCGCCGCCGGAGTTGACGGACGGGTTCCCCCACAGGTCCTGAACCTCGTCCCAGCTCCATTCGGGGGCGCCGGTCCTGGCGTTCAGCGCCCACAGGGTGGCCTGGCCGCCGCCGAGGTACTCGCCCACCAGCGGGTTGACCGGGATAGTGGACACGTACACGGTGCCGTGGTCGTAGCCGGGGGTCATGTCGATGCCCTCGTGGTTGTTGCGAGTCAGCGTCCGGCTCCACAGCTGCCTGCCGGTCGCGGCGTCCAGGGCCACCGCGGCGTGGTTCGTCGCCGTGTACACGGTCCCGCCGGTCACGTTGACGCCGTCCGGGCCGCCGTTGGGCGAGTGATAGTCGTGCCGCCACAAGACCCGGCCGGTGGCGAGGCTGATCGCCAGCACGTCCGACTGCAGGTCCTGGACGTAGACCACGCCGTTGACCAGGACCGGCGTGGTCGCGTAGGCGCCGTCGGTGTGCGCGCCCACGGTCAGCGGCACGGTCCACGCCACGCCCAGCTGCGCGACGTTCGTCCTGGTGATCGCGCTGGCGACGTCCCGCGTGTTGGCCAGGTTGCCGCCCGGCAGGGTCCACGCCGCCGCGACGGCCGGGTTGGATCCGCCGGGGACGGCCGGGCTGGCGGCCGTGCCCGTGCTGACCGGCGGCAGCTTGGACGGGCAGGCGGCCGTGGCCGCCGTGCTCGTGCTGCTGCTCCCGCAGCCCGCCGCCAGGCCGACGGCCACCGCGAGCGAGATTCCCGCCGCCGCGGACCGCCGGCCGGGGCCGGTCATGGCGCCAGTCCTTTGAACAGCTCGGCGTAGTCGTAGGCGACCTCGGGGTTCGCGCGGATCCGCTCGTCGATCATCGTGGCGTCCGCGCCGACGAGGATCCGCCACGCTCCGGACTGCACCCCGTCGAGGATGATGGTCGCCGCCTGGGCCGCGCTGAGCGGCGCCTTGTCCCGGAAGTCGTCGCCCATCCGGGTCAGCCACTGGCGCAGGTCCTCGGCGGAGGCGTCCTCGGCCAGCACGCCCGCGGCGACCAGCCCGGCCCGCGCCTCGGCCGAGAACATCTCTTCCAGCTGGGCCTCCGTCAGCTGCTCCGGATCGCGGCCATGCGCGCGGAGGCTGTTCCCGACGATGTCGGTACCTACGTGGCCGGGCATCACCACGGCCACCCGGACCTGGGGCGCGTTGCTCCGCAGATCCTCGATCAGCCCCTCGGTGAAACCCCTGACCGCGAACTTGGCCGTGCAGTAGGCGTGGTTCGGCATGCCCGGGCCCAGCGATGCCCACAGGCCGTTCACGCTGCTGGTGTTGACCAGCACGCCGTCGCCGCTGGCGATCAGCAGCGGCAGGAACGCGCGGGCGCAGTAGTACGTGCCCCAGAAGTCGACCGCGAACGTGTGCTCCCATTCCGCCCGGGAGTCGGTGACGAAGCTGCCGCCCCCGCCGATGCCGGCGTTGCTGAACACCACGTCGACGTGCTCGCGGTCGTGCTGCCCGAGCAGCTCGTCGCGGAAGCGCAGCACCTGCGCCTCGTCCGAGACGTCGCAGGCGTGGCTGGTCACGCGGACGCCGGGCCCGGCGTCCGCCTGCGCCAGGGCGGCGGTCTCCGCGACGGCGCCGGCATGCCAGTCGCAGGTCGCGACCGAGCAGCCCCGCGCGGCCAGCTGGCGGACGAGCTCACGGCCCATGCCCGAACCGCCGCCGGTGACTACGGCTAGTTTCCCGCTGAACGATTCCATGTCCGTTACTTCCGTCTGAACAAGCGCCTGGCCCGGTTCCTGATCATCATCCGACCAGAGTCACCCGGCCGGCGCACTCCGGGCAGGGGTGAAATCACCCACACGGCCGGGCAGGCCCGGTGCGGCAAGCCCGCCGGGTCCCGACGCCGCAGGCGCCGAGGGGCCCGGCTCAGACCAGGCCGGCGCTGAGGGCCAGCCGGGTCAGGTCGGCCCGGCGCCGGCAGCCGGTCTTGTCCCGGATCCGGTCCAGGTGCGAACCCACCGTGCGGACGGTGATGTAGAGCTGGGCCGCGATCTGCGCGTCGGTGCGGCCCTGCGCGATCAGGGTGACCAGCTCCCGCTCGCGTGGGCTGAGCCTGGCCAGCTCCTGAGCCGGCTGATCCGGGCCCGGAGCCGGCTGGGCGGCGAGCATGAGGGCGTACTCGGCGACGGCGGCCAGGCTCATGGCCGCGCCGCGCTCCTGCGCCGCCCGGCTCCCGGCCGGGCCGAGCTGGCGCCGGGCCTGCCGCCGGACCTCGTCCCGGCAGTGCAGGTTCAGCGACCCGTCCGGGATCGGCCGGGACCCGGCCAGCGCGGTCATCGCCGCCCACACGGTGACCGCCTCACCCGGGCGCCCGGTGGCCGCGCACAGGTGGCCGCAGCAGTCCAGGCCGGTTATCAGCAGCGATCGCAGCCCGGTCTGGGCGGCGATCGTGAGCAGCTCGCGCAGGTGCGCGGCGGCCTCGCCGGGCTGGCCCGTCCGCAGCTCCAGGATCGCCTGGTTCCGCAGGTAGCCACCCAGATTGCCCAGGTCACCGAGCTCCCGGCAGGAAGCCAGGGCGGCCGCGCAGGCCCGCTCGGCGCCGGCCAGGTCGCCGGTCTCGATCAGGACGCTGGTCACGAAATGGCTGAGGGCCCGCTGCAACGCCCCGGCGTACTCCTCCGGGATCTCCTGGGCCTGGCGCACGAACTCCAGGGCGCCGTCCCGGTCGCCGGCGTACCAGGCCGACGCGCCGAGGCTCGTCAGGGCCAGCGCCTCGATCGAGCGGTAGCCGGTCTGCCGGGCCACGGCCAGCGACCGGCGCCCGTCAGCAGCCGCCTCGGTGCCCCGGTTCAGCTGCAGCAGCGCCCAGGACCGGCCGGCCAGGCAGATCGACAGCAGCACCGGCGTCACCGGTGATTCGGGCCGTTCCGGATCCTCGAGAGCCTCGTGGACCGCGGTGTACTGCTCCAGGGCGGCGGCCGGATCGGCGAGCAGGCTGGCGGCCTGGCCGAGCAGCATGCGGGCGCCGCACCACTCGGGGCTGCCCGCCTCGGCGTGCTCGGCGGCCGCCGCCAGCAGCGGCGCCTGGCTGGTCAGGCGGCCACGGACCTGCCACCACTGGGACTGGGCCAGCGCGAGCCGCAGCGCCGTGGCCGGATCGTGCGCCAGGGCCCAGGCCAGCGTGTGGGCCAGGGTGGCTTCCTCCGCGTCGAGGTGCCGCAGCGCGGCCGCCTCCCAGGTGCGGGTGTGCAACCCGGCCGAGACCTGCTCGGCCAGGTCGGCCGCATACGCCGCCAGCGCGGCGGTGACCTCGCCCTGTTCGCCCGTCGCGGCCAGCAGCCCGGTTCCGTAGGCGCGCAGCGTCTCCAGCATCGCGTACCGGGACCGGCCGTCGGGGCCGGTGTGCGGCGGAGCCAGCAGCGAGCAGTCCACCAGCCGCGGCACCGCCTGGGCCGCCCCGGCCCCCGCCACCGCCTGCGCCCCGTCCAGGGTGAACGGCCCGGGGAAAGCCGAGACCGCGCGGAAGATCCGCCGCTCGGCCTCGTCGAGCAGCTCATAGCTCCACCGCACCGCGGCGGCCAGCGACCGCTGCCGCTGCCCGGCCAGCCGGTCGCCGTCCACCAGCAGCGCGAACCGGTCGTCGATCCGGTCCAGCAGCTGATCCACCCCGAGCGCATCCACCCGCGCCGCGGCCAGCTCGATGGCGAGCGGCATCCCGTCCAGCCGGGTTACCAGCTGCGCTATCGCAGCCCGGGTGGTCGCGTCGAGCGTGAAGCCCGGATCCGCCTGCACGGCCCGGTCCGCGAACAGCGTCACCGCTTCGCAGTCCGCCGCGTTACCAGGCGCGGGCAGGGTCAGCGGCCCGAGCCGGTAGCGCACTTCCCCGGCGATCCGCAGCGGCTCCCGGCTGGTGGCCAGCACCCGCAGGTCGTCGGCGCCGAGCAGCAGCCGGCCGCACAGCTCGGCGGCCGCGCCGATCACGTGCTCGCAGTTGTCCAGGACCAGCAGCAGCTGCCGCCGCGCCACCGCATGGGCCAGCGCGTCGGCCGCCGCCAGCACGGGCAGGTCGCGGATGCCCAGCGCCGCCGCGACCGCGGCGGCCACCTGGGCCGGATCCCGCACCGCCGCCAGCTCCGCCAGCCACACCCCGTCGGCGAACCGGCCGGCCACCTGCCGGGCCACCTGGCCGGCCAGCCGCGTCTTCCCGGCCCCGCCCGGCCCGGCCACCGTAACCAGGCGATGCCGGTCCAGCTGACCCGCGATCTCGTCGACTACCTGGGTCCGGCCCACAAAGGTGGTCAGCGCGCCAGGAAAGCCGTGCAGGCATCCCCCGCCGGCCGCAGACCGTTCCACAGCCGTCACCCTAACCGTGCCCCGCCCGGCGGTACAGGTCGCCAGGGCCCGGGGCGAACGCCTGCATTCTCCCCAGCCCTGTGGAGAAAGATTTCACCACTCGCGCTTATCCACAGAGTCGGGCCGTCGGTGGACCTCAGGCGTGCGGCCCGACCGTCACCGGGCCCAGGGTCAGCGTCACCGTCGCCTCCATGACCGTGCCCACCAGGGCGGCTTCCTCGTCCAGGTACCGCCGCTGCGGTGCCGTCAGCTCGGCCAGCGGCTCCACGGTCAGGGCCAGCTGGCGGCCGGAACGCCGCTGGTGCCACACCCCGCCGACCACGCCGTCGACGAGGAGCACCGGGTAGTTCCCGGCCTGCCCGGACGGCGAGAGCGCGCGGGCAGCGGCCGTGCCCGGGTACAGCCAGGCGCGGGGCTGGCCCGCGACCACGTACGGGTCGAAGTACGGCAGCAGCCGGATGCCGCGGTGCGGCTCGGGCGGCGTTTCGGTATCCCCGGCGACGACCCAGGCCGCCGCACCGTTCAGGTCGACCCGCTCCAGGTCAGCGCCGGAACCGGCCAGCCGGCCGAACAGGTCCGCCGCGTACCGCGGCGAGATGGCGAGCCAGCGGGCGAAGTTCTGCGGCGTGGCCGGGCCGTACGCGTGCAGATAGCGGAGCACCAGCGCGCGCAGGGCCGCGTCGCCGTCGGCCGGGGCGAAGCCGGGCAGCCAGCGGCGCGGGTGGCTGTAGGTCACCTTGCGGCCCCGGCCGGGACCGAAGCACAGCACCCCGCGGTGCGCGGCCGTGCTGGTGAGCTGGCGCCAGCGCGGCCACTTGTCCTGGAACGCGTCCATGGTCCGCTCCACCGCCCACGGCCCGGTCCGCTCGGCGATCGCGTCGGTCAGCTCGTCCACGGTCAGCCCCTCCGCGACCGACTCCGCCCGGCCCGGCCCCTCCGCAGTCGGCCCGGCCGCGGCCAGCGCGTCGCCGATCGCCGCGATGACCTCTGCCGCCTGCCCGGCGGTGAACCGGACCCCCTCGGGATGCTGAGGCACCGACGACGGCAGGGCCGACAGCGCCCCCGTCCACAGCGGCAAGTCGACGGCCGGCAGCAGGTGCACCGTCCCCCGCGGACCGAACGTCTTGACCAGCGTCCGGTCCGCCCACAGCGCGCGGCGCACATCGGCGCGGGTCGCTCCGCCGATGCGCCGTCCGATTGAGAACTCGGCCGCAGTGAGGATCTGCGCGTGCGCGCCGCACAGCAGGCCGGCCACGTCCGCCGGGTCGAGCACGGCCGACGGCTCCGCCAGCGCGTGCCGGGCCATCCGCCGGGCCGTGACGCCGCTCCAGGTCAGCGCGGCCGGGTGAGCGATCATGAATCCGCAGCCTCCTCGCGGCTGGCGTTAACCGAACAGCAGCGCACAATTTCGCAACTTTATGTCATATTGCCGCGCGAGCCATCCGGAAGCGAAGATATGCCTGCGCCCAATGGCGCAATTGGGTTCCTTTAGAGGGGCCCGGGCCAAAACCGGACTCCGGTGGGGAGCGAACACGCATGTCGGTCACGAAAAAGAAACACGCGGCAGCCTGGCACACCGTGGTGCGAAGGAGTGCCGCACTGCTGGGCACCGCCCTCCTCAGCGTGGCCGGACTAGGGCTGGCCGCGCAGGCCGCTCCGGCGCGGGCGAGTACGCACCCGGCCACTACCCCGTCGGCGAGCCATCCGTGCGGGACGACGGCCAAGCCGGGCAGCTACAAGCACATCATCTGGATCTTCATGGAGAACCATAGCTACCCGAACATTATCGGCTCGTCCCAGGCGGCTTACATCAACACGGTGGCCAAGGAATGCGGATCGGCCACCAATTACCACAACATCACGCATCCCAGCCTGCCGAACTATATCGCCGCCACCTCCGGGCTGGCCCTTTCGTCCCTGCAGGGATTCCTGCCCGACTGCTCCCCCGCGGCCGGCTGCAATACGTCGGCGAAGAGCATCTTCGGCCAGGTCAAAACGTGGAAGTCATACGATGAGAACATGCCCTCGAACTGCGACCGGGTCAACGCGGGAAACTACGCGGTACGGCACAACCCGGCCGCCTACTACACGGCGCTGCACAACTGCTCCAGCAATGACGTGCCCTACTCCCATCTGGCCACCGACCTGGCGCATAACCAGCTCCCGCAGTTCTCCTTCATCACGCCGAACCTGATCGACGACATGCACAACGGGACGATCGCCCAGGGCAGCAAGTGGCTGGCCTCCCACCTGCCGGCCATTCTCAACAGCGCGGAATACAAGAACGGCTCCACCGCGGTCTTCGTCACCTGGGACGAGGGCGAGGAAGGCCACGAGGTCAAGGGCGAGCACTGCTCGGCCAACACCAGCGATGTCAGCTGCCACATCCCGACCCTGGTCATCAGCCCGAGCACCAAGACGGGCACCCGGGCCGGCCCGCTGTTCAACCACTTCTCCCTGCTGGCCACGGCCGAGCAGCTGCTCGGCCTGGGCAAGCTGGGCCAGGCGGCCAGTGCCACCACGATGACCAAGGCGTTCAACCTGTAAGCCAGCTCAGCCACGCGAACTTTTGCCGCGCGCCTGACTCCCGATATCGTCTCGGCGAAAGCCTCTAAACCGGACGAAGGAGACGGCCATGGCCACGGACTACCACGCCGAGCACGTCGGCAGCCTGCTACGGCAGCCCTGGCTGCTCGACGCCCGGGCCCGCTACCAGCGAGGTGAACTGGACGAAGCCGGGCTGCGGGAGACGGAAGACCGGGCGGCGGGCGAGAACATCGCCCTCCAGCGCGAGGCGGGTCTCGAGATCTTCACCGACGGCGAGGTCCGGCGGGCCAACTACATGACCGGCATCCTGGAATCCACCGGCGGGATGAGCGTGGTCGAGTCGGCCCCGGTGACCTGGCGCCGCGACGACGGCGTGATCCCGCCCGCCGCCGAGACGGACTTCGTGCTGACCGCGGCGAGCGCCAAGGTGTTCAGGAAGAACAAGCTCACCAACGTCGAGGCCGGGTACCTGGCCGGGCAGGTACCCGGCCAGTTCAAGATCACGATGATGAGCGCCGCGATGGGCGCCATGGTCTGGTATCCCCCGGTCAGCGCGGCCGTCTACCCCACCCCGGTGGAGCTGATCCAGGACCTGGTGGCGCTGCAGATCGAGGAGATCGGGGATCTGGTAACGCGGGGCACCCGCTGGGTCCAGCTCGACTCGCTCGGCTACAACCAGGTCTTCGACGCCGAGTTCCGCGCCGCGACCGGCAACGGGGCGGTCGACCCGCAGCTCATCCTGGCGGGCTCGGTGGCGGCCGACACGGCCGTCGTCAGCGCCGTGAAGGCTGCCCATCCCGGGGTCACCGTCGGCATGCACATCTGCCGGGGCAACAACCGCAGCGCCTACATGGCCCGCGGCGGGTACGAGCCGGTGGCCGAGCGCCTGTTCGGCGAGGTGCCGGTCGACCGTTTCCTGCTGGAGTACGACACCGAACGGGCGGGCGGCTTCGAACCGCTCCGCTTCATCCGCCCCGGCACGACGGTGGTGCTCGGCCTGATCTCCTCCAAGCTGCCCGCCCTCGAATCCCAAGACGACCTGCGGCGCCGCATCGACGAAGCGGCCCGGTACGTGCCAGGCGAGAACCTGGCCATCAGCCCGCAGTGCGGGTTCGCCTCCACCGCGGCCGGCAACATGCTGACCGTGGACGAGGAAAAGCGCAAGCTCGAGCTGGTCGTGGACACCGCCCAGAAGGTCTGGGGTTAACGCAGAAAGCAAGGAACTAAGGCAGCGGGACCGCGACCGCGCCGGGAAAGCGCGGCGACTCGGCCTCGTCGAGCATGGCCGCGGCTATCGTGGCCCGGCTGACCCCGGCCGGGCTGCGCGGCGTCATCGACGACGCGCTGGCCGAGCGGGGCCTGCGCCGGCGGGTGCTCGCCGCGCTGCCCACCACGGCGGCCAGGAGGCATGAAGGGCCGCCAGACAGGAAAGGCCCCCGGCAGCGAGGGCGAGGGCGGAAGGCAGCCGTGCCCGTCCTCGATGACTCGCTACCGGGGGACTTCGGCCCGCGTGACCGGCGGCATGCGATCAGGTGTACGGACTGGGCGCAAACCGGCCACGCGGGAGTTCAGGGTTCTGGCGCGAACGCCAGCATGAAGTACACGGCCCGGCCCATCGGGGTGGGGTACCAGCCCCACTGATCGGCCAGGGTGGTGACGAGCGCCAGACCGGCCCCGGTTTCCACCTCGGCGGGCAGCGGCCCCTGCGGCGGCAGGTGACACGCGGTGCCGTAGACGTCGATCCGCAGCTGCCCGGGCGAGCTGGTGATGACGAGCGTGATCGTCCCGTCCGCCTGGTGCCGGATGGCGTTGGTCACCAGGTCGCTGGCCAGCAGGACCGCGATGTCCGCGTCGACCGGGACATCCCAGGCGGCCAGGACCGCCCGGACGTGATCCCGGGCCACGCCCGCCGTGGCCGGCTCCGCGGGCAGCCGGACCTGGCAGCCGTGCAGTTCGGTCGTACGGGGCGGCGCCATCGTGATCATCGGGTTCCTTAGCGGCCGGTCGGAGCAGCCGCACAGGGCGCGGCCCCTGCGCGGCTGCTCCCATGGGAGAGGCCGGAGCAGACCGGAAACTGCGTCTGCTGCCACTTGCGCGACAAATAATTCTGCAAGTTGCAGTGAGAGACATCGGTCAGCTGACGGATCTTTAACCCCGCCCGCGCGCGGCCGGCCACGACCTTTCGGCCGGGACGTCCGGTTAGGTCCGCCGCTGACGCCGGGATAGGCTCAGTAGTCACACTGGCCCGGAAAAGGGGGTGTCGCGATGAACGAGGAGCACCCGCACGCCGTCATCGACACGAGCAAAGCCCACCCGGCCCGGGTCTACGACTACTGGCTTGGCGGCAAGGACAACTTCGCCGCCGACCGCGAGGCAGCCGAACTGGCACTGCAGGCCTATCCGCAGCTGGCCCAGGCCGTCCAGGCCAACCGCAAGTTCCTGGCCCGGGCGGTGCAGTACCTGACCCGCGAGGCGGGCATCCGGCAGTTCCTCGACCTCGGCACCGGCATCCCGGCCGCGGACAACACCCACCAGGTCGCCCAGCGCGAGGCGCCGGACAGCCGCATCGTCTACGTCGACAACGACCCGGTCGTGCTCCTGCACGCCGCGGCCCTGCTGCGCAGCACCTCGCCCGGCGTCTGCGACTACATCGAGGCCGACCTGCGCGACCCGGCCCAGATCCTGGCCAGGGCGGCGCGGACGCTGGACTTCACCCAGCCGGTCGCTCTCATGCTGCTAGCCATCATGCAGTTCATCCCGGACGAGGAGGACCCGCTCAGGCTGGTAACTACCCTGGTCGACGCCCTGCCGTCCGGCAGTTACCTGGTGCTGTCGCACCCGACCGACGACTTCAACCCGAACCAGCAGGGCGAGTCGATCAAGCGGTACAACGAGCGGGTCACCGACCCGGCCACGCTGCGCGACCACGACGGAACCACCCGGTTCTTCGCCGGCCTGGACCTGGTCGAGCCGGGCGTGGTCGGGGTCTCGCAGTGGCGCCCGGACAGCGACCTGGTTGCCGCCCTGCCGTCCTCGATGTGGTGCGGAGTGGCCCGCAAGCACTAGCGGGTAACCCGGGCCAGGTGATCCTGCAGGCGGGCGTGCCGGAACTGGTAGGCGGCGCCCCGCTGGCGCAGGACCTGCAGGTCGTTCGCCTCGGCCAGGAACGCGGCCAGCCGCCACGGAAGCCGGCCGCGGGCCGCGAGCCAGCCGGCGGCGATGAGGTACTGCGGCCACGGGTGGCTCAGCACCACGGCCAGCCAGATGGACAGCCCGATCCCGAGGCCGTAGAGGCCGAAGCTGACGAAGCCGTCCAGCCCGCGGGCGAAGGCGGCTCCGAAGAACGCCGGGAGGATCACCAGGAACGGCACCGCGAGCAGCAGCACCAGGTTCCGGTCGGCCCGCAGGGTGGAGGCGGGGCTGGCCGGTGAGGCCGCGGCGTCCGGCGTCCGGCCCCACTGGGCCAGCGCGAACGCGGCGCCGATCACGGCACCGGCCGGGACACCCAGTTCCCAGAGCGGGTCCTCGAACGCCAGGACGTTGCCGAGGATCTTGATCCCGAGGCCGGCCACCACCCCGAGCCCGGCTCCCCAGGCGGCGCCCTTCCCCACCGTGCGGGCGAATTCGGCGCCGCGTCCGTGCAGGCCGAGGCGGAAGTAGACCGTCTGCTCGGCTAGGTCGAACAGCCGGGCCCGGGTAGCCAGCCCGACCAGGATGGCGGCGACCAGCCAGTTGAGCGCGGCCGCGGTCAGGCCCATCAGGACCGCGGTGCCTGGCCGGTGCGTCCTGGCCGCTCCGATCCCGTCCCGCAGGCCCGATTCGACCGCGTACGGCACCGGGATGGCGACGATGGCCCGCCGGGCCGTCCCGGTGAGCCCGCGCAGCCGCCGCACCCACCGCGCGGTGCCCGCCCCCGCCGGGTACGGCAGCGGGGCCAGCAGGTAGACCGCGCCGACGATCAGGGCGGCGTCCAGCCCGTGCCCGAGCCCGTAGAGCAGCCCCTGGGTCCCCCCGTAGGGCAGTCCGCGGCCGAGCCCGAACAGCGTCCCGGCCAGGACGAAGACCAGCACGGCGCCGAGGCAGGCGCGGCGCAGCGGATCGGTGAAGGCGCCCACCGCGTAGCGCAGCCGCAGCCAGTCCAGGTCGTAGCTGCGCCACCGGGTCAGGTGCCGGGCCAGGAACGCCAGCCACCGCTCCGCGTCCCGCGCGTCCCAGGGCTGGTCCGGGCGCGCCTGTTCGCTGGTGGCCCGCGCGCCGAAGCTGGCGCCGATCAGGCCGTCAAGCAGCTGGCTCTCCACCGCCGCCTGGTCGTCCTGCCGGGCCAGCCCGGCGGAGGCGGCGGCGCCGGCCCGGGCCAGCGCCACCATCAGCGGGCTGGACAGCGCCAGGGCCAGCGGGCCGGAGGGCCGGGCCCGGATGGCGTCGACCACCGGCCGCAGGCTCCGCGCCCGCGGGCCGGCCGAGCCGCGCTCCAGGAAGCGGGCCGCGTCCTCGCCGGCCACCGCCCGCAGCTCGATGACGGCGCCGCCCGGAAGTACCGTGCCGGCTGCCTCGACGGCCTCGCGGTACTCCGGGCCCCGGCAGGTCAGGATCAGCGGCTGGCACGGACCGAACGCACGGCTGAGCCCGCCGAGCAGCTGCCCGCGCGCGTGCGGCTCCAGGTCGTCGAGCCCGTCGATCACCGGCAGCACCCGGCGCTGCGCCACCAGGCCGGCGATCGCCTCCGCGCCGTAGGCGCGGGCATCCCGCAGCGGCGGGTACCGGTCCGCCAGCGTCCGCTCCAGCCAGCCCTTCATCATCTCGCCGGGCGCCACGGTGGACGCCGAGACCAGCACCGGCACCGGGTCCCCGGGGCGACGGCGGCCGAGCAGGTCGTTCATCAGCAGCACGGCCAGCGTGCTCTTGCCCGCCCCGCCCGGCCCGGTCACGACCAGCCGGCGACCCTCCCGGACGAACCGGGCCAGCGGCCCGACGTCACCGGTATCGCCGGGCGGGACGGCGCTCGCGGCCTCGGGATCGACCGGACCCGCGGCCGGCTGCCAGCTCACCGCGAGCGGCTGCCAGCCCTGCAGCACGCGGTCGTTCAGCTCGGCCGCGCACTCCCCGGCCACCAGGGCGGCCAGCTGGCCGGCCACCGCGCTGTCCCGTCCTTGCGGAGGTTCCGCGGCCGGCTGAGCTTCCGCCACCGGCCGGGCTTCCACGACCGGCGGGGGCGCCGGCGCGAAGGCGCCGTCCCACAATTCCAGCAGGTGACCGGCCTTGATCTCGTCACCGGCGAGCCTTTCGGCCAATATCTTGATCGCTTTTCTCGGAGGCTGAGACTGGCCGTTTACCCATCGCCCCCACCGGGATTTGCTGTAGAAAGCCGCCTCGCCCGATCCGGGCGGTACCGACGTCACCGTCTCGAGCGCACGGCAGGTAAGGCCGCCCACGTCGATCAATCGCCGCAGCTCACCATAGAAATCGCGCTGGGCAGGCGAAAGCGTCGCAGGCAGTGGCAGCCGTTGATCGCGGCTCGGCACGGCTACTCCCTTTCGGCTTCGCCCACAGCGCCCGGTAATCTCCGCTACCGGCATTGTCCCAAGCTGTCCCAACTTATCCCAGCTCGGGAAAGGATCCTATTCCAGCGGCGGTATACCGGATAGGACTGGAAACGCACCTGGGCGGGGAGGCCCGCGATTCACGCGAGTTGAGCGTGAACGCGGGCCTAGGTGCCATCCCCGCTGGTCCTCGGCCGGCCGCGCGGCTGCTGGCCGCCACCGCCCTGGCCGTCTTCCCGAACACCATGGTCACCGAGCCGACCGCCGGCGACCGGCGTCACCCTTCGCGCCGTCCAGCTGGCTTTCCGGCGGCACCTGGACATCGGACCACGATTCGGTGACGGCGGTGGCCTACCGGTGGGACTTCAGCAGCCCGAGCCGGTTCGCCACCTGCTACCGCCGGGCCTACGGCGTCCCGCCCAGCCAGACCCTGCGGAATTGACGGACTTCGTTTATTGACGTACTTCGTTAAGTGACGGGTTTTCGCTTTGCGTATAGCGCCTGGCAGTTGCGCTTTCGCATTGGTAGTTTCCCCGGGTATTCACGTTCTGGAAGCGTGTCACTGCGAAAGGTAGCTACCAGGCTCCCGGTGAGAAGGAAGTGCACAGACTGATACGCAAGCGATCCGTTCCGGCCAGCGTCGTCGTGGTGCGGCTCCCGGCCGAGATCGACTCCAGCAACGCCGAGCACGTCCGCCAGCAGCTCTGCGCCGCCGTCACGCCGGACGTGCGGATCGTGGTGGCCGACCTGACCGGCACCACCTTCTGCGACGTCGCCGGGGTTCGCGGCCTCGCCCGGGCCCGGGCCTTCGCCGCCGCCGGGCAGGCCGAGCTGCGGCTGGCCGTCCGCCCCGGCCCGGTCCGCCGTATCCTGCTCATGCTCAGCTCAGGCGGCCCGTTCCTCATCTACCCGAGCACCGGCGACGCTATGGCCCCCGGCACGTTATCCCCGGGTCAGCGACGGCGCGCCAGCGGGAACGCGAACCACAGCAGGCCGAACAGGAGGGCGACCAGGACCGTGATCACGATGGCGGTCAGGCCGCTGGCCACGAAGTCGGTCACCAGCAGGACCGCGACCGAGACGGCCAGGCCGACGGTGGCCAGGCCGGCGATCGCCATCACGCTGGCCGCCCGGACCAGCTGCTCCTTCTCACCGCGGCGGAACACCAGCCGGTGGTAGGCCACTGGGCCCAGCAGCAGCGCGGTCGCGATCGCGGCCAGCAGCAGGTCGGCCAGGTACAGGTCGCGCTGGCCATGCGCTGAGCTTGGCGAACCGGTTGGTGAACGGCAGCGAGAGCAGGAACCCGAACAGGACCTGCACCCCCAGCCCCGCCACCCGTCAGCTCCTGCAGCAGCTCGCCCAGGTTGCGGTCGGCCCGCTCGGCGACGGACTCGTCCCGCGAATCCGGCTCCTTCCCCGCGCCATCGCGTCTCACCTCCTGCTATCCAAACCGGCTGGCTACCCCGCCCGGCCCCGGCCGAAACGAGGAGGGGTGCCGGGGCAAGCAGGCCGCCCGTTCGGGGGAAAGATCTTAAAAATCGGACCGAACGGGGCTGGCTCTTCCCCGCCGGTTACCCTGCCTCGCCCGGCGGTCGCGGACGCCCCGAACGCGTGCAAGCCGGCGTCGATGAGCCGGGCGGCGCGGCGGACGTCGGCGCCTACCCTTTCCCGGACCTCGGCCGCCACCGGGGTGGACGCCAGGTGCCTGCGCAGGCTGTCGGCCTGGACGTGCCACAGCCCGAGCAGGGCCCGGGCCGCGATCTGCGGCTCGGGGTCGTCCGCGCTCGTACCGGCCCGGGCGGCCAGGATCTCGGTGGCCACCGCGACGAACTGGTCGATCATGTCGTTCTGGTAGGCCCGCAGCGAGGGCGTGGCCCGGATCAGGTCGCCGAACCGCCGGAACTGGATGGCCGCCTGGCCGGGGTCGTCCTGGCGGGCCAGCAACGACGTCAGGCCGGCCAGTTCGCGATCGAGGATGCGCAGCGCCGCCTCGACCGGCGGAACCCGCCGGTCGGCCAGGCCGTCCCGCAGGGCGGTCACGGTGGGCTCCAGCCGGTCCAGGACGAGCGATTCCTTGGTGGGGAAGTAGTTGAAGACCGTTTTCTCCGACACCCCGCACGCCTCGGCCACCTCGGCCACGCGGACGTCGTCGAAGCTCCGCTCCATGAACATCCGGGTCGCGGTGTCCGACAGCTGCTGGCGCATCAGCCGCTTCTTGCGCTCGCGCAGTCCTTCAGTGCGCTGCCCTCAGTGCGCTGGCCCCCGGCGGGCGGCCTCGGTTCGGGCGACGCCGCCCAGCTCAGCGTCTGCGCACCCATGGCCGTCATCTTATAGCCTCTAAATTTTTTCTGTTACTATATTTTTTTAGTGGCTAGAAATATGGAGGAGCGATCATGGCCAACATCCGCATCGTGCGCGACTACCCGTATCCGCCCGCTACCGTCTGGCGGGCGGTCACCGACCCGGACCTGATCCCGCGCTGGACCGCGACCGGCGCGGGCGGCCCCGAGGGCTTCGTCCCGGTCGCCGGCACGAAGTTCCGGTTCGTCGCCAAGCCGAAGCCCGGCTGGAATGGCATCGTCAACTGCGAGGTCCTCGAGGTACGCGAACCGTCCCGGCTGCGCTACTCGTGGGCGGGCGACGGCGACAGCGACGTGACCGAGGTCGCCTACCGGATCGAGCCGCGTAACGGCGGCAGCCGCTTCACCTACGAGCACACCGGTTTCACTGGCGTCGGCGGGTTCGTGATGGCCCGGCTGCTCGGTTCGGTCCGCAGGAAGATGCTCACCGTGGGCCTGCCGGCCGTGCTGGCCACCCTCGACGGCGCGGGCGCGCCGCGTCGGTAACTCAGCCCGCACCCGGCCAGTTGCTCGGCGGCCCGTTCGGCGCTGGCCAGTTCGGTGCCGACCGAGGCGGTGGCGGCCAGCCCGGCGAGCGCCGGATGGCGGCGCAGCCGGGCCAGCAGGCGGCTGCGGGTGGGCCCGATGCTGCCGACCGGGATGCCCAGCCGGGCGCTGATCTCGGTGTAAGGCAGCGGCGGATCCACGATGAGCAGTTCCATCAGCCGCTGGCCGCCCGGGGGCAGGTCGGCGAACGCCGCGCGCAGGGCGGCGTGACGCTCGGCCAGGAGTACTTCCTCCTCGGCCACCACGGCCTGCGTATCCGCCATGTCCGCCACGTCGGGCATCAGCTCGGTCACCTGCTGCGGCCGGGCCGCGCGCAGGCACCGCAGGCATTCCCGCCGGGTCGCGGTGACCAGCCAGCCGGGCAGCGCGGCCGGGTCGCGGAGGCTGCCGAGGTGGTCGACCAGGTGCAGCCAGACCGACTGCACGACGTCCTCGGCGTCGGCGCCGCTGAGCCGGTGCCGGAGGCAGATCGACCAGACCAGCGGGGCGTACCGGTCGACGAGCTCGCGCCAGGCCTGCTCGTCGCCGTTCGTCGCGCGCGCCACCAGGTCGGCGACGGGCGCCTGGCCGGACCGCGGGGTGCCGTTCTTGACCATCATGGAATCAGCGTGGCCGCGGGCCTTGCACCGCCCGCTGCAGTACGCGTTGCAGTGCCGTCCCGCCGGCCGCCGCGAAAATGGGGGAGCCCGTCCTGACCCCGGCGCGTTACCGTGGTCTGAAGTCCCTTGGCAGGGAGTGGGGGGAATGAACGAGGCGGGCGATCCTCCGCTGAGGCTCAGCGTGCTCGGCTCGCTGCGGGTCTGGCGAGACGAGACCGCTATCGAACTCGGGCCGGTGCAGCAGCGGGTGGTGCTGGCGGTGCTCGCGCTGCAGGCGGGCCGCCCGGTCGGCCTCCAGCCGGTGATCAATGCCGTCTGGGGTGAGTCGCCGCCCCGGCACGCCGTGAACCTGGTGCAGCGGCATGTATCCGGGCTGCGCCGGGTGCTCGAGCCCAGGCGTCCCGGCCGGGCCCCATCTGAGCTGCTGACCTGGAGCGAAGCCGGCTATCAGCTGGCCTTGCCGCCCGGTTCCCTGGACCTGGCGGACTACGAGGGCGAGCTGGCCCGGGCCCGGACGGCGCGGGCCGCCGGTCACCTCGAGGACGCGGCCGGGGCGTTGCGGGCCGCGCTGCGGCTCTGGCGCGGGCCGCTCTGCGACGGCCTGAACAGCCCGTTCCTGGACGCGCAGCGCGACCGGCTGGCCGAGTCGCGGATCAGCGTGGTCGAGGAGCGCATCGAGCTCGAGCTGGCGATCGGCGGCGGCACCGATCCGATCGCGGAGCTGCGCGACCTTGTCGCCGAGCACCCGCTGCGCGAGCGGCTGCGCGGCCTGCTCATGCTGGCGCTGTACCAGGCCGGCCGGCAGGGCGACGCGCTGGCGGCCTACCAGGAGGCACGGCGCCAGCTGGACGACGAGCTCGGCGTGGAACCCTCGGCGCCGCTGCAGCGGCTGCACCAGCAGATCCTGGCCGCCGATCCGCAGCTGGCCGCGGCGCCCGCCGCCGACGTCGCTCCGGATGCCGGAGCCGGAGCCGCGGCGGCGGGACCGCAGCGGCCGCTCCCGGCCCAGCTGCCGCACCGGATACCGGACTTCACCGGTCGCGACGCCGAGCTCGGCCGGCTGGACGCCCTGCTGGCGGCCGGTCGCGCTGGCACCGGGACGAGCGTGGTCATCACGGCCATCACCGGCACCGCCGGGGTCGGCAAGACCGCCCTCGCGGTGCACTGGGCTCACCAGGTCAGCGAGCGCTTCCCGGACGGGCAGCTGTACGTGAACCTGCGCGGCTTCGACCCGGGCGGCGCCGCGACGGATCCGGCCGAGGCGGTCCGGGGTTTCCTGGACGCCTTCGGGGTCGACCCGCAGCAGATCCCGGCCAGCGTCGAGGCGCAGGCGGCCCTCTACCGCAGCCTGCTCGCCGGACGGCGCGTGCTGGTCCTGCTGGACAATGCCGCCGATGAGGACCAGGTCCGGCCGCTGCTGCCTGGATCGGCGGGCTGCCTGGTCATCGCGACGAGCCGGAACCAGCTGTCCGGGCTCATCGTCACCGAGGGGGCCAAGCCCGTCGTCGTCGACCTGCTCACCGCCGACGAGGCCCGGCAGCTGCTGGCCCGGCGCATCGGCGAGGACCGGGTGCCGGCGGAAACCGAGGCTGCCGATGACATCATCGCCCTGTGTGCCCGGCTGCCCCTGGCCCTGATGCTGGTGGCGGCGCGGGCCGCCACCCACCCCGGATTCAGCCTGGCCGCGCTGGCGGCCGAGCTGCGCGAGGCTGGCGGTTTGCTGGATGCCTTCGACCACGTAGACCAGGCCTCCAACGTGCGGACGGTCTTCTCCTGGTCCTACCGGCAGCTCAGCGCGGCCGGCGGCCACCTGTTCCGGCTGCTCGGGCTACCCGCCGGACCGGACATCGCGATGGCCGCCGTGACCAGCCTGGCGGGGCTGCCCCGGGAACAGGTGCGGCCCGCGCTGGCCGAGCTGACCCGGGCCCACCTGGTCACCGAACGCGTCCCCGGCCGGTTCGCCCTGCACGACCTGCTCCGCGCGTACGCCACCGAAACCGCTGGCGCCACCGATCCCGAGGACGACCGGCTGGCGGCCCGGCGGCGGCTGCTCGATCACTACCTGCACGCCGCCTACCGCGCCGACGAGTTGCTCAGCCGACACCGTGACCGGCCCTTCACGCCGGCCGACCCCGGCCCCGGCGTGACGCGGGAGAGCCCAGCCAACGCCAAGCACGCGCTGGCCTGGTTCGAAACCGAACACGCGGTGCTGCTGACGATCCTGCGGCAGACCAGCGGATTCGATACCCACAGCTGGCAGCTGGCCTGGGCGCTGGCGCCCTACCTCGGCTACCAGGGGTACTGGCGGGACCGCCGGGACAGCCAGCGCATCGCGCTGGACGCCGCCCGGCGGCTGAAGGACCAGCTGGCCCAGGCGCTGTCACACCGCCTGCTGGGCGCGGCGTTCCTCCAGCTGGGCGACTACGACGGCGCCCGGGCGCACCTCCAGCGGGCCCTCGACCTGTTCGCAGCGCTCGGTGAGGCGACCGCCCAGGCCGACGCGCACCGGAACCTGGCCTGGATGTTCGAGCGGCTCGGCCAGCCGGCCCAGGGCCTGCCGCACGCGCAGCAGGCCCTCGCGCTCTTCCGGGCTGCGGGCAACGAGACCGGGCAGGCCCGGGCCCTCAACGCGGTGGGCTGGTTCCACGCCCAGCTCGGTGACTACAGTCAGGCCCTCGACTGCTGCCAGCAGGCCCTCGACCTGCAGCGCGCGATCGATGACCAGATGAGCCTGGCCGAGACCTATGACAGCCTGGGCTACGCCCATCGCCACCTCGGCCACCGGAACGAGGCCACCGCCTGCTACGAGGAGGCCGTAAACCGGTTCGGCGGACTCGGCAACCGGTACAGCGAGGCCGACACCCTCGTCTCCCTCGGCGACGCGCACCAGGCCTTCGCCGATCCCGCGTCCGCCCGCGGCGCATGGCAGCGCGCGCTCACCATTCTCGAGCACCTCGGCGACCCCCGCGCCGACGCGGTCCGCGCCCGGATGCGGGCCGGCCCGCCGCCGCCGGGGTAAGGCGTCTAATACCCCTCGCCACCTGTACAAAAGACGCAGGTGCGCCCTACGCTCACAGGGACCGTGAGGTTACGGTAACGACCCGAGATTTCCCCGCAGGCTGGTGCGGGCGCCCGGAGAACGCTTTCGCATCGGGGGGATCCCTTATGGCCGATCTGGAGTTCAGCCGCGATGACATCGTCAGCCTGATCGAGAAGATCAGCACGCTCCAGCCGGACTTCAGCGATCAGGAGTTTCAGCTTCTGCTGTCCATCTTCGCGCTGGCCGCAGAGCACGCCTGGCCGGCCGGCGAGCCGCAGACAGCGATACTGCCGGAGGCGGCAGCGCCGGGCCAGCAGCCTGGGGTCGGGCCGGCGACCGTCGACGAGCTCCAGCAGCAGCTTCTCCAGGCCTACATTCCGGGCAGCAGCTTCGACAGCGTGACCGGAGGTGACGCCGAGGTGGCGACCTACAGCATCACCCGGTTCCACCACAGCATCGGCCGGACCGCGGCAGCGCACAGCATCGGCCGGACCGCCGGAGTGAAGCCATCCCCGGCGGCCGCCGAAGGCCAGCCGGAGCCCAAGGAGGGATAGCAGCCTGAATCCAGGTCTTCCCGGAGCGTCAGCGCCGCGCGTGGTCCTGGTTTCCATGCCGTTCATGGAGACCAGCCGCCCGTCCATCCAGCTCGGGCTGCTCAAGGCCGTGGCCGAGCAGCACGGTTTTGCCGTCCGCACGCTGCACGCGAACCTGGACTTCGCGGTGCGGATCGGCGTGGACCGTTATGACCAGCTCTGCCAGGCCCGCGGTCCGCTGGTCGGCGAATGGCTGTTCTCCGTCGCGGCCTTCCCCGAGACCGCTCCCGACCCGGACGCGAGCATGGCCGACGACCTCGCGGACGAGCTGGCCTATCTCGGGATGTCACGCGGGGAACTGCGGGAAACGCTGCTCCGGATCCGCGACACCGACGTTCCCGCGTACCTGGACGCCCTCCTCGAGGCCGTCCCCTGGGGAGACGTAGAGGTGGCCGGGTTCACCTCGACGTTCCAGCAGAACACCCCGTCGTTCGCGCTGGCCCGGCGGCTGAAGCAGCGCTATCCGGGCATCGTGACGGTCTTCGGCGGCGCCAACTTCGACGACGAGATGGGCCCGGAACTGGTCCGCGCCGTGGACTGCGTGGACATCGCCGTCATCGGGGAAGGCGACGAGACCTTCCCGCGCCTGCTCCGGGCCCTGGCCGAGGGCAGTGACCTGGCGGCCGTGCCCGGCCTGGCGTACCGCGCGGACGGGGGCGTCACGGTGACGCCGCCCGCGCCCGCGGCGGTCCGGCTGGACGACCTGCCCGCGCCCGACTACGCGGAGTACTTCGAGCGCGCCGAGGAACTCGGCGTGCTGGCCCGCGTCGGGCACCGCCCGACCTGGCTTCCCATCGAGACGGCGCGGGGATGCTGGTGGGGCGCCAAGCATCACTGCACGTTCTGCGGGCTGAACGCGACGACGATGGCGTTCAGGTCCAAGTCTCCGGAGCGAGTGCTCGGCGAGCTGGCCGGGCAGGCCCGGCGGTACCGCAGCTTCCGCTTCGGGGCGGTCGACAACATCCTGGACACCGCGTACCTCACCAAGCTGTTTCCGCTGCTCGCCGCCGACGAGACCGGGTACGAGATCTTCTACGAGGTCAAGGCCAGCCTGCGGCGGGAGCAGGTAAAGCTGCTAGCCCAGGCCGGCGTGACCCGCATCCAGCCCGGCATCGAGTCGCTGAGCTCGCCTGTGCTCCAGCTGATGCGCAAGGGCGTGCGCGCCAGCCAGAACGTCAACCTGCTGCGCTGGAGTCAGTACTACGGCATCGACGTCGACTGGAACCTGCTGTGGGGCTTCCCCGGCGAGACCGAGCAGGATTACCAGGACCAGGCGGCCGTCGTACCGCACCTGCGGCACCTGCAGCCGCCGGTGAGCACCGGCCGCGTCTGGCTGGAGCGGTTCAGCCCGCTATTCACCGAACGGGACGCGTTCCCGCTTCGCCGCCGGGTGCCCGAGCGCAGCTACCGGTACGTCTACCCCAGTGACGTCGATCTCGACCGCGTCGCCTACTTCTGGGATTACGAGCTGGCCGACGGCCTGCCCGAAGGGGCGTACGCGGGCGTGGAGCAGGCCGCGGCCGACTGGTCCGGCGCCTGGCAGGCAGGTCCGCCGCCGACGCTGACGTACTGGTCCGCGCCGGGCTTCGTCCAGATCTGCGACGAGCGGCGGCCGGGACAGGGCGGCACCTACACGTTCGAGGACACGCTCGCCGAGCTGTACCTGGCCTGCGCCGGCGGCCCGGTCACCGCCGCCGCGGTCCGGCGGCGGCTGGGCCTGGCCCTTCCCGCGGAGGGGATCAGTGAGATATTCGCCGAGTTCGCCCGGCGCGGCCTGCTGTTCCTG
>CAWIUF010000005.1:0-248032 GCA_963839095.1 uncultured Actinomycetota bacterium | reverse complement strand
CAGCAGGAGACGGCGGTCGTGCAGCTGACCAGCGGGCACGAGGTGGTGAGCATGCAGTTCGCCGCCGACACGACCGCGACGAAGGCCGCGTGGGTGATGCCGGTGCCGCACCGCGCGTCGATGGAACTCGGCGACCAGGCGTTGTTCGACCAGCTGGACAAGCTGACGGCGCCGGAGGTGCGCACGGTCGAGGTCGAGGAGGACGGCGACGGTTCCGGCGCCGGCGCGGCCTCGCCGACCGGCAGGCCCGCGGTGACCGTGACCGAGCACGTGACGCTCGGCCCGTACGACGTGGCGCAGCTCGCGGGCAGCGACCCGAAGGCCGTGACGAAGTGGCTGTCGGACAACGGTTTCACGATCAGCGACAAGCTCTCCCACGGCCTCGCCGGGTACCTGGCCGACGGCTGGCAGGTGATCGCGGTGCGGATGTCCGGCTCGGGCGACCACTCGCTCGGCGGGCTGCTGCCGCCGCTGCGGGTGAGCTTCGACGCCGTGACCCCGGTCTACCCCATGCGGCTCTCCGCGCTCGCCACGACACCGCAGGCGCTGCGGGTGTACGTGCTCGCCGGCCACAAGATGACGGCGACCTCACCCGCCCCGGCCGCAGGCGAGCTCACCCTCGTGTTCGCGGGGCGCAACGACCAGGCCCGCTACCCGGCCGTGCCCGCGACCGGCGGCGCACCGGCCTACGTGACCCGCTACGACGGCCAGTGGACCGACCCGGGGCGCATCACCGACGACATCACGTTCAGCCAGGCGCCGGCGGACAGCCCCTACCGCGAGGTGATCACCGAACGGAAGGTCGTGCACCACCCGGTGGTCACCGTGGCCGCGGGCGGCGGGAGTGATTTCTGGCACTCCGGCGCGGCCTTGACGATCGGCATCGCGGTGCTGGTGCTCGCCTTGGCGTCCACCACGACCGGCGTGGTCATGCTCGTGCGGCGCAGGCAGCGCTAGCCGGAATCCCGCTGGTCACCCGTGGTCTCCTCGCCGCGGAGCTGGGCACGCAGGCGTTGCCGCTCGTCGAAGCGGACCCGGTTGTGTTCGGCGAGGCCCGCGGTGACCCGCTGGTTCAGGCCGCGGAAAAGTAAAAGGCTCAAGGGGAAACCGGCGACCAGCGCGATGGCGAGCGACACGAGCAAAGGAACTTTGACCAGTGCGAGCACCACGGTGATGGCGCCGACCAGCACGACCCGCGCCAGCGTGTAGAGCACGAGGTCACGCCCGAGGTGGTTGCCGCCCACTGCCTGTTCCACTGCCCGTTTCACCGCCTGTTCCACAGCCACCGACGCTACCGGTCCAGCGGTTCGCCGTAGTGCTCGACCGGGTTCGGCCTGCCCTCGAACCGGGTCGAGAGCACGACCGTGGTGTGGGTGCGCGCGACCCCGGCGATGCGCCGCAGCCGGCCGAGGGTGTGCTCGAGCTCGTCCACCGTCGCCACCCGCACCTTGACCACGAACGCCTCGTCGCCCGCCACGGCGTAGCAGCTCTCGACCTCGGGCAAGCTCGCCGAGCGCGGCGGCCACCTCGTCCTCGTCGGCGGTGTCGGTGGGCTGGATGCCGACCAGCGCGGTCACCCCGAGGCCGACCGAGCTCGGGTCGACGACGGCGTGGTAGCCGGTGATCACGCCGGTGCCTCCAGCTTGCCGACCCGCTCGTGCACCGACGACGCGGAGAGCCCGACCGCCTGCCCAAGATCGGCGTAGGTGGCCCGTCCGTTGATGCGCAACGCCGCGATGATCTTCCGGTCCAACTGATCCACGGATCACTCCACGCGGTGGACATCTCCATTGAGACCATGCCTCGCGGCCGGGACCGGTGAAGTCGCACGTCAGTCCGAAATTTCACGAGTCAGTAATTTGTCCGCTTTGACCTTTAAGGGCTCTTTACTCGTGGACAACCGTTCGAGTACCCGACGGGTGAAGTGCACACGATTGCCGTGTTGGCTACCCGGCGACGGGCCGAAGGCCCGACGCCTCCGGTATAGCAGTGAGGTCGTTAAGGAGGCGGAAAATGACCGCGACGATGGGCGGACGGCTGCTCACCCCGGGTGAGGTGGCGGCACTGTTCCGCGTGGACCCCAAGACGGTCACCCGGTGGGCCACCGCGGGCCGGATCGGCTCGATCCGCACCCCGGGCGGGCACCGCCGGTTCCGGGAGTCCGAGGTGAACGAGCTGCTCGCCGAGCTGACCACCGACGCCAGCGAACCGCCGCAAGGCTGACCATCACGGACGAGCGGTCGGGTGGGACCGCGCCGCCCCCCGGCCGCTTCGTGCCGGCTCACCCCTCCGGTGCCGACGCTCGGAGGAAGGTGGCCACGGAAGGTCCGGCATGTTCGCTCTGCTCGCAGCGGTCGGCGCGCTCATCGTCGCCCTGCTGCTGTGGCGGGCTTTCGGGGTCCAGCCCGAGGAGCCGGCGCCCCCGCGCCGCGCCACCGTCGCCCCGGACGACGACCCCGACTTCCTGCGCAGCTCGTCGACAGCAGCGCAAACGCCGAGGAAGACTGAGCCGACCGCCACGAATGACCCGCAGAAGACGCTGAACGCCTCGAATGGGGCATTCACCGCCGGTCAGGCGGGCGAAGTCCGTCGGCGACGGTCGCGGCCAGCTCCAGCAGGGCCAGGCCGGGTCGCCGGACAGGCGGTCCAGCTCGATCTCCGCGCCCTCCTCCAGGTGCGGGTCGAACGGGATCCGGCACACCGCCCGGACCTTCGCGCCGAAGTGCGCCGACAGCTTGTCGAGGTCGACCGAGCCGGCCCTTGGGCCGCACCGAGTTGATCACCGCCACGGACGCTTCACCAGCTCGCCGTAGCCGTGGGCCTCGAGCCAGTCCAGCGTCGCCGAGGCGCTGCGGGCGCCGTCGACCGAGCCGGACGACACCACACCAGCGCGTCCGCGACGTCCAGGACGCCCTTCATCGCCGAGTGCATCAGGCCGGTCCCGCAGTCGGTGAGCACGATGTTGTAGAAGTGCTCCAGCAGGTTGACCGTGCGCCGGTAGTCGTCCTCGGAGAAGGCCTCCGACACCGCCGGGTCCTGCTCGCTGGCGAGGATCTCCAGCCGGCTGGAGCCCTGGGACGTGTACGACCGGACGTCGCTGTAGCGCGTGATCCGGGCCGCGTCGCGCAGCAGGTGGCGGACCGTCGCCGTCGTCTCCAGCGGGATCTTCTGCGACAGCGTGCCGCGGTCCGGGTTGGCGTCCACGGCCACCACGCGGTCGCCGCGCAGCGAGGCGAACGTCGAGCCCAGCGTCGTCGTCACCGTGGTCTTGCCGACGCCGCCCTTGAGCTACAGCATCGCGATCTTGTAGCACCCGCGCAGCGGCTGGTTGACCCGCGCGATGAGGTCGCGGCGCTGGGTGTCCGCCGGGCTCTCCCCCGGGTTGATCAGCTTGCCCGCTGCCACGTAGACGGCCTTGCGCCAGCCCGACTGCGGGGTGCCGCTTGGCCTGCTTGACCAGGTGCGCGGTGGACAGGTCGTGGCCGTGGCGACCGGCGGCTGCGGCGGGCGCCGCGTGCCGGCCGCGCCTGGCGGCTGCGGCAGCGGACCGCTGCGGCCGGCATCGGCTGCTGCGGGTACTGCTGGCCGTACTGCTGCGCCGGGTCGCCGTGCGGCTGCAGCGGCGGCAGGTTCTGGTCGTAGCTGCCCGGCACCTGGTGCGGCCCGGACAGCGCCGGGTTCGCACCGGTGCGGCGTGCGCCGGGTTCGGGCCCGTGCGGCCCCGGGTTCGCGGCGGGCTGGCGGCCGGACGCGGGCTCGCCGGGTCGGCTGCACGTCGAGCCCCCCGGTCGTCTCCGCGTGCGGGTGCGAGTCCGTCCGGTCTTCGGCGAACAGGCCCGGCTCGGCCCGCTCGGGCTGCGGCGCAGCCTGTTCGGGGTGGCCAGTAGCCGATTCACCGCTGGGTCCGGTCACCGGTGTAAACCTCCGCGCACTCCGGCGCCGACGTTAGTCGCCGCCCCGGCGACGACGGTAGTCGGCGAACCGACGCCGCTCAGCCCACCCCGGCGTACGAGTGCAGGCCCGCCGTGACCAGGTTGATGAAGAACAGGTTGAAGACCATCGCGGCGAAGCCGACGCACGTTGATCGCCGCGGCCCGGCCGCCGCGCCAGCCCGCGGTCGCGCGGGAGTGCAGGTAGGCCGCGTAGATCACCCAGGCGATGAACGCGACGGTCTCCTTGGGGTCCCAGCCCCAGAACCGGCCCCAGGCCGACTCGGCCCAGACCGCGCCGCAGAGCACGCCGAAGGTGAACACCGGGAACGCGAAGATCGTCGTGCGGTAGGCGATCCGGTCGAGCACGTCGGCCGTCGGGCAGCTTCGGCCGCGAACCGGGCGAACCTCGGCCGGGTTCCTGTCGTTGGCCGACGCGGAACAGGTACAGCACGCTCGCCACGCCCGGCACCAGGAACACGCCGGAGCCGACGATGGCCGCGGAGACGTGGATGACCAGCCAGTACGACTGCAGCGCGGGCTGCACCGGGCGCGGCGGTCGGTGTACAGCAGCGTGCCGTCGATGAACATCAGGATCACGACGGGCAGCAGCACGAAGCCGGTGAGGTGGCGGACCGGGAACTTCGCCATCACGCACGATCCAGGCGACCACGGTCGACGAAGCGTGACCGCCATGCCGTACTCGTACATGTTGCCCCACGGCGCGCGGTGCACGGCGAGCCCGCGCAGCACGATCGCCGACAGCTGCAGCAGCGCGCCGAGCACGAGCAGCGACGACGCCCATCCGGCCGATCCGCTCGGCGCGGCCGGCCTCGCGCTGCGCGGCCTGGACCTCCTCGGCCGGCGGCCCGCCGGCGGCCGGCGAGCTCGCGCGCCGGCACGCTCGGCGCGCTCGGTGGCGAGCCGGCCCTTGGCGCCGAAGGCCTGCTCGACCAGCGTGAAGATCAGCGCGACGCACGTAGATCGCCGCGGCGGTGGTGTAGAGCCAGTCGCTGTAGGTGGCCAGCGTCTCGTTGATCGGCATGCCTCAGCCCTTCTGCCCGCTGACAGGCGCTCGCTGATCCGCGTGGAACTCCTCGCCGTACCCCGCCTGGTCGGTGCGGGCCAGCCCGGCGACCTCGACCACGGTACGCCGCGGCGTCGTCGTCGGTCGCCGGCGTCACCCGCACCCAGACGCGGCGGCGCTTGACCAGTCAGCGACGCGCCGAGGCCGAGGAACATCGAGATGGCGAAGCCCAGCACGCACACCTGCGTCGGGTCGTGGGAGACCTGCAGGGACACCCACTGGCTGACGCCGTCGAAGCGGACCTTCGTGCCGTCGTCGAGCTTGATCTCCTGGCCGAGCTTCATGTTCTCGCGGGCGACCTTCTTCAGCCGCCGTCGTCCACGAGCGACTGGTCCATCTCGAACACCGACTGGCCGCGCCCGGCGTCGAGGCCGAGGTCGCCGCGCAGCATGTCGACGGCGACGGCCGGGTCGTTCAGCTCCGGGCGCCGACGACGTCAGGACGTTGCCGTGCAGGAACGGCGTCGGCGCGAACAGCCCGGTGATGGCGAGCTGGCGGGTCCGCCGCTGCACCTCGTCGGTCACGCCGGGCTGGTCGAACTTCGTCGCGCCCTCGGACGAGCATCGTGGTCGGGTCGACCGTGCGCCACTGGGTGTTCTGGGTGCGCTTCTCGCCGTTCGGGAAGGTCACCGTGAACTGCGGCGAGTAGCCGTGGCCGAGCAGGTAGACGCGGTCGCCGGCGGTCCGCAGCGGCGAGTTGACCTCGAGGCCGTACGGGCCGCCAGGTGTCCGTGTCGAGGTCTGCGCCGGACTGGTACTGGATGTTCGCGTGGTAGTACTCCGGCTCGCCGGTCGGCGGTGTACCGCGCGGTGAAGTCGTTGACCTTCACGCAGAACGGGTCGAGGT
The DNA here is from genome assembly GCA_963839095.1 of uncultured Actinomycetota bacterium. GTDB lineage: Bacteria > Actinomycetota > Actinomycetes > Streptosporangiales > Streptosporangiaceae > Palsa-504. The sequence continues at coordinate 242,169 of CAWIUF010000005.1, read as the reverse complement.
CGGTGCCGTCGACGCGCAGGCCGGCGTTGAACGAGTCGTAGTTGTAGATGCCGGAGTTGCAGAACTGTCGCCGTCGGCCTGGACGATGACCTGGCCCTCGTAGCCGTAGAGCTTGCCCAGCGCGAAGAACACGATCAGGCCGAGCATGCTGAAGTGGAAGACGCAGGTTGCCGGTCTCGCGCAGGTAACCCGCGCTCGGCGGAGATCGTGCGGACGCCGTCGGCCTCCTCGCGCTCGACGCGGCGCCAGCCGCGACAGCTGCTTGTGGACGCGCCGCGATGCCTCGGCCGACGTCGCCGTCGAGCTCGCGCCGCGAGCCGGTAGTGCGGCATCCGGGCGAGGTTGCGCGGGGTCAGCACCGGCTTGGCGCGCATCGCCTTGACGTACTCGAAGCGTGCGCGGCGCCAGGCAGCCGACCAGCGAGATCATCAGCAGCAGGTAGATCGCCGAGAACCAGACGCTGGAGTAGACGTCGAAGAACTCGAGCCGGTCCAGCAGCGTGCCCCACCAGCCGTGGTCGCGATGTACTCGGCGACCTTCGGGGCGTTGAGCTTGCGCTGCGGCAGCAGCGCGCCCGGCAGGGCGGCCAGGGCGAGCAGGAACAGCAGCACGAGCGCGGTGCGCATGGACGTCAGGCCGCGCCAGGTGTTGCGCAGCAAGGCGAGCACGGTTGCGCTTCTTGCGCGGGTGGGGCCGTCGGTCCGGCGGGCGGTGCTTCGGTGATCGTCACAGCGGCAACGTCGTGTTCCCGCGAGCGCGTTCCGGAGCCACCCGATCAGATGTCTCCCCACACGCCGCTGACCAGCAGACGCCGACGATCAGCAGCAGCACGCCGCCGACGAGCTGCACCTGGCGGCCGTGCCGGCGCAGCCAGCCGGTGGCGCGCACGGCCCAGCGGGCGCCGAGCGCGATGAGCAGGAACGGCAGCCCGAGGCCGAGGCAGTAGACGGCGGCGAGCCAGTAGCCGCGGGCCGCGCCGCCGCCGGTGCCGCTGGCCATGGCGAAGACGCCGGCCAGCGTCGGGCCGATGCACGGCGTCCAGCCGAGCCCGAAGACCGCGCCGAGCAGCGGCGCGCCGACCAGACGCCGCCGCCGGGACGCGGTGCGAGCGGAACTCGCGCTGCAGGCCGGGGATCCAGCCGAGGAAGACCAGCGCCCATGGCGATGGTGAGCACGCCGCCGATGCGCTGCAGGAGGTCCTGGTTGAGCAGCAGCGCGTCGGCCAGCCAGACGAGCGTGCCCAGCGCCGGCGACGAAGACACGGTGAACCCGAGCACGAACAGCAGCGCGGCGCCGAGCGACGCCGCAGCGGCCCTTCTTGCGCGGCTCGTCCGCGCTGACCGGCGGCGCGTCGGCACCGACGAGCCCGGCGAGGTAGGCGAGGTACCCGGGCACGAGCGGCACCACGCACGGCGAGGCGAAGGAGACGCCCCGGCAGCCAGCGCGACGCCCGCGGCGAGCAGCAGCGGTCCGGAGATCGCCAGCTCGTCGGGTTCACCCGTTGAGGGTAGGACAGTGAGCGTTCCCTGGTGCCCCGCCACACCTCTCGGCTGTCGGCGTGTCAATCACGGTGCGCGGGGTGGGCCGCTGCGGGGTGGTCGACAGTCGGGGGGAGGGTGGTCGGCGGTTCGGGTGCACGGGATCCCGCGGCGGCCCAGTGCAGACGCGGCAGGAGACTGCCTGCTCCCGCAGGGCCGCCGCCACCGTGTACAACCGACTCACTGCGGCCGCTGGTGGCGGTCTCGCTGGCGGGCCGTGTCATCCACCGGCAGGCTCGGCCTTCGCGGCGCACCCTCGCCGCTGCTGGACCAGGGGCATGAGGTCCGAGGCCAGCACCTGCGCAGGAACACCGCCGCCACCCGGTGCTGCGGTCCAGCACGATCGTCGACGGGACGTGTTGCGCGGGTAGCCCTTCAGCTTGAGCAGCGACCGCGGCCGTCCGGGTCGTAGATCGACGGGTACGTGATGCTTCTGGTCGCGCACGAAGTCCTGCGGCCAACTCGCGGTCGTGGTCGCGCACGTCGATGCCCAGCACCGGCACGCCGGCCGCGCGTCTGGTTCGTAGCAGCGACTCCAGCTCCGGCGCCTCCGTGCGGCACGGCCCGCACCACTCGCCCCAGAAGTTGATCACGACGACCTTGCCGCGGAAGTCGCTCAGCGACAGCCTGCTTGCCCGTCCGTTCATCAGGTCTTTCGCCCGGCCAGGTACGCGGTGCGCGTCTTGCGCTCGGCGCCCGTCGTACGTGATGTCGACCTTGCCGCCCGGGCGAGACGAGCTGAAGCTCGCTGCCGTCCGGCCACGCGTCCTTGCCCGTCGCGCACCCGGCCAGCGCCAGCACCGCGACCACCAGCGACCAGCAGCCGCTTCATGCGCCGGTCACCTTCGGGTTCGACGCGCCGGCCGGCTCGCTGTAGACGATCTGCGACCAGCTCGCTCGCCGTCGAAGACCAGGCTGGTCAGCGACGCCAGCGAGCACTGCCGGCGGCGCGGGTCGTGCCACAGCCGCTTGCCCTCCAGGAACCGCCGGAGCGTCCAGATCGGCAGCTGGTGCGACACGCACAGCGCCTCGTGGCCCGGCCGCCGCGCGCCCGCGCGCGGTGCACCGCGCCGAGCATCCGGTGCGCGATCTCGAGGTACGGCTCACCCCACGACGGCCGGAACGGGTTGACCAGCTTCGGCCAGTTGCGCGGCTACCGCAGCGCGCCGTCGCCGACCGCCGACGCGCTGGCCCTCGAACACGTTGCCGGCCTCGATCAGCCGTCGTCGGTCGCGATGTCGAGCCGGTGCGCAGTCGGCGATCGGCGCCGCGGTCTCCTGCGCCCGCTGCAGCGGCGACGCGACGACGTGCGACGATGTCGTTGCCCGCCGAGGACTCCGCGACGTCAGCGCCTGCCGCTGCCCGCGCTCGGACAGCCGGTAGCCCGGCAGCCGGCCGTAGAGGACTTCGGTCGGGGTTGTGCACCTCGCCGTGGCGCAGCAGGTGGACGACCGTGCGCGTCACCGCGACCGCCTCCGCCGCCGCGCGGGCCGCCGCGCGGCAGCGCCGCTCTCGATCACCGTCGAACGCCGCGTCGTCCATGGCCGCGTTGACGAACCACGCCTCGAACGCGCTCGGCGGCGGGTACACGCCGCGCGTCGAGCAGGGCGTGGAAGAACGCGCGGGAACCGCCAGGTCTCGCGACGCCTGCGCGCCCGCGTAGTCGCGCACCGGCCCGTCGCTGAAGAACACGCTGACCAGGTTGCCCGCGTACTGCACGCGGTGCGGCACGCCCGGCGGCGGACAGCGCCTCGGTGAACAGGTCGCCGAGCCGCTTGCGCGTTGGCGTCCAGCGCGCGGTAGACGCCGGCGTCGGCGTTGCGCAGCGTCGCGAGGCCCGCGGCGACCGCGACGGGGTTCCCGGACAGCGTCCCGGCCTGGTAGACCGGGCCGCACGGGGCGAGCTAGGCCATCACGTCGGCGCGGCCGCCGAACGCCGCGGCGGGCAGCCCGCCGGACATGACCTTGCCGAACGTGTAGAGGTCGCCGGCCACGCCTTCGAGGCCGAACCAGCCGGCCGCCGAGACGCGGAACCCGGTCATCACCTCGTCGATGACCAGCAGCGCGCCGTGCTCGCGGCACAGCTCGCGCGAGCCCCGCGTTGAAGCCGTCGTCCGGGCGCGACCGCGCCCATGTTGCCCGCCGCGGCCTCGGTGATCACGCGCGGCGATCGTGTCGCCGTGCTCGGCGAACGCGGCTGCGCACGGCGTCGAGGTCGTTGTAGGGCAGCACGAGCGTGTCCTGCGGCCTGGGCGCCGGTGACGCCGGGCGTCGTCGGCAGGCCGAGCGTGGCGACGCCGGAGCCCGCGTCGGCGAGCAGCGCGTCGACGTGCCCGTGGTAGCAGCCCGGCGAACTTCACGATCTTGGAGCGCCCGGTGAACCCGCGGGCCAGCCGGATCGCGCTCATCGTCGCCTCGGTGCCGGAGTTGACCAGGCGCACCTGCTCGACCGGCGCGACCCGGTCGATGATCTCCTCGGCCAGCTCGACCTCACCCTCGGTGGGGGTGCCGAACGACAGCCCGCTCGGCCGCCGCCGCGCGCACCGCGTCGACCACGGCCGGGTGGGCGTGGCCCAGGATCATCGGGCCCCACGAGCAGACCAGGTCGACGTACCGGTTGCCGTCGGCGTCCCACAGGTACGGGCCCTCGCCGCGGACCATGAACCGCGGTGTGCCGCCGACCGCCTGGAACGCGCGCACCGGCGAGTTCACCCCGCCGGGCGTCACCGCCTGCGCGCGGTCGAACAATGCCTGCGAACGAGCCACCGATCCAGTCACGAGCCCCAGTCTCCCAGGTGCCGCGGTGTGACCGTTCGCACAGGCGGGTCAGGCCGCCGCGGGCTCGTCGGTCAGCGGCTCCGGTTCGGGGGTAGGCCTCGGCCGGGCGCGCAGCGCGAGCACCACCTCGCGGATCGCGTCCAGGACGAGCAGCGCCGCGACGGTGCCTGCGCCGATGGCGCCCGCCGCCCAGTTGCCGAAGTACCGCGAGGACACGAGCACGGCGCCGTCGCTCGCCCGGTCGGTGATCGTCGCGATGCCGTGCGGCCACAGCCAGAAGGCCAGCCACACCAAGGCGGCGGCGGCCAGCACCTCGACGGCGGCGACCACCGCACGCACGGGCTGGTTCAGCCTGCCGCTCGTGTCACTCCCGGTCACGCTCAGCAGCATCTCACGGCCGGGGACGGACGCCGTACTTGCGCTGCTTCACGGCGAGGAAGTAGGCGTTCGACTCGCCCCGGAACAGGTAGACGATCGTCGCGATGGCGAGCGCGACGGACACCGCGTTCAGCAGGAAGTCCACACCGAGCCCGACGGCCGGCGCGGTGGTGAGGAACGACACGACGTTCATCGCGGCGACGGCGACGACCACGAGCCGCGCCCAGTTGCGCCCGGCGCGCAGCTTCATCACGAAGAACACCACGAGCGCAAGGAAGACGGCGATCGCGAGCACGAACGACACGCGCATCGTGGTCATGGCGCTCGCGACGTCGGCGTCGGTGATGGTCTGCTGACCGGCATCCTGCAGCGCCTGACGGGTGAGCTCGCGCAACGCCGGGGTGTCGCCGAGCGTGGTCACCGCGACGACCACGATCCCGAACAGCACGCCGAGGACCGTGAACAGGCACGCGAGGTCGACCGACCGCGGCCGCACCGGCGGGCCTGGGTCGCTGCCTGGCGCGGGCGGCATCGCGCCCAGCCGGTCTCCACGTGGCTGCTCGGGCATCGTCACGTCGTCGAACCTACCGGTCCCGTCCGGCCAGCAATCGGCTGAGGGCGGCGCGCAGGGCGTCGCCGTCGCGGGCCCACGCGAGCACGCTGGAGCCGTCGGTGAGCAGCACCGGCACCTCGGTGAACTTGCGCGGCACCGACCAGCCGCCGCCCAGCACCCGGGCACCCGCCGACGCGCCGACGTCGTCGACCGCCGCGAGCTTGCCGACCTCGACCGACTCGCGTCCCTGCGTCAGCGCGGCGGTCGTCAGCCGCACCGCGCACACCCGGCGCCGGGCCTGCACCCACACCGTCGCGAGCCCGGCGAGGACGACGCCGACCAGCGTCCAGGCGAGCACGTGCACCGGACCGGAGGCCAGTTCGACGAGCGCGCCGAGCACGGCGAACGCCGGACCCCACAACACCGGCCACAGGGTCGAGCCGGGCTCGGCGTAGAGGACGGGCGCGGAGTCGTCGGGCGTGGTCATTTCTCGGCGGCGAAGAACTCCCGCGCCCGCGGGAGGTACAGCAGGATGAGCCCGATGATGCCGAGCAGCACGCCCAGGGAGCTGATGGCGCTGCCGAAGAAGACCTGGAACAGGCCGAGCAGCACCACCGTGACCGTGAGCCGGATCCGGGCCCGCCGCTCGCCCACCCGGACCTTCGTGCCGAACAGCCAGATGAACGCGCCGTTCACCACAGCCGCGACGATCAGCAGGGTGGCCTGGATCGTCACGTTCTTGCGGATGTCGTCGGGGGTCAGGCCGGCGACCGGCGGGTGCCGGATCTGGTAGTCGATCTGCTGCTGGCGGAACAGCAGCGCGAGCAGCGACGCCACCAGGCACAGCGCGCCCGAGGCGAGCAGCAGCCCGAGCCCGTACTGCACGGTCCGCGGCGCCGGCTCGCCGGTGGCCGCGGCCTGCGCCTCGGCGGCCGTCGGCATGATCGGCGGGGCGGGCGGCGGCGTGTCGTGCACGTCGCCGCCGTGTGGTTCGCCGGCCTCGGTCTCGGGCCGCGGGCCGGAATCGTCCCGATCGCCTGGTGTGCTCACGCGCGCAGGCTACCGGGGAAGGCCGTCCCGCTCGCGCAGCCATCCGGCGGCCTCGGCCGCCCAGTAGCGTGAGCATGACGTCCGCGCCCGCGCGGCGGATCGCCGTCAGCGTCTCCAGGATCGTGCGCTCGCGGTCCAGCCAGCCGTTCGCCGCGGCGGCCTCGACCATCGCGTACTCGCCGGAGACCTTGTAGGCCGCGACCGGCACGTCGGAGACGTCCGCGACCGCGCGCAGCACGTCCAGGTAGGCCAGTGCGGGCTTCACCATGACCATGTCCGCGCCCTCGTCGAGGTCGAGCTCGAGCTCGCGCAGCGCCTCCCGGACGTTGCCCGGGTCCTGCTGGTAGGTCTTGCGGTCGCCCTTGAGCTGGGACTCGACGGCCTCGCGGAACGGGCCGTAGAACGCGCGAGGCGTACTTCGCGGTGTAGGCGAGGATGCCGGTGTCCAGGTGGCCCGCCTTGTCCAGCGCGGAGCGGATGACGCCGACCTGGCCGTCCATCATCCCGCTGGGCCCGAGCAGGTGCGCCCCGGCCTCGGCCTGGGCGACCGCCATCTCGGCGTAGACCCGCAGCGTGGCGTCGTTGTCGACGCGGCCGTCGGCGTCGAGCACGCCGCAGTGGCCGTGGTCGGTGAACTCGTCGAGGCACAGTGTCGGACATGAGCACGGTGGCGTCGCCCAGCTCGGCCCGCAGGTCGCGCAGGGCGACGTTGAGGATGCCGCCCGGGTCGATGCCGCCGCTGCCCTCGGCGTCGCGGACCGAGGGCACGCCGAAGAGCATGAGCCCGCCGACGCCCGACTGGACGGCCTCGACGGCGGCCTTGCGCAGGCTGTCGCGGGTGTGCTGGACGACGCCGGGCATGCTGCGCGATCGGGCTCGGCTCGCTCGCGCCCTCCTTGACGAACATGGGGAGCACGAGCTGGCGGGCCGCAAGGTCGTCTCGCCGACCAAGGCGCGCACGGCCGGGGTGGTCCGCAGCCTGCGCGGCCGCTGGGTGGGGAACACGCGTGCCTCCGGAGGAACGGTGAGCGGATCCGGTGAGGACTCCAGTGTCCCAAACCACCCGGTGATCGCTACGCGCAGGCATGGCACGCTGCGCAGCGCGTGCGGTAAGTCGGCATGCGCGCGGCAGTAGCCGCGTGAAGTGAGCCTGGCAGCCTTCCGGACGGTGGGCGGGCCAGGCTTCGCGCTTTCCTGGCCATGGCCCACACGCGCGAGTTCGCGTACCTGTCGGTTACCTCAGTCGACGATCAGGGTCCGCCACCGAGTCGTCTTGTTCGAGGGCGTTCGAGGCGATGATCCGCATCCCGGCGGCCACCGCACCTTCGTTGGGGCGTCGGAGGCACAGATCGCTTGGCGTAGACGGTGGCGGCTGCGGCCATCGGCAGGAGCGCATCCAGCTCTTGCTTGCGCCACGAATCCCGCTCCGATGTGAAGCGCAGCCCTGAACACCGCGAGTCATCGGCCTGAACCGGGAAGAACGGGTCCCCGCAGAGCTCGATGCTCGCGGGGATCCGTTCTTCTGCTGGTACTACCGCCGGGCGCGCTTGGTCTTTCGCGGCGGGGGCAGGGCACCTTCGGCGCGCAGCCGGGCGGCGTGCTCGGCCAGCGCGTCGACCAGCGACGCCACGTGGGCGTGCTCAGGCTGCACGTCGACGCGCAGCCCGAACTCGCGCGCGGTCTCGGCGGTCTTCGGGCCGATGCACGCCACGAGCGTGCGGGCGTGCGGCTTGCCCGCGATGCCGACCAGGTTGCGCACGGTCGACGACGAGGTGAAGCACACCGCGTCGAAGCCGCCAGTCTTGATCATCTCGCGGGTCTCGGCGGGCGGCGGCGCGGCGCGCACGGTGCGGTACGCGGTCACGTCGTCGATCTCCCAGCCGCGGTCGCGAAGGCCCGCGGCCAGCGTCTCGGTCGCGATGTCGGCGCGCGGCAGCAGCACCCGGTCCACCGGGTCGAGGATGTCGTCGTAGCGGCGGGAACTCCTCGAGCAGGCCCTCGCTGGACTGCTCGCCCGAGGGCACCAGCTCCGGGATGATGCCGAACGAGCGCACCTTCGCCGCGGTCGCCTCGCCGACGCAGGCGATCTTCACGCCGGAGAACGCGCGGGCGTCCAGGCCGAACTCGGCGAACTTCTCCCACACCGCGCGCACCGCGTTGGTGGAGGTGAACACCACCCACTGGTAGCGGCCGTCGACCAGGCCCTTGACCGAGCGCTCCATCTGCGCGGGGCTGCGCGGCGGCTCGACCGAGATGGTCGGCACCTCCGACGGGATGGCGCCGTGGCGTGCGCAGCCGCTCGCTCATCTCGCTGGCCTGGTCCTTGGTGCGCGGCACCAGGACCCGCCAGCCGTAGAGCGCGCGCGACTCCCACCACGACAGCTTCGCCGCGGTTCGCCACGGCGTCGCCGACCGTGACGATCAGCGGCCCGCGAGCTCGCCGGCGTCGGCGGCGAGCGAGGCGAGCGTGGTGTCGATCGTGCGCTGGCCGTTGCCGGTGCCGTCGGCGGTGACCGCGACCGGGGTCTGCGCGGCGACGCCGTGCTCGACCAGCGAGGACGCCGCCTCGGCGAGGTGGGCCGCGCTGGCGTGCAGCACGATCGGGCCGGGCGACGCGGCGACGCCGGCCCAGTCGACCTCGGCGCGCACGTCGACCTCGGTGTGCGCGGCGCCGAGCGCGATGCCGGCGTACGCGGGCACCGCGGTACCCGCCGGAACGCCGGGTATCACGTCGAACGGCGACGCTGGTGCGCGGCGACCGCCTGCGCCTCGGCGACCACCGCGGACTGCGTCAGCGGGTCGCCGGACGACCAGCCGGATCACCAGCCGGCCGGCCTTGGCCTCGGCGACGAGGTCCTTGGCGACGTCGGCCGGCTCGCCGACGGCGGGCCGCACCTCGGCTGCCCTCGGCGCCAGGCGAGCACGCCCTGCGGCACGTCGGGGTCGGTCATCACCAGGTCGGCACGTTCGAGCAACTCGCTGGGCCCGCACGGTCAGCAGACCGGCGTCGCCGGGACCGGAGCCCACGAACGCTACGCGGCCGGGGGTCTTTCGTGCGCGGGTGGTCATCGTCAGGCCACTTCCCATCAACTACGCCTCGGGACCGGACAACGTCTCCGGCCCCGAGTTCCAGCAGCTCGGCGGCCAGACGCCCGGCCGAGCCGCACACCATCGGTCATGTCCCCAGTGCGCCGTGGCACGCACCATGCCGACCCGGCCGCTGCCGGCGGGGTCGAATCGCCGTACGTCGGCGGCGGCGCCGCGCAGCAGCAGATCCGCCACGACCCTGCCCTCGCTCGTCGAGATCTTCCACCATCTCGGCCAGCGCGCCGACGGGCGCGCTGCAGCCGGCCTCGAGCGCGGCCAGCAGAGCGCGCTCGGCGGTCGACCGCGGCCCTCGTGCCCTCGTCGTCCACACTGGACCGCAGCAGGTGCTCGAGTGTCGACGTCGTCGACCCGGCACTCCACGGCCAGCGCGCCCTGCGCGGGCGCGGGCAGCATCTGGATCGGGTCGAGCATCTCGGTGATCTCCTCGACCCGGCCGAGCCGGGCCAGCCCGGCCCTGGCCAGCACGACGGCGTCGAGCTTGCCGTCGGTCGACCTTCCGCAGCCGGGTGTCCACGTTGCCGCGAATCGGCACGATCTCCAGGCCGAGACCGAGCGCCCGCAGCTGCGCGGCGCGCCGCGCGAGCCCGGTGCCGACCGCGCGCCCGGCGGCAGTTCGCCCAGCGTGAGCCCGTCGCGGGCGACCAGCGCGTCGCGCGGGTCCTCCGCGGCGGGACGGCGGCGAGCGAGAGCCGCGGGTCCGGCGCGGTCGGCAGGTCCTTGTACGAGTGGACGGCGACGTCGACCTCGCCGCGCGGCAAGCGCGTCGCGCAGCGCGGAGGTGAACACGCCGATCCCGATCTCGGCGATCGGCGCGCTGGACTTGTCGCCGGGCGTGCTACGGTGACGATCTCCACCTCGACGCGGCGGCGCGGTGAGCGTCGGCGACGGTCTGGGTCTGGGCCAGCGCGAGCTCGCTGCCCCGGGTACCGATGCGCAGTCTGGTCACTCACCGCTCCTCACCGTCCGCGCTTGCCGGCCGATCGCGGCCGGGGCCTGCGGGTCGAGCCCGAACAGTTCGCGCAACGCGTCGGCGTAATCGGCGCCGGCCGGCTCGGCGGCCAGCTGCTTGACCCGCACGGTCGGCGTGTGCAGCAGCTTGTCCACCACCCTGCGCACGGTGCGGGCCGAGCTCCTCGCGGATGCGCGCGTCGATGCCGGGCAGCCGGGAGTCCAGCCGCAGCAGCTCGGCGTCCACCACCTCGGCCGCACGCCTGCGCAGCGCCGTCACGGTCGGGGTGACCTCGGCGCAGCGCTGCCCGGCGAGGTAGCCGCGCACCTCGTCGACCACGAGCTCGGCGGCCCGGCCGGTGTCCAGTGCCGGCGGGGCTGTCCGCAGCCGGCGCTGCAGGCTCTCCAGGTCGACCACGGTCACGGCGGGCAGCTCGGCGACCGCCGGATCGACGTCGCGCGGCAGACCCGAGATCGCACACGACCAGCGGACGGCCGGCGCGACCGGGCACGTCGGCCGGCGTGCACGACGGCACCCACGGCGCCGGTGCAGCGAAGAGCAGGTCCGCGTCGGCGATGCGGGCGGCCGAGGTCGGCCAGGCCGGTGGCCGCGGCGGGCACGCCCTGCTCGGCGACGCGTTCGCGGCGAGCCGCGCGCCGCCGCCTCGGGTCCGGTTCGCGATCACGATGTCGCCGATGCCGCCCGGCGCAGCGCGGCGCGGCCAGCGCCGCCCATCGCGCCCGCGCCGACGATGACGGCTTGCTGCCGGCGACGTCGCCGAGCACGGCGGCCGCGTCGGCGAGCGCCTCGGACGACGACCGACGCGCCAGCTGGTCGAGCCCGGTCTCGGCGTGCACTCGCTTGCCGACGCGCAGCGCCTGCTGGATCAGCTCGTGCAGCGTGCGCCCGACGGTGCCGCCTCGCGCGCGGTGGCGTACGCGGTGCGCACCTGGCCGAGGATCTGCGTCTCGCCGACGACCATGGAGTCCAGCCCGGCGGCGACCGGAACAGGTGGTCGACCGCTGCGCCGGCGTAGTGCACGTAGCAGGTGTCGTACAGCACCGCCGTGGTCAGCCCGGTGTGCGTGGCGAGCACCGCGGACGACGTCGTCGAGGCCGCCGTGGAAGGTCTCGACGACGGCGTAGACCTCGAGGCGGTTGCAGGTGGCAGACCAGCATGCCTCGCTGACGTGGTCGCTGCTGAGTTCGTGCGAGGACCTTCTGGCGGCCCGTCCGCGGTGGACAGCGCGCGCCTGCTCCAGCACCCGCAGGTCGGTGGTGCGGTGGGAGATGTCACGACGGCGAGCACGCTCATCAGCGCACCACCATTCACCGTCGAGGCCGTCCGCCTGCCGTTCCGGCGTTGCCGATTGCCGCCATCCGCGGTCGATCCTGGGCCCTGGTTCGGCCCGGCGCGGGCCACGTGGAACGACAGCACCTGCAGCTCGACGGCGAGGTCCACCTTGCGGACCTCGACGGGGTCGGGCACCTGCAGCACGACGGGGGCGAAGTTCAGGATGCACTCGACGCCGCCCTCGACCAGCCGGTCGCAGACCGATCTGCGCGGCGGGCGGCGGGGTGGCGATCACGCCGATGGACACCTCGCGCTCGGCGCAGATGGCGGGGATGTCGTCGATGTGGTGCACGGGGATCCCACCGACGGGCATGCCGATCAGGTCTGGGTCTACGTCGAACAGGGCGGTCACCGGGAATCCTCGGCCGGGGAACCCGCCGTAGTTGGCGAGCGCATGTCCGAGGTTACCGATGCCGACGACGGCGACGCTGTGCTTGCGGGTCAGACCCAAGTCCGCTCGATCTGGTCGATGAGCACGCCGACCTCGTAGCCGACGCCCCGGGTGCCGTAGGAACCGATGTAGGACAGGTCCTTGCGCAGCTTCGCGGAGTTGACGCCCGCGGCCGCGGCGAGCTCCTCGCTGGAGACCGAGGTGACGCCCTGCTCGTCCATCGCGGAGAGCACCCGGAGGTAGACCGCCAGTCGCGCGACGGCGGCCTCGGGGATGGCCCGGGCCCGCTCGCGCGGCTCCCGCGCGGCAGGCAGGTCGGCCCGCCGTCGATCGCCGGCATCGGCGTGGTCACCTCGGCCGCACCCGGCGCGGGAGCAGTTCCGTTGCGGGGTGTGTCCGCACCGTGCCTGCCCACGTCGCGCCACGCCGGTCTCCTCACCACGCTGGGTCTTGTCACCCGGCCGCACGGCATCCCCACGGGGATCCCGGGCCGACAGTCGATGGCCTACACGTTAGCCACTTGTGAACGCAGGCACAAAGTCAGTAGCCAGGGGCCATAAGGAAGGCCACGACAGGACCCTCGGCGGGCCCCTCAGCCAACCTCGAACCCCACCGAGTGCCATCCGGTGGCGCCGTCCGGGACGGGGTCGGCCCGGTGGTCGGTCTGCGTGTAGCCGCTCCGGTCGGTGGCCCGCACCTCGGCGGTGTACGAGCCGGGGCCGAGCTCGACGATCTTGCGCCACATCCGCCACGCCTGGTTTGCGACCTCCGCGGAGAGCTCGGCCCGCTGCCACGCCCCGCCGTTCAGCCGCACCTCGACCTCGTCGATCCCGGTGTTCTGCGCCCACGCGAGGCCGGCCAGCGTGACCTTGCCCGCCTTGACCGTGGACGGCTGCGCGGCGCGTCGATCCGCGACTCGGTCTTGATCGGGCCCTGCTCGGCCAGCCGCGGTCGGTCCAGTACGCGCTGGCGCGTTGAACGTGGTGAGCTCCATGTCCACCACCCACTTCGTCGCCGACACGTAGCCGTAGAGGCCGGGCACGACCATGCGGACCGGGAAGCCGTGCTCGAGCGGCAGCGGCTCGCCGTTCATGCCGATGGCGAGCAGGCGCCGCCGGTCCGGGTCCTGGAGCACGTCGACCGGGGTGGAGCAGGTCCAGCCGTCCTCGCTGGTCGAGAACACCTGCTGGGCGCCCGGCTGCACGCCGCCCCGGTCGAGCAGCTCGCGCATGGGGACGCCGACGAACCGCGCGGTGGAGATCAGGTTGCCGCCGACCTCGTTGGACACGCAGGTCATGCGTGACGTCGCGTTCGACCAGCCGGACGGTCGCGCAGGTCCTCGTAGGTCAGGGTCAGCTCGCGGTCGACCATGCCGTGGATGCGCAGCCGCCAGTCCTCGGCGCGTGACCCGCGGGATCGGCGAATGCGGTGTCGATCCGGTAGAAGTCGTCGTTCGCGGTGAGGAACGTCGGGGTGCCGATCATCGGCGAAGTCCGCGCCGGCGGGCAGTGGCGGCGCCTTGACGGCGGGCACCAGCGGGCCGACGGCGGCACGGGAGCCTTCGACGTCCACGGCGTCGGCCAGCAGCTGCCCGCCCGCGAGCGCGACGCCCGCACCGACCGCGGTACCGCCGGAGGCGAGCAGGAACGTCCGCCGCGACATGTCCCCGGTGCCGGTGTCCGGCGCCTCGGTGCGCGGCCCACGCGAGCCGGTGCAGCCAGCGGAACACCACGACGCCCGCGGCCATGCTGATCAGCGGCGCGAGGACCCCGAGCTCGCCGAGGTCGCGTTGCTGGAGCACCGCGCCGGTGCCCGGCGAGCCCGAGCACCACCGCGATCACGGTGCCCGGGCGCGGCCACCCGCCGGGACAGCAGTCCGGCGAGCACGCCGAGCAGCAGCAGCACCACGGCGACGCCGAGCCTGCGCGACGAGCTTGTCGCTGGTGCCGAGGGTCTGCTTGGCCCACTCGACCACGGCGTCGGGCGACTTGTCGCGCACCTCGTTGGCGACCGCCCGGAACGGCGACGCGTCACCGCCGAGGAACCCGGCGGCCAGGTGACCCGCGGCCACCGCGGCCCCGATGCCCAGCACTCCCGTCAGCGCCGCGATGCGCGCTGGGATCTGGCGCGGCGGGGCGGCCGGTTCGGCCGGCCCGGTCATGGTCGAGGTCATACCTTCTATTTCGCCCCCTCACGGACTCTGGTTCGAGCATGCCCGGATTCTCGTAAGAAATCGGTAGCACCCGCTGGGAGCCGGAAACGGTTCGGTCAAGTCCAACGAAACAGGATCACCGGCACAGGAGGGGCAGAACCATGACACAGCCGTACGACCCCCAGCAGGGCCCGTACCACCAGCAGCCCGGCGAGACGACCGCCCGGTACCCGATCACCGGCGGCACCGCCCAGTACCCGGTCACCAGCGGGTTCCAGGCCGCGTACCCGGGCACCGGGACCGCAGCCCACCCAGCAGCAGGCCCGGCGCGGCAAGGCGGTGGTGGTGCTCGCCGTGCTGGCGGTGCTGCTGCTGGCGGGCACGGTGACGTTCGGCGCCCTCTACTTCGCGGCGCACAGCGACCAGCAGAGCACGGCCGACCAGCTGAACACCGCCCGCAAGGACCTGTCCGCCGCGCAGCAGCAGGCCCAGTCGGCGAAGACCGAGCTGCAGAACACGCAGACCCAGCTCACGAACACCCAGAGCCAGCTGACCCAGGCCAATCAGGACAAGGCGGCGGCGCAGAACGCCTCGAGCAAGGACACCGCGTGCGCCGCGGCGGCCCGCAAGGCACTCACCGCCACCGCGGCGAAGAACGACGCCGCGGCCAAGGCGGCCATCGACGAGATGGTCAACGCCTGCTGAGCGCCGCGCGCAGCCGCGGTTCCTCGACCTTCCAGTAGCCGTGCTCGGCGCCGTCGACCAGGATCACCGGCACCCGGTCGCCGTACTCGGCGCGCAGCTCCGGGTCGGTGTCGACGTCCTCGGCGTGCCAGCCCGCGCCCAGCTCCGCGCAGATCCGCGCCACGTCCGCCTCGGCGACCTCGCAGGCGTGGCAGCCCTGCCGGGTCATCACGGTCACCTCGTGCCCGCTCACCCGGCGACACCCCCGCGCAGGCTCGCGCGCCGCACCTTGCCGGTGACCGAGTGCGGCAGCTCGTCAGCGAACTCGACGACCGCGGGCACCTTGAACTTGGCGAGCCGCCCCGCGCAGTGCTCGCGCACCTGCTCCTCGGTCAGCTCGGCGCCGTCACCGAGCACGAGCACGGCCCGCACCCCCTCGCCGGTCCGCTCGTCCGGCTCACCCACGACGGCCGCCTCGGCGATCCCGTCGAGCTCGCCCAGCACCTCCTCGACCTCGTGCGGGTAGACGTTGAACCCGTTCACGATCACCAGGTCGCCCGCGCGGTCCACGAGGTGCAGGTCGCCGTCCGCGTCGAGGTAGCCGACGTCGCCGGTGCGGAACCAGCCCTGGGCGTCCGGCCCGTGCGCGCCGTCCGGCCAGTACCCGCTGAACAGGTTCGCGCCCCGCACCGACACCAGCCCGGTCGCCTCGTCGCCGGTGGAGGTGTCGGCGAGCGTCTCGTCCGGGTCGTCGAGGTCGCCCACCGGCGTGCCGTCGCTGTCCACCAGCCGCAACTCGACCCCCGGCAGCGGCCTGCCGACCGAGCCGGCCTTGGCGTACCCGCCGACCAGCGTCGAGGTCAGCACCGGCCCGGTCTCGGTGAGGCCGTAGCCCTCGAACACGGACAGGCCGGTCAGGTGCTTGATCCGCGCGAGCACGGCCGCGGGCAGCGGCGCCGCGCCCGAGGTGAGCAGCCGGACGTGGGCCAGCGCGGTGGCCAGCCGGTCGTGCGGCACGGTCGCGAACGCCTGGTACATCGGCGGCACGCCGACCACCGCGGTCACCCGGTGCTCCTGGCACGCGGTCAGCGCGGACTCGGTGCCGAACCGGTCCATCAGCACGGCGGTCGCGCCCGCCCAGGCGACCTGGAGCAGGCCGGGGCCGAGCCCGTAGACGTGGTGCAGCGGCACCGCGAGCAGCACGCGGTCGTTCGCCGTGACCGGAGCCGGTCTGAGCTGCGCGCACTGCGCGGCGTTGGCCAGCAGCGCGCGGTGCGACAACATCACGCCGCGCGGGGACGACACGGTGCCCGAGGTGTAGCAGAGGACGGCGACGTCCTCGCCGCCGCCGACGGTGTCGAGCGGCTCGACGTCCCCGGCGTCCGCGTCGAGGTCCGGCCCCGCGACCAGGTCCGGGCCGCCGTCCACCGGGTCGCCGCCGATCAGCAGGCGTGCGCCGCTGTGCTCGAGCACCCGGCGCAGCTCCCGGTCCGGGGCGTCCGCCGCGACCGGCACGACGACCCCGCCGGCCCGCGCCACGGCGAACAGCGCGACGCACCACGGCGCGCCCGCGGGCAGGTGCAGTGCCACCCGGTCGCCCTTGCCCAGCCCCGCCGCCAGCAGCGTGCGGCCGTACGCGTCGACCGCGCGCTCCACCTGGGACCAGGTGAGCGTCCGGCCGGCAGGCAGGTCCACGAGCGCGCGCAGCCCCGGCACCCGGCGCGCCGCGCGGGCGACGAGATCCGCCAGGTTGACGGGCTGGTCAGGGGCTACCTCGGTCATCGGCGACCTTCCTGCCGCGAGACGGTACGGACACGCTTGCGTTGCGATCGACTCGCAGTGTGGCACGACTCACTAGCGTCACGATCACGCCCGTGACGCGTCCCACCGGGGAGGAGCTCGCACCGGTCCTACTGCGAAGTAACAACACGTATGCTGCGTACGACTCCGGGTGGTGGTGCGATCAGCTGGAGTACGGACGAGGGAGGGCGATGCCTTCACCGTCGGGTCGGCCACGGGCCTTCCCAAGCGTGACTCCACGACGGCGTCACGCGGGTGGCGCACGGCCAGGCCCGCGTCCGGCAGGGACCGCACCGTGAGCAGGCCCGTGCCCGGCACCCCGGCGCAGGACACCCCCGCGCCCGCGCCCGAGCCGGAGCACGCCGCGGCGTGGGAGCTCGTGCACGCGGCTCAGGCCGGCGACACGGCGGCGTTCGCGAGCCTCTACGACCGCTACGTCGACGTGGTGTTCCGCTACGTGCTGTTCCGCGTCGGGGACCGCGAGCTCGCCGAGGACGTCACCAGCGAGACGTTCCTGCGTGCACTGCGCCGCATCGGCACCGTCACCTACCAGGGCCGCGACGTGGGCGCCTGGTTCGTGACGATCGCCCGCAACCTCGTGCTGGACCACGTCAAGTCCAGCCGGTTCCGGCTCGAGGTGATCGCCGCCAACGTCACCGACGACAGCAAGCAGGTGCAGGTCGGGCCGGAGCAGCAGGTCATGTCGAACGTGACCCGCGCCGCCCTGCTGACGTGCATCGACCAGCTCGGCGACGACCAGCGCGAGTGCATCGTGCTGCGGTTCCTGCAGGGCCTCTCGGTCGCCGAGACCGCGAAGATCATGAACCGCAACGACGGCGCCGTGAAGGCGTTGCAGCACCGCGCGGTGCGCAGGCTCGCCCAGTTGCTGCCCGAAGAGGTGAGGTGAGCGTGCCGGCGCGCGCGGCGCCGTAACCCGGGAACACCGTAATCGTTTCACCGAACGAGATCCTCGTGATCGCCCGAGCAGGCCGGAGCGGGAAGTGGACAGGCGCAGGACGCCCAACGGGCGTGGTGACCAGCACGAGCGCGGCGCTCGCGCCGGTGCCGGGCGCCCACCCGCCGAGGCCGACCTGGCCGGCTTCACCGGCGACGAGCGCACCCTCGTCGCCATGCTCGGCGGCCTCGCCGACGTCACGGCGCCCGACGGCGGCGAGCGGTCCCGGATCCGCTCCCGGGTCCTGGCGGGCTTAGCCGACGACCGCACCGCGCAGCAGCCGGCGGCACCGACCCCCGTCACCAAGCCGCGGATGCTGCGTCCGCCCGGCACCCGGTCCCCCCGGGCGAGCAGGCCGCCGCGCGGGCCGCGAAGCGAGGACGACAGACCCCGGGGAACCTCCGCCCGCGGCCGGTTCGCGATAGCCGCGGTCGCCGTGCTGTGCCTGGTGTTCGCGCTGGGCGGGATGTCGCTGCTGCTCAGCAGGGACGCGCTGCCGGGCGACGCGCTCTACGGGATCAAGCGGACCGCGGAGGCGGCCTCGCTCGGCCTGACCTTCGGCGACCAGCAGAAGGCGTTCAAGCACCTGGAGTTCGCGACCTCCCGGGTCACCGAGATGGAGACGCTCGCGCAGCGCTACGGCCCCGGCGACGCACCCGTCGGCGGCTACCTCTCGGCCCTCACCGACTTCGACACCGACGCGTCGGCGGGCTCGCGGCAGCTGATCGCGCTGACCACCCGTCAGGACGGGTCGCTGCTGTCGACGCTCAGCGCGTGGGCCCGCCAGCAGCAGGACCGGCTCACCGCGATCACGCCGCGGCTGCCGGGCGCGGCCCGCACGAGCGAGTCGTCGTCGCTGTCCCTGTCGGCACGCCATCGCCGACCGGGCGGACGCGCTGGCGGCCCGGTTGCCGTGCAGCCAGATCACCTCGGGCAACGCGGACGACCTCGGCGCGTTGCCCGCGACCGGACCGTGCGACCGCGTCGGCGGCTCGGGCGGATCCGGGACGTCGGGCACCGCACCCGGCCGGCAGCAGTCGTCCTCCGGCGCGGCGGTCACGACGACCCCGGCGGCGCCGACGGACGGGCAGCCGCGTCCCGGCCAGCCGAGCCGGCCGACCAGGTCCAGCCAGCCCGGGCTGCCTGGCGCGCCGATCGTGGTGCCGACGACGTCCGGCGGCCAGCAACCGGGCGGCACCGGCGGGCAGACCACCACGTCGACGCCGCCGCCGATCGTGCTGCCGCTGCCGTTGCCACCGATCACCCTCGGCCCCCTGCTGCCCGGACTCCCCGGTCTGCAGCTCGGTTCGTGATCCGGCGACAACACCCGATCGGGGCACGCCGAGGTCCCCGGTCCGGCCGGCGGCGCGTCGCTAGGCTGGTCGGCAGGTGGTCCGGCACGCAGGCTCCGGCGGACGTCAGCACGGGAGGCGCAAGCGGTGGCACATCGGCGGGGCAGCTCGGGCGAAGCCGAGGTGGAGCGGCTCGCCGAGCTGGCGGGCGAGGCGTCGGCCGAGGTCGCGTACGCCGCGGAACACGCGGCGGCCGCCGCGCAGCGGCGACCCCCAGACCTGACCGCCGCCGCGTTCTTCGACGTCGACAACACGATGATGGTCGGCGCGTCGATCTTCCACTTCGCCCGCGGCCTCGCCGCGCGCAAGTTCTTCACCAGCTCCGACCTCGCGCGGTTCGCGCTGCAGCAGGTGTGGTTCCGGGTCGGCGGCAAGGAGAGCCAGGACGGCATCAGGGCCAGCCGCGAGCAGGCGCTGTCGTTCGTCGCCGGGCACACCGTCGAGGAGCTGGTCGACTCGGCGAGGAGATCTACGACGAGCTGATGGCCGACAAGATCTGGTCCGGCACCCGGGCGCTCGCCCAGATGCACCTGGACGCGGGCCAGCGGGTGTGGCTGGTGACCGCGACCCCGATCGAGCTGGCCGCGATCATCGCGCGCCGGCTCGGGCTGACCGGGGCGCTGGGCACCGTCTCCGAGCACAAGGACGGCGTCTACACCGGCCGGCTCGTCGGCGACATGCTGCACGGCTCGGCGAAGGCGCACGCCGTGCGCGCGCTGGCCGCGCGGGAGGGCCTCGACCTGCGCCGCTGCACGGCGTACTCGGACTCGTCGAACGACGTGCCCGATGCTGTCCGCGGTCGGCACCGCGGTCGCGGTCAACCCGGACGGCGCCCTGCGAGAGGTGGCCCGCAGGCGCGGCTGGGAGATCCGCGACTTCCGGACCGGACGCAAGGCCGCCAAGATCGGCGTCCCGTCGGTGCTCGGGGCGGGCGCGGTGGCCGGCGCGGTCGCCGCCGGCCTCGCCTACCGCCGCCGCGACGGGTGAGTCAGCCCTGCTGGTAGGCCTGCTGCGGCTGGAAGCCCTGCCCGGCTTGCTGCTGCTGGTGACCCTGCTGCTGGTGCTGGTTCTCCGGAACGATGTAGACGGCGGTGCCGTAGGCGGCGATCTCGCTCGCCGTGCCGCCGATCTCGTTGCAGTCGAAGCGCATGGCGAGGACGGCGTTCGCGCCGCGTGCCATCGCCTCCTGGACCAGGCGTCCCATCGCTTCCTCGCGCGACTGCTGGAGCAGGGTGGTCAGGCCCTTGAGCTCACCGCCGGCCAGTGACTTGAACCCGGCGCCCATGTTGGAGAACGCGTTGCGGCTGCGGACCGTGAGGCCGAAGACCTCGCCCAGCACGTGGGTGACCTTGAACCCCGGTGCGTCGTTCATGGTCGACAGGAGGATCGGGAACTGCTGCTGCTGCGGCATCGGCTGGCCCATGGGCGGGGAGCGTAGCGGTGCGGTCGCGGGCCGGGCGGTGGCGCGCCGGTCAGGCGGGCGGCCACTCGTACAGGCGGTTCGCCTCGACGCGCAGGTCGGGCGTCGCCGTGGCGTGGTCGATGACCGGGACGCGCATGAGCACCGCGAAGGGCTTGCCGAGGTCGAAGCGTTCGGTCAGGTACTGGTGGTTGCCCTCGCGCACGGCCGGGTCGGTGAGGCAGCGGACCGCGCCGTACGCCCCGCGGGTGAACACACCGCTGACGATCGTGAGGTGGTGTCCAGGTTGTTCGGGTTCACCGCGCGCACGAACAGCCCGACGTCGCTGACCAGGTCGTCGCCCCAGATCTCGGGACCATGCCGGGTCGTGGTGTCGCCGTCGACGATGTCGAACACCTCGCCGTTGGCGATTCCCTCCGTGCGGACCTGGCGGATCGGCAGGTCCAGCAGGCTCGCCATGGTCTTGCCGCCCTGCTTCATCGCGACGCTGCCGAGCATCACCAGGTGGCTCTGCAGGTCGTCGTGCTCGAGCCGGGGGGCGAGGTCGAACCGCACGTCGGAGGCCGGGTTCTCGGCGCGGACGTGGCCGTACAGCTCGACCATCGCGTCGAGGTCGGCGTAGGCCTGCAGCTGGATGTAGTTGCGGCGCTTCGCCGAGGTGAACAGGCCCTTGCGGTCGTCGGCCGAGAGCTCGCCGCAGATCAGCCGCACCGGGTTGCCGTCCGGGAAGTGCCAGAGGTTGCCCTGCCCGCCGGGCTCGGGCCGGTCGCCGGCCCGCAGGTCGAGCAGCTCGCGGCGCAGCCGGTCGCGTTCGGCCCGTTCCTCGGCGGTCAGCTCGTCCGGGCGCAGCAGTCGCGGGCCGGCCAGCGACCGGCGCGTGGCGAAGAACGTGGCGTAGCCGTCGAGCCGGGGCGGCGGCGGCACCTTGGTCGCGGTGACGCTCTCCCACGACGAGACGCTCGACGCGCCGACGCCCAGCGCGGCCGCGAGCTGCGGCTGGGTCAGGGAGGCCTCCGGCCAGCGGCCGATCCGCAGGTCGCGCAGCCGAGCGGCGAGCGCGGCCCGCTCGTTCGCCGGTCCGGTCGGCTGCGCCATGGGAACGCCCCTTCACCACAATTCACTGAAGTTCACCGAGCGGAGTTCAGGACATAAGGGTGACAGAAAGTGCCTGCTCAAGCAATGCGTCGGGCCATAGTGCCCGTTGACTAGGCCATCCGCCGGACGTAGGCTGCAGACGCTCTTCAGTTGTTTTGGTTGAAGTTCACTGAATTCAACGGGAGTTGCTGAAGAACCTGAAATCCAGGGTTCGCGTCTCCCCTTCACCGCGAGAACCGCCCTCGCTCCGCCGCCTGAAGTCACCCGCTGGAGGCAGCAGTGAGCACCGTCGCCCAAGCCCTGCCCACCATCAGCCCGGCGATCCCCGGGACCCTGGTCCTGGTCCTCGTCGGCGCGTTCATGCTGGTCGGCCGCATCATCAAGACCATCGCCAGCGCCGCCAAGGCGATCATCGTCCCGTTGCTCGGAGCTCTTGCGGTGCTCGCGCTGATCGCGCTGTTCCTGTTCGTCGCCGCCTTCGGGCACGTCGGCGGGACGAGCCGGCACGACCCGCAGATCGCGAACGTCGTGTCGCCCGCTGTCGTGATGGGCCGCTGATCAGCCCAGGAAGACGTTGCGGCGCTGCGCCAGCATCCGGTAGAGCGTCTGCTGGATCGTCTCGCGCACCTGGTCGGTGATGGTGAACGTCAGCATCGGGTCGTCCGCGGCCTCGGCCGGGTGGTCGCCGGTGTGGATCGGCTCGCCGAACTCGATGCGCCACTTCGTCGGCAGCGGGATCGGCGCCGAGCGGCCCGAGCAGCGGGAACAGCGGCGTCACCGGGAAGTAGGGCAGGCCGAACAGCGCGCGCCAGCGGACGCAGGTCGGCGATCTTCGGGTAGATCTCCTCGGCTCCGACGATCGAGCACGGGATGATCGGCACGCCGGTGCGCATGGCCGCGGAGACGAACCCGCCACGGCCGAAGCGTTGCAGCTTGTACCGGTCCCGGAACGACTTGCCGACGCCCTTGAACCCCTCCGGCCACACCCCGACCAGTTCGCCCGCGGACAGCAGCCGCTCGGCGTCCGGGTTGCAGGCCAGCGTCTGCCCGGTCTTGCGTGCGAGCTCGCCCAGGATCGGCGTCTGGAACACCAGGTCGGCGCCGAGCATCCGCAGGTAGCGGTGGTCCGGGTGGTTGTCGTGCACGGCGAGCGCGGTCATCACCGAGTCCCACGGCAACGTGCCGGAGTGGTTGCTGACGACCAGCGCGCCACCCGTCGCTCGGCAGGTTCTCGACGCCGGTCACCTCGACGCGGAACCACTTCTCGTAGACCAGCCGCAGCGGCGGCAGCAGCACGTTGTCGGTGAGGTCCTGGTCGAAGCCGAACTCGTCGACCTCGTAGTCGCCGGCGATCCTGCGGCGCAGGAACGCCGAGCCGTCGCCACGAGCTGCGTCCATGAGTCCCCGGCGGCGTTCCGGTTGCCGGGGCGGGCTCGGCGCGGACGCACGGGGCGAACCGGCGCCGGGCGGCGCGCCGGCTCGCGTGGTCACGGCCGGACGCGGGCGCCCGGCGGTGTGGCAGGGGGATGACCTGAGCCTCGTTCGGCATGGCCTACGCCGCTTTCGCTGTGGTGCGTACGTTCGGTTCGCTCAGCTGGAGCGCGCGCTCGTCGGCCACGCGCGAGCCGGCGTTCGAGACCGGCGACCGGGCCCGCGGACACCAGTCGGCGCGCAGGCCGCTGCTCGCCAGGTAGTCGTCGAACGCCTGCCGGGTGGTCCACCTCGGGGTGAACCCGAACTCGGTCTTGAGCCGGGTCGTGTCGACGACCCGGCCGAAGTTGAGGAACTTCATCTGATCGGGCGAGAAGTCGACCGCCGCGGAACGCGCCGCCCAGAGCAGGCCAGGGCGAACGCGGGCAGTGGCAGCGGAACGCGCCCCGCCCGGTGGATGGCCTGCCACAACGTGAGCACGCCGTCGCCGGCGACGTTGACGGTGCCGGGCAGGTCGTGCGTGATCAGCCGTTCGAGCAGCGCCAGCGCGTCCTCGATGTGGATCAGCTGCATGCGCGCGTCGTAGCCGAGCACGGTCGGCACGACGGGGAGCGCGAAGTAACGGGACAGCACGGTGTCCACGTTCGGGCCGATCATGTTGGCGAACCGCGCGGTCGTGACGAGCACGTCCGGGCGGCGCCGGGCGAAGCCGCGGACGTAGCCCTCGACCTCGACGGCGTCCTTGGCGTACCCGCTGGAGGACTGTCCGCGCGGCGCGTCGTCCTCGGTGAACACCGCGGGCGAACGGGAGCTCGCCCCGTAGACCGCCGGCGGTGGACTTCACCACCAGCTTGCGGACCATCGGCGACCGCTGGCACGCGGCCAGCAGCTGCATGGTGCCGATGACGTTCATCTCTTTGATGACCGTGCGGCGCGCCGGGCCCGGCGGGGTGCGCCGTGGTGGCCGCGTGCACCACCGTGTCGACCTTCGCCGAGCTGATCACCTTGGCGATCAGCGGGTTGCGGATGTCGGCGCGCACGAACTCCGCGCGGCCGAGCTTGCGCAGGACCGTCTTTCGGCGGAGTCGCCGTGTCGACGCCGATGACCCGCTCGTAGGCGGGATCCGCCGCGAGCCTGGCGACCAGGTTGCCGCCGAGGTTTCCGCCGACACCGGTGACCAGGACGACGTTCGGCATGCGGGCAACCCTTGCGGTCGGTGAGCGAGTCGGCTCTGCCGATGCTAGCCGCAGGGCGGCCGGGTCGGCCGCCTCGGCAACACGCTCTTAACGCAGGTCACACCGGCAGTTCCGGAGTTCACCCGATTGGCGGGACGGCGCACGCTCGACGGTGCGCCGCCGCCCGGGCTCGGCGGTTACTTGCTTCAGCTTGCGACGCTGGACGCGCGTCTTGCGCAGCAGCTTGCGGTGCTTCTTCTTCGACATGCGCTTGCGGCGCTTCTTGATGACCGAGCCCATGGGCGTCCTCTTAGTTCTCGTCGATCGCTGACTGCTCGCAGTGCGACGGAGCACAGCGCCTGGACGCGGGCATGCGCCAGGGCGCCGAGCACGAACGGGCGTCCAGGGTACCCGCCGGGCGCGCGCCCGCTTCGCGGCCGCCCGCTATCACCGACGTCGAAGTAGGCGTTCTGCAGGTACTCGTGCACCGCCTTCTCCGGCACCCGGAACGACTTCCCGACGCGCACCGCGGGCAGTTCACCGCGGTGCACCAGACGGTACACGGTCATCTTGGACACCCGCATCACCGTCGCCACCTCGGCCACGGTCAGGAACTTGACCTGGCCGAGCTGCCGCGGTGTCGGTGTCCCGCTTGTTGGCAGGCATGGTTTACCGCGTCCTTCGACACGTGTCGCGCCGCCGGCTTCCCCACCGACGGTATCGACACGCACGTGCTTCACCCGAGAGTAGCGGGACAGCGTGGGACCAGTGCGACGCTGACCGGAGCGACGACTGCCATGCGCCGAAGGCGGCATGAGCCTCGGCGTCGCTCAGCCGTTCAGTCGTGTGCGCCTTGCCCGAGCTCCACCGACCGGTCCCGGGCGGCCTCGATCGCCGCGAGCAGGGCCGCGCGGACGCCGTGGTTCTCCAGCTCGCGGATGGCCATGATGGTCGTGCCGGCCGGCGAGGTGACGGCCTCGCGCAGGATCACCGGGTGCTCGCCGGTCTCGGCGAGCATTGTCGCGGCGCCGACGGCGGACTGGATGATCAGCTTCTCGGCGACCGCGCGCGGCAGGCCGAGCAGGATGCCCGCGTCGATCATGGCCTCGACCAGGAAGAAGAAGTACGCGGGGCCCGAGCCGGACAGGGCCGTGACGGCGTCCTGCTGCGACTCCGGCACCCGGACGACCTTGCCGACCACGCCGAGCAGCTCCTCGACCAGCGCGAGGTGCTCGGCCTTGGCGTGCTTGCCCGGCCGAGATCGCGCTCATCGCCTCGCCGACCACCATCGGCGTGTTCGGCATGACCCGCACGACCGGCACGCCGTCGGGCAGCAGCCGCTCGAACAGCGACGTGGGCAGGCCCGGCGCACAGCGACACGACGAGGTTGTCCGGCCGCGCGACCGGGCGCGAGCTCGGTCGAGCAGCGGCTCGATGTCCTGCGGCTTCACCGCGACGACCAGCACGTCGGCGCGGTCCGCGGCGGCGGGCACGTCGACGCCGTGCACGCCGTAGCGCTTGGTCAGCTCGGCGGACCGCTCGGCGTAGCGCTCGGTGAACAGCAGTTCGTCCGGCGTGCGGCCGCCGGCGAGCAGCCCCGAGAGCAGCGCCTCGCCGATCTTGCCCGCCCCGAGGACGGCGATCGTCGTCATGCGCCCAAGCGTGCCAACGCCCACCGTCAGGGCGCGGCGGACAACGCCAGCTGCCGCGCCTGGCACACCAACCTGCCGGTGCTGTCGACCACGACCGCGTCCTCGTCGAACCAGCCGCCGTGCACGGCCCGGCACTCGACCTGCACCCGCAGCCAGCCCGGCGCCGGGCGCGACCGCACCAGCGCGGTCAGCTGCACGGTGGGCGACCAGCCCATCCGGCCGAGGTTGAACGTCACCGGCATGGAGACGTCGCCCGCCACGAGCCCGAAGAGGGCGTCCGGCTGTTCGCCGCGCGGGCGGACCCACAGCCGCAGGCGCAGCGGCTCGCCGCGCGGCCCGTGCAGGAAGCCCGCGCCGTTCGGGTCGAGCCGGACGTCGCACGACGAGGTCAGCCGGAACGACGACGTGGCGGGCAGCGCCGCGAGGTCCAGCGCGTTGCCCGGCGGCTCCGCGGGCTGGCTCGGCAGGTCCGACCACGCCGCCCGCTCCCTGGGCAGCCTGCCGAGGGTCACGGTGCCCTCGACGCAGTTGCGGCCGCGCTGCTCCAGCACCACCCCGACGACGGTGACGCGCCGCCCGGTGCGCCGGATGTCGGTGCGCAGGAGCACCGGCCCGACACTCGGTGCACGCAGGAACTGGGCGCTCACCGCCAGCGGGTCCAGCAGCGGGGCCCCGGGCCGCTCGCCACGGCGACGGCGGTGCGTGCGAGCAGCGCCACGAGGAACCCGCCGTGCGGCTTGGCGCCGACCGTCCAGTTGGACGACAGGTCGGCGATGTAGCTGCCGTCACCGAGCGGGCGCACGGCGCTGGCCGCGCCGAACGTGGCCGCGTCCTGCCCGGTCACGAACGGCTTGCCAGCGCACGAAGGAAGAACGCCGTGTTCGCCGGGCGTTCCGCGAGCCTGCGCATCAGGTAGCCGTACCACTGCTCGCCGAAGGGCACGTAGACCCGCACGGTGTTGCCCTCGTGGGCGAGCCGCTGCTGCTCCTCGGGCCGGATGCCGTAGAGCATCTGGTACTCGAACGAACCGGGCTTGCGGTCGAACCACTTGGCGCGCTCGCCGACGACCCGCACCAGCCGGGGGTCGTGCGTGGCGAACATGGGGAAGCCGTCGCCCGCGAGCAGCGTGTTGACGCACCGCACGTAGCTGAGGTCGACCTCGTGGCCGTCGTCGAAGGCGACCTCGGCGGGCTCGGCGTAGGCGCCCTTGCACAGCCGCACCCGCGAGCCCCGCGCGGTCAGCCGCGCGCAGTCGTCCTCGGTGCGGTGCAGGTAGGCCTGCAGGACCGCGCCGACCCACGGCCACTCGCGGCGCAGCTCGTCGAGCACGCGCAGGGTCGAGTCGGTGGTGGTGTGGTCCTCCATGTCGAGGGTCACCGTGGTGCCCGCCAGCTCGGCGGCGGCGCAGATCCGGGAGGCGTTGTCCACGGCGAGCCGCTCGTCGAGCGCCTGACCGACGGCGGAGAGCTTCACGCTGACCTCCGCGTGCGCGGAGAGGTCCTGCCGGTGCAGCTCGTCGAGCAGGGTCAGGTACGCCTGCACGGTCTGCTCGGCCAGCCTGGTGTCGGTGGTGTCCTCGCCGAGGTAGTCCAGGGTCACCGAGAGGCCGGAGGCCACGAGGCCGCGGGTCACCTCGATGGCGTCCGCGGTCGTCTCACCGGCCACGAACCGTTTGACCACATCGCGGCTGAGTGGGGCCTTGGCGACCAGGGTGCGGATGGCGTCGTTGCCTGCAGCGGCGAGGATCAGGGTTCGAAGCGGGTTCACGACCGGAACTGTACGACCACCGCGACGATCTCCGGCGCACCGATCGGCTCTATCGCCCTCGGCCTACTGGCTCAGGTGCAGCCGGGCGAACAACAGCGCCTCGGCGAGGTCCTTGGTCCGCGCGGCGGACCCGCGGGCCTTGCGCGTGTTGATCTCGA
Source organism: uncultured Actinomycetota bacterium (assembly GCA_963839095.1). Classification (GTDB taxonomy): domain Bacteria; phylum Actinomycetota; class Actinomycetes; order Streptosporangiales; family Streptosporangiaceae; genus Palsa-504. The sequence goes on along the minus strand of CAWIUF010000005.1, from coordinate 214,429 downwards.
CGACGACCTGGCCCGCGAAGCCGGACCGCACGAGCGACTCGCACAGCTCTGCACACGGCTGGCCGCCGCGGCCGGGCACCATGTGCTCGTCGCGCGGGGCACCGGTGCCGTCGGCGAGGTGGACGTGGGTGAGCCCGGTGCCCATCCGCTCCGCCAGCCCGAGCGCGTCGGCTCCGGCGGCGGCCGTGTGCGACAGGTCGAGGGTGTAGTTGCGGTGCCCGGCGTCGGTCGGGTCGATCGACGGGCGGAACGCGGACACCTCCACGGATCGCCCGCTGCCCAGCGAGCGCCGGACCGGGAACATGTTCTCCACGGCCACCGCGATGCCGGTCTGGTCCTCCAGCTCGGCGACCAGATCGGCGAAGCTGTCGGCGTAGCGGCGCTGCCAGCGAAACGGCGGGTGCACCACCACGGTCGGCGCGCCGAGCTCCGCCGCCAGGTCGACCGAACGGCGAAGCCGGGTCTCCGGGTCCGGCGACCACACGCGCTGGGTGATCAGCAGGCACGGCGCGTGGACGGCCAGCACCGGCACGTCGTGCGCCCGGGACGCCCGCCGCAGCGCGGCCATGTCCTGGCTCATCGGGTCGGCCCAGACCATCACCTCGACGCCGTCGTAGCCCAGCGCCGCCGCGGAGGTGAACGCGGACGCGGCGGTCTGCGGCCAGAGCGATGCCGTCGACAACCCGACCGGGATCGGCCGCCTGCCCGCCGCGGGCATGCCCGTGCTCCCGCTCGTCAGCGCTTGAGCAGCAGCAGCGCGGCGGGCGAGACCGTCACGATCAGGCCGACGAGCACGGCGAGCACCGTGGTCTGCAGGTCCTCGGCGTGCCGGATCTTCCGGACGACCAGCACGAGGCCGACCGTCACGAGGATCGCGACGACCAGCGCGGCGGCGGGCAGCACGCCCCACAGCCAGTTGAACGCCAGCCAGATCGCCGCTCCGCCGAGCACCCCGCCGGTGAGCTGGGCGCCCATGAGCAGCCACTCGCGGGCGGCCGAGGGCTTGGCGTAGTCCTCGGCGTCCTCGTCGTCGAGGTCGTCCAGCTCATCGAGGTCGTCCAGCTCGTCCAGGTCACCGAGGTCACGGCGGCGGCCACGGCCGCGCCGGTCGTCGGGCTCGTCGTAGCCGTCGTACTCGTCGTCGTAGTCCTCGGCCTCGGCGTCGAAGGCGTCGAAGTCCTCCGGCTCGGTGTCCGGGTGGCCGGCCGGCGCGGGGCCGCCGCCGTGGGCGACGGTCGTGTCGTGGCCGTAGGGGAACGCGTCCTGGACGGGTGGGATGCGGTTGCCGGTGCCCGGCCCGTTCGGCGGCACCGGGAACTGCTGCGACTGGCCGCCGGGCGGCACCCGGCCCGGGGCGCCGGGAGGGAACCCGGGACCGCCGCCGCGCCGGGGCAGCACCGAACGCCTGCGCGGACCGCTGCCCTGTGCGCCACCACCGGGCGGGCCGCCGAGACCGGCCTGCGGGTCGTCGGATCCATATGGCGCGTCGGGCGGCATGGTGGACTGCGTGCGTTCCGGCTCGTCCGGCACGCGCGGCAGCTGCTCGGTCATCGGCTCCGGCGGCGCGGCCGGACCGCCGTCGAGGCGGGCGGACATGCCACCGGGCCGTGCCTGGGGCGGGAGGTTGCGCCGGGACGGCGGCTCACCGGGCGGCGGACCACCCGGCGGGAGACCACCTGGCAGCGGACCGATCTGCCCGGACGACGGGCCGGCCCGGCCGGCGTCGGGACGGCCGAGGTCGGTGCGGCTCGCCTCGCCGCGGGCCCCCGGACGCCCGGCCTCGGGCCTGCCCACGTCCGGCCTGCCCACGTCGGGGCGGCCCAGGTCTGTGCGGCTTCGGTCTGCCCGGCCGCCAGGACGCCCCGGCGGGATCGGCATCGGACCGGACTGCTGGCCCGAGGGCACCGGGTGCTCGCCGGTCCAGCCGGACGGCGCGCCGCCACGCTGCGGCGGACGGCTGCCGTAGCCGGGCGGCAGCGCGGTGGACGGAGCTGCGTTGGGCGGCTGCGCGGTGGGCGGCGCCACCGGCGGCATCGACGGCCTGGAGCCCGGGGGTGGCACAGGTGGCACGGCCGACCGGGTCGGCGGGCCGGGCCGCTCCACGGGCGGCTGCCCGGGTCCCTGCGGACCCTGCGGACCCTGCGGCCCTTGTGGTCCTTGCGGCCGCTGGGCGCCGTGGTAGCCGCTGCGCCTGCCCGGCTCGGGCGGCGCGGCGTGCGCCGACGGCTGGTCGTCGTCCCGGATGGCGCGCATCTGCCCGCTCTCCGAGACGACCCTGTCGATGATCGCCTGCGGGGCGGTGTCGGTCGGGTCGTCAGCCCGCCTACGGCGCCGCCGGGGCGCGCTACCGCCCGAGCTGTCGCCGTACTGGGCGAGCAGCTCGGCGACGGTGCGCTGCTGGCCCCGCTCGTCCGATCCGCGTTCTCGACTCATCAACTCCACCGTGCCCCGTGCCCGCTTACCCGTCCAGTGTCCACGGGTCCGCTCGGCGGCCGCGTTGCCACTGCCGCCCGGTTCATCGAACCACCGCCGTAGTCTGGTCTGTGCCGTTCGCCTGGTCCAGCCGGCGCAGGATCACGCCTTCGCGCAGTGCCCACGGGCATATCTCCAGTTCCGTGCGCTCCAGCGCACTCAGCATGGCCTGCGCCACCAGGGCGCCCGCGACCAGCTGGTGGGACCGGCTGGCGCTCACCCCTTCCAGTTCGGCGAGGTCGGCGGCGTTCATCCGGGAGATGAACGCCAGCAACTGGCGCAGCCCGGCGTCGGTCAGCACCCGGCGCACCATGGGTCCGGCCGACGAGGGCGCCGCGCCGGTCAGCCGCGCCAGCGACCGGAACGTCTTCGAGGTGGCGACCACCCGGTCCGGCTCACCGGCCTTGACGATGTCCCGTGCCACCGGCGCCAGCCGCTCGGTGAGCCACGCCAGCGTCGCGTCGATCTCGTCGCGGGGCGGGGGGTCGGCGCTGAACCTGGTCCTGGTCAGCCGGCCGGCCCCGAGCGGCAGCGACGCCGCGAACTCCGGGTCCTCGTCGCGGCCCGCGGCGATCTCCAGCGAGCCGCCGCCGATGTCCACGACCAGCAGCCGCCCCGCCGACCAGCCGAACCAGCGGCGGGCCGCGAGGAATGTCAGCCGGGCCTCTTCCTCGCCGGTGAGCACCCGCAGCTCGACACCGGTCTCCGCGCGGACCCGCCCGAGCACGTCGGCGCTGTTGCCGGCCTCGCGCACGGCCGAGGTCGCGAAGCCCATCAGCTCGTCGCAGCCCAGCCGCTTCGCCGACTTGCGCGCGTCCGCGACCGCACGGACCAGGTCGTCCGCGCCGACCGGGGACAGCTCGCCCGACGCGGTCAGCCGCTCGGCGAGCCGCAGGACGGTCTTCTCCGAGCGCGCGGGCGTCGGGTGGGCACCGCGATGCGCGTCCACCACGAGCAGGTGGACGGTGTTCGAACCGACGTCAAGCACCCCTAGGCGCACGGCGGGAAAGGTTACCGCGAGATCACGGCTCGGCCACGACCCCGGTGTGGGCAATCACGATTCGAACTTGTAGCCCAGTCCACGGACGGTCACCAAGTGCCGCGGCGACGCGGGGTCGGGTTCGATCTTCGCGCGCAGCCGCTTGACGTGAACGTCCAGCGTCTTCGTGTCGCCGACGTAGTCCGCGCCCCACACCCGGTCGATCAGCTGTCCCCTGGTCAGCACCCGGCCGACGTTGCGCAGCAGGTACTCGAGGAGGTCGAATTCCTTGAGCGGCAGCGCCACCTCGGCGCCGTCCACGGTCACCACGTGGCGCTCCACGTCCATGCGCACCGGGCCTGCCGCGAGCACCTGCGGCGCGAGGTCGCCGTCGCCGGGCTCGCCGCCGCGCCGCAGCACGGCACGCACCCGGGCGATCAGCTCGCGCGCCGAGTAGGGCTTGGTGACGTAGTCGTCGGCGCCGAGCTCGAGCCCGACCACCTTGTCGATCTCGCTGTCCCGGGCCGTCACCATGATCACCGGCACCGAGGAGCGCTGGCGCAGCGCCTTGCACACGTCGGTGCCACTCATCCCGGGCAGCATCACGTCCAGCAGCACGATGTCGGCGCCGTTGCGGTCGAACTCGTCCAGCGCCTGCTGGCCGGTCTCGGCGATCGCCGCGGTGAAGCCCTCCTTGCGCAGCAGGAACGCCAGCGGATCGGCGAAGGACTCCTCGTCCTCGACGATGAGCACCCTAGGCATCTGCCGCCTCCCCGGGATTTTCTCCGCCGGTCCTGTGGCCAGCGGATGGCGCCAGTTGGTCCTGTGACCGTGGCTGAGTTGCATCACGACTGTGCCGCCTCCCCGGGATTTTCTCCTCCGGTCCCGCGGCCGGCGAATGGCGCCAGTTGGTTGCGTGACCGTGGTCGAGCTGCCTCACGACTGTGCCGCCTCCCCGGGATTTTCTCCGCCGGTCCCGCGGCCAGCGAATGGCGCCAGTTGGTTGCGTGACCGTGGTCGAGCTGCCTCACGTTCCCCTGAGGTGCGGTTGACGGCCCCTCGGTCCGATGGCGGTCGTGAGGTCGACACAAGGGGGGTCATGGGTGGCCTCCGTGGTCGGTCGTGGCGACTGGTGCCGGTGCGTGGGCGTCGAGCGGCTCGGCGGCCTGCGCCGGGATCCGCAGGGTGAAGGTGGAGCCCGTGCCCGGTTTGCTCCACAGCCGGACCTCGCCGCCGTGGTTGGCGGCGACGTGCTTGACGATCGCCAGGCCGAGGCCGGTGCCGCCGGTGGCGCGGGAGCGGGCCCTGTCCACCCGGTAGAAGCGCTCGAAGACGCGCTGCTGCTCCTCAGGGGCGATGCCGATGCCGCGGTCGGTCACCGCGATCTCGGCGTGGCCGTCGCACAGGCGCCTGCTCACCGACACCGGGCTGCCGGGCGGGGAGTAGGCGACCGCGTTCTCCAGCAGGTTGGACAACGCCGTGACCAGCAGGGTCCGGTCGCCGAGGACCAGCATGCCGCTCGGACCGTCGGTGGTGACGTCGATGCCCGCCGACTCGGCGGCGGCCTGGGTGCGGCCCAGCGCCTCGGCGACCACCGCGTCGACCCCGACCGTGTGCAGGTCGGGCAGCCGTTCGGCGCCCTGCAGGCGGGACAGCGCGATGAGCTCGGTCACCAGCGTGCCCAGCCGGTTGGCCTCACGCAGGATCTTGGCCGAGAACCGGCGGACCTCGGCCGGGTCGCCGACGGCGTCGAGCACCGCCTCGGCCAGCAGCGCCATCGCGCCGACCGGCGTCTTCAGCTCATGGCTGACGTTGGCGACGAAGTCGCGCCGGGTCGCCTCCAGCCGGACCGCCTCGGACTCGTCGGCGACGTCGACGACGGTGAAGCCGTCGCCCAGCGGGCGCACCTCGCCCAGCACCGCCTCGGGGATCCGCCCGCCGCGGTTCTCCAGCGGCGAGAGGTCGACCTCGACCGGCTCGCCGGTCTCCCGGGCGAGCTCGGCGGCCTTGCGGGCCCGCTCGTCGACCCGGTGGTTGCGCACGAGGCCGAGCTCGACGGCGCGCGGGTTGTGCAGGACCACGTCGCCGAAGTGGTTCAGCACGACGACGCCCGTGTGCGAGGAGTGCATCACCCGCGACACGAGGACGGCGATGGTCGGTCCGGCCGGCCGCCGCCGGGCCACCGCGGCCCGGCGGGCCCGGCCGGCGGCGTAACCGGCGACGCCGCCGGCCAGCAGCACGCCGGCCAGCAGGAAAATCCAGACCGCAGCGGTCACGGTCGCATCGTAAGCAGCGCCGCGGCCCTTTCCACCGGCCAAAACGGCCCAAGGTGACGGTGCCGACACCTGCGCCGCGGTTGTTCTCCCGGGTGTCAGATCAAGTTCACCCGATCGTGTCCGACTACCGGTTGATGTCCGCCATGTCCCGCTCGGTCAGTTCGAGGTCGGCCGCGGCGACGTTCTCCGCCAGGTGCGCCCGCGAGGACGTGCCCGGGATGAGCAGGATCGCCGGCGAGCGGTGCAGCAGCCACGCGAGCGCGACCTGCCGATCGGTCGCGCCGTGCCGGGCGGCGACGTCGTGCAGCACCTGCTCCTGCAACGGCGTGAACCCGCCGAGCGGGAAGAACGGCACGTAGGCGATGCCCTGCCGTTCGCACTCCGCCACCATCGGCGCGTCGCTCTGGTCGGCGGCGTTGAACGCGTTCTGCACGCACACGACCGGCGCGATCTTCTGCGCCTCGGCGAGCTGGCCCACCGTGACGTTCGAGAGCCCGAGGTCCTTGATCAGGCCTTCCTCGCGCATCTCGGCGAGCGCGCCGAACCCGTCGCCCAGCGGCGCGTCCTCCGGGCCGTGGATGCCGCCGATGCGGTAGTTCACGACGTCGAGCCGGTCGACCTTGAGCCTGCCGAGGTTCTCGTGCACCTGCTCGCGCAGTTGCTCCGGGGAGCGCGCCGGCGGCCAGCCGCCCTGCTCGTCGCGGCGGGCGCCGACCTTGGTGACGAGCACGAGGTCGTCGGGGTAGGGGTGCAATGCCTGGGCGATGAGCTCGTTGACCACGTAGGGGCCGTAGAAGTCGCTGGTGTCGATGTGGTTGATGCCGAGCTCGACCACCTGCCGCAGCACCGCCCGGCATTCGTCGGGGTCGGCGGGCGGGCCGAAGACGCCCGGTCCCGCGAGCTGCATCGCGCCGTAGCCCATCCTGGTGACGGCCGCGTCGCCGAGCCGCCCGTCCTTGTTGTTCGCCATACGTCCAATCTTCACCGACGGGCGGTGGCCCGCTTGATGTGGCAAGAAGTTGTCAGTCGTTGTCGGCCGGGCCGGCCGGGCGCAGACTGGGAGCGACGACCACCGAGACCGTCGCCGTGATCAGGGGCGAGGCAGAGGTTCACGCCCGCGGATGGCGGCCGGGCTGGCGGTGCGCAAGCTGCACCGGTCGGGGATCTTGCTGGACCCGGCTTGCGCGCGGTACGTGGCGAGGTGCGGATCACCGCGGACGAGCTGAACGAGACGATCGTCATTCCTGGTTGGTCACCGGTTGTTGGTGGGGTGGGTTCGGTTTGACATGGGATCCCGTCGGCGGCCCAGCGGGCTAAGAAGGGCGAAGGCCTGCGGCTCGCCCTCACCGCAAGTTTAGGGCCGCCGCCACCCATGTAAAACCGAACCCACTTGCCACCGGTGGTTCTTTCTTTTGGTCGCGCTGGTGACTTTTGGGTCGCACGCCTGTTCGATTCTTGTGGTACACTTGTCGTATGGATGTGGGGGAGCTTCAGGCTTTCGTCGCCGAATCGCGGCGACGTGAATTGGAGCTGCTCGACATCATTTCCCGGCAGGAGTGGAAAGAGTCCGGGTATCGGCACTTGTGGCAGTTCTTGATGGATGTCATGCGGGTACCCGCTAGTGAAGCCAAACGGCTGCAACATCATGTTGAGTTGTTGTGCCCGAAGGTCGGGATCACCGGGCAACCTCTTGAGCCGAAGCTGCCTGCGGTGCGGGCGGCGATGGCTGAGGGTGCCATCTCGGGTGAGCATGTCCACCGGATCGACAAGGTCCTCGGGAAGGTTCCCGAGCACGCGGTGGAGCATGTTGAGCGAGAACTGGTCGAGCTGGCGTACCAGTTCAACCCGACGCAGGTGGCCAAGCTCGGGCTGCACATCATCAACACCCTCGACCCGGACGGACCCGAACCCGCCGACGCTTCGATGGTGGAGGGGCATAACGAGCTCGACCTGCGTCAGCATGAGGATGGGTCCCTGATGGGCCGGTTCCACCTGGGGGCGGAGTCGGCGGCGCTCGTCATGTCGTTGCTGTCGCCGTTGACCACGCCCCGGCCCGATGATGACCGGACCCTGACCGAGCGGCAGGGCGATGCCCTGGCCGAGATCATCACCTTCGCCGCCGACTCCGGGAAGGCGCCGATGGAGGGTGGGGAGCGGCCGCACATCGCGGTGACCGTGTCGTTGGAGACGCTGCAGACCGGGATCGGGACCGCCACCCTCGACGACGGCCGGTCATTGACTCCCGAGCAGACCCGGCGACTGGCTTGCGATGCAGGGATCATCCCGATCGTGCTCGGAAGCAAGTCCCAGCCACTCGACATCGGCGAATCCAAACGCCTCGCCAGCAAACGCCAACGCCAAGCACTCGCCATCCGCGATAAAGGCTGCGCCGCCCCGGGATGCGCGCGAACACCACACCAATGTCACGCCCACCACGTACAACATTGGGCCGACGGCGGACCCACGACATTGGCGAACATGGTATTGGTGTGCCATTTCCACCACCGCCTGATCCACCACGCCGGATGGCAAGTGCACATGGACGAAGGAATGCCGGTGTTCACCCCACCGGCATGGCTACGCCCTGCCGCCTGACAACGGCCGGGCACCCGCCCGAAAAGCCACCAGCGAGGCCAAAGCCGAACCCGAACAAAGGCGGCAAGTGGGTTCGGTTTTACATGGGTGGCGGCGGCCCTAACCTAGCGGGAGGGCGAGCCGCAGGCCTTCGCCGCTTTGAGCCCGTAGGGCCGCCGACGGGATCCCATGTCAAACCGAACCCACCCCACCGGAAACGGCGACCAAAGCGGCAGCTTGGCGGCCCGGCCCAGGTACTCGCCACCGACGGGACGTCAAACCGAACCCACCGGGAACAGCGACAAGGGCCGTCAGCGGCCCTGGTTGGCGACCGCGGCAGCGGCGGCCTTGGCGGCCTCCTCCGGGTCCAGGTACTCGCCGCCGGCTTTCAGGGGCTGCAGGTCGTCGTCCAAGTCGTAGCGCAGGGGGATGCCGGTGGGGATGTTCAGGGCGGCGATGGCCTCGTCGGAGATCCCGTCCAGGTGCTTCACCAGCGCGCGCAGCGAGTTGCCGTGCGCGGCCACCAGCACCGTCTTGCCCGCGCGCAGGTCCGGCACGATCGCCGACTCCCAGTACGGGAGCAGCCGGGCGACGACGTCCTTCAGGCACTCCGTGCGCGGCGCGTCGATGCCTCGCGTAGCGCGGGTCGCCGTCCTGGCTGAACTCGTGCCCCCAGCTCGATCGGCGGCGGCGGCATGTCGTAGGAGCGGCGCCACAGCATGAACTGCTCCTCGCCGAACTCGCTCCAGCGTCTGCTTCTTGTTCTTGCCCTGCAACGCGCCGTAGTGGCGTTCGTTCAGCCGCCAGTCGCGGCGCACCGGGATCCACAGCCGGTCCGCGACGTCCAGCGCGAGGTTCGCCGTGGTGATCGCGCGGCGCAGCACCGAGGTGTGCAGCACGTCCGGCAGCAGCCCGGCCTCGGCGAGCAGCTCGCCGCCGCGCCGCGCCTCGCCCGCGCCCTTGTCCGACAGGGCCACGTCCACCCAGCCGGTGAACAGGTTCTCCGCGTTCCACACGCTCTCGCCGTGGCGGAGCAGCACCAGGGTTCCGATCGCCATGACGCAGAGCCTGCCACGACCCGACCGAGCGGCCCATGAGGGCGGGGGCTCACCCGAATGACCTGCAAAGTCAGACCGCGAGTAGCGCGAACGCCGATAGATACCCGTTTGGTTGCCCTCGTAATCGAATAGTTACTCACTGAGAGCTACTTCGTGGGGTTGTGCCAACCGTTGCTCTTGTGGTCCGGGCGCACCATCTGACAAGTTGACAGCGCTCGGCCGGATCGGCTCCCACGCACTCCCCGGTTCGGCGGAGCACCAGATGCGGCTCGACTCCCCTGCCGAGCCGCACCCCGCCCCCGGAACCCCGGGGTGCCCCCCGCTCGGGGGCTCCGATGCGGCGGGCTTGCGCGGGGTGGCTCGAGTACGCGACTCCCCCCTCGCTCGAGCCGCCCGCGAACCCGCCGCCGGCCCCTGTCCGCACCCGCCGTTCGCACCCACCCGAGGGCCGTCCTGCTCCCCGCTGGGCCGGACGAGGTGCTCGAACGCCGGCAGGTTCGCCAGCGACTCGCCGCGGTCGGCGCGCCACTGCCACTCGCGCCGGATCGAGCTCGCGAAGCCGATCTCCAGCAGCGTGTTGAAGTCGCCGTCGGCCGCCTCGAGGACCTGGCCGAGCACCCGGTCGAGCTCGTCGGGCGTGACCGCGTGCAGCGCCAACCGGCCGAGCAGGTAGATGTCGCCGACCTCGTCCATCGTGTAGTGCACGCCGTAGAGCTTCGCGTTGCGGCGCAACAGGAACCGGTAGACGTCCTCGTGCGCCTCGTCCGGGCGGCGGCAGACGAACGCCTCGACGACGCAACGCGTGCTCGCCGCCCATCAGCCAGCGTTGGTCTGCAGCTTCTTGGTCCCGGGCAACGTGACGAAGTACTTGCCCGGCCGCGGGCTCTCGTACTCAGCTCCGGCTCGTCGCAGCACGGCCTTGATGACGGAATCGGCGCGTCCAACCGGCTCACACCGCCACGCTCGGCGTGCGCAGGTCGAGCGCGTCGGCGAAACGCCGCCGGCGGCCTGCGCATAGCATGTCCAGCAGGGCGTCCGTCGTGCGACGCCAGGAGAACTCGGCCGCGTGCCGCGACGGCGCCGCGCCGAGCCGGGCCCGCGTCCGGCCGGGGCGGCCAGCGGCCAGCGCGTCGGCCCACGCGGCCGGGTCGTGCCCGCGCACCAGCAGCCCGGACACGCCGTGCGCGCACCGCCGACCGGCAGCCCGCCGACCTCGGCGGCGACCACCGGCGTCCCGCACGCCTGCGCCTCCAGCGCGACCAGCCCGAACGACTCGTTGTAGCTGGGCACCGCGACGACGTCGGCGGCCCGGAAGACCCGGCACCAGCGCGTCGCCCGGCTGCGGCGGCAGGAAGCGGACCACGTCGGCGATGCCGAGCGCGACGGCCAGCTCGCGCAGCGCCGTGCGGCTCGCTCCAGCCCGGTGCCCGACGGCCCGCCGACGATCAGCACCACCAGCCGCCCCGCAGCGTCGGGACGCCGCGCGAGCAGCGCGGCGGCGGCGTGCAGCAGCACGTCCGGCGCCTTCAGCGGCTGGATCCGGCCGGCGAAGGCGAGCACGACGTCGCGTCGGCGGCAGGCCGAGCGCGGCGCGCGCGGCGGCCTGCGACGCCGGGCGGAACCGGTCGAGGTCGACGCCCGGCGGCACGCGTGCGACCGCGTCCGGGTCGGCGTCGTAGAGCGTCGACGAGCTCGCGCGCCTCGACGTCGGTGTTGGCGACCAGCCGGTCGGCCTCGGCGACCACCTGCTCCTCGCCGATCACCCGGACGCGCGGCTCGGGCGTGTCGCCCTCGGCGAGCGCGGCGTTCTTGACCTTGGCCAGGGTGTGCGCGGTGTGCACCAGCGGCACGCCCCAGCGGTCCCGCGCCAGCCAGCCGACCTGGCCCGACAGCCAGTAGTGCGAGTGGATCGAGGTCGTAGTAGCCCGGGCTCGTGGTGCGCCTCGGCGCGCAGCACGCCGGAGGTGAACGCGCACAGCTGCCCGGGCAGCTCGTCGCTTGCCCAGCCCCTCGAACGGGCCCGGCCTGCACGTGCCGGACCGTCACGCCCGGCGCCAGCTCGGCCACCGGCGGCTGGTCCGACGAGGTGGCGCGGGTGAACACCTCGACCTCGACGCCGCGGCGGGCCATCGCGGGCGCCGTCTGGCTGACGTAGACGTTCATCCCGCCCGCGTCGCCGGTGCCGGGCTGCTCCAGCGGCGAGGTGTGCACCGAGAGCACCGCGACCCGGCGCGGCGTGCAGCTGGACAGGCTCGTTCACGCGTCCGACCCTCCCCGGGAGACTGGTCACCTGGTCACCGTCTCCCGCGTTACGTCAGCATTCCTCGGCGAACTGCCGCAGCACCGCGTCGAACTCCTCCGCCGGTCTCGGCGAAGGGCGCATGGCCCCCCGTCAAGGAACCAACGCCCGGTGGCACCCGGAATCTTCCCGATCGTGTGTTCCGCCGCCGCGGGGTCGATCACGCGGTCGTGCGGAGCCGTGCACGACCAGGGCGGGTTTGTCGACCGCGGCCAGCACTTCGTCGCTGCCGACGTCGCGGCGGAACAGGGCCGCGCGGACCGAGGGGGCACGCTGCAGAGACGCCCCGAGCAGGGCCTGGACCTGCGTCCGGGTACCGGGCCGCCGGCCATGCCGCGGACGAACGCGGTGAGCGCGGGACCGCGACGTCCGGATCGTCCGACAGCATCGGCGGGCATGCGCCCGCGCATCAGCGGCGCCGACGCGCCCGCCCGGCCGGTCGCGGCCGATCTCGGTGATCGCGCCGACGAGCACGACCCCGCGCAGCCGGCGTGCCGTGCACCCGGATGTGGTCGGTGAGCACCAGGCCGCCGTAGGACCAGGCGACGACGATCGCGGCGGGTCCGGCGAAGTCGAGCACCGCGGCGAGGTCGTCGGCCCACGCGGCCGGGTCGTCGTAGCCGGACGTCAGGCACGTCGGACGCGCCGTGCCCACGCAGGTCGGGCGCGACCAGGCGGAAGCCGGGCAGCAACGGCGCGAGTCGCTGCCATGCGCGGCTGGACTGGCCCCAGCCGTGCAGCAGCACGATCGGCGGGCCGGCACCCCAGGAGCGCACGGCGAGGCGGACGCCGTCGGCGTCGAGGAAATCGAGGGTCACGCGGGCATCATCGCAGCGCGGGCTGCGATCATTCGGGCATGAACGTGCGAGACGTTGCGGTCGTGACCGGTGCCAGCGCGGGGATCGGCGAGGCGACCGCCCGGATGCTCGCCGCCGCCGGGTTCCACGTGGTGCTCGGCGCGCGGCGGCTGGACCGCTGCGGGCGATCGCGGCAGAGATCGACGGCACCGCGGTCGAGCTCGACGTGACCGACGCGGCCTCGGTCCAGGCGTTCTGCGACGGCATCGACGCGTGCCGGGTGCTCGTGAACAACGCGGGCGGGGCACGCGGGCTTGAACCGGTCGCCGAGGCCGACGAGGACGACTGGCGCTGGATGTGGGAGACCAACGTGCTCGGCACGCTACGCGTCACCAAGGCGCTGCTGCCGAAGCTGATCGCCAGTGGTGACGGCCACATCGTCACCGTCACCTCGATCGCGGCGTTCGAGGCCTACGCAACGGCGCCGGCTACACCTCGGCCAAGCACGCGCAGTCGGCGCTGCACCGGACCCTGCGCGGCGAGCTGCTCGGCGAGCCGGTGCGGATCACCGAGATCCTGCCCGGCATGGTCGAGACGGACTTCTCGGTGAACCGGTTCGCGGGCGACACCGAGCGGGCCGGCGCCGTCTACCGGGGGCATCACCCCGCTGACCGCCGACGACGTCGCCGACGTGATCACGTTCGCGGTCACCCGGCCCTCGCACGTGAACCTGGACCAGATCGTGCTCAAGCCGCGCGCCCAGGCGTCGGCGAGCCGCGCCCACCGCGCCTGACGCTCAGAGGCGGCAGCCTACGAGCACCGGTTCGGGCCGCAGCGTGATCCCGAACGCGTCGTACACGCCGTCACGGACCTGGCGGGCCAGCCCGAGCAGGTCCTCCGTCCTCGCGTAGCCGCGGTTGGTCAGCGCGAGCGTGTGCTTGCTCGACAGCGAGACCCGCTTCCCCGGCCCGGGGAAGCCCTTGGCGAAGCCGGCCCGCTCGATCAGCCACGCGGCCGACAGCTTGGGAACCCGCCCTTGGCCGGGTACTTCGGGACGCCGTCGCCGGTGCGGGCCATCAGCTCGCCGATCACCTCCTCCGGCACGATCGGGTTGGTGAAGAACGAGCCCGCGCTCCACGTGTCGTGGTCGCCGGGTCGAGCACCATGCCCTTGCCGCGGCGCAGCTCGAGCACGGCTTCGCGGGCGTCGGCGCCGGGACCCGGGCGCCCGGCTCGACGCCGAGCATGCGGGCCAGCTCGGCGTAGCGGACGGGCGCGGACAGGCCGTCCTCGCGGAGCTCGAAGCGCACCGAGAGGACCACGGCGCGGTCGGTGCCCTTGAGCACCCAGGTCCGGTAGCCGAGGCCGAGCTCCGGCGGCCGTCATCGTGTGCACTTCGCGCTCGCCGGTCCAGCAGCTCGACCGACACGATCACCTGCGCCACCTCGCGCCGTACGCGCCGACGTTCTGCACCGGCGTCGCGCCGACGAGCCCGGGATGCCGGACAGGCACTCCAGGCCGCCGAGGCCGGAGTCGACGGTGCCTGCGACGACCGTGTCCCAGTTGGCGCCGGCCTCGACGGTGAGCTGCACCCGGCCGTGCTCGGCGGTGTCGATGTGGGTGCCCTCGCTGGCCACGTGCACGACGGTGCCGTCGAACCCGGCGTCGCCGACGACGAGGTTCGAGCCGCCACCGAGCACGAGCAGCGGCTCACCCGCGCGGTCGGCGTCGCGCACCGCGGCCACCACCTCGGCCGAGGTGGTGCCCGCGACGAACCGCGCCGCCGGACCGCCGAGCCGCAGCGTCGTGTACCCCGCGAGCGGGACCGCGGACCGGACGTTCGTACCGACGGGAGGCTGGTCACGGCCGCCAACGGTAACCTCTCGCCGCATGGGAGCCCGTATCGAGCACCGCGCGAGCTATTCCGCGCCGGTGTCCACCGTGTACTCCGCCCTGGTGGACAAGGCGTACCTGACCGACCGGCTGGCCGCGCTCGGCGGCCAGAACGCGGCGCTGCTCGAGCACCACGCGTCCGGCGACAGCGCCGTGTACAAGCTGCGCCAGGGCGTCGCCGCGGACCAGTTGCCGTCGGGGGTGCGCAGCATCCTGCGTGGCGACCTGGTGGTCGAGCGCGAGGAGACCTGGCGCCTGGAGGGCGGCAAGCACGTCGCGACGACCCGGGCCCGCATCCCCGGCATGCCCGCGGAGATCACCGGTGGCGCGCGGCTGGACGAGACCGCCGACGGCGGCACCGCGTGGGTGACCAACGCCGAGGTGAAGGTGAACATCCCGCTGCTGGGCGGCAAGGTGGAGCGCACCGTCGCCGAGCAGGTGGCGAAGCTGCTGGCGGCCGAGTCCGAGTTCGCGGGCGGCTGGCTCGCCGAGCACCGCTGAGTGGTCCGGCTCGCCGCAGGCCGGGCGCGTGCGCTCGGCGTCCCGACACGGGGCACCACCAACCCCAACCGGCTCCGCCGGGTGGACCGCTGGGTCACCGGAACGCCGTGGGTGGCTGGTGCGGTGCGCGCTGCCCGTGACCCGCTCGTGGTCGACCTCGGCTACGGCGCGTCCGGGGTGACCACGGTCGAACTGGCCGGCCGGCTGCGGACGGTGCGCCCGGATGTCCGGGTGCTCGGGCTCGAGCTCGACCCGGACCGGGTGGCCGCCGCGCAGCCGTGCGCGGACCCGCCGCGGCTGGAGTTCACGCGTGGCGGGTTCGAGCTGGCCGGCAGGCGTCCGGTGCTGGTGCGGGCGTTCAACGTGCTGCGCCAGTACCCGGAGGCCGAGGCGGCGCGCGCCTGGGCCACGCTGCTCGCGCGGCTGGCGCCCGGCGGGCTGCTGGTCGAGGGCACGTGCGACGAGATCGGCCGCCGCTGCTGCTGGGTGACGCTCGACGAGACGGGACCGCGCACGCTCACCGTGGCGTGCAAGCCCGCGGGCATCGACCGCCCGTCCGACCTCGCGGAGCGGCTGCCGAAGTCGTTGATCCACCGCAACGTGCCGGGCGAGCGCGTGCACGACCTGCTGGCCGCGCTCGACGCGTGCTGGGACACCGCCGCCCCGTTCGCCGCGTACGGGCCGCGCGCCCGGTGGGCCGAGACGGCCCGGCTGTTCGCCGGGCGCGGCTGGCCGGTGCGCGACCGCCGCAAGCGCTGGCGGCTGGGCGAGCTGACCGTCGACTGGTCGGCGGTCGCGCCGCATTAGGCTTGGCGGGGTGGAGTTCACCGAGCTGGTCGAGCAGATCACCGGGCAGGCGGCCGCGTTGCGGGCCGCGGCCGTCGCCGCCGGACCGGACGCGGACGTGCCGAGTTGTCCGAAGTGGACGGTGCAGCGGCTGGTCGGCCACCTCGCCGCCGTGCACGACTGGGCCATCACCGCGCTGGGCACCGGGCCGGGCGGCGAACCGCCGGGCAGGCAGCCACGGCCGTCGGCCGAGGGGTTCGACGAGGTCCTCGGCTGGTGGGACAGCTCCCGCGACCGGATGGTGGCGATGCTGCGCGAACTGGGCCCCGGCGCTCCCGTGTGGACGATGAACGACGACGGCACCACGGGCTTCTGGGCCCGGCGGCAGGCGCACGAGCTGGCGATCCACCGGGTCGACGCCGAGCTCGCCGCGGGGACCGCCGCCCCGCTGGTGTTCGCCCCGGCGTTCGCCGCGGACGGCATCGACGAGTTCCTCACCACGATGCTGCTCGGCGCCCGGAAACCACACGGGGGCGAGCAGAGCGGCACGATCCTGGTGCACGCGGCCGACGCCCAGCGCGCGTGGCTGGTCGCGATCGCGCCCGGCGTGCCGTTCACGGTGGTCGAGCAGCCGGTGGTGACCGCGGACGCGTCGATCGCGGGCACGGCGGACGCGGTCTACCGCACCCTGTGGGGACGGCCCAGCGGCGCCGCGATCGGCGGTGACACGGACCTCGTCGGCCTGCTTACCGGGCCATGACCAGCGACGACCGTGGAATCCGGGAAGATGTGCGCGTGCCAAGACCCGAACGCCGGTACGTGATCACCTTCGGCTGTCCCGACCGAACCGGGATCGTCGCGGGCATCGCGTCGTTCCTCGCCGCGCACGGCGGGTGGATCGTCGAGGCGGCGTACCACACCGACCGGAACACGGGCTGGTTCTTCACCCGCCAGGAGGTGCTCGCGGACTCGCTGCCGTTCGGGGTCGCCAAGCTGCGCGCCCTGTTCGGCGACGTGGCGGGAGCCCTCGGCGACGGCAGCAGCATGCGCATCACCGACACCGGCGAGCGCCGCCGGGTGGTCATCCTGGTGTCGAAGGAAGGCCACTGCCTCTACGACCTGCTCGGCCGGGTCGCCTCCGGCGAGCTGGACGTGGACGTGGCGGCCGTGATCGCGAACCACCCGGACCTCGGCGACATCACCCGCGCGCATGGCATCCCGTTCCACCACGTGCCGTTCCCGGCGGGCGACGTGGCGGGCAAGGCCGCGGCGTTCGAGCGGGTGCGGGAGCTGGTCGACGCCGCCGACCCGAACGCCGTGGTGCTGGCCAGGTTCATGCAGATCCTGCCGCCGGAGCTGTGCGCGGCGTGGGCGGGCAGGGCGCTGAACATCCACCACAGCTTCCTGCCGTCGTTCGTCGGTGCCCGGCCCTACCACCAGGCGCACCAGCGCGGCGTGAAGCTGATCGGGGCGACCTGCCACTACGTGACCGCCGACCTCGACAGCGGGCCGATCATCGAGCAGGACGTGATCCGGGTCGACCACGGCGACGCGATCGCCGACCTGGTGCGCAAGGGCCGCGACATCGAGAAGGTGACGCTGGCCCGCGGGTTGCGCTGGCACCTGGAGGACCGCGTCCTGGTCCACGGAAACCGCACCGTGGTGTTCTGAGAACCGCTACGGTGCCCCGCGTGACCTATCCGCAGGGACAGCAACCGTACCCGCAGCAGCACCCGCAGCAGCCCCACCAGCAGGGCTACCAGCAGCCGTACCCGCAGCAGCAGTGGCAGTCCGCGCCGCAGGTGACGCTGCCGCCGGACCCGGCGAACGAGCCGGTGCCCAAGGCGCTGCGGGTCGTGGTGGTGCTGCTGTTCGTCAACCTCGGCCTGTCGCTGCTCACCGCGGTGCTCAGTTACCTGCTGCGCGACCAGCTGCTGGACTACCAGCTCGGCCACATGAACCTCGACCCACGGGCCGAGGACATCACCCGGGACATCTACCAGAAGACGATGATGATCCGGATGGCGTCCATCGCCGTGGTCGCGCTGCTCTACCTGTGGCTCGCGAACCGGCTGCTCAAGGGCAAGCGGTGGGCGTACCGCCGGTCGCTGATGCTGGGCATCTTCGGCCTGGTCGGGCTCGTCGTGCTCACCGTGACGACGAAGTACCCGATGTGGCTGCACGTGGAGCAGGGTGTGCAGGCGGCGATCCTGATCGCGCTGCTGGTCGCGCTGACCCGGCCCGAGGTGCGCAGCCGGTTCCGCAAGGTCCGCTACTGAAGCTTGGTCGCCAGGTTCGTCAGCAGCTCTTCGTAGATGCGGCGCAGCCCGACCGGCGCGAACCGGCGCTCGAAGAACCCGCCAATGCCGCCGGCACCCTGCCAGGTCGTCACGACCCGCACGCTGGAGTCCGCACCGGTTCCGGCGACGGTCCACGTCGTGACCATGCTGGAGTTGCGGTCGGACTCCACCAGGGTGCCGGGCTGCGGCTCGGTGACGTCCACGAGGCAGTCGCGCACGCGCTTCTCGGTGGCGCGCAGCTTCCAGTGCACGAGCGTGCCCGCGCCGGTACCGCCCTCACGCACCTCGTACTCGCTGAAGTGCCCGCTGAGCATCTCCTTGCGCGCACCGGCGTAGTCGGCGAGCGCCGTCTTCAGCTCGTCGGCGGGCACGGCGAAACCGCGCTCCACGATGACCTGCACCTCGGCCATGGACCGTCCTTCCTTCGGGTGCCTCACCTTAAGGGTCACTAGGCTTCCCCGGGTGCGCAGGGAGATCACCACGCTGGAGGCGCTCGCGGCACACCGGGAGGCAGGCGGCGACCTGCGCTCGGCGGTGCTCGTCGGGCTCGACCTGACCGGGGCCGGGGAGCTGCTGCGGACGGCGCTGGACGGCGCGCTGCTGCTCGGCTGCGAGCTGACCGAACGGGTCCGCAGGCAGGTCGAGGCCGCGGGCGGGCTGGTGTTCCCGGCCGTGCCGCAGCTGCCGTACCAGGTTTACCGGACGGCGCTGTACGCGCCGGAGGAGCTCTTCGCGGGCCTCGACCCCGCCGTGCCGGAGTCCTATGCGGACACCCTGGACGCGCGGATCTACCGCTACGCGGTGGCGCAGGGCCGCGAGCCCGACCCGCTGGACGCCCTCGCCCAGCGACTGCACGACCACGCGATCACCTCGGCGCTGCACAACGCCCTGGAGCAGGCGCGCGCGGCGGGTCGCGGCGACCCGGTCGCGGTGATGGGCGGCCACGCGCTCACCCGGGAGTCGCCGGGCTACCGGGTCGCGGCCGAGCTGGGCGCCGCGCTCGGGTCGTGCGCGGCGGGCTGCACGGTGCTGACCGGCGGCGGGCCGGGCGCGATGGAGGCGGTCCCGCTCGGCGTGCAGCACGCCGAGCACCTGTCCGACGCGCTCGACGCCCTCGCCTCGGCACCGGACTTCGGCGAGTCGGCTGCGGAGATCGGCGCGTGGCTCGCGCCCGCGCTCGATCTCGGACTGTCCGTTGTGGACGAATGCCCGCGCACGATCGGCATCCCCACGTGGTTCTACGGGCACGAGCCGCCGAACGCGTTCCAGTGGCACGCCAAGTACTTCGCGAACTCCGTGCGCGAGGACGGTCTGCTGGAGATCGCGACCGGCGGCATCGTCTACACGCCGGGCAGCGCGGGCACCGTCCAGGAGGTCTTCCAGGACTACACGCAGAACCACTACGGCACGTCGGGCCCGCCCGCGCCCATGGTCTTCCTGGGCAAGGACTTCTGGACGGCTCAGGTGCCCGCGGCGCCGCTGGTGCAGCAACTGTCGCGGGGCCGCGAGGCGGAGCGCTGGATCCTCGTCACCGACGACATCGCCGAGGCGGTCGAGCTGCTGGAGGACTACGCCCGCGGCTAGTAATCCGGGTGCCGGGGTGGGGATCGCTCGCTACCGTCACGCCTCATGGGTGATCGAACGTTCCGGGTGATCGTGCGTGGCCGCTTCCTCGGCATGCCCGGCGAACGCCGGGCGGCGCTGCTGGCCGAGGTCGACCGGCACGACGCGATGCTCGCCGAGTTCACCGAGCAGGGCACGCTGACCTACGACCGGTCGCTGACCGCCTTCAGCGTGCGCTGCGTGGTGCACGCCGAGGAGGAACGGGACGCGGTCACCGAGGCGAAGTCGCGGGCCGCGGCCATGGTCGCGGGGACCGAACACGAGCTGCGCCGGGCCGACGCCACCTGCATGGACGACATCAAGATCCGCCGCCGCTGACGGGCCCTACGCCGGGACCGGACGACCCAGGTCGTCGACCACCTCGGCGCCCGGCAGCGCCGCCAGCACGTCGCCGGGGACGAGCAGCTTGCTGCCCCGGATCCCGCTGCCGACGATCAGCTCCGGCGCCTTGGCCACGGCCGCGTCGATCAACAACGGCCAGCCCTCGGGCAGCCCGACCGGGGTGATCCCGCCGTAGGCCATCCCGGTCAGCTCGACCGCCGTGTCCATGGACGCGAACGAGGCCTTGCGCACGTCCAGTCGCTTCCGCACCACGCTGTTCACGTCGGCGCGGGTCGTGGCGAGCACCAGGCACGCCGCGAAGCGCACCTGCCCCTCACGCTTGCCGGACACCACCACGCAGTTCGCCGACGCGCCCAGCGGCGAGCCGTAGGCCTCGCAGAACGCGGCCGTGTCGGCGAGGTCCGGGTCGATCTCGGCGACCGCGACCCGGGCGGCCTGGTCGGTGGGCATCGCGGCCAGCGCGGCG
Organism: uncultured Actinomycetota bacterium; assembly: GCA_963839095.1. Lineage (GTDB taxonomy): Bacteria > Actinomycetota > Actinomycetes > Streptosporangiales > Streptosporangiaceae > Palsa-504. The sequence goes on along the minus strand of CAWIUF010000005.1, from coordinate 194,064 downwards.
GCGACCGGGGCGCCCAGCAGCTCGGGGTGTTCGGTGGCAGGCACCGGGGTCAGCGAGCCGGCGATGGTCCAGGAAGTCACCCGCCGAACTTACAGGCGATGGATGTCGCATCCGAGACGCTCAACGCCCTGAATGCGACCTTCATCGCCCTTCAAAGAAGTCCTGGAGCAGGTGGCGCACCTGGCGGCGGTCGGTGACCAGCGGCGCGGCCGAGTCGAACAGCTCCAGCCTGGCGGTCGGCAACGCCCCCGCGATCTCCTTCGCCACGTCACCTGGGTGCAACGGGTCCTGGCTCGCGCCGATCACCAGCACCGGGCAGGTGACCCGCTGGAGCACCGACGGGTCGGGCACCGGGATGTCGTCGGCCAGCTCGGTGAACGCTTGGCCCAGCCGGCGCAGCGCCCGCACGCGCTCATCCACGTAGGCGCCGACGTGCGCGTTCGCGGGCAGGCTCTGCAACACCAGCTCACGCAGCCGGACGGGATCGCCCTCGGCGACCGCCTCGGCGTAGGCGCCGAACGTGCCGTGCAGCCGTCGTGGCCGGTCGAGGGCGGCGGGCAGGAGCAGGGCGACGCGGCGGAAGCGGTCCGGCCGGTCGGCGAGCGACCGCAGCAGCGACGCCGCGCCCAGCGACACCCCGGCGGCCGCGGTCGCACCGGACTCGTCGGCGACCCGCACGAGGTCCGCGGCGATCGTGGCGTAGCGCCAGTAGCCGGGCTCCGCGTCGGGGAGGTCGCCGTGACCGGGCAGGGTGGCCACGACGCGGGTGCCGGGCAGGCCGGAACCGGGGATGCGCGCCTCGCCCTCGGTCGCACCGAGCCCGGGCGCGATCAGCGTCACGGGGTCGCCCGAGCCGAGCGAGCGCCAGCGGGCGCCGGTCACCAGCGCTTGCCGCGCTGCACCTCGTTCAGCTTCGGCCGCACGTCCACGATGTAGACCAGCACGGCGACGAGGCCCGCGATCCAGAGCATCGAGGTCGCCTTGTAGAAGCTGAACAGCCACACGCCGAGCGTGCCGCCGATGGTGATGCCGACCCACGCCTGCTTGGTCATCCGGTCGGCGGCGGCGTAGGCCTCGGACTTCTGCAGCACCGCGTGGATCACCGCGAACAGACCGACCGGGACCGCGGCCCAGTCGATGATCCACGAGATCAGGAAGGCGGCGTACGGCACGCGTCCAGACTACGCGAACCGGCCCCGGAACCCTCATCAGGATTCCGGGGCCGGTAGCGGACCGCCTACTTGGTGGTCTTGCCGGAGCCACCGGTCTTGCGGGTCGTCGAGGTCGTCTTCGAGGTCGCCGGGGTCGACTTCGAGGCCGCCGGCTTCTTCGGCGCCGTGCGGTTGGCGGCCTTGCGGGACGCGCTGCGCACCTCGTGCGCGACGTCGTCACCGGCCTCCTGCACGGCCTCGGCCACCTCGTCGGCCAGCTTCTGGGTCGACCGCGCGGTCTTCTCACCGGTCGAGCGGGTCCGCTGGGTCACCTTGGCCAGCACCTCCTCGGCGAGCTCACGGGCGTTGCCCGCGACACCCTCGGCCCGCTCCTGCGCGCCGGCGATGGCCTTCTCGAGCTGGTCGAGGGCGTTCTTGACCTGCGGCTGCTCGCGCAGCTTGGTCAGCGTGCCTCGCCGTCCTCGGCGAGCTTGCGGTACAGCTGCAGCGCCGCGTCGGTGTACTCGTCGACGAGCTTGCGCAGCTCGGCCGGGTCCAGCCTCTCGCGCAGCGAGCCGAAGTCCCTGGGCAGCTCGTCGACCGCGCCCTTGACGGCCTCGGTGCGCTCGGTGGCCCGTCTCCTTGGCCTTGTTCACGAAGTCGACGACGGCCTTGGTGGCCAGGTCGCCCGCGCCGAGCGCGGCGAGCAGCGGGGTGCGCACCTGGTCGACGGCGGCGGTCAGGGTCTGCACGGCCTGCTCGCGGGCCTTGCGTACGTCTTCGGTCTTCGGCATGTCATGTCACTCCTCGGTTTCGGGGTCCTGTCGTTCGGTGTCGTCGTCCACACCAGACCCCTCCACTGTGGACTGTCCGGTGCGTTCTCGCGGCGGAAGGACTCGTAGACGTCGAGCAGGATCTGCTTCTGCCGTTCCGTGAGCCCGGCGTCGGCGCGGATCGCGTCGGACACCGGCCCGCCGGTCGGCAGGTCGAGGATCCCGGCCTGCACGTACAGCGCCTCGGCCGAGATCCGCAGACCCTTGGCGATCTGCTGCAGGATCTCCGCGCTCGGCTTGCGCAGGCCCCGCTCGATCTGGCTGAGGTACGGGTTGGAGACGCCGGCGAGCTTCGACAGCTGGCGCAGCGAGATCTTCGCGGTGCTGCGCTGCTGGCGGATGTACTCGCCGATGTCGCGCCCGATGTCCGGCGACCTTGGCCACCTGCTCCCGGGCCATGTCCGGGATCCTGTCAGCGTCCCGTCGGTCTTCTCCATCCGGTCACCTCCTCGTGCCGCCACGACGCTACGCGCCGAGTGCTAGCTATTGCAAGCACAGTGTTTGCGCAGCTCCGGTGGCTTGCTCACACGGGTCTACGGTGCTCGCCATGAGCGCCGGCCCGGCTGCGGCGAAGAGTTGGTGCGCACCCTGCTCGGCGAGGACGGTCGCTGGCCGACCCGCGAGTGGATCGCGGCGTTCCGCGCGGTGCCGCGGCACGTGTTCCTGCCGCGCTTCTTCGCGCCCGGCGGCGGCCAGTGGCGGCCGTCGACCGGACGATGCCGGGCTGGCTGGACGACCGTGTACTCGCCCGCGTGCTGGTGACGCAGCTGGACAACGACCCGGACCGCTGGGAGCGCGCGCGGCGCGACCGGCCCGGTGACCGGCGCCCCGACCTCCTCGTCGAGCCATGCCGGCGATCATGGCGGTGATGCTGGAGGCGCTGCGGGTGCGCGACGGCGACCGGACGCTGGAGATCGGCACCGGCACCGGCTACAACGCGGCGCTGCTGTGCCACCGCTCGGCGCCGACCTGGTGTCCACTGTGGACGTCGATCCGGTGATCGCCCCGGGCACGGCGCACCTGGCCGAGGCGGGTTACCGGCCGACGTGCGTGGCGGCGACGGCGCGCACGGGCTTGCCGGACCGGCGCGCCGTTCGACCGCGTGCTCGCGACCTGCTTCGGTGGCGCGGATCCCGGCCGGCGTGGCTCGCGCAGACCGCACCCGGCGGCCTGGTCGTGACCACGCTGAACCGCCCGATCGGCGCCGGGCTGGTGCGGATCATCGGCGGGTGAGGGCGCGACCGGCAGCGGCCGGGTCCTGCGCGCCGACGGCCGGTTCATGCCGTTGCGCGCCCAGCAGACTGACCGCCACGCCGCCCGCTGACCGCACCGGCGCCCGGCGCACCACCACCGTTTCCGCCGCGGACGCGGTGCGCGTGCGCAGCCCCTTCGAGTTCTTCGCGGGCCTTGCCGCTGCCCGGCGTCTGGCCGATGGCGGTGGGCGGCCGCACCGTGCTGCACCCACCCCGACGGCTCGTTCGCGATGCCCGGCGACGAGACGGTGTTCGAGGGCGGTCCGCGGCGGCTGTGGGTGGACGTCGAGGCGGCGTACGAGCAGTGGCTCGCGCTCGGCTCACCGACCCGCGAACGCTTCGGCATCACCGTCGACGGCGACGACCAGCACCTCTGGCTCGACACGCCGGACGGCCCGCGCTGGCCGCTGTAGCGACGCACCGGCGTCAACCGACCCAAGCCGCGACCGCGGTCGGCCGTGTCCTCCGGCGGTCGCCGACGTGGTGTCGACGAGCTCGACCCCGATGGTGGAAGCGTTGGCGCGCAACCACTCGTCGAACTCCAGCATCTCCACGACCCGCGGCTCGTCGGCCCAGCCGCGCCACGCGGGCCGGCCGCCAGGCGAGCGCGCAACACCGACGGCTCGCACACCAGCGCCAGGTAGCGGATCTCGCCGAAGCAGGGCGCGCTCGGGCAGCGGCGTCGAACTCCGGCGGGACCACCGTCCCGCACAGCAGCACCGGCGTGCCGCCGACCTGGTTCAGCATCGCGAGCATCCGCAGCCAGGTGCCGCGGAACGTCGTCGTCGTCGCGCAAGCCCGGCGACCCACAGGACGTCCTGCTCCAGCACCTGGGCGCGGCCGGCCAGCGTCGCCCGCAGCAGCCGCCCGACGCGTGGACTTGCCGGTGCCGCTTGGCCCCGGTCAGCGCGTACACCGGCGGCGTGCGCCACGGCTCGTGGTGCCCGCACGCGCGGCACACCCACTGACCGCTCGCGCACCAGCGGGCGGTCCGCCCACGCGCCACAGCCGGCGCACACCATCGGGTTCACGCGCTCAGTCGAACAGATCCTCCAGGAAACCGCGCCTGCGCTTGCGGGACGGCGGGTCCGGGGTTCGCTCCGGGTAGCGCTCGGCGCGGAACGGTGGCGGCGAGTCGGGCCTGCTGCCGTGCACGGCCTCCGGCGGATACGGCCGCGGGGCCGCGTAGTACCGCTGCTCGGCGGCCGTGGTGCGCTCCAGCTCACCGCGGTCGAGGAAGATGCCGCCGCAACCCTCGCACTGGTCGAGGTGCACGCCGAGCCGATGGACGGTTCGCATCGCGCTCTGACACTTCGGGCACGTCACCTGACCAGGCTACGGGCGGTCGAGCCGCCGTGCCGTGGTGTGGGCGGACCCCACAGGAATCGCCGAGGATGTGGTCGTTCGCGCCATGGTCGTGCAGGTCACCGGTTCCTAACGTCGGGTGGCATGACGAACCCCCTGGACGGCCGGACGGCGCTGGTCACCGGTGGCGGCGGTGGCATCGGCAGCGCGGTGGCGCGGGCGCTGAGCGGCGCGGGCGCGAAGGTGCACGTGGTCGACCTCGACCTGCACGCCGCGCGCCGGGTCGCCGACGAGGTCGGCGGGTGGGCGCACCACGCGGACCTCACCGACCCCGCCGACATCGACCCGGCTGCCCACCGAGGTCGACATCCTGGTCAACAACGCGGGCCTGCAGCACGTCGCGCCGCTGCAGGAGTTCCCGCCGGAGATGTTCCAGCGCCTGCACCAGGTGATGGTCACCGCGCCGTTCCTGCTGATCCGCCGGTCGCTGCCGCACATGTACGCCCGCGGCTGGGGCCGGATCGTGAACATCTCCAGCGTGCACGGCCTGCGCGCGAGCGCCTTCAAGGCCGGCTACGTCTCGGCGAAGCACGCGCTGGAGGGACTGTCCAAAGTGGCCGCCATCGAGGGCGCCGCGCACGGGGTGACCAGCAACTGCGTCAACCCGGGCTACGTGCGCACCCCGCTGGTGGACGCCCAGATCGCCGACCAGGCCAAGGCGCACGGCATCAGCGAGGACGAGGTCGTCGAGCAGGTGCTGCTGGACCGCACGCCGGTCAAGCGGCTGATCGACCCGGCCGACGTCGCCGACGCCGTGTGCTGGCTGGCCGGGCCGCACACCGGCAACGTCACCGGCACCAGCCTCACCCTCGACGGCGGCTGGACCGCGAACTGACCCGCAAGGCCCCCACCCCTCCCACCCAACGAAGTGCGGTGATCCCTTTGTCCGGCAACACAACCGTGGTACCAACGCGGTCCTTCGCCAAGATCGTCGGCGCGAGCCTGGTCGGCACCACCATCGAGTGGTACGACTTCTTCCTCTACACCTCGGCCGCCGCGCTCGTGTTCAACAAGGTGTTCTTCCCGACGAGCGACCCGCTCACCGGCACGCTGCTGTCGCTGCTCACCTACGCCGATCGGGTTCGTCGCCCGGCCGCTGGGCGGCCTGGTGTTCGGCCACTTCGGCGACCGGATCGGGCGCAAGAAGCTGCTGATCTTCAGCCTGCTGATGATGGGCGGCTCGTCGGCCCTCATGGGTGTGCTGCCGACCTATGCCGCCGTCGGCGTCGGCGGCGCCGATCCTGCTGACGGTGCTCCGCCTTGTCCAGGGCTTCGCGCTCGGCGGCGAGTGGGGCGGCGCGGTGCTGCTGGTGTCCGAACACGGCAAGGCCGGAACGGCGCGGTTTCTGGGCGTCGTGGCCGCAGTGCGGTGCGCCGGGCGGCAACCTGATCGCCACGGGCGTGCTCGCGATCCTGGCGGCGGTGCAGAGCGACGCCGCGTTCCTGGCGTGGGGCTGGCGCGTGGCGTTCCTGCTGTCCGCGCGTGCTGGTCGCGATCGGCCTGTGGGTCCGGCTCTCGGTGACCGAGTCGCCCGTCTTCCTGGCCGCGCAGGCGAAGCGGGAGCCGGCGCCGACAGCTGCCGATCGCGCACGTGCTGCGCACCAGCTGGCGCGGGGTGCTCATCGCCATGGGCGCCCGGATGGCCGAGAACGTCTCGTACTACGTGATCACCGCGTTCATCCTGGTCTACCTGACGACCGCGCTGCACCTGCCGAAGTCCTGGCGGCCTGAACGCCGTGCTGATCGGCTCGGCCATGCACTTCGTGACGATCCCGCTGTGGGGCGCGCTGTCCGACCGCGTCGGCCGCCGCGCGGTCTACCTGTTCGGGGCGATCGCCATGGCGGTGTGGTCGTTCGTGTTCTTCGCGATGCTGGACACGAAGTCGTTCGGCACGATCGTGCTCGGCACGACCATCGGGCTCGTGCTGCACGGCGCGATGTACGGCCCGCAGGCGGCGTTCTTCTCCGAGCTGTTCGACACCCGGGTGCCGCTACTCGGGCGCCTCGATCGGCGCGCAGCTCGCCTCGGTCGCGGCGGGCGGCATCGCGCCGTTGATCGCCACCGCGCTGCTCAAGGCCTACGGCTCGACCGTGCCGGTGTCGCTCTACGTCGTGGCGATGTGCGTGATCACCGTGGTCGCGCTGGTGCTGTCGCGCGAGACCAGGGGCGCCGACCTGACCGACGAGGTGCCCGCCGCGCAGCAGGGCGCGACCGCCGAGCCCGCCGTGGCCGAAGGCCTCGGCGTGGGATGAGTGTCAGGATGGCCGGTATGAAGGAACCGGCCGCCGAGCTGGAGTTGCGCGTCCGGCACACGCTGGCCGAGCACCGCAGGCGGGAAGCCGAGCTGACCGCCCTGTTCGACACCGCGAGCGACCTTGCGAAGCTCCGGGACCCGGACGCGGTGCTCCGGCTCATCGTGCACCGGGCGCGCACCCTGCTGGGCGTGGACGTCTCCTACCTCAGCCTCAACGAGCCGCCCGCGAACCGGACCACGATGCGGGTCACCGACGGGTCGGCGTCGGCGCTGTTCCAGCAGGTCGTGCTCGGCATGGGCGAGGGGCTCGGCGGGCTGGTCGCGCAGACCGCGCGGCCGTACGCCACGAAGGACTACTTCGCCGACGACCGGTTCGAGCACACCAAGCCGATCGACGACGCCGTGCTCGACGAGGGCCTGGTCGCGATCCTCGGCGTGCCGCTCGCGCTCGGCGACCGCGTGATCGGCGTGCTCTACGCGGCGGACCGGTCGAGCCGGGAGTTCAGCGCCGACGAGGTCGCGCTGCTGCGCTCGCTCGCCGACCACGCCGCGATCGCCATCGACAACGCCGACCGGATCGCCGCGCTGAACGACGCGAACGAGACGATCAGCGCGCACAGCGACGCGCTGCGCCGCGCCGAGGAGGCGCACGACCGGCTGATGGACCTGGTGCTGCGCGGCGAGGACGCGCAGGAGGTGGTGGCCGCGCTGGGCCAGGTGCTCGGCGGCGGCATCACCCTGCACGACGCGGACGGGGTGGAGCTGGCGCGGTTCGGCCCGGGCTCACCGGCGCCGTCCATGGTGTCCCTGTCCGGCGGCCGTTCGATGTCCACGCCGGGCGGGTGGGCGTGTGGCGTGCAGGCGGGCCGCGAACTGCTGGGCAGCCTCGTGCTGACCGGGCGGCCGGACCTCGCGGGCGCGGACCGGCGGCTGTTCGAGCGGGCCGCGGTGGTCGCGGCGCTGCTGTTGCTGCTGCACCGGTCGGTGGCGCACGCCGAGGACGAGGTGCGCGGCGAGCTGCTGACCGACCTGCTCACCGACCCCGAGCGCAACCCGTCGGCGTTGCTGGCGCGGGCCCGGCGGCTGGGGGTCGACCTGTCCGCGCCGCACGCGGTGCTGGTGCTGCACGCCGAGGGCGTGTCCAGGCGCAGGCTGGCGATGGCCGCCGCGCGCTACGCGGCGCTCGTGGGCGTGCACGCCGAGCAGGTCGTCGTGCTGGCGCCGGGCACCGCGCCGGGCCGGGTGGCCGCGCGGGTCGCCAAGGAGATGACGTCCCTTGTGGACGTTCCGGTCACGGTCGGCGGCGCGGGACCGGCGGCCGGTCCGGTCGAGCTCGCCGCGGCGCACGCGGAGGCGGTGCGCTGCGTGCACTCGCTGCTCACCCTCGGCCGGGCAGGCGACGGCGGAACCGTTGCGGCGCTGGGTTTCGTGGGGCTGCTGCTCGGCGAGCGCGCCGATCCGGGCCAGTACATCCAGTCGGTGCTGGGCCCGGTGCTGGACTACGACGCGCGCCGCGGCACCGAACTGGTGCACACGCTGCGGTGCTACTTCGACAGCGGCACGAACCTCACGCGCGCAAAGGAAGCACTGCACGTGCACGTGAACACCGTGGTCCAGCGCCTGGAGCGGGTGACGGCCCTGCTGGGCGACGGCTGGCAGGACCCGGACCGCGCGCTGGAGGTGCAGCTGGCACTGCGGCTGCACCTCCTGCGCACCGGCTGACAGGCACGAACGAAACCGCAAGCCGGTCGGTGTCACACAATCGTGGCCCGGTTGAGGGCTAGTCACTCAGAGAACACTGCGACGCCAATACATCCGGCGTAGCTCCAGCCGGCCGAGCCACCGTCCCGGAGGCCGGCGGCGCCGCCCCATCGACCCACGAGGCGAGCGCCGAGAACGCGCTGCGGAAGCAAGGAGCCAACGGCCGCAACCGATCCGGGTAGACATCCACGAGGCTGTCCACGTGGTTGCCGTCGGCGATCCGGTAGTACCGGTGCATCCCACCGCGCCCGGCCGCACTGATCATCCGGTCGTACACGTCGGAGTCGTCGGCGATCGGCAGCAGGCTGTCCAGCGTCCCGTGCAACGTGATCAGCGGACGCCCGATCCGCCCGGTCAGCGACACCGTGGCCATCGCCCGCCTCACCGACGCGGGCCGGGACGCGTAGTCGTAGTCGGCATCGCTCCCGGTGTACCCGGGATCGACCTCAGCACGGTAGATCTGTTGCGTCAGCCCCCAGTACACCTGGTCGTGGAACGGCCACAGGAACTCCGACCCGGGCGCGAAACCGTCGGAGAGCAACGCCTGGTGCGCGTCCGCGTCACCCGTCGCGTAGGCCGGGTAGTTCTTGATCGCCGGCGGCAGGAACGTCAGCAGGTTCGGCCCCTGGACGGTGAACAGCGTCCCCTCCCAGTCGACGCCACCGTCATAGAGCCAGGGCACGTTCTCCAGCTGCCAGCGCACCAGGTAGCCGCCATTGGACAACCCGGCCGCGATCGTGCGCTTCGGCAGGTGCCCGTACCGTTGCAGCACAACGACTTTCGCGGCCAGGGTGAGCTGGGTGACCCGGAGGTTCCACTCGGCGATCGAGCCACCGGGCGCGCTGCCGTCGTCGTAGAACGCGGCTCCGACGTTGCCCTTGTCGGTCGCCGCGAACGCGTAGCCGTCGGCCAGCACCTGGTCGCCGATCGCCCGGTCGTTCGCGTACTGCGCCCGGTTGCCCGGCGAGCCGCTGACGACGAGGCCGCCGTTCCAGTGGTCGGGCAACCGGACCACGAACTGCGCGTCGTGCGCCCAGCCGTGGTCGTTGTTGGTAGTGGAGGTGTCCGGGAAGTAGCCGTCGAGCTGGGTGCCCGGCACGCCGCTGGGCACCGGCAGCTTCGCCGACGTGAGCCCAGCCCAGTCGGCCTGCACGGTGTGCCCGGTGACGAGCGTGCCGGTGGTGGTCAGGTCGTCGAGGCAGGCGCGCTCGGTGCGCTGCGCACCGGGCACCACCAGCCGGTCGTAACGTCCACAGTGGACGCCAGGAGCCGCGCTGGCGGTGACCGGCACGGCCAGCGCGACCGTGGCGGCGAGCACGAGGGAAGTCAGCCGTCGCATTGCCCGGACGTTAGGCAGTGGGCGCCGTGGCCGGTATGCGCGCCGGACACACAATCGCGCGGTGCCCTGTGGTGGCCGCCACCGTGGTTCAGACCCTTGCCGCCGACCTACGTTCGATGGTGATCGAGCTCACAAGGAGGTGGCGAGATGATGCGTGCGTTCATGGTCGGGGTGCTCTTGCTCTCCGGCCTTCTCGTGGCGGCCCCCGCGGCGTCGGCGGCCGGGATCACCGAGGTCACCGGGTTCGGCAGCAACCCGGGGGCACTGCGGATGTTCGAGTACAAACCCGCCGGGCTGACCCAGGGCAGGCCGCTCGTCGTGGCGATGCACGGCTGTACCCAGGACGCGTCCTACGGCACGAACGCGGGGGCCGCGGCCCTGCTGGTGGCCGCGCCGATCACCCTGCTGGTGGTGTGAGCCCCTGCTAGCTGGTTACCAGGGGCCGTAGGGGCCGGAGCTGGTGCCGCTGCGGTTCTTGGGGAAGCTGCGCACCTTGGGCCGCACGTCGGCCAGGTAGACAGCGGCCGCCACGAACGCCACGACCGGCAGGATGCTTATCACGCTGAGCTTGCCGAGCGCCCCGCCGAGCCCGATCACGGCGGCCACGCCGAGGATGATGAGCCAGAGCTGCTTGGTCAGCTTGCCGTTGGCCGCGAAGGCCGGGCCCGGCCGCGTGATGGCGTCGATGAAGGCCCATATCTCGACGACGAACGCCGCGGCGGACAGGGCCAGGAAGAACCAGTCGATGACGCTGTATGAGCTGAAGCTAGGCACGGGATCACGCTACCTAATCGGAGTCGCTATCGGAATCGGTGCCGGTGGCGGTCCGCCAGGCCGTCTTGTCCGGCTTCCCGGTCTCCTCCGGGTCGCCGTCCTCGGCACCCAATTCCATGGCTACCGCCAGGGTATCCGCTTCCGAGCCCGGCGCCCCGCCGGTCAGCGCGGCCGGGCTCCGGTCGTCGTCGGTCACGTCGCCGTCGGTGATCCCGTTCTCGCGCCTGAACGACTCGTAGATCTCGATCAGCACCTGCTTCTGCCGCTCGGTGAGCTCCGGCTCGGCCAGCAGCGCGGCCCGCACCCCCGAGTCGGCCGGCCGGTCTTCCAGGATCCCGGCCTGCACGTAGAGCGCTTCGGCGGAGATGCGCAGCCCCTTGGCGAGCTGCTGCAGGATGTCGGCACTCGGCTTGCGCAGGCCGCGCTCGATCTGGCTCAGGTAGGGGTTGGAGACCCCCGCGTTCTGCGCTAGCTGGCGCATCGAGATCTTCGCCTGCTCCCGCTGCTGCCTGATGTACTCACCGATGGAGTTCACGTTCACGTTAGGCATACCTCCAGTGTGCCACCGGGTGCTTGCAACTGCAAACGCCCAGCAAGCACCTGGAACCGAGGGGAAATACCTACCCCGTTCGGTACATATAGGGACAGAAGTTCCCGGAACCCGCAGCCTGGATCGGGGTTTCTAAGGGATGCCGAGGAAGGAGCGGGCTTCGGCGGGGGGCATCGGGGGGCGCTGGGCGAGGCGGGCCAGTTCGGCGGCGCGGTCGACCAGTTCGGCGTTGCGGGCGACCGGGCGGCCGCGGGAGAAGGTCAGGGTGTCCTCCATGCCGACGCGGAGGTGGCCGCCGGCGCCGAGGGCGCCGAGCATCACCGGCAGCGTGGTCCGGCCGATGCCGGTGGCCGACCAGGTCGCGCCGGCGGGCAGCGCGGCGGCGGCGGCGGCCAGGGTGGCCACGTCGCCCGGCATGCCGCCGGGGACGCCCATCACCAGGTCGCAGTGCACGTGGCCGCCGGCCGGGGGGCCGAACTCGGCCAGCAGCCGGTGCAATGTGGCCACGTGACCGAGGTCGAACAGCTCGAACTCGGGGACCACCTGCCGCTCCTGGGTCAGCTGGTACAGGTCCTTGATGAACGGCCAGGGGTTCATGAACACGTCGTCGCCGAAGTTGACCGTGCCGCAGGTCAGCGAGCAGGCGTCCGGCGCGGCGTCGAGCACCGCGAGCCGGCGGTCGAAGGGGTCGGTCACCGCGCCGCCGGTGGACAGCTGGACGATGAGGCTGGTGCCCTCGCGCACGGCCGCCACCGTGTCGGTCAGCCTGCTCACGTCCAGCGTCGGCTGGGCCTCGCCGTCCCTGATGTGGATGTGGATAACCGCCGCCCCGGCCGCTTCGCACTCCTTGGCCGCGACGACGAGCTCGTCCAGCGTCACCGGGAGGGCGGGGGCCGCCGCCTTGCTCGCCTCGGCGCCGGTCGGCGCCACCGTGATCAGGGTGCTGGTCATGAAACGGACACTATCCCCGGCCGGCGCCCGACGCCACGGCCAGGTGCTGCCGGGCGAAGGCGAGCGACTCGGCCAGGTCGGTGATCCGGTCTTCCCGGGTGGCCGCCCGGTTGGTCTTCACCTCGATCACCACCGCGCCGGGGTACCCGGACCCCGGCAGCAGGCCGAGCAGCTCGGCGCAGGGCTGGCTGCCGCGGCCGGGCACCAGGTGCTCGTCGGGCACCGCGCCGCCCGAGCCGGTGCCGTCGGCCAGGTGCACGTGGGCCAGGCGGCTGCCGAGCTCGGTCGCCATGATCAGCGCGTTGGAGCCGGAGGCGGCGGTGTGGGACAGGTCCAGCGTGACGTTGGGCACGTCGAGCGCGGTCGGGTCCCAGTGCGGGGCGTACGGCACCACCTCGCTGGCGCCCGCGTGCAGCTGGTACATGTTCTCCACGGCGAAGATGACGTCGGTCTCCTCGGCCATCGCGGCCAGGCCCTTCTCGAAGCCGCGGACGTACTCGCGCTGCCAGCGGAACGGGGGGTGGAGGACGACCGCGCGGGCGCCGACGCGTTCGGCCAGTTCCTGGGCTCGGCGCAGCTTCTCCCACGGGTCGCGGCCCCAGACCCGCTGGGTGAGCAGCAGGTTCGGCGCGTGCACGGAGACGATGGGGAGCTGGTGGTAGTCGCTGAGCCTTCTGAGCGCGTCGGCTTCCTGGCTCACCGGGTCGGTGTAGACCATGACCTCGACGCCGTCGTAGCCGAGCCGGGCGGCCAGCTCGAAGGCGTCGGGGGTGCGCTCGGGGTAGACCGAGCTCGTCGACAGGGCGACAGGCGGGCCGGGTACCTTTCCGCTCATTGCCTGACTCCCTCCGTCGGTACGCCTTCCAGCTTACTGAGATTGTCGGAGGGCTCGGTTATGGTGCGGGCATGGCTAAGTCATCGGCAGCCGCCTACCGCTGCACGGAATGCGGCTGGCAGTCCGCCAAGTGGGCCGGCCGGTGCGGTGAGTGCCAGGCCTGGGGCACCGTCGCCGAGGCGGCGCCCGCGCGGCTGGCCCGGGCCTCCCGGGAGTCGGTCCGGGCCGCCGTCCAGCGGGGTTCGCTGACGGCCGGGGGCGCCCAGCCCAGCGCCGTGGTGCTGCCGATCGGCAAGGTCGACGCGACCGACGCCGCCGCCCGGCCGACCGGCATGGACGAGTTCGACCGGGTGCTCGGCGGCGGCCTGGTGCCGGGCGCGGTCCTGCTGCTGGCGGGCGAGCCCGGGGTGGGCAAGTCCACCCTGCTGCTCGAGGCGGGCGCGCTGGTCTCGGAGGCGGGGCCGGTGCTCTACGTGACCGGCGAGGAGTCGGCCGCCCAGGTGCGGCTGCGGGCGGACCGGATCGGCGCGGTCAGCGACCAGCTCTACCTGGCCGCCGAGACCGATCTCGACATCGTGCTCGGGTACGTCGACCAGGTCCAGCCGCGGCTGCTGATCATCGACTCGGTGCAGACCATCGCGGCCGCCTCGGTCGACGGCGTGCCCGGCGGGATCACCCAGGTCCGCGAGGTGGCGGCGGCGCTGACCGCGGTGGCCAAGGAGCGGTCGCTGACGACCATCTTGGTGGGGCACGTGACCAAGGATGGTTCGGTGGCCGGGCCGCGGGCACTCGAGCACCTGGTCGACGTGGTGCTGTACTTCGAGGGCGACCGGCACTCGCAGCTGCGCATGGTGCGGTCGGTGAAGAACCGGTACGGCCCGACCGACGAGGTGGGCTGCTTCGACCTGGGCGAGTACGGCCTCATCGGGCTGCCCGACCCGAGCGGGCTGTTCGTCTCCCAGCACCGCGAGCCGGTGCCCGGCACCTGCGTGACGATCACGCTGGAGGGGCGCCGGGCGCTGCCCGCGGAGGTGCAGGCGCTGGTGGGTCCCTCGGTGCTGGAGATGCCGCGGCGGACCACGTCGGGGCTCGACGGCAACCGGGTGGGCATGGTGCTGGCGGTGCTGCAGCGCCGGGCCGGGGTCAAGCTGGGCAAGTCGGACGTGTACGCGGCGACGGTGGGGGGTGTGCGGCTGACCGAGCCGTCGGTGGACCTGGCGGTGGCGGTGGCACTGGCTAGTTCGGCTGCCAACCTGAGCGTGCCGCCGGGGGTGGTGGCGATCGGCGAGGTCGGGCTGGCCGGGGAGGTCAGGCGGGTGGCGGGGCTGCCCCGGCGGCTGGCCGAGGCCGAGCGGATGGGCTTTCGCCGCATCATCGTGCCGACGGCCTCAGGAGCGCCCCTGGAGCGCGCCGACGGGCTTACTCACCTGATGCAGGTGCAGGAGGTGGATGACATCCGCCAGGCGCTCTCCGCCGTCCTGGGCGGCGATCCGTAGGTGGCGCGCTGGCGCCCGCGCGGACCAGCCGTCGCCCGCGCGGACCAGCCGTCGCCCGCGCGGACCAGCCGTCGCCGCCGCGCGTTAGCGGACGAGCTTGAAGGACCGGACGGGACTGGCCACTGAGCCGTCCCTGGCCTGCGCCTGGTAGCTGCCCGCGCGGGCCGACGAGGCCACGGTGACGCAGCCGGGAAGGCTGATGTCGCGGCGCCAGGTGACCGACGCCTCGGCCGGCACGCCCCGGCGGAGCCGGACGTCCCGGTTCGGCTCGCCCTTGGTGCAGTCGGCCGAATCCCAGATGACCCGGCCCGACGACGTGACCTGGACGTGCAGCCGGTGCGGGCTGGCGTCGAAGGAGCAGGTGCGGGACGCGGTGGAGACGGCGTAGATCTGGAACGCGGGAAACTGGCCGGCCGGGTACGAGGTCCGGCTGGTGAACAGGCTGAGCACCACCGAACCCGGGGCACAGCTTCCGTTGGGCTCGACCCCGCCCGGGACCGTGTTCCCGGCTCGCATCGCTGCTTTCTTGCTGGGCGCGGCGCTCTTCGGCTGGCCGCTGCCCGACGTGACCGCGGGGAAGGGCAGGGAGGCGGCCGAGCCAGCGGTCGCGGACGCTGTTGTCCCGGATGACGGCGCCGACGGGGAACCGCTGTAGGCCGCCGCCGGCAGGGCAGTGCTCGCCGGGCTGGCCTTCCGCGCCGGGCTGGGCGCCTTCCCGTTGCCGGTGAAGGCCCAGGCGAGCACGGCGAGCACCGCCAGGCCGGCGCACAGGGTGATCACCCGCCGACGCCAGTAGGCCTCGGGCTGCCCCCGGTAGTCCTCGGACTGATACTGGTAGCCCTCAGGCGGATCCTGATCATCGTCGTAACCGTAAGTGTCCTGACCCATACGGAGAGTATGCAAGCTGTGACCTGGGCAAGCGGGGAGACCCGCCGGCCGCAGCCTGTGCTCTACGCTCGCCCGCCCGTGGCTGGGACCTTTTGGTCTGCGCTCATGCCACCATGGACGGCATCATGCCGACAACCTACGCCGAGCCGGTGCTGGCCTGGTATGCGAGCCATGCGCGGGACCTGCCCTGGCGCGCGCCCGGCGCGACTCCCTGGGCCGTCCTGGTCAGCGAGTTCATGCTGCAGCAGACCCCGGTAGCCCGGGTCCTGCCCGAATACCTCAAGTGGATGGCCAGGTGGCCGACCCCGGCCGCGCTCGCGGCCGAGCCCGCCGGGGAGGCGATCAGGCAGTGGGGCCGGCTCGGCTACCCGCGGCGCGCGCTCCGGCTGCACGCGACGGCTTCTGTGCTTACCGCGCGGCACGGCGGGGCGGTGCCGGCCGAGCTCGACGCCCTGCTCGCGCTGCCCGGCGTCGGCAGCTACACCGCCGCGGCCGTGGCCAGCTTCGCCTTCGGCCAGCGGCATGCCGTGCTCGACACGAACGTGCGGCGGGTGCTGGCCCGGCTGATCTCCGGCCAGCCGGCGCCCGCGCTCACCCCGTCGGTGGCGGAGCGGCGGCTGGCCGAGTCGCTGCTGCCGGCCGAGCCCGCGGTCGCGGCCCGCTGGGCGGTCGCGGTGATGGAACTGGGCGCGCTGGTGTGCACGGCCGGCAGCCCGCGCTGCCAGGCTTGCCCGGTGGCCCGGGATTGCGCCTGGCTGGCCGCCGGCCGTCCGGCCGAGGCGCCCGAGGCGGTCCGGCGGCGGACGCAGAAGTACGACGGGACCGACCGGCAGTGCCGGGGACGCCTGCTCGCGGTCCTGCGCCAGGCCGACGCCCCGGTGAACCGGGCCGACTTCGACGCGGCCTGGCCCGGGCGGGAGCAACTGGAACGAGCCCTGGACGGCCTGGTCGCCGACGGCCTGGTCGATCCGCTCCCCGACGGCCGCTTCGCCCTCCCTGGATCGACGGTTTCTGAGGCGGCTCCCTGACCGGCTGCGCCTGGATCATTAGTGCCTGGATCTTCGGTGCCTGGATCTTCGGTGCCTGGATCTTCGGTGCCTGGATCTTCAGTGCCTGGATCTTCGGCGCCTGATCCCGGGGACGCCCAGGTCGGGGGCGCCCGGATCCGTTCACGTCGGAGCGAGCCGGCCAACGCCGCGCTAAGTGCCGCGCTTGTGCCGGCTTGTGCCGGCTTGTGCCGGTCAACCCCACCCATGCGGCCAGCGTTTTTCGTGGATACTTACCCCCCGTTTCCCGCGGGCTTCGGTCCGCGTCGGCAGATCGTGGACCAGGCCAGGTCATCCGGGGCTACCTGATTATCGTGTCGAGTTACCCCCCGGATAAGCGGGGGTAACTCGACACGATCTCTTGCTGCCGGGGGGCCAGGTGTCCCGGGATGGGCGCGTGTGCATGATGAGCGGGATGGGCTGCCGGAGTGCGGAGAGCCGGGAGGGGTGGTCTAGGGGATGGACGTCAGGGCTGGAACAGCATGAAACCCGGGTTCCGGGGCGCGGGGCCGAGGAACCCGGGTTTCAGTGCGTTGTGCGGGGTGCCGCCTTGCAGTGGCTCCGGTTAGCCGACGGTGCGGTTAGCCGACCGCGGAGGCGGTGCCGCCACCGCCGTCGGTGGTGCTGGAGCCGCTGATCGGGCCGCCCACGGCACCGCTCTTGGTGACAACGGGCTCGCTCGCCATCTCCACCGCGGGGGCATCGGGCACCGCGTCCGGCTTGGGCACGCCGGTGAAGGTGAACTTGGCGTTCTCAGCGTTGCCTTCCATGCTGCCTTCGACGTCCACGATGACGATCTGGCCCGGCCGCAGCTCACCGAACAGGATCTTCTCCGACAGGCTGTCCTCGATCTCGCGCTGGATCGTACGACGCAGCGGCCGTGCCCCCAGCACCGGGTCGTAGCCGCGCTTGGCCAGCAGGTCCTTGGCATCGGGCCGCAGCTCGATGGCCATGTCGCGGTCCTTCAGCCGGTCGTCCACCTTGGCGACCATCAGGTCGACGATCGTGAAGATCTCTTCCCGCAGGAGCTGGTGGAAGACGATGATGTCGTCCACGCGGTTGAGGAACTCCGGCCGGAAGTGGCTCTTCAGCTCCTCCTGCACCTTGGACTTCATCCGGTCGTACGAGCCGGTGGACTCGCCCTGGCGGGCGAAGCCGACGGACACGCCCTTGGAGATGTCACGGGTGCCGAGGTTGGTCGTCATGATGATGACGGTGTTCTTGAAGTCCACCATGCGGCCCTGGGCGTCGGTCAGGCGACCGTCTTCCAGGATCTGCAGCAGCGAGTTGAAGATGTCCGGGTGGGCCTTCTCGATCTCGTCGAACAGGACCACCGAGAACGGGCGCCGGCGGACCTTCTCGGTGAGCTGGCCGCCTTCCTCGTAGCCGACGTAGCCGGGCGGGGACCCGAACAGCCGGGACACCGTGTGCTTCTCCATGTACTCGCTCATGTCGAGCTGGATCAGCGAGTCCTCGTCGCCGAACAGGAACTCGGCCAGCGTCTTGGACAGCTCCGTCTTGCCGACGCCGGACGGCCCGGCGAAGATGAACGACCCGCCGGGACGCTTGGGGTCCTTCAGGCCGGCCCGGGTCCGCCGGATCGCCTGGGACAGCGCCTTGATCGCGTCGTTCTGGCCGATGACCCGGCGGTGCAGCTCGTCCTCCATGCGGAGCAGGCGCTGCGACTCCTCCTCGGTCAGCTTGAAGACCGGGATGCCGGTGGCGGTGGCCAGGACCTCGGCGATGAGCTCCTCGTTCACCTCGGCCACGACGTCCATGTCGCCGGCCTTCCACTCCTTCTCCCGGGTGGCCTTCTTGGACAGCAGCTGCTTCTCGTTGTCCCGCAGCGCGGCGGCCTTCTCGAAGTCCTGCGAGTCGATGGCCGATTCCTTCTCGCGGCGCACCTGGGCGATCTTCTCGTCGTACTCGCGCAGGTCCGGCGGCGCGGTCATGCGCCGGATGCGCATCCGGGAGCCGGCCTCGTCGATCAGGTCGATGGCCTTGTCCGGCAGGAAGCGGTCGCTGATGTAGCGATCGGCCAGCTGAGCCGAAGCCACCAGCGCGCCGTCGGTGATGGACACGCGGTGGTGCGCCTCGTACCGGTCGCGCAGGCCCTTGAGGATCTCGATGGTGTGCGAGATCGTCGGCTCGGCCACCTGGATCGGCTGGAACCGGCGCTCGAGCGCGGCGTCCTTCTCCAGGTACTTGCGGTACTCATCGAGCGTGGTGGCGCCGATGGTCTGCAGCTCACCGCGGGCCAGCATCGGCTTCAGGATCGAGGCCGCGTCGATCGCGCCCTCGGCCGCGCCCGCGCCGACGAGGGTGTGGATCTCGTCGATGAACAAGATGATGTCGCCGCGGGTGCGGATCTCCTTGAGGACCTTCTTCAGCCGCTCCTCGAAGTCACCGCGGTAGCGGGAGCCCGCCACCAGGGCACCGAGGTCCAGCGTGTACAGCTGCTTGTCCTTGATGGTCTCGGGCACCTCGCCCTTGACGATCTTCTGGGCCAGGCCCTCGACGACCGCGGTCTTGCCGACGCCGGGCGCGCCCACCAGCACCGGGTTGTTCTTGGTCCGGCGGGACAGCACCTGCATGACCCGCTCGATTTCCTTCTCCCGGCCGATCACCGGGTCGAGCTTGCCCTCACGGGCGCCCTGCGTCAGGTTGCGGCCGAACTGGTCCAGGACCAGGGAGGTGGACGGCGCCGACTCGGCGGCCGTGCCGGACGCGGCCGGCTCCTTGCCCTGGTAGCCGTGGAGCAGCTGGATAACCTGCTGCCGAACCCGGTTCAGGTCGGCGCCCAGCTTCACCAGCACCTGCGCGGCGACGCCGTCGCCCTCGCGGATCAGGCCGAGCAGGATGTGCTCGGTGCCGATGTAGTTGTGGCCGAGTTGAAGCGCCTCGCGCAGCGAAAGCTCAAGCACCTTCTTGGCCCGGGGCGTGAAGGGGATATGCCCGGAGGGCGCCTGCTGGCCCTGGCCGATGATCTCCTCGACCTGCTGCCGCACGGCGTCCAGGCTTATCCCCAGCGACTCGAGCGCCTTGGCTGCTACACCTTCACCCTCGTGGATGAGACCGAGCAGGATGTGCTCGGTGCCGATGTAGTTGTGATTGAGCATCCTGGCTTCTTCTTGCGCCAGGACAACAACCCGCCGCGCCCTGTCGGTAAACCTCTCGAACATCTCGTCGCTCTCCTCACAGCACGGGGGCGGGATCGGTTCTCATGGGGCGAGCCCTACCTTGCCTACTCCGCATAGTAGCCGCGTGCCCACGATCACGCTTAATGCGAGTATGCGCCTCGCCTTAGTAAACGTTCCCTGGACACAGGCCGTTCATCCACATCCAACCCCCTGGGCAGGGCCCATGTTCCCAGCACCGCGCCGGGTACGCCGCAAGCGAACGGCGCGCCCGGCCGGGCCGACCGGGCGCCCCGGGCACCGAAGTCCCCGGGCCACGGCCCGCGGGGGCGAATCGGGGCCACGTTCCTCGGAGGGCAGGGGTGGGTGGCACATCGGGTACCGAAGAAGGTACCGAGGGGCACACCGACTCCGCCGAATCGGGGCGGCGGCCTTCGGGGGGGCGCATCGGGGCGGCGGCCTTCGGAGGGGCGGGGGCACATCGGGGGTAGCCGGGAAGGTATCTGAGGGGACATTGGCTTCGGCCTAGGCGGCGTGGCCTCGTGGCTCCTGATGACACAAACGCACCGTTGGCCCCTGGGCGGTTAATCCGTCCCTCTGGGCCAACGGTGCGATCTGGCCGGCCCCGCCGCCGTCGTCAATTGTGCCGGGGCCGAGCCGCTTAGGACACCGATGCTTCTTGAGTCGCTCGCCATGGCCGCTAGCCGTTGCCGGCCCGCCGTTCGGCACGGTGGCGATGAGCCGGGGAGCCGCTAAATCCGGTGAACTCCGGCTCATGAACATCCGTTCACGCGCACTAGTGCGCGGCTTCGTACTCCGCGACGATGTTGGCGGGAATGCGCCCGCGCTCATTGACCTTGTATCCGCGCTGCTTCGCCCATGCCCGGATTTGGGCACTGCGCTCGCGGCCGGGGCCAGTGCGCGTCCGGCGGCGCCTTGCCGGGGCGCTCGCTTTGCGCGCGTGATCGACATAGCTGGCCAGCTCTTTGCGGAGCTTGCCGGCGTTGCCGGAACTGAGGTCGATCTCATACGCGGAGCCATCGAGACCAAACGTGACGGTCTCGGTGGCCTCGCTCCCGTCGAGATCATCGACGAGGAGCACCTGCACCTTCTGTGCCATGGAAACAGCCCTTCTGACGGAGCAACCTATTTCAAGTGCTAAATGTATACCCAATGACTTGTCCTCGCAATTCATTGCTGGAGCAGTTGTTAAACGCGTCCGGTAGCGAAGACGGCGCAGAAGCGTTGCAGAACTCCAGGCAGTTACGCTCCGTAATCAGCGTCAAGCGACCCGGTTAGCGACGGGCACGGCGGCAGATCACGAACTGAACCTTTACTGCGTTTTGGTGGCCAACGCAGCGGCCCAGTTCACGCTAGTTCCGGGACGGATAAAATCCGCGGTTCCGTATATTTCAAGATCTCTCATCAGGCGATCTGCGGCGCTCGTTCCGCTCGGCCCGGCGCTTCGGCGACATCTCCCGGCGCAGGAGTATCGCGACGCCGATTAGGACGGCAGCGCAGACCACCAGCGGCGGAGTCAGCGCGGCGAGGTCTTGCCACATAGCGGCGGCTCCTCCTGTCCTTAGCGGCACCGCTTAGCGGTGTCCATAGCGGCGCGGTGCAGTTCTGCTGGGCCGGACATGCGTACTGCAACTACAGGCGCAACAGCATCCGGGTGTTCCCGAGGGTGTTGGGCTTTACCCACCCGAGGTCGAGAAACTCGGCCACGCCCTCGTCATAGGATCGCAATAGCTCCCGGTACACCTCGTCGGCCACCGGGGTCCCGTTGATCTCCTGGAATCCGTGGCGGCCGAAGAAGCTGGTCGCGAAAGTCAGGCAGAACACCCGGCTCACCCCGACCGCGCGAGCCCGCTCCAGCAGGGCGCCGACAATACCGTGGCCGATTCCCAGGCCCCGGCAGTCTTCCCGCACCGCGACCGTCCTGATCTCGGCCAGGTCCTCCCACAAGACGTGCAGCGCGCCGCAGCCGGCCACGGTGGCGTCCGCGTCGAGCTCGGCCACCACGAATTCCTGCACGTCCTCGTAGAGGGTGACGGTCGCCTTGCTCAGCAGCCGCCCGGACTCGACGTTGGAGTCGACCAGCTTCCGCACCACGGGCACGTCTGAGGTGCGCGCGGACCTGACCGTATAAGCCATAGCGCCCTCCACGATATCCGCTGCGGCCGACCGTTGCGGGGGCCGGGCAGGGACCGGAGAGGGCCGGGCCGGGGGCTCCGCGGCAGGCCGGCCGCCGCCCGGCCAGACATCGAGTAAGACTTCCGCAAGGTAAAACTTCTACCGAGTCGGTTGGCAACCCCCCGTCCCGTTCCAATATGGTGCTTCGCTGTGCGCAAACTGAGCGGAGCTGCCAGCCTCGCCGCCGCGACGGCCGTCCTCGCCCTCGTGGTGCCGGGAGGCATCAGCGCGGCCCAGGTGACGACACCTCAGCCGAACCTGAAGACGCTGGTGGCCCAGGCTAAGGTGCTGGAGAACCAGATCAACTCGCTGAGCGAGCAGTACGACGGCCTGCGTATCCAGCTCAACCGGGCCAAGGCCAACTCGAAGATCGCGCAGCAGGCGGCCAGCCGCGGCCAGGCCGCGCTGGCTATCGGCCAGGAGGCGATAGCCCAGCTCGCCGCGGCCAACTACATCAACTCGGGTCTCGACCCGACGTTCGCCGCACTCACCGCCGGGAACCCGGCGCAGTTCCTCAGCCAGGCTTCGGCTATGGACGAGATCAACCAGTCCAGCGGCGTGAAGGTCAGCACGCTGAGCAATAAGGTAACCCAGGCCCTGCGCGACAAGGAGACCGCCGACCAGCAGGCCGCCGCGGTGCACTCCCTCGAGACCCAGATGGACGCCAAGAAGAAGATCATCCAGGCGAAGATCGACAAGGTCAACAGCGCGGCCATGTCCCAGGCGATGGCGGTCTTCAAGCAGACCGGCTCGTACCCCGACATCCAGATCCCGACCGCGAACACGGTCGGCGGGCAGGCCCTGCAGGCGGCGCTCAGCCGCCGCGGCGACCCCTACGTCTGGGCGGCGGCGGGCCCGGGCGAGTTCGACTGCTCAGGCCTGGTGATGTGGGCGTTCGCCCAGGAGGGCATCTCGCTGCCGCACTACACCGGCGCTCAGTGGAATTCCGGTATGCACGTGGCCCGTAACGACCTGGAACCGGGCGACCTGGTTTTCTTCGGCTCCGACATCAGCCATGTCGGCATCTATGTCGGCGATGGCCTCATGGTCGACGCGCCCGATACCGGCGCGGTCGTCCGGGTCGAGCCGCTCTTCAGCGACTACGTCGGCGCGGTACGGATCGCCTGAGGCCGAATTCAGGGCCTGGAGCCCGGTTACCGGGGGTTACCCTCGGTCTGGCCGGCGTTTTTCTCGTAGACCAGCCGCAGTCCGATCAGGGTGAGCCAGGGCTCGTAGGCGTCAATGACGCTTACCTCGTCGATAACGAGCGGCGCCAGCCCGCCGGTGGCGATTGTGGTCACCGCCTCCGGGTCGTCGGGTGAAAGTTCCCGTGCCATCCGCCGTGCAATTCCCTCGACCTGCGCGGAGAAGCCGTAGATGATGCCCGATTGCAGGGACTCCACGGTATTTTTCCCGATGACCCGCGGCGGCCGGGTCAGCTCGACTTTAAGCAACTGCGCGGCCCGGCGCGACAGCGCGTCCACCGATATTTCGATCCCCGGCGCGAGCGCGCCGCCGACGAACTCGCCGCGCGCGCTGACCGCGTCGAAGTTCGTGGACGTTCCGAAATCCACGACAATGGCCGGGCCGCCGTAAAGATGGACCGCGGCCAGCGAGTTCATGATGCGGTCGCTGCCGACTTCCTTGGGGTTGTCGGTCCGCACCGGAACCCCGGTCTTTACCCCCGGCTCGACGATGACCGTTTCCAGGCCGCCGTAATACCGCTCGCACATCTCTCTCATCTCGCGCAGCACCGACGGCACGGTCGAGCACAGCGATATGCCGGTGATATTCCTTTCCGTGAACACGCTGCTACCGGCGAGCAGTCCGTGCAGCACGACGGCGAGCTCGTCCGCGGTCCGGTCCGGGACCGTGGCGATCCGCCAGTGCTCGACGACCCGGTCGCCGTCGAATACCCCGAGCACGGTGTTGGTGTTGCCGATGTCAATGGTGAGAAGCATTGCCGGCGCCTTCCGCGGGAAGCACGAGAGCCATGTTGTCGATCAGCCGGGTCGAGCCCGCTTTCGCCGCCGCCACCAGCAGGGCCGGACCGGGCCGGCCGGGCCGAACGTACCCGGGTCGACGAGCGCGACGTAGTCGACCGCCAGGGCGGGCTGGGCGCGCAGCACGCCGCCCGCCGCGGCGAGCACCGCCAAGGCGCCCTCGGCGGCGCGGGCCTGGCCGGCCCGCAGCGCCCGGGGCAGCGCGAGTGCCACGGCCCGGTCGGCCGCGGACAGGTAGCGGTTCCGGCTCGAGGTGGCCAGGCCGTCGTCGTCGCGCGCGGTCGGCACGGGCTCGATCACCACGTCCAGGTTCAGGTCGGTGACCATCCGGCGGACCAGCGCGAGCTGCTGCGCGTCCTTCTGGCCGAACACCGCGATGGCCGGCCGGGTCAGCAGCAGCAGCTTGAGCACCACGGTCAGCACGCCGCCGAAGAAGCCGGGCCGGAACTCGCCCTCGTACCGCTGGCCGGCCGGGCCCGGGTCCACGGTCACCTCCGGCTTCCCGCCGGGGTACATCTCGGCCGCGGTCGGCGCGAACACCAGGCTGACCCCGGCCCGGGCGCACATGGCCAGGTCCTCGTCGAAGGTCCGGGGATAGCGGTCGAGATCCTCGTTCGGCCCGAACTGGAGCGGGTTGACGAAGATCGAGACGATCACGTGGCCGCGCGGGCCGGCCAGCGTGCGGGCGGCGTCGAGCAGCCGCGCGTGACCGGAGTGCAGCGCCCCCATGGTCGGCACCAGGACGACCGGGCCGGGGCTCACGGCGTCCAGGGCGGCCCGGGCGTCCGCCAGCGCGGCCCGGGTGGTGGCGAGCAGCGGCCCGTCGCTCAGGGACGCAGCAGCGCTCACGGGAGCGTGAGCCAGCCGGGCGCGCGGCATCGCTCACGGGAGGTGCGCCAGCGGGCCGGGCGTCGCTCACGGGCGGCCGCCGAGGACGCCGAGCAGGCGTTCGGCGTCGGCCGGGCGCAGGATTCCGGCGGCCAGCGCCCGGTCGGCGGTCAGCCGGGCCATGGCCACGTAGGCCCGCACCATGGCGGCCGAGGCGCCGGCCGCGGCCGGGGTTCCGTCCGCGGTGGCCGGGCTGCCCGCCGCGGCCGCCGCCGAGGTAGCGGCCGCGGTCTCGAGCGCGGCCACGTGGGCGGCCACGGTGGCCGCGTCGCCGCGGGCCACCGGCCCGGTCAGGCCCGCGTCACCGAACCGCAGCGCGTTGTCCAGGGACGCGGAGAGCAACGGCGCGAGCAGCCGGGCCGGCTCGGGCACCCCGATCGACCGCAGCAGGTCCATGGCCTGGGCGACCAGCGTGACCAGGTAGTTGGCGGCGCCCGCGATGGCCGCGTGGTACAGGTCCCGGTCCTGCTCGGCGATGAAGACCGGCTCGCCGCCCATCTCGATCACCAGCGCCTCGGCCGCGGGCCGCAGCACCTCCGGCGAGGTCACCCCGAAGCAGGTCCCCCGCAGCCGCTCCACGTCGTCGTCGCGGCCGGTGAACGTCATCACGGGGTGCAGCGCCAGCGGGAGCGCCCCCGGCGCACGGCGGGCTCGAGCACGCTCACCCCGTAGCGGCCGCTGGCGTGGGCCAGCAGCCGGCCCTCCAGCGGCGCGCCGGTGGCCGCCAGCCCGGCCACCAGGCCCGGCAGGGCGTCGTCGGGCACGGTCAGCAGGGCCAGGCCGGCCCGGCGGATGACCTCGCTGGGCTCGGCGATGACCGCGCCGGGGAAGTTCGCGCGGGCCCGGCGCACCGAGACGTCGGACACCGCGGAGGCCGCCACCACCTCGTGGCCAGCCCGGGCCAGCGCCGCGCCGAGCGCGGTACCCGCCCGCCCGGCACCGACGATGCCGACCGCGAGCCGGGCCGGGTGCCCGTCGGCCGGGTCAGGGTTGCTTTCAGCGTTCATCGCGGTGCCCAGGATAACCACGACCGGGGCGCCGGGTACCCGCTGGGTACCCGGCGCCCCGGCCTGCTGGCGTGGCGACGGCCGCTAGAAGCCGCCGAAGTCGAAGTTGTTGCTGGTGTTGCCGCTGTCGCTGACGACACCGGCGCCACCCCGGCACCCGGCGTTGGTGAAGCCCAGCAGGGACACCGCGACGCCGCAGATGTTGACCGGCACGTTGACCGGGATCTCGACGTCGTTGCCGCTCAGCAGGGAGAA
The DNA here is from genome assembly GCA_963839095.1 of uncultured Actinomycetota bacterium. Classification (GTDB taxonomy): domain Bacteria; phylum Actinomycetota; class Actinomycetes; order Streptosporangiales; family Streptosporangiaceae; genus Palsa-504. Next base: position 168,080 of record CAWIUF010000005.1, on the reverse strand, counting down.
GTTGGCGATGCCGGTCACGTTGCCGACGTGCGGCGCGTTGCTGGCGAACGCGGGGCCGCCGATGAGGGCAACGGCGGCGGTGGTCACCGCGAGAACTCCAGCGACACGGGTCTTGATCTGCATCTAATAGCTCCTTCTCAAGGATGATCTCAGGACCCGGGAATTCAACCACGCTACGTAGTGGTACCGCAACACAGAGTGACTATTATCGGGAATTCTCCTGGGTGTACGCCGCCGGGCGTTATCGCCGCGGTGCCCGATTCGATGGTCAGCGGGAGGAGGCCGGGGCCTCGCGTTCGTCCCGGTCCTGGTCCTCCGGCACCCGGCAGCAGTTCTCGAGGTACAAGGCGGCGCAGACGAGCACCACGGCGGCGGCGAACGTCACCACTGCGGTCAGCGCGTCCTCGCGCGGCACGCTGGCGCTCAGCGAGCCGCTCAGGTAGACGTCGAAGCCCCCTGCGACGCCCGCGATGATCGCCGCCGCCAGCGAGCTGGCCTTGGCCAGCGCTACCATCCGCGACACGAACATCGGCGCCACCGGCTTGAGCCTGCGGTCAGGTTCCTGGCCGGGGCGGCTGCGCCCGATGCCCTGGCCGGCGATCCTGGTCTTCAGGTCCCGGCCGGTCCACGCCTCGGCCATCGCGGCGATCAGCAGGGCGGGCACGCCCGTCCAGGGCAGCGGAGGCAGCTTGGCGTACAGGGACCGGAGCAGCAGCCAGCCCAGTCCCGCGCAGACGAGGGCGACCACCACGAGGGTCGAGACCCGGGTCGGCTTCACGGCGCGTCCAGGACCAGGTCGGGCCGGGACCGGACGCCGTCGCGGCCGCCCGCCGCGCCAGCGGCCGACGGCAGGCAGCGCGGCGAGCAGCGCCGGGACCGGGCCGCGGCCGGGCACGGTGGCCGCCGGATCGAGATCGTGCCAGGGCGCGAGGACGAACGCCCGCTCGTGCGCGCGCGGATGGGGCAAGGTGAGCACCGGGTCGTCGCTGATTTCTTCGTCGTAGCTGATGATGTCGATGTCGAGGGTACGCGGGCCGAACCGGACGGCGTCCGCGGGCCGGACCCGGCCGAAGTCTGCCTCGATGCGCTGGGTCGCGGCCAGCAGGGGGCGCGGGCCCAGGGCGGTCGCCACGATCAGCACCGCGTTCAGGTAGTCCGGCTGGGCCGGGCCGCCGACCGGGGCGGTCTCGTAGACGGGTGAGATGGCCAGCACGTCAGTATCCGCGAGGCCGCCGATGGCTTGCACGCACCCTTGCAGGGTACCCAGCCGGTCGCCGAGGTTGCTGCCGACGGAGAGCACCGCGCGGTGCTGGCCGGGCCGGGGCTGGCGGGGCCCGGTCATAGACCCACGGGGGCGACGGCCTGCTGCCAGGCGGCGGCGACCCGGACGGCGTCCGCGTTGGGCGGAACCTGGTGGACGCGCACGCACCAGGCGCCGGCCGCGGCGGCCAGCGCGGTGACGGCGACGGTGGCCTCGTCGCGTTCGGCGAACGGCGCGGGCGTGCCATCGGAGGCGGCCAGGAGCTTGCCCAGGAAGCCCTTACGGGACGCCCCGACCAGGACCGGATAGCGGGTACCGGCCAGCGTGCTCAGCTCGTCCAGGTGGCTGAGCAGGGGCCAGTTGTGCTCGGGCCGCTTGCCGAACCCCAGGCCGGGGTCGAGCACCACGCAGCCGGGGTCCACCCCGGCGCCCACCACCGCGTCGACCCGGCGGGCCAGCTCGTCGCGGACTTCGGTCACCACGTCGGCGTAGACCGCGCGCGAGTACATGTCGCGGCTGTGACCGCGCCAGTGCACCACCACGTAGCTGACCCCGGCCGCGGCGACCAGGCGGGGCATGTCCGGATCGGCCAGTCCCCCGCTCACGTCGTTGACCAGCTGGGCGCCGGCGTCGAGGGCGAACTCCGCGACCCGGGCCCGCATGGTGTCGATGGAGACCGGCAGCCCGGCCCGGACCAGCTCGGTGACCACCGGCCCGACCCGCCGCAGCTCCTCGTCCTCGTCGATGCGCTGGGCGCCCGGCCGGGTCGACTCGCCGCCCACGTCCACGATGTCGGCGCCCTGCGCCGCCAGCTCGAGGCCGTGCGCGATGGCGGCGTCGGTCCCGTACCACTGGCCGCCGTCGGAGAACGAGTCCGGGGTGACGTTGACCACGCCCATGACCAGGCAGCGGTCCGCACTCGGTTGGCTAGCACGGGGCAAGCCAGGCAGCCGGGCGGGCGTCACGGCGGCGTCGGCTCCCGGTCCGGGTCCAGGTCCGGCTCCTGGTCGGGCTGGCGGCGTCGCTGCCGCCGCCGGATCCCGGCCAGGCTGGCCTTGCGGACGACCCGGCGCAGCCCGAACGTCGGCCAGACCAGGAACGCCTCCGCCTCGAGCGCGGCCAGCGCGATCCGGGGCGTGTGCCTGGTGCTCGGGAAGACGAAGAAGCGGGGCTGCCAGACCGGGCAGAACTTGGCGTTGAACTTGTACAGCGACTCGATCTGGAACCACTTGGACAAGAAGATGAGCACCGAGCGCCAGGCCCGCAGCACCGGGCCCGCGCCGATCTTCTCGCCGCGCTCGAGCGCGGCCCGGAACACGGCGAAGTTCAGCGAGATGCGCTTCACGCCGAGCCCGGAGGCGGCCTTGATGGTCTCCACGATGAGGAAGTCGTTGAGTCCGGGCTGGGCGGCCTTGTCGCGCCGCATCAGGTCCAGGGACAGCCCGTCGGGCCCCCACGGCACGAGCTGGAGCACCGCGCGCAGCGCCCCGTCCTCGGTCGCGGTGGCGAGCACGCAGTCCTCGTCGCCCGGCGCGCCGATCCGGCTCAGGGCCATCGAGAAGCCGCGCTCGGTCTGGCCGCCGAGCCACGAGCCGGCCGTCTTGACGATGCCGGCCAGCTCGGCCGGCGGGATGTCGCGGATCCGGCGGACCTCGGCCACGTAGCCGGTCTTGGCGACCCGGTTGACCATCTGCCTGACGTTGCGCATCGACCGGCCGGACAGGCTGAAGTCGGCCGTGTTCACGATGGCCTCGTCGCCGAGCTCGAGCGCGGTCAGCCCGCCCTCGCGGCACCACACCTCGGCGCCGAGCTCGCTGCAGCCCATCACGGCCGGCTTCCAGGCGTGCCGGGCCGCCTCGTCCAGGAACGGGCCGATCGCCCCGGGCCACGCCTCCGGGTCGCCGATCGGGTCGCCGCTGGCCAGCATCACGCCGGACACGACGCGGTAGCAGATGCAGGCCTTGCCGGTCGGCGACCAGATCACGCTCTTGTCGTCGCGCAGCGCGAAGTAGCCGAGCGAGTCCCGGTCACCGTGCTTGGCCAGCAGTTCCCGCACCCGGTCGGCGTCCGCCCCGCTCAGCCGGGCCCGCGGCTCGGCCGGGCGCAGGAACAGGTACGCCGTCATCACCAGGGTGAAGATCCCGAGCGCGCCGGTGAGGATGTTGAACAGGTCGCCGCGGGTCTCCGGCGCCCACTGCACCGGACCCGACACCCCGACCAGGCCGTAGATGACCTCCTGCACGCGCTGGCCGAACGAGTAGTCCTCGGCCAGGCCGCGGGCCAGCAGGATGTAGGTCAGGCCGATGACCACGTCCGCCACGATCAGGCCGCCGAACGCCCACAGCGCCCGCCACCGGGTCCGCGGGTCGCCCTCGGCGTAGAACTCGTCCCGGAAGTACAGCAGCGCGACCAGCACCACGATCGCGGTGACGGCGGTGGGGATCCGCTCGGTGTGGATGAAGTGGATGGCGACGTCGAAGGCCAGCAGCGCGGCCACCGCCTGCCAGGCGCGGCGCTTGCGGCGGCGCAGGCCGTGCGCGAGCATCAGCAGCATCAGCCCGATGAGCACGTCGGCGCTGCGGGTGACGGTGTCCAGCGACCCGGGGATCATCGTGTTGAACCGGTGGAACCGGTTCACCAGGTCGGGCCGCAGGATGTTGAGGATGTCGGACAGGCCGATCAGGGTCGTCAGCAGCGCGGCGGTATTGGGCACCCAGGCACGCTGGCCCCGGTTACCGTCCGGGTCCGGTGATTTCCCGGCCGCCTCCGGCTTGGGGGCAGGCTGGGCGCCATCGGTCTTGACCGCTGGCCTGGTTCCCCGGTTCGCGTGGCCAGCTTCGTCGCTGTCACTCATCTCGGCAGCTTTCTTATCAGGCCCAAGAGCACGATGGATCAGCGTAGTCATCGCGCCGCCTCGCGTCCTGCTCTCACGGTACCTCCACGCGTTGGCATCGGTCCTGTCCAAACGGACAGAGTCCGCGACCACCATGGGAAATACAGCGATTTCGGCTGGGCGCGTCAGTGGCGGCCGTAGATGAGGCTCATCGCCTCGGCCCGGGTGACGTTGCTGTCGCGGAAGGCGCCGCGCACCGCCGAGGTCACCGTCCGGGCGCCGGGCTTGCGCACCCCGCGCATCGTCATGCACAGGTGCTCGGCCTCGATCACCACGATCACGCCGCGCGGCTCCAGCGACTCCACCAGGGCGTCGGCGATCTGGCTGGTCATCCGCTCCTGCACCTGCGGCCGGCGCGCGTACACGTCCACCAGCCGGGCCAGCTTGGACAGGCCGGTGATCTGGCCCTTCTGGTTCGGGATGTAACCGATGTGGGCGACGCCGGTGAACGGCACCAGGTGATGCTCGCAGGTGCTGTGCAGCTCGATGTCGCGGACGATGATGATCTCGTCGTGGTCCGCGTCGAAGACGGTGCTGAGCACGTCCTGCGGGCGCTGCCGCAGCCCGGCGAACTGCTCCGCGTAGGCCCGCGCGACCCGGGACGGGGTGTCGCGCAGGCCCTCGCGCTCCGGGTCCTCGCCGATGGCGAGAAGGATCTCCCTGACCGCGCGCTCGATGCGCGGCAGGTCGAACTCGCCGCCGTTACCTCCGGCGGCCCCGGCGTCCGGCGTCATTCTTCGCTGCTCGGCACGTCGTCCTGCGGCTCGCCCGCGGTGAACCCGAAGGACTGGCCGTTGGACGGCAGCGCCGCGGTGCCGTTGCCACCCGTGCTGCCGTTGCCGTTGCCTTCGGCGGCCGCCAGGGCCAGCTCCTTCGGCGACAGGATCGGCGGGCGGTCCGAGGGGAGCCGCTTGCCGTAGCCGGTGTACGAGCCGCGCATCGGGCGCTTCTGCACCGTCGCGAAGAGCTCCAGGACCTCGGGCCGGGACACGGTCTCCTTCTCGAGCAGGCGGAGCACCAGCGCGTCGAGCACGTCCCGGTACTCGACCAGGACCTCCCAGGCCTCGTCGTGGGCCGACTCGATCAGCCGCCGGATCTCCTCGTCGATGGTGGAGGCGATCTCCTCGGAGTAGTCCCGGCTGTGCGACATGTCCCGGCCCAGGAACGGCTCGCCGTCGCCGTTGCCGAACTTACGGGCGCCGAGCCGCTCGCTCATGCCGTACTCGGTGATCATGCCGCGGGCGATCTGGGTGGCCTTGTCGATGTCGTTGGCCGCGCCGGTGGTCGGCTCGTGGAAGATCATCTCCTCGGCGGTGCGCCCGCCCAGCAGCATGGCCAGCTGGTCCAGCATCTCGGCCCGGGAGACGAGGAACTTGTCCTCGGTCGGCAGCGCGCTGGTGTAGCCGAGCGCCCGGCCGCGCGGGATGATCGTCACCTTGTGCACCGGGTCGGCGTGCGGCATCGCGTGGCCGACCAGGGCGTGACCGCCCTCGTGGTAGGCGATGACCTTCCGCTCCCGCTCCGACAGCAGCACGCTCTTGCGCTGCGGGCCGGCCATGACCCGGTCGATGGCCTCCTCGAGCGATGCCATGGTGATCTGCTTGCCGTTGGCCCGCGCGGTCAGCAGCGCGCCCTCGTTGATCACGTTGGCCAGGTCGGCGCCGGTGAAGCCGGGGGTGCGCCGGGCGATGATGTCGAGGTCGGTGTCGGGCGCGATGGGCTTGCCGCGGGCGTGCACCTTCAGGATGGCCTTGCGGCCGGCCAGGTCGGGCTGGGACACCACGATCTGGCGGTCGAACCGGCCCGGGCGCAGCAGCGCCGGGTCGAGGATGTCGGGCCGGTTGGTGGCCGCGATCACGATCACGCCGCCCTTGGTGTCGAACCCGTCCAGCTCGACCAGCATCTGGTTCAGCGTCTGCTCGCGCTCGTCGTGGCCGCCGCCGAGGCCCGCGCCGCGGTGCCGGCCCACGGCGTCGATCTCGTCCACGAACACGATGGCCGGGGCGTTGGCCTTGGCCTGCTCGAACAGGTCGCGGACGCGGGAGGCGCCGACGCCCACGAACATCTCGACGAAGTCCGAGCCGGAGATCGAGTAGAACGGCACGCCCGCCTCGCCGGCCACCGCCCGGGCGAGCAGGGTCTTGCCGGTACCGGGCGGGCCGTACAGCAGCACGCCCTTGGGGATCTTGGCCCCGATGGCCTGGAACTTGGCCGGGGCCTGCAAGAACTCCTTGATCTCCTGGAGTTCCTCGATCGCCTCGTCCACGCCGGCCACGTCGGCGAAGGTGGTCTTGGGGGTGTCCTTGGTGAGCAGCTTGGCGCTTGGATTTGCCGAAGTTCATCACCCGCGAGCCGCCGCCTTGCATCTGCGACAGCATGAAGAAGAACAGGAGGAAGATCACCAGGTAGATCAGGGCGGTCGGGATCAGGTCCAGGAGCGCGTTGCTCTTGGGGATGTTGACGTTGTAGCCGTCCTTGAGGTTGCCCTTGGCCACCTGCTGCTGCAGCTTCTCCTGCAGTTGCAGGCCCTGGCCGGCCACCCACGAGGACTCGAGCTGCTTGCCGCTCGTGGTGGTGATCTGGATCGTCTGGTTCTTGTCGACGATCAGGGCGCTCTTGACCTGCCCGGAGTCGATAGCCGAGACGATCTCGGAGGTATCAACCTGCTTGTACGAGCTCCCTGAATTCGCGTAGTCGAGCACGAAAAGCAGCAACAGCACCGCTACCGCGATGAGCAGCAGCGGGGCTCGGAAAAAGCGCCTTAGCTCCATTGACGAGCGGCCCCGTCGGCCCGGGGCCGTTCCCTCCTGACCAGCCTCACACTCCCGTCGACCTCCGGCGGGATGGCCATCCTGTAATGCCCTGACGCTACACCGCTGGGTGCAACGCCTGGAAAGTCAACGCTTCCCTCGGCAGATTGTGTTCCCCTGCCTAGCTGCCCCCGTACACCGCGGGGGCGAGCGTCCCGATGAAAGGCAGGTTGCGATATCGCTGAGCATAGTCAAGGCCGTACCCGACGACGAACTCGTCGCCGATGTCGAACCCGGTGTAGGCCACGTCCACGTGCATCTGGGCCGATCCCGGCTTGCGCAGCATCGCGCAGACGTTGAGCGACGCGGGCCGGCGTGAGCGCAGGTTGCCCGCCAGCCAGGACAGGGTGAGCCCGGAGTCGACGATGTCCTCGACGATGAGCACGTGCTTGCCGGTGATGTCGGTATCGAGGTCCTTGAGGATCCGGACCACGCCCGAGGACTTGGTGCCAGACCCGTAGGACGAGATCGCCATCCAGTCCATCTCGACGGTGAGGTGCATGGCCCGGGCGAGGTCGGCCATCACCATGACCGCGCCCTTGAGCACGCCGATGAGCAGCAGTTCGCGGCCGGCGTAGTCCGCGTCGATCTGGGCCGCGAGCTCGCCGATGCGGGCCTTGAGCTGTTCCTCCGTGATGAGCACCTGCTTGAGGTCGGCGCCCATGTCACGTTCGTCCAACGGATTACCCCTCACCTCGTAAGACCCGGCTAACGGGCACAGCTGAACCACACCTTGCCAGCCCGGCGGCCCGCGCGCACCCCGCCCGGCAGGTCCGTCCAGCGCTGCCCGCGCCAGGCGGTGACCAGTGCGTCGACCGCGCCGATGTGCCTGGCGGCGAGCGCGCCGGGCGGGCAGCCCGCCCGGACGGCCGCGTCCCGCAGCACCCGGGTCCTGATCGCGGCGGGCAGCGCCGCCAGCGCGGCCACGTCGAGCCCGGCCGGTTCGGAGCCGTCCCCGGCCGGGCCAGCGGCCCGCAACTGTCCGCTTTCGGCGAACGCGAGGTCATCGAGGCAGTCGGCGTCGGCCCGCAGCTGCCCGGCGGTGCGGGCCAGCGCCTCGGCCACGCCGGGACCGAGGGCCGTCTCGAGCGCGGGCATCACCTGATGCCGGACCCGGGCCCGGGCGAAGCGGAAATCGGCGTTGTGCGGGTCCTGCCACGGCTCGAGCCCCAGCTCGGCGCACGCGGCGCTGGTGGCGGCGCGGCGCACCGCCAGCAGCGGCCTGCGGTAAAGGCCCCGCCGGGCGGGCATCCCGGCCAGCGACCGGCCGCCGGATCCGCGGGCCAGCCCGAGCAGCACGGTCTCGGCCTGGTCGTCGAGGGTGTGGCCGAGCAGGACGGCGGCCGCGCCGTAGATCCTCGGCGGCCGCGTCGAGCGCGCCGTACCTGGCCGCCCGGGCCGCGGCCTCCGGGCCCGGGGCTCCCGGGCCCGCCTGCGGCACCGTCACGGCGGTGCTCCGTACGGGGTCGAGGCCGAGCTTGCCCAGCAGGCCCGCGACCTCCTCAGCCCTTTCGGCCGAACGGGGCTGGAGCCCGTGGTCGACCGTGACGCCGCCGGCTCGCAGGCCGAGCCGCGGCGCGGCGAACGCCGTGGCCGCGGCCAGCGCGAGCGAGTCGGCGCCGCCCGAGCACGCGACCAGCACCAGCTCGTCCGGCCGCCAGGTCGGCCAGGCAGCCGCGGACCGCGGTGCGGACCTCGGCGACCGCGACGCCGGGACCCATGCTCCGTTATTCGCTACTCGGCGTTATCCGGGCTAGCCGGGCTGTCCGGGCTAGCAGCCGGGCTGTCCGGGATTGCCGGGCTGTCCGGGATAGCCGGGCGGTCCTGGCTAGCCGGGGAGACGACCCGCTCCACCCACAGGTGCGGAGTGGTGAATTCCTCCCGGGTGGGCAGGGTCTCCGGGGACGTCCAGACCTTGTTGAAGTCGGCCATGCCGACCTCGTCCACCACGGCCGTGACGAACCGGGAGCCCTCGGCGTACTGCTTCATCTTCAGGTCGATGCCGAGGATGCGGCGGATCGTCTGCTCGACCCGGCCACTCGATCCGCGCCGGGAGTTGAACCGCTCCCTGATCTGCTCGACCGACGGCACCACCTGGGGCCCGACCGCGTCCATGACGTAGTCGCCGTGCCCCTCCACCAGCGTCATCACCGAGGTCAGCCGGTCCAGGATCTCGCGCTGGCGCGGGGTCGCCACGGCGTCGATGAGGCTCCCGCCGTCACCGCCGCGCACCGCGCCCGCCATCGCGTCGGCCGCTCCCCTGATCCGCTGCAGGATCGCGCCGGGGTCGAGCTCGGAGGCGAGCAGGAACTCGGTCATCTGGCCCTGCACGTAGTCGCGCAGCCAGGGCACCGCGGTGAACTGCAGCCGGTGCGTCTCCTCGTGCAGGCAGACCCAGCGCCGGAAGTCGTGCGTGTCCACCTCGAGCTCGCGCTCGACCATGACGATGTTCGGCGCGACCAGGGTGAGGCGGCCCGGCTGCTCGCCGTCGACCGGAGAGGCCTCCGGCGGCAGGAACAGCTCGTACTGGCCCAGGACACGGGAGGAGAGGTACGCCAGGATCAGCCCGGTCTGGAAGCCGGTGACCCGCGATCCCACCGCGGTCATCACCCCCCCGCCCTTGGACGAGCCTCCCGGGCGCGCGCTCGCGCAGCTGGTCCACCAGCGGCTCGAGCACGACGCGGAAGCCATCCACGTTGGCGCGGATCCAGCCCGGACGGTCGACCACCGCGACTCGCCCGAGCGAGCCGTCGCGGGTGGCGGACATCCCGGTGACCTCATAGACCGGCTGCTGAACGGCGCCGGCCAGGTCGCGTAGCTCTGAGACCGTCCGCCGCGCCTCGGCCAGGCTTACCTGCGGCCCGGACTTGGCCCACCGGGTTCCGGTGGCGATGGCTACGTCCCAGTCGATCATCTGCGTGCTGCTCACAGTCCAACGGTACGTGGTGCTTTCAGCGCCCGTAACCGCGCCCGTTACCGGCAGCCGCAGTTAGCCAGGGCGGTGGCGGCTTCGTCGATGGCGTCGGCGGCCGTCTTCAGCACCGATCCGGACGGGATCTGGTCGGCCATGAAGGCGAACGCGAGCGTCCGGCCAGCCTTGTCGGTGACCATCCCGGCCAGCGTGGTCACCGTGCTGAGGTTGCCGGTCTTGGCCCGCACGGCGCCGAGCGCCGCGCCGTCGATGTCGCTGAACACGCTCTCCCCGCCCTGGAGCGTGCCGGAGAATCCCGCCACCGGCAGGCCGGCCAGCAAGGCCCGCATCCGGGGGCGGGTGGCGGCCAGGCCGAGCACCTTGACCAGCGCGGCCGGCGCGATCGCGTCCTGCGGGGACAGGCCGCTGCCGTCCACCAGGTGCAGGCCGCCGCCGACGCCGAGCTTTCCGAGCTCGGCGGTGACCGCCGCGGCCGCCCCGCTGTACGAGGCCGGGCGGCCGGTCTTGACGGCGACCTGCCGCGCCAGGTTCTCCGCGATCACGTTGTTGCTCTCCTCGAGCATCTGCTCCGCGATGGCCGACAGCGGCGGCGAGGACACGCTGGCCACGCTGGCGGCGCGGGCCGGGGCCGGCTGCGGGGCGGCGGCGCCGGTCACGTGAATGCCGTCCGCGGCCAGCAGGGCGGCGAACGCGGCGGCGGCCATGCCCGCCGGGTCGGTGGTCCGGGCCCGCAGGTTGTACGGGTCGTCGGAGTCCTCGGGAGTGCCGTCGGTGGCGAGCCTGCCCTGGTCCACCTCGAGCGCTGCTATCGGGGTCACGTTGCCGGTGCTGACGTAGGCCTGCGGCCAGCCGGGCGCCAGGTCCGGGCCGGTGTAGAGGGACGTGTCGTAGCCGACGCTGACCGTGCGGCGGCCCTGCGCCTTCAGCTGCCGCGCGGTGGCGGCCGCGAGGCTGGCCAGCGTGGCGGGCTGGGGGTAGTCCCTGGCCGGGTACGGGTGCACGGCCAGCACCGGGTCACCGCCGCCGACCAGGACGACGCTGCCCGGGGTGGCGCCCTTCACCACCGTGGTGGTGAAGGTGGCGTCCGGGCCGAGCACGGCCAGCGCGGCCGCCGCGGTGACCAGCTTGGTGGTCGAGGCGGGGGTCATCATCCGGGTACCGTCCTGCGACAGCAGCACCCGCCCGGTGGCCGGGTCGGCCACCACCGCCGACACCTGCGGGCCGAGCGCGGCCGCGCCCAGCGGGCCGGCCAGCGCCGACCGCAGCCCGCCGGCCGTCGGCAGCGAACTGCCCGGGCCGGCCGGGGTCAGGCCGCCGGGTTCAGCACGGTGCCCGGGCCGCGGACCCCGGTCGCCGCCACCGTCGGGACCTTGAGGGCCGCGAGCCGCGGCGGCAGCATCCGGGCCACGGTGATGCCCGCCGCGAGCGTGAACACGCTGATCATGGCGAGCACCAGCACGGCGGCCGGCTTAGCGGCCGGCCTGGTGCGGCGCAGCATGACCTACCACCTCACGCGATGTCGGGCGCGGCCTGGGGAACAATGGAGTTAATCACCCAGACCGGCCTGGAGCGAACCAGTGGACGTTGACGTTGTTATCGAGATCCCCATGGGACAGCGGAACAAGTACGAGATGGACCATGCCTCCGGCCGGATACGGCTGGACCGCATGCTGTTCACCTCGACCAGATACCCGGCGGACTACGGCTTTATCGAGGACACGCTGGGCGAGGACGGCGATCCGCTGGACGCGCTGGTACTCCTCGACGAACCTACCTTCCCCGGCTGCCTGATCAACTGCCGGGTCATCGGGATGTTCCGGATGCGCGACGAGAAGGGCGGCGACGACAAGGTGCTGTGCGTGCCCGCCACCGACCCCCGGATGGAGCACCTGCGCGACATCCATCACGTGCCGGAGTTCCAGCGGCTCGAGATCCAGCACTTCTTCGAGGTCTACAAGGCGATCGAGCCCGGCAAGTCGGTGCAGGCCAAGGCGTGGGCCGACCGCCGCGCCGCCGAGGCCGAGATCGAGGCCTCCCGCAAGCGCTTCGCCGAACCCGAAGAACACGCCCCCGAAGCTCCCGAAGAGCACGCCGACTAGGCGGGATGGCTACCTCGTTCGGTCCCATGATCTTGATTTTTGGGGTTGGAGGAGAGCTGCGGCTACCACGGGAGGGGGTGGCCGTCGCGGTAGAAGCCGCCGGTCGGGCCGTCGTCGGGCAGGACCGCGGCCCAGACGACGCTGGCGGCGAGCATCCGGGTGAGCGCGTTGAGGGCGACCTTGGACGCGGTGTAGGCCGGGGTGCCGGAGCCCATGCCGGCCAGCGAGGCGGCCTCGCTGGAGACGTTGACGATCCGGCCGTGACCGCTGGCCCGCAGCAGCGGGCTTACCCCCTGGCAGGTACATGACGGACGCAGAGGGCCAGGTACCGGCATACGGTAGCGTGGGCGCGGCGGCCGCTCGGGGCGGCCGGGAGATTGGGGGCACGGTGGCTGTACCTCGCTATCGCAGGGTCGTGGTCAAGCTCAGCGGCGAGGCACTCGCCGGATCCAGCAGTTCCGGGGTCGACCCGGCCAGCCTGTCCCGCGTCGCCGAGGAGATCCTCTCGGTCCATGACCTGGGCGTCCAGGTGGCGGTGGTGGTGGGCGGCGGGAACTACTTCCGCGGCCGGATGGCCGACGGCTGGGGTATCAGCCGGGCCGAGGCGGACAACATCGGCATGCTCGGCACGATCATGAACGCGCTGATGGTCCGGGGCGCGCTCACCGCGCGGACCGAAGCCGACGTCCGGGTGATGACCGCGGTGCCGATCCACAGCGTCGCCGAGCCCTTCATCAGGCTCCGGGCCATGCACCACCTGGACCGCAACATGATCGTCCTGCTCGCGGGCGGCATCGGCCAGCCCTACGTCACCACCGACTACCCGGCGGTGCAGCGGGCGCTGGAACTGGACGCCGACGCGCTGCTGGTGGCCAAGCGGGGGGTGGACGGGGTCTACGACAGCGACCCGAACGTCAACCCGGACGCGGTGCGCTACACCAAGCTGACCTACGACGAGGCGCTGGCGGCCGGGGTGCGGGTCATGGACACCAGCGCGTTCGTGCTGGCCAACGAGCAGGCGCTGACCATGCACGTGTTCGACGTGGCGGCCGCGGGCGTGATGCGGGAGATCTGCGAAGGCGCCGAGCACGGCACCAAGATCAGCGTGAAGTAACTGACTTTTTGAGTCGTCAGACCAGCGCGGCCTCGTCATAGCCGGCCGGAGGCGCGCCCTCGAAGAGGCGGTGCGACTCGGTCCACTGCCGGGTCGCCTCGAAGCTCTCCCTGGTGTACGGGAGGAACACGATCCGCTCGCCGGTGCCGAACGCGCGCACGTCCACCTGGTCCTGGTACTTCGGCGGCACCGCCCGCCGGTGGTAGTGCTTGTACAGTTCGGGGCGCAGGTCGATCTCCAGCTGGGCCCGGCGCAGCGCGGCCAGGTACTTGTCCACGTCGGCCGGGCTGGCCTCGTCGCCGGTGATCAGGAAGCCGATCATGAACGTGGCGTCCACGACCTTGCGGAACCCGAACGCCTCGGCGATGTAGAGCGGCACGCCCCAGACGCAGGCCGCCTGCACCCCCCGGCCGAGCAGGGCGTCGAGCCGCTCGTTGGGCGGGCCCTGGAAGGTGAGCTTCACGTCGCCCGGGCTGAGCACCGGCTCCAGCGCCTGCACGGTGGCGAAGTGGCTGCCGGAGTGGTAGCCGACGCCGACCGGCACCCCGGCCAGGTCCTCGGGACGGCGCACCGGCGACTCGGGCGGCACCACGATCGCGCACGGCGCGACCGAGTAGGCCGCGGTCACCAGCCGGCCGGACCGCTCCCCCGCGGCGGCGTTGGTGGCCCAGTGGCAGGCGCAGCTCACGTCGGCGCCGTCGCGGCCCGCCCCGAAGGTCTCGAACGCGCCGGTCTTGATCTCGCCTTTTTCGTCACGCCCGGCCTGGTGGATGCCGTAGTCACCGCTGTCGGTCACGAACGCGTACGCCAGGCCCTCGGCGGCGAAGAAGCCCTTCTCCTCGGCGACCCACTCCTGCAGGCGGCCGTGCGGCATGATCTTGAGCGGCATTCGGTTCCTCCTCCTCGGGCCCCGTCCACAGCCTAACTCGCGGGCTTAGAGTCGCCTTATGGCTGAGCAACCATCGACCCGGGTGCTTCCGCACGAACTGCCGGCCTCGCTGCGGGAGGCCGGGCTCGACAACTGGATCCGCGAGCCGCTGGACGACGCGGTTGACCGGCGGCGGCGCATCATCATGCCCCCGGCCGCGGCGGTCCTGGGCACCCCGGCCCGCGGCCACCAGCGCGCCTTGCTGGCCGAGACGCGGCACCCCGACACGCTGTTCATGATGGGCGACAACCCGGCCCTGCCCGCGATGCCCGAGCGGCCTACGCTGCGGGATTTCTACCTGCTCCGGTTCGACCCCATCCCCCGGATGCACCTGCTGCAGAGCGCCCGGGTGGCCCGCGAGAACGGGCTCGGCGAGAAGATGATCATGGCGTGCCTGCTGCACGACATCGCCATCGCCGGGCTGCTGTCGGCCAACCACGGCTACTGGGGCGCCCAGCTGGTCCGGCCGTACGTCGACGAGGAGGTCGCCTGGGCCATCGAGAAGCACGAGGCGCTGCGCTACTTCCCCGACGAGGCGGCCGGGTACACCTACCCGGAGGCGTACATCGACTACTTCGGGCCGGACTACAACCCGCCGGAGTACATCCGGCGGGAGGCCGCCGCGGCCCGGCAGCACCGCTGGTACATGACGTCGCGGCTGCTGACCATCAACGACATCTACTCGTTCGACCCGAACGTCACGGTGGAATTCGACGACTTCTCCGACGTGGTGGAGCGGAACTTCCGGCAGCCCGCGGAAGGGCTCGGCTTCGACGGGTCACCGGTGGCGCACATGTGGCGGACAATGATCTGGCCTAACAATTTCCTGTAGGTTTGCGGCTCCGGTAGGTTGCTGGCTCATGGAGCCCGGAATCACCTGGTACGAGGTGCTGGGCATACTGCCCGGCGCGGACGTGCTGGTCGTGATCCGCCGGGCGCAGCACCCGCCCATCCGGTTTCCGGGTCCGACCTGATGAAGGCGCTGGTCTTCCGGCACAGCCTGGCCCGGGAGGCGGCCGCGGCCATCGGCGGCCGGGTGCACCGCCGGGCGTTCGTCTCCCGCTTCGCTCCGGTCCGGATCGAGGACGTGGACGAACTGCCGCTGCCCGCCCCGGACTGGGTGCGGGTGCAGACGACGTTCTCGGGCCTGTGCGGCTCGGATGTGAAGCAGATCCTGCTGAACGGGTCCCGCGACAACCCGCTCACCGCGCTGGTGTCCTTTCCGCACGTGCTCGGGCACGAGGTGGCCGGACGGCGAACGGATACCGGGGAGCGGGTAGTGCTCAACCCGTGGCTGTCGTGCGGGCCGCGCGGCATCGAGCCGCTGTGCCCGGCTTGCCAGGCCGGGCGGTATCCGTGGTGCCGTAACTTCCGGTCGGGTGACCTGCCGGCCTCGATTCACCTCGGGAACTGCGCGGCGGCGGCCGGGGCGCACGCGGAGCGGTTCGCCGCGCACCCCTCGCAGCTCTTCGCGATTCCGGCTGGTGTTTCCGACGAGGCGGCGGTGCTGGCGGATCCGGTCAGCGTGTCGCTGCGGTCGTTGCTGCTGGCACCGCCTCCTGCCGGTGGCCGGCCAGTGCTGGTCTATGGGTCGGGGACGCTCGCATTGGCGGCGATCGCGTTGCTGCGGCACCTCTATCCGGGGGTGGAGGTGTGGGCGGCGGCGCGGCCGGGGCCCCGGGCCTCGCTGGCGGCGCGGCTCGGCGCGCACGCGGTGCTCTCATCGTCGCCGGACTCGCTCGTGGCCGAGGTGGCGCGCCGGGTGGGCGCCTCGCCGCTGGTGCCGTGGAGCAAGCGCGACTGGCTGCAGGACGGGCCGGCCGTGGTCTACGACACGATCGGCTCGGTCGAGACCGTGCAGACCTCGCTCCGCCTGCTGGCCACCGGCGGCACGCTGGTGGTCTCCGGGGTCGAGCCGCCCCGGCGCTTCGAGTGGACGCCGTTGTACTTCAAGGAACTGCATGTCGTCGGGTCGAACGGGTTCGGCGTCGAGGAGGTCGGCGGGGTGGCCAAGCACGCCATGCAGCACTACTTCGATTTCGTCCTGGCCGGCTTCGACCTGACACCGGTCATCACGCACCGGTTCCCGCTCGAGCGCTGGGCCGAGGCGGTGCTGGCGCTGAAGGACGCGCGGCGCACCGGCGCGGTGAAGGTCCTGCTCGAGCCGTGAGGCGCTGAACTCTGGCCGGCTAGTCCCGGAAGACTTCCTCCTGGAACCACGCCCAGGTCCGGGGGATCCCGGCCTCACGGGTGACCGAGGGCGCATAGCCGAGCACCTGGTTCGCCCGGTCGTAGGAGGCGAAGTTGCGGCCCACCTCGCCGGCCCGCTTGGGCCGGTACTCGACCGGGTGGTCGGGGACTCCGGCCGCCTGGCGGCACAGGTCGGCCAGTTCCCTGGCCGTGGTCTCGACGCCGGACGCGGCGTGCAGCACGGTGCCGCCCGGGACGTCCTTCTCCAGCCCGAGCTGGAGGGCACTGGAGATGTCGTCCACGTGCACGTAGTCGCGGGACGACGACCCGTCGCCGTAGATGACCAGCGGCACGCCGGAGTGAAGCGACTCGAAGAAGACATTGAGCACGCCGCGCTTGCGAGCGCACCAGGGCCCGTACACATTGCCGAACCGGATGGCGACGGTACGGACCCCGTAGGTCTTGGCGAAGGCGTGCGCGTACCCCTCGCCGGCCAGCTTGCTCGCCCCGTACGGGGAGATCGGCTTGGGCAGCGACTGCTCGTTGACGGGCGGCGTGGCGTCTCCGATCAGCGCCCCGCCGGTCGAGGCCAGCACCACGCGCTCGATGCCCGCCCGCCGCGCGGCGTCCAGCACGCGGAACGTGCCGAGCGCGTTGACCTCGAAGTTCATCACCGGATCCTGGACCGAGCCGATGACCGAGCCGGCCGCGGCGAGATGGATGACCGCCCCGAGGCCCTCGAGCGCGTCGTCCAGCGCGGCCGCGTCGCGGATGTCGCCCTTGACCAGTTCGGCGTCGACTCCGGCGAGGTGCGCGGGATCCCCGGTGCTGAGGTTGTCGAGCACCCGGACCCGGTAACCGCTCGCTACCAGCCGCCGGACCAGCGTCGCGCCCACGAACCCGGCGCCGCCGGTCACCAAGATTCCGTCAGAAGCATTCACAAGAGCGGGAGTGTACTGGCTCCGGCTCACCGCCCGCAGGCCGGCTTTTGCTGACAGCTTGCTGACGGGCGGTGTCGATCGGGCGGGATGCCGTTCGTGTGGAGGGGAAAGCCCGTGTAGAGAGGAGCGGCCGATGTCCGAGCCGAACGTCCTGCTGGATGGCCTGGGAATTCCCGAGTCCCCCCGGTGGCACGAGGACCGCCTGTGGTTCTGCAACTGGATCGACCGCCAGGTCATGGCGGTCGGCCTCGACGGCAAGGCCGAGGTCATGGTCACCCGGGATCCCGATAGCCACCCGATGGGCTATTCCATCGACTGGCTGCCCGACGGCAGGCTGCTGACCACCGGGGACAAGCTGCGGCGCCAGGAGCCCGACGGGTCGGTGACCATCCTCGCCGAGCAGCACGCGAACGAGATCGTGGTGGACGGCCGCGGCCGCATCTACCTCAACGGCGCGGACTTCAACTTCACCGCCGGAGCACCACCCGAGCCCGGCTACATCAAGCTGGTCACGCCCGACGGCCAGCTGCGCCAGGTCGCCGGGGACATCCAGTTCCCCAACGGGATGGTCATCACGCCCGACAACCGGACGCTGATCATTTCCGAGTCGTTCGCCGGGACCCTGACCGCGTTCGACATCGACCCGGACGGAGGACTGTCCGGCCGCCGGGTCTTCGCCGGCGGACTCGGGCCGGACGGCATCTGCCTCGACGAGGAGGGCGCGGTCTGGGTCTCCGCCGGCGGGTCCTCGGTGGTCCGCGTCGCCCCCGGCGGCGACGTCCGGCAGCGCGTCGACCTGCCCGCGAACCGGGCCCCGTTCGCGCTGATGCTCGGCGGCCCGGACCGGCGGACCCTGTTCATCATGACCGCTGAATGGCGGGCGGCCGACGGCGTGCCCGCGAACATCGGACGGCTGACCAGCGGGCCGCGCACCGGGGAGATCCTGACCCTGCCGGTCTCGGTGCCGGGTACCGGGCGGCCCTGACTCGGTGACCGTGCTAGCCGTACCTGCGGTTCGGGTGGTCACACGATCGATCCCGCGTTCACATCCGGCGAGGATCAATACAGGTGACCGGAATGGCCGGCCTACCGGCAAAGAGGAGAAATCCCATGTATGCACCGAATGGCCCGCACGGCTCTTCCCCGCGATCCTCCCTGGTCGGCTTTCTGGTCAAGTCGCGGGAATACCGCAACCCCGGCGTCTGGCTGAAGGTGCGCCTGGCCTGCGCCATCTTCGATATCTGCCTGAGCGTCGTCATGTTCTCGTTCGGCCTCTGGGAGGGAGTATTCCCGCTGGCCGGGTCGGTGCTGATTCTCTGGACGAGAAGCGTCCTGCAGCACCGGGTCCAGAGCTAGTCCGCGGGCGGGGTTGACGTCCGCTAAGGGCGACCTACGCTTAGCAGGCAGCGGGACAGGGGATCCCGCCGGCACCAGGCGATGCGGGCGGCAGCGGCAGATGTTCGAGAGATTTACCGAACGGGCGAGGCTCGTTGTGGTCGAGGCCCAGCAAGAGGCCAGGCGGCTGGACCACGACTACGTGGGCACCGAGCATCTCCTGCTGGGACTCATCCGCGTGAGCGAGGGCCTGGCGGTCAAGGTGCTGGAGTCGCTGGGGATCGCCCTGGATGCCATCCGGCAGCGGGTGGAGGAATCCGTTGACCGGGGCTTGGCGGCCCCGTCCGGGCGCATCCGCTTCACTGCGCAGGCGAAGACGGTGCTGGAGCTGTCGCTCCGGGAATCCCGCGATCGCAACGACCTGTACATCGGAACCGAGCACATCCTGCTCGGCCTCATCCGGGAAGGCGACGGCGTAGCCGCGCACGTACTGCTGGAACTGGGCGCCGACCTGGAAAGAACACGCGCGGAAGTGACCCGGCGGCTGGAGGGGCGCTGGCACCAGCCCGGGAATCAGGCCGGCTGACCAGGCAGAACGGGCACAGCGAAACTCGTCGCACCGTGATCATCGCGGGTGTGGCGAACATCGTGGCCGGCCTAGCCAAGCTGGCGGCCGGGATCATCAGCGGGTCCAGCGCCATGCTCGCCGAAGCCGCCCACTCCGCCGCTGACACCCTCAACCAAGTATTCCTGCTGACGTCATTGCGCCAGGCGGATCGACCGGCTGACGATGCCCACCCGTTCGGTCATGGTCAGGAACGATACTTCTGGTCGTTGCTGGCGGCGTTTGGCATTTTCATCGCCGGAGCCGGGTTCTCGGTCTTCGAAGGCCTGCTGTCCCTCAGCGGAGGATCTCGCTGACGAGATCGGCCGCAGGCTTTCGGAAAAAGCTCCCGATGAAGCCGAACGTGTTCATCGACCCCACCCAGACCCGCCATACGCCACCGGCCGACGCGGCCCGCCCACCAGACCGGGATGCGGCCGAAGCTTAGGTTACGAGGCAGCCGGCTGATCCTGTCCGGGCCTGGGGTGTGGCAGGTAGATGCGCAGCGCCCAGGCGCCGCCGGTGTCCTGGTTGCCTAGCCCCATGGCTGCGACCCGCCTCCCCTGGGCCCCGGCTTCATCCAGGTAGCCCCGGAAACCGGCGCTGTCGGCGGCGCTCAGCGTCCCGATCCGGTGCGAGCGCAGGCGGATCTCGATCTGCTCGCCGCCGTCGGCCGGCCGGGCCACGCTCGGGAAGAGCTGCCTGCTGCCTCCCGGACCGGGAGATGCTTCCGAGAGCCACTCGAGCCGCGGCTGGGCGTCGTGGTCGAGGATCACGTCCGCCAAGGCCTCGCCGGTACCGGGCAGGGCGAACAGCGGCTGGGGCCCCCGGGCCCGAGGCTCCGGCTCAACCAGGACGCGAGCGGCCAGCTGGCGCAGGCGGCCGAACGTGCCTTGCCGGTTACCCATGGACGCCCCTGAAGGGTCAGAACGCTGGCTACGGTCGTCGCCTCCGACCGCATGCTTATCGCGATCCTATGCGACCGACGCGGGCGCCTCCCGGCCGAAGCTAGTCACAGGCACCTCTGGCCTGATCGGCGGCGGCATGTGAGATGCTGAATTGCCTGGATTTAGGCACGATGGTGTCGGAGGACCTATGCGGCGAGGGCGGACACTCTTCGGGACGATTATCGGAATCGTCGTAGCTGCGGTGCTGGCAGTAATAGCATTGATCCTTGTCAACTCTGGTACACCGCCAAAAGCAGCCTCTTCGCCCGTGCCACCCATTTCGGCCAGTGCAAGCTCCCCGGCTGGCAAGTCCGCCCCCGTGGTGATTCCGGAGACTCCCAGGACGTCCTCGTTCTCATATCTCTCAGAGCTGGTACCTTCCGGGAAGCTCGGCGAGCTGGTGAGCCCAGGTCCGGTCAAGATAAACGGATCGATTTACCCCAAGAGTATCTCGTTTTATTGTAACGTCGGCGATCCAACTGCCTTTCCTGCATATAAGCTAGAGCATAACGCTCGCCGGTTCCAGGCTACTATCGGGCTTGGGGTCAATTTTCCGCCACATTTCGAAGCGGGCATTATACTAGTTGGCGACGGGCACACTCTCCGGACCTTTACCATCAGCGCCCTCAGGCCAGAAACCATCGATATCAATGTCACAGGGGTCCATACCCTCCAACTCGAATGCTTCGGCTCCGGTCAATCTTCGACGGCCGGCTGGGCCGTTTCTGTAGCGTGGGGTAACGCACGTGTCGTAGAACGGCATTGACCGCGGGCGGCAGGTGGGCACGCTTGTCCGGGATCTCGCGCACGACGGGCCCCGATCTGCGGAGCGCCCTGGACGCGGTGGCGCTGACCTGCGCCGAGTGCACGAGTGGGGGGCGGCGGCAGCGGACCATCGCGTAGGACGATTCCCTGCCCGGGATCTAAGCTGTGACGGTGGATAGGATTAGCGATGGTTTCTTGTCGTGGCGGCCGTTGACTGCCGGGGACCTTCCCATGCTGGCCGAGTGGTTGCGAGAGCCCCAGGTCGCCCGGTGGTGGAATCATGAGACAACCCTTGAGGCGGTCGAGCGCGACTTCGGCGCGAGTACGCGAGGCGAGGAGCCGGGGGAAGACCTCCTCGTTCTCCTCGACGGCCGGCCAATCGGCCTGCTGCAGCGCTCGGCGATTTACGACTACCCCCAGGATCTCACGGAATTCTCGGCAGTTATCGAGGTGCCAGCCGGCGCCGTCGAGCTTGACTACCTCATCGCGGACCCAGCGCTGCGCGGTCGCGGTCTCGGATCCCGCATGATCGCTGCGGCCGTTGAGGACACCTGGAACTCGTATTCTGATGCGCCCGTGGTGCTTGTCGCCGTGGTGGCCGCCAATGTTGCCTCCTGGCGTGCGCTGGAGAAGGCTGGCTTGAAGCGGGTCGCTGAAGGCCCGATGTCGCCCGACAACCCGATTGATGATGCGCTGCATTACATCTACCGTGTTGACCGGCCCGGCGCCGCCTCGTCGGCCTTAGGCGCTGACACGTACGAACGAATCGCCTGCGCGGACGGACCTCGGAGCTACTGATTTCGCGGCCGCACGCCGTCGAGTCGATCGGCATGTCCGATGACCCGGATGGGGCAGGGTGGGGCGGCCCCTCAGGGTCGCACGCCCGTCCCGGCGCAGCCGGGCGCGGCAGCACGAAGCGCCGTCGCCTTGATAGGTATTAAGGCGAATTCGGTAGCGTGCGGCGTCGAGTTCGCACCGTGTGTTTGGAAGGCTCGCTGTCTGCTCGTTTGCGGCGTGCTTACTGGCCAGACTGGCGTTCGTTCGGAACTTCCGGCCTAGTTACCGGGATCACTGTCACGAGGTGATCGAGTCCGACGAAATCGTCAGGATTTGTCGTATACAGCGGGAGCTCGGCGACGATCGCCGTCGCGGCGATCATGAGGTCCGCTGCCCTGCGGCGAGGTTTCCGGCCCGCGGCGATCACTGCTGCCGTCACCCGGCCATAAGCCCGGGCGGCATCTGCGTCGAAGGGAATCGGGTCGAACTCGTGCTCAGCCCGCTGCAGAAGATCCAGCCGACTGGCCCTTGGTTCTGCACTTGCCGCCATAAGCCGTAACGTTTACCTAACGCTCCGCGCGTAGGGTTCGGTTCATGAGCTTCCGCCTGGGGTCAGCGAGGTCCTGGAGAGCAGTGCTCGGCATCCTGGTCGTGGCGTCCTTCGCTGCTGCGGTCCCGGTGACCGTGGTGTCGGGTCAGGTTTTTAACTCCCTGGTCGCGGCGGCGATCGGTGTTCCTTGTGCGGCAGTAGGCTGGCTGGTGACCCGGCGCCAGCCGGGCAACCCGATCGGCTGGCTGTTCTTGGTGGTCGGCGTCTTCATGTTGCTGTCCACGGCCGGTGGAGATTATGGGTATCTGGTCTACCGGCAGGGCCATCACCTGCCGCTGGCCCCGGCGGGATTGGCCCTGGCCTCCTTCTGGGGTCCCAGCCTGCTCCTGTTCGGATTCGCCGTCGCGCTGTTCCCCGACGGCAGGCTGTCGTCCCGGTTCTGGCGCGCAGCCTTGCGGCTGTATGGCGTGGAATTCACGATCCTGCTCCTCGCGACCTGCGCGGCCATCGTCGGCGCCTTGGCCGCGCAGCCGATCCGCGTCGACTCAGATGCAGGGCTGACCGCCATCGACCATCCAGCCGGCTGGTTCGGTGTCGTGCAGGGCCCGCTCAGCGTGGGGGGTGTCGCGCTCACGCTGGCCTTCATCGCCCGGCAGGCGCTGAGCTGGCGGCGCAGCAGCGGGGACCGGCGCCAGCAGCTGAAGTGGCTGGCCAGCGGGGCCGCCGTCACGATCATCTGCCTGGTCCTGGCGAATTCCGTCAGCACTTCAGGCGGCTCGAAGACGCTGCTTAGCGTGCTCTCCGGCCTCCTTTGGTTCGGGGTCGCCGCGCTGCCGGTGTCGATCGGGGTGGCAATCCTGAGATACCGGCTGTACGAGATCGACCGGCTCATCTCCCGGACCCTGTCCTACGCGATCGTCACCGGACTGCTGGTCGGCGTGTACGCCGGACTGGTGCTGCTGTCCACCCAG
This sequence comes from uncultured Actinomycetota bacterium, assembly GCA_963839095.1. Classification (GTDB taxonomy): domain Bacteria; phylum Actinomycetota; class Actinomycetes; order Streptosporangiales; family Streptosporangiaceae; genus Palsa-504. The sequence goes on along the minus strand of CAWIUF010000005.1, from coordinate 144,963 downwards.
GTGTTCAAGGTCCACGGCTCGGTGGCGGTGGCCGCGTCTACCCTGGTGGCGGCCGCGCTATTCAATCCGGTCCGGCGGCGGGTGCAGCACACTGTGGATCGCCGGTTCAACCGGGCCCGCTATGACGCCGAGCGAATGGTGGCGGAGTTCGCGGCCCGCCTCCAGGACGCGGTAGATGCGGTCGCGGTCCAGGCCGACCTCACCGGTGTCATCCATACCGCTCTTGAGCCGGCTCACGTGTCGATGTGGAGCCAGCCAGGCGATCGGCATTGACGCGCTACCTGCGAGCTGGACGATGGGTGTGTGGGACGACGGCTATCGGCAGTTCTGGCCCGCCCGGCATTAAGCTGAGTTGATCCATGTCGCCGGGCCGCGGTGCCCCGGCGTGCGCCGGGCGGGCCGCTCACGGCAGAGCCCGGCGCTGACGCCGGGCCAGCGGCGCCGCAGGCGCCGCCTTGATAAGAAGACATAAGGATTATTCGGCAGAGAACGGGCTTCGTATCGAAGGGCCGACTCGGACCAGCACTGCTCACGCAGTGCCTCACGGCGCGACCCGCTAGGGACCTCGACTTCTTCACCGCCCCCGAGCACGGCCATGTTCCTGCCGCGCGTGATGCCCTGAGCCCGCAGGGTGGGATTTCGCGCCCAGCGCATGGGTTCCGCCAGCGTTAGGCAGGAGATGTATACTTATTGTATGGCAGATCCGATTACATTCCGTCCGACAGCTGAGGATACCGAGAATCTCGCCATCCTCACGGCTGACGGCACCAGCCCCACCCATGCCATCCGGCACGCCCTCGAAATCGCCGCGCACAGCAAGCGCCAGGAAGACTTGCGCGCCGACGCCGCACGACTGGCAGCCAGCCCCGAATATCAGGCGGAGATCCGCGCGGTCCGGGAAGAACTGGACGAACTCCGTGCGTGGTGACGTCTACCGCCTCAAGAGACCGCGCTCAGCTCAAGGACACGAGCAGCAAGGCGAGCGCTACGCCGTCGTCGTCCAGGCCAACGCCTACGAGCACCTCTCGACCTGGCTGGTAGCCCCGACGACAACCAAGTCCTTCGGATCAATGATCCATCCCACCATCGAGCTACGCGGCCAGGATGTCCGGGTACTGGTCGAGCAGACTACTGCCGTCGACCCGCAGCGCCTCGGCGACTTCGCGGGCCGCCTAAGCCCGGGCGAGCTCATGGAGATCAACGTCGCGCTCCGTGCCGTACTCGACCTTGAATAGCAAGGTGCCTGCCAGGGCGAAAAAGCACGCCAAGACGGACCGCCCGCAGCCGACCTGCGAGCGTTCTATGCGCCTTGGAGATCAGAACTGGCATCGCAGGCCGGAACAGCTGATAGTCCACTGATGGGCTCTTAATGGCACGCTAATGGCCCACGATGCTGCTCGGCTCCACAAGGAATTATGGCCCAGTGTTCGAAAATTGCTTCCGAGCTAGACTTTACCGTGGAGCGGGTGACGGGAATCGAACCCGCACTATCAGCTTGGGAAGCTGACGTTCTACCATTGAACTACACCCGCGTGCGACCGCACCGCATGACCATACCATCAGCCTGGGCCGTGTCCGCGCAGACATCGTACCGGAACCGGTAGGTTGCCAGGGTGCTCCTCTCCGATCGTGACATCAAGGCCGAGATCGAGTCCGGGCGGGTCAAGCTTGACCCGTACGATCCCGAGCTGATCCAGCCGTCCAGCATCGATGTCCGGATGGACCGCTACTTCAGGGTCTTCGAGAACCACCGCTACCCGCACATCGACCCCGCGGTGGAGCAGCCAGACCTGACCCGGCTGATCGAGACCGACGCGGAAGTGGCGTTCGTGCTGCATCCCGGGGAGTTCGTGCTGGCGTCGACCTTCGAGGTGATCTCGCTCCCGGACGACGTGGCGGGGCGCCTCGAGGGCAAGTCCAGCCTGGGACGGCTGGGCTTGCTCACTCACTCCACCGCGGGCTGGATCGATCCCGGCTTCTCCGGCCACGTGACGCTCGAGCTGTCCAACGTGGCGACCCTGCCGATCAAGCTGTGGCCGGGCATGAAGATCGGCCAGCTCTGCCTGTTCCGGACCAGTTCTCCCGCGGAGCACCCGTACGGCTCGTCCGTGTACGGTTCCCGGTACCAGGACCAGCGCGGCCCGACGCCGTCGCGCTCCTACCTGAACTTCTACCGCACGAAGGTCTGATCCAATTTGATGGAGGCCTTCATTCCGGAGGGGGTGCGGGTGTTTTGGCTAACAACGCGAAGGAGCCTGTCACGGCAAGTCGCATGTGAGCATTTCGAATTTATGCCGCGCCGACAGGGTCAGCCTAACCGCGGCCAACCCTGTCGGCGCTCTTTTACTCACCAGATTCGGCAATGAGGATACCGGTCCGATTGCGCCTTGCACTTGCGATGAACTGATCCGCGGCGATAAGATCGCTGGGGCGGAGGCGCCATCCAGATTTTCCGGCAATATCCGGCTCCAGAACTCCGTCATTACGGCCCCTGGCTCCAGGAGTTCGAGCACCGCCATCCTCTCCGAGTGCAGCAACGCGTCGCGCTCCCTGAGGTAGTTAAGCTCAGCGCGTCTCGTCAGGTAGGCCCACAGACCCGGCCGCCGGAAGAGCGCGGCCGCCTGTCCCGTTACTGACGTGTGAGAGCGCTGAAGCGGGCGGGCGGCCGACTAACGGTTACAGGCTCAGGCAGATAGATCACCTTCCCGTATATCGTGCACAAGCGACCGAAAGGCGGATGCGGAGTACCTGAGAGCTGGCCCTCCGGGATCCGTTGAGTCACGGACAAGGATCTGCCCGCTAAATGCAGCTACCTCTACGCAGGCTCCGTTACCAGCGCTGTATTTCGCCTTGCGCCACCGAGGGTTGCGATTCTCTGTATCATTTATCGACATCGGACTCCTAGCTCATGTATTAGGCATAGCCGACCTATAGTTGCCGATAGCTTCTTAAGCATCGGCGCGAAAGCAAGTAAAACTTTGTTCTAACTGCTTTCGTAAGCACGGCGAAACTTTGCAATCAAATCTACTGACCCTTTTGGGGCCAGCGCTATAGACTGCAGTTTTTGGAAAATTGTTTGATATCTGACGAGATCGTCGTCCCGGTCGAGGTAGATAGACCCTACCAGTCCCTCTACGAAGACCACCCCGGGAGTTGGATCGGGCAGTTCGAGGATGGTGAAGTTACTCTCCACCGCGGGATGTGCGCCGACGTCATAGGGAAGCACCTGGACGCTGACGTTCGGCAGCGTCGCCACGTCCAGGATCCGCGCCAGCTGCGCCGCCATGACCTGCCGCCCGCCGACGACCCGGTGCAGCGCGGCCTCGTCGAGGATCACGGCGAACTGAGGCGGGTTCTGCCGGGTGAGGATGCGCTGCCGGGTGAGCTTCGCCTCGATCTGCAGCTCGATCTGATCGGGGCTGAGCCGCGGCATGGCCCCTTCGTGTCCCGCGCGCGCGTAGTCCGCGGTGTGCAGTAGGCCATGCACCACGGACGACTGGAAGGCGGAAATGGTCACCGCTTCCGCCTCCAGCCCGACGTAGGTGGCGTATCCCAGTTCGTAGGACTGCCACCAGGCCTGGCGCCTGCCCTCGGCCGCGAGCTTCATCATGTGATCGCGCTCGGCCTGGTCGGTGATGCCGTAGAGGGCGCACAGGTCGCGGATATCCCGGGCCGTAGCCACCCCGTGGCCGGTCTCCATGCGGCTCAGCTTGCTCATGGAGAACATCAGCTGCTCGGCCGCCTGCTCGACGGTGAGACCAGCCTCGGTCCGGAGCTTACGCAGCAGGGCGCCGAGCTCGCGGCGGCGAACCGTGGGACTACGCACTTCAGGCACGAAGGTGGCGTCCTTTCGCAGGAAGCTAATGCTGTTACTCACGAGCCCGGAACCATGACCCAGCCTGGGATGAGTCATTTGACGCATGCGTGGCGCACTTTATTTTGGCACTTGCCAAGCGGCTATGCCAGATGCACTATGAAATCAGATCGCAGGAGTCATCCTCAAGCGACCCGCCGACAACGGGGTCGACGGTGCCCCATGGGGGTTACCGAAGCAGACCGCGTGCCACTGAAGGCCTGCATACGGGCGACTGGGGAGTCACCCGCCGCGGCAGGCCTGGGCCACGGAAGAAGGGGAGGCACTGCCATTTCAGTCAGCCCGCAACGACCGTATCCGCTTCCGCTCTGCCGAAGCGCGCGGACCGTGACCCCCCACCGGGGGCATCAGCCGCGACCGTCCGGGAACCGCGCCGCCATCCGCTGCGCCATCCCCCGGACACAGCGCCGGGCCGGTGTTGCAGCACCGACCCAGCGAGACATTACCCCTGCTCTGGACCGAGCTAGAAGGGCAACCATCGTGATCAACACTAGCAACTACGCCGGCCATGACAACACCGCGCGGCAGCCCGGCCCGGCCTGGCCGTCGGATCCCCGGACCCTGGCGTGGGCGTCCCCGGGCGCGCGAAGACCCGGATCCCTGGTCAGCGTGCTGTCCGCGGTCGCCCAGCTGGTGCTGAGCTGGCTGGCCAGTCTGCCCCGCCGCCTCGGTGACCGGCTGTTCGCCATGAACGACGCCGAAGCCTACTGGAACGACTGGCAGATCATCAGGATTCACGGCGGCCTGGGCCGCCGGTACCGTGACCCGCGGTTCGACGCGCTGGCCGAGTGCTCCCGGTGCCGCGGCACCGGCCGCGGAACCGGCGTCATCACGGCCGTCCCGTGCTCGCCGTGCGCGGGCACCGGCCGTATCACCCGTGAGGGGGTGAACTAGCCATGGCTTACGGTCGCCCTCGTCAGCCGAATGACCTGAGCGTCATGTCCAGCGTGGAGTCGGCCCTCAGCCCGATGCCGCGGCCGGGCCTGCTGGCCCGGATCTGGCACTGGCGCTACGAACTCGGCCTGGTCGGCGGCGTGCTCGCGGGCACGGTCGCCATCGGCGTCACGCTGGGCCCGGGCTGGCTCATCGCCGCCGTGGCGGCGATGATGGCCGTGCTGGCCGCCACCGTGGCCTGGCCGCCTGCCCGGCGGCGCCTGGTCGCCCGCGCCTGGTGCGTCATCACGCCTCACCGGGTCAGGACCGGCTGTGCCCACGCCTGGGTCCAGACCAGGGACGGCAGGCTCCCGTCGGTGATCTACACGGTGCCGGCGGACTTCGGCGAGCGGGTCTGGCTGTGGTGCCGGGCCGGGATCGTCGCCGCGGACCTGGAGGGGGCCCGGGATGTCCTGCGGGCCGCCTGCTGGGCCAGCGACGTCCGGGTGGTGGTGAACGACCGCCGCAGCCACATCGTCGTGCTCGAGGTGATCCGCCGGGTTCCCGGCGAAGGGTCCGCCGGGAGCACGCCGGACCCGGGCTGGCCGTACCTGGACCGCGGGCCGGGGGGCGGCCCGGACTCCGATGACGGCGCCGGCCCCGAGGAGCCTTCCTTTCATTCCGGCCCGGGGCATCACTGGCCGCTCAGTTAGGGGAGCCGCGGGTCCCGGACAGCTGACGGCGCGGTCAGCTGTCCGGGGTCCCGTCCTGATCCGTGGCCGCCCCCGCCGTATCGTCGGTGACCGGGGCCGAGCCGGCGTCCTCGGCCGCCGCCACCCGGGCGGGCAGGGCTGACGAACGGACCAGCAGCTGGGCCACGTCGATGACCTCGAGCGACTCCTTGGCCTCGCCGGAGCTCTTCTTCGCCGCCACGGCGTCGCCGAGCATCACCATGCAGTACGGGCAGGCGGTGGAGATGGTGTCCGGGTTCAGCTCCAGGGCCTCGTCGATCCGCTCGGTGTTGATGCGCTTGCCGATGCGCTCTTCCATCCACATCCGCGCCCCGCCCGCGCCGCAGCAGAAGCCGCGGTTCTTGCACCGGGGCATCTCCTCGGCGGCGGTACCCGGCACCGCGTCGATGATCTCCCGCGGCGGGGTGAAGACCTTGTTGTGCCGGCCCAGGAAGCACGGGTCGTGGTAGGTGATCTTCTCCTTGATCTCCCCGGCCGGGCGGATCTTGCCGTCCTTGACCAGGCTGGCCAGCAGCTGGGTGTGGTGGATGACCTCGTAGTCCCCGCCGAGCTGCGGGTACTCGCGGGAGATGGTGTTGAAGCAGTGCGGGCAGGAGGCCACGACCTTCTTGCCCGAGCCCTTGGCCACCCCGGCCTCGTTCAGCGTCTCCACGTTCTGCTGGGCCAGCATCGAGAAGACGAACTCGTTCCCGATCCGCCGGGCCGGGTCCCCGGTGCAGGTCTCGGCCGGGCCGAGCACGGCGAACGTGACCCCGGCGTCGTGCAGCAACGTCGCGATCGCCTTGGTGGTCTTCTTGGCCCGGTCCTCCAGGGCGCCCGCGCAGCCGACCCAGAACAGGTACTCGGTCTCCGGGTCGATCTTCCCGTCGACCACCGGCACCTCGAAGTCGAGCTCGGTGATCCAGTCGCCGCGGCGGTTCCCGCCCATGCCCCAGGGGTCGCCCTTGTTCTCCAGGTTCTTCAGCATCCCGGACGCCTCGACCGGGAACGCCGACTCGATCAGCACCTGATGGCGGCGCATCCCGTCGATGTGGTCGATGTGCTCGATGTCGACCGGGCACTCCTCCACGCACGCCCCGCAGTTCGTGCAGGACCACAGCACGTCCGGGTCGATGACGCCGTTCACGTCCGTCCCGCCGACCAGCGGCCGCTCCGCCTCCGCCTTGACCGCGTCCGGCAGCTTCTCCCGCTCCTCGTCCGAGGTCGCCAGCAGGTACGGAGCCTTGGCGAAGGCGTGGTCGCGCAGGTCCAGGATGACCTGCTTGGGCGACAGCGGCTTGCCGGTGGCCCAGGCCGGGCACTGGGACTGGCAGCGCCCGCACTCGGTGCAGGTCGCCATGTCCAGCAGGCCCTTCCAGGTAAAGTCCTCGATCTTCCCCAGGCCGAACACGTCGGTGTCCGGGTCGGCCTCCTCGAAGTCGAGCACCTTGCCGTTCGACCGCATCGGCTCGAGCGGGCCCAGCGCGTTCGGCCGCCGGGAGAACATGACGTTCAGCGGGGCCAGCGCGATGTGCAGGTGCTTGGAGTAGACCACGATGACGGCGAAGGCCATCACCACGCCGACCTGGCCGAGCAGGAACACCGCCTCGAGCACGCTGTTCACCCCGGTCCCAGCGGGTGCAGCCAGTGCCCCACGATCTGGGAGGCGAACGCGCCGTGCTTATAAGGGAAGACGCCGGTGTTGATCTGGGCGCCCCGATAGAGAAGGAGTGTCGCGATGACGAGGAAGATCATGCCGAGGACGACCCAGGCGGCCCGGGTGTGCGAGCCGAAGAACCGCGACTTGCGCCCCTCGGAGTGCGGGTTGTTCCGCAGCCGGATCACGGTGAACGTGATGATGCCGGCCAGCACCCCCACCGCGAACAGGTCCTCGATGAACCCGATGAAGGCCCAGTGCCCGATGCCGGGGATCGCGAACGTCCGGCTGAACAGGTTCCCGTAGGCCTCGATGATCGTCAGGATCAAGACGATGAAGCCCCAGAAGGTGGCCGCGTGCGCCGCCCCCGGGACCGACCACTTCAGCAGCTTGCGCTGCCCGATGACCTCGGTCGCCTGCACCTCCACGTCCCGGCCGGGATGCTCGCGGACCGCGGCGACCCGCTCGGGCGCGGGCTGCCCGCTGAACGCCAGCTGTTTGAGCCACCACATCCGGCGCCCGGCGATCGCGAGCGCGACTACGGTCAGGACCAGGCCGACGGTCATCCGCAAGACCACGCGAACCTCCTCAGTATCCGGAGCTCAAGCGTAGCCACCTGGACCCCGCCGCGATATGACCGCCTGCGTACCAGCTTCGCGTCGGCCGACTTGTCACACTATTTAAACCCTTTATACCGAACGGGTGGGGTGCCCGCCCTCGCCGCCTGCTAGTCACCAGGGAAGCCGGGTGAGACGATGGGCGCGTGCCACGGCTCCGCAAGAAAACCGGGAGCGGGGACCCGACGCCCCGGGACGTGTACGCGGGGCTGCGCTGGACGGCGCTGCGGTCGGGCCGGAACGGCTCCTTTCCCCGGCACGACGCTCATCCTGACGTATACGGCCTGGTGACGGACTTCTCCAAGAACGGCAACTGGGTCACCGTCGCGGCCCTGGGTGACGCCACGACCAGCATGTACACCAGCACGGGGGGCGACGTGACCGGAGCGGGCGGCCACCCGGCCGTGGCCGCGGTCAGCAAGCGGCTGCTCACGATCGTCCAGGCCCACCTGGCCGCCTTCGGCACGGCCGACGACGGCGGGTACCCCGCGTATGGCATGGTGCGCTTCCACCTGCTCACCGGGGCCGCCGGACGATACGCGGACGTCCCCGACGGGGCCTTCCGGGGCCGGGACGCCGACCCCCTCAAGCCGGTCATCGCGGCGCTGCAGGATGTCCTGACCAGCATGCGCCAGGCGGACTCGCGCGCCTGAGGATCGTCGGCCGCGAGGACGCGGTCACCATGAGGACGCGGTCGGCACGGAAGCCTGCGCGCGCCGAACCCGCCAGAAATGACGGCCGGGCGGGAATCATCCGGGACTCCGGAAAGTTGAGCCTATATGACTCAAGTCATTTGACGGCGGCAGACCCTGCTGGCAAGCTTGAGCCCGAACTACTCAACTTAACATTCAACACTTCAAAGCAAGGGACTGCTCATGGCACGCGCGGTAGGGATTGACCTGGGGACGACCAACTCATGCGTCGCCATCCTCGAGGGTGGAGAGCCCACGGTCATCGCCAACGCTGAGGGCTCACGGACCACCCCGTCCGTCGTGGCCTTCGCCAAGAACGCTGAGGTACTGGTCGGCGAGGTCGCCAAGCGGCAGGCCGTCACCAACGTGGACCGGACGATCCGCTCGGTCAAGCGGCACATGGGGACCGACTGGTCCGTCAACATCGACGGCAAGAAGTTCTCCTCGCAGCAGATCAGCGCGTTCGTGCTGCAGAAGCTCAAGCGGGACGCGGAGGCGTACCTGGGCGAGAAGATCACCGACGCGGTGATCACCGTCCCGGCGTACTTCAACGACTCCCAGCGGCAGGCCACCAAGGAGGCCGGGCAGATCGCCGGCCTGAACGTGCTCCGCATCATCAACGAGCCGACCGCGGCCGCGCTCGCCTACCACCTGGAGAAGGACAACGAGGCCACCATCCTGGTCTTCGACCTGGGCGGCGGCACCTTCGACGTCTCCCTGCTCGAGGTCGGCGAGGGCGTCGTGGAGGTCAAGGCGACCTCCGGCGACAACCACCTCGGCGGCGACGACTGGGACCAGCGGATCGTCGACTGGCTGGTCCAGGACTTCAAGAATGGCTACGGGATCGACCTGGCCAAGGACAAGATGGCGCTGCAGCGGCTGCGTGAGGCCGCCGAGAAGGCCAAGATCGAGCTCTCGCAGTCGATGGAGTCGCAGATCAACCTGCCCTACATCTCCCACTCGGCCGACGGCCCGCTGCACCTGGACGCCAAGCTCACCCGGGCTGAGTTCCAGCGCATGACCTCGGACCTGCTCGACCGCTGCAAGAGCCCGTTCCAGCAGGTCATCAAGGACGCCGGGATCAAGATCGACGACGTCCACAACGTCGTGCTGGTCGGCGGTTCCACCCGGATGCCCGCGGTGGTCGACCTGGTCAAGTCGCTGACCGGCGGCAAGGAGCCCAACAAGGGCGTCAACCCGGACGAGGTCGTCGCCGTCGGCGCCTGCCTGCAGGCCGGCGTGCTCAAGGGCGAGGTCAAGGACGTCCTGCTACTCGACGTGACCCCGCTGTCGCTGGGCATCGAGACCAAGGGCGGCATCTTCACCAAGCTGATCGAGCGGAACACCACCATCCCGACCAAGCGCTCGGAGATCTTCACCACCGCCGAGGACAACCAGCCGTCGGTGCAGATCCAGGTGTTCCAGGGCGAGCGTGAGATCGCCGCCTACAACAAGAAGCTCGGCATGTTCGAGCTGGCCGGGATCGCGCCCGCGCCCCGCGGCGTGCCGCAGGTCGAGGTGACCTTCGACATCGACGCCAACGGCATCGTGAACGTGTCCGCCAAGGACCTGGGCACTGGCAAGCAGCAGTCGGTGCAGATCACCGGCGGTTCGGCGCTGAACAAGGACGACATCGAGAAGATGGTCCGGGACGCCGAGGAGTACGCCGAGGAGGACCGCCGCCGCCGTGAGGAGGCCGAGGTCCGCAACCAGGCCGACTCGCTGGTGTACCAGACCGAGAAGTTCCTCGGCGAGAACGAGGAGAAGGTGCCGGACGACATCAAGACCGAGGTCCGCGAGGCGCTGGCCGAGGTCAAGAAGGCGCTCGAGGGCAACGACACCGACACGATCAAGTCCGCTACCGAGCACGCCGCCCAGGTCAGCCAGAAGATGGGGACCGCCATCTACCAGCAGGCCCAGGCGCAGCAGGCCGCGCAGTCCGAGTCGGCCGACGGCGGCAGCGCCGGCGCGCAGGACGACGACGAGGTCGTCGAGGCTGAGATCGTCGACGAGGGCGACAGCGAGGGCGGTACGCGCTAATGCCAGCATCGGAGGAAACGAGCTCCGGACCGGTCATTCATGACCACCGGCGCATCGACCCGGTGACCGGCCAAGTTCGGGGGAAGCACGCGGCGTCCAAGCCGGCCGGCACCGCTGGTGCCGGCCGGCCGGCCCGCCCGCCGAAGCCCCCGAGGCGGCGGCCTCCGGGTCCGTCGAGGACCAGCCCGCTGATCATGAAGAGAAGGACGCCGGCCAGAGGTCGGAGTCCCCCGAAGAGGTTCCAGAGATGGTGACAGGGCAGGCAGTGAAGGGCGGCCAGCAGACCGCGGACCTGGCCGTGCAGCTCGCCGAGCGCACCGCCGACGTACAGCGCCTCCAGGCGGAGTACGCCAACTACCGCAAGCGGGTCGACCGCGACCGCGCCGCCGTGCGCGAGCAGGCCGTGGCCGGCACGCTGACCGGCCTGCTGCCCGTGCTCGACGCCATCAACCAGGCGCGGGAGCACGGGGAGCTGTCCGGCGGCTTCAAGTCGGTCGCCGACTCCCTGCAGGCCGCGCTCGGCCGCCTGGGCCTGGTGACCTACGGGGAAAAGGGCGACCCGTTCGACCCGAAGATCCACGAGGCGCTGACCAGCTCCTATTCAGCGGACGTGGCCGAGGACACGTGCGTCGAGATCCTGCAGCCCGGCTACATGGTCGGCGAGCGGATCCTGCGTCCCGCCCGGGTCGCCGTCGCGGCCCCCGCGACCGGTCCCGACGGCAGCAGCAACGAGCCCGACTGGGACACCGCTGAAGCTGAAGAAGGAAACTGAGCTCGCCAGCGAGGAAAACAACGGCTGAAGGGCACGCGCACCGCGAGGGTTGTCTCCCCCGCGAGCCGAAGGGGCGCGGTCCCGTCTGGACTGAGGAGCGAGGAGCTTGCGACGAGCGACGAGGGAAGACGGGACCTCAAAGCGCCCCGGAGGCGAGCGGGACAGTAGAGCGAGCGGATAACACAAGATGAGCACCAAGGATTATCTCGAGAAGGATTACTACAAGGCGCTTGGGGTGGCCAAGACGGCCAAGCCGGCCGAGATCAAGGCGGCGTACCGCAAGCTGGCCCGCAAGTACCACCCGGACGCCAACAAGGGCGACAGCTCGGCCGAGGAGCGGTTCAAGGAGATCTCCGAGGCGTACTCGGTGCTGTCCGACGAGAAGCGGCGCAAGGAGTACGACGAGGCGCGCTCGCTGTTCGGCGGCGGCTTCCGGGTGCCGACCGGGCAGCGGACCGGGCAGCAAGGCGGGTTCGGCGGCTTCGACCTCGGTGACATCTTTGGTGGCTCCGGGGACAACAGCGGCCTGGGCGACATCCTCGGCGGCGTGTTCAACCGCGGCCGCACGACCGCGCAGAACCGCCCGCGGCGGGGCACCGACGTGGAGACCGAGACCACGCTGACCTTCGGCGACGCGATCGACGGGACCACGGTGGCGCTCCGGCTGACCGGCGAGGGCCCCTGCCCCACCTGTCACGGCACCGGCGCCAAGGCGGGCACCATGCCGCGGATGTGCCCGTCCTGCCAGGGAACCGGGCAGTCCAGCCGGAACCTGGGCTCGTTCGGGATCGCCGAGCCGTGCAAGGAATGCCACGGCCGCGGCATGGTGGTCGACGACCCCTGCCCGGCGTGCACGGGCAGCGGCCGCGCGGCGAGCTCGCGCACCATCCAGGCCCGCATCCCGGCCGGAGTGTCGGACGGGGCGCGGATCAAGCTCACGGGCAAGGGCGCCCCGGGCGAGCGCGGCGGCCCGGCCGGCGACCTGTATGTCCGGGTGCACGTGAAGCCGCACCCGGTGTTCGGCCGCCAGGGGTCCGACCTGACCGTGACCATCCCGGTCACGTTCGCCGAGGCGAGCCTGGGCGCGGAGGTCAAGGTGCCCGCGCACCGCGGCGCCCCGGTCACCGTGCGGATCCCGCCGGGCACCCCGAACGGGCGGACCTTCCTGGTCCGCGGCAAGGGGGTCCGCCGTAAGGACGGCACCACCGGCAACATGCGGGTCACCGTCGAGGTGACGGTGCCGAAGGACCTGAACAGCAAGGCGCGCAGTGCCATCGAGGACCTGCGCGAGGCCACCGCCGGCACTGACCCGCGCGAGGAGCTCCTCGAGCGGGCCAAGGAAGCGTAAGGGAGAGGAGATGACATGAGTATTCCTTACGAACCTTCTGACGACATGCCGGTGTACGTCATCTCCGTGGCCGCCCAGCTCTCCGGCATGCACCCGCAGACGCTCCGCGCCTACGAGAAACTCGGCCTGGTCTCGCCCGGCCGCCGGAGCGGACACGGCAGCACCCAGGGCAAGGGGCACCGGCGCTACTCGATGCGGGACATCCTGGCGCTGCGCGAGATCCAGCGGCTGTCGCAGGAAGAGGGCGTGAACCTCTCCGGCATCAAGCTGCTGCTCGACCAGCACCGGGAACTGGAACAGGCGCGCAGGCTCATCGCCGAGCTGTCCGCCGAAGTAGCTCAACTGCGGGTGGAGCTGGAATCCACCCGCGCCGTGGCGGCGCGGCTCGCCGAGCTGCGCCGCACCGGCGCTGACACCCGGTCCGGGCTCGTGCCTGTGCGCGGCGCCCGGGTCGCGGTCTGGGAACCCATGACTGGGCCGTCCAGTGAACCTGGTCAGCCCAGAGGAGATAGATAACAAATGGACACGAAGCTCACCAACAAGAGCCAGGACGCGCTGTCCACCGCGATCAAGCGCGCCGCGGCGGACGGCAGCCCCCAGGTTGAGCCGCTGCACCTGCTCCTGGCGCTCACCGAGCAGACGGACGGGACCACCGCCCCGCTGCTCCGCGCCGTCGGCGCCGACCCCGCGCTGGTCGCCAAGCAGGCCGAGGAGCGCCTGGCCCGGCTGCCGCGCGCCCGCGGCGCCACGCTGAGCGCGCCGGAGACCTCGAGGCCGCTGCTGTCCGCTATCGCGACCGCGGAAAAGCGGGCCAAGGACCTCGGCGACGAGTACATCTCGACCGAGCACCTGCTGGTCGGGCTGGCCACCGACGGCGGCGACGCCAAGACCATCCTGACCGGGGCCGGCGCCACCCCGGACGCGCTGCTGCAGGCGTTCAGCCAGATCCGCGGCAGCGCCCGGGTCACCAGCCAGGACCCCGAGGACACCTACAAGGCGCTGGAGAAGTTCGGCGTCGACCTGACCAAGTCGGCCCGGGACGGCAAGCTGGACCCGGTCATCGGCCGGGACTCCGAGATCAGGCGCGTCGTCCAGGTGCTGTCCCGCCGGACCAAGAACAACCCGGTGCTGATCGGCGAGCCCGGCGTGGGCAAGACCGCGGTCGTCGAGGGCCTGGCCCAGCGGATCGTGGCCGGGGACGTCCCCGAGTCGCTCCGTGACAAGCGGCTGATCGCGCTGGACCTCGGCTCGATGGTGGCCGGGGCCAAGTACCGCGGCGAGTTCGAGGAGCGGCTCAAGGCCGTCCTGAACGAGATCAAGGACAGCGACGGCCAGGTCATCACGTTCATCGACGAGCTGCACACGGTGGTCGGCGCGGGCGCGGCCGAGGGCGCGATGGACGCGGGCAACATGCTCAAGCCCATGCTGGCCCGCGGCGAGCTGCGCATGGTCGGCGCGACCACGCTGGACGAGTACCGCCAGCGGATCGAGAAGGACGCGGCCCTGGAGCGCCGGTTCCAGCAGGTGCTGGTGGGCGAGCCCTCGGTCGAGGACACGATCGCGATCCTGCGCGGGCTCAAGAGCCGTTACGAGGCGCACCACCAGGTGCAGATCTCGGACGCGGCGCTGGTCGCCGCGGCCGCGCTGTCCGACCGCTACATCACCGCCCGGTTCCTCCCCGACAAGGCCATCGACCTGGTCGACGAGTCCGCCTCCCGGCTCCGGATGGAGATCGACTCCCAGCCGGTCGAGATCGACGAGCTGCGGCGGGCCGTGGACCGGCTCAAGATGGAGGAGCTGGCGCTGGCCAACCAGGAGGACGCGGCCAGCAAGGACCGGCTCGAGCGGCTGCGCGCCACCATGGCCGACCGCCAGGAGCAGCTGGACGCGCTGGTCGGGCGGTGGGAGCAGGAGAAGTCGGGCCTGAACAAGGTCGGCGAGCTGAAGAAGCGGCTCGACGAGCTGGAGGGCCTGCGCGAGCGGGCCCAGCGCGACGGCGAATGGGAAACCGCGTCGCGGATCGAGTACGCCGACATTCCCGAGGTGAAGAAGCAGCTGGAGGAGGCGAGCAACGCCGCCCGTTCGGTCCAAAATGACGGGACTGGTACGGCGGGCATCCCCGCTACGGCGCCCATGGTGAAGGACGAGGTCGGCCCGGACGACGTGGCCGACGTGGTGTCCTCCTGGACCGGCATCCCCGCCGGGCGGCTGCTCGAAGGGGAAACGGCCAAGCTGCTGCGGATGGAGTCCGAGCTCGGGCGCCGGGTGATCGGCCAGGTCCAGGCGGTGCAGGCCGTCTCGGACGCGGTGCGGCGCGCCCGCGCGGGCGTGTCCGACCCGGACCGGCCGACCGGCTCGTTCCTGTTCCTCGGCCCGACCGGCGTGGGCAAGACCGAGCTGGCCAAGGCGCTGGCCGAGTTCCTGTTCGACGACGAGCGGGCGATGATCCGCATCGACATGAGCGAGTACAGCGAGAAGCACTCGGTCGCCCGGCTGATGGGCGCGCCGCCCGGTTACGTCGGCTACGACGAGGGCGGCCAGCTCACCGAGGCGGTCCGCCGCCGGCCGTACACGGTGGTGCTGCTGGACGAGGTGGAGAAGGCGCACCCCGAGGTCTTCGACGTCCTGCTCCAGGTGCTCGACGACGGGCGGCTGACCGACGGCCAGGGCCGCACGGTGGACTTCAGGAACACCATCTTGGTGCTGACCTCCAACCTGGGGTCGCAGTTCATCGCCGACCCGGCGTTCGGCGACGAGACCGCCAAGCGGGAAGCGGTGCTGAACGCGGTGCGGGCCGCGTTCAAGCCCGAGTTCCTCAACCGGCTCGATGACATCATCGTCTTCGACGCGCTGTCCACCAGCGAGCTCACCAAGATCGTCGATCTTCAGGTCGACAAGCTGGCCGCGCGGCTGGCCGCGCGCAGGCTCACGCTGACCGTGACGCCCGCGGCCCGGGAGTGGCTGGCGATGACCGGCTTCGACCCGGTGTACGGGGCCCGGCCGCTGCGCCGGCTGGTCCAGGCCGCCGTCGGTGACAAGCTGGCCCGGGCCTTGCTCGGCGGCGAGGTCGGGGACGGCGACGAAGTGCTGGTCGACGTGGACGAAGGCCGGGACGCGCTCAGCGTCACCAAGGCCGAGAAGGTCGCCAGCTAGGCCTTAGGCGGAGGCCGGTCTCGCGGGGGGATCTCAGGATCCCGCGGCGGGGCCGGCCTTCCTGTCGTCCAGCATCTTGTCGTAGTCGTCCTCCGGCAGGCCCAGGTCGACCCGGAGCCGGTATCGCAGCCGGAGCAGCAACTGCAGCTCGGCGCGGTCGTCGCCGGCCAGGCAGGCGGTGACCCCGGCGGTGGTCCAGTCGAGCGCGCCGCGCAGGTCGCCCTGCTCGGTGAGGACCTCGGCCACGAGGTCGCAGGTGCGGGCCGAGTCACGGCCGCCGGACTCGCGCAGCTCGCGGAGCAGGCCGTCGGCCTCCTCGGTCCGGCCGAGCGTGAACATCGCCCGGGCCAGCGGGACCCGCGGGTCGTCCAGGGTGGGTCCGCCGTCGGCGGTCGCCTTGGTGAACTCCTCGACCGCGGCCTCGGCGTCGTCGGCGAGCAGCCACTGCTCGCCGGCCCGCATGTGGGCTTCGGCCCGGGACATCTGGCTCGCGGTGGCCTGGGCGGCCAGCCGGCCCATCCGGACCGCTGCCCGCTTGTGGTTGCCCGTGCGCGCAGCGTTCATCTCGATGGCGTCGAATAGCTCCCCGGACAGCGCGACCACGCTGTCCACCCTACCCATCGGTGCCGTGGACAATCCGGGCGTCTTTCCTTTTACCGCGATTACCGGCGGGTGCGCTCGAGCGCATCCCAGAACCCCCGGCGCAGCGCGTGCCTGACCTCGTCGTGCAGCAGGAAGTCGATCGGCAGCGCGGAACCCTGGAGCAGCCGGGCCTCGAGGTCGGACGGCATCCGCGGCTTGCGGGCCAGCACCGCTTCCAGCCACAGCGCCGGAGCGTCCCGGGCCACTGAACCACCGAATTCCTGCCCTTCCTCGTGGGCCGCCTGCACGGCCTCGGAGAGCGAGACTCCGTTGTTCCCGCCGTTGGCATAGCCACCCTGTCCCGGCGACGTCGTGGTCGCCACGGGCTGCGGCCCGCTGTAAGGGGCACTGCGGGGCGAACCCTGTCCCTGCACCGGGACCCCCTGAGTACCCTGGCTGCTGTGCTGGCTCGCCGATCCCATCGCGCCAGGCTGGCCCGGGCTGCCCGCGTTGCGCGCGGACGGCAGACGGCGCAGCTGGGCGGGGGCGGGCTGGGTGGCGTCGGGAACGGGCGCGGGTTCCTGGGCGCCGGGCGATCCCAGCCCCTGCGGTGAGTAGCCGACGACCTCCTCGGCGGCGCGGCCCCGGGCGGGCGGGGCCGACGGTGCCGGCTCCTGCCGGTCCGGCCGCTCGGGGCGGCTCCGCGGGCTGGCCACCGGGGGGGTATAGATATCCGGCCGGGACGCGATCTCCGGCCGGCCGATCTCCTGCCGTGAGGCGATGTCCTGACGGGCGGGGATGTCCTGACGGGCGGGTATGTCCTGACGCGGCGGTGCGTCCTGGCGCGCGGACAGGTCCTGGCGCGGCGCTAGGTCCTGGCGCCCGGAGACGTCCTGACGGGCCGGCATGTCCGGCCGCGCGGTGAGATCCGGCCGGGCCGCGGACGGCGCCTCGCCGTTGACGGCCGGCGTGGACCGGTCATCGCGGGACCGCTCGTCACGGGACCTGTCGTCCCGTCCCTCGCGCGGCTCCCGGGCGGCCGTCCTCGGCAGCTGGAGCGCGGGCCGCTGGTACTCGGCCACGACCGGCGCCGTGTAGATGGCGGGCGGCGCGTGGTTCCCCGACGACGACGGCATCGGCTGGTAGGACACCGCGGCCGCGGTCGAGTGGCCGTTGGACAGCGGCCGGGACGCCTGCTCGACGTCCTCGTCCGCGTGGGCGGGCTCGGCGCCGGCGATCAGCTCCACGTAGGGCCGCAGGTGGTCGCCGCTGATCTCGATGATGTCGTCGGACTCCTGGCGGAGCGACCGGGAGATGGTCCAGTTCCCGTCCACGGCGATGTGCACCAGCGTGACCCGCATGCCGAGATCCTGGACATCGGCGATGACCTGGGCTAGGTCCTCTTCGGCGCTGATCACGAGCGCGTCGCTGATGGCGTTGTTGCGCGCTAGCGTGGTCAGGTCGCGGTGGATCTCGGTCTCCACGCCCTCGCGGCGGCCGGGCCGGATCTTGGCCACGCGCAGCTTGATGCCAGGCACGTCGGCCAGCGTGTCCTGCTCGGCGGTGCGGCGCCCGTCCACCGTGGCCTCGTACCAGTAGCAGCGGAGCACCGGCAGGCCGGAACGCTCCCGGGCCAGGCTGGACAGCAGTTGCAGGAGTCCCTCGTAGTCCCAGGAGACCGACTCGCCCCGGCGGGTTCCGTGCACAGCCATGGCACCATCCGCGAGTACGTAACTAGCATCGACGAACAGCGCGCAGCGATCCACAGCCCCACCGTCCTCTCCTCGGCGCAATGCCAGCTTCTAGGCACCGTATGGACCCGACGGCACTAAGACTAGTGAAGGAACCCACGCGGGGATGCCTTTCCGCGCATTCCCGCTGCCTGGAGGACCAGAGGCCACCCTTCGCTCTCCTGTAACCAGGACCTCATCGAGCGCAGTACTTACTGGATGCAGTGGGTACTGACGCACCGCCGGGTGGTCCGTTACAGACCCAGCGTGAGGTTGATCCCGAGCAGCGAGACGCTGGCGGTCACCGGCAGGACCGCGGGACCTGGGCTCGTCACCGAGATCCCGACGATGCTGGTACCGCCGGGCGGCGCGCCCACCGGGTCGACCGGTATCACGCTCCGGGGGTCCGGGGCGGGCCCCCCGGCGATAACGGGCGCGGTAGACGGCGGAGCGGGTGTCGGGGTGGACGCCGGGGCGGAGGGTTTCGGCGGGGGTGCCGGGGCGGGCTGGCGGTCCGCGGGCCGGGTCGGCGTTACGGACGGCGGTAGCTGGGCAGGCGTCGGCAGCGGGGCCGGAGTCTGCGGCTGGCTGAGGACGCTGGACTGGCTGGCCACGCTGGGCGGGCTGAGCGGCCCCGGTCCGGCCACGACTGGGGGCGCAGCCCCGGGCGCCCCCGTGCCCGGCCCCATGGCCTGGGAGCCCGTGCCCCGACCGCCGGACCCGGTCGGCCGGGATGCCTGCGGACGCGAGGCGGCCGGCGGTATCAGGACCGGACTACCCGCAGCGGGCGCGGCGGCCGGCGGCCGGGCGCGGTGTGCCGTGGCCGGGCCGGATGCGCCATGGTGGCCGCCGAGCGCCAGGGCCGCGGCGGCCAGGCCGACGGTGGCCACGGACGCGGCCACGACCGCCGCATGCTGCCCCGTCGCCAGGCGCCGGACCCGGCCCAGCGGGGCGGCGACCCAGCCGGCCACCGAACCGCGGCCGGCCGCGGAAGCCATGTAGGCGGCCGCCGCCGGGCCGAGGATGACCGGGGCCACGATGGCCTTGAGCGCCACGTTCACGTCGCCGAGCTCGGCGAAGATCCGCCGGCAGTCGGCACACTGGTCCAGGTGCCTGGCCACCATCGCCGCGTCCCGCTTGGCCAGGCCGCCCCGCACGTACGCGCCGAGCTTGGCGGCGACCGGGCGGCATTCCGCGCGGGCCGCCCCGGACAGGTGCATCTGCAGGTAGGCCTGGCGCAGGCCCTCACGGGCCCGGTAGGCCAGGGCCGCCACGCCGTTCGCGGTCAGCCCGAGCAGCGTGGCGACCTCGGCGGGCCGGGCGCCCTCGATCTCGGTGTGCCAGAGCACGGCCTGCCATCGCTGCGGCAGCGAGGCGAAGGCACGGGCAATCATGGTCCGTTCCAGGTCCGCGACCGCCGGATCAGCAAACGGGACACCCGGGTCGAACGCCTCCAGCTGGTCGGTGACGAGCTGCCTGCGCTCGGCGCGATGCCGGTCGTAGGCGGCCCGCCGGACGGCGGTCAGCAGGTAGGGCCGGAACGCGCCCTCCGGGCCGCCGCCGCGGCGCAGCAGGTCCAGGATCTTGGCAAAGGTCTCCGCGACCGCGTCGTCGGCTTCGGCCTGCCCGCGCACGAGCTGCCGGGCCAGGTTGCGGGCGGCGGCGGCGTGCCGCCGGTACAAGATGTCGTAGGCCGTGGCATCACCAGTCCGGCTCGCCGCGATCAGGTCCGCGTCGCTGGGGGGCAGCGGATCCTTGGCCAGCGGTTCGACGAGCACCGGCCTGGTCGGCACGGGTTCTGCAGGCACTGGTTCTGCGGGCAATGGGCCTCGGGGTTGCGCCATTACTCACCGTCCTTACTTGACTCCGGATAGTTACCAGGAGAATCCTGGCGCATACGGCGTCATGCCGAGAGGTCTTTGCCGTCACTCATCCGACAAGCACGTGCGGGCAGCGCAGGCTGCCCGGAAGCGCAGGTCGCCGGGCGAAAGGAGCCGACCAGCCGATGAAGCCAGACCGCGAAGACCGCACCCGGCTGGCCGAGGTGTACCGGGAGGCCGAACAGGGCGGCACCAGCCCGGCCGACATGCACCGGCTACTCGTGGTGCGGCTGCCGCGGCGCCCAGATCCGCGTGACCCCGCTACCTGGGCGGCTCACCGAGGCGCTACGCCTCGTAGACGAGCTGGCCCGCTGAACCCCGTCGGCGCCGGGCGACCAGTTTGAGGGGGACTGGGAAACCGGCGCCGACGGGCCATCGCCTAAGATCGGCTACCGTGAGCGACGACCGGGCCGAGCTTCTCGCGGCGATCAAGACCAAGGCCGTCGTCCACGGCGACTTCGTGCTCTCCTCGGGGCAGCGCGCCGACCGGTACGTCGACCTGCGCCGGATCCTGCTCGACGGGCGGATCGCGCCACTGGCCGGGCGGGTCATGCTGGACCTGACCGCCGATCTGGGCTACGTCGCGGTCGGCGGGCTCACCCTGGGCGCCGACCCGGTGGCCACCGCGATCATGCACGCGGCGGCCGGCCGGGGCACGCCCGTCGACGCGTTCGTGGTGCGCAAGAAGGATAAGGAGCACGGCACGCAGCGCCGGATCGAGGGTCCGGACGTATCCGGCCGGCGGGTACTCGCGGTCGAGGACACCTCCACCACCGGCGCGTCCGTGCTGACCGCGGTGGACGCGCTGCTCGAGGCCGGCGCCGAGGTCGTCGGCGTGGCCGTGCTGGTCGACCGGGGCGCCCGCGCCAGCGTCACCGCCCGCGGCCTCACCTATCGCGCCGCCTACGACCTGGCCGACCTAGGCCTCTAACACGGCAATCCCACTCGTCTCTTGCCGAGCGCGGCCGCTTGGTGGAGTTGGGACGTACAGCGGCAGACGAGGCTAGCGCGTCGCGTGGCGCGGTAACCGGACCGAGGCTAGCTAGCGCGGTCGACAGGGACCGAGGCTAGCTGGCGCGGTGGGAGTGGGGCTTGGCGGGGCGTTCCGCGGCGGAGCCGACCGCGGGGCAGGCGCCGGGAGCAGCAGTACCAGCCGGGAAGCTCCGGCACCGGGGCCAGCGCCCAGGCCACCGGAAGCGGGCAGGGCGCCGGAGCGGCGGAGGTGGTCTTCGCGGCGGAACTGGCGCAGGCGGTAGAAGACGAAGCCGACGATGGCGACGACGATGAGGGCGAACAGGACGTAGCCGACGTAGGTCAGGCCCTTGTTGACGCTCTCCCAGGCACTGCCGAGCTCGTACCCGATCGAGGACAGCGCGGCCGCGTAGATCACGGTGCCGATGAGGCTCAGGATGCCGAACCGGATGGCCGGAAGGCGCACCAGGCCGGCCACGATCGAGGTGAACGCGCGGACGAAGGGAAGCATCCGGCCCACCGACACGGCCCAGGCGCCGCGGCCCTCGAGGAAGCGCTCGGCCCGGTTCACGTCGGACTCGGTGACCAGGACATACCGCCCGAGCTTGTGCACCAGCGGCCGCCCGCCGACCCGGCCGACGTAGTACGACGTATAAGAACCGGCCAGCTCGGCCAGCGAGCCGATGATGATGACCTGCGCGAGGTTAAGATGTCCTTGGTAGGCGAGCACTCCGCCGAACCCGAACGTGACCTCGGACGGGATCGGGAGGCAGCACGCCTCCACGAAGCCGAGCAGGATGATCGCGTAGATTCCGTGATCGGCGAGAAAGCTCTCCATGGCTTAGGTTGTACCGCATAACCGGCACTGCCCGGGCGCATCTTCATGCGCGCTTCACGTCCCGGGGGCCGAAGGTCCCTGGAGTAGCCAGATCCGGATGTCTAGAGTGAGGGCACGTTTTACGAGCCCCGAGGGAGTATAAGGTCATGCCTATCGCGACCCCTGAGGTCTACGCGCAGATGCTGGACACCGCGAAACAGCAGGGTTTCGCCTTCCCGGCCATCAACGTCACCTCGACCCAGACGCTGAACGCCGCGCTGAAGGGGTTCGCCGACGCCGGCAGTGACGGGATCGTCCAGATTTCCACCGGCGGCGCCGAGTACCTGTCCGGCCAGCCGGTCAAGGACATGGTGACCGGCGCGTCCGCGCTGGCCGAGTTCGCGCACGTGGTCGCGGCCAAGTACCCGGTGCACATCGCGCTGCACACCGACCACTGCCCCAAGGACAAGCTCGACGGCTACATGCGCCCGCTGATCGCGCTGTCCCAGGAGCGGGTCAACCGCGGCCAGGAGCCGCTGTTCCAGTCGCACATGTGGGACGGCTCGGCGGTGCCGCTGGACGAGAACCTCCAGATCGCCGCCGAGCTGCTGGCGAAGTGCAAAGACGCCAAGATCGTCATGGAGATGGAGATCGGCGTGGTCGGCGGCGAGGAGGACGGCGTTGTCGGCGAGATCAACGAGAAGCTGTACACCACGCCGGAGGACGCCCTGGCCACCGCGGAGGCGGTCGGCATCGGCGATCACGGCCGGTATCTCCTGGCCGCGACGTTCGGCAACGTGCACGGCGTGTACAAGCCGGGGCACGTGAAGCTCCGCCCGGGCGTGCTCAAGGAGATCCAGGACGCCGTCGGCACCAAGTACGGCCAGGACAAGCCGTTCGACCTGGTCTTCCACGGCGGGTCGGGCTCGGCCCTGGAGGAGATCAGGGAAGCCATCTCCTACGGCGTGGTCAAGATGAACGTCGACACCGACACCCAGTACTCGTTCACCCGGCCGGTCGCGGACCACATGCTCAAGAACTACGACGGCGTGCTCAAGATCGACGGCGAGGTCGGCAACAAGAAGGCCTACGACCCGCGCAGCTGGGGCAAGTCGGCCGAGGCCGGCATGGCGGCCCGCGTCACGCACGCCTGCGAGGACCTGCTGTCGTCCGGCCACGCCCTAGCCGGTTAAGCCGGATAAAGGAGTACTGACATGGATCACCGGAACCTGCTGGGCGGCCCGCCCGCCACCTTCCTGCTTCCGCACGCCGAGGCGGACGCCGCCCTGGCCGCGGGCGAAGCGCCGGAGAAGGTCGCCGCGCGCTTCCCCGACTACTCCGCGGCCTGGGCCGCGCTGGCCGAGCGCGCGTTCGCCCAGGGCGACGCGGTCACCACCTACGCCTACGCGCGGACCGGGTACCACCGCGGCCTGGACCAGCTGCGCCGCGCGGGCTGGAAGGGCCACGGCCCGGTCCCGTGGGAGCACGAGCCGAACCAGGGTTTCCTGCGCTCCCTGCACATGCTGGGCGTGGCCGCCGACGCGATCGGCGAGGACGACGAGGCCGAGCGCTGCGCGGACTTCCTGCGCGACAGCAGCCCCGCCGCCGCCGAGGAACTAGGCGCGAAGTAGCACCGCTGCGCCTGGGGAACTGGGCGCGGAGTAGCACCGGCACCAGGTAACCCCGTGGAGGTATCCCGCCCTAACGGGACAAACACCACGGGGTTACCTGCCGTTTTTGCGGGTAATCTCAAGTCGCAAGAGCCCCTGCCGCGCTTGCGCCCGTGCGGGGGCTTCGCCATGCGAGCCAAGGGATGACGCATGCCCGCCATCGTGCTTGTCGGCGCCCAGTGGGGCGACGAGGGCAAGGGCAAGGCCACCGACCTGCTCGGCGACCGCGTGGACTACGTGGTCAGGTACCAGGGCGGGAACAACGCCGGCCACACCGTCGTCATCGGCGACGAGAGCTACGCCCTGCACCTGCTGCCGTCGGGAGTTCTCTCCCCGGATGTCGTGCCGGTCATCGGCAACGGCGTGGTGATCGACCCGAAGGTCCTGCTGGAGGAGATCGACGGGCTCCAAGAACGCGGCGTGAGCTGCGCCAAGCTGCTGATCTCGGCCGACGCGCACCTGATCATGCCGTACCACCGGGCGCTGGACAAGGTCAGCGAGCGGTACCTGGGCAGCTCGCGGATCGGCACCACCGGGCGCGGTATCGGCCCGGCCTACGGCGACAAGATCGCCCGGGTGGGGATCCGCGTCCAGGACCTGTTCGACCCCGGCATCCTGGCCAAGAAGCTCGACCTGGTGCTGCGCGACAAGAACCAGATCTTCACCAAGGTCTACAACCGCCGCGGCATCGACGCCAAGGCGGTCGCCGCCGAGTACCAGGAATACGCCGAACGCCTCCGCCCCTACGTGGCCGACACCGGACTCGCCCTGAACCGGGCCCTGGACCAGGGCCAGGTCGTGCTGCTCGAAGGCGCCCAGGCCACCATGCTGGACGTGGATCACGGCACCTACCCGTTCGTGACCTCGTCCTCCCCCACCGCGGGCGGCGCCGTGGCCGGGTCCGGCATCGGCCCGACCCGGATCTCCGACGTCATCGGCATCGTCAAGGCCTACACCACCCGGGTCGGCGAGGGCCCGTTCCCCACCGAGCTCCGCGACGAGCAGGGCGAATGGCTGCGCAAGACCGGCGGCGAGTACGGCGTGACCACCGGGCGGGCGCGCCGCTGCGGCTGGTTCGACGCGGTCATCGCCCGGTACTCGACCCGGGTGAACGGCGTCACCGGCTACTTCCTGACCAAGCTGGACGTGCTGTCCGGCCTGGACCGGGTGCCGGTCTGCGTGGCCTATGAGGTGGACGGGAAGCGGTACGACGAGATCCCGATGACGCAGACCGAGTTCCACCACGCGGTCCCGGTCTACGAGTACTTCGACGGCTGGTGGGAGGACATCTCCAAGGCCAGCACGTTCGACGAGCTGCCGGCCAACGCGCGGACCTACATCACCGCGGTCGAGGAGATGATCGGCGCCCCGGTCAGCGCGGTCGGCGTCGGCCCGCGCCGCGATCAGACCCTCCAGCTCCGGGACCTGCTCACGAATGGCTGACGCGCCGGGCACCCACCCGGGCCTGCTGCGCCCCGAGTACCCCGTCCGCACCGAGCGGCTGCTCCTGCGTCCCCTGACGAGCGGTGACGCCGACGCCCTGCTCGCCTACCGCGGCCGCCTGGACGTCAGCCGGTACGTGCCGTTCGAGCCGATGAGCCGGGACGACATCCTCGAGCGGATCGCCGGCCAGTGGTCCAGGACCGAGCTCACCGACGAGGGCCAGTCGCTCACCCTCGGCGCCGAGGTGGCCGACACCGGCGAGCTGGCGGGCGACGTCATCTTGATGTGGCACAGCCGCGAGCACGCCGGCGGCGAGGTCGGCTACGTGCTCGATCCCGCCCTGGGCGGGCACGGCTACGCCACCGAGGCGGCCCAGGCGATGCTGCGGCTCGGCTTCGAGGAGCTGGGCCTGCACCGCATCGTCGCGCGGGTCGACGAGGACAACGAGCCGTCGGTGCGGCTGGCCCGGCGGCTGGGCATGCGGGCAGGAAGCCCACCTGATCGGCAACGAGTTCTTCAAGGGCCGGTGGAGTAACGAGTTCGACTTCGCGATGCTGGCCGATGAGTGGTTCGCGCGCCGCGCTTAGCGGCCGCCGGTAGGCTCCTGGCGTGCGCATACTCGTCGTCGGGTCGGGGGGCCGGGAGCACGCGATCGTCCGCGCCCTCAGCGGTGAACCGGGAAACAGCCTGCACGCGGCCCCGGGCAACCCGGGCATCGCGGAACTGGCCGAAGTCCATCCGGATACCGCCGCGGCCCCGGACCAGCTCCTCGCCCTGGCCCGCAAGCTCAGCCCGGACCTGGTGATCATCGGCCCGGAGGCGCCGCTGGTGGCCGGGGCGGCCGACGCGCTGCGCGAGGCGGGGATCAGCTGTTTCGGCCCCAGCGCGGCGGCGGCCATGATCGAGGGCTCGAAGTCCTTCGCCAAGCAGGTCATGACCGCGGCGGGCATCCCGACCGCGGCCTCGTTCACCTGCCGCACGAGCGGGGAGGCGGACGCAGCGCTCACCTCGTTCGGCCCGCCTTATGTGGTCAAGGATGACGCCCTCGCCGCGGGCAAGGGCGTGCTGGTCACCAGCGACCTCGAGGCGGCCCGGGCGCACGCGCGGGCCTGCGGCACGGTGGTGATCGAGGAGTTCCTCGACGGCCCCGAGGTGTCGCTGTTCGCGGTGTGCGACGGCACCACGGCGGTGCCGCTGCTGCCCGCCCAGGACTTCAAGCGGGCCCACGACGGCGACGAGGGGCCGAACACCGGCGGCATGGGCGCCTACGCCCCGCTCCCCTGGGCTCCGGCCGACCTGGCCGGGCAGACGATGGCCGCGGTCATCCTGCCTGCCCTGGACGCCATGCGCCGACGCGGCACGCCGTACCAGGGGCTGCTCTACGCCGGCCTGGCGCTGACCCCGGCCGGGATCCGGGTGGTCGAGTTCAACGCCCGCTTCGGCGACCCGGAGACCCAGGTGGTGCTGGACCGGCTCGCCACTCCGCTGGGCCCGCTGCTGGCCGCGGCCGCGGCCGGCGACCTGACCGGTGCCGCGCCGCTGGAATGGCACCCGGGCGCCGCCGTCACCGTGGTGCTCGCCGCCGAGGGCTACCCGGAATCCCCGGTCAAGGGAGACAAAATCAAGATCATGACCACCGAACGAGTGGCGAACTCCTACCTCCTGCACGCGGGCACGACCACTGAGCCGGACGGGACCCTGGTCTCCGCGGGCGGCCGGGTGCTGAACGCGGTCGGCTCCGGGCCGGACATCGCGGCCGCCCGCGCGGCCGCCTACGCGCTGGCCGCCACCGTGGAGATGCGCGGCGGCTGGTACCGCCACGACATCGCCGCGAACCGGTGACGGAACCGGAGACCGGACGAGGACGACGGCCAGCCGCTGCGGGTCAGCACCCTGGAGCTCTTCTTCGACCTGGTCTTCGTCTTCGCGATCACCCAGCTCACCGGGATCCTGGCGCACCACGACGTGACCGTCGAGGACGGGTTCCGGGTGCTGCTCATCTTTGGCGTGCTGTGGTGGATGTACGGCGGCTACGTCTGGCTGGCCACCGCCCGGACGCCGTCCCAGACCCCGGAACGGCTGCTCATGCTGGTCGGCATGGCCGGCTTCCTGATCATGGCGCTGGCCATCCCGGAGGCGTTCGGCCGGGACGGCGTGGCCCTCGGCATCGGCTACCTGGTCGTGGTCCTGGTGCACGGCTGGCTGTACCAGCGGGTGAACAGGAACATCGCCCGGGTGGTGCCGTTCAACCTGATCGCGGCGGCGCTGGTGATCGCGGCCGGGATCGTCAAGGGGCCGGCTACGTGCTGTGGGTCGTGGCGCTGGCCATCCCGGCCCTGTCGCCGCTGGTCATCAAGCCGCACGGGCGGTTCTCGATCTCGCCCTCGCACTTCACCGAGCGGCACGGCGCGCTGGTCATCATCGTGTTCGGCGAGTCGGTGGTGGACATCGGGATCGGCGCCGAGGGGCACCCGGTGACGGTCTCGCTGGTCCTGTCGGCCGTGCTGGGACTGGCGCTGTCGGCCGTGCTGTGGTGGGCCTACTTCGGCGCCGCCGACGACGAGCGGGCCGACCGGGCCCTGACCGCGGCCGACCCCGCCGTCCGGCCGGCGCTGGCGCTGGCCGCCTACTTCTACTCCTACATCCCGCTGCTGCTCGGCGTCGTCGCCATGGCCTCGGGGGTCAAGCAGGCCATCGAGGACACCGGGCGCACGCTGCCGGCCGGGCCGTGCTGGGCGCTGGGCTGCGGGGTGGCGCTGTTCCTGGCGGGCAGCGCGGCGTTCCGGCACGCGCTGCGCATCGGCGCCCAGCGGTACCGGCTGGGCGCGGCGGTGGTCGCGCTGGCCGCCCCGGCCGTCGGGGTGGCGCTGAGCGTGGCGGCCGAGATGGTCGCTGCTCACCGTCATCGTGGCGGTGACCATCGTCCTGGAGCGCAGGGCGGAGCCGGGCCAGGCCGGAAGGTCTTCCCGTCCGGGCCGCCCGATACGGTAGAGGCATGATCGAGCGGTACACGCTGCCCGAGATGGGCCGGGTCTGGAGCGAGGCCCACAAGTACGAGCTCTGGTGCCGGGTGGAACTCCTGGTGCTCGAGGCGCATGCCCAGGCGGGCACGGTGCCGGCGACGAGCGTAGAGCCGGTCCGTTCGGCTGAAATTCCCACCCCTGAAGCGGTAGCTGCGGTGGAGGCGGTCACCGATCACGACGTCATCGCCTTCCTCACGGCCTGGGCGGACAACACCACGCCGCGCTCGGCCGCCGCCTACGTGCACTTCGGGATGACCTCCTCGGACCTGCTCGACACCGCCCTCGCGGTCCAGCTGACCGAGGCCAGCGACCTGCTGATCGACCGGGCGACCCGGCTGACCGCCATTCTGCGGGACCACGCGCTGGCGCACCGGGACACCCTGCGGCCGGGCCGCACCCACGGCATCCACGCCGAACCCGACACCTGGGGCCACCGGGTGGCCGACTTCGCCTTCGCCATGGCCCGCGCCCGCGACCGGCTCGTCCGGGCCCGGGACGCGGTCGCGGTGGGCACCCTGTCCGGCCCGGTCGGCACCTACTCCAACATCGACCCGGCCATCGAGGCCGAGGTCATGGCGGCCCTCGGGCTGCGGCCGGCGGACGTCGCCACCCAGGTCGTGATGCGGGACGGGATCGCCGAGTGGGTGAGCGCGCTGGCCCTGGCGGCGACGGTCTGCGAGGCGGTCGCGCTCGAGGTCAGGCACGGCCAGCGGACCGAGGTACGGGAGGTGGCCGAGGCGTTCCGGGCCGGCCAGAAGGGCTCCTCGGCCATGCCGCACAAGAAGAACCCGATCCGTTCGGAGCGGATCTGCGGGCTGGCCCGGGTGGTGCGCGGTTACGTCACTCCGGTCACCGAGGGGATCCCTTTGTGGCATGAGCGGGATATCTCACATTCGTCGGTCGAGCGGATCGCGCTGCCCGACGCCGCCATCGCCACCGATTACCTGCTGGACCAGACCGCGCGGCTGGTCGAAGGACTGCAGGTGGACGTGGCCCAGATGCGGGCGAACCTGGACGTCACCCACGGCCTGCTGTACTCCTCGGCGGTGCTGCTAGAGCTTGTCAGCGCGGGCATGAGCCGCGAAGACGCGTATGCCCTGATCCAGGCGGCGGCGATGGAAACGTGGGAGTCCGGGACCCCATTCCGGGACACGTTGCGCAAACAGGCCGCGACACGCGGGCAGTCGCTCCCGGACACCCGGCTGGACTCCGCTTTCCAGCCCGAGCGGTACGTTGCACGGCTAGCTCCGGTCTTCGACCGCCTGTCGCGGCTAAGCTAACGCCCATGACTTCAGGACCCGAGACGAGCTACCGCGTGCGCGGAGGTGCCCCGCTGCACGGCACGGTCTTCGTACAGGGCGCGAAGAACGCGGCGCTCAAGATGATCGCCGCCTCCCTGCTGACCGGCAATGGCCACACGGTACTGCGCAACGTCCCGGTGATCGAGGACGTCCGCCGGGCCGTCGAGCTGGCCGAGGCGGTCGGCGCCGTCGTCGAGTTCCACGAGTCCGAGCGGACGCTGGTGGTCGACGCCTCCAACCTGACCAGCCCGGTGCTCCCGGCCGAGATCGCCCGGCGGTTCCGCGGCGCGGTGCTGTTCGTCCCGGCGCTGCTGCACCGGTTCGGCGAGGCCGTCATCGAGGGCATCGGCGGCTGCAACCTCGGCAGCCGCAGCCTCGACTTCCACTACCGCGGGTTCGCCCGGCTCGGCGCCGTCGTCGACGAGGGCGAATCGGTCATCCACATCAAGGCGAGCAAGCTCCAGGGCGCTCACCTGTACCTGGACACCCCGTCGCACACCGGCACCGAGAACCTGATCATGGCGGCGTCGCTGGCCCCGGGTAAGACGATCATCGACAACTGCGCCCAGGAGCCCGAGGTCCTGGACGTCATCGCGTTCCTGACCAAGATGGGCGCGCGGATCACCGGCGGTGGCACCGGCTTCATCACCGTGCACGGGGTGGACGAGCTGACCGCGGTCGAGCACACCGTGATGGCCGACCGGATCGACGCCGGCGTGTTCGCCATGGCCGCCGCGATTACCGGCGGCGAGGTCAACCTGGTCGGCGCCTCGCTGGAGCACTTCGGCGTGGTCCGCTGGAAGCTCGAGCAGATGGGCGTGGAGTTCGGCACCAACGGCGCGGTGGTCTCGGTCCGGACGGAGCGGCCGCCGCGCCCGATCAACGTCATCACCGGCCCGTACCCCGGGTTCGCGACCGACCTGCAGTCGCCGATCATGGCGCTGGCCTGCCTGGCCGACGGTGCCTCCTACATCCGCGAGACCATCTTCGACGGGCGTTACACGCTGGTCGCGGAGCTGAACAAGATGGGCGCCAAGGTCGAGTTCGACGGCAGCCGGGTCGTGGTGCACGGGCCGGCCGCGTTCAAGGGCGCCCCGGTGACCGCGCACGACCTGCGGACCGGGATCGCGCTGGTCCTGGCCGGGCTGGCCGCCGAAGGCGAGACCCTGGTCAGCCCCGGTTACCTCATCGACCGCGGGCATGTGGACATCGCCAAGCGCTTCAACTCCCTCGGCGCGGACGTGACGGCCGTCAGCGCCTGAGGTAACGGGCTTTCCTGCTGGCTGGTCCGACGTGACACAATGCCCACGTTGCCCCCTTGACGAAGAGGAAGCCACGATGGAGCAGCTGACCACGCGTATCGGTATCGAGCCAGGGCCTGGTCTTGTGGGCCGGTTCGGTGACACGGTTATCTTGATCCCTCGTGACCCGGCCGGTTCCGGCTCGGACGGGTCTATCTCCGAACTGCTTGCCCTGGCCGCTGAGGTCGGCTCCGACCGGCAGGCGCCGGCCAACACCATCGCGAGCCGACTGGCGGCCTGGGTCATCGGTCACATGTCGGGGGACGCACCCGCGTTCGGGATCGTGGCCCCGATGCGCGATGGCGTGTTCATGTTCCTGCGCGGCGCGGTGTGGTGCACGATCACCGAGGGCGGCACGACCCGCCAGGTATCCGGTGAGCAGGCGCTGACCTGGGTGGACCAGATCGTGCCGGGCACGTTCGAGGGACTGGCGATCGGCGCCGTGGCCGGCCAGCCGGTGCAGGCCGACCCGCTGACCGACCTGCGGAGCGGCGTGGTGCCGGGCCAGGGCTTCGTGCTGAGCCGGACGGCGGGGACGCCTGGATCGGAACCCGTCCTGGCTGAATCGGGGACTGGCGTGGCCGGTGCTGACGCTGGCGGTGCCGGGCTCGCCGAGGCCGACTCGGCGGGTGGCCGCCTGGCCGAGGCCGGAGCGGCTGGGGCTGACTCGGCCTGGGGTGGCTCAGGCGGCGCTGATTCAGCTGGGGCAGGCTCGGCCGGTGCAGACTCGGCTTTCGCTGGCTCAGCTCAGGCAGGCTCGGCTGGGGCAGACTCGGCTGGGGCTGGGCTGGCTGGGGCTGGGGCTGGGGCTGATTCGGCCTGGGCGGGCGCGGGCGCAGGCTTGGCTGGCGCAGGCTTGGCTGGCGCTGCATCGGCTGAGGCTGACTCGGGCTGGGGTGGCTCGGCTGGCGCTGGTCCGGCTGGCGCTGGTCCGGCTGGCGCTGGCTCAGCCGGTGCTCGTTCGGCTGATGACGACCTGTCCGATCGGGCCGGGGCGGGTTTCGCCGGGGCCGGGGCCGGGGGCGGGCCGGATTCGGATACGGACGCCAGGTCCGGCTTCGCGTGGCCACGGTCCGAGGAGCTGGCAGGCCCGGCGGCGGACCAGCCCCAGGAGGGGTGGGCGCTCCGGGCCGAAAGCCAGCAGAACCATCAGCCGACGATGGTCGGGCGATCCGCTGAATACGAAGCGACACCCCGCCGGGCGGAGCCCGGGCTGGACGAAGACGACCGCCCGGCCGATGATCGCGGCGGGTTCCCCGACGTGGCGCTTCAGCCCGTACAGGCCACGACCATCGCCCCGGTGCAGTCCCGGGCCGCGGGCAAGCCGCTGCCGCTGGGCATGCTGGTATCCCAGGACGGGCTGACGATCGTCCTGGACCGCGTCTACGTCCTCGGCCGGGAACCGCAGCAAGATCCGTCGGTGGAGAGCGGGGAGGCGGCGCCGGTCCAGTTGCCCGACCCGGATCACGTGATCTCGCGGGTGCACGCGTACGTCTCCGTCGAGAATGGCATCGTGCTGGTCCGCGACGCCGAGTCGATGCACGGGACCTACCTCAGCCCGCCCGGAGACGAGCAGTGGAGCCGGATCGGCAGCGAGCCCAGTCCGCTCCCGCCCGGCTGGAACCTCCAGATCGGCCCGCTGATCTTCACCTTCAAGCTGGCCGAGCCCGAAGACGACAGGTAACACTCCCCGGGCCGCAGGCGCGACTCCCTGGCGTGAGAGGCCGCCCGGACAGGCGCCGCCTGCCGGTACAGTTGCCTGTGGCGTTGCCGAGGTAGGCGCTGTAGGAGATCCGGTGTCGCCTGCGGTAGCAGACGCCATGATGCGCCGTCCTGCCGGACCGGTAAGGACGCCGACGATGCGGCGCGGTTCCGGTGGTCGCGTCGAAGCCGTGATCCACGCGCTGCCGCGGTCCCGCGGTGAATCCGTCGCAGTCGCACCTCGCTGGGTGCCGCTCTGCCGCGTCGCCAGTTCCGGCAGCTGACGGGCCGTCCTGCTCTCATCGGCATCCCCGTCTGTGCTGCTTCCTGCTTGGGCGTCCCGTTGCTCTGCTGTCAGCAGAAGCACCTTGTCCCCCGTGACCCGCCCGTACGGTAACGCCATGCGGGTTCTCATCCTGGGCGGTACCCGGTTCATCGGCCGCCGTATCACGGCCGACCTGATGGCCCGCGGGGACGACGTCACCGTCGTGCACCGAGGCGACCACGAGCCAGCCGAACTCGCCGGCTGCATGCACCTGCACACCGCCCGTGCCAGCTTCGGCGACCTGGCCGACCAGGTCCGTGCGCTGCGGCCCGATGCGGTCATCGACACGCTGGCGATGACGCGTGAGGACGCTTCGGCCGTGCTCCCCCACCTGCCCGACACTCACCTGGTGCTGCTGTCCAGCATCGACGTGTACCGGGCCTATGAGCTGCTGCTGGCCGAGCAGGGCGGTGAGCCGGTGCCGATAACCGAGGAGTCACCGGTCCGCGACGGACGCTACCCGCTGCGCGACCTGATGCCAGGTATCGGCGAACGCTACGACAAGCTCGACGTCGAGCCGTTGTACCTTGCGCGCGGGAGCGCCGTCCTGCGGCTCTCCATGATCTACGGCGAGCATGACGGGCAGCGCCGGGAGGAGTTCATCCTCCGCCGGGTACGCGCTGGGCGGCAGCAGATACCGGTCGGGGCCGGCACGATGCTCGACACCCGCTGCTACGTCGGCGACGTGGCCTCGGCCGTACTGGCCGCGCTCGACCAACCCGCGGCGGCCGCGGGCCAGGTGTTCAACGTCGGCGACCTGGCCACCGACACCGCACGGGACTACGCCGGCCGCATCCTGGCCGCGGCGGGATACCAGGCCTCGCTGGTCACCGTGCCGGAGGCACTTGTACCCGAGGACATGGAGCCGACCAAGTCGACGGCCCAGCATTTCCTTATCGACAGCCGCAAGGCCGCCACCGTTCTCGGCTGGCGCCCCACTGACCCGGCCCAGACCATCCCGGTATCGGTGCGCTGGCATCTGGAAAACCCGCCGCAAGACCCCGACCAGGACTTCTCCCCCGACGACCGTGCCCTAGCCGCCGCCAACTCCTGACGCGCGGGCATCCGTGGGTAGCGGGCGAGTACTGGCCGATGATCACGCCCTGCTTCCAGGTGTGGGCGGCCGACGACAGGGGGACCGAGCACGAAGGCGTGCGGGGCAGCGGAGGAGGCGCACCCGGATCCGGGTGACCGTCAGCACCCTCACCGAAGCCGCCTGGGCAGAGGTGGAAATCCCGGGCCGGTCCTAGCCGGACGGGTTGCGGTGCGGGAAGGCGCGGGCGATGGCCAGGAAGGCGTCGTTGGCCTCGGCGTCGCCGATGCTGACGCGGGCCCCCTCGCCGGCGAACGGACGGACCGCGATGCCCTCGTCGAAGCAGGCCGCGGCGAAATCGGCGGTGTGCTCGCCGAGCGGCATCCAGACGAAGTTAGCCTCGGTCGGGGGAACCACCCAGCCGTCCGCGACCAGGGCCTCGCGCACCCTGGTCCGCTCCTTGACGGTGAACTCAACGCGCTCGAACAGCTCGTCCTCCGCGACCAGGGACGCTATCGCGGCCGCCTGCGCGATGCTGTTCACGCTGAACGGGAGCATGGTCATCCGGACCGCGGCGGCGACGGGCGCGTGCGCGACCATGAACCCGGTCCGCAGGCCGGCCAGGCCGTAAGCCTTGGAGAAGGTGCGCAGGACGGCGACGTTGGGCCGGTCGCGGTAGAGGTCGATGCCGTCGGGCACCGTCTCGTCGCGGACGTACTCGTGGTAGGCCTCGTCCAGCACGACCAGGCAATCGGCGGGCACCTGGTCGAGGAAGGCCCTGAGCTCATCGGCGTGCACGGCGGTGCCGGTCGGGTTGTTCGGGTTGCAGACGAAGATCAGCCTGGTACGCGGGGTAATCGCGGCCGCCATCGCGGCCAGGTCATGAGTGTTTCCTCGCAACGGGACCCGGACCGAGTCCGCCGCGGCCAGGTCGGCCAGGATCGGGTACGCCTCGAACGAGCGCCATGCGTAGATCACCTCGGCGCCGGGCTCGCCGACTGCCTCGAGGAGCTGCTGGGCGACTCCGACCGAACCGCACCCGACCGCCACATGCTGCGGCGGTACGCCGAACTTGGCCGCGATGGCCTCGATAAGGGCTTCTGCCCCGTTGTCCGGGTACCGGTTGACCGATCGCGCCGCCTCGGTGATGACGTCCACCACCGAGGGCAGCGGCGCGAAAGGAGATTCGTTAGACGAGAGCTTGTGCGTCTTGCCGTCCGAGCTGACGGGGGTCCGGCCCGGCTGATACGCGGGGAAGCCGTCAAGGATCGAACGGAAACGAGGGGACGCGTCAGTCATGTCACCAGTCTTGCACCACGGTCAAACTAGGTCAGGGTCTGGGCAGCGAACTGATACGCCTGGGTGGCCAGCTTCTTCGCACTGGCTTCGGTGGCATCGGGGCCGACGACGGTGACCGCGCCCACGAACCCGTCGGCTCGGTAGACCACCGACCAGACGTTCACCTCGGCGTAGCCCGCGGCCTTGACGTTCAGCGCCCGGGCCTGGGTGGCCAGGCCGGTCATGGGCGCCTCCTTTACCGAGTAGTGGAAGGTCTTGCCCGCCACCGTCGCGGTGTAGTGCTGACAGCCGGCCGGCAGCTTGCTGGCGAGCGCCGTCGTGGCCACCTGCGGCGTCGCGGAGACAAGCACCTCGGAGATGCCGTCGTGGCCGACCCGGAAGGTCACCACCGACGCGGGGGCGTGCGCGAACGCCGCCGAGTTGAAGCCGGTCACCGCGGCATCGGCGCACTTGGCCGGCTTGACCTTGACAGCGTGCATGGTCTGCTTGCTGGTCTGCACGTCCGGCAGCGCTCCGTAGTCACCGGATTCGGCCGGCGCGGCCGGGCTCGACCCGCCCACCTTGGTCAGCAGCGCGCTCTTCAGCTGATCGGCGGTATTGGTCTTGTGCCCGGTAGTGGCGGCTACCCCAGCCGTCTCAGTCGCGCTGGCCTTGCCGGCGCTGGCCGAGCCGCCGCCGCAGCCGGCGATGGCGGTGGCGCCCAGCAAGGCCAGCGCGGTGGTGGCCAGCGCGGGACGCGGCCAGTGACGTTCGGACATGAATCGAACCCTTTCACGCTACGAATTTTTACGGACTCGAAGCGTGAGGCTAGCCTACGTGGAGTGATCAGAACGGTGCTTTGAGTAAACAGATCTCCGAACGTGCCCACCGTGGCGGACACCGGCCCGAACACGCCGGATACGGCCAGATAAGGCCGCCTGGTACCCGGGGACGAGCGCGGCGCGTTCCGCTGCCGGGTCCGGGCGAGGCTCCGGACCGCTCGGCGGCAGTATTGTACGTAACTACGTAGCAACGTAATATGGTCGAGTGGAAGCCGGACCGACCCAGGCCGAAGCTAGCGAGCTGCGGGAACGGCTCGAGCTGCTCGAGTTCCGCATGGCTGAGATCGAATCCGCCCGCGAGCAGGCCGCTCGCATGCAGGACACTCGTCCCCCGGACTGCGATCGTGGCACCGGCCAGCCGCCGGACGCGGTCCCGGCCGCCGCCGAGGACGGCTTCCGGGTGCTGGCCGCGCTGCGGGAACAGGCTGTCGATCCGGGCGCGCTGCTGTTCGCCGGGACTGTCGTCCTACCGACGGGGGCACGCTACGAGTGGCAGCAGGCCCGGTCGGCCGACGCCGTCCTGGATCATGACTGGAGCGATCTGGCGGCCGGGCTGGCCGCCCTGGGCCACCCAGTGCGCCTGCTGTTGCTGCACGAGGTGCTGGCCGGGCGGCGCACCGTGGCCGAGCTCAGCGCCCACGAGCGGCTGGGCACCACCGGCCAGCTCTACCACCACCTGCGCCAGCTGGTCTCGGCCGGCTGGCTGCGGGCCGGCGCCCGCGGCCGCTACGAGGTGCCTGCCGAACGGGTCGTCCCCCTCCTGATCGTCCTGGCCGCTGCCTGGCCGTGATCCGTGCCCGCCGTGACAACGCGTCAGCACAGCCCGCGTGCAGAACCACGCGAGCAGAAACCACGCGAGGAAGGAACGAAGAACATGAACAAGCGGACCCTCGCGGTCGTCGGCGCCCGGCTGCGCATGCCGCTGCTGGCAGCCGGCACCGTGACCGGCATCGCCGCGCACTTCGCCGGGACCTGGCTGGCTATTGTCAGCGCCGTCCTGCTCGTGGCCGGGCTCGTCTTCTACTTCCGGCTGGGGGTCGCGCACGCCCAGCCGATGACCGTGACATCGCCGGTGGCCGGTTCATGGCTGGCCGTCAACAGCCCGGCGGACCGGGTGCCCAGCCACGGGCTGCTGGCCTACGGCCAGACCTACGCCGTCGACTTCGTGCACGTCGCCCCCGGCCAGGCCCGCCCCGGCTTCGGCTGGTGGCCGCCCGCGCGGCGCCCCGGCTTCTATTCCGGTTTCCGCCAGCCCGTGTACGCGCCGGTCGGCGGGACGGTCGTGCGGGCCTACGACCGGCAGCGGGACCACTGGAGCCGCAGTTCCTGGCTGACCTTGGCCTACCTGATCGTCGAGGGCTTCCTGCGCGAGCTCACCGGGACCAAGCGGATCCTCGGCAACCACATCGTGATCGACGCCGGGAACGGCTCTTATGTCGCCCTGGCGCACCTGCGCCGCGGCTCGGTCCGGGTGGCCGCGGGCCAGCGGGTGGGCGCGGGCGAGCACATCGCCGACTGCGGCAACTCCGGCAACAGCACTGAGCCGCACCTGCACCTGCAGGTCATGGACCATCCCAAGCCGATGTTCGCCACCGGCCTGCCGATGAACCTGGACCACTTCCGGGTCGGCGGCCGAGACCGCCGCCAGGCCATGCCGCACAAGGGCGAGGTCTTCGAGGCCCAGCCCGCCAACCCGGGGATGCCCATCTGGCTAGCCACGAGCTAGCCATCCTGGCCCGCCAAACGGTCTCCGCTCCCGCCGTATCCCGATGGTGACAATGGTCCTGATCGGCCCGTATTCCAGTCGGGCCTCGGGGCCGAACCTCCGGAGGGAAATGGCATGCGCCACACGCGGCCGGGTATTGCGCCGTCCACACTGCCCGAGCTCGCGGAATTCCGCGCCCGGTCGCAGCCCGGGCGGGTGGCGTACCGCTTCCTCGACCGTGACGGGGAGGAAACCGGCGAGCTGACCTTCGCCGGGCTCCACGCGCGCAGCCTGGCCGTGGCCGGGGCCCTGCGGGAGAGCGCCGCCCCCGGCGACCGGGTGCTGATCCTGCTACCGCCCGGCCTGGACTACCTGACCGCGTTCTTCGGCTGCCTGTACGCCGGCGTGATCGCGGTGACCGCCTACCCGCCGGTGCGGAACCGCAGGCTCAGCAGGATCCAGACGATCGTGGCCGACGCCTGCCCGGCCGCGGTGCTGGCGGGCGAGCGGGCGGCCCGGCTCGCCACCGAGCAGCTGGCCGGCCTGCCGGCCGCGGCCGGGATGCGCTGGCTGGTGGACGAGGCGATCACCGGCGGCCAGCCGCTGCCCGCCCCGGCCGCGGCCGATCCCGGTGACCTGGCCCTTCTGCAGTACACGTCGGGCAGCACGGCCGCCCCCAAAGGCGTGATGGTTACCCACGCTAACCTCATGCGGAACCTGCGCGTGCTGCACGACGCGCTCGGCTACGGACCCGGCTCGCGGCTGGTGAGCTGGCTCCCGCCTTACCACGACATGGGCCTGGTCGGCGGTGTGCTCGAGCCGCTGTTCGGCGGCTTCGAGGGCATCCTCATGCTCCCGGCCACGTTCGCCGCCGACCCGTTCCAGTGGCTCTCGGCCCTGTCCCGCTACCAGGCCACCACGTCGTTCGCGCCGAACTTCGCGCTGGACCTGTGCGCCGAGCGGATCGGCCCGGACCAGCGCGCCACCCTGGACCTGAGCCACGTCGACGCCCTCGGCATCGGCGCCGAGCCGGTCCGGGCCGCCTCCGTCGACCGGTTCGCCGCCGCCTTCGCCGGCTGCGGGTTCCGCCGTGAGGCGGTACGGCCCGGGTACGGGATGGCCGAGACCACGCTGGTGATCAGCGTCTCGGCCGGCGGCCCGCGCGCCGTCCGGTTCGCGGCGGCTGACCTGGAAGCGGGCCGGGTCACGGCGGTCGTCAACGGCACGACAGCCGAACGGGTTCTGGTCAGCGCCGGCCTGAGCGCCGACCCGGACCAGCAAGTGGAGATCGCGTGTCCGGACACCGGCCAGCCCTGCGGCCCGGATCAGGTAGGCGAGATCTGGGTGGCCGGCCCCAGCGTCACGGCCGGGTACTGGAATCAGCCCGATCAGACCGAACGCGCCTTCCGCGCCCGCCTGGCCGGCCGGGACGGTACCTACCTGCGCACCGGCGACCTGGGGTTCTTCCACGACGGCGAGCTGTTCGTGGCTGGCCGGGTCAAGGACCTGATCATCTGGCACGGCCGCAACCTGCACCCGCAGGACATAGAGGAGTGCGCCGAGGCCGCGCATCCCGCGCTGCGCCGCAACGCCAGCGCGGCGTTCACGGTGGACACCGGGACGGGTGAGCGGCTGGTCCTGGTGGCCGAGGCGGCCCGCGGCGAGCAGGCGGCAGCGGACGCGACGGTGGTGGCGGACCCGGTGCGGCGCGCGATCGCGGCCGAATTCGAGATTACGCTGGACGAGCTGGTCCTTATCCGGGCTGGCTCGCTGCTGCGCACCTCGAGCGGAAAGGTCCAGCGCGACGCCATCCGGCGGGCCCTGGCCGCGGGGACGCTGACGGTGACCGGCCGCTGGAAGCGGGCGGCCGCTCAGGCCCACGGGGCCGACGGGGCCGACGGGGCCGACGCCATCGAGAGCCGGCTGCGCAAGCTCATCGCCGACGCGGCTGGCCACCAGGGCGGCACCGCACCCGGATCGGACGGCCTGCTCGAGCTGGGCCTGGACTCGCTGGGCGTGCTGAACCTGGTGGCCCGGATCGAGAAGGAGTTCGGCGTACTGCTGCCCGCCGACCTGGCCGCGGAGAACCCCGGTGTCAGCCAGCTGGCCGCCCAGATCGCGGCCGGCCTGGAGAACCCCGGCGCGGACACCGGACCGGACACGGCACTGCCGGCGGCGGTGCCCGACCCGGCCGGCCGGGGCGAGCCCTTCCCGCTGACCGACACCCAGCAGGCCTACTGCGTGGGCCGCGGTGCCACGTTCGCCTTCGGCAACGTCTCCACCCACGCCTACCTGGAGTTCGAGCCGGAGGAGGTAGACCTGGCCCGGCTCGAACGGGCCTGGCAGCGGCTGGTCGAACGGCACGAGATGCTCCGCGCCGTGATCGATCCCGACCGCGGTGAACAGCGCATCCTGCCCGAGGTGGCGGCCTACCGGATCGAGGTCCAGGACCTGAGCGGGCTGCCCGGGGCCGAGGCGGCCCGGCGGCTGGCCGAGACCAGGCAGCGGCTGTCCCACGAGGTCCGGCCACCCGGCCAGTGGCCCCTGTTCGAGTTCTCCGCCAGCCGCCGCCCCGACGGCCGGGTCCGGCTGCACCTGTCCATCGACGCGCTGATCTGCGACTTCGCCAGCGGCGTGGTGCTGTTCCGAGAGCTCGCCCGGCTCTACGCGGACCCGTCGGCGCAGCTGCCGCCACTGCGGCTCAGTTTCCGCGACTATGTGCTCACGGCGGCCGAGGTGACGCAGAGCGCGGCCGGGCGCCGGGCCGCCCGCTACTGGCGGGAGCGGCTGCCCGGGCTGCCGCCAGCCCCGAACCTGCCGCTGGCCCCGGACCGGACGGCCACGGCGAGCCCGCGCTTCACCCGGCGCAGCGTGCGGCTGCCCGCGGACCGCTGGCGCCGGGCCAAGGACGCGGCCGCGGCCCGCGGGCTCACCCCGACCGGCCTGATCACGGCGCTGTTCGCGGAGGTGCTGGCGGTATGGAGCGGGAGCTCGCACTTTACCCTCAACCTGCCCCGGGAGAACCGGCTGCCGCTGCACGAGCAGGTCGGCGACCTGGTGGGCGAGTTCGCCTCGTTCACCCTGCTCGAGGTGGACCAGCGCGGTACGGACAGCTTCGGCGGCCGGGCCGAGCGGCTCCAGGCCCAGCTGTGGCGCGACCTGAGCCACCAGCACGCCAGCGGCATGTGGGTGCTGCGCGAGCTGATCCGCCAGCGCGGCGGCTTCGACCAGGCCCTGATGCCCGTGGTGCTGACCAGCACTCTCGGCCTGACCGCGGGCGACGACCCGCTGGCCGGCCTGCTGACGCCGAGTTACGGGATCTCGCAGACCCCGCAGGTCTGGCTGGACTGCCAGGTGCACGAGCGCGGCGGGGACCTGGTAGTGGACTGGGACGCGGTGGACGGCCTGTTCCCGGGCGGCGTCCTGGACGACATGTTCGCCGCCTTCGGCGCCCTGCTGGACCGGCTGGCAGGGGACCGGCCGCCGTGGCACGAGGACGACCTCGGCCTGCTGCCGGCCGGCCAGGCCCGGCGGCGCGAGGAGATGGCCGGCCGGGCCGTCGACCGGCCGCACCTGCTGGCCCACGAGCTGATCATGGCCCAGGCCGCGCAGCGGCCGGACCAGCCCGCGGTGATCGCCGCCGACCGGGTGCTCAGCTACGCCGAGCTGGCCGCCGAGGCTACCGCGCTGGCCCGGTCGCTGCGCGCCCGGGGCGCCCGGCCGGACGAGAACGTGGCGATCGTCATGGACAAGGGCTGGCAGCAGATCGTGGCCGTGCTCGGCACGCTCATGTCCGGCGCCGCCTACCTACCGCTGGACCCGTCCTGGCCGCAGGCCCGGATCGACGACGTGCTGGCTCAAGGGGAGGCCCGGGTCGTGCTGGCCGAACTGCCCGGCCTGGCGGACCAGCCTCACGGCGAGCCGCTGCCGCGGGTCCAAGACCAGGACAGCCTGGCCGTCACCATCTTCACCTCCGGCTCCACCGGCCGCCCCAAGGGAGTGATGGTCCCGCATCGGGCCATTGTCAACTGCATGCTGGAGACGATCGAGCGCCAGCGGCTCGGGCCCGGCTGCCGGGCGCTGGGCGTGACCGCGCTGCACCACGACCTGTCCCTGTTCGACATCGTCGGGATCCTGGGCGCGGGCGGCACCCTGGTGCTGCCCGCCCCGGGA
Organism: uncultured Actinomycetota bacterium; assembly: GCA_963839095.1. Lineage (GTDB taxonomy): Bacteria > Actinomycetota > Actinomycetes > Streptosporangiales > Streptosporangiaceae > Palsa-504. The sequence continues at coordinate 103,430 of CAWIUF010000005.1, read as the reverse complement.
GACCAGCGCGACGCCGCCGCCTGGGCCGGCCTGATCGCCGAGCACCGGGTCACGGTGTGGAACTCGGTGCCGGCCATGATGGAGATGCTGACAGAGGCGGCCGCGCCCGGCCAGCTGGCCTCGCTGGAGCTGGTCATCCTGGGTGGCGACTGGGTGCCGGTCCAGCTCCCCGGACGGATCGCCGCGGCCGCGCCCCGGGTCCGGGTCCTGACCATCGGCGGCCCGACCGAGACCACCGTGTGGAACATCTGGCACGAGGTCGAGGCGGCCGACGCGAGCCGGCCCAGCATTCCCTACGGCCGGGCCATCGCCAACAACCGGTACTACGTCCTCGGCGACCACCGGCGGGACTGCCCGGACTGGGTCACCGGCGAGTTGTACGCGGCTGGCGTCCAGCTGGCCCGCGGCTACTGGCGCGACCCCGAGCGCACCCGGGCCGCGTTCGTGGCCCACCCGCGCACCGGCGAGCGGCTGTACCGCACCGGTGACCTGGGCCGCTTCCTGCCCAGCGGCGAGATCGAGTTCGCCGGCCGGGCCGACTCGCAGGTCAAGATCCGCGGCCAGCGGATCGAGACCGGCGAGGTCGAGGCCTGCCTGGCCGCCCACCCCGCCGTGGGCTCGGCCGTGGTGACCGCGATCAGCAGCCCAGGCCGGCCCGGGGCCGAGGCGCTGGCCGCCTACGTCGTGCCCAGGACCGCCGCCTGCGCCGCGGCCGGGGACGGCGGCTGCGCCGGCAACGAGGTCGCCGGCCGGCACCTGGACAGCATCGCGGTGCAGGACCCGCTCGACCGGGCCGAGTTCAAGATGCGCCACGCGGGCATCCGCGCCGACGAGGGCCAGCCCCGGATCAGCCTGGCCCTGACCGAGGACGACGAGGCACGGCAGGCCCGCTACCTGCGCCGCCGCAGCCAGCGGACCTTCCTGACCGAGCCGGTCAGCCTGCGCGACCTGGCCGCCTGCCTCGATTGCCTGGCCCGCATCGAGGTCGACGGCCTGCCCAAGTACCGCTATCCGTCCGGCGGCGGCCTGTACCCGGTCCAGGCCTACGTGCACGTCCGGCCGGGCGGCGTCGCCGACATCCCCGGCGGCGCCTACTACTACCATCCGGCCGACCGGTGCCTGGTCGCCCTGACCCCGGACGCCGTCCTCGACCCGTCGGCCCACGTGGCCCACAACCGGGAGCTGGCCAGGGCCGCCGCCTTCACCGTCTTCCTGGTCGCTGACCTGGCTGCCATCGAGCCCATGTACGGCGACCTGGCCCGGGACATGTGCCTGCTGGAGGCGGGCTACATGGGCCAGCTGCTGATGACCTGGGCCGAGGACCGCGAGATCGGCCTGTGCCCGATCGGCGACGTCGCCGTCGCGCCGCTGGCGAAGATGTTCCGGCTCGGTCCCTCCCACCAGCTCGCCCACGCCCTGTGCGGCGGCCGGCCCCGGCCGCCCCGGCCGGCCCGCGCCTGGACGGGAGCCAGCTGAGCGCGTGGCTGGCCGAACGGCTGCCAGCGCACATGATCCCGGCGTTCTTCGTCACCCTGGGCCGGCTGCCGCTGACCGCCAATGGCAAGGTCGACCGGGCTCACCTGCCCGACCCGCGGGCCGCCGCGGCCCGGCGCCGGGCCGGGCCGGCCGCGCCGCGCACCGACGACGAACGGGCCATCGCCGCTATCTGGGCCGAGCTGCTCGACGCGGGCGAGGTGGGGATGGAGGACAACTTCTTCGAGCTGGGCGGTCATTCGCTGATCGCGACCAGGATGGCCGCCCGGATCGCCGCGCAACTGGGCGTCCGGGTCGGTCTCCGGGAGATCTTCGAGGCCCGCACCGTGGCCGGGCTCGCCGCGCTGGTGGCGCAGCGGCGCGGCGAGCCCGCCGCCGAGGCGGCGCCCGTCCTGGTGGCCGACCCGGCCCGCAGGCACGAGAGCTTCCCGCTCACCGACGTGCAGCACGCCTACTGGATGGGCCGCCTGGGCCACTACGAGCTCGGTGACGTGGCCACCCACGTCTACCTCGAGTTCTGCTCGGCCGACTTCGACCCGGACCGGGCCCGGGCCACGCTGACCCAGCTGACGGCCCGGCACGACATGCTGCGGGCGGTGGTGGCGCCGGACGGCACCCAGCGGGTGCTGGCCGAGGTGCCCCCGGCCGACATCACCGTGGAGGATCTGTCCGCGGCCCCGCCCGCCGAGGCGGACCGGCGGGTCGCCGCCGTCCGCGACGAACTGTCCCACGAGGTCCGCCCGGCCGGGCAGTGGCCGCTGTTCGAGCTCCGGGCCCAGCGGCTGCCTGGCGGGTCCACCCGCATCCACCTGAGCATGGACATGCTGATCGCGGACGGCACCTCGATCATCACGTTCCTGAACGAGTGGGCCGCCATCTACCCGGACCCGGAGCAGCCGCGGCCGCCGCTCGGCATCACCTTCCGCGACTACCTGGCCGCCGCCGCCACCCGCGGCCAGGGACCCGGTTACGAGCGGGCCCGGGACTACTGGCTGGCCCGGCTGGACGATCTGCCGGCCACCCCCGAGCTGCCGCTGGCCGGGCCAGGCGACCGGGACCGCGGCCCGACCCGGTTCACCCACCGCACGTTCCGGCTGGAGCCGGCCGCCTGGGACCGGCTGAAGGCCCGGGCCCGGCAGGGCAGCGTCACCCCCACCGCGATCCTGCTCACCGCCTACGCCGACGTGCTGGCCCGCTGGTCCAGGACACCCCGGTTCACCGTCACCGTCACCGTGGGCGAGCGGCTGCCGCTGCACCCCGACGTGGACCGGATCATCGGCGACTTCACCGCGCTGAGCCTGCTGGCGGTCGACGCCGCCCCGGACGGCGACTTCGCGGCCCGCGCCCGCCGGGTCGCCGGGCAGCTGTGGCAAGACCTCGAGCACGGCCAGTTCGGCGCGGTCCGGGTGCTGCGCGAGCTGGCCCGCGCCCGCGGCACCAGCCGGGTGCCGATGCCGGTGGTGTTCACCAGCCTGCTCGACGCCGAGCTCGGCGCGACCGACGGCGTGCTGCCGGGCCTGGGACGACCGGTCGGCGGGTCCTCGCAGACATCTCAGGTCTACCTGGACCACCAGGTTTACGAGATGTCCGGTGCGCTGCACGTCAACTGGGACTCGGTCGACGGGTTGTTCGAGCCGGGGGTGGTGGCGGAGATGTTCGGTGCGTTCTGCGCGGTGGTGCGGGGCCTGGCCGATGAGAGCGGGGCCGGCTGGGGACCGGCCGCGGTGGCGCTGCCGGGGTGGCAGTCGGACCTGGTGGCGGAGGTGAACGCGACGGCGGGCCCGGTGCCTGAGGGGCTGCTGTTCTCGCCGCTGCTGGAGGCGGCGCGGCAGCGCCCGGAAGCGGTCGCGGTGGCCGGCGCCGGCCGGGAGCTGTCCTACGCCGAGCTGTGCCGGCGGGCCAGCTGGGTCGCGGTCCAGCTGGCCGGCCAGGGCGTGTCACCGGGCCAGCTGGTGGGGGTCTCGGCGTCCAAGGGCCCCGAGCAGGTGGTGGCCGCCCTGGGCGTCCTGCTGGCCGGCGCGGCCTACGTGCCCGTCGACCCGGAGCTGCCCCCCGCCCGCCGCGCCTACGTCCTGGACCACGGCCAGGTAGCCGTGGTGGTCACCGGGCCGGGCGCGGGACCGGACTGGCCCGCGCAGGTGGCGGTGGACCTGGACGACCCGGCCCAGGTCGCCGCCGGGCCGCCGCCCTGCGCCGCCACGCCCGGTGACCTGGCGTACGTGCTGTACACCTCGGGATCCACCGGTGAGCCGAAGGGCGTCGCGGTCTGCCACCGGGCGGCCCTGAACACCTGCGCCGACATCTGCGACCGGTTCGGCCTGGGCCCCGCGGACCGGGTGCTGGGACTGTCCTCGCTCAGCTTCGACCTGTCGGTCTGGGACATCTTCGGCGTCCTGGGCGCCGGCGGCGCCCTGATCCTGCCCGAGCCCGGAGCACGGCGCGACCCCGCCCGCTGGCGCCAGCTGGCCACCGACCACCAGGTAACCGTCTGGAACTCGGTCCCGGCCCTGATGGAGATGTTCACCGAGACCTGCGCCGCCACCCCCGGCGGCCCGCCGCCCGGCCTGCGGCTGGTCCTGATGTCCGGCGACTGGATCCCGGTCGGCCTGCCCGGCCGCATCCGGGCCCTGTGGCCGCACTGCGAGGTGATCTCCCTCGGCGGCGCCACCGAGGCGGCGATCTGGTCGATCTGGCACCGGGCCGGCGACCCCGAACCCGGCTGGGACTCGGTCCCCTACGGCAAGCCGCTGCGGAACCAGACCTGGCAGGTGCTCAACGACCGCCTCGAGCCATGCCCGGTCTGGGTCACCGGGGAACTGTTCATCGGCGGCACCGGCCTGGCCGAAGGCTACTGGCGGGACGAGGAACGCACCGCGGCCGCGTTCTTCCCCCACCCCGCCACCGGCGAGCGCCTCTACCGCACCGGGGACCTGGGCCGCCGCCATCCCGACGGCACCATCGAGTTCCTGGGCCGGCAGGACAGCCAGGTCAAGATAGGCGGATACCGGATCGAGCTCGGCGAGATCGAGACCGTCCTGGCCGCCGCCCCCGGGGTCGCCGCCGCCATCGCCGGCACCGCCGGCGACCGGCACCACCGGCGGCTGGTCGCCGCGATCATCCCCGCCCCCGGCCAGCCCCGCAACCCCGCCGCGGACACCACCCGGGCCGACGCCGCCCGCCAGCACGCCCGCCAGCACCTGCCCGCCTACATGATCCCGGCCGCCATCACCACCATCGACCAGCTCCCGCTGACCGCCAACGGCAAAGTCAACCGCAACGCCCTCACCACCACCCCGCCACCCCCCCACCAGCCCAGCCACCCCCCCGCCACCACCACCCCCACCCAGCAGGCGGTGCTGGCCGAGGTGCGGCAGCTGCTCGGCACGGACAGCGTCAGCATGTCGGCCAACCTGTTCGACATCGGGATCGACTCGGTCCTGATCGTACGGGTGCACCAGCGGCTCCAGCACCGGCTGGGCCGGGAGTTCGAGCTCACCGCCCTGTTCGAGCACGGGACCATCGCCAGCCTGGCCAGCTGGCTGGACGGCTCGCCCGGCCCCGCTGACCCGGCGGAGCTGGTGACCCGATCGCAGGACCGGGCCAGCCGGATCCGGCAGGCCCGCCGGGCGCAGAAGGAGAAGTCATGACCGGAATCGACGAACTCGGCGGCATCGCGGTGATCGGCCTGGCCGGCCGGTTTCCCGGCGCACGGGACGCCGCCGCCTACTGGCAGAACCTGCGCGGCGGCGTCGAGTCGGTGACGTTCTTCGACCTGGCCGAGCTCGAGGGGCGGGTCGCCCCGGAGCTGCTGCGTGACCCAGGCTACGTACCGGCCTGCGCCGTCCTGGCGGATCCGGACCGGTTCGACGCCCCGTTCTTCGGCTACAGCGGCCGGGACGCGGCCCTGCTCGACCCGCAGCAGCGGATTTTCCTGGAGAGCGCCTGGCACGCGCTCGAGGACGCCGGCTACGACCCCGGGCAAACCGGCGGGACCACCGGCGTGTACGCGGGCGCCGCGCTGTCCGCCTACCTGATCGGTCACCTGCTGCCCGGCCGCGGCATCGCGCCATCGTCGGACTCGCTGGAACTGCTCATCGCCAACGACAAGGACTACGTCGCCAGCCGGACCAGCTACAAGCTCGGCCTGTCGGGACCCGCGATCTGCGTGCAGACCGCCTGCTCCACTTCCCTGGTAGCCGTGCACACCGCCGTCCAGGCCCTGCTCGGCTACGAGTGCGACGTGGCCCTGGCCGGCGGGGTCACGCTGCGGCTGCCGCAGGACCGCGGCTACCTCTATCAGGAGGGCCTGATCTTCTCCCCGGACGGCCACTGCCGGCCGTTCGACGCCGCGGCGCGCGGCACCATCGCGGGCAGCGGGGCCGGGGTGGTCGTGCTCAAGCGCCTCGAAGACGCCATGGCCGACCGCGACCAGGTGCTGGCCGTCATCCGCGGATCGGCCGTCAACAACGACGGCGCCGCCAAGGTCGGGTTCACCGCGCCCAGCGTCGAGGGGCAGGCCGAGGTGATCGCCACCGCCCTGGGCATCGCCCAGCTGCGCCCCGAGGACATCGGCGCCATCGAGACCCACGGCACCGGCACCCAGCTCGGCGACCCGATCGAGATCAGGGCCCTCAGCCGGGTGTTCGGCCCGGTCGCGGACCGCCCCGCCTCCTGCGCCATCGGCTCGGTCAAGTCCAACATCGGCCACCTGGACTGCGCCGCCGGCGTGGCCTCGCTGATCAAGGCGGTCCTGCAGCTTCGGCACGGGGAGCTGGTACCCAGCCTCAACTACACCGAGCCCAACCCGCAGATCGACTTCGGCGCCACCCCGTTCTACGTGAACACCGAGCTGCGGGCCTGGAAGGCCGACGGCGAGCCGCGCCGGATCGGCGTCAGCTCGTTCGGGTTCGGCGGCACCAACGCACACGTGATCCTGGAGGAAGCGCCGCCCCGCCAGCCCGTCCCGGCGGGCCGCCCGCTGCAGCTGCTGCCGGTATCCGCGGCCACCCCGGCCGCGCTGGACGAAGCCTGCGTCCGGCTCGGCACGGCCCTGGCCGCCGCCGACGCCCCCGGCCTGGCCGACGCCGCCTACACCCTGCAGGCAGGCCGCCGCCCGCTCAGCCACCGGCGCATCGTGATCGCCGAGACCGCGCCGGACGCGGCCCGGTCCCTGGCCGAACCGCGCGCGCACGGCCGCGCCGGCCGGGCCAGGCGCCGGCCGGCCCAGGACCGCCTGGCTGTTCCCCGGCCAGGGCAGCCAGTACGCCGGCATGAGCCAGGGCCTCTACCGCGACCAGGCCGGGTTCCGGGCCCAGGTGGACGCCTGCGCCGAGCGCTTCGCCCCGCTGCTCGGCCTGGACCTGCGCACGATCATGTTCACCGGCCCGCCCGGCCAGGCTCGAGCAGACCGCCATCGCCCAGCCCGCGCTGTTCACCGCCGAGTACGCCCTGGCCCGGCAGCTGCAAGCCTGGGGCCTGGAGCCCGACGCCATGCTCGGTCACAGCGTCGGCGAGTTCACCGCCGCCTGCCTGGCGGGGGTGCTGTCCCTGGACGACGCCGTGGCCCTGGTCGCCGCGCGGGGCCGGCTCATGCAGGCCCTCCCGGCCGGCTCCATGGTGTCGGTAGGCCTGCCCGAACCCGAGGTCCGCGCCCTGCTGCCCGCCGAGCTGTCGCTGGCCGCGGTCAACGCCCCCGAGGTGTGCGCGGTGTCGGGGCCGGACGAGGCGGTCACGCGGTTCGTCCGGCGGCTGGAAGCGGACGGGGTGCCGTACCGCCTGCTGCGCACGTCGCACGCCTTCCACTCGGCCATGATGGACCCGATCCTGGACCAGTTCGCGGCCGAGGTCGCCGGCTGCCCGGCCCGCCCGCCCGCCCGGCCCTACGTCTCCTGCCTGACCGGTGACTGGATGCCCGGCGAACAGGCCGCCGACCCCGGTTACTGGGCCCGTCACCTGCGGCATCCGGTACGGTTCGCCGACGGCATGGCCCGGCTGCTGGAGTCGGGGGTGCGGCTGCTGGTCGAGGTCGGGCCGGGCGACACCCTGACCAAGCTCGCCCGGCTGGCCGACGGTGCGCGCCAGGCCACCGTGACCGCGCTGACCCCGCCCGCCGGCCTGGACGAGCGCCCCGACGACGGGGCCGTCCTGCTCGAGGGCGTGGGCCGGATGTGGCTGGCGGGCGCGGAGGTCGACTGGGCGGCGCTGCACGAGCCTGGCCCCCGGAGCCGGGTCAGCCTGCCCGGCTACCCGTTCGAGCGGCGGCGCTACTGGATCGACCCGCCCGGCGCGGCGGCCTCCGGGCCGACCGCGGACCTGGCCTTCGACGCCGGCCCCGAGGCGCCGGACGAGCCGGCCATCGACTCGGCCCGGCCTCCGCTGGACAGCGAGTTCGTGGCGCCGCGGGACCACGCGGAGGAACGGCTCGCCGCCATCTGGCAGGACCTGCTCGGGGTCCGCCCGGTGGGCGTGCTCGACAACTTCGTCGAACTCGGCGGCCACTCGCTGCTGGCCACCAAGATGATCACGCGAATCCGCCAGGAGTTCGGGCTGGACATCCCGCTGCGCGCCCTGACCCAGGCTTCCACCGTCGAGGCCCTGGCCCGGCTGCTGGCGCAGAGCGGGCAGGAGAGCGAAGCCGCCGAGGCGAGCCTGCCCGCGGCTACACCGGACTGGGCCGCCCTGCACGAGCCGTTCCCGCTCAGCGAGATCCAGCAGGCCCAGTGGCTGGGCCGGATGGGCAGCTTCAGCCTGGGCAACGTGGCCGCCCACATGTACTGGGAGCTGGAGCGCGACTGCGCCCGGCTGCACGTCGACCCCGGCACCGACCTAGCCCGGCTCAACCGGGCCTGGGCCCGGGTCATGGACCGGCACCCGATGCTGCGCGCGGTCATCAACGCCGACGGCACCCAGCAGATCCTGCCCGACGTCGGGCCCTACGTCATCACCGCGACCGACCTGAGCGGCCTGGCCGCCGGGGAAGCCCAGGCCGAGCTGGACCGTCTCCGCGACCGGCTGTCGCACGAGATCCGCCCGGCCGGCCAGTGGCCGCTGTTCGACATCCGCGCCACGGTGCTGCCCGGCCGGCGGATGCGGATCTTCCTCAGCTTCGACCTGCTGATGGCGGACATGGGCAGCGTGCGAATCCTGCTGCGGGACTGGCGCCGCTACTACGAGGACCCGGACGCGCAGCTGCCCGCGCTGGGTATCTCCTACCGGGACTACCGGGCGGCCGCGGCCCGGATCCGCGAGACCCCGCAGTACGAGCGGTCGCTGGCCTACTGGCGGGACCGGGTCGCCGAGCTCCCCGGGCCGCCGGCCCTGCCCCTCGCCGTGCCGCCCGAGCAGATCACCGCGCCCCGGTTCGAGCCGCACGAGACGATCATCCCGGCGGCGGTGTGGGAGCGGATCACCCGCCAGGCGGCCCGGCGCGGGCTGACCCCCTCGGCGGTGCTGCTCGCCGCCTACGCCCAGGTGCTGGGCACCTGGAGCCGGACCGGGCGGTTCACGCTCAACGTCACCACCAACATCCGCTTCCCGGTCCACCCCGACGTGGACGAGCTCGTCGGCGGCTTCGCCTCGTTCGGGCTCCAGGCGGTGGACCTGACCCGGGACCGCGGCATCGAGGCGGTCGCCCGCCAGATCCAGGAACAGAACTGGAAGGACCTGGAGCACCGCTACCTCAGCGGCGTGGAGATCCTGCGCGAGCTCGGCCGCCAGCGGCGTAACGCCGCGGGCGCGGTCGCCCCGGTCGTGTTCACCAGCACCCTGATCGGCGACGGGGCCGACTTCCAGTCCATCGTCGAGTGGATCGGCGACCAGGTCTACGCGGTCGTGCAGACCCCTCAGGTATGGATGGACGGGGCCGCGCTCGAGCTCGACGACGGCCTCGGCCTGTCCTGGGCAGCCGTCGACGGGTTGTTCGAGCCGGGGGTGGTGGCGGAGATGTTCGGTGCGTTCTGCGCGGTGGTGCGGGGCCTGGCCGATGAGAGCGGGGCCGGCTGGGGACCGGCCGCGGTGGCGCTGCCGGGGTGGCAGTCGGACCTGGTGGCGGAGGTGAACGCGACGGCGGGCCCGGTGCCTGAGGGGCTGCTGTTCTCGCCGCTGCTGGAGGCGGCGCGGCAGCGCCCGGAAGCGGTCGCGGTGGCCAGCGCCGGCCGGGAGCTGTCCTACGCCGAGCTGTGCCGGCGGGCCAGCTGGGTCGCGGTCCAGCTGGCCGGCCAGGGCGTGTCACCGGGCCAGCTGGTGGGGGTCTCGGCGTCCAAGGGCCCCGAGCAGGTGGTGGCCGCCCTGGGCGTCCTGCTGGCCGGCGCGGCCTACGTGCCCGTCGACCCGGAGCTGCCCCCCGCCCGCCGCGCCTACGTCCTGGACCACGGCCAGGTAGCCGTGGTGGTCACCGGGCCGGGCGCGGGACCGGACTGGCCCGCGCAGGTGGCGGTGGACCTGGACGACCCGGCCCAGGTCGCCGCCGGGCCGCCGCCCTGCGCCGCCACGCCCGGTGACCTGGCGTACGTGCTGTACACCTCGGGATCCACCGGTGAGCCGAAGGGCGTCGCGGTCTGCCACCGGGCGGCCCTGAACACCTGCGCCGACATCTGCGACCGGTTCGGCCTGGGCCCCGCGGACCGGGTGCTGGGACTGTCCTCGCTCAGCTTCGACCTGTCGGTCTGGGACATCTTCGGCGTCCTGGGCGCCGGCGGCGCCCTGATCCTGCCCGAGCCCGGAGCACGGCGCGACCCCGCCCGCTGGCGCCAGCTGGCCACCGACCACCAGGTAACCGTCTGGAACTCGGTCCCGGCCCTGATGGAGATGTTCACCGAGACCTGCGCCGCCACCCCCGGCGGCCCGCCGCCCGGCCTGCGGCTGGTCCTGATGTCCGGCGACTGGATCCCGGTCGGCCTGCCCGGCCGCATCCGGGCCCTGTGGCCGCACTGCGAGGTGATCTCCCTCGGCGGCGCCACCGAGGCGGCGATCTGGTCGATCTGGCACCGGGCCGGCGACCCCGAACCCGGCTGGGACTCGGTCCCCTACGGCAAGCCGCTGCGGAACCAGACCTGGCAGGTGCTCAACGACCGCCTCGAGCCATGCCCGGTCTGGGTCACCGGGGAACTGTTCATCGGCGGCACCGGCCTGGCCGAAGGCTACTGGCGGGACGAGGAACGCACCGCGGCCGCGTTCTTCCCCCACCCCGCCACCGGCGAGCGCCTCTACCGCACCGGGGACCTGGGCCGCCGCCATCCCGACGGCACCATCGAGTTCCTGGGCCGGCAGGACAGCCAGGTCAAGATAGGCGGATACCGGATCGAGCTCGGCGAGATCGAGACCGTCCTGGCCGCCGCCCCCGGGGTCGCCGCCGCCATCGCCGGCACCGCCGGCGACCGGCACCACCGGCGGCTGGTCGCCGCGATCATCCCCGCCCCCGGCCAGCCCCGCAACCCCGCCGCGGACACCACCCGGGCCGACGCCGCCCGCCAGCACGCCCGCCAGCACCTGCCCGCCTACATGATCCCGGCCGCCATCACCACCATCGACCAGCTCCCGCTGACCGCCAACGGCAAAGTCAACCGCAACGCCCTCACCACCACCCCGCCACCCCCCCACCAGCCCAGCCACCCCCCCGCCACCACCACCCCCACCCAGCAGGCCATCATCGGGCGGCTCAGCGCGCTGGTGGCCGAGGTGGCCGGGCTGGACCAGGTGGATCCGGAAGCCAACTTCTTCGAAACCGGCGGAGACTCCATCACCGGGGTGCGGATCATCTCCCGGGCCGCTGACGAGGGCCTGGAGATCCGGCTGCAGGACCTGTTCGAGGCGCAGTCCCTCGCCGAGCTGGCCATCGTGCTCGAGGCCCGCGGCGTGACCGCCGCGCCGGCCGGATCCGGCGCGGTGCCGCTGACACCTTCCCAGCAGCACCTGCTGGGCCAGCCGGCCGGGATCCACCGCATCGAAGTGCCGGTGGCCCCCGGCCTGACTCCCGAGCAGGCCCAGCGGGCCGTCACCCGCCTGGTGGAACGGCACCCGAGCCTGCGGTCCCGGTTCACCCCCGGCCCGGACGGCTGGACGCAGCACTTCGCCGGCGCGGGCGAAGTGGACGCTTACGTCCCGCTCCTCGAGCTCGGCATGCTGCCGGAGACCATGCGGCCGGCCGCGGCGGCCGAGATGCTGGCGGAGATGCGGGCCGAGCTGGACCTCGAGCAGGGCCCGGTGTTCAAGGCGGCCCTGTTCGACCTGGGCGGCCAGCGCCGGCTGGCCTGGCTCATCCACGAGCTGGCGGCTGACATGCCCTCCTGCGAGCTGCTGCTGGCCGAATTCCTGCGGCTGACCGCACCGTGCCAGAACGGGGCCGCGGCGCTCATGCCGCCTACGACCTCGTTCGCGGCCTGGGCGGCGCGCCGGCCCGGGCCGGACCTCCCGCCTGGCCCGCCGCCGCCCAGGCCGCAGCCAAGTGCGCAGCCGGCCCGGCAGGTCCTGCACGCCGAGCTGGACGAGGCCGAGACCGCCCGGCTGCTCAGCTCGGCCCGTGACGCCTATCGCCTTTCGCTGACCGAGCTCTGCCTGGCCGCCCTGGCTCTGGCCCGCTCCGCGGCGGGCTGGGCCGCCGCCGACGTAGAGGTCGTGACCGACCCGCGCGCCGACGCGGGCGGGGAGACCGACATCAGCCGCAGTGTCGGCGCCTTCAGCGCCGCCGCCCCGGTCCGCCTGGACTTCGCCCCGGCCGGCCCCGGCGAGCTGCTGGCCGCGGTCAAGCAGCTCCTTCGCGGCGAGCCAGCCGGCCCGGCCGGCCGCCGGGCCGGGCTCGCGCAACCCCGCGAGCCGCTGGTGATCCTGCGCAGCGAGGGTGACTTCGGGGGCCGGAGCGGCCTGGACCGGCTGCTCGGCCCGGACGCGCGGCCCTGGCCGCAGCCCGAGGGCGGCCCCGCCGCGGCCGTGCTCACCGTGCTGGTCTACCGGGGCCGGCTGCACGCCGAATGGTCCTGGCCCGGCCCGGCCCCGGCCGGCGCCGGCGAGCTGGCCGGTGCCTTCACCGGCGCGCTGCGGACTCTCGCGGACCACTGCCGGGAGGCCGGCCCGGCCCGGCCCCAAGCCAGCGACTTCCCGCTGGCCGGGCTGGCCGACGGCGAGCTGTCCAGGTTGCTCGGCGCCCTGGGCGGGGAGGAGGAACTATGACCGGCCCCCGGCCGCTCACCAGCCTGTCCGCGGAGGACGAACAGTGGCGTGACACCGTGCGGGCCTTTGCCGAGGAAACCGTGCGGCCGCTGGCCCGGGAGATGGACGACCGCGCCTGCCTGCGCGATGACCTGCTCAAGGAGCTGTTCGGCGCGGGCCTGATGGGCATCGAGATCTCCCCGGCCTACGGCGGCGCGGGCCGCAGCCTGTTCCAGCTCGTGCTGGCCATCGAGGAACTGGCCCGGGCGGACCCGGCCGTGGCGGTGGTCGTCGACGTGCAGAACGCGCTGGTGGCCAGCGCCCTGCTGCGGCACGGCAGCGGGGACCAGAAGCGGCGCTACCTGCCCCGGCTGGCCACCGGCACCGTCGGCGCCTACGCCCTGTCCGAATCCGAATCGGGCAGCGACGCGCTGTCGCTGCGGACCCAGGCCACCCGGGACGGAACCGGGTACCGGCTCGACGGCACCAAGGCCTGGGTCACCAACGCGGCCGAGGCCGGGCTGTTCCTGGTCTTCGCCCGGCTCGCGGACGGCGGAGGGCTGACCGCCTTCCTGGTCCAGGCGGGCGAACCCGGCGTGTCGGTGGGACCGCGGCCGGCAAGCTCGGCATCCGGGCCAGCTCCACCTGCGAGGTGCGGATGGACGGCGTCCGGGTCAGCGCCCAGGACGTCCTGGGCCGTCCAGGCGGCGCCGGCGTGCTCGCCGTCGAGACCCTCAACGTCGGCAAGCTCGGCATCGCCGCCCAGCTGACCGGCCTGGCCGCCGGCGCGCTGGCCGAGGCGGCCGGGTACGCGCGGCAGCGCCGCCAGTTCGGCGTGCCCATCGCCGACTTCCAGGGGGTCAGGTTCCCGCTGGCGCGGCTCGCGGCCGAGACCGAGGCGGCCCGCGTCCTGCTGTACAACACGGCCCGGGTGCTGGAACACGGCCCCGCCGGCGAGCAGCTGCAGGCCGCGGCCATGGCCAAGTACGTCGCCTCGGCGACCGCCGAGCGGGTCGCCGCGCACGCCGTCGAGACCCTGGGCGGCAACGGCTTCACCACCCGCTACCTGGCCGAGAAGTTCTACCGCGACGCCAAGATCGGCACCATCTACGAGGGGACGTCCAACATGCAATTCCGGACCATCTCATCGGCTCTGCTCGGCCCGGCCCGGACGGCCCACTCATGAGGCGGCCGCAGCCGGCCGCGGCCGGCCCGCCGTTGCGCCTGTTCTGCCTGCCTTACGCGGGCGGGTCGGCCCAGATGTTCCGGGCCTGGGCCGCGTCGCTGCCGCCGTGGGTGCAGGTCTGCCCGCTGGAGCCACCCGGCCGGGGCACCCGCTTCGCGGACCCGCCGCTGGACCGGGTGGCGGCGGTGGTCGCCGACCTGACCAGCTGCCTGCTGCCCCGGCTGGACGGCCCGTTCGCCATCGCCGGGTACAGCTACGGCGCACTGGTCGGCTACGAGCTGGCCCGGCAGCTGGAAAACGACCACGGCTACCGGGCCCGGCGGCTGTTCGCGGCCGCGATGCGCGGGCCCGCCTGGCCGTCGGCCGAGTTCCCGGTCTCGCGCCTGCCCGACCAGGAGTTCCGGCGGCACCTGAAAACGCTCGGCGGCACGCCCGACGAGCTGCTGGCGAACGACGCGCTGATGGAGGTCATGTGCCCGGTGCTGCGCGCGGACTTCCGCGCGGTGGAGACCTACTCCTACCAGCCGTCTCCGCCCCTCGGCTGCCCGGTCACGGCCATCGGCGGCCGCGACGACCGCGGGGTCAGCGAGGCGGCGCTGAGCTCCTGGCGAACCTGCACCACCGGGCCGTTCAGCATGCGGATGGTCCGCGGCGGCCACTTCTTCCTGCATACCTACCGGGCAGAGCTGCTCGCCGTGCTGGCTGACCAGCTGCAGGAACACGAGACCGCCGGCTGGCCCGGGGCCCGGCGGGCCGCCCTGGCCGCGGCGCGGGAAGGACGATCATGACCACGCGGAACATCGAGGACATCTACGAGCTCTCGCCGCTGCAGCACGGCATGCTGTTCCACGGCCTGCTCGCGCCGAGCGACGGCACTTACATCGAGCAGACCGTGCTGAGCATCGGCGGCCGGCTGGACCGGGAGGCGTTCTGGGGCGCCTGGCAGCTGATCGTGAACCGGCACGGCGCGCTGCGGACCACGTTCCACTGGGACCGCACGGACAAGCCGGTACAGGTGGTGCACGCCAGCGTGTCGCTGCCCCGCGACGAGGCCGACTGGCGCGACCTGACCGCGGCCGAGCAGGACTCCCGGCTGGCCGCCGAGCTCGGCCAGGAGCGGCGTCTGGGCTTCGACGCCGAGTCGCGGCCGCCGATGCGGGTCCGGCTGTACCGCACCGCCGAAGACGGCTACCGGATCAGCATCTGCTTCTCGCACCTGATCCTGGACGGCTGGTCCATCGGCATCATCTTGTCCGAGTTCACCACGGCCTACCGGGCCTTGCGGCACGGCCGCCAGCCCGACCTGCCGCCCGCCGGCCGGTACCGCGACTACGTGGCGTGGTGGACCCGGCAGGACGCCGGCGCCGTCGCCAGGTTCTGGCAGGACCGGCTCGGCGGCTACCAGCCCGCGCCCCGGCTGGACTGCGGTGATCCCGCCGCGGCCGAGGGCGGGCTGCCATCCGGCTGGCATGAGGTCACCCTGGCTGACCTCGGCCCGGACCTGCGCGCCTTCTCGGCGCGGCACCGGCTGTCCGCTCACACCCTGGTCCAGGCGGCCTGGACCCTGGTGCTGTCCCGCCGCCTGCCCTGCACGGACCTGGTCGTCGGGACCACCATGGCGCACCGCCCGCCGGGCCTGCCGTCCGCGGAATCCACCGTGGGCTGCATGGTGGCCACCGTTCCCATCCGCACCACGGTGGCCGGCGACCGGCCGGTGCTGGACTGGCTGCGCGAGCTCCAGGAGGCGATCGCGGCCGGACGCGAGCACGCCGGCGCGGACCAGGGCGACTTCCGCCGCTGGAGTTCGGTGCCGCCGTCGGCCGACCTGTTCGAGAGCATCGTCACCTTCCAGAACATGCCGATGCCGGCCTTCACCCTGGGCAGCGAGGGCATCGAGCTGCGCGGGGTGGCGATGGACACCCGGCCGCACCTGCCCCTGGTACTGATGGTCCTGCCCGGCGACGACATGCCGATGCGCCTGGTCCACGACCGCCGCCGGGTCGGCGCGGCGCAGGCCGCCGGGCTCCTCGAGCAGACCCGGATCGCGCTGTCCGGTCTGCTCGGCGCCGCGGCCGGCACGCTCGGCGAGGTCAGCACCGGCACCGCGGACGAGAGCCGCGAGGGCGTCACCGCCCGCCCCCTCGGCCGCGTCCCCGAGCCTGGCCGCCGCCACTTCGCCCGCACGCCCGACCCGGGACGAGGCCGGGACCGAGGCCGGGACCGAGACCGGGACCGAGACCGAGCGCGCCCTGGCCGCGCTGTTCGCGGAGATGCTCGGCCTGCCCGCCGTCGCCCGGCGCGAGAACCTGGTCGACCTGGGCCTGCACTCACTGCTCGGCACCCGGGCCGCGAACCGCATCCGGGACCAGTGGCACACCCCGGTCCCCCTGCGCACCCTGTTCGAGCAGCCCACCGTGGCCCAGCTGGCCGCGATCATCGAGGCCGGCGGGGTGCCCGAACCGGCGCTCCCGGCCGCCGGCCTGGATCTGCACGCCGAGACGGCCCGGCACGACCCGGAGGCGGCCGCCCCGCCGTCCCGGCCGGCCGCCGCTCCGGAGCGGATCGTGGTCACCGGCGCCACCGGGTACCTGGGCGCGCAGCTGCTCGGGGAGCTGCTGCGGCTCACCCGCGCGTCCGTGACCTGCCTGGTCCGGGCGGGTGAGCCGGACGCCGCCGCCCAGCGGGTCCGGGACGCCCTGGTCGCGGCCGGCCAGTGGGACGAGGTGTTCGCCGGCCGTATCGAGGCCGTCCCGGCCAACCTGGCCCAGCCCCGGCTGGGCCTGGAGGAACGGCAGTATCAGCGCCTGGCCGACGAGGCCGGCGCGGTCTACCACCTGGGTGCGGTCGTCAACACGCTGCCCCCGTACCGCCGGCTCCGGGGCACCAACGTCGGCGGGATGGCCGAGATCCTGCGGCTGGCCGCGGCCGGCGGCCTGCGGGTGCACTGCGTGTCCCCGGCCGAGCTGACCGAGCACCCCGACCCGTCCCGGGCCGGGCGCGAGGCTGCCCTGTCCGGCCAGCCGCCCGGCCTGCACAACGGCTATGCGCAGTCCAAGTGGGTGGCCGAGCGGCTGGCCGCGCTGGCCCAGCAGCGCGGCGCCGCGGTGACCGTGTACCGCGCCGCCCGGCTGACCGGCAGCCCGCAGACCCCGCGGTGGAAGCTCGGCGACGTGGTGACCGAGCTGACCCGGGCCTGCGTCCGGCTCGGCACGCTTCCCGACGGCGCCGTGCGGCTGCCGGTCTCACCGGTGGACTACGTGGCCGCGGCCATCGCCCGGCTGTCCGGCCAGGACGCCGCGGCCGGCGGCTACTTCCATCTGACCGCGGCCCGCCCGTTCGGCTTCGACGACCTGGCCGCCGCCATGCGGACGCTCGGTTACCAGGTCCGCCAGGTGGACCTGCCGACCTGGTACGCCGAACTGGTGCGGCTCGCCCAGCGGGACCGCACCAGCGGCTGGGATCTCGTGCTGTCCGTGGTCGGGCCCTGGGTCCGCGCGGTCGGCGGCGGCTGGAGCGAGCCCCGCTATGAGACCACCGCCGCCCGCCTGGCCCTGGGCGAGGAGCTGCCCGAACCCGAGCTGGACCCGGCCGCGCTGGCCCGGTGCCTGACCCAGCTGGGCCAGGCCGGGTTCATCCCCGCCCCGGACCGGGCCGCCGTGGCCTCATGACGCTGCCGGAGCTCGTCGCCGCGCGCGCCGCCCGCGGCCCGCGGCGGCCGGCCGTGATCACCGACGAGGAAACCCTGAGCTACGGCGACCTGGCCGCCCGGGCCAGCCGGATCGCGCGCCTGGCCGCCGCCCGCGGCGCCGCCCCCGGCCGTCTGGTGGCCGTGGCCCTGCCGCTTTCCGCGGACCTGGTCGCAGCCCTGCTCGGCGTGCTGGCCACCGGCGCCGCCTGCGTCCCGGTCGACCCGGACGGCCCGGCCGGGTGGACCGGGACACTGCTGGAAACGGCCGCCCCGTGCTGCCTGCTCACCACCCCCGGCGGCTGCCTTCCGGCCCCGGCCGGACTGCCCTTGGTCACCCCCGGGGACCTGCTCCCGCCCGGCCCGCCGTCCGTCCAGGCGGACCCGGCCGGCCCGGACGACGTGGCCTGGGTCCAGTTCGTCCCGGTGGACGGCGCCCCGGTCGGCGTCCTGCTCAGTCACCGGTCGCTGACCGCCGCCGCCCGCTGGTCCGCCGCGGCTTTCCGGCACGCCGGCGGCCTGGTGCTGGCCCGCCCGCCCGGCGGCGGCGATCCGGCCCCCGGCGCCCTGCTGACCCCGCTGGCCGCGGGCGGCACGCTGCTGGTGCCCGGCCCCGACGGGCCGCCCGGCGGCTGGCGGCCGGAGTTCGCCCGCGCGCTGCCCGAGGAGCTCACCGAGCTGGCCCTGGCCACTGGTGATGAGTGCCCGAGCGGTGAGCTCGCCGTCAGCGGCCCGGTGGGCGCCGACGGCGCGCTGGCCCGCTGGCAGGCGCGTCACCCGGAGGTGGCCGTGACGGTCGAGTACGGCGCGGCCGAGACGGCCGGGGCGTTCGCCGGGCGCCGCCTCGGCCCGGGCGAGCCGGCCGCGAGCCCGGTGATCGGCCGCCCGGTCGCCGGCACGAACGTCCACCTGCTCGATGCGGCCGGGCACGCGGCCGGCCCGGACCAGGTGGGAGAGGCCTACGTGACCGGCGACCTGGTCGCGCAGGGGTACCTGGGCCGCCCCGAGCTGACCGCGGACCGGTTCCGCTCCGGGCCGCGCATGTTCCGGACCGGCGACCTGATGCGCCGCCGCGCCGACGGCACCCTCGAGCTGGCCGGCCAGGCCGGACGTCAGCGCCGGGTCCGCGGCAGGCGGGTCACCCCGGCCGACGCCGAACGGGCGGTCACGATCCAGTGGCAGCAGGTTTATGACTCGCTCTATCAGGCGGACGGGGATCTCACCGAAGACTTCAGCGGCTGGACCTCGAGCTACGACGGGCAGCCGATCCCGCTGGAGCAGATGCGCGAATGGCGCGACGCCACCGTGGACCGGATCCGCTCGCTGCGGCCCCGCCGGGTGCTGGAGATCGGCGCGGGCAGCGGGCTGCTGCTGTCCCGGCTGGCCCCCGGCTGCGAGCAGTACTGGGCCACTGACATCTCCGCCGCCGCCGTCGATCGGCTAGCCATCCTGGCCGGGGACCACGTCGTGCTGCGTCACCAGCCCGCGCACGACCTGGATGGCCTGCCCGCGGCCGCCTTCGACCTGGTCGTGCTGAACTCGGTGGTGCAGTACTTCCCGAGCGGCGGCTACCTGGCCGGCGTGCTGTCCGGTCTCCAGACGCTGCTGGCGCCGGGCGGTGCCGTCTTCGTCGGCGACGTGCGCAACCTGCGCACCTGGCGCTGCTTCCGCGCGGCGGTCAGGCTCGGCCGCCGGTCCGCCGCCGCGGACGCGCCGTCGCTGCTGGCAGAGATAGCGCGGGACATGGACCTGGACGCCGAACTGCTGGTCGACGCGGACTTCTTCGCCCGCTGGCCGGGGGCGAGCGCCGACATCCGCCTCAAGCGCGGCCGCCATCACAACGAGCTGACCCGGCACCGCTACGACGTCGTCCTGCGCCCCGCCGCCCCGCTCCGGGTCCGGGCCGCAACCCCGCTCCGCTGGGGTACCGACGTCGCCACCCTGGCCGACCTGGACCGCTGCCTGGCCGGCGGCCCACCGGGCCCGGTGGGTGTCACCGGCATCCCCAACGCCCGCCTGTCCGGTGAGGTCGCGGCCTGGCGGCTGCTGCGCGAGGGCGGCGACGTGGCCGCGGCCCGCCGCGTGCTGACCGACCCGCCCGGGCCCCCGGCGCCGGACCCCGAGGAGCTGACCGCGCTGGCCCGCCGGCACGGCCGCCAGGCCCTCCTCACCTGGACCGGGAACGCTCCCGACGGCGCCGTGGACGCGCTGTTCACTGGCACCGCCGCGGCCGGCCGCGGCGGTCCGCCCGCTCCCTACCAGCCCGGCCCGGCCGGGGCCTGGCCGGCGACCAGTACCCCGCAGACCCTGAGCGTCGCCGGAGGCGTCCCGTGACCACCCTGCCCGAGCGTTTCCTGTCCGTAGCCGACGGCGCGCCCGAGGCCACCGCCATCGTCGACGGCGAGCGCGCCGTGACCTACGCCGGGCTGGCGCGGGCCGCCGCGGCCGTGACGGACCGGCTCGCCGCCGCGGCCGTCCCGCCCGGCACCCTGGTCGGGCTGCGGCTGCCCCGCGGCGTCCAGGTGGCCGCGGCCGTTCTCGGCATCCTCGGCCACGGCTGCGGGTACGTGCCGATCGACCCGGCTTACCCGCTGCCGCGCCAGCGGCTGATCGCCGAGGAGGCCCGGCTGGACTTCGCGGTGGAACTGGCCGGCGACGACCCGGTGCCGGTCCGGCTGCGGCCCCCCGGCAGCCCCGCCTGGGAGGTGCCGCCGGACACCGCCTATGTCATCTTCACCTCCGGCTCGACCGGCAGGCCGAAGGGCGTGATGGTCGGCCACCGGCACCTGCTGGCCTTGATCGACGCCTGCTACCAGCGCTTCGACGTCGGCCCGGAGGACGTGTGGACGCTGTTCCACTCGCATAGCTTCGACTTCAGCGTGTGGGAGATGTGGGGGGCGCTGCTGTCCGGCGGCCAGGCGGTCGTGGTGCCGCCCGGCACCGCCGCCGACCCGCGCCGGTTCGCCCGCCTGCTCGCGGCCGAAGAGGTCACGGTGCTGAATCAGGTACCCACCGCCTTCAGCCACCTGGTGGCCGAACTGGCCGGGGCGCCGCGCCCGCTGCCCGCGGTGCGGTACGTCGTCTTCGGCGGCGAGGCCCTGGGCCTGTCGTCGCTGCGCCGGTGGCGGGACCTCGGCTGCGCTCCCGGTGCCCGGCTGGTCAACATGTACGGGATCACCGAGACTACCGTCCACGTGACGTACTGCCTGCTGACCGACGATCACCTGGAGGGCGGCCGGCCCGGCACCCCGATCGGAGCGCCGCTGCCGCACCTGCGGATCCGGCTGACCGACGCGGCCGGGCGGCCGGCGGCCGCCGGGATCGAGAGCCAGGTGGCGGTGCTCGGTGACGCTGTCTCCCACGGCTACCTCGGCCGGCCGGACCTGACCGCGGAGCGTTTCGTGTCCCTGCCCGACGGCGACGGCCCGGCCTATCTCAGCGGCGACTGGGTCCGGCCGGACCGTGACGGCCTGTACTATCTCGGCCGCCGCGACCGGCAGGTGCAGCTGCGCGGGTACCGCATCGAGCTGGCCGAGATCGAGGCGGCCCTGGCCGCCCACCCCGCGGTCGCGCACTGCGCGGTGACGACCGAGCCGACCGCCCTGGGCGAGCCGCTCCTGGCCGCCTACTACACCTGCTGGCCCGCGGCCGCCCTCGAGCCCGCCGCCCTGCGCGTCCACCTGGCCGCCCGGCTGCCCGCGTACATGATCCCGGCCCGGCTGCGCTCCCGCGCCGAGCTCCCGGTCACTCCCCACGGCAAAGTCGACCTGGCCGCCCTGGCCCGCTAGCTGGCCGGCCGGACCAGGCCGGCGCCGCGACCTCGGGCCGGCGCGTGACCTCAGGCCGGCGCCGGCGCACCCGCGGCCATCGCGGCCAGGACGCGGGTGCCGGGCTCGCAGGCGTCCCGCAGCGCCGCCAGGACGTCCGGGGCCAGCTGGGCGGCAGCCGAGCCGGTCCGGCCCGGGTCGATGAGACCGCGCGCGGCCTCCAGCCACCCGGTCGTGGCCTCGATGCCGATGAAGGAAGCGAGCCGGGCCAGCTCGGGTCCGGGGCTGGCCAGCAGCGCCTCGTAGCTCACGCTGGTCCAGATGTCCGCGGGCAGCCGGCGCAGTTCCTCCAGTCCCTCGCAGATCATGTCCGACCAGTACCGGCCGAACACCTTCGGCGGGATCGGATGGGCCATCAGCTTGGCCGCGTCGAACGGCGGCGCGATCATCCCGGTGAACCGCTCCGGCATGGCCGCCTGGACCTCCTCCGGGCGGGCGGTCGGCGGCAGGCCGAGCGCCTGGACCGCGGCCATGGTCAAGGTGACCACCCGCAGCGGCGGGAACCGGCTCATGGACAGCGCGGTGTCCGGGCCGTCGCGGTAGATATGGACGAAGCGGGCCTCGGGAAACTGCTCCCGCAGCAGCCCCACGGCCGGCAGCGAGCCCCCGGAGCGCTCGACCGTCACCCGCCGGCCGAATCGTCCGGCCAGGTAGCCGAACAGCGCCCGGTACTGGTCAGCCGCCGGGCGCCGGGGCCACGAGCGGACCTGCCCGGCCAGCTCGTCGAACAGCGCGTCCGGGTCGCCGGTCAGGCTGGGCAGCAGGAAATGGCAGATCAGCGGGATGCCGGTCGCCACGTCGAAGCGGCCCCGGCCGTAGGGGTAGAGCAGCTCGGGGAACCCGAGGCCGTCGCGGATCAGGACGTCGAAGAACGGGGCGGGCGAGGCGAGCACCGACCACAGCTCCCGGCCGTCCATCTCCCCGGTGGGGAACTCCTTGCGGCCGGTCACGGCCTGCAGCGAGCAGATGAACTCGCTGACGCTGAGCACGTCCGGATGCTCGTGCAGGATGCGGGAAAGCATGGTCGAGCCGCACCGGCCGGTACCGACGACGAACGTCAGCGTCACGACAGTCTCCTCGGGGGCTGCGCTAGCGGTATGCCGCTCCGAGCATCACGCCGGCCGCCCCGGCGGCAGAAGGCCCACCTGGCTACCCCAAGGGACCCGGTCCCGGTAGCCGGGTGGCCCTAGCCGAAATGGCTCCCCGGCCGGGCTCTCGATATCTCGCGTTCGCGCCGCAAGCTATATCCGTGCGCGGGCAAACATACCATCAGCCGGGAACGTCATATATCTATGACGCTATTCCGGTATTCGGCAGCGGCCCGGCCAGCTGGGCGGCCCGGCGGAATCCAACAATTCTGTGGATGTGGCGCCGTGAATGCGCCGATACCTTCGAGTTGGTTCTCATAAACCGCTCAGCTGGAAGGAGCTCAGCATGAACCAGATCGAAGCCGCCGTCGCCCGCGCCGAAGGCATCATGCGGCCACTGGAGGCCGACGCCTCGTACGCCCCGGTCCTCACGCCGGTTCTCGTCGCCGCGACGGCCGGCATTCTCGTCGGCGCCGCCGTAGGTTGCGCCGAGGGACACTGCCACCTCACCGACGCCACGATGAACTACACCGGCGAGCGCGAGATTTCCGTGGGCGAACTGCTCCAGGCGCGCAACGATGCCCTGTAACCCTGGATAAGTTTTACGGAAGGCCGTGATATCTGATGAATCGCCTAGAAGAATCAGATATCACGGCCTTTCGCCGGGATGATGGGAAAGCGAAATGACAACGTCAGCCGAACTCGCACCGGTGGAATCGGCGCTCCGCAAGACGGAGCTGCTCACCGCGGCCTCGATCGCCCTCGGGTCGATCGAGAACCTGCTGCACCCGAAGACCTACGAGGACACCGGCGTGATCAGCTGGCAGGTCAGCCGCACCCGGTTCAAGTGGACCGCGGGCGAGCGGGCCGAGATCCTGGCCAAGATCATGGCGCCGCCCGGCTACCAGGTCCTGCTGTCACTGCGCGTCGCGGCCTGCGCCGTCATCATGAGCAAGGACGCGGACCAGGCCAGCAAGGCCGCCGCCCTGTGGTTCCTGGCCGCCACCAACTGGCTGCTGCACCTGCGCCACAGCTTCGGCTCCGATGGCACCGACCACATGAACATGCTGCTGTCCGCGACACTGGCCGCCGGCTCCCTTTTCGGCGACGACCCGCGGGCCAAGGAAGCCTGCGCCTGGTTTATCGCCGGGCAATCCTGCCTGTCCTACCTGGCCGCCGGCGTGGCCAAGGCGGTTTCTCCGCACTGGCGTGACGGGACGGCCATGAGCGGCATTTTCCGCACCTACAGCTACGGCGACCGGCGACTGCACAAAGTACTGTCCAGGTACCCGATCATCTCCAAAGTCGGCGGCTGGACCGTCATTATCGGCGAGACCGCTTTCCCGCTCGTTCTCCTGGTGCCGAAGAAAATGGCACTCGGGCTGCTGGGGACCGGCACCGCCTTCCATGTCGGGAACGCGGTATTCATGGGTCTCAACCGGTTCGTCTGGACTTTCTCGGCGACCTATCCGAGCGTGGCTCACTGCTCGCGAGCGCTGCGCAAGCGACAGCCCTGACCATCGGCCGGACCGCCACCGGGAAAAGGAGATCTTACGTGGACGAGCGCCATATTCACCGCCGGGTCATCAAGCTTCTGCGTCCTTACCGGCTCAGCCTCATCATCGTGATGGTAATGGGCACGGCCAGCACGGCCGCGACCTTGTTCCAGCCTTATGTCATCGGCCGGGTGGTGGAGCGCATCGTCGCGCATCAGTCGATGCTCCGCCCGTTCGGCCTGCTCGTGGGACTCTTCGTCGCCGAGGGCGTGCTCGCCGCCTCGCAGGTCTACCTGCTGGGGCGGGCCGGCAACGCGGCCGTGCTCGACATCCGCGGCACCCTGGTGGCCCGGCTGCTGCGCGCCCCGCTGGCCGCCCACCTGGCCCGGCAGCGCGGTGACACGTTCTCCACGCTGGTCGCGGACACGTCACTGATGGGCAGCATGATGACCCAGAGCCTGGTCCTGCTCACGGTAAACGTGCTCATGGTGGCCGGGTCCATCGCCTTCATGGCCTACCTGGACCTGCTGCTGACCGCGACCATCTTGAGCTGCGTGCTGGCCAGCGGCACGGCTACCCTGCTCATCTCCCGGCGGCTGCGGCAGGCCACCCGGCAGAGCCGGGACCGCGTTGGCGAGTTCGGCTCCGCCCTGCAGCGGGCCCTCGGCGCGATCAAGACCGTGAAGATCAGCCGCGCCGAAGAGCGCGAAGAGACCAGGATCGGCATCCTGGCCCGCCGCTCGTTCGACACCTCGATGCGGGCCACCCGGCTCAACGCGCTCATGGTCTCGGTCATGAGCGTCGGCGTGCAGGCCTCGTTCGCGGCCGTCTTCACGGTCGGCGCGTTCCGGCTCGCCGACCACGCGCTCAGCACGGCCATGTTCGCCGCCTACCTGCTCTACCTGCTGTACCTGATCGCCCCGCTGATGAACCTGCTGACCGGCGTGGCCCAGTTCCAGCAGAGCGCCGCGTCGGCCGCGCGGGTGACCAGCCTGATGGACGGCGTGGGCGCCGAGCGCGACGTGGCGGCCGCCCCGGCCGCCGCGCGGCCAGGCCACCCCCAGCTCGGCCCCGCTGCTGCGCTTCAGCGACGTCACCTTCGGTTACCGCCCCGGGGCACCGGTCCTGCGCGAGCTGTCCTTCGACATCCCCGGCCCCGGCCTGACCGCCATCGTCGGGCCGTCCGGCGCGGGCAAGTCAACCGTGTTCTCCCTCATCGAGCGGTTCTGGGACGCCGACTCGGGCGTGATCGAGCTGGACGGGACCGAGCTCGGCCAGCTCCCGCTAGCCGGCCTGCGCGCCCGCATCGGCTACGTCGAGCAGGAGACGCCGGTGCTGGACGGGACGCTGCGGGACAACCTGCTCTACGCCTGCCCGGAGGCCGGCCAGGCCGACCTGGACGAGGCGATCGACCTGGCCAGCCTGCGCGGCTGGGTGGACCGGCTGCCGCTCGGCCTGGACACCCAGATGGGCGAGATGGGCGCGGCCGTCTCCGGCGGCGAGCGGCAGCGCATCGCGATCGCCCGGACCCTGCTGACCAAGCCCGACCTGCTGCTGCTGGACGAGGCCACGTCCCAGCTCGATGCCGAGGCCGGGGCCGCCCTCAACCGCACGGTGGCCCGGATATCCCGGCGCTGCGCCGTGCTGGCCATCGCGCACCAGCTCGGCACGGCCGCCATGGCCGACCGCATCCTGCTCCTCGACCACGGCCGGCTGCGGGCCCAGGGTACCCACGCGTGCCTGCTCGCCTCGGACGAGCTGTACCAGCGGCTCGCCCGCCAGCCCGCCTCGCAGCCCGGCGGTCTCGGCGGCGCGGACCCGTCCGCCGAAGCGGACGGGGTGCTCCTGGTTCCCGCGGAGATGTCGTCATGACCGCCACGGCCCGCACCCCGCTGACCCTCGCCGCCGTGGCCGCGGCCGCCGCGGCGGCGCTGGCCTGCCCGATCGGCTACCAGGCCTATGCCTCCCGCCGCGACCTGTCCCGCTACCCGCTCCCGGGCGAGCGCGTCGACGTGGGCGGATACCGGCTGCACGTGCACGCGGAGGGCCGCGGCCAGCCGGGGCCGGCCGTGCTGCTCGAAGCGGGCCTGGGCTGCCCGCTGGACACGTGGGGCTGGATCCAGCCCCGGATCGCCCGGACCGCGCCCGTCATCAGCTACGACCGGGCCGGCATCGGCGGCAGCGACCGCGGGCCGCGGCCGCGCTCGGCCCGCCTGATCCTCGACGAACTGGACCGCGTCCTCGCCGCGACCGGCCTACCCGGTCCGTATGTGCTGGTCGGCCACTCGTTCGGCGGTCTGCTGGTCCGGGCGTTCGCCGCCCGGCACCCCGGCGACGTGGCCGGCCTGGTGCTGGCCGATGCCACCCACCCGGATCAGCTCCGGCGCTCACGCCGCCAGCGCCGCGGCACACCGGAGATGCGCATGCAGATGGAACAGGCCGCGACCATCGCGGCCCTGGGGTTCAACCGGTGGAGCCGCACGACCATGGTGACGGGCGTCAGGGACCTGCCCGATGCCCGCCGCGCCCGCGCCCGGATGCTGACGGCCAAGGCGACCCGGACCGCCTGTGACGAACTGGACGGCTGGCTGTCGCACGTCGCCGAGGAGGTGCGGGACCTCCCGGTCCCGCCCGGCTGCCGGCTGGCCGTCGTGACCGCGGGCGAGGTCGCCGCCGCCGACCCGGTGCACGGCGAACTGCAGGCTGAGCTGGCCGCACTGGCCCCGGGCAGCATCCACCGGATCGTCCCGCACGCCGATCACCTCGGCCTGGTCATGAACGAGGCCTACGCGGTTCACGTCCGCCAGGCGACCGAGGACCTGCTGGCCGCGATCCGGTCGGGCCAGCCCGCCACGCCACTGCCAGCCCACGACATGAGGTGACCCATGACTCCCCCGGCATCGCCCGCCCGCCGCTGTGCCCGCGGCGCCCTGTACACGCTGCTCGTCAGCTGGTTCCTGGCCACCCTGGTGAGCCAGGACCCGACCCGGCGCCACTCCGGGCTGCGCAAGTACGACCCGATCGGCTTCGTCATCGCCGACTGGCGCTTCTTCGCGCCGCGGCCCGGGATGAACGATCATCACCTGCTGTTCCGGGACGAGCTGGCCGACGGCAGCCGCACCGACTGGAAGGAACTGGCCTCGCCTCAGCCGCGGGTGCTGCGGCACGCCTTCTGCTACCCGAGCCGGCGGGCGGAGAAGGCCCTGACCGACGCGGCCTCGAGCCTGATGATGATCGCGGGTGGCGGCACCTTGAAGAAGAAGGAGGACATCCAGTTGTCCCTGGCCTACCTGACCATGCTCAACTTCGTCAGCCACCAGGCGCCGCACGCGGCCACGGCGGCCAAGACCCAGTTCGCGCTGGCGTCCGCGGCCGGCTTCGACGAGAAGGAGGAGCCCGACGTCCTCTTCCTCTCCAACCTGCATCGGATCGGCTAGATGGAGCCGGCTCGACGGGAACAGCCGGCCCGTCCCGGCCCCGGGCCGGGCACCGCCGTCATCGTCGCCTCGGACGTGCGGGCCGACCCGGCGAACCTGGAGCTGCTGACCCGCGTCGCCCCTGACATCCGGTGCCTGCTGGTCACCGACGACCCCGCCGAACTGTGCGAGCAGGCCGCCCTGGTCGCGGCGCCGCTCGTCGGCATCCTGCACGGCGACAAGATGCTATCCCAGGTCGCCGCGACCGGGCAGGCGCTGGCGCGCCGCAAGCACCCGGGCGGACTGATCGTCGCGGCGGCGCCCGGCCACCCCGAGCGTGTCGCGCAGGCGCTGTGGCAGGGCGCCCGGGGCTGCGTCCTGACCGACAGCCCGGTCGAGGAGCTGATCACCGCGATCCGCGCCGTGACCGCCGGGCACCTGTTCCTGCCCTCGGCCTTCCTGGCCGACTTGTCCGAGACCTTGCTGATGCTGACGTTCCGGCAGGACGCGCTCGGCTGGGGCATCGAGCTGACCGAGCGCGAGCTCCAGGTCTTGCGGCTGCTGTCGCTCGGCATGCCGAACGCTGAAATAGGAGACCGGCTCTTCATCTCCGAGGCCACCGTGCACACCCATGTCCTGAGCATCTTGCGGAAGCTGAAGGCGCGGAACCGGACCGAGGCCGTGGCCATGGTCTACCGCCGGGGCTTCCTGCACGACAGCGGGGCCGTGGCGGCCGCCGGGCGATGAGGGCCCCGTGTTGAAAGGTACGCACATGACAACTGCCCGAGACGGCGGCCGCTACGACGTCATCGTCGTCGGCGGCGGCCCCGCCGGATCGACCGCGGCGGCCCTGCTGGCCGGGCGGGGCCGCCGCGTCCTGCTGCTGGAGCGCGACACCTTCCCGCGCTATCACATCGGCGAATCGCTGATCACCGGCATGATGGGCATCATCGGCGAGCTCGGCCTGACCGAGCGCCTGGAGTCGGCCGGCTTCCAGCGCAAGTACGGCATCAGCCTGGTCTGGGGGGACGAGCCGCGGCTCTGGGGAGTGTCGTTCGCCGAGGCGGGCGGCCCGGAGTACTCCTACCACGTCTCCCGGGCCGCCTTCGACGCGCTGCTGCTGACCCGGGCCCGCGAGCTCGGCGCCGAGGTGGTCCAGGACGCCACGGTCAGGGACGCCATCACGGAAGGCGGCCGGGTGACCGGGGTGCGCTACTCCCGGGCCGGCCACGGGCGGGGGCAGGAGCTGCTCCAGGCCCGCGCCGCCATGGTCATCGACGCCTCGGGCCAGGCCCGGGTGCTGGCCCGCAAGCTCACCCCGGTGACCTGGCAGGAGGACCTGCGGAACATGGCCATCTGGGGATACTTCTCGCCTTACCGGCCGCTGCCGGGACCGAGTGCGAGTCACATCCTGGTCGAGGCCACCGAGGGCGGCTGGTTCTGGGGCATCCCGCTGGCCGGGAACACCATCAGCGTCGGTTACGTCACCCCGGTGGCCAGCCTGGCCGCCTCGCCGCTGTCCCCGGCCGAGCTGTACGATACCCGGCGGCACGGCACCCTGGTGCTGAAGGACCTGCTGGCCGGCGCGGAGCGGCAGGGTGAGCTGCGCACCACCCGGGACTGGTCGCACACCTCGGCGCGGTTCTGCGGTCCCGGCTGGCTGCTGGCGGGCGATTCCGCCGCCTTCATCGATCCGCTGTTCTCCTCCGGCGTCTGGCTCGGCATGAGCGGCGCCTGGCTGGCGGCCCGGGCGGCGGACCGGGCCCTGGATGATCCGGGCGCCGAGACGGCTGCGTTCGGCCAGTTCGAGCGGACCTACCGCCGGCTGGCGGCCGACATCCTGGAATACGTGCGGTACTTCTACGACCCGCGCCGTCGGCGCGAGGACTACTTCCAGCGCGCCCAGGCCGCGGTGAACGTGGTCACCGGCCAGTCCCGGGTCGCTTTCGTGGCCCTGGTCTCCGGGATCGCCGCGGTGCCGGAGCTCACCGGCCACCCGGCGCCGGTCCCGGCCGGCTCCTGATCGCCCTCCTGATCGCCGGGAAAGCCGCCGGGAAGACCCTCCGCCGGAGGGTCTTCCCGGTGCGCGTGCGGCCGTTACGGCTGCCGGGCCCGGAGCAGCTCGGAGCTCGAGGGCGCGGACAGCAGCGTGCTGTCCATGTCCAGGATCTCGCTGATGTACTGCTCCTCGACATGGTGGCCCAGGTTGTACCCCACGATCCAGCCGATGGCGGCGGCCGCGAAGAAGGCGGCCACGGCCGCGGTAACCGGCGGCGCCGCGTCCTCGACCGTCAGCGGCTGCAGGTCACAGTTCGCCACTGCCTGCTCGATCCTATTCATTCGGAGTCCCCTTTCCATGATGTGCCGGCCTGGTCGGCCGACCCGATATTCTCAATGTAAAAATTTACGGCCCGGATGACATCCACCGAATCAGTGAAATGGCGGCGCATAAAACGCGGGAGGCCCTCAGTGAGGACCTCCCCGTTCCTTCGTGTTGTGCTGGCCGACGGCCGTGGTGGGGGCCTACCAGGCCTGCGCCTCGCGCGCGGCCAGGAGCTGCGCGCTGGTGGGGGCGTCCACGGTACTGTCCAGGCTCAGCGTCTCGGACATGTACTCCTCGGCGACCTTACCCAGGTTGTGCAGGCCATATCCGACGACGTAGCCGAAAGCGGCGGCCGCGAAGAAGGCGGCGACAGCCGCGGTGACCGGCGTGGTCGGCTGCTCGACGACCAGCGGCTGCAGGTCACTGTTCGCGACGGCCTGCTCGATCTTGTTCATACTCGAGTCCTTTCACGATGCGCCAGCCCGGTTGGCCGGCGGGATATTTACACCTTAGAAATCCGCCGGGTGCCTGACATCCACTGAATCAGGGAAATCGGACGCCGGTTTAACGGCCGGGCGATCATTTCCGTGAGGCGCGGCCGCGGAGTGCGAGAATGGCCATGAGGTGGGCCGGCACCGCGACGGCGGCGATAGCGATCAGGCACTCGCCGAGCGCGCCCGGCTGCCAGCCCGTGCTGATCAGGCCGCGCAGGCTGGCCAGCACGTAGGTGAGCGGATTGACCATCGCGATCGCCGACATCCAGGAGGTCATCAGGGCCCGCGGGACCACGGTGGTGGTCAGGAACACGAACGGAAAGAAGATCATGAACGCCTGCGTCATGATCGTGGCGCTCGCGCTCTTGAAGGCCACCGCGTACAGGATGCCCGAGTAGGCGACTGCCCACAGCGCGGCGATGCCCACGATGACGGCGACGCCGCCGGCGCCGGTGACCGGCCGGACGCCCAGGGCGTAACCCAGGCCCACGACGCACAGCGTCACCAGCACGATGGATATCACGTCGGCCACCATGAACCCGAGCAGCAGCGCGAACTTGTTCGCCGGAGTGAGGATCAGCCGGTCGAAGTAGCCGGAGTTGATGTCGGTAACCACCGATATCGCCCGGCTGATCCCGGTCACGGCGATCACGACGGCCACCGGCAGCTGGAAAGCCCGGAAGTCGGACAGGCCCAGGTGCCCGGCCACCAGCTCCAGCGACCCGACCAGGACGGCGAAGAAGAACAGCGGCACGAACAACTGCGGGACCAGGACCAGCGGCTCACGCCGGGCCTGCCGCAGCGACCGGCCGGCCATGGCGGCCAGATCCCGGGTGAAGGACCGCTGGGGTACGGCAGGGGTGGTGCGGGTCGCCGTGGCCGTCATCATCGTCCTCCCGTCGCCGCGGGCGGCTCTTCGCCGGGCCGGACGTGCTCGCCGGTTACGGCGAGGAACACGTCATCCAGGGTGGGCTGGCGCAGGGTCAGGTCCCGCACCCGCAGCCCCTGGCCGGCCAGGGTAACGGCGATCGGGCTGAGGGCCGAGGGGCCGTCCGCCACCGAGGCCACGATGGTGTCCTGCTGGACCTCGGCCGACCGGACCTGCGGCAGGCTCCGCACGCTGGCCAGGGCCTGCCCGCGGGCGCCGTCGACCGTCGCCAGGATCAGGTCGGTCCCGAGCGAGCGCTTCAGCTCACCCGGCGTTCCCTCGGTGACGAGCCGGCCGCGGTTGATGAACCCGACCCGGTGCGCGAGCTCGTCCGCCTCTTCCATGTACTGGGTGGTCAGGAAGATCGTCATCCCGAGCTCGCGGTTCAGCCGGCTGATCTCGGTCCACAGCCCGGCCCGGCTGGCCGGGTCCAGACCGGTGGTCGGCTCGTCCAGGAAGACCAGGCGGGGCCGGTGCACCAGGGCGAGCGCCAGATCCAGCCGGCGCTTCATCCCGCCGGAATAGGTACCCACCCGGCGGTCCAGGGCGTCGCCCAGGTCGATGAACTCGCGGATCTCGGCCAGCCGGGCGGCGACCTCCCGCCGCGGCAGCCCGTACAGCGCGGCCTGGATATGCAGCAGCTCCTCGCCGGTCTGGGTATCGTCCAGGGCCGTGGCCTGCAGGGCCGCGCCAATGCGGGGCCGGATCCGGGCCGCCTGGTGGCGCACGTCGAAGCCGGCCACGACGGCCTGGCCGCCGGTCGGGGCCAGCAGCGTGCACAAGATCCGGACCAGCGTCGACTTTCCGGCCCCGTTCGGGCCGAGGAACCCGTAGATCTCGCCGGACCGCACGGACAGGCTGACGCCGTCCAGCGCCTCGTGCTTGCCGAACCTGCGGCTCAGGCCGGTCACCGTGATGGCCTCGCCGCCGGCCGGCGGCGGGCTGCCGGTGTTCCTCGCGCGAGTGTCTCTGCGTGTCGTTATGGTCATCGCTGCCTCCTTGCCGGGGTCGCGCTGCCCGGCCCGGCCGCCCAGCGGCCGGGTCAGCAGCGCAGGATGTCGCCGAGCGCGTCCAGTCCTGGCCCGGTGATAGCCGGGTCACCGAGGATCACCGCCGCCGCGCGCGACGCCCGCAGGTACCGGGCCGCGGCGGCCCGGATCTCCTCGGCGGTCACCGCGGCCAGCCGCCGCAGGTGCCCGGCCACCCAGCCGAGGTCCAGGCCGTCGCCGGCCAGCGAGGCCAGCGAGTCGGCCAGGTGAGCCTGGCTGGCCAGGCTCACCCGGAGCGAGCCCGCGGCGTAGCTGCGGGCCCGGTCCAGCTCGTCCGGCCCGGGTGGCCGGTCCGCCAGGCCGTCCAGCTGCCGCCAGATCTCCGCCAGGGCGGCGGCCGCGGCCGCGGCGGGCACGTCGGCGAAGACCACGATGAGCGATCCCGCGCCCAGGTGGATGAACCGTGACCGGGGCGCGTAGGCCAGCCCGTGCTCCTCGCGCAGGCTGACGATCAGCCGGGAGGAGAAGTAGCCGCCGTAGACCAGGTTGGCCAGGAACAGCGCGGGGAAATCCGGTGCGGTCCGTCCCAGCGCGGGCAGCGCCAGCCGGATCAGGGCCTGGCCGGCGCCGGGCCAGGCGGCCAGCGCGACCGGGTTGGGTTCCGGGGGCAGCGGGGGCAGCGGGGGCAGGGCCGGGCCGGCCGGGGCACCGGCCCAGCCCGCCAGGGCTCGCCCGGCGCTATCCAGCGCGGCTTCTGGCTCCACGTCGCCCGCGATGATCAGGCTGGCCTGGGCGGGACGGATCCGGTCGCGGTGCAGGCGCACGACCTCGTCGCGGGTCACCGCCAGGATCTGGCCCGGATCGGGGCTTTGGCCGGCGTACGGGTGCGCGCCGTAGATCCGCTGGTTGAGGGCGCGCAGGACGGCGAAGGCGGGCTGGGACCCGGCCGCGCGGGCCTGGACCGCCAGCCGGTGCCGCTGCCGGGCCAGCTCCGGGCCGGGGTAGGCGGCGCCGGTGAGCACCTCGGCCAGCAGGCCCAGCAGGTCGTCCAGGCACCCGGTCAGCGCGTTGCCGCTCACCACGAGCTGGTCGCCGTCCGCGGCCACGGCCAGATAGCCGCCGAGCAGGTCCAGCTGGCTGGTCAGGTCGTCGCCGGACCTGCCGTCCGTCCCGGCCAGCAGGGTCTGCGCGAGCAGCGCGGTCCGGGCCGGGGTGAGGCCGGGCAGCGGGATCCGCAGCCTGACTTCGGCCAGCGGGACCGTGCTGCGCCGGACCGCCGTCACCGTCAGCCCGCTGGGCAGCGTGCGGCGCACCGGGACGGCGGACGCAGGAGCGGTCACCGGGTACCGCCGGGAACGATCTCGGCCACGGCCCGGCCCTGCGTCCGCAGCGCGGCCGCGGCCGCGGCCACCTGCTCGCCGGTCACCGCGCCGATCAGCCGGACCAGGTCGCCTGCCAGCCGGGCGTCGCCGTGCTGCTGGGCCAGCACGCCCATCAGCCGGACCCGGTCGAGCACCCGGTCCAGGCTGGCCAGCAGCCGGGCGGCCAGCCGGGCCTGAGCCCGGGCCAGCTCGTCCGGATCCGGGCCGGGCCGGCCAGCCGGGCCAGCTCGCCGTCGACGGCGTCCAGCACCGAGGCGGTGGCCGCCGGCGGCCGCAGGATGCAGGTCAGGATCAGGCAGCTGGGATCGCGCGTGGCGAACGGCCGGCCGTCCGGCCCCAGCTGTGCGCCGACGTCCGTGGCCATCTGGTCGCCGTCCACCAGCCGCCGGGCCAGGCGGGACGAGCGGCCGTCGGCGAGGATCTTGCCGAGCAGCACGCAGGGCAGGTAACCGGCCAGGTCGTGTACCGGATCGGGGACCCGCCAGCCCACCGCGAGCGCGGGTGCGACCGCCCGCGTATCCGCCCGGCTGGCGTGCCGGTCACCGGCCAGCGGCGGCTCGGCGAAGTCGGGCCGGGCCGGGACTTCCCGGGCTGGCAGCGGCGCGAAGTGCTCGGCGACCAGCCGGGCCGCCCGGTCGGCGCTGAAGTCGCCGCTGACGGCCAGCACCGCGTTGCCGGGCGCGTAGTAACGCCGGAAGAAGTCCCTGGCGTCCCGCAGCGATGCGGTGCCCAGCTCGGCGGCCGAACCGTAGCCGTCGTGGGCGTTGTGGAACGAGTCGAAGAGCAGGCCCGAGATCATGGTCCCGGGGAAACCGCCGTACGGCCGGGCGTCCACCTTGGAGCGGATCTCCTCGCGGATCACCCCGACCTCTGCGCGCAGGTTCTCCGCGGTGATGACCGGTGCCCGCATCCGGTCCGCCTCCAGCAGGAGCACCTGCTCCAGCGCATCGGCCGGCAGCAGCTGGTAGAACTCGGTGTAGTCGGCGTGGGTCGCGCCGTTGGCCGTGCCGCCCACCGCCTGGATCCGGCGGAGATACTCGCCCGGCCCGGCTCCGGCCGGGCCGTGGAACATCAGGTGCTCGAACAAGTGGGCGAAGCCGGCCTGGCCGGCCTGCTCCGACCGGGTGCCGACGTCGTAGAGGACGGCGACGGCCACGACCGGGGCCCCGCGGTCCGGCACGAGCACCACCCGCAGGCCATTGCCGAGAGTATATTGCCCGGCGGCTGGCAAGAACTCCGGCGTTCCGGGATAGGTAAATCCCGGGCAGGCGCCGACCGTGGTAACGGACATGGCAAAAAGCCTAATTGCCGTTCCCGGACGACCGGATCCACCAAATTATGGATAACGCGGCCAGGCCGCTTTCCCTTAGCATCACGCCCATGAGGACGTCACGGCTGACCGGAACCAGCGCGACGACCGGTCCCGCCCGGGGGCCGTCGGAGGGAGCGGCCGCGACCCGGCGGAGGGTGCGGCCCGTGCTGGACGCCGTCGTGGTGGGGGCCGGGCCCAACGGCCTGGCCGCCGCGGTGACCCTGGCCCGGGCGGGTCTGTCCGTCCGGCTGATCGAGGCCATGTCCGCCGTCGGCGGCGGCTGCCGGACCGAGGAGCTGACGCTGCCGGGCTTCCGGCACGACCCGTGCTCGGCCGTGCACCCCCTCGCGGCCGGATCGCCGGCGCTGACCGCGATGCCGCTGGACCGGCACGGGCTGCGCTGGGTGACGCCGGAGATCCCGATGGCCCAGGTCCTGGCGGACGGGTCGGCGGCGGTGCTGGCCCGCGGACTGGATGACACCGCGGCCGGGCTCGGCCCGGACGCCGGCGGTTACCGGCGGTTGTTCGCGCCGTTCGCGGGACAGTGGGACCGGCTGGCTGCCGACGTGCTCCGGCCGCCCGCGGCCGGCCTGCCAGGCGCCCCCTGGCTGCTGGCCAGGTTCGGCGCCGCCGCCCTGCTGCCGGCCGGGCTGCTGGTGCGCCGGTTCCGCGGCGAGGCGGCCCGGTCGCTGCTGGCCGGGCTGGCCGCCCACGTGCTCGCGCCGGCGGGCTCCCCGCTGACGGGCGGCGTGGCCATGCTGTTCGCGCTGGCCGCACACGAAGTGGGCTGGCCCTTCCCGGCCGGAGGGGCGCAGGCCCTGTCCGACGCCATGGCCTCGTACCTGGTCTCACTGGGCGGGACCGTCGAGGTGGGGCACCGCGTCGGCTCGATCGACGAGCTGCCCCCGGCCAGGGTCTACCTGTTCGACGTGTCCCCGCGTGACCTGGCCCGGATCGCCGGCTCGCGGCTGCCGGCCCGGTCGTGCCGGCAGCTGGACCGGTACCGTTACGGCCCGGCCGTCTACAAGATCGACTATGCGCTGAGCGGCCCGGTGCCCTGGCTCGCCGCCGAGGCCCGCCGCGCGGGCACGGTCCACGTGGCCGGCTCGTCCGGGGAGATAGCCCGGTCGTTGCGCCAGGCCAACGCCGGGACCCCGCCGTCCGCGCCGTTCCTCGTCACTTCCCAGCCGAGCCTGTTCGACCCGTCCCGCGCCCCCGCGGGCCAGCACGTGTTCTGGGCCTACGCGCACGTCCCGGCCGGCTGGGCCGGCGATCTGACCGAGGTGGTCGAGCGGCAGCTGGAGCGGTTCGCGCCGGGCTTCCGCGACCAGGTTCTCGCCCGGCACGTCACCACCCCCGCTCAGCTGGAGGCCAGGAACCCCAACAACGTGGGCGGCAACGTCACCGTCGGCCGCTGCAACGGCGTCCGCGGGATGCTGCGTCCCCGGCTGTTCGCCCGGGTCCCCTACGCTACCGCCGACCCGTCGGTCTACCTGTGTTCCTCGGCCACCCCGCCGGGCCCGGGTGTCCACGGCATGTGCGGCTACCACGCGGCCCAGGCCGCCCTGAACCGCGTCTTCGGTCACGACCGGGGCCGCCTCGGGCAGCTCGAGGCCGCCTGAGTCCCGGCCGCGGCCGTCACCCCAGCGGTCCCCCGGCCGCGACCGGGGGACCCGGGAAGGGATGGCCAGGGGGATCGCCGAGAATCCCCATCAGGGCGTGCTTGTACCGGATGAACTGGGCGTGGCCCGCGTCGGTCAGGGAGAACCAGGTGACCGGGCGCCGGCCGGCCGAGCCCTTGACCACCTTCACGTACCCCGCCGCTTCCAGCGTGGCGATGTGCTTGGACAGCAGCGAGTCGCTGATCTCCAGCGTGTCACGGAGGAAGGCGAAGTCCGTTTCCCCGGCCGCCTCCAGGCTGGCGATGATGGACAGCCGGACCGGGGAGTGGATGATCTTGTCAAGCTCGTGCCGGGGATGCTGGCTCATCTCTGCGCTGCCAGCCAGGCGCCGGCGAAGCACGGCGCGGCCGGGACCAGGGCGATGAGGATGGCGGGCCATGGATGCGGCAGCACCAGGGTGAGGATACCGGCCGGCAGCAGCACGGTCACGTAGATCCAGCCGAGTACGCGCTCCAGCTGCCGCAGCCGCCGGCCGGACGCCGGGGGATGCCGCCTGCGGATGGCCAGCAGCAAGCTGACCAGGACCGACGGCCCGACCACCAAGGCGGCGAGCACGGGGCTGCGCATCGTGTCGTTGCGGGGGCTGAGGAATGCCATCAGGACGAAGTAGCCCAGCGTGGCCAGGCCGAGAGCGATCATGCTCCCGATATGCCAGCGCCGGCTCAGCCTGACTTGCTGCTGAGCGCGGATGATCCTCGCTGCGGCGATACCGGGGTCGAGCGGATCATGAGAGGTCATAGTCGTCAGCTCGCTTGGGTAGGGGCGCGTTCACTTGAAAGATTATCAAGTACTTGAAGATCTTTCAAGTCAGGGTCCGGATCCCGCGGGGATCGCCTAGTTCAGCCGGCTGGCGGCCGGGGAGGCGGTAGCGGCGCCGGCCCGCTGGCCGATCAGCCCGTCGCGGAGCGCGACCGCCACCGCCAGCGTCCGGTTGCCGCAGTCCAGCTTGGCCAGCACGTTGGTCACCAGCCGCTTCACCCCATGGGTGGAGATCTGCAGCCGCCGCGCGATCTGCTTGTTGCTCAGGCCGTCCGCCATGTACCCGAGCACCTGGTGCTCCCGCGCGGTCAGCCGCAGCGGCAGCACCCGCGCCTGGCGGCCGGCGCTGCTCGCCTGCGTGAGCAGCCGGGCTGTCATCACGGCCGGCATCGGGATCTCGCCCCGCATCATCCGCCGGAGCGTATCGCCGAGCAGCCAGGGGCAGGTCTCCCGCCGGATCAGGAAGCCGTGGCAGCCCGAGGCCGCCGCCGCCTCGAGCGCCGCCTCGCCGCTGTCCTCGAGCAGCAGCAGTACCTTGGCACCGGGAATCTCGGCCAGGCCGCCAGCCGCCCCCTCCGGCCGGGTGCTGGACAAGATCAGCACGTCGACGCCGCCGTGGCGGCGCAGGGCGGCCGGATCGGCGCCCGGCACGATCTCGATCTCGGACATGGCCTCGATCATCGCCTGCAGCCCCTGCCGGGCCAGCTCGCAGTCGGCCAGGAGCCCGACGCGCAGGGTGGCGCGCGGCTCGGTGAGCAGGCGCTCGGCTGGTACCGGGTCGCCGGCGGGCGCCGGGCTGACAGCTGGCGCGGCCTCGCGTAGGTCGAGATAGTTCACGGCTGTTCCTTTCGTTGGCGCAGACAGGTAATCGAGGTTCCTGGTAGAAAACACCGGCCGACGGTGTAACCAGAAGCGAGATGCGATTACGCCGGGTGGTGTTCGAAAGCCGGATGATCATGATGACGGCCGGGTAAAGCGGCGTCATGCCGAGCGTGGAGAAATAGGCGTCGAGGTCGAATTCCAGCCGGTAAATCCCGGGCGGGGTGACGGGCTTGGGCCAGCGGGCGACCCGGCCGGTGTCGTCGGTGAGCACGCGGGCGTGCTCGGTCCAGGAGCCGTCGATATCGCGTTCGAGGCGGACGGGCATGCCCACGGCCGGACGGCCGTACATGCCGTCGATGACGCGGACTGGCATGGTCGTCGGCTCGGCCTGGTCATCGACCCGCACCCTGGACGCCTTCCCGGGCCCGGGTGGCCACGATCGTCACGAATCCTCGTTTCGCCGTAAGATCCTGCCGCACCCGGCTCATGCTTCCGGAGCCGTCCATCGGGCCGCTGTCGGCTCGCTATCACCGTGGCGTCGCCGCCCGGCCCGGCGCCGCCACGCGGACACGACGTCGATAGCGGCCTGATAACGGCCCGATAACGGCCAAGGAGCGGATCGCGGTTCGATCGAGCTGGCCGGACCTGGCCGGGCTTACCGAGCACCGGACGGTCCCGGGTCTTCGTCCTCCTGGAGGCTTGACATGAACCACCTTCACGCCGCGAGCCGCAAGGTCGAGATCATCGCGGTTGGCATCGCCCTGGCTGCCCTGCTGCCAGCCTCGGCCGGAGTCCGGGCGGCCATCTCGCCCGGCGCCGGTCAGGCCGCCGCGGCCAGGTCCGCCACGACCCAGGCGGCGGCCCCGTTCCAGGCCGCGGGCCTGCCGTGCCTGGACCAGCCGCCGTGGACATGCCCCGACGGCCCGCCCTGGGGCTGACCGCGACCCACCCGCGACCCACCGCAACGGCCAGTCAGCCGGTGAACGGCGGCCGCCGGACCAGGGCGCTGGCCAGCGCCGGGTCCATGTGCCCGGCCAGTTCGAGCGCCGAGTGCCGGGCCGCGGCCGCCGCGGCGGTCCGCCCGGCCTGCTCGTCGACCCGGGCTTTCAGCGCCAGCATGCGGGCCCGCCACACGGCCGCCGCGCCGATGTCCACCGACAACTCCAGGGCCTCGTCGATCAGCAGCGTGGCCCGCTGCAGCTCCTGCTTGGCCAGGTGCAGCTCGGTGGCCGCCAGCAGCACCCGCCCGTGCACGATGTTGTCCCCCACGGCCCGGGCCAGGTCGAGCGCGGCGCTCAGGTCCGCCTCCGAATCGGCGTACCGTTCCTGCCGGGAGTGCACCCGGCCCAGGCCGGTCAGCGCGTAGGCCTCGCCGGTCAGGTCGCCCTCGTCGCGGGCCGCCTCGAGCACCGCCCGGAACGACCGTTCGGCCCGCGCGAAGTCCCCCTTGCGCAACAGGAACTCACCCACCCGGTGCTCGGTCTGCGCGCGGACCCTGGGCGCCTCCAGCGACTGGCAGATCCCCAGCGCCGCGTCGAGATGCTCCTGCGCCTGGGCGAACTGCTCGCGGTCCATGAAAATCTGGGCGATGTTGGACAGCGCGTCGACCTCGGCAACCCGGTCCCCGACCTTCCGCAACCCGGGCAGCGCCTCGGAGTACCGGGCCAGTGCCTGTTCGGTGCGCCCGCCCAGACGGTCCACGAAGGCCAGCGCGACCAGGGTCAGGGCCACCCCGTGGGTGTCGTCCAGCTGGCTGAACAGCTCCAGCGCCGGTTCCAGGTAATGCGCCGCCTCGCCCAGCCGCTCGACCACGGTCAGGTTGCCGAGCGAGTACAGCACGGCCGCCTCGCCTCGCCGGTTGCCCTGTTTGCGGACCAGGGTGAGCGCCACCTCGTGAGTCTGGCGCCATCGATCGGACTGGTACTCGGACTCGAACAAGGTGACCGCGGTCAAGGCCATGTCCCAGCACAGCTCGTCCAGGCCGGCCTGGGCGGCCTGGAACACCGCCGCGACCAGCCCGGTCTGCTCGAACCGGAGCCAGTCCAGGGGCCGCGCCAGCAACTCGTCCACCAGGTCGGGCGGCAGCTCCCACTTCTGGCCGCTGCCGTGCAGCACGGCGAAGTCGCCGCCGTAGATGCGCCGGTGCGCCGCGGTGACCAGGGCCAGCCAGCAGCCCAGGAGCCGCCGCAGGGCCAGCGCCCGTTCGGCCGCGGGCTCCTCCGCGGTCAGCCGTTCCAGCGCGAAGATGCGGATCAGGTCGTGCAGCCGGAGCCGGGACTG
Source organism: uncultured Actinomycetota bacterium (assembly GCA_963839095.1). Classification (GTDB taxonomy): domain Bacteria; phylum Actinomycetota; class Actinomycetes; order Streptosporangiales; family Streptosporangiaceae; genus Palsa-504. Next base: position 63,125 of record CAWIUF010000005.1, on the reverse strand, counting down.
ACCGTCCTCGCGCTGCCGGACCTCGACCAGGCGCGCCTCGATCAGGGCGTCGAGCGCGTCCTCGGCGGTCCGGGCGCCGCTGTCCAGCAGCGGCTGGACGACCCAGCAGGAGAAATCCGCCGCGCCGAGCAGGCTCAGCATCCGGAACAGCCGGCGGCCCCGCTCGTCCAGGCTGTCATAGGACAGCGACAGGGTGGGGCGGATCCCGGTGCCGCCCAGCATCAGCTCGTCCAGGCGGTTCCGCTCGTCGGTCATCCGCCGCACCAGCTGGCCGATGCTCCAGTGGGTCCGTACGGCCAGCTTGGCGGCCGCGATCCGCAGCGCCAGCGGCAGGTAGCCGCACAGCCGCACGAGGGCGGCCGCGGCGGCCGGCTCGGCCCGGACGCGGTCGGGCCCGATCACCCGGCCCAGCAGGTCGATGCTGGCCCGCTCGTCCAGGTCGCCGATCTCGAAGTGGTGCGCTCCGTACAGCCCGGGCAGCGGGTACCGGCTGGTGATGATGACCGCGCAGTTGGGGTTGCCGGGGATCAGCGGGATGACCTGGCCGACGCAGGCGGCGTCGTCCAGCGCGATGAGCAGGCGCCGCTCGCCGACCGCGCTGCGGTAGGCCGCGGTCCGCTCGGCCAGGCCGCCGGGCAGCGCGGCGGGCGCCGTGCCGAGCGCGCGCAGGAACCGGGCCAGTACCTCCTCGGCGCTGACCGGCCGGCCGTCGGGATCCTGCAGCTGGACGTACAGCTGGCCGTCGGGGTAGTCGGGGCGCAGCGCGTGCGCCGCGTACAGGGCGAGGGCCGTCTTGCCGACGCCGCCCTTGCCGCTCAGCACCACCACCGGCACGCAGGTGAGCGCCGGGGCCGTCGCGTCGGCGCCGGACAGCAGGTCGCGCAGCGAGTCCAGCACCTCCTCGCGTCCGGTGAAGTCGGCCGTGGCCGCGGGCAGCTGGCGCGGCACGACCGCCGCGGCGGGCCGGGGCTCGCCCGGGCCGGCGTCCTGGCCCAGCGCGGGGTCGCTGGCCAGGATGGCACGCTCGAGCGCGCACAGCTCGGGGCCGGGATCGATGCCGAGCTCCTCGGCCAGGATCCGCCGGATCTCGTGGAAGGACTCCAGCGCCTCCGCCTGGCGGGCCGACCGGTACAGGGCCAGCATGTGCTGGGCGCGCAGCCGCTCGCGCAGCGGGTACTGGCGGATCAGCTGGCTGAGTTCGCCGACCAGCTCCCGGTGCCGGCCCAGTCCGAGTTCCAGGTCGATACAGTCTTCCAGGACGGTCAGGCCGTCCTCGGTCAGGCGGGTGGCCGCCGCCTGGACCAGCTCGCTCTCCACGTCGGCCAGCGCCGGACCGCGCCACAGCGCCAGCGCGGCGCGCAGGCCGGCCACCGCCTCCTCGGCCCGGCCCTCGGCGGCCGCGTCCCGGGCCTGGCGGACGAGCCGTTCGGACACGGCCACGTCCAGCTGGTCCTCGGGGACCCGGATCAGGTAGCCGGTCGCCCGGGTCTCGATGACCTGGCCGCCGCTGGCCGCGGGTAGCAGCCGCCGCAGCGCGCTGATGCACGTCTGCACCTGGCTCTTGGCGGTGACGGGCGGGACGTCGCCCCACAGCGCCGCGATCAGCCGTTCCAGCGAAACGACCCGGTTGGCCTGCAACAGCAGCATGGCCAGGACAATCCGCTGGCGGGCGCTGCCGATAACCAAAAACTCGCCGTCGGCATTTACCTCAAGGGGACCTAGCAACCCGTACTTCATGCCCCAACCGCCCTCAGTGGCTATGTCGTACTCTCCCCAGTGGCTCTGCGTCCCTCCCAGATACCCAGCTAGCCTGCCACCGTCCGAAGAATATCGCACACTGCCGGTATCGATACAATATGCCGATAGGTGAAGTATTGGGGTATTTGAGCGTAGTTTCGCCATTTGCCGGCCGTCCGGTTCGGGCGGGCGGACCCATCCTGGCCGGCATCGGTCAGCGGGGGGCGCCGTGGTGGGTGCCGGGGGGGTCGGCGGCTTCGCGGCGGCGCCAGTCGCCGGGCAGGGTGATCTCGAGGACGTCGTCGACGGTGATCACGCCGAGCAGGCGGCACGCGTCGTCGACGACCGGGATGGTGATGAGGTTGTAGTCGGTCATCAGCACGGCGACATCGGTGATGTCGGTGTCGGCGCCGACCCGGACCGGGTCGGTGTCGGACACGTCGATCACCCGGTCGGCCGGGTCGGCCTGGACCAGGGTGACCAGCCGGGCCACGCCGCGCAGGCCGCCGTCCTCGTCGACGGCGTGCACGCTGGTCAGCGCCTCGGGCTGGAGCAGCGGGGAGTCGCGCACCCGGGCCAGGGCCTCGGCGACGGTGGCCCGGGCCCCGATCGCGACGAAGTCCACCCCCATCAGGCCGCCGGCACTGGTGCGGTTGAAGCCCATCAGCGTCAGCACCTTGGCCCGCTGGGCGGACGGCAGCAGGTCCAGGACCGGGCGACGGCGGCGCTGCGGCAGCTCGGCGATCGCGTCGGCGGCGTCGTCGGCGCGCATCCGGGCCAGCACGCCGGCGATCTCCTGGTCGGTGCGGGCGCCGAGCAGCCGGGCGGCCAGGTCCTCGTCCAGTTCCTCGAAGACGTCCGCCTCGAGCTCGGGGTCGGCGCGCACCCGGCCGAGGATCTCGGTCTCCTCTTCCTTGGACGCGCTCTCCAGCAGGTCGGCGATCTGGGCGGGCTTGAGCCGGCGGATCCGGGCGAACGGCCCGCGCAGCCGGGCGCTGCCCGCGTGCCCGATGAGCCACTCGAAGTCGTGCCAGTCGCGGCAGGTTCCAGCGTCAGCAACAGCAGCCAGCAGGCCGGCCGAAGCGGTGCGGACGGCGCCGGGTATCCACCCCGGCCAGCACCCACTCCCCGGCGTCCGGGGCCGCCGTCCCCTGGGCGAGCTCGAGGTCGGCGGCGCGGACCAGGCGGGCGTTCTGGACGTCGATGAGCCGGTGGCCGAGGACGTCGGCGCGGAGCAGCACCTCCCCGTCCCGGCGCTCGAAATGCCGCAGCGACAGCCGGGCGCTGGACAGCCGCAGCGGTCCGGAGCCGAAGCCGCTCACCTGGTCGACGGGGACGAAGACCTCGCGGCCGCCGACGGCGGCGACCAGGCCGGTGACGAGCGGGTAATCGGTGCCGCGGAGCCGGACGATGACGTCGGCCAGGCGGCCGAGCGATTCGCCGCCGCGATCAGTGACCGGCCGCTTGAGCAGCCCCGACAGGCGCGGTTTAGGCTGGTCAGCGGCCGGGGCACCCGGCCCGGTGGCCGGAGTGGTCGTCATGGGAAGGCCTCTTAGCGATCGGAGGAGACGAACCTCTTCCCGCTCAGCCTAGGGTCATACCGTCCCCGGCACAGTCAATCAGCGCGAGGTGAGCACTCCGGGGGCGAGGTGAACACGCACGTGGTGCGGGTGAACACGCACGAGACGGGGTAATCCTCTCCCCGATAGGCCACGGCGGGCCGGCACCGCGGCCTGCCCGTACCGCCCACACCGGTTGTAGTGGTAAGAAGTCTCTGGCGCCGTCAAAAGCGTATAGACCGGATGAAAGGCGCAGATCATCAGTGGCCACGCGTAAAGCCACAGGCTTGCTCGAGAAAAGCGCGGGCCTGCCTGACACCTTCTGGTACTCCACCAAACGCAAGCTGCTGGGACCGCCGCTGGTCAACCAGGACCTCGGCGAGCAGCGGCTGACCAACCCGCTGGCGCTCGGCGTGCTGTCGCCGGACGGCATCTCCTCCTCGGCCTACGGCACCGAGGAGATCCTGATCGCGCTGGTGCCCTACGTCGGGCTGGCCGCGTTCACGCTGATCCTGCCGATGACGCTGGTCATCTTGTTCGTCATGGTGCTGGTGCTGCTGTCCTACCGCGAGATCGTCATGGTCTACATCAGGCCGGGCGGCTCGTACGTGGTGGCGCGGGAGAACTTCGGCCCGCGGGTGGCCCAGGTCTGCGCGGTGGCGCTGCTGATCGACTACGTGGTGACGGTGGCGGTGCAGACCGCGGCGGGCACGGCGGCGGTGGCCTCCGCGTTTCACTCCGTCGGTCCCTACAAGCTGGAGATCACCGTCGGCGTGGTGCTGCTGATGTGCTTCGGCAACCTGCGCGGGCTCAAGGAGGCCGGCAAGGCGTTCGCGGTGCCGACCTACCTGTTCGCGGGCTCGGTCATCTTGATGATCGTGGTCGGGCTGATCCGCGAGGTGAGCGGGAACCTGCACGCCGCTACGACCCGACCGCGCTGCACGGCGCCTACGCCATCCACTCGAACTCGAGCGGCCTGCTCACCGGGGCCATGATCTTCGTCCTGCTGAAGGCGTTCGCCAACGGCGGCGCGTCGCTGACCGGCATCGAGGCGGTCTCGGACGCGGTCGGCGCGTTCAAGCCCCCGGAGGGCCGCAACGCCCGCAAGGTGCTCATCACCGAGGGCGCCATCCTCGGCATCTTGATCGCGGGCATCTCCTGGCTGGCGCACAGCACCAAGGCGACGCCTTACAAGGCGGGCTACCCGACCGTGCTGGCCCAGGAGGCCCAGGCCGTCTTCGGCGGCGGGTTCGTCGGGAACGCGCTGTTCTACCTGCTGCAGGCCGCGACCATGCTGATCCTGTACACCGGCGGCAACACCAGCTTCAACGGCTTCCCGTTCCTGACCAGCTACGTGGCGGGCGACTCGTTCCTGCCCCGGTGGCTGCTCAAGCGCGGCCACCGGCTGGTGTTCTCCAACGCCATCATCTTGCTGACGATCACGTCGGTGGCGCTGCTGATCATCAAGAACGCCGACGTCAACAACCTGGTCCCGCTGTACGCGATCGGCGTGTTCACCGCGTTCACGATGGCCGGCTTCGGCATGGCCAGGTACCACAGCCGGCACAAGGCAGCCGGGCTGGCGCTACAAGCTGGTCATCAACTTCTCGGCCGGCGTGATGTCCCTGGTCGTGGTGGCCGTCTTCGCGATCGTGAAGTTCAAGGAAGGCGCCTGGGTGGTGGTGGTGCTGTTCGCCATCCTGGTCCCGGCCCTGATCCGGATGAACCGCGAGTACGCGGCCGAGACCGGCGTGCTCGAGACGATCGCCGAGAACCAGCCGCCGCCCCCGCCGCACTACAACCGCCGCACCACCCTCGTCTTCGTGGACAGCTTCGACCTGGCCACGCTGGCCGCGCTGCGGTACGCCCGGAGCATGCGGCCCACCAGCATCCGCGCGGTGCACTTCGTCATCGACAGCGTCCGGGCCGACAAGCTGCGGGACAAGTGGACCCGGGCCGACCGCGGCGTCCCGCTGGACTTCGTCGACGTCTCCGACCGGCGGCTGCTCCGGGCCGCCGCCGAACTGGTCGAGCGGGAGGTCGCCGACCCCGGCACCCACGTCACCGTGGTGCTGCCGCGGCGCAGCTACTCGGCGCTGCTCGGCCGGCTGCTGCACGACCGGACCGCGGACAAGATCGCCGCGGTGGTCAGCCGCATCCCGCGGTCGGCCGCCACCATCGTGCCCTACGACGTGGAGAGCCGCGTCCGGGTCCTGCAGGAACGCCACGCCGCCGCCACGATGGCGGCCGGGGCCGGCGACGCCGCCGACCAGAAGTTCAGGACCGAGGAGGCCGCGGTCGCGGCCGACCACGCGAACGGCGCCGGGCCGAACGGGGCCGGTCCCAACGGCAAGGGCGCACCGCTCTCCGAGCAGGCGGCGAAGGCCCGCGGCCTGCTCCGGCGCAAGGCGCCGGAGCCGTGCGAGGACGACAGCCCGGACGGCGAGACGCCGTCCACCGCCCCCGGGGTCTCCAGGATCGGCTCGATCGACCAGCCGGGCAAGGTCGTCGTCGAGGGCCGGATCCGCGTCGTGGAGATCAAGCCGGTCAAGAGCAACTCGGTGCTGGCCTGCGAGATCTCCGACGGGAGCGGCACCCTGACCGCGCTGTTCTACGGCCGCTCGCACATCCCGGGCATCGTGTGCAGCGCGCGGGTCCGCTTCAAGGGCTCGGTCGGCATCAAGGACGGCCACCCGGTGATGATCAACCCGGCTTACGAGCTGATCTTCCCCGCCGTCTGACCGTAGACCGCCAGAGCAAGAACCTGGGGACCGAACGGGGATGGCTACCCCGTTCGGCTCAAAGGTTTTAATCGCCCTTCTTCCCGGACGTGTGCGGGACGATGAGCTCGTAGGCGGGATTGACCATGACGGGGACGCCTTCCTTGATCCCGGCCTGGCCGCGGAGCCTGATCCGGGAACCGCACATCACGCCCGCGATACGGGACCGGCCGTAGAACAGCGCGGTCAGGTCGCCGGTGGAATCGGACAGCTCGCAGGCCAGCACGGAGTTGCTCTGCACCGACCGGATCTCCACCACCCGCACCCGGCCCTCGACGGTGAACTTGCCCGGCTCGTGGATCGAGCCGATCGGGGTCGCGTCCTTGGACGGGACGGGCCGGTCGTAGCCGCCCGCGCCGGGCAGCGGGTCTACGGGGTCGGGCTGTTCTTCGGCCGGCGTCACGGCGGCGACCGCGGCCTTCAGGTGCCGCAGCTCGTCGTCGGCCGAGGCGAGCCGGCGCCGGTACGGGGGTCAGGCCGGCCTGGCGCTCCTGCAGCACGCGGACCCGGTTCTGCACGTCGAACGGGATGATGGTGGCGGCCGCGTTCGGCACCCGGCTGACCACGCCGGCGATCTTGTCCGCGGTCCGGTCGTGCAGCAGCCGGCCGAGCAGCGGAGCGAAGCTGCGCCGGGGCAGGATCGCGGTCACCTGGGTGCCGGGCGCCTCCGCCTCGTGGGCCACCAGGTCAGCGGCGCACCGGGTCAGCCTGCGGTCCGGGCAGTCCACGAACTCCAGCGATACGCCGCGGTCCGGCAGCCACGCGGCGCGCAGCCGCTCGGCCTGCTCGCTGTCGATGACGAAGTGCACCGCCCGCACCGTGGTCGCCCGCAGGCTCTTCGCGTACCGGAGCGCGGCCAGCGTGGCCAGGTCGAAGTCGTCGATGAAGACGATGACCACCCGCCGGGTGTAGTTCGGCGGGTTCTGCGTCACGCCGGAGGCCCGGCGTTCCCCGATGTTCTGCAGCACCCGGGACTCGGTCCGGTACTCGCCGGTTCAGCCGGATGAACGCGAACACCCCGATCGGGAAGACCACGACCACCAGCCAGGCACCCTCGGTGAACTTCACCACCGCGAAGATCACCACGACCAGCGCGGTGTAGATGCCGCCGGTGAGGTTGATGACCAGCCTGCGGCGCCAGCCCTGCTCGCGCTGCCGCAGGTGGTAGCGGACCATGCCGAAGCCGGCCATGGAGAACCCGGTGAACACGCCGATCGCGTAGAACGGGACCAGGTTGTTGGTGTTCGCGCCGACCGCGAACAGCAGGGCGAGCGCGAGCACGGTGAGCACGATGATGCCGTTGGAGAACACCAGCCGATGGCCGCGCTTGCTCAGCCAGCGCGGCAGGAACAAGTCCTCCGCCACGAAGCTGGTCAGGAACGGGAAGCCGCTGAAGCTGGTGTTGCCGCCGGTGAACAAGATCGTGATGGCGCCCGCCTGGACCAGGTAGAACATGATCTGCCCGAGGGCGGTGTGCCCGAAGACCAGGTCGGCCTCCTGGGAGACCACCGTGGGGACGCCGCTGGCGTACGGGACCGCGTGGGTGAGGTGGGCCAGCCAGGAGATGCCGGCGATCAGGAACATCACGATCGCGCCCTGGATCTCCAGGAGCCGCCGGGCGTTGCGGCCCTCGGGCGGGCGCAGCGCGCTGACCGCGTTGGACACCGCCTCGATACCGGTCAGCGAGGAACCGCCGTTGGCGAACGCGCGGGCCAGCGTGAGCATGGCCGCGAAGGCGATCAGGGTGCCGGTGTTGTGGCCGATCGCCACCGTCCCGGGGTGCCAGGTGACGTGCGACAGGCCGCCGCCGAAGACCTCCCGGGCCAGCCCGACCAGGATCATCAGGCCCACCGAACCGGTGAACAGGTAGGTCGGCAGCGCGAACGTCCTGCCGTTCTCCCGGACGCCGCGCAGGTTCACGTACGCCATGACGAGCGTGGCCGCGACCGTGATCAGCAGCAGGGTCGCGGTTTCGCCGAGCGGCCGGGCCAGCGCGGGGAAGGTGGACAAGATCGCGGCGCTGCCCGCCGAGTTCTGCACCGCGACCGTGACCACGTAGTCCACCATCAGCGCCACGGCCGCGACCTGGGCCACCCGGGGGCCGAAGTTCTCCCTGGCCACCACGTAGGAGCCGCCCGCCCGGGTGTAGACCGTCACCACCTCGCGGTAGGACAGCACGACCAGGAAGATGCCGAGCAGGATCACTCCGGTCAGCGGCATCAGCAGCGTGAACGACGCCAGGCCGAACAGCGGCAGCAGCTCGTGCAGGATCAGCTCCGAGCCGTAGTTCGCCGACGAGATCCCGTCGCAGGACAGCACGCCCAGGGCCAGCGGCTTGGACAGCCGCTCCTCCTTGAGCTGCTCGTTGACCATCGGCGGACCGAGCATGCGGCGCTTGACGGAGTACCAGAAGGTCTCCGGAAGCTCGTTCGGCTGACCGCCGGCTAGCAGGCCAGCCGCCTTGCGCATCGCCACTGGGCTTCGCTCCGTCCGGTTGCGTGCTCACGTGCCGCTCACGTTTTTCTGACGCTATGCGCGCCGTGCCGCCGCCGCCGTATGCGCTCCGTCAAGCTTTCCTGCCCGGGCGTTAAGGATCCGTTAGGGGCGCTGAAATCGGCCGTTTCCGGGGCTGGAATAGCAACTGCCATGAGATACAGGTTCGGTCAGCGAGCGATGCCGGCGCCGTATGCCCTGCCGGCCGCCTTCGCCATGTTCCTGGCCGTGGGCACGGCCGCCGCCGCCCTGAACGGCCGCCTGCCGGCGACCGGGGTACTGATTCTCTGCGCGGTGATCGCTCTGCTGCATGTCCTTCGCCGCCGAGCCGGTCGCGGCGGTCTTCCTGGCCGGGATCGGCTGGCTGACCGCGGTTGGCTTCGCCCGGCCGCCGTACGCGCAGCTGCGGCCGACCGGGCCTTTCGCTTGGCACGCGGCCGTGGTGATGCTGGCGAGTGCCCTGGCGGGCGCGGTTCTCGGCCTGGTGTTCCGCTGGCGGGTCCGACGGCTCACACTGGTAGGCGTGGGTAGGTATCCGGGCATGCGACGTGAGCGGCGCGTGCCTGGCTCGGCTTCTGTGGCCACCGACCCTGGTGATGCCGCGATCGGCGTGCGGCGGCGGGTGGGCGGCGCGCTGCTCGCCGCGGCCCTGCTCCCGCTGCTCACCGCTGGCCCTGACGGCCGCCCGGCCGCACCTGGACCTGGCCGACGACCTGCTCATCTACCTGGTCGCGGTGGTGACCATCACGGTGGTGGGCGGGTTCTGGCCCGCCGTGCTCGCCGCGGTGGCGGCCAGCCTGCTGCTCAACTGGTACTTCACCGAGCCGCTGCACACCTTCACCATCGCCGAGCCGCGGAACCTGCTGGCCCTGCTGCTGTTCGTCACGGTCGCGGTCGCCGTCAGCAGCATGGTCCACCTGGCCGCGCGGCGCGCGGTCCAGGCCGCGGCGGCCCGCGAGGAGGCGGCCTCGCTGCTGGAGCTGGCGCAGACCGTGCTCGGCGGGGCCGACTCGCCGGCCGCCGTCCTCGAGCACCTGACCCGCACCCACGGCGGCCAGGCCGAACTGACCGAACGGGTGGGCGGCACCTGGATCCGGATCGCCGCGAGCAACGTGGCCGGATCGCTGGACGCCGCCACCCGCATCGATATCCGCGACGACCTGACCCTGCTGATCACCGGGCAGGACGCCTCGGCCACCCCGGCCCTGATCGCGGGGTACGCGGCCCAGGCCGCCGCTTCGCTCGACCGGGAACGGCTGCGCACCCAGGCCGCCCAGTCCGAGGCGCTGGCCGAAGGCAACCGGATGCGGACCGCCCTGCTCGCCGCGGTCAGCCACGACCTGCGCACCCCGCTCGCCTCGGTCAAGGCGTCGGTCAGCAGCCTGCGGCAGACCGACGTGACCTGGTCTTCCGAAGACGAGGCCGAGCTCCTCGCCACCATCGAGCAGAACGCGGACCGGCTGGACGCGCTGATCGGCAACCTGCTCGACATGAGCCGCCTGCACACCGGGTCGCTGCAGCCGTTCCTGCGGCCCACGGCGATCGACGAGGTGGCGCCGGTGGCGGTGGGCGGCCTGGACGACTCGCTGCGGCTCGAAATGGCCGTGCCGGACGGCTTCCCCCTGGTGCTGGCCGATCCCGGCCTGCTGGAGCGGGTGCTGGCCAACCTGTTCTCCAACGCGCTGCGCTTCTCCCCCGCCGGGCGGCCGCCCGAGCTGCATGCCTCGTTGTCCGGGGGGACGGTGTGCCTCGAGGTGATGGACCACGGCCCGGGCGTGCCGGACGATCAGAAGGGCCGCATCTTCGAGCCGTTCGAGCGGGCCGGCGACCGGCACCCGGGCGTGGGGCTCGGGCTCACGGTGGCCAAGGGCTTCGCCGAGGCCATGGGCGGCCGGATCCTGGCCCTGGACACGCCCGGCGGCGGCCTGACCATCCAGGTCGTGCTGCCGGCCGCCCCGGCGACCAGCGGGGACCGCTCCGCACTCGGCGCCGCGGGATCATGACGCGTGGTGCGGCGGTGGCCGCGTGACGCGGGTGCTGGTGGTGGACGACGAGCCGTCCATCCTGCGGGCGCTGCGGATCAACCTGAGCGCCCGCGAGTACGACGTCACCACGGCGGTGGACGGCACCACCGGGCTGGCCGCGGTGGCCCGCGACCGGCCCGACGTGATCATCCTGGACCTGGGGCTGCCGGACATGGACGGCACCGAGGTGATCCACGGCGTGCGCGGCTGGACCTCGATCCCGATCATCGTGCTGTCCGCCTGGGGCCAGGAGAGCCAGAAAGTCGCCGCCCTGGACGCCGGCGCCGATGACTACGTGACCAAGCCGTTCGGCATGGACGAGCTGCTGGCCCGGCTCCGGGCCGCGGTCCGCCGGGCGGCCCCCGCGCCGGACGAGCCGGTGGTGGTCACGGCCGACTTCACCGTGGACCTGGCGGCGAAGCAGGTCGTCCGGTCGGCCGGCCTCCCGGTCCGGCTGACCCCGACGGAGTGGCAGCTGCTGGAGATCCTGGTGCGCAACAGCGGGCGCCTGGTGTCCCAGAAGCAGCTGCTCCGCGAGATCTGGGGCCCGTCCTATGAGACGGAGAGCAACTACCTGCGGGTGTACCTGGCCCAGCTGCGCCGCAAGCTGGAACCCGAGCCCTCCCGCCCCCGCTACCTGCTCACCGAGCCCGGAATGGGCTACCGCTTCCGCCCCTGAGTTCCCTTGCACCCTTGTGCCCCGCCTTGCCCCCGCCGGCCAACGACATCAACGTGGCATCGATGTCGTCCCAGCGACATCGTTGTGGCATCGATGTCGTTGTCGGAGGACCGGAATGGCGGGTGGACGGCACCAGGCGTAACACAGGTAGCACACGTCTCGCACCCCGGCGGCGGCCCGCCCGCGCCTCGTGCCCCGGCGTCCGGCCAAGCCGCCGCGATGTGACCGCGGGCCGGTTAGTTGCGTACTGATGTCGGCTCGCGGCGGTGCGGGTCCTCGCCTTACCAGCGGGGGGTGCGCTCGAAGCGGGGCTTCCAGACGGTGCGGTAGAGCAGGCGCAGCGGCGGCGGGAGCGCGGCCAGGGTGGCGGCGGCGTTGTCGCGGCCGGTGCCGGTCTCGCCCTCGCGGGCGGAGTCGTCCAGGATCCAGGCGAACATTTCGCCGCCTTCGGACAGGCCGTTCCGGCGGGCGATGCGGAAGCCGGCCCGGCGCCACTCGGCGGCGGTCAGGGCCACGCCGATCAGCGGCAGGCCGTCCTGCTCCTCGTGGGTCAGGTGGCCGGTCAGCGTGCTGGTCAGCTCGTCGATGACGTCGGCCAGGCGGTCCTCCCCGGGCCAGTCACGAGCTTCCGGAGCCCCGGCGAAGGCGGCGTCGACCGCGGCCAGCAGGGGGTCGATGCGCGAATGCTCCTCCGCCATGGCGTCGAGGACCGAGAGAGCGTGCTCGCTGTGCGCCAGGCGGGGCCGCAGGGCCGGCCAGATGATCTCGTCCTCGGCGGTGTGGTGCAGGTGCAGTTCGTGCTTGAACAGTTCCCAGCCGGCCGCGACCGACCGGCGCCGGGCCGGCTCGGACCGCAGGGCTCCGGCGGGCCGGGCGGCCGCGCGGGCCAGCCGGATCAGGTCGCGGCGGAACGCGCGGTGCGCCGCCAGCATGATGGTCAGGTCGGCGTCGCCGGCGCCGTGCCGGGCCGCCTCGGTGCCGGGCAGCTTCTGGGTCGTCATCAGCTCTCCTCCGTGCCGAATGTCGCCCGGACCCGCCTGGTGATCTCGTTCAGCGTCCGGATGGTGGTCTCGAGGTCGGCCCGGTCCACGGTGGCCAGCGCCGGCCCGGTGACCTGCGCGGACTCGGCGATTACGTCCTGGCGCAGCCGTCGCGCGGCCTCGGTCATCCGGATCGTGCCGCCGTCGGTCTCGGCCAGGCCCGACGCGACCAGGTCGCGGGCCAGCCCGGCGGCGGCCGGGCCGTCGAGCAGCAGCCAGTCGCGCACGTCGCGCTCGTATGCGTCCCGGGCGGGCTGGCCGCCGAGGGCGTTCAGCCGCTGCAGGCCGAGCCAGGTCTGGTAGCTGGTACCCGACGTGGCCAGGATGCCGGTCAGCAGTCTGGTCAGCGCGGCCTGGGCCTGCCCGACCGACTGGCCGATGAGCGGCAGCGGGCGGATGTTCTCCTGGGTGATGGTCATCGTGATGGATCCCCTCGTCGCGGTTCGCGCTCTGAGACGAAATTCGCCCTCGCGCTGTGACCGGCCCCCGGCCGGCCCGTCCTACACTTAGGGAAACTATCATCTCGGTAAACTATTGTCTAGGAATCTTAAATATCAACTTACCTAACGAGTTGGCGATCCGCAGGCGCGGTGCGCTCGAGTGGACCCCCGGCCGGGCGCGGCGCTGATAGGAAAGCAGATGCGGTTAGGAAGCGGCGGGAGGTGCGACATGCCTGAACACGATGCGGCGGCGTGGGGCGCGGCGGGACCGGGCATGCGCGGGCCGGAGTCGATGGCACAGAGGACAGCGAAGAGGCTGCCCGATGGCACATCGACTCCGGCGGACGCGGCTGCCCCCGGCCCGGCGGCCAGTCCCGCGCGGGCGCGGGCGGAGACCGAGTTCTTGCTGGCCATGCGGCAGACCGGGTCGACCTTGCAGCTGCTCGGGCAGGTGGCGGCCGAACGCATCGGCGTCAACGCCACCGACCTGAACTGCCTGAACATCGTGGCCCTGACCGGGCCGATGACCGCGGGCGACCTGGCCCGGCAGACCGGGCTGACCACGGCGTCGATCACCGGGGTGCTTGACCGGCTGGAGGAGGGCGGCTTCGTCCGGCGCGAACGGGATCCGAAGGACCGGCGCCGGGTCATCGTCAACCTGAACCCGGGGCCCGCCCTGCGGGAGATCGGCCCCACCTTCGGGCCGCTGGTCATGGCCTGGCGCGCCGCCGCGGCCAGCTACTCGGACGAGGAACTGGGGCTGCTGCTCGGGTTCCAGCAGCGGTTCCTGGATATCGTGCGGGACCAGCTGGACCGGCTCCGCGGCGAGGCCGAGCGGCGTACCTGATCTTCACCCGCGCGCCGGGTTCCCGCGCGGAAGGGACGGGTAGGCACTAGACGTGCGGCAATCCCTCCTCCCCACCAGGCGGGCACGCAAGGGGGGCAAAACCTCCCTGCTGTCCCGGCCGTCAGCTCTCGCCGAGCGCATCGAGCGCGCTCACGCCCTCGACCCGGTCATCTCCGGGCTGTCCGACTCCGTGGTCCGCGCGCTCCCGGCCGGAGCGCGCACCGACGCCCTGCACGGCGTCCCGTTCGGCCAGCCCGCCCACCCCGCGCTGGTCCGGCTGCCGCTCGGCTGCTGGACCTCCGCCGTGATCCTCGACCTGTTCCGCGGCACCGAGCGCGCGGCCGCGGTGCTGATCGCGGCCGGGGTCGCGGGGACCGCGCCCGCGGCGGCCACCGGCCTGGCCGACTGGTCGGCGCTGCACCGGGACCAGCAGCGGGTCGGCCTGGTGCACGCCGTCTGCCAGGCCAGCGCGGCCACCTTGTTCCTCGGCTCGCTGGCGGCCCGGGCCGGCGGCCGGACCGGCTACGGCCGGGCGCTGTCGGCGTCCGGGCTCGCGCTGGCGACCGCCGGCGCCTACCTGGGCGGCCACCTGGCGCTGCGGCTCGGCGCCGGCACCAGCCACGCCGAGCAGGTCAGCCATCTGGCCGGGCTGGGCTGGCACGACCTGTGCGGGCTGGCCGAGCTGCCCGAGCGAAGGCCGGTCCGGCGCCAGCTCGGCTATCTTTCCCTGCTCGTGTACCGGCAGGGACCCGAGGTCAGCGTGCTGTCAGATCGGTGCTCCCATCTCGGTGGGCCCCTGCATCAGGGCCGCATCGTGGTGGAGCGGGGCACCGCCTGCGTCACCTGCCCCTGGCACGGCTCCACCTTCGTGATTGCCGACGGCAGCGTCGTGCACGGCCCCGCTACCGCCCGTCAGCCATCCTTCGAGACTCGAATCACCGCTGACGGCCGTGTCGAGCTGCGACCCCGGCCCTGACAGCACCGAGGGCGCCACTGACCTGGGTGACGGGGCGGACCCGGTCGGCGGAGCGGTGGGAACCGGACTGGCCGGCGCCGGAGGTTCGGCCGAACCGGCTGGCGGCCGAACTGAAGAAGCCGCCCAGGCCCTCCAGCGCCTTGCCGATCTCGCTCGGCACGATCCAGACCTTGTTCGCGTCGCCCTGGGCGATCTGCGGCAGCATCTGCATGTACTGGTAGGCCAGCAGCCGCTGGTCCGGGTTGCCCTCGTGGATGGCACGGAACACGGTGCCGATCGCCTCGGCCTGCCCGCGCGCCCGCACCGCCTGGGCGCGGGCATCCGCCTCGGCCCGGAGCATGGTCGCCTCGGACTCGCCGCGGGCCTTGAGGACCGCCGCCTGCCGGGCGCCTTCGGCGGTCAGGATGGCGGACTGCTTGGATCCTTCGGCGGACAAGATGGCGGCGCGCTTGTCCCGGTCGGCGCGCATCTGCTTCTCCATCGAGTCCTGGATGGAGCCGGGCGGCTCGATGGCCTTGAGCTCCACCCGGCCGACCCGGATCCCCCACTTGCCGGTCGCCTCGTCGAGTTCCTTGCGCAGCTCGCCGTTGATCTGGTCGCGCGAGGTGAGCGCGGTCTCCAGGTCCATGCCGCCCACCACGTTCCGCAGCGTGGTCACGGTCAGCTGCTCGACGGCGGTGATGTAGTTGGCGACCTCGTAGGTGGCGGCCCGGGCGTCGGTCACCTGGAAGTAGATGACGGTGTCGATGCCGACGACGAGGTTGTCCTCGGTGATCACCGGCTGCGGCGGGAAGCTGACCACCTGCTCGCGCAGGTCGATCAGGGGCCGCAGGTGGTCGACGAACGGGGTGACCATGTTCAGCCCGGCGTTCAGCGTCCGGTGGTACCGGCCGAACCGCTCCACGATGCCCGCCGTCGCCTGCGGCACGATGCGGATGGACCGGACGATCGCCGCGATCACCGCGACGACGACAAGAACCAGCAGGATCGTCACCAAAAGAGAGCTCATGGCGGCCTCGCTCCTGCGCCCGGGGCGGGGTTTCCCAGTGCTTCCGGGGTTTCCGGGCGCGTTTGCTACGTTACCGACCGCAAGCGAGTTCAGCTAGCGCTTGCTGACTCAGCGCTACCGGAGGGGTTCGGTGTCAGCGGGCCCGGGCGGCCCAGCGGTTCTGCCGGTACTCGATTTCCAGCTGGACGCCGAAGCAGCGGGACAGGTTCCGCTCGGTGAACACCTCGCCGATCGGCCCGGCCGCCAGCACCGACCCGCGGCGCAGCAGCATCGCATGGGTGAACCCGTCCGGGACCTCCTCGACGTGATGGGTGACCAGGACCATCATCGGCGCCTTGGGGTCGCGGGCCAGCTTGCTCAGCCGGCGCACGAGATCCTCGCGGCCGCCCAGGTCGAGGCCGGCGGCCGGCTCGTCGAGCAGCAGCAGTTCCGGGTCGGGCATCAGCGCCCGGGCGATCTGCACCCGCTTGCGCTCCCCCTCGGACAAAGTGGAGAACCGGCGCCTGATCAGGTGCGCGCAGCCGAGCGCGTCGAGGATCTCGACCGCGCGGGTGACGTCGGCCGAGTCGTATTCCTCCTTCCACCGGCCGAGGATGGCGTAGGACGCGGTGAGCACCAGGTCGATGACCTTCTCCGCGGGCGGGACCTGCTCCGCGATGGCGGCGCTGGTCAGCCCGATCCGCGGCCGCAGGTCGAAGATGTCCACCTCGCCCATCCGCTCGCCGAGGATCTCGACCGTGCCCTCGGTCGGGAACATCAAGGTGGCGGCCACCTGGAGCAGGGTGGTTTTGCCCGCCCCGTTCGGGCCGATCAGGATCCACCGCTCGTCACCGTGGGCCGTCCAGTCCACGTTGCGCAGCAGCACTGCCGCGTCCCGCCGGACCTCGACGCCCCGCAGCCGAAGCACCTCGTCGGACATCGGGCTCCCTTCTCGCACCACCGAAACCGAACCTATGCCACCGCGCCCCCGCGCGCACAGCCAGCCGGGTAGATAGGTAGCTAGTACCCAACCCCAGCTGTCTCGTAAATCTCACACCTTGGCCCGGCCGCCAGCCCCGCGCGGGCGCGGGCGGAGACCGAGTTCCTGCTTGCCATGTGGCAGACAGGGTCGACCTTGCAGCTGCTCGGGCAGGTCGCGGCCGAACGCATCGGCATTCAACGCCACCGACCTGAACTGCCTGAACCTCGTGGCGCTGACCGGGCCGATGGCCGCGGGCGACCTTGCCCGGTAGACCGAGCTGACCACGGCGTCGATCACCGGGGTGCTTGACCGGCTAGAGGAGGGCGGGTTCGTCCGGCGCGAACGCGATCCGAAGACCGGCGCCGGGTGATCGTCAACCTGAAACCGGGGCCCGCCCTGCGGGAGATCGGCCCCACCTTCGGGCCGCTGGTCATGGCCTGGCGGGCCGCCGCGCAGCTACTCGGACGAGGAACTCGGGCTGCTGCTCGGGTTCCAGCAGCGCTTCCTCGACATCGTGCGGGACCAGCTGGACCGGCTCCGCGGCGAGGCCGAGCGGCGTACCTGATCTTCACCCGCGCGCCGGGTTCCCGCGCGGAGGGGACGGGTAGGCACTAGCCGTGCGGCAATCCCTCCTCCCCACCAGGCGGGCACGCAAGGGGGGCAAAACCCCCCTGCTGACCCGGCCGTCAGCGCTCGCCGAGCGCATCGAACGCGCTCACGCCCTCGACCCGGTCATCTCCGGGCTGTCCGACTCCGTGGTCCGCGCGCTCCCGGCCGGAGCGCGCACCGACGCCCTGCACGGCGTCCCGTTCGGCCAGCCCGCCCATCCCGCGCTGGTCCGGCTGCCGCTCGGCTGCTGGACCTCCGCCGTATCCTCGACCTGTTCCGCGGCACCGAGCGCGCGGCCGCGGTGCTGATCGCGGCCGGGGTCGCGGGGACCGCGCCCGCGGCGGCGACCGGCCTGGCCGACTGGTCGGCGCTGCACCGGGACCAGCAGCGGGTCGGCCTGGTGCACGCCGTCTGCCAGGCCAGCGCGGCCACCTTGTTCCTCGGCTCGCTGGCGGCCCGGGCCGGCGGCCGGACCGGCTACGGCCGGGCGCTGTCGGCGTCCGGGCTCGCGCTGGCGACCGCCGGCGCCTACCTGGGCGGCCACCTGGCGCTGCGGCTCGGCGCCGGCACCAGCCACGCCGAGCAGGTCAGCCATCTGGCCGGGCTGGGCTGGCACGACCTGTGCGGGCTGGCCGAGCTGCCCGAGCGAAGGCCGGTCCGGCGCCAGCTCGGCTATCTTTCCCTGCTCGTGTACCGGCAGGGACCCGAGGTCAGCGTGCTGTCAGATCGGTGCTCCCATCTCGGTGGGCCCCTGCATCAGGGCCGCATCGTGGTGGAGCGGGGCACCGCCTGCGTCACCTGCCCCTGGCACGGCTCCACCTTCGTGATTGCCGACGGCAGCGTCGTGCACGGCCCCGCTACCGCCCGTCAGCCATCCTTCGAGACTCGAATCACCGCTGACGGCCGTGTCGAGCTGCGACCCCGGCCCTGACAGCACCGACGTCGCCACCGACCCGGCGGGCGGGGCGGAACCGGCCCGTCCGGCGCCGGCGGACCGGCTGCCTGCTCCGGCGGTTCGGCGAACCGGCTGGCCGTACCGACTGAAGAAGCCGCCCAGGCCCTCCAGCGCCTTGCCGATCTCGCTCGGCACGATCCAGACCTTGTTCGCGTCGCCCTGGGCGATCTGCGGCAGCATCTGCATGTACTGGTAGGCCAGCAGCCGCTGGTCCGGGTTGCCCTCGTGGATGGCCTTGAACACGGTGCCGATCGCCTCGGCCTGCCCGCGCGCCCGCACCGCCTGGGCGCGGGCATCCGCCTCGGCCCGGAGCATGGTCGCCTCGGACTCGCCGCGGGCCTTGAGGACCGCCGCCTGCCGGGCGCCTTCGGCGGTCAGGATGGCGGACTGCTTGGATCCTTCGGCGGACAAGATGGCGGCGCGCTTGTCCCGGTCGGCGCGCATCTGCTTCTCCATCGAGTCCTGGATGGAGCCGGGCGGCTCGATGGCCTTGAGCTCCACCCGGCCGACCCGGATCCCCCACTTGCCGGTCGCCTCGTCGAGTTCCTTGCGCAGCTCGCCGTTGATCTGGTCGCGCGAGGTGAGCGCGGTCTCCAGGTCCATGCCGCCCACCACGTTCCGCAGCGTGGTCACGGTCAGCTGCTCGACGGCGGTGATGTAGTTGGCGACCTCGTAGGTGGCGGCCCGGGCGTCGGTCACCTGGAAGTAGATGACGGTGTCGATGCCGACGACGAGGTTGTCCTCGGTGATCACCGGCTGCGGCGGGAAGCTGACCACCTGCTCGCGCAGGTCGATCAGGGGCCGCAGGTGGTCGACGAACGGGGTGACCATGTTCAGCCCGGCGTTCAGCGTCCGGTGGTACCGGCCGAACCGCTCCACGATGCCCGCCGTCGCCTGCGGCACGATGCGGATGGACCGGACGATCGCCGCGATCACCGCGACGACGACAAGAACCAGCAGGATCGTCACCAAAAGAGAGCTCATGGCGGCCTCGCTCCTGCGCCCGGGGCGGGGTTTCCCAGTGCTTCCGGGGTTTCCGGGCGCGTTTGCTACGTTACCGACCGCAAGCGAGTTCAGCCAGCGCTTGCTGACTCAGCGCTACCGGAGGGGTTCGGTGTCAGCGGGCCCGGGCGGCCCAGCGGTTCTGCCGGTACTCGATTTCCAGCTGGACGCCGAAGCAGCGGGACAGGTTCCGCTCGGTGAACACCTCGCCGATCGGCCCGGCCGCCAGCACCGACCCGCGGCGCAGCAGCATCGCATGGGTGAACCCGTCCGGGACCTCCTCGACGTGATGGGTGACCAGGACCATCATCGGCGCCTTGGGGTCGCGGGCCAGCTTGCTCAGCCGGCGCACGAGATCCTCGCGGCCGCCCAGGTCGAGGCCGGCGGCCGGCTCGTCGAGCAGCAGCAGTTCCGGGTCGGGCATCAGCGCCCGGGCGATCTGCACCCGCTTGCGCTCCCCCTCGGACAAGGTGGAGAACCGGCGCCTGATCAGGTGCGCGCAGCCGAGCGCGTCGAGGATCTCGACCGCGCGGGTGACGTCGGCCGAGTCGTATTCCTCCTTCCACCGGCCGAGGATGGCGTAGGACGCGGTGAGCACCAGGTCGATGACCTTCTCCGCGGGCGGGACCTGCTCCGCGATGGCGGCGCTGGTCAGCCCGATCCGCGGCCGCAGGTCGAAGATGTCCACCTCGCCCATCCGCTCGCCGAGGATCTCGACCGTGCCCTCGGTCGGGAACATCAAGGTGGCGGCCACCTGGAGCAGGGTGGTTTTGCCCGCCCCGTTCGGGCCGATCAGGATCCACCGCTCATCCCCGTGGGCCGTCCAGTCCACGTTGCGCAGCAGCACTGCCGCGTCCCGCCGGACCTCGACGCCCCGCAGCCGAAGCACCTCGTCGGACATCGGGCTCCCTTCTCGCACCACCGAAACCGAACCTATGCCACCGCGCCCCCGCGCGCACAGCCAGCCGGGTAGATAGGTAGCTAGTACCCAACCCCAGCTGCCTCACCTGGCCGGCTAGCGGCCGTCCCAGGGGCCGCGGCTGGTGATCGCGTCGGTGTTCAGCTCGATGCCGAACCCGGGGCGGCGCGGCAGCGGGAAGGCCCCGCCGGCCGGCTCGGGCGGCGTCACCTCGAAGCGGTGCCGGCCGGGCGCGATGAGGTAGAGGTACTCGGCCATCGGGCAGGTCCCGGGCGACTGGCTGGCGATCACGTGCAGGGCCGCGTGCAGGCCGTGCCCGTGCGGGATGACCGGCACGCCGAACGTCTCGGCCAGCGCGCAGATACGGGTCAGCTCGGTGACGCCGCCGCACCATTCCGGGTCGGGCTGCAGCACGGTGAGCAGCCGCTGGCTCAGGAACGGCAGCACGTCCGGCCGGTCGTAGAGGTGCTCGCCGGCCGCCAGCGGTATCGCGGTCTTGTCGCGCAGCGCGGCGTAGGCGTCCACCTGGGCGGGCGCGAACGGCTCCTCCAGCCAGCCGGGCTTCTAGGTGGGCCACCGCCTGGCACCAGGCGATCGCGTACGGCAGGTCCCAGCTCATGAAGGCGTCGAACATCACCGGGACAGCGGGGCCCACCGCGTCCCTGACCGTCTCGGCCAGGGTGATGTTGGCCTGCATCCCTTCGGGCCCGCTGGCCCGGCCGTGGACCGGGAACCACTTCTGGCCCGCGAACCCGGCCGCGGCCAGCTCCTTCGCTATCGCCCGGACCGTGACGGCGTCGTGCGGCACGCCGAGGGTGCTGACGTAGGCCGGCACCCGGTCCCGGCCGGCGCCGCCGAGCAGCTGCCAGACCGGCGCGTCGAAGGCCCGGCCGCGCAGGTCCCACAGCGCGTTGTCGGCCGCGCTGATGGCCAGCTTGAGGTGCCCGTGGCGGGAGTGCCGGTCCAGCCGCTGCATCTTGTCCCACAAGGTGGCCCCGGCCAGGGCGTCCTGCCCGGCCAGGAACGGCGCCAGGATCTGGGTCAGCGGCCAGGCCGCGGCCGGATCCACCGGGCCGTACAGGCCCTGCGGCCCCTGCCGGGTAGTGATCCTGACGTACAGGGTTTCCACGATGGCGGCCGGGTCGGGCTCGGCGGGCGCGTCCTTCGGCTCGCCCGGCGCGCGGTAGACATCCAGCGGCACGGCCTGCCACTGCGCGGATACGGGAACCGGCCCGCGGGTCCCCGGACCGCCTCCACCTCGACCGCGGCAATCGTCAGCTCAGGCACGCGGCTGGTCTACCACAGGCGGCGTTTCCGCGGAGACGCCGGGGACCGGCGCCCAGCCGTCCCGGCTTGGCCGCCACCTCGCCCCGGGCGAGGTTTTCCATGATCGCGAAGACTCTTGCACGGCGGTGCAAACCTCGGATCCTGCACGTCCTTTATTCGATTATGATCTTGAGGCTCGTAACATCAGCATCAATGGCTGCTCTAGCCACTTTGCTCGTTGCGGACGGCGAGGAGGGCGGCCTGGGTGCGGTCCTGCACGCCGAGCTTGGCCAGCACCGAGCTCACGTGGGCCTTCACCGTCTTCTCGGAGACCGTCAGGGCCCGGGCGATCTCCCGGTTGGACCGGCCCTTGGCGATCTCGGCCAGTACCTCGCGCTCCCGGCTGGTGAGCGCGTCGAGGCCGGCCACCGCCCCCCAGCCGCTGCCCGCGCGGACCAGGTTGCCCGCGGCCTCCGGGGCCAGCAGCAAGTGGCCGTCGTGGACCGAACGAATCGCCCGCACCAGCGCGTCCGGGTCCACGTCCTTGTAGAGCACCCCGGCCGCGCCGGACCGCACGGCCAGGCTGGCTGACGCGGGTTCGGTCACGCTGGTGAGCACGAGCACCCGGGAGGCGCAGCTTCCGCCGCGGGCCTTCAGCGCGGCCAGCACGGCCAGGCCGTCCATCCCGGGCAGCTTGAGGTCGAGCAGGATCACGTCCGGGGTGAGCTCGGCGGCCAGCGCGAGCGCGGTGGCCCCGTCCCCCGCCTCGCCGGCCACCTCGATCCCGTCCTGCACCTCGAGCAGCACCCGGAGCCCGCGCCTGACCACCGGATGGTCGTCCACGATCAGCACCGAAATCGGCTCTGCGGGCTGCGTCATCAGCTTGCCCTTCCTGGCACGGCCATCCGCACCACCGTCCCCTTGGCGCCCGAGGAGATCGTCAGCCGCCCGCCGGCCGCGGCCGCCCGTTCCCGCATCGAGGCCAGCCCGAGCCCGATGGCGGCGGTCTCCGGCACGAAGCCGCGGCCGTCGTCGGCCACCTCCAGCACGACCTGGCGCGCGGTCCTGGACAGGGTCACCCGGACTTTGGACGCCGCGGCGTGCCGCAGCGCGTTGTGCAGCGCCTCCTGGGCGACCCGGTAGAGCGCCGCCTCGGCCGCCGGGGCCAGGCCCGGCCCGCAGGCGCCGGTGAACGTGACCGGGACGCCGTGCGCCCGCCCGGCCAGCACCGCGTACCGGCGCAGCGACTCGGCCAGCCCGGCCGCCTCCAGGTCGGGCGGGGCCAGCCCGTCGATCACCGCGCGCAGCTCGGCGTGGGCCTCGGCGCCGAGCTCGCCGACGACCTCGATCTCGGCCCGCACCCGCCCGGTGTCCACCGGGTCCCGGCCGGCCAGCACCGCGGCCGCCCGGGCGTGCGCCCGGATGCTGAACAGCTTCTGCGTGACCGCGTCGTGCAGCTCCCGGGCCAGCCGGGCGCGCTCGGTGATCACCGACAGCTCGCGGCTGCGCTCGTACAGCCGGGCGTTGGTCAGCGCGATCGCGGCGTGCGCGGCGAACAGCGCCAGGATCTCCTCGTCGCGCTCGGTGAAGCCGCGGCCCGCGGCGGCGGCCGAGGTCTTGTTGGCCGCGAAGATGATGCCGAGCACCTGGTCGCCGTCGCGGACCGGCATCCCGAGGAAGTGCGACATCTTCGGGTGCGCGGACGGCCAGCCCTCGAACCGGGCGTCGGACCTGATGTCCGCCAGGCGTTCCGGCTTGCCCTCGTCGAGCAGCACGCGGAGCATGCCGTGGCGGCGCGGCAGCGGCCCGATGGCCGCCCATTCGGCGTCGCTGATGCCGTCCACGACGAACTCGGCGAACGAGTCGCCCTCGTCGGGCACGCCGAGCGCGGCGTAGCGCGCGCCGACCAGCGACCGCGCCGACCGCACGATGACCTGCAGCACGTCCCGGACGGACATCTGCCGGGTCACCGACAGCACCGCCTGGCTCACTCGATACAGCTCATCGAGTTCTGTCACGCTCTGACGTTAGCCCGGGTAGCGCGGCGGGCGCATCCGGCGGGGGTCCTAGGACCATAGGCGCAGGACGGGGCCGGCGGCGGACCGATGTGCCCGGGTGGCCCCCGGCCTAGCGTCGAAGGCATGAACAACCCGACAGCCTTGATCACGGGAGCCTCCCGCGGACTGGGCCTGGCCCTGGCGGCCGGCCTGGCCCGGGAAGGCTTCGACCTCATCATCGACGCGCGGGACCGGGCCGCGCTGGACGCAGCCGCGGGGGCGCTGCGTGCCAGCCCGGCCAGTAAGCGGTGCACCGTCATTCCCGGGGATATCACGGACCCGGCCCACCGGGCGGCGCTGATCGCCGCCGCCGGGGACCGGCTCGACCTGCTCGTCAACAACGCGGGGACGCTCGGCGCCAGCCCGCTGCCCGCGCTGGCCGACTACCCGCCGGACGAGCTGCGGGCCGCGTTCGAGGTGAACGTGATCGCGCCGGTCGCGCTGACCCAGCTGGCGCTGCCGCTGCTGCGGGCCAGCGGCGGCGCGGTGCTGAACGTCACCTCGGACGCCGCCGTGGAGGCCTACGCCGGCTGGGGCGGCTACGGCGCGGCCAAGGCCGCCCTGGAGCAGGCCTCGAACGTGCTGGCGGCCGAGGAGCTCGCGGTCCGGGTATGGTGGGCTGACCCCGGCGACCTCCGCACCGACATGCACCAGCTGGCCTTCCCCGGCGAGGACATCTCGGACCGGCCCGAGCCGGCCGCGGTCGTCCCGGCGTTCGTCCGGCTGATCACCGAACGGCTGCCGAGCGGCCGGTACCGGGCCGCGCACCTGCTGCCGGTGACGTCGTGAACGGCCTGGCCCTGGCGGAGTTCACGCTGCCGGCCGAGCTCGAGGCGCACGACCCGCCCGAAGCGCGCGGCGTGGCCCGCGACGGCGTGCGGCTGCTGGTCAGCCGTACCGCCGCCGGCGAGATCAGCCACCACCGCTTCCGGGCGCTGCCGCGGCTGCTGCTGCCCGGCGACCTGCTGGTGGTCAACACCAGCCAGACGCTGCCGGCTCAGGTCCGGGTCACCACCGACCTCGCGGTGCACTTCTCCAGCCCGCGTCCGGATGGATCGTGGCTGGTCGAGCTGCGCCAGCTAAGAAACAAGATCTCACTGCCGAACGGGGCAGGCTCACCCGGTCAGTCCCTCACCCTGCCCGGTGGCGCGGTCCTGACCCTGCTGGACCGCGAAACTACCCGGCTCTGGCGGGCCACGCTGTCCGTCGCCGTCGTGCCGTACCTGCTCAAGCACGGCGTCCCGATCAGGTACGCCTACGTGCCCCGGGACTGGCCGCTGACGGCCTACCAGACGGTCTTCGCCCAGGATCCCGGGAGTGCGGAGATGCCTAGCGCCAGCCGCCCGTTCAGTCTGTCGGTGGTGGCTCAGCTGGTGACGCGCGGGGTGCTGATCGCCCCGCTCACCTTGCACTGCGGGGTGTCCTCGCTGGAGGGCGAGGAGGATCCGTACCCGGAGCCGTACGCGGTGCCGCCCGCGACGGCCGACCTGGTCAATCACGTGCGGGCGCGCGGCGGCCGGGTCATCGCGGGCGGGACCACCGTGGTGCGGGCGCTGGAGACGGCTGCTGATCCGGACGGCCGGGTGGCGGCTTCGGCGGGGTGGACGTCGCACGTGGTTACGCCCGAGACCGGGGTGCGGGCGGTGGACGGGCTGCTCACCGGGCTGCACGAGCCGCGCTCCTCGCACCTGCGGATGCTGGCCGCGTTCGCCGGGCCCGAGCTGCTCGGCCGGTGCTACCAGGCCGCGATCGACGCGTCGTACCTGTGGCACGAGTTCGGTGATGTTCACCTGCTGCTTCCGTAGCGTGGCGCTCGTTTCGGGTAGCCTGACGCCCGCGATGAATACTCCGCGGATCTCGCTGCTCATCACGCTGACCGGCCGGGACCGGCCTGGCGTGACCTCCCGGCTGTTCGGCATCCTGGCGCGGTACCCGCTGAGCGTCCTCGACGTAGAGCAGGTGGTGATCAGGGGGCGGCTGGTGCTCGGCGTGCTGGTCGGCTGCGACACCGCGCCCGACCTGACCGGCATCCACACCGCGGTCCTGGCACTGGCCGACGACCTCGGGCTGGAGGCGGAGATCACTACCGGCTCCGGTTCTGCGGCTGCGGATTCCGTCGCGCGGGGTGTCTTGCTGCACGTCACGCTGCTGGGCAGCCCGCTGACGCCCGCGGCGGTTTCCGGTATCGCCGGGCAGATCGCCGCCCGCGGGGCCAACATCGACCGCATCGGCCGGCTGGCACAGCAGCCGGTGACCTGCATCGAGCTCGACGTCTCGGGCGGGGACCCGGCCATGCTGCGGGAGGACCTGGCCCGGGCCGCGGTCGAGCACGGGATCGACGTGGCCGTCCAGCGCGGCGGGCTGCACCGGCGCGCACTGCGGCTGATCGTGATGGACGTGGACTCCACCCTGATCCAGGGCGAGGTGATCGACCTGCTGGCCGAGCGGGCCGGCTGTGCCGACGAGGTGGCCAAGGTCACCGCGGCCGCGATGCGCGGCGACCTCGACTTCACCGCGTCGCTGCGGGAGCGGGTGTCGCTGCTGGCCGGGCTGTCGGCTGCGGTCCTGGACGAGGTCCGGGCCGGGCTGCGGCTGACGGCGGGCGCGCGGACGCTGATCTCCACGCTGGGTGGCCTGGGCTTCAAGTCGGGCATCGTCAGCGGCGGGTTCGTCCAGGTGATCGGGCCGCTGGCGGCCGAGCTGGGGATCGACTACGTGGCCGCCAACGAGCTGGAGATCGTTTCCGGTCGCCTGACCGGGCAGGTGCGCGGCCCGGTGATCGACCGGGCGGGCAAGGCTGCGGCGCTGCGTCAGTTCGCCGCGGACGCCGGGGTGCCGCTGTCCCAGACGGTGGCGGTCGGCGACGGCGCCAACGACCTCGACATGATCGCCGCCGCCGGGCTCGGCGTGGCGTTCAACGCCAAGCCGGTGGTGCGCGACGCGGCCGACACCTCGCTGAGCGTCCCGTACCTGGACGCCATCTTGTACCTGCTCGGCATCTCCAGCGACGACGTAGCCGCCGGCGCCTGAGCGCCTCGGCGGGTACGCGCAGCGGCCCGGGTTCCAGTCGGAACCCGGGCCGCTGCGCGTCTGCCTGGTGAGGCTATTCGGTGCGCTTGACGACGGGAGAGATCACGGTCTCTTCGTCAGCGGCGGCGGTGGTCTCGGTCCGCGGGGCGGCTACCGCCTCGGTCTCGGTGGCGGGAGCCTGGGGGGTGCCCTCCACCGCTGGCGAGACGGCGCCGGTCGCCTCGACGGCCGCCGGGGCGTCCTCGGCCCGGCCGGCCGAGCGGCGCTTGGAGATGACGATCGCCGCCACGATGATGACGACGGCGCCGATCGCGACGCCGACCCGCAGGCCGGTGTTGCCGCTGTACTTGACCACGCTGGTCGCGATGAGCAGCGAGACCAGGTTCATCACCTTGATCAGCGGGTTGATGGCCGGGCCGGCGGTGTCCTTGAACGGGTCGCCCACGGTGTCACCGACGACGGTGGCGGCGTGCGCCTCGGAGTTCTTGCCGCCGTGGTTGCCGTCCTCGACCAGCTTCTTGGCGTTGTCCCAGGCACCGCCCGAGTTGGCCAGGAAGATCGCCATCAGCACCCCGGCCGCGATCGCGCCGGCCAGGTAGGAGCCGAGCGGCTGGTAGCCGAACGCGAAGCCGACCGCGATCGGCGCCATCACCGCGAGCAGGCCCGGCGTGATCAGCTCACGCAGCGAGTCCTTGGTGACGATGTCGACGACGCGGCTGTAGTCGGGCTTCTCCTCGTAGGTCATGATGCCCGGGTGGGTACGGAACTGGTTCCGCACCTCGAGCACCACCCGCTGCGCGGCCCGGCCCACCGACGAGATCAGCAGGCTGGAGAACAGGAACACGATCGACGCGCCGATGATGATGCCGACCAGGACGTTCGGCCGGGCCACGTCCAGGTTGAAGGTGCCGGCCGCCTTGCCGGTCAGCGCCGACTCGACCTGGGTGCGGAACGAGCCGAACAGCGCGGTCGCGGCCAGCACCGCGGTCGCGATCGCGATGCCCTTGGTGATCGCCTTGGTGGTGTTGCCGATCGCGTCCAGCTTGGTCAGCGCCTGCGCGGCGTCGCCATCGACGTCACCGGACATCTCCGCGATGCCCTGGGCGTTGTCGGTGACCGGGCCGAAGGAGTCCATCGACACGATCACGCCGACCGTGGTCAGCAGGCCGATGCCGGCCATCGCCACCGCGAACAGCGCGACGGTGGCGTTGCCGGTCGCCAGCAGGTAGGCGCCGAAGACCGCGCCGCCGATGAGCAGCGCCGAGTACACGGCGGACTCCATCCCGATCGCGATGCCCGACAGGATGACGGTGGCCGCGCCGGTTTCCGAGCTCTGCCCGATGTCCTTGACCGGGCGCCGGTTGGTCTCGGTGAAGTAGCCGGTGAGCAGCTGGATGGCGCTGGCCAGGACGATGCCGATCAAGATGGCGCCGAAGGCGATCCAGCGCGGGTTGCCGCCATAGGCCAGGATGGTCGTGTCGGTGACGCCCTTGAGCGCGGCGAAGTGGGCCGGCAGGAAGGTGAAGCAGGCGACGGCCACGCCGATGACCGAGATGATCGCGGAGATGAAGAAGCCGCGGTTGATGGCGGTCATCCCGCTGCGGTCACCGGCCCGCGGCGCGACCGAGAAGATGCCGATGACCGCGGTGAGGACCCCGATGGCCGGGATGATCAGCGGGAAGATCAGGCCCTTGTCGCCGAACGCGCTCTTGCCCAGGATCAGCGAGGCGACCAGCATGACCGAGTAGGACTCGAACAGGTCCGCGGCCATGCCGGCGCAGTCGCCGACGTTGTCGCCGACGTTGTCCGCGATCGTCGCGGCGTTGCGCGGGTCGTCCTCGGGGATCCCCTGCTCGACCTTGCCGACCAGGTCCGCGCCCACGTCGGCGGCCTTGGTGTAGATGCCGCCGCCGACCCTCATGAACATGGCCAGCAGGGCGGCGCCGAAGCCGAAGCCCTCCAGCACCTCGGGCGCGTTCGCCCGGTAGAACAGCACCACGACCGCCGCGCCGAACAGGCCGAGCCCGACGGTGAACATGCCGGCCACGCCGCCGGTGCGGAACGCGAGCCGGAACGCGGGCTTCTCGCCGCCCTCACGGGCCGCGGCCGCCACCCGGACGTTGCCGCGCACGCACAGCGACATGCCGGTGAACCCGGTCAGCGCCGAGAACAGCGCCCCGACCAGGAAGAAGATGCTGCGGCCCCAGCGCACCCCGCTACCGTCCGCGGGCAGCAGGAGCAGCACGAAGAAGATGACGACCACGAAAATGCCGAGGGTCCTGAACTGCCGGCGCAGGTACGCCGCCGCGCCTTCCTGCACGGCAAGGCTGATCTCCTGCATCCGCTGGGTTCCCTTGCTGGCCGCGAGCACTTCCCGCACCAGCGCGCCGGCCACGCCAAGGGCGAGCAGCCCGACGACGGCGACGATGAAAACCCAGGTCAGGTTGGAGCCGCTCACGCTGACGGGGTTCGCCGCCAGCGCAGAGACATGCCTGAACATTCGACCTCCTGGAACTCCGAACGGAAGACGTTGCCGAACGGGACTAAACGAGTGGCCGGGAGTCTACGCACGCACGCGCCGAACCACTAACATCGGACCGTTCCTAACAGTTCCGTGATTCGTTCGTTATCGTGGCGACACGTCAGTGTAACCGGCCGGAACGGGCCGGAAACCGGCAGGGCCCGTCGACGGCCCGGTGAGCGCGGCGTCCTGCGCCGTGCCCGCCAGCCCGCCTCGGGCCCTGCGGTGTACCGGTCCGGTGCCGTGCTATCCGGCGCTGGCCTTCAGGCCGTGAGAACGGCCGACGGCCAGCTCATCCGGACGCTCACGCCGGTGCTCGTCGATGAGACGCTCACGTCGTCGGCCAGGCCGGAGATGACGGCCAGCCCGAACCCGGCCGGGATGCCGGCTTCTTCGGCCCCCTGGACCAGGGCCACGGCATCCGCGACCGCGTCGTGGCGGACAGCGTGGCCGTTGCTGCCGTTGGTACTGACCGACACGGGCGCGCTGGCGGGGGCGTGGTCACTCACCACGACGACGAACCGCTCGCCCTGGTCGGTCATCTCGATCTTGACCGGCTCGGCCGGGCAGTGCCGCCGGTGCGCCTCGACGGCGCGCGAGCAGGCCTCGCCGACGGCCAGGCGCACCTCGTCGAGCAGCGCTTCGTCCACGCCGCTACGCCGCGCGACCGCGGTGGCGACGAGGCGCGCGGTGCGGACATGCGCGGGCAGCGGCGTGAATGTGACTTCTACGGTGGGCATGGCTTTCAGGAGGCTCGTCGGGACCCGGCTTACTTGTCGCCCTTAGCCGCGATGGCGTCGTCGACCGTGTTGTGGATGCCGAACACCTTCGTCAGCCCGGTGATGCGGAAGATCTTGAGGATCCGCTCCTGGGTGCAGACGAGGTCCAGGGAACCGTCGTGCGCGCGGACCCGCTTCAGCCCGCCGACCAGGACGCCGAGGCCGGTCGAGTCGAGGAACTCGACCTTCTCCATGTTGACGACCAGCTGGTAGTTGTTCTTGTTGACGAGATCGATGAGCAGCTCGCGGAGCCGCGGGGCCGTATAGACGTCGATCTCGCCTTCGACGTCGACGACCTCGATGCCGTCCTTGTTGTAGTGACCGAGCTTCAGATCCACAAATCCTCCAGCGCCATCCACGGCGTCATCTCAGGGTCCCGCCCTGGCGCGCGGGCTCACCCACCAGAGCCGAGGGTGTGACCCTCTGCGGCATTCAACCACGCTCCGGTGTCATGTCTATACGAAATCATGCCTCCGAGCACCCCCCAACGGGGCGACACACGGAAAATCCTCAAGCATCGCCGGGCAGGATGTCACACTGAAATAGCTGTGTCCACACTCACCCCCCTGCCCCCAGCCGGACCCGTTATGCACGCCCCCGGGTCCGGGGGCGGCAACCGCGCCCTGGGCATCTTGCTGGACGAGACCCAGGCTGGCCGGCCGGTGCACGTGGAGCACATCCCGGCCCGTCCTGGCCAGCCGGTGCCCTGGCCGTCCTGGGTCCCTCCCGAAATCACCGGCGCCTTCGCCGAGCGCGGCATCCGCGCTCCGTGGAGCCACCAGGCCCAGGCGGCGGACCACGCCTGGGCCGGCCGGAACGTGATCATCTCCACCGCCGCGGCGTCCGGCAAGTCCCTCGGCTACCTGCTGCCCGCGCTCACCTCGGTGCTGGCGGGCGACACCGTGCTCTACATCACCCCCACCAAGGCGCTGGCGGCGGACCAGCTCGCGTCGATCCGCGCGCTCGGGCTGCCGGGGGTGCAGGCGGCCACCTTCGACGGGGACTCCACCTATACCGAACGGGGCTGGGCCCGCAGTCACGCCCGGTACCTGCTGACCACGCCGGACATGCTGCACCGGGCCCTGCTGCCGGGGCACAACCGCTGGTCGGGTTTCTTCAGCCGGCTGCGGTTCGTGGTGATCGACGAGTGCCACGGGTACCGCGGGGTGTTCGGCTCCCACGTGGCCCACGTGCTGCGACGGCTGCGCCGGGTGGTGGCCCACCACGCCCCGCCCGGCGCGCCCGGCCGTCCGGTCTTCGTGCTCGCCTCGGCCACGGTAGGAGCGCCGGGTGTCTGTGCCCGGCTGCTGACCGGCCTGGACGCCGAGGAAGTGACCGAGGACGGCTCGCCGCGCGGGCCGCTGGCCTTCGCCCTGTGGGAGCCGCCGCTGACCGACGCGCGGGGCGAGGCGGGCGCCCGGCTGCGCCGCACCGCCACCGCGCAGGCGGCGGACCTGCTCGGCCGGCTGGTCAGCGAGAACGTCCAGACGCTGGCCTTCATCAGGTCCCGGCGGGGCGCCGAGGCGGTCGCCCTGGCCGCCCGCCGCTCGCTCGGGGCGCTGGAGGCCGGCCAGCGGGGGCGGGTTCGCCGGGGGCGGTCTCGCCAGCAGCGGGCGCGCCGGGGACGGCCTCGTCGAAGGTGGCGGCCTACCGGTCGGGTTACCTGCCCGAGGACCGGCGCCGGCTGGAGGCCGAGCTGTCCGACGGGCGCCTGGTCGGGCTGGCGACCACCACCGCGCTCGAGCTCGGGGTCAACATCACCGGCCTGGACGCGGTGCTGATCGCGGGCTGGCCGGGAACCTGGAGCTCGCTGTGGCAGCAGGCCGGCCGGGCCGGGCGCAGCGGCCAGTCGGCGGCGGCGGTCCTGATCGCGCGGGACGACCCGCTCGACACCTACCTGATCCGCCACCCCGAGCTGCTGCTCCGGCACCCGGTCGAAGCCACCGTGCTGGACCCGGCCAACCCGTACGTGCTGAGCCCGCACCTGTGCGCGGCCGCCGCCGAGCTCCCGCTGACCGAGGCCGACCTGGACATGTTCGGCCCGGCGGCCCGGCCGTGCGTCGAGGACCTCACCCGCGCGGGGCGGCTGCGCCGGCGCGAGCGGGGCTGGTACGGCCTGCGCCGGGACGCGGCCCGCGCGGTGAACCTGCGCGGCGCCGGGCTGGCGCCGATCCGGGTGGTGGAGCAGGCGACCGGCCGGCTGGTCGGGACGGTCGACGAGCCGTCGGCCTACCTGCTCGTGCACGAGGGCGCCATCTACGTTCACCAGGGTGACAGCTACCTGGTGACCACGCTCGACCTCGCCGACCAGGTCGCGCTGGTGGAGCCGGGCGAGCCCGGCTACACCACCACGGCCAAGACCGTGACCCAGATCGAGATACGCGGCGAGCTGCGCGCGATGACCTGGGGCAGCGCCACCGGGGGGAGCGCCCGCGTCAGCTTCGGTGACGTCCAGGTCACCCGGCAGGTCACCAGCTTCACCCGGCGCGGCACTGAGTCCGGCGCGGCCCTCGGCGAGACGCCGCTCGACCTGCCGCCCCGGCACCTGCTGACCCGGGCGGTGTGGTGGACGATCCCCGGCGAGGCGGCCGAGGCCCTTGCCGCGGCCGGCCTGGACCTGGCCGGCGCCGCGCACGCGGCCGAGCACGCCTCGATCGGCCTGCTGCCGCTGTTCGCCACCTGCGACCGCTGGGACATCGGCGGGGTCTCCGCCGCCCGGCACCCGGCCACCGGGCAGCTCACCGTCTTCGTCTACGACGGGCACGACGGCGGCGCCGGGTTCGCCGAGCGCGGCTACGGCGCCGCCGCCGCCTGGCTCCGCGCCACCCGGCAGGCCATCGCCAGCTGCGACTGCGAAGCGGGCTGCCCCTCCTGCGTGCAGTCACCCAAATGCGGCAACGGCAATCACCCGCTGTCCAAGCGGGGCGCGGTCGCCCTCCTCGACACCCTGCTGGCCGACGCCCCGGCTTAATCAGCGGCTTAATCAGCCCGGGTACGGGAAATTGCCGCCTATGCGGAAGAGGCGAAGAGCTCGCTGATTGCGTATCCGGGCAAACGGTTTTTTTCGCGGCTAAGGCGCAGGGCTCATCAGACACTGTCCGCAAACACGAGACGCAGGCCGGCGGGGCCTCATGTCCGCACGCGATTGCGCATGACCGGACTCTTTTAGAGCGGCCGCCGGGCCGTGGATAACGGAATGTAGCCAGCAGCCGACCGGATCACAAGTCAATAACGAGCGGGTCTGGTGGGTCGTCTGGGGTCTGGATCGATCCCTGACGACGTGCGTCAGGGATGGAGATGTTACCTCAGCCGCGCCCGGCCTCAGCTGCCTGTCCGGCCAGGCATCGACGATGACCCCTTATTCACTATCTGCATTTACGATAGTGACTTTAAGTGAAGCAAGCGGAGCACTCCCCGCAGGTCCGGGTCTCCGCTCCGGCGCTGTCCCAGTCTGTCCCGCTCCCGGCCGGGACCAGCACTAACTCCAGGGCAAACGGCTGAGGGGCGGGAGGCGGCCGCCATCGGGGCAGGGTTGAGCAGCCACGATGAGTGGTAAGAGATTTACACATCCGTACTCAATCGCCACGGGGGCAACAGGAGCAGCAAAGACGTAACCACAGCAGCCACAGCTACGACTCGCGTCGCAGGGCGCGGGGAAACGGTTCGGGAAAAGGAGGCGGGCGCCACCGGGGGGGAGAGTGGCGCCCGCGCGCACGGTCCGGCCCTGGGGGGGGAGGCCGGCTCCGTCCTTATGTAAGCTTAACTGCAAAGTGCCCCCGTATGCGACCACCAGTATCGGTTTCCCTGACCCCGGTGGCGTATCCGCCACAGGTACCCGTTGCAGCGTCAGCCCAACCGAATTACAACATATGCGGACCGGTCTGAGAAGGGTCTATCGCTAACTTCCGTACCCTCCGGTAGGACTTTTTTCACGTCGTAAGACTTGCGGGCGATGAGAGGCACGGGCGCCGGACACGCTCCGCACATCTCGCATATACCATGCCGACCGTTCTGTCTAGCCCCAGAAGGATCCGACGACGGCAAGCGGGCGGGACGGGCTCGCCGAGTCATCCAGCTAACGGCATGTGATCGCGCGAACTGATTAAGATCACGAATTGGTTACACGCTAGGGCTTTGCAGCGCGCGCTTTTCGTCGTAGAAAGGTGTTACGGACGCTGCGGCGTCCGGGCACGGCAGCCGGGTACCCACGCGCGACCAGCCGCGGGAGGCGTGTCAGACCAGGCAGGACCGGTAGCGGCCGGCCTGGCTGACAAAGAAGGTGCACGCTTGGTAGCCCAGCCTGACGTGGTATCGCAGCGGCGCCCCGGCCAGGGGCGCCGCTCGCTATATGGCCCGCAATGAGGTGACTATGAGGTCGCAGCGGGCATGCATTGCCGGGCGAGCGGAATAGCGGCGCGATAATCCGGCGAATCACCACACATCGGTGTAAATGCCATGGATCTGGAATCCCGGCCGCTGATTCTGCCTGCCGGACCAGCCGGCGGACCGGTATGCTCACCGCCGCGGCGGCAGCGCCTGAAACGCCGCACCGGGCCAGGATGCTCCCAAGTTGACGATCAACAACGCTAGCCTTGGACTTTGCCGAACATGAGCTGGCCCCGAGGAGTAATCGGAGGCGGGCGCCCGGGGCCGCGTGAGAGCGCGGCTAGCAGTCCGCACACGAGGGAGATGGACGGGATGGCCCACAGCGAGACGCCGGGACCGGCCGGCGGTGACCAGTCACTCGGTGACCTGGTCGCCCTGGCCGCCAAGGACGTGTCCCAGCTGATCAGGTACGAGGTCGACCTGGCCAAGACCGAGCTCAAGGGCGACGCGAAACGGGTCGGCATCGCGGTGGCCGGGTTCGGGCTGGCCGCCTTCGTCGCCTGCCTGGTCCTCATCCTGCTCTGCATCGCCCTGGCGTTCGGCCTGGTCGCGCTGGGCATCTGGGAGTGGGCGGCCTTCCTCATCGTGGCTGGCGCCTGCGTCCTGCTGGCCGGCATCGGCGTGGGCCTGGCCATCGTGAAGCTGAAGCGGCTCTCCGGCCTGCGCGTGACCCGCAAGACCGTGACCGACGGCCTGGGGATGCTGCGCCACGACACCCAGCATCCCGAGATCGCCGCTACCGACGCCAAGTGAGGTGACCCGATGGCCAGCGGCGCCGATGCCGTAGTCCAGATCGGCGGCCCCTGGACGCATCGTTCCGTCTCGGCGAACGGGACCAGGTTCCACGCCGTCGAGGCCGGGGACGGACCCCTGGTCCTGCTGCTGCACGGCTTCCCCGAGTTCTGGTGGACCTGGCGGCACCAGCTCGCCACCCTGCCCGCGGCGGGCTTCCGGGCGGTCGCCGTGGACCTGCGCGGCTACGGCGGCAGCGACAAGCCGCCCCGCGGCTATGACCTGGTCACCGCGGCCGCCGACGCGGCCGGCCTGGTCCGCTCGCTGGGCGAGGCCAACGCGATCGTGGTCGGCCACGGCCTGGGCGGCCTGATCGGCTGGACCCTCGCGGCCTACCATCCCAAGGTGATCCGGCGGCTCGCGGTGATCTCGATGGGGCACCCGCTGCGGATGCGCGCCTCGGTGCTCGGCGACCCGCTGGGCCAGGGGCGCCGCAGCGGCTACTCGCTCGGAGCCCAGCTGCCCATCTGGCCCGAGCGCCAGCTCCTGCGCGACGGCGCCTTCAAGGTCGGCCAGCTGCTGGAGAGGTGGTCCGCCCCCGGCTGGCCCGACCCGCAGACCGAGCGGACCTACGCCCGGGCCATGAAGATCCCCTCCGTGGCCCACTCCGCGCTTGAATACCACCGCTGGCTCGCCCGCAGCAGCCTGCGGCCCGACGGCCTGCGCTACGCCCGGCACATGCGCACCCCGATCGCGGCCCCCGTCCTGCACCTGCACGGCGCCCTGGACAGCTGCGTCTTGCCGCAGACCGCCCGCGGCGCCGGCCGCTACGTCGAGGGCCCCTACCGCTGGCGCGTCATCGACGGCACCGGCCACTTCCCGCACGAGGAGCGGCCCGAGATCTTCGACACCGAACTGCTCGGCTGGCTGGCCGACCCCGAGCCCGAACGCTGACCGTCCATGCCCGGGGATGGCGTGCCCAGGGACCGCGACCCGGCCCGGCCGAGGGACCGCGACCCGGCCGGCCGACCCAGGAACGCACGACCGCGCGACGGCCTGGGACGTCCGCTTGATCCCGCCGGCGTCGCGGCCGGCCAGGACCGGATACCCGACGACCTCGTCATCGCCGGCCGCGACGCCGCCGTCCTGGCCGACCGGCTGCTCCGTGACGGCCGGCCGTTCCACGCGCACGAGGTCCTCGAGGCCGCCTGGAAGACCGGGCCGCCGGCCGACCGCGACCTGTGGCAGGGCCTGGCCCAGATCGCGGTCGGCCTGACCCACGCCCGCCGGGGCAACGCCCGCGGCGCCGTCACCCTGCTCCGCCGCGGCACCGAGCGCGTCCGCACCCGCCCGGCCCACCCCGGCGAAGGTCACCTGTACGGCATGGACATCCCGGCCGTCCTGGCGGCCGCGGACGACCTCGCGTCCCGCATCGAGCGAGATGGCCTCGACCACATCCCGCCAGCCGATTTCGCCCCGCGTCTGCTGGCCGGGGATCGCTGAGGTCAGTCGCAGCCCATGGTGGACACCGGGGTGGTGGACTGCTCGCCGCCGCGGGCGTCGTCGGATACCTGGGCGGCGGTGAGGGCGAAGCCGGTGTCGGAGACACCGACGGCGGCGGCGAACACCACGCCGTCGACGGTGCCGTCGGGTGACAGCAGCGGGCCGCCGGAGTTGCCCGACTCGACCACGGCCCGGATCTCGTAGATCTGGCGGGTCACGGTGCTGGTCTGGTAGATGTTCGGCCCCTGGGCGTTCTGGATGCCGCCGATCCGGGCGGGCACCGTGTGCAGGGTCTGCGCGTCCAGCGGGAAGCCCGCGACCACCGCGTTGTCGCCCGGCCGGGCCTGCCCGGAGAACCGCAGCGGGGACAGGTTGAGCCCCGGCACGTACAGCACGGCCACGTCGACCTGCGGGTCGTAGTACACCACGGTGGCGGGCAGCGTCCGGCCGCTGATGGTGGTGACCGTCTGGTGCTGCGTGACCCCGGCCACCACGTGCGCGTTGGTCATGATGTGGTCACGGGAGATGACGAAGCCGGAGCCCTCGATGGAGCGCTCGCAGCTAGACGCCACCCCCTTCACCTTGACCACCCGGTCCTGCGCGGCCCGGAAGCCGGGACTGGACAGCACGCCGGGGTCCGGAGCCGGGATGGCGAGGATGCGTTCCGCGCCGATCCCGCTGAATACCTGCGCGTAGGTGCTGTTGCTGGCGAGCAGCCTGCGGAAGTCGGAGAACATGGTCTTGGCCGGGGTCGGCATGACCTTGTCCAGGGTCTGCAGCGCCAGCGAGTTGTTCACCTGCTGGTCGACCACGGGGAACGGCGATCCGTTCAGCACCGACCCGACCACCCAGGCGATCAGCAGCACCGAGACCATGCTGACCACCGAGCCGCCCACCGAGTCGACCGCCGTCGCCGAGCGCCAGGTGACGGTCGACCGCATGGCCGCGCCGATAGAGGAGGCGATGAA
The DNA here is from genome assembly GCA_963839095.1 of uncultured Actinomycetota bacterium. Lineage (GTDB taxonomy): Bacteria > Actinomycetota > Actinomycetes > Streptosporangiales > Streptosporangiaceae > Palsa-504. Next base: position 25,853 of record CAWIUF010000005.1, on the reverse strand, counting down.
CTGCCCGATCACGGCAAAGCTCACCAGCAGCACGACGGCGATGACGTCCTGCTGGGTCTGGCCGCCGACCAGGGCCCGGGAGATGCTGGGCCCGAACTCCGCGCCGAGCAGCGCACCGCCGACGAAGCCGAAGAAACTGAGCACCCCGACGATAAAGCCCTGCCGGTAGCCGGACACGGCGAACGCGGCCACAACCACGATCAAGATGAGGTCGAGCACATCACCGCGCACGGCCCTAACGGTATTACGTTTTCGCCATTGTCAAGGCCATCAGCGCGTTGTTTCCAGGTCCTCGACCCGGGTCGCGTCCCACGGTTTCTCCCAGCCGCCCAGCGCCAGCAGGCGGTCGACCAGGGCGGCGGTGAACCCCCAGATAAGCATCCCGCGAACCCGGAACGCGGGCGTGGTCCGCCCGTCGCGCACGTGCACCATCAGCCGGGTGGCCGGATCGGCCAGCTCGGCGACGCTGACCCGTTCCACCGCGGCGACCTCGCCCGCGTCGACCGGCGCGACCGCGGACGGCTGCCGCCACCAGGCCAGCACCGGCACGACCCGGAACCCGGTGCGCGGGATGAAGACCTCAGGCAAGATGCCGACCACGTCGACGCCGCCGGGGTCGAGGCCGACCTCCTCGACCGCCTCGCGCAGCGCGGCTCCGACCGGGCCGCCGTCCCCCGCGTCGATGGCCCCCCCGGGGAAGGCCGGCTGCCCGGCGTGCAGCCGCAGGTCCTCGCTGCGCTGGATGAACAGCAGGTCGGGACCGTCCGGCCCGTCGCCGAACAAGATGAGCACCGCGGATTCCCGGCCGCCGGTGGCGGGCGGGGTGAGCTGCGGGTGCACCTCCATCGTGGCGGCCACGCCCGCCAGCTCGCGCAGCCACCCGGGGGCAGGCGCGCCTGCCCCCGGCTCATGGCCGGGGATCACGAGAACGGGCCGGATTTGACGAGCTTGGCGGCTACCACCGGGTCGGTCGGTCCCTCGCCGTACGAGGGGCAGAGCCGGGCCAGCCCGCACGCGCCGCAGGCGGGACGGCGGGAATGGCAGACCCGGCGGCCGTGCCAGATCATCCGCTGGGACAGGTCGGTCCAGTCCTTGCGCGGGATGAGCGTGGCCACCACCGCCTCGACCTTCACCGGGTCGGTCTCCGTGGTCCAGCCGAACCGGCGGGTCAGCCGTCCGAAGTGCGTATCGACAGTGATGCCGGGGACGCCGAAGGCGTTGCCCAGCACGACATTCGCCGTCTTGCGGCCCACGCCGGGCAAGGTGACCAGGTCCTTGAGGCGTCCCGGCACCTCGCCCCCGTACCGTTCGCACAGCGCCTGCCCCAGCCCCATCAGGCTGTTCGCCTTGGCGTGATAGAAGCCGGTCGACTGGATGATCTTCTCCAGCTCCTCGCGGTCGGCGCCGGCGTAGTCCGCGGCCGTGGGGTAGCGCGCGAACAAGGTCGGGGTGACCAGGTTGACGCGCACGTCCGTGGTCTGGGCGGACAACACGGTCGCGACGAGCAGCTCGAGCGGGGTGGAGAAATTCAGCTCGGTGTACACGTCCGGGTAGAGCAGGGCAAGCTCGCGGTTGATCCGGCGGGCGCGCCGGACCAGCGCGGTGTGCGAAGGAGGCTCGGCGATCACCTTTCCAGCTTAGGGCCGCCCAGCCCGCGAGCGGGCCGGGTCCTGGTGCCAGCTAGCGGACCCTCACGGCGACGGGTCCGCCGGGGGGCTGCTGGACATCGTTCCCGACGAAGGCGACGGCCCGGGCGGCGACGGATGGTGGTGCCACCCCGAGCCGGAACCGGAGCCGGAGCCGCCCGGCTGCGCCGCCGACCAGGTGACCGGGATTACCTGCGTGTCCGAGCCCGGCACCTGGAAGGAGATAGCCGCGCTGCCCGCGCCGGTGCCCCGGCTGACCTGCACTGTCACCGTGATGCTGCTGCCCGTTCGACAGCGTGCTTCCGTAGCTGCTCAGGCTGACCTGGTCCGGCGGGTTCACGCTGGCCGACCAGCTGACCGTCCCGCCCGCCGCGGTCAGGGTGAGCTGCCCGGTGCTGCCGCCGCCGAGGACCACGGCGCCTGCCGACAGCTGGAGCGTGCCCGGGGCGGCCGTCGTCCCGCCCGCCGCCGGAGCGCCTGCGTTCGGCCGGGCCCCCGGCGCCTGGTCCGGGGCCAGCGGCTGGGTGGCGGTGGTGATCATGACCTGGTTCTTGTCGCCGGCCGTGTTCACCAGCGGGGGCGGCGTGGACAGCCGGGTCCCGGCCGGGTGGCCAGCCCCGGTACCCGCCTGGGTGCTGGACGAGACCGGACCCGCCGCGCCGAGGCCGGAGGGCTGCAGCGCGGGCTGGGTGGCGGCTCCCGCGGCCAGGGTGGGGGTGACGCTCCCGCCCGAGGCGGTCTTGCCCGGCCCGGCCATGGCGATCGCCGAGGCGATCACGACACCCGAGACGAGCACGCCCGCGCCGGCGATCACCAGCCTGCCCCGGTGCACCCGGCGCGGCCTGGACGCCACCTTCCTGGCGGTCGGCCCGGACGCGGCGGGCGCCCGGCCGGAGGGGCGAGCCGGCGGCGGATGCAGCGGCCGCGGCCGCGGGCGGCGAGTTCCAGGCGAGGGATGCGCCCGGGGTCCCGGCGGCGGACGGCGCCCGGGATTCCGGCGGCGGACCACCGGGAGTCCCCGTGGGAGCGGGACCCGGGGTCTCGGCGGCGCGGCCCGGCACCTCCGGGACGCGGACATACGAGGCGAGGGGCGGCCCTAGCGCTGACCGGCCGGGGCCAGCCGCTGCGGCAGCCGGAGCAGCCGCCGGGACCGAGGCCGGGGCCGCGGGGGCCGGGACCGGAGCCGGCAGGCGGCGGGGGCCGGGACCAGGGCGGCCTGGGCTAGGGCGGGAGCGGGGGGCGGGACCTGGCCGGCTAGAGCGCTTTGGATCTCGACCCGGTCCTGCGGTGTCAGGGCGGGGGCTGGGAGCAGGGCGAAGATGCGCGTGGCGGAGACGTTGCGGGGAACCTCGGGACCGCAGGCCGCGCAGCCGTCCGCGTGCTCGAGCACGCGCTCCCGGATCTCGGCGGTCACCGGGCCGGGCTGACCGGCCGCCCCCGGGCACGGCCAGGCCCAGATCAGCCAGCAGGGCGTCCCGGTCCGGGCAGGCGGGGCCCCGGCTGGCCAGGATCTCGGCGCCGAGTGCCCGCTCCAGGTGCTGCCGGGCACGGTCCAGCAGGTCGTCGGCCGCCGCGGCCGGCAGGCCGAGGACCTGGCCGAGGTCCACGTAATGGCGGCAGGCGAGGTCGAGCGCCTCGAATTCGGCGGCCTCCAGGCTCATCGCCGCGTTCCACGACATCAGCCGGGCGTCGGTGGCCGCCAGGCCCAGCCGGGCCGGCGACTCGTCGGCGGCGGCCGGGGGCTCGGCCTGGTGCCGGCGGCATTCCGCGCGGGCCAGCGAGTAGAGCCACGGGCCGAGCGACTCCGGGTCCTCGGGATCGGCCAGCCGGGCGATGTGCGCCTGCGCGACGAGGAGCGTGTCCCGCAGCGCGACCTGTGCCATCGCACGGCTCCGCAGCATGCTCCAGCAGTAGCGGAAGAGCCGGTCGCCGTAGGCGTCGAACAGTCCGGCCAGCGCGTCGGGCGAGCTCGCGAGGAGGGCGGCAGCGAGTCGGGGGTCGTCCATGCCCATGAAAATAGAGCATGGAAACTACTCTCAGCTACTGATTCAACACAACGCGTGTTCAAAGCGCTGCTATTTCCTTACTATGCCGAAGCGCCGTGTACGGCACATCTGCCCGGGTCATAGGGACCGGGAGCGAGGCGCGCGGCCAGCGGGGCGCCGAGCCGGTCGGCCGGGTCGAGGTGACGGCCGAGCACGATCACCGCGACCCGCCGGGCCCCCGCGCGCTTGAGCGCGGCGGCCGCAGACTGGGCACTGGCTCCCGATACCCAGGAATCCTCGAGCAGGAGAATGTCTGCGTCCAGCCTGCCTCGTTCGGTATAAAAACGGGTCTCGTCGGGGTCGCGGCCTTGCCGCCCCGGCCGGATGACCAGCGGGGCCGGCCGCAGCCGCAGGTACGGTGCGGCCAGTTCGAGCAAGGGATGCGGCCCGGGACGGCCGCAGCCGGTCGGGACGACGGCGAGGAGCCCGGGAGCGGTCATGCCGGCCTGCCGCCACACGCACGCGCCGTGGTCGTGCAGGAAGGCTAGCAGCAGGGCCAGCAGCGACGTCCGGGCGGCGACGTCCGGCGCGCGGACGTCCTTGTAGCGCCACAGGTCGCCGGCGAACGCGGTGCCCTTCACCGCGTAGGAGATGGGCACCACCGCGTCGGCGAGCAGCCCCGGGCCGAGCTGCTCGTGCCGCGCGCACTGGTAGCAGCGGGCGTACCCGGGGGCCGCCGGACCGCGGCAGACCGGACAGACGCCCGCGCGGCCGGGCGGCTCGGGCGGGTACACGCGGGCGCACCGGCGCAGGCGGTCCCAGCCGCCGGCCGGTCCTGACGTTGATCCGGACATGGAGCGATGGTAAGGACGGGGGCCGACAACCGCGCGCTGTGATAAGCCTCACCCCTGTCACGCAGACACGCCCGGTGATCGCAATCGGTGACGACACCGGCCAAATCTCTCCCATCAGCCCGCCTGCCACCGCCCGATACGGCAGAATGAGGCCTGCCAGGACGGCGGCCGGGCCCTGGCCCGGTGTTCCCCGCCGCCTGCTGTACCTGCCTGATGTAACTGCCTGTTGCGACTCATGGCGAGGATTCTGCGTGACCGACACGAGGGACACCGCGTTGCCCGCGGCCAGTGCGGGCCAGGCCGGCGTGAGCCCGGCCGGTGCGGGGGCGCCCGTCGTGACGGGCTCCCGCATGGACCGGGTCATGTGGGCCACCGTGGATTTCGTGCGACGGCACTGGCTGTTCTGCCTGGTGCTGGTGGGCGGGCTGATGCTGCGCGCCCTCGCCCAGATCGCCTACGAGCCCGCGCTGCTGTTCATCGACTCGAAGAAGTACATCTTCGGCACCGACTACGTGAACACCGTCTGGGGCTCGTTCGACCCGCTGGGCTACTCGCTGCTGGTGCTGCGGCCGGTGCTGATATTCGGCGGAGACCTGGCCTACGTGGCGGTGGTGCAGCACGGGCTCGGGATCGCCATGGCCGGCGCGCTGTACGCGCTGATGGTGCGGCGCGGGGCGTGGCGCTGGCTGGCCGCGCTGGCGGTGGCGCCGGTGCTGCTCGATGCCTACCAGCTCAACGCCGAGCAGACGATCATGCCGGACGTGCTGTTCGAGGCGCTGCTCGTGGCCGGGATCGTGCTGCTGCTGTGGCAGCCCCGGCCCGGCCTGTTCCTGGTCATCCTGGGCGGGCTCGCGCTCGGCTCGTCCGCGCCGGTCCGCCAGGTGGGCGAGGCGCTCATCGCGCCGGCGCTGATCTACGTGGTGCTGGCCGCGCGCGGCTGGCGCGTCAAGATGCTGCACGGCGTGGTCCTGACCTTCTGCTTCGCGCTGCCGGTGCTGGGCTACATGAGCTACTCCGCGGTGGTCATGCACTACGGGTTCGAGCTGTCCAACATGGGCAACGCGTACCTGTACGGGCGGGCGGCGCACGCCGCCGACTGCGCCACGCTGAAGCTGCCCGGTTACGAGCGGCCGCTGTGCCCGAGCCCGAAGACCGCCGCCACCCTGGGGGTGGACGGCCTGGTCAACTCGCCGGAGTCACCGCGGGTGACTGTACCAGCCGGTCGACGTTCAGCTGGGCGTCTTGATCGACACCCTGCCGTGGCAGCAGGCGATGGCCTACAGCGTGCTCAAGCAGCAACCGCTGCGGGTGGCGGGCGACATCGCCAACGACTCGGTGAAGCTGTTCGCGCTGACCAGGAACACCCAGCAGGGCGACACGCCGATCTCGCGCTGGCAGTTCCAGTTCGGCTACCCGTACTACCCGCCCGGCGTCACCTGGCACGGCCCGAACGCCGTGAACAAGGTGTTCAAGCGGACCGGCGGCGGCGGGCACGCGCGGGTGCACTGGAAGGCCGACATCTTGCTGCGGTACTACCAGCTGCACATCGGGTACACGCCGGGGCCTGTGTTCCTGTTCGGGCTGCATTGCCGGGCTGGCCGGGATCTTCACCTTCCGGCGGCGCCGCGACCCGGCGCCCGCCCTGGCCTGCCTGCTCGTCACCGGGTGCGCGGTGGCCGTGCTACTGGGCGCGGACCTGTACGAGTTTTCCTGGCGCTACCAGCTCCCCGCCCTGGTCACGCTGCCGGTCGCGGGCGCCCTCGGGATCGTCGCGGTGACCCGGTCCGTCCGGGCGCGGCAGGCCCGGGCGGCGGGCGTGACGGCCGGCACCGGGGCCCGGGCCGGAGCCGGGCTGGCCAAGGGCGCGCCGGCCGCGGCCGCCGGGCCGGCCGGCGAGTTGGCCGCGGCCGTCCCCGAGTAAACGGCATCCTGGCCCCATGCGTTTCGACAGCGACGACCCGGATGTCCGCATGCTCACCTCCGGCGTGGTCTACGAGGACCACTGGATGCGGCTGCGCCGGGACGACATCGAGCGCCGCGACGGCTCCCGCGGTACGTACGCGTTCGTCGAGAAGCGCGACTTCGCGCTAGTCATTCCGGCCGAACGGGATGGCTTTCACCTGGTCGAGGAGTACCGCTACCCGGTCGGGCGGCGGACCTGGTCGTTCCCGCAGGGCGGCTGGCCGCACGGGGAATCCGGTTCGCCCGACGAGCTCGCCCGGCTCGAGCTCGAGCAGGAGACCGGGCTGCGCGCCCGCGAGCTGACCCGGCTCGGGTACCTGCACACCGCGCACGGCCTCACCGACCAGGCCGGGTACTTCTACCTGGCCACCGGCCTCGAGCCGGGGGCGCTGGACCTGGAAACCGAAGAGCAGGACATGTGCCAGGCCTGGTTTCCCCGGGCCAGGTTCGAGGAGATGATCGGCGAGGGCCTGATCACCGACGACGACACCGTCGCCGCGTACGCCCTGCTGCTGATGCACGAGCGGACCCCCTAGCCAAGCAGTGACCCGGGCTGGTACCGCTTATGACGTGGAGGGAGTGTCGTCATGAGCCGATACGAGCAAGAGTTCAGCCGGAGCCTGACCGACCCGGAGGGCTTCTGGGCCGACGCGGCGAAGAACATCGACTGGTACCAGCCGCCCAGCGTGGTGCTGGACGACTCGAACCCGCCGTTCTACCGCTGGTTTCCCGACGGGACGCTGAACACGTGCTTCAACGCGGTGGACCGGCACGTCCGGGACGGGCGGGGCGAGCAGGCCGCGCTGATCTACGACAGCCCGGTGACCGGCACCCAGCGCACCTACACCTACGATGCGCTGCTCGAGGCGGTGGCGCGGTTCGCCGGGGTGCTGCGCGGCCTGGGGGTGGACAAGGGCGACCGGGTCATCGTGTACCTGCCGATGATTCCGGAAGCACTGATCTCCATGCTGGCCTGCGCCCGGATCGGGGCGGTGCACTCGGTGGTGTTCGGCGGCTTCGCGGCGCCCGAGCTGGCCACCCGGATCGACGACGCCACCCCGAAGGTGATCGTCTCGGCGTCCTGCGGGATCGAGGGCAGCCGGGTCATCGAGTACAAGCCGATCCTGGACCGCGCCATCGAGCTGGCCGGCCACCAGCCGGAGCGCTGCGTGATCCTGCAGCGGCCGCAGGCGGTGGCTGTGCTGACCGAGGGGCGGGACGTGGACTGGGAGTCGGCGGTGGCTTCGGCGGCTGCGGTCGACTGCGTGCCGGTGGCCGCGACCGACCCGCTGTACATCCTGTACACCTCGGGTACCACGGCCAAGCCCAAGGGCGTGGTCCGGGACAACGGCGGGCACGCGGTGGCGCTGCGGTGGAGCATGGACAACGTCTACGACACCCGGGCCGGCGAGGTGTTCTGGGCCGCCTCCGACGTGGGCTGGGTCGTCGGCCACTCCTACATCGTCTACGCGCCGCTGCTGGCGGGCTGCACCACGGTGCTGTACGAGGGCAAGCCGGTCGGCACCCCGGACGCCGGCGCGTTCTGGCGGGTGGTGGCCGAGCACGGCGTGAAAACCCTGTTCACCGCGCCGACCGCGTTCCGCGCGATCAAGAAGGAGGACCCTGCGCGGCGAGCTGGCGCAGCGGTACGACCTGTCCGATTTCCGGTACCTGTTCCTGGCGGGCGAGCGGCTCGACCCGGAGACCTACCGGTGGGCGAGCGAACTGCTCGGCATCCCGGTCATCGACCACTGGTGGCAGACCGAGACCGGCTGGGCGATCGTGGCCGACCTGATGGGCCTGGAGCCGATGCCGACCAAGGCCGGCTCCCCCACCATGCCGGTGCCCGGCTTCGACGTGCGCATCGTCGACGCCGGCGGCACCGAGGTCAAGCCGGGCGAGACCGGCGACATCGTGGTGCGGCTGCCGCTGCCGCCGGGCTGCCTGCCCACGCTGTGGCAGGACGACGAGCGGTTCGTCGCGTCGTACCTGTCGGCCCATCCCGGGTACTACACGACCGGAGACGGCGGGTACCGGGACGGCGACGGCTACGTGTTCGTCATGGGCCGCATCGATGACGTGATCAACGTGGCCGGGCACCGGCTGTCCACCGGGCAGATGGAAGAGGTGCTGGCCAGCCACGCCGCGGTGGCCGAGTGCGCGGTGATCGGCGTGCACGACGACACCAAGGGCCAGGTGCCGCGCGGGTTCGTGGTGCTCAAGGCCGGGGTGTCGGCTGCTCATTCCGAGGTGTCGGCCGAGCTGGTCCAGCTGATCAGGGACCGGATCGGGGCGGTGGCCGCGCTGCGCCGGGTCGACGTGGTGACCGCGCTGCCCAAGACCCGGTCCGGGAAGATCCTGCGCAAGACCATGCGCGGCATCGCCGACGGGCGCGACGAGCCGGTCCCGTCCACCATCGAGGACCCGGCCGTGCTGGACGCGCTGCGCCCGGTCCTATCGGGCGGCTGACGCGGCTACCCAAATTCCTGCCCTCATCAGGATCACGATCTCCTTGGTGACCATTAGTATCTATTTAGGCGACACGGCGTTGAATTCGAGTTAATGTCGTACTTATCCGGTAGGGTCGAACTAAGAACCTAGAGACTTTGCCTTGAGCCGAGATTTCCTCATAGAGAAGGACAACCGCCAGGAACCAGCCCTCTTCAGCGCCCGGGAGGAGATCACTCCGATGGCTACCGCCCCGGTGTTCGCCAGCGTCAGTGAGGCGATGGAGATGGTGCGGGCCGGGCTGGCTTTCGTGGCCGCGGCGGATGCGACGGAGCTGACCACCGAGGAGCAGGCGGAGTGCCTGCGGCGGATGGAGCGGGCGAACTCGGTCTTGACGGCGGCGCGGACCTCGGTCCTGGGAGTGTTCAGCGCTGGCAAGGGGTATGCGGCCGATGCGGACTACAGCCCGCGGGCGTGGCTGATGCACCAGACCGGCATCACCAGGGGAGACGCCGTCTGCTATACCGCGTGGGTGAAGCGGGCGGCCCGGCATCCGGAGCTGTTCGCGGCGATGGCCGCGGAGGAGGTATCGGAGTCCTACGCCCGGACCTTGTGCACGTGGACCGACAAGCTGCCGGCGGATAAGCGGGACGAAGCCGACAAGATCCTGGCGGCCGAGGCCAGGGCGGGGATGGGGCTGCGGGACCTGGCCGAGCTGGCGGCGGAGATCCTGGCCCGGTGCCGCCCGGACGAGCCAGACGACAGGACCCGGGCCAGGATTTCGACGACCGGTCGGTCAAGGTCCAGACGACCTTCCAGGGCGCCGGGATCATCCACGGGGACCTGACCCCGGAGTGCGCCGCATCGTCGGCACGGTGCTGGACGCGCTGGCCGCCCGGCCGGGGCCGAAGATGAGCGGACCAGGAGCAGCGGTACCACGACGCGCTCCACGAGGCGATGCGGCGGCTGGTGGCCGGGGGGCTGCTGCCGGAGCGGGCCGGGCAGCCGGTCAAGGCCCTGGTCCACATCTCGCTGGCCGACCTGATCCGGCTGGACGGCTCCCCCGCGCTGCTGCAGGAGTGGATCGGCTCGATGCGGGCCCGGTGGGCCGCGCACCGCGCCGCGGCGTCCGAGACCGGCAGCGACGGCGGCGCCTGGCTCGAGGGGAAAGCCGCCGAGGCGGCCGCCTGCGACGCGTCGATGACCCCGATCGTGACCGGTGACGTCGACCTGGGCGTGCTGGATGAGCTGGTGCGGCTGTGCGTCCACCTGGACCGGCTCCGCCGCGACGGCACCACCGGCGAGCAGGGCCTGAGCCTGCGCGAGGTGCTGGAGCAGCAGGTCATCGCCGCCGCCGTCGCCCTGCTCTCCGGACCCGGCGGCCTGGCCTCGCACCTGCGCCGCCGGCAGCTCGGCGCCCGCCTGGCCGGCCCCAGCCTGCCCCTCGACGTCGGCGTCAGCCGGGATATCCCGGCCGCGATCCGCCGGGCCGTGATCGAGCGGGACCAGCACTGCCGGTTCCCCAGCGGCTGCGACCAGCCCGCCTCCGGATGCGAAGTCCACCACCTGACCCACAAGGCGGACGGCGGCAAGACCTCGGTCTGGGACTGCGCCTTGTTCTGCACCTTCCACCACCAGGTCGTGATCCACCGGTGGGGCTGGACGGTCGTCCTCAACCCCGACGGCACCACCACCGCCTGGAACAAGGACAGAACCAAAATGCTCCACAGCCACAGCCCACCTGCCCAGGCCGGGTAACCCCCGGGGGGTGCCAGGACCCGGGGCGATAAAGTGCCGGATGATGCCGGCGTTGGCCGGTCGTGACGATACGCCGGCGTTTGGGGAGGCATGGTTGAGGACGTCCACCGGCCAGCTGGCCGATGTGTTCGGGGGCGTCAGCCTGACCCGCGCGCTGTGGCCGCACCAGGCTCGTGCGCTCACCGCCCTGGACCAGGCGCCAGCGACAGCGGGACAAGGCGACGTACATCGTGGTGCCGCCCGGCGGCGGGAAGACGCTGATCGGGCTGGAGGCGGCACGGCGGCTCGGCCGGCCCACGGTGGTGCTGTGCCCCAACACGGCTATCCAGGCGCAGTGGATGGCGCAGTGGCAGGCCGCGTTCTCGTCGGCGAAGGTAACCGCGACGGCCAGCCGGGAGCTGCCGACCCCGCTGACCGTGCTGACCTACCAGGCGCTGTGCACGCTGGGCGCGGCCGGGAACGGCGACGCGGGGAACGGCGGTGCGGGGACGGCGGCGCCGTGGCCGTGAACGGGGCCGGGCGGACGCGAGGGCTGGACGGCGACGGGGTGCTCGTCCTGCTGCACCCGAACGGGCGTGAGCTGATCGCGCGGCTCCGGGACGGCGGCCCGTGGACGCTGGTGCTCGACGAGTGCCATCACCTGCTCGAGCTGTGGGGCCGCCTGCTGCAGGCGGTGATCGGGCAGCTCGACCGGCCGCGGGTCATCGGGCTGACCGCGACCCCGCCGCACCTGATGACGGCGGAGCAGGCGGAGCTGCACCGGACGCTGTTCGGCGGGGTGGACCTGGAGGTCTCGGCGCCGGCGCTGGTGCGGGAGGGCCGGCTGGCGCCGTACCAGGAGCTCGCCTTCTTCACCCGGCCGTCGCCGGCCGAGGCGGACTACATCCACGGGGCGGCGCTGCGGTTCGCCGAGCTGCGCACCGGGCTGCTCGACCCCGGGTTCGCCAGCTGTCCCGTTCCTGGAGTGGCTGCAGGCCCGGGTGGTGGAGCGGCGCGGACCCGGAGTCCCGAGGGCGCGCAGGTGTCCTGGACGCGGTTCGAGCGGGACGAGCCCGCGCTGGCCGGCGCGGCCGTCCGGCTGCACGTGGCCGGGCTGCTCGGCCTGCCGGAAGGGGCCCGGGTCAGGGAGGAGCACCGGCATCCGCTCACCGCCGCGGACTGGGTGGCGCTCATCGGCGACTACGCCCAGCGCTGCCTGCTGGCCAGCGAGGACCCGCGGGACGAACGCGCCCTGGGCGCCATCCGCCGGGCGCTGCCCGCGGTGGGGTACCGGCTGACCCGGGCGGGCGTGCGGGCCGGCGAGTCCCCGGTCGACCGGGTGCTGGCCCGGTCGGAGAGCAAGGCCCGGGCCGCGGTCGAGATCCTCGCCGCCGAGTCCGCCGAGCTCGGGTCCGGGCTGCGGGCGCTGGTGCTGTGCGACTTCGAGGACGCCGGCGGGATGCCGCCCGCGGACCTGGCGGGCGTCCTGCCGGCCGGGAGCGGCGGGACCCGGCTCGTGCTGGAGACCCTGCTCGCCGACCCGCAGTCGGCCGCGCTCGACCCGGTGCTGCTGACCGGCCGGCGGGTGGCGTGCGGCCGGGACACCGCCGGGCGCCTGATCGCGTGGCTGCTGGCCGCCGAGCCGGGCCTGATCCTGACGGCACCGCCTGGGGCGGTGCGCCGGGACCCGGGACAGCGCCGCCGGGCGGCGACGGGGCGAGGACGTCGTCGAGATCACCGGGCCGACGGGCTGGGAGGCGCGCCGCTACGTCCCGCTCGTCACCCGCTTCCACGCCGAGGGCGGCTCCGCGCTGCCTGATCGGTACCCGGGCCCTGCTCGGCGAGGGCTGGGACGCCCCGGCCGTCAACGTCGTGATCGACCTGACCGCGGCCACCACCCCGACGTCGGTGGTCCAGGCCCGCGGCCGGGCGCTGCGGCTCGACGCCGGCTGGCCGGGCAAGGTGGCGGACAACTGGGGCGTGGTCTGCGTCACCGGCGACCACCCCAAGGGCGCCGCCGACTTCGACCGGTTCGCCCGCAAGCACGACCGCTACTTCGCCCTGGCCGCCTCCGGCGACATCGTCTCCGGCGTCGCCCACGTCGACCCGCGGCTGTCCCCCTACGCCCCGCCGCCGGAGGCGGAGTTCGACGCGCTGAACGCCGCCATGCTCCAGCGGCCCGCGCGAACGCGACGCGGCCCGGGAGCGCTGGGCCATCGGCACGCCCTACGCCGACGAGCCGGTGGCCACGGTCACCATCACCACCCGGCGCCCGCTCGGCCTGCCCGCCCGGGTGTCCCGGCCGGTAACCAGCCCGCGCCCGGCGTGGGCCAGCTGGGTCGGCTGGGCCTCCGTCGTGACGCTCATCGGCCTGGTCGCGGTGGGGCGGACCGCCGCCCGGCTAGCTGCGGCGCCGGCCAGCGGGAGCCTGGACGACCTGGCCGCGGCGACCGCCGACGCGCTGCACGCCGCCGGGCTGACCAGCCGGGGCGGCGACGCGGTGCGGGTCGAGGCGCAGCCCGACGGCAGCTACCGGGCCCGGCTGGAGGAGGTGCCCGCGGCCGAGTCGGCCCTGTTCGCCGAGGCGCTGGACGAGGTGCTGTCCCCGCTCAGCCAGCCGCGTTATGTCATCCCGCGGCTGATCCTGGCGCCGCCCGCGGGGCGGGCCGCGGCCGCCCGGCTGGCCCTCCGCCGCCTGGTCACCGGGCACGTGCCCGCCACCGTCGTCTACCACGCCGTGCCGTCCGCGCTGAGCGGCAACAAGAAGCTGGCCACCGCGTTCGAGCGGGCCTGGAACACCCGGGTCGGCCCGGGCGCCGCCGTCTACGCGGGCTCCCCCGAGGGCGCCGGCATCCTGGCCGCCCAGCGCGGCGACGACCCGTTCGCCCTCACCACCCAGATCCGCACCCTGTGGCGCTGAAGTCCTAGCCGGGTCCAGGCGGCGAGCAGGCCGGACTGGTCGTGGGCGGTGATGATGGCGAGCAGGCGGCGGGTGTCGGCGACCACGCCGGCGAGCGCTGGTGACGGCGCGGGCCCGGGCGAAGGCCTGAGCCGCCTCGGCCGCGCGGGCCGGGTCGCCCTCGACCACGGCCAGGCCGCTCAGCGCCAGCGCCCGGGCCTCAAGCGCGGCGACGTTCCGGTCCGCGAGGGCCAGCAGGGCATCGGCGGTCGTGAGTCGCTTCGCCGAACGCCTGGACGCTCTCCTCGAGACGGTCGAGCTCGAGCAGGGCTAGCCCGTTCGAGCAGGTGCCTGGCCGGTTCCTCGGGCGGATACGTCAGTTCCCGTTCCACGGCCGTCACGGCGAGCGCCGCCGCCGCATCGCCCAGCTGGAGGTGGGCCCGCGCCAGCCACGACCGGGCTTCGACCGCAGGCTCGATGTCGCCGATGGCGTCGGCGATACTCACCGCTATCTCGAGCAGGACCGCGCGCCTGACGCGCATCGCCCGACGTCAGCCAGATCCAGCCCATATAGCAAGTGCAGTGGCCTCATTGTAGCGATGACCGATGTCGCGGGCGATGGCCAGGGCCTGGGTGTGCAGCTCGATGGCCCGCTGGTACTCACCCAGGCTGCAGTGGCAGAGACCCAGGTTACCCAGCCCGCTGCCTTCGCCCTCGCGGTCGCCGATTTCCCGGGCGATGGCCAGCGCCTGGGTGTGCAGGTCGATGGCCCGCCGGTACTCACCCAGGCTGAAGTGGCAGAGCCCCAGGTTACCCAGGCCGATGCCCTCGCCCGCGGCGGTTGCCGGTTTCCCGGGCGATGGCCAGCGCCTGGGTGATGCAGCTCGATGGCCCGCCGGTACTCACCCAGGCTGCAGTGGCAGATCCCCAGGTTACCCAGATCGATCGCCCTCGCCGCTGCGCGGTCGCCGATGTCGCGGGCGATGGCCAGGGCCTGGGTGTGCAGGTCGATAGCCTGCCGGTACTCACCCAGGCTGTACGTAGCAGAGTCCCCAGGTTTCCTCAGGTGATCTGGCGTTCAGATCGGGGTCTGCGATCCGCCCGCGGATGCGTCCGTGCAGCTCGACCAGGGTGCGGTAGTGACCCCACACTCTGCAGATAGTCGAAATCGATATCGTTCAGCACGGTGGCGGCGGTGTCGTAGTCGCCCGTGTCGCAGCGCAGCTCGAACTCGGCCAGCTGCGGCCGGACGTCTTCCAGGGTGCGCCAGGACTCTCGCGGCGTCCTGATCTGGGCGTAGTAGTCCGCGGCGCGAGCCTGCAGGCCGGCCAGCGTGAACGCGGCGCGGGAATCACCCGGGCGGCCGGCCGGGAGCCTGGCGCGGGCGTACTCGCGGTCCAGCGGGTGCAGGTAGTAGCGGCGCGTCCTGGAACCGCACCAGCTGGCGGCGGACCAGTCGGGTCAGGATGGGCGCGGCGTCGGTGGTGGGGTCGACCGGGCGGAGCAGGAAGTCGACCCCGACCGCCGAGACCGGCGCGGGGAAGACCGACAGGGCCTGCATGACCCGCTGCGCCGGGCCGTCCAGCAGCTCGTAGGCCTCGCCGACCAGGACCTGGACGACCTGGTCCCCGGGCAGCTGGCGGGTGCGGTCCAGCAGGTCGCGCGGGGTCAGGGTCTCGTCGCCGTCCAGGATGGCCTTGACCGCCTCCAGCGCCCGCGGGAAGCCGCGGGTGTGCCGGCATAGCCCGTCGAGCAGGTCGTCGGGGGCATCGCGCAGCCCGAGGCGCCCGTCGTCGTCGAGCTCCCGGAATACGATCCGGGCGTCCTGGGAGCCCAGGCCCTCGGTCAGCCGCAGCTGGCGCTGCCGGGCCGGCTCGACCCGTAGCAGCGCGGTCGGCGTCACCCGGGTGGTGGCGATCACCGTGATCGCGTGGGCCGGGCCGGTCAGCACCGCGCTCAGCGCCTCGTGCAGCGCCGGCTCGGCCAGGGTCTCCCGCTCGGGGTCCATGACCGACTCGAGGTTGTCCAGCAGCACCACCACCGGCTCCCCGGCCGGGAAGGCCTCCAGCAGGGCCAGCATCATCTCCGCCGGGCGGTGCTGCGGGTTCCGGTAGATGCTGCTCCAGCCGCCGCGGCCTCCTCGGCCGGCAGCAGCCGCAGCAGGTCCGCGACCAGGGTCGGGTACTCCACCTTGTGCACGCCGTTGCGGCTCAGGTAGACGATCCCGCCCACCGTGACGCGCGGTCGCCGTCCGCGCCGGGGATCCGGCCGGACTCCAGGCCCTTGAGCAGGCGGCAGACCAGCGCGGTCTTGCCGATCCCGCCGGGGCCGCTGACCGTGACCAGCCGGATTCCCGGGTCGCTCAGGTACCTGGCCAGCCGGTCCGTTTCGACCTGGCGGCCCTGGAACCAGGTCGGCGCCACCGCGGGCGGCGGGTTCACGAACTTGGAGGCCTGCACCGGCTGCGGCTCGGCCGGGACCTGCTCGCGCTCGAGGCCGCTGCCGATCCGGCGCGCGGGTATCGGCGAGTTCCCGCAGCGAGCGTTCGACCAGGTGCCTGGAGCGCCTCCGGGCTGGCGAAGGACTGCGTGGTCAGCTGCTTTCCCGCACCCGGCGGCGGAAGTCATCCTGGCGGTCGCCGAACTCCCGGTCGATCAGCCGCTGACGGCGGGATGCCCACATCGTCGGCGTCCGTGTCCAGCAGGAACACCAGCCGGTCCAGGCCCGCTTCGGTGGCGGTTTCGAACTCAAGCTCCGTGTACGAGATCTCCGGCTTATCCCGCACCGGAGTGCCGTAGCGGGTGCCCAGGATGCCGATGTAGACGTCGCATCCGCGCACCCGCTCGACGCACAGGTCGGCGGGAGGCCGGGCGGCGGCCGGGAAGTCGGTCATGTCGACGATCACGTGCCCGGCCGCGGTGATGGCCCGCTCCACCGCGGCCACGTACGAGGTTCCCTTCGGGAAGTCGCGGAGCTCGGAGGTGTGCGAGACGAACACCCGCCACCGCGGCTCGTCGCCGGAACCAGCCAACCGCCATCCACCCCCACCGCTACGTACTCGCCGCACAGAGTAGTCCCGCCGTCTCGGATCCGGGAAGGGAAGGCGGAAAGCGGCTTACCGGGCCAGCAGGGGGGCGAAGAGGTCGCCGTGCTCATCCACGCGGGACAGGGTGTCTTCGGCGGTGAAGAAGAGGTCCTGGGGCTGGGTGCAGGACTCTACTTCGGGCCAGGTGATGGGGGTGGAGACGGTGGGGAACTGGCGGGCGCGCAGGGAGTAGGGGGCGATGGTGGTCTTGGAGCCGTTGTTCTGGCTCCAGTCGATGAGGACCTTGCCGGCCCGGAGTTTCCTGGTCATGCGGGACAGGGCCAGGTCGGGGTGGGAGCGCTCGAGAGTCTGGGCGTAGGACTTGGCCTGGTCGCTGGCTTGTTCGGCGGTGATGCCGGCGACGGTGGCGTAGAGCTGCAGGCCCTTGCCGCCGGAGGTCTTGGCTAGGGGGGCGAGGCCGTCGGCCTCGAGCAGCGGGCGCAGCAGGCAGGCGACCCGGCAGCATTCCACCACATTGGCCGGGGCGCCCGGGTCCAGGTCGAAGACCAGCAGGTCAGGCTCGCGCACATGGGGCATCCGCCACTGAGGCACGTGCAGTTCCAGGCCGGCCAGGTTGGCCGCCCAGATCAGCGCGGGCAGGTCGTCGACGACCAGGTAGGTCACGCTGGGGCCGCGGGCCCGGGAGCTCTCCGACTCGACGGTGGCGGTGCGGATCCAGTCCGGGCGGTGCGTGGTGACGTGCTTCTGGAAGAAGGCCTGGCCGTCCACGCCCTCGGGGTAGCGCTTGAGGGTCAGCGGGCGGCCCGCGATGTGCGGCAGCAGGAAGGGAGCCACCCGCTGGTAGTAGTCGAGCACCTCGGCCTTGGTGAAGCCGCTGTCCGGGTACAGCACCTTGGCCAGGTTGGTCAGCGTCAGCGTCCGCCCGTCCACCTGGACGGCGACCTTCTGGTCAGGACTCACGGACCACGTCCCCTGGGTCGATGTCGTCACGCAGGCCCTTGTACACCGGGGCTCGCATCCGGCCCGCGCTGGTCCACCGGTCGAAGGACACGTCGATCACCAGCCGGGGCTCTACCCAGACGGCGGTGCGGGCATACATCTGCGGCACCGGCCCGTCGAACGGCGACGACGGGCGGCGCAGCGGTTCCAGCCGGTCGCTGAGCATGCGCAGCGTCTCGGCGTTGAACCCGGTGCCGACGTGGCCGGCGTAGATCAGGCCGGAGTCGTCGTTCACCCCGATCAGCAGCGAGCCGACCAGGCCGGTGCGGTTGCCCTGGCCCGGCTTGTAGCCGGCCACCACGGCCTCCTGGCTCAGGTGGTTCTTGATCTTGCGCCAGTCGCTGGTCCGGGCACCGGGCTGGTACCTCGATGCCAGCCGCTTGGCGACCAGGCCTTCCATGCCGTGCGCGGCCGAGACGGACTGCACCGCGGCGAAGTCCTCGCCGGGGAACGTCGGCGGGGTCTGCCAGAAGGAGCCGTCCAGCTCGAGGGACTCGAGCAGCTCACGGCGCTCGGAGTAGGGCACGTCGAGCAGCGGCCTGCCGTCCAGCTGGAGCAGGTCGAAGACCAGGTAGGTGACCGGGTTCTGGCCGGCCAGCTGCCGGGCCGCGGCCGGGTCGCTGACGTGCATCCGCGGCTGCAGCCCCTCGAACGAGGGCCAGTTGTCCGGGCCGAACACCACGATCTCCCCGTCCAGCACCAGCTGCTTGCGGTCGGTGGCGCGGCCCAGGCCGGCCAGCTCGGGGTAGGTGGCGGTGATGTCGCGTTCGGTCCGGGACATCAGGCGCACCTGGCCGCGCTCGACGAAGGCCAGCGCGCGGACGCCGTCCCACTTCAGCTCCAGCGCCCAGGCCCCGTTGTCCGGCGGCGGCGCCGACGTCAGCGTGGCCAGCATCGGCCGCAGGCCCGGCGGGAGCGGCTGGCGCTCCCGGTGCATCATCCACTGTTTCCCCCCGGTCTGGAACAACGTGTAGCCCCCCGTCACCCGCTGTCCGTGCAGCCTGACCTTGACCTCGCGTTTCGTCCACTTCAGGGTCTCGTACCGGCCGTGATCCCAGATCGTCATCGAGCCCGCCCCGTACTCCCCGCGCGGGATCTGCCCCTCGAAGGTCCCGTACTCCAGCGGGTGGTCCTCGGTGTGCACGGCCAGGTGGTTCACGGCCGGGTCGTCCGGCACTCCCTTCGGCACCGCCCAGGACACCAGCACCCCGTCGCGCTCGAGCCGGACGTCGTAGTGCAGCCGCCGGGCGTGATGCTCCTGGATGACGAACGTGCCGCCGTCCCCGGACCCTGGATCAGGCGATGAAGCGGGGACCGGCTCGGGCGTGCGGGACGGATCGCGCTTGTCCCGGTATTCCCGCAGCTTGTCGGCGTCCACGCCAGGGTTTCTACCCGGGTTGGCGGGGGCGGGAACGGGTGGCCCGACTCGTTCGGTGCCTAGGTTTTGATCTTTTGGTTCGTTACAAGTGTTTCCGATATTGCCTAGTTGTAAATTAAGGTTGTAGGGAATGTGAGGAACCCCCTGGGTCCTCTCGGCGGAAGGAGCAGGATGGGCCTCAGCCTCTATGTCGTCCTCGGCAGCGCGGTGGTCGGGCTGCTGGTCGGGCTGACCGGCGCCGGCGGCGGCGCGCTGATGACGCCGATGCTGATCTTGCTGTTCTCGGTCAAGCCGTCCGCGGCCATCTCCAGCGACCTGGTCGCGGCGGTGGTGATGCGGCCGGTCGGCGCCGCCGTTCACCTGCACAAGGGCACGGTGAACCTGCGCATGGTGGGGCTGATGACGCTCGGCTCGGTGCCGATGGCGTTCCTCGGCTCGTTCCTGCTCCGGGAGATGGGCGACAGCAGTTCCAGCCAGGCCAACGTCGAGATCTTGCTGGGCGCGGCCCTGCTGATCGGCGCGTCGGCCATGGTGTTCCGGTACATCCTGGACCGGCGGTCCGGCCGGGCGCGCACCGGGAAGATCGCCGAGGTCACCCTGCGACCGGTCCCGACCGTGCTGATCGGCATGGTGGGCGGCCTGATCGTCGGCATCACCTCGGTCGGCGCGGGTTCCCTGATGATCATCCTGCTGCTGTTCACGTACCCGCTGCTGAGCGCGGGCCAGCTGGTCGGGACCGACCTGACCCAGGCGGTGCCGCTGACGGCGGCGGCGGCGCTGGGCGCGCTGACGTTCGGGCACGTGGAGTTTGGCGTGACCGCCTCGATCATCGTCGGCAGCGTGCCCGCGGTGCTGATCGGCTCGCTGCTCTCGTCCCGGGCGCCGGACAGGTATATCCGGCCCGCCATCACCTTCGTGATCTTCGCGTCCGGGCTGAAGTACGTCGGCGTGCCCACCTACCCGCTGGGCTTCGTGATGGGCGCCATCTTGGTCATCGGGGCCGGCTACGGCCTGTACCGGCTGCGGGCCCGGCGGCACGGCGAGGACCTGGCGGGCGAAGGGGCGGTGCCCGCGCTGGCGGGAGCGGACCCCGGGGAGCCGCCTCGGACAGCGGCGGCTCCCGGGCCGCTCGACGACGTACCGGTGCGCTCAGCCGGCGTACTTCTGCACCAGCGCGCCGAGGGCCGGCAGTGCCGCCGTGACGTGCTTGGACGCGCCGCCGCGGACGGAACGGTAGGCCTTCTGGATGGTCGGCCGGGTGGAGCGCTCGGCGTGCTCGTCGGTCACCGACAGCAGCGCCTCGGACACCTCGTCACCGTGCTTGACCAGGTAGTCGCCGAAGTCGCCGGCGCCGGAGGCGGCGAAGTCGGCCCAGAACGGCTCGAGCTTGACCACCATCTCGGGCGCCAGCCTCTCCACCATGCCGTGGATGTATCCGGAGGCAAACGTGTTGGCGGTCTTGTAGGCAAGCTTGACCGCGGTGCCGGAGATTCCCGACTTGCTCGACACCTCATCGTGGATCAGCGTGACGCAGTCGTCCACGACGTGGGGCTGGTTCTCCGGGGTCAGCAGGGTCTGCTGCAGGGTAGCCATGACGTCTCCTTAGGCAATTCAACGAGTGATGACGCATGCCGCGGGGAGCCCCGGCCCAGGCGACACTGCCTGGCTCCCCCCTAGGCCGAACCAAGGTAGCGCACCGGAATGCCGCCTGTACCCCGAGTTCTCCCGTTGTTACTTCGGCCGGCATCACGCGCAGGCACCGCCTACAGTGGTCGGCGTGACGGAAACATGGCAGGTGGAACCGTCGGGGCCGCTGCGCGGCGACATCGGGGTACGCGGGTCGAAGAACGCGGTGACCAAGCACATGGTGGCGGCGATGCTCGGCGACGGCCCCAGCACCATCAGGAACGCGCCGGAGGTCGGTGACGTCGACATCACGGCCGCGATGCTGGAAGCGGTCGGCTTCGTGGTCAGCCGGGACGGCGGCGAGATCACCATCGCGCCGAACGGCCGCCTGGAATCACGCGTCCCGGCCGCGTTTACCGGCCTGAACCGGATTCCCATCCTGATGCTCGGGCCGCTGCTGCACCGGACCGGAGAGGCGTTCGTTCCGCTGGTGGGCGGGGACCCGATCGGGCGGCGGCCGGTCGATTTCCACGTGTCCGCGCTGCGCGCCCTGGGGGCCGAGGTCGAGGCCGGGCCGGACGGGATCACGGCGAAGGCGTCGCGGCTGCACGGCGCCCGGATCGACCTGCCCTACCCGAGCGTGGGCGCGACCGAGACCGTGCTGCTGTCCGCGGTGCGGGCCGAGGGCAAGACGGTGCTGCGCAACGCGGCCACCGAGCCCGAGGTGGTCGAGCTGGCCCTGTTCCTGCAGCGGATGGGCGCGCAGATCGAGCTCAGCCCGGACCGCCGGATCGTGATCGAGGGGGTGCCCCGGCTGCGCGGCGCCTCCCGGTGGCTGGCCGGCGACCGGCTCGAGGCGTTCTCCTACCTGGCGGCCGGGCTGATCACCCGGGGCGAGGTCCGGGTGCACGGCTGCCCGCAGGACCGGCTGGTCACCGCGATCACCACGCTGGCCAAGATGGGCGCGCAGATCGACATCACCGACGAGTGGATCACCGCGTCGGCCCCGTCCGGGCTGCGCCCGGCCGCGGTGCATACGGACACCCATCCCGGGGTTCATGACCGACTGGCAGCAGCCCCTGATGGTGCTGTTCACCCAGGCCGAGGGCATGTCGGTGCTGCACGAGACGGTCTTCGAGAACCGGCTGGTGTACGTGCCCGCGCTGCAGAAGATGGGCTGCGAGATCGAGACGTTCGCGGCCTGCCTGGGCGGCGAGGCGTGCCGGTTCCACGACACCAACTCGGTGCACTCCGCGGTCATCAGGGGCGTGTCCAAGCTGGTCGGGGCGGATGTCACGCTGCCCGACGTGCGGGCCGGCTTCTCGGCCGTGCTGGCGGCGGCGGTGGCCGACCGGCCGTCGGTGCTGCGCGGCATCCACCACATCGAGCGGGGCTACCACCGCCCGTACGACCAGTTCGCGTCCCTCGGGCTGACCATCCACCGGGGCTAAGGTCTTTAGGACCGAACGGGTGGCTAGGCTGCCGTTATGACCACGGCTTTCGTGCTGGGGGGCGGAGGCCTGCTGGGCGCCCATGAGGTCGGCATGCTGCGTGCCCTGGCGGATGCGGGTATCCGGCCCGACCTGGTGGTGGGCACCTCGATCGGGGCCATGAACGGGGTCATCGTGGCGGCCGACCCGGTGGACGGGCCGGAGCGGCTGAGCCGGATGTGGCAGGGGGAAGAGCTCCGGCTGGCGTTCAGCGAGAGACTGTGGGGACGGGCGGTGCGCCTGGTTCGTTCGGGGACGCATCTGCACTCGATGGAGCCGCTGGGGCGCCTGCTCACGTCGGTGCTGCCCGGGCCGTCGTTCGCCGATCTTGCGTTGCCGTTTCACTGCGTGGCGGCTTCGATCGAGGGGGCGTCGGCGCGCTGGTTCTCGTCCGGGCCGGTGGTGCCCGCGGTGATGGCGTCGTGCGCGGTGCCCGGGCTGCTGCCGCCGGTCGAGATCGACGGTGCGCACTACTTCGACGGCGGGCTGGTTGACTCGATCCCGGTCGGGCGGGCGGTCGCGCTGGGGGCTTCGGTGGTGTACGTGCTGCAAGTGGGGCGGATCGAGAGCCCGCTGGCGGTGCCGCGGCGTCCGTGGGAGGTGGGGCTGGTCGCGTTTGAGATCGCCCGGCGGCACCGGTTCCACGAGGAGATGTCGGCGCTGCCATCGTCGGTCCGGGTGCATGTGCTGCCGACGGGCGGCGACCGGCTGCCGTCGGGGCGGGCGCAGTTCCGCTACCGGGACCGGGGGCGGGTGGGGCTGTCGATCGAGCGCGCCTATACGGCCACCGTTAGCTATCTTTCGGCCATGGCTCGGAGCTAGGGGTGGCCGTGGGGTAGGGCCAGGGTCAGGCGGGTTTGCGGGCGACGGCGCCGTAGTTGGGGAGGTTGCGGATGGTGCCGGGGTTCCCGGTGCCGGCCCGCCAGCGGTGCAGCTGGACGAGGCCGGGGTCGATCAGGTCCAGGCCGGCGAAGAAGCGGGTGACCTCGGCGTGGCTGCGGGCGGTGAGCGGGACGGCCGCCTGGTCGTTGTAGGCCCGCATGGACGTGGCCATCTGGGCGGTGGCGACGTCGCTGGCGGGATGCGAGATCACCAGGTAGCTGCCCGGCGGCACGGCCTCCATCAGCCGGGCGACGAGCGCGGCCGGGTCGTCCTCGTCGGGGATGCAGTGCAGCACCCCGAGGAGCATGACCGCGACCGGCAGGCCGAAGTCCAGCACCGCCTGGGCGCGGGCCAGGATCCTGCCGATGTCGCGCAGGTCGGCGTCGACGTAGGCGGTCGCGCCCTCGGGCAGGCTGGTCAGCAGGGACCGGGCGTGCAGGAGGACGATCGGGTCGTTGTCGACGTAGACCACCCGCGACTCCGGGGCCGCCCGCTGAGCCACCTCGTGCGTGTTGTTGGCCGACGGCAGCCCGGTCCCGATGTCGAGGAACTGCCTGATCCCGGCCTCGGCCACCAGGTAGTGCACCGCGCGGCCCAGGAAGGCCCGCTGCGCGCGGACGCTGAGCCGGATCTCCGGGAGGGACGCGATGACCTGCTCGGCCACCACCCGGTCGGCGGCGAAATTGTCCTTGCCGCCCAGCCAGTAGTCGTACACCCGCGCGATATGCGGCACGCTCGTATCGAGCGAGACGGCATCGTCACCCATAGGGCTGCCGGTCACCGGCCCGTCCTTCCCGCCGACATCCCCCGCGGGCAAGCTTCCCGTATCACCGCAAACGATGGCAAGCCTTGACACGTAGCCGGATCCGCTGGTTCGCTACCCGGCATAGCAAAGTTTCTAATTTGTTTCATTTTGTCACATGATGGGATGACGGGAATGGCCCGGATCAGACTTCTCGCGGTCTTGCTCGGCACCGTAATGACAGCGGCTATCGCGGTCCCGGCGGCGGCAGCGCATGCTTCGGCCGGAATCCAGGCGCGCGTCTGGGTGACCACGCCGGACGGGACGGACAAGCTCACCCCGCTGGCCCCGGCCATGTTCGGCAGCGCGACGCCGACCGCGCCCACCATCGTGGTCGACCCCACCGTGACGTACCAGACCATGCAGGGCTTCGGCGGGGCGATCACCGACTCCTCCGCGACCGTGCTGTACCGGCTGTCCCCGGCGGCGCGGGCAGCCACGATGCGGTCCCTGTTCGACCCGGTGAGCGGCGACGGCCTGGACTACCTGCGCCAGCCCATCGGCGCCAGCGACTTCGTCGCCACCGCGGATTACACCTACGACGACCTGCCCGCCGGGCAGACCGACTACGCCCAGAGCCACTTCTCCATCCGGCACGACCAGGCGCAGATCCTGCCGCTGCTGCGCCAGGCCAAGGCCCTCAACCCGAAGCTGCAGATCATCGCGACGCCGTGGAGCCCGCCGGCGTGGATGAAGACCAACGGCTCCCTGATCGGCGGCCGTCTCATCGACGATCCCGCGGATCTACCGCTCCTACGCGCTGTACCTGCTGAAGTTCATCGAGGCGTACCGGGCCAACGGCGTCACCGTGAACGCGATCACGGTGCAGAACGAGCCGCAGAACCGCGCCCCTGCCGGCTATCCCGGCACCGACATGCCGTCCAGCCAGGAAGAGAAGGTCATCGAAGACCTCGGCCCGATGCTGCGCGCGGCGGGCCTGCGCACCCAGATCTTCGCCTACGACCACAACTGGACCGAGCACCCCGGCGACGTCGCGAGCACCCCGCCGGACGAGACCGCCGACATCAACGCCTACCCGCAGAACGTGCTGAACTCCCCGGCCGCGCGGTACGTGGCCGGCGTCGCCTACCACTGCTACTTCGGCGACCCGAGCGCGATGACCACGCTGCACGACCAGTTCCCGGACAAGGCCATCTACTTCACCGAGTGCTCGGGCAGCCAGTCCGCCAACCCGGCGAACACGTTCTCCGACACGCTCAAGTTCCACGCCCGCAACCTGATCATCGGCTCGCCCCGCAACTGGGCGCAGACCGTCATCAACTGGAACCTGGCGCTGGACCCGTCCGGCGGCCCGCACGTGGGCGGCTGCACCACCTGCACCGGCATCGTCACCGTCGGCGCGGACGGCACCGTGACCAAGAACGCGGAGTACTACACGCTCGGCCACCTGGCCCGGTTCGTCAAGCCGGGGGCGGTGCGCATCGCCAGCACCTCGTTCGGCACCACCGGGTGGAACGGGCAGGTCATGGACGTGGCCTTCCGCAACCCGGACGGCAGCACCGTGCTGGTCGCGCACAACGAGAACGACAACCCGAGCACGTTCGGGGTCCGCGAGGGCAGCCAGGCGTTCACCTACACCCTGCCCGGCGGGGCGCTGGCCACCTTCACCTGGCGCGGCACCGTGCCCGGCGCGTACGACCGGCGCCAGGTGAACCCGCAGGGCTGGACCGCGACCGCCGCCCGGCGGGCCGACGATCCGTGCTGCACCGGTGACTGGCGGCCAACGCGGCGGACGGCGACGCCAGCACCCGCTACTCCACCGGCGCCGCCCAGGCGCCCGGCCAGTACCTGCAGGTCGACTTTGGCCGGACGGTCAGCGCCCGGCAGGTCGTTTTCGACACCGGGGTCTCGACCGGCGACTACCCGCGCGGCTACACGGTCACGGTCAGCACCGACGGGGTGAACTGGAGCACCGCGGCCAGCGGCCAGGGCACCGGCCAGTTCACCGTCGTGAACCTGGCCGGCGCCCCGGTCCGGTACGTCCGGATGACGCTCACCGCGGCCAGCGGCAGCTGGTGGAGCGTGGCCGACGTGCGGGCCTATACGGGCTCAGGGCATTAGCAGGGACTTGATGGCGC
>CAWIUF010000004.1:0-69105 GCA_963839095.1 uncultured Actinomycetota bacterium | reverse complement strand
CGAACCGGACCCGGTCGGGCTCGGCGATCGCGTCCATCGCGTACGCCCCGGCCAGGGTGTGCGCGTCCTGCTCGCGCCTGCTCATGCGCTCACCCCCAGGCAGTCCCGCAGCCGGATCAGGGCATCCCGCATCCGGGTCTTGACGGTGCCGTCCGGCACCCCGAGCAGGCTGGCGACCTGGTTATAGGTGTAGCCGCCGTAGTAAGCCAGGGTCACCGACTCGCGCTGCAGCTCGGTGAGCGACCCCAGGCAGCGCCGGACGCGCTCGCGCTCCAGGTTCGCCTCGACGGCCTCGGCGACCTCGTCGTAGGGGATGACGGCGGTCGCGATGCGCCGCTCGCGGTCGGCTTCTTTCTGCACCGAGCGAACCCGGTCGACCGCCCGGCGATGCGCGAGGGTGGTCACCCAGGCGGTGGCGCTGCCCCGTTCGGTATCGAATTTTGCCGCGTCCCGCCAGACCTCGAGCAGCACATCCTGGGTGACCTCCTCGGACTGGGCCGGGTCGCGGATCACCCGCCGGACGATGCCGAACACCGACGGGGCGAGGAGGTCGTAGAGGGAGTCGAAGGCGTCGGCGTCGCCGCGGGCCACGCCGCGGATGAGCTCGGCCAGGCTGCTGCCCCCACCCGAACCGGGCGCGGCGCTGTGCGGGCTGGGGAGGTCAATGGGCGGCACAATCGATATTCGTAGCAGGAAACGTCACGGATTGGCGGCGGGAGCAAACCATGGCCGCGCCCGCGCCGAATAGAGATACGTGACTATGAGCGGGAGGGACGGACGGCGCTCGGGGCTCGGCGCCGTCGCCGGGCTGCTGGCCGCGGGCACTGCGCTGGGCCTGGGGCAGTTCGTGGCCGGGCTGACCGGTGCCAGCGGATCGCCGGTGGTGGCCGTGGGCGAGCTGCAGATCGACTTCACGCCGCCGTGGCTGAAGAACTTCGCCATCAGCACGTTCGGTGCGAACGACAAGCTCGCGCTGATCAGCGGGATCCTGGTGATCCTGGCGGCGTTCGCGGCCCTGATCGGGGTGGCCGCGGTCCGGCGGATGGCCTACGGGCTGGCCGGCCTGGCGGTGTTCGCGGTGGTCGGGCTTACCGCCGCGGCGACCCGGCCGGACGCGAACGTCGCGAGCCTGCTGCCCACCCTGGCCGCGACGGCGGCCGGGGTCGCCGTGCTGCTGGCGCTGATCCCGCTGACCGGGCCGCCCGAGGTCAGGCAGGCTCCGCGCAGGCCTTCCTATGACCCGGTGACCGGACCCGCGGCGGGGGAGGACATCGAGCCGGGGGCCGAACCGGGGCGGGTCGAGCCGCGGCGCCGCAGTTTCCTCGCGGCCAGCGCGGCGACCGCCGGGGTCGCGGCCGCGGGCGGCCTGGCGGGCCGGGTGCTGACCGAGCGGTCCAGCGTGACCAAGGCGCAGAAGGCGGTGCGGCTCCCCCGGCCCGCGGTCACCACCCAGGCGCTGCCGCCCGGTACCGACCTGGACATCCCCGGGCTGGCGCCGTTCGTGACGCCCAACGCCAGCTTCTACCGGGTGGACACCGCGCTGGTCCTGCCGCAGGTCGACCCGACGAAGTGGCAGCTGCGGATTCACGGCATGGTGGAGAAGGAGATCACCCTGACCTTCGATGACCTGCTCAAGCGGCCGCTGATCGAGGACTACATCACGCTGTGCTGCGTGTCGGACCCGGTCGGCGGCCCGTTCATCGGCAACGCCAAGTGGCTGGGCGCCAGCCTGCGCGACCTGCTGCGCGAGGCGGGGGTCAGGGCCGGGGCGGACCAGCTGATGTGCACCTCGGTGGACGGGTTCACCTCGGGCACCCCCACGGAGATCGTGATGGACGGCCGCGACGCGCTGCTCGCGGTGGCGATGAACGGCACGGCGCTGCCGGTCGCGCACGGCTTCCCGGCCCGGATGGTGACGCCCGGCCTGTACGGGTACGTCTCGGCGACCAAGTGGGTGACGGACATCAACGTCACCACGTTCGCCGGCAACTACGCCTACTGGGCGCAGCGCGGCTGGTCGCAGCAGGCGCCGATCAAGACCGAGTGCCGCATCGACGTGCCGACCGGGCTGGCCGACCTGAACCCCGGCAAGATCACGGTGGCCGGCGTGGCCTGGGCCCAGCACAAGGGCATCGAGGCGGTCGAGGTGCGGGTCGACAACGGGCCGTGGCACGAGGCCCGGCTGGCGGCCGTGCCCGGCATCGACACCTGGCGGCAGTGGTCCTGGGACTGGAACGCCCCCTCCGGGGGCCACGTGCTCCAGGCGCGGGCCACCGACAAGACCGGCTACACCCAGACCGCCACCATGGCGCCGCCCGAGCCCAACGGGGCCAGCGGCTACCCGCAGGTCAGCGCGCCGGTGCGGTAAGCCTAGGAGCCGGCCCACCCGGCCCGGCCGGGTGCTGCCGATGATGACCTGCAGGACGGGCTTGGTCACGGACGTTACCTCCGGGGAGTTTCGGACCGCCGCCAACGGTTACCTCTGTTGTAGACGACGCGTTGTTCAATTTTGAGGCGGCCAGATGACAATACCGATGGAGAGCCCTGAGCCTGGACCGGGTTCCTCGCGCCAGGTCGACGCCAGGCCGCTGTGGTCCGGCGGCATCGCGACCGCGGTGGTCGCGGCGCTGACCACGCTGGTCGGCATCCTGGTGGCCCGCTGGCTGTTCAACATCTCGTTCCTGTCGCCGCGCCGGGCGGGCGCCTGGGGCGACGCCTCCACCGCGGGGTACGTGTTCGCGGCGATCGGCTGCGCCCTGGTCGCGACCGCGCTGATGCACCTGCTGCTGCTCACCACCCCGTACCCGCGGGTCTTCTTCGGCTGGATCATCGGGCTGGCGACCGTGGTCGCCGTGGTGTTCCCGTTCAGCACCACCGCCCCGGTGTCGCAGAAGATCGCCACCGGGTTCATCAACCTGGTGCTCGGCATCGCCATCGGGTCGCTGGTGGCCGAGGTCTCCCGGCGCGCGACCCGGCGCGTCGTGCTGCGCGGCGGCCCCAGCCGGCCCAGCTACCCGCCCACCCGGACGCCGGGGGACGGCTACTCCTGACACCCCAGCTGGCCTAGTCCATTAGTCCTAGGTCGTTAGCTTAGGGAACTAATCTGCGAGCTCGGCTGTTAATGTTCTCGTGCGCAAACTCGGGGTAACGCTGTCGAGGAGGACAGGTAACACGGCTGGGACGCGGGATTCTGAGCAGGGGTGGCTGAAGCGGCTGGCGGGTTACTGCTGGCGTTACCGCCGGACGGTGCTGGTGGCACTGGGCGGAGCACTGGCGGCGACCGTCGCCACAGCGGCGATTCCCCTGGTGCAGCGGCAGATCATCGACGACGTGATCGTGACGCGGCATGCTTCCATCTGGCCGCTGGCCGGGCTGCTGATCATCGCCGCCGCGGTCAACTTCGGCGGCATCTACCTGCGCCGCTACCGGGGCGGGCAGCTCTCCCTGGACGTCCAGCACGACATGCGGACCGAGCTGTTCGACGCGCTGTCGAAGCTGGACGGCGCGCGCCAGGACGAGATCCGCACCGGCCAGCTGGTCGGCCGGGCCATCACGGACCTGAACATGGTGCAGGGCCTGATGTCCATGGTGCCGGTCACGCTCGGCAACATCGTGCTGTTCATCTTGTCCCTCGGCATCATGGTGGTGCTCTCGCCGGTGCTGACGCTGGTGACCGTCCTGGTCGCGCCCGCGCTGTACTTCATCGCGCTGGCGTCGCGGCGCAGGCTGTTCCCGGCCAGCTGGGACGCGCAGCAGCAGTCCGGCGAGGTGGCCGGGGTGGTCGACGAGGCCATCGGCGGGGTGCGGGTGGTCAAGGGGTTCGGCCAGGAAGAGCAGGAGCAGCGGCGGCTGGAGACGGCGAGCGAGAAGCTGTTCGCCTCCCGGCTGCGGATGATCCGGATCACCGCCAGGTACAACCCGGCCCTGACCGCCGTCCCCTCGCTGGGCATGGTGGGCGTGCTGGCGCTGGGCGGCTGGCTGGCCATTCACGGCTCGATCACGCTCGGCACGTTCCTGGCGTTCTCCGCCTACCTGGCCCAGATGGCGGGGCCGGTGCGGATGCTCACCTACATGGTGACGCTCGGCCAGGAGGCCCGGGCCAGCGTCATCCGGGTGTTCGACATCATCGACTCGCGGCCGGTCATCACCGACAAGCCGGATGCGGCCGGGCTGCCGGCCGACGCGGCCGGGCTCAGCTTCAACGACGTCACGTTTGGCTACGTACCGGACCAGCCGGTCCTGCGCGGCCTGTCCCTGCACGTGGCACCGGGCGAGACCGTCGCCGTGGTCGGCGCGTCCGGGTCCGGCAAGTCCACCCTGGCCCAGCTGCTGCCGCGCTTCTACGACCCCCAGGCCGGCGTGGTCCGGGTCGGCGGGCACGACGTGGCCGGCCTGACCCGGGACTCCCTGCGCGCCTCGATCGGGCTGGTCATGGAGGACAGCTTCCTGTTCTCCGATACCTTGCGGGCCAACATCGCCTACGGCCGGCCGGACGCCACCGACGAGCAGGTCCTGGCGGCGGCCCAGGCGGCCCAGGCCCACGAGTTCATCACCCGGCTGCCGCAGGGCTACGACACCATGGTCGGCGAGCAGGGCCTGACCCTGTCCGGCGGCCAGCGGCAGCGGGTAGCGCTGGCCCGGGCGCTGGTCACCGACCCCCGGCTGCTCGTGCTCGACGACGCCACCTCGGCCATCGACCCGCGGCTGGAGGCCGAGATCCACACCGCGCTGCGCGAGGTGATGCGCGGCCGCACCACGCTGATCATCGCGCACCGCCGGTCCACGCTGAACCTGGCCGACCGGATCGTGGTCCTGGACAACGGCCGGGTCGCCGACAGCGGCACCCACGAGGAACTGGCCGGGCGGTGCGCGCTGTACCGCAAGCTCATCGTGGATGCCGAGGACGAGGGCTCGGCCGACGCGCCCGCGATCCGGCCGCGGACCCGCACCGTGGAAGACGTACTCGACGATCGCGCCATGTCCGCGGCCGCTTCGGCCGGGGCTGGCCGCCGCGGGCACCGGGCCGCGACGGCGAACGCGGCGGTCGGCCCGGTCACCGCGGCGTTCACCAGCCTGCCCCCCTCCCCCGAACTGCTCGCCCAGGTCGACGCGCTGCCGCCGGCCGACGACCGGCCGGACGTGGACGTGAACCAGGCGCGGGCCGGGGACCGGCACTTCAGCCTGCGCCGGCTGCTGCGGCCGCTGGCCGCCGCGCTGGTCATCGGGCTGCTGCTGGACGGCCTCGACGCGGTGGCCGGGCTGGCGCTGCCCGCGCTGGTCAGGAACGGCATCGACCACGGCGTGCAGACCAAGGTCTTCGGTGCGATCGTCCTGGTGTCCCTCATCGGGCTGGCCATCGTGCTGGCCGACTGGGTGGTCAACGCGGCCGAGACGATGGTGGTCGGGCGGAACGGCGAACGGCTCCTGTACTCGCTGCGGGTCAAGCTCTTCGCCCAGCTCCAGCGGCTCGGCCTGGACTTCTACGAACGCGAGCAGTCCGGCCGGATCATGACCCGGATGACCACCGACGTGGACGCCCTGTCCTCGTTCCTGCAGACCGGGCTGGTCACCATGGTCAGCTCGGTGCTCACCTTCTTCGGCGTGCTCGCCGCGCTGCTCATCATCAACCTGCAGCTGGGGCTGGCGGTGCTGTGCATCTTCCCGGTGCTGGTGGTGGCCACCGTGGTGTTCCGGGCCAAGTCGGCCCGGGCGTACAGCGAATCCCGGGAACGGGTCGCCGCCGTCAACGCCGACTTCGCCGAGAACGTGGCCGGGCTGCGGGTAACCCAGGCGTTCCGGCGCGAGCAGGCCAACCGGGACCGGTTCGGCGCGCTGAGCCAGAAGTTCCGGGCATCGAGGCTCGGGGCCCAGCGGCTGATCGCCCTCTACTTCCCGTTCGTGCAGACCCTGTCCACGATCGCGGGCGCCCTGGTGCTGGTCCTGGCGACCAGCCAGATGCACAACGGGACGCTGACCACGGGCGCGCTGATCGCCTACCTGCTCTACATCGACATGGTGTTCGCCCCGGTCCAGCAGCTCTCCCAGGTCTTCGACGGCTACCAGCAGGCCATGGTGGGCCTGCGCCGGATCACCGACCTGCTGCGCCTCGGCACCTCCACGCCGGCCCCCGCCGAGCCGGTCGAGCCCGGCCACCTCAACGGCCTGATCGAGCTCCGTGACGTCGACTTCAGCTACGGTGCGAGCGACGACAACGCGCTCAACGGGATCGACCTCACGGTCGAGCCGGGCGAGACCGTGGCGCTGGTCGGCCAGACCGGCGCGGGCAAGTCCACGCTGGTCAAGCTCATCGCCCGGTTCTACGACGCGACCGGCGGGCAGGTCCTGGTGGACGGCACCGACGTCCGCGACTACGACCTGGCCAGCTACCGGCACCAGCTGGGCGTCGTCCCGCAGGAGTCGTACCTGTTCGCCGGGACGGTGCGGGACTCGATCGCGTACGCCCGGCCGGATGCCAGCGACGCCGAGGTCGAGGCGGCGGCCCGGGCGACCGGCGCGCACGACATGATCACCGGGCTGACCGGCGGCTACGAGCACGAGGTAACCGAACGCGGCCGCAACCTGTCAGCCGGCCAGCGTCAGCTCATCGCGCTGGCCCGCGCCCAGCTGGCCGACCCCGCCGTCCTGCTGCTCGACGAGGCCACGGCCGCGCTCGACCTGGCGGCCGAGGCGGCGGTCAACCGGGCGATCGGCGAGCTGACCGCGGCGCGGACCACGATCGTGGTCGCGCACCGGCTGACCACCGCGTCGCGCGCCGACCGGATCGTGGTCCTGGACCAGGGCCGGATCGTGGAGAGCGGCACGCACGACGACCTGCTCGCCGCGGACGGGACCTACGCCGCCCTGTGGGACGCCTTCACCGGTGAGTCCGAGCTGGTCGCGTAGGGCCCGCCGCCCTCAGCAGCCGACGTCGTCCGGATCCAGGGAGCTGTCGAGGCTGATCTCCACGCCGTTCTGGACGCGGCCGAACTGCATCCACACGTCCTGCCCGTCGAACTCGCGACAGCCGAACACGGTACCGCCCCGGGAGATCAGCTGCCAGCCGTGAGCCCGGGTCAGCTGGCTCTGGACGCTCTCCAGGACGGCCTGGCCGGAGCGCCCGGACGTGCTGATGACCCGCAGATCCGCGGTGCACTGCGGGTCCCGGTCGGCATCGCAGCTCATATCCTGCTGCGTGACGGCCAGCCCGGGGCCCAGCGGCTCCACCGCGGCAATGGGAACCGCGGGGGTCGCGGGCGCCTGCGACGTGAATATGCCGAGCAGGATCGCGGCGCCGCCGACCACCGCAAGGCCGTAGAACGTGGACACGAACAGGCCGACCGCGCCCCGTGCCCCCCACCCCGGATCGGAGGAGCTGACCTCGTGCCTCTCCATGAGGGTGCCCGCGACGAGCGCGACGACCGACATCACCGGCAGCCCGGCCAGCAGCCAGGCCGGCTCGGCGCGGAACGGCCAGCCGCCCGCCATCAGGCCGCCTTCGGTGACGGCGTAGGCCGCGAACACGATCGCGAACGCCCAGCCCAGGACCTTGGTCCGGGCCAGGAGAGCCCAGCACGCCAGCGGCGCGAGCAGGAAAGCAATCAAGACGGCCCATCCGGTCATCCGTTCATCGTGCCACGCGAGGTGCGCTCCCGCCGTCCGGTTGGCCCGGAAAATAGCCACGGGACGGGGGGCCGGGGCGGGGACCGGGCTCGTTCGGCATAATGCCTCGGGGTGGTGAGGGCGTGTACGGGCTGCTGTACCGGGTGGTGCTACGGAGGGTGCCGGCGGAGACTGCGCACCGGCTGGCCTTTGGCGTGATCCGGGGGGTGGCGCGGGTGCCGGGGGCGGCGTGGCTGCTGCGGCGGTGGCTGGGACCGCGGGACCCGGTGCTGCGGGTGCGGGCGCTGGGGCTGGAGTTTCCCGGGCCGCTCGGGCTGGCGGCCGGGTTCGACAAGGACGCGCGCGGGACGCGCGGGCTGGCGGCGCTCGGGTTCGGGTTCGTGGAGGTCGGCACGGTGACCGCGCGGGCGCAACCGGGGAATCCGCGGCCGCGGATGTTCCGGCTGACCGCGGACCGGGCGCTGGTCAACCGGATGGGGTTCAACAACGACGGGGCGGCGGCCGCGGCGGCCGCGCTGCGGCGCTCGCGGGGCGGGCCGGTGGTGGGGGTGAACATCGGCAAGACCAAGGCGGTGCCGGACGCGGAGGCGGCCGCCGACTACGCGGCCAGCGCGCGCGCGGTGGCGACGGTGGCCGACTACGTGGTGGTCAACGTCAGCTCGCCGAACACTCCGGGGCTGCGTGACCTGCAGGCGGCCGAGCGGCTGCGGCCGGTGCTGGAGGCGGTGCGTTCGGCGCTCGATGCAACGGCCGGCGGGCGGCGGGTGCCGCTGCTGGTCAAGATCGCGCCGGACCTGGCCGACGCGGACGTGGGCGCGGTCGCTGACCTGGCGCTCGAGCTGGGGCTGGACGGGATCATCGCGACCAACACCACGATCGCCCGGGACGGCCTGGCCAGCCCGGCCGCGCAGGTGGCGGCGGCCGGGGCGGGCGGTCTGTCGGGGGCGCCGCTGCGGGACCGGTCGCTGGCGGTGCTCCGCCTGCTGCGGGCGCGGGCCGGGGACCGGCTGGTGCTCGTCGCGGTGGGCGGGATCGAGACCCCGGAGGACGCCTGGGAGCGGCTGCAGGCGGGCGCGACGCTGGTGCAGGGCTACACCGGGTTCGTCTACGGCGGGCCGCTGTGGCCGCGGCGGGTGCACGCGGGGCTGGCGCGGCGGATGCGTTCCGCGGGTTAGCTGAGGGGCGGATCGAGCAGGCGCAGGGTGGCGGTGCCGGCGTCGAGCTCGGCCGCGATGCCGTAGGGGAAGGCCTGGACCTGGCCGCCGTGGCCGACGTTGGCCCAGGCGATCATGGGCACGCCGAGGGGGGCGAGCCGCTCGGTCAGGATGTCCTGGATCGTCTCGGGCGGGCCGCAGTCGGTGAAGGTGCCGGCCACGATGCCGGCTACCCCGTCGAGGTAGCCCGAGCGCCGCAGCTGGGTCAGCATCCGGTCGATGCGGTAGTCCTCCTCGCCGACGTCCTCGAGCAGCACGATGCCGCCGCGGGCGGGCCGGGACGTGCCGGTGCCCAGTGAGGAGACCAGCAGGCTGAGCGTGCCGCCGGTGGTGACGCCGCGGGCCGCGCCGGGGACCACGGTGACCGCCTGCGGGTACTGGATCACGGTGGCCTGCCCGGGCCGCATCAGGGTACGGAGCAAGGAGCCGAACGAGTAATGCGCCGCGCCCTCCCTGATGGCGACCATCGGGCCGAACACCGACGCCCAGCCGAGCCGGACCGCCACCGCTTCCAGCACCGCGGTGATGTCGGAGTAGCCGGCCACCACCTTGGGCGGGAGGCCGGCCTCGGGGCCCAGGCCGTCCCAGTCCATCGCCTCCAGGGTGCGCTGCGCGCCGTAGCCGCCGCGGGCGAACATGATCCCGGCGATGGACGGATCGGTGAGCGCGGACCGCAGGTCACCGGCCCGCATCGCGTCGTCGCCGGCCAAGTAGCGGCGCATGGTGCCGGGGTCGTGGGCAGACGGGTAGGTGACCGGTTCCAGGCCGGCGAACCGCAGCGCATCCAGGCCGGCCGCCAGCGCGCCGGGCTCGACCGGGCCGCTGACGCAGAGCACCGCCACCCGGTCCCCCGGCTGGAGGGCGCGCGGCCGGGCCAGTGAAACCGGGGTCTGCGCGGGCAGGGTCACAGCTTGACGGTCAGCTGCTCGTAGGGGACCTGGCAGGGGTTGCCCGCGGCGAGCCAGAGCTGGCCGGCGGTCAGGTCCATCAGCAGCGAGGCGACGGTCTGGCCCTGCTCGAGCGGGTGGGCGGCCGGCTCGGGATGGGCGCAGACGCTGTGCGGGTAGTCGGCATGGTCGGCGAGGAGGGCCTTGAAATCGTCGAGAGTCCTCGGGTCGCTGGCCTGCTGGGCGGCCTGGAGGCGCTGCAGCCGGACCTGGCTGCTGGGCATGGCCCACAGGGACAGGTCCGCCGGGTGGATGCGAGGGTGCTGGAAGTGGTTGGTGTGCAGGAGGGTGCCGTTGTCGGGGTAGAGCGGGTAGAGCCGGGTGAAGTCGCCGGGGGCGGCCTCGATGTCGAGGGCGCTGCCGCTGGCGTGGGCGATCAGGTAGTTGGCGGAGGAGGAGCGCGGGCCGCCCTGGAGCGCCGCGAGGGCGTCGGTGACGGTGGCGCAGTCGAGGATCGCGCGCAGCAGCACGTGATAGGGCAGCCCGGGGTCGCCGATGTCCGCGTCGGTGACCATCGCGTTGGTCGCCAGGCCGAGGCCGGCCGCGTTCATCCCGGTCTTGGCCAGCAGCCCCGCCTCGACCACGGTGACGAAGTCCGGGCCGTCGTCCTGGCGGACTTCCAGCACGACGATGGTCTGCGCCGAGTGCAGCAGCCAGTCCCAGTTCTGGCCGAGGAGCGCCGGACCTTGCTGCCCCGGCGCCGGGACGCGGGCGAACGCGCTGCACTCGGCGAGGGTCTTCGGTGTCTTTGGTGTCTGCCGGGGCGCGTGGCGGGCCTGGGCCGCGTGGCGGGCCTGGGCCGCGTACATCACCTCGGTGCGGACGTTGATCGCCAGCACGTCGGTCAGGTCGAGGCCGGCGCCGTCGGCGATGCCGCGCAGCTCCTCGACGTAGGCGGGCCGGAACGCCTGGACGGGCGCCTCGAACCGGGCCGCCTCGCGCCGGACCGTGACCCAGTCCCACCCCGCGAAGTGCTCGAAGGTCCGCTGGTAGGCCTGCACCGACCGCCGCACGCGGTCCGCGGCCTGCTGGCCGTACTGCAGGCCGCGCTGGTAGCTGGTGCCTGCGACGCGCACGTGCTGGATGGTCATCCGCGCTCCCGTAGGGGTTCCGAACGGTGGTTTCCAAAGCTAGCCTGGTGGTGTGGTGCCGCGCCGCCCCTGGGCCGGCCTGAGACGCTGGCTCGTCTGGGTCTGGGAGCACGTCCCGTTCGTCCGCCGCAAGAGCGGACCGGGACTTGCTGGCGTGCGCGAGCCGAGGCGGCCCCGCCCGCCGTTCCGGCCGCCGCAGGCCATGGCGGCGGAACCCGAGGACGGGCGGCAGGCATCGGCGGTGGTTACTCTGACCCGGTCGCGCCAGCGGCGGATTCTGTGGTGGCGGCGCCGGCCGCACGCCGGGCCCGCCTGAGGTTCGTTACGGTTCCGGGGTGATGCCGGCGGCGAGGGCGACCTCGCGGTAGGCGGCGGCCAGGGTGTCCAGGGGGGCGTGGGCGTTGCGGCCGCTGGGGTTGGGCACGACCCAGAGCTGGGCGTCTTCCAGGTCCTGGGGCTGGCGGCCAGGCGTGGCCCGGGGCAGGCCGAAAGCGGTCCGGTAGGCGGTGATGCCAAGGATGGCGACGACCCGCGGGCGGAATTTCCTGACGATCCGGGTGAGGCGCTTGGTTCCTTCGGTCAGCTCGGCCGGGCCGAGCTCGTCCGCGCCGGCGGTGGCCCGGGCGACCAGGCTGGTGATGCCGATGCCGCGGCCGAGCAGGTAGGCCCGGTCGGCGTCGGCCAGGCCGGCCGACGCGTCGACCAGGTGATCAGTGATCCCGGCCCGCAGCAGGGCCGGGTAGAAGCGGTTGCCGCGCGGCGCGAAGTGGCCCTGGACGGCGACGCTGCGCAGGCCGGGATTGATGCCGGTGAAGAGCAGCTTGACGCCGTCATCGATCAGGTCCGGGAGGGTGCCGCCGGTGAACGACCTGAGCTCGGCGCGGGAGAAACTCGGGCCCACTCATCACAAGATATGACACACTAAAACCCGCCGCCGTCCGGGCCGGGGGGAATCATGACCAACGATCAGCGCGATCCCGGCGCGCCCCCGGACAAGGATCAGGCCCCCGCGGCGGAGGAAAACCCCGCCCCGGCCGGGACGCGGAAAAGGTCCTGGCGCCGGCTGAATGGCCATCGTGCTGGCGGCGATCGTGCTCATGCTGCTGGTCAAGGCGTTCGTCGTGCAGGTGTACCGGATCCCCTCCGCATCGATGGAAGACACCCTGCTCACCGGGGACCGGGTCCTGGTGAGCAAGGTCGTCTACCACTTCCGCGGCATCGGCCGCGGGGACATCGTGGTGTTCAGCGGGCGGGGCTCGTGGGGCAGCATGTCGGGCGCGCCGGATCCCGCGCCGCCGCGCAACCCGTTCCTGCGGGTGGTGGACGACGTGCTCTCCGATGCCGGGATCTACAGCACGCAGACGTACTACATCAAGCGGGTCATCGGGCTGCCCGGTGACCACGTGGCGTGCTGCACGCACAGCGGCAAGCTGACGGTCAACGGGATCCCGCTGGACGAGAAGTCCTACCTGTTCCCCGGCGCGACCCCCTCGGTGCCGCGTTTCAGCATCGTCGTCCCGCCCGGGCGGCTGTGGGTCATGGGCGACGCCCGGGCGATCTCCGACGACTCCCGCGGGCACATGACCACCGCGCCGGACGACGGGACCATCCCGGAGAGCCAGGTAGTCGGCCGGGCCTTCCTCATCATGTGGCCGTTTTCGCAGTTCGGAGACCTGCCGATTCCCGGCACGTTCCGGCAGCCCGCGCTGGGCTCAGCTCATTAAGGTTCCGGGGCGACGGCGTGGTTGCGCAGGTGCTCGTAGATGACGCTGGTCCGGACGTCGGCCACCTCGGGGCGTTCGGTCAGCTTGTCGATGACGAAGGCGTAGAGATGCTGGTTGCCGGCCACCGCGACGTGGATCAGGAAGTCCTCGCTGCCGGAGACGACGAATACGCCCACGGTGTCCGGGAGCCGGGCCGCCCAGTCGCGGAAGGCCTCGATGTTGCGCCGGGACGGCGGCCGGATCCGGACGGCGATCAGCGCCTGGACCGGGCGGCCGATGGCGGCGAGGTCCACGTCGAGCAGGGCGCCGCGGATCACCCCGCGCTGGCGTAGCGACCGGGTCCGGTCGAGCGCCGTACTGGGCGCGACGCCGATCGCCTCGGCCAGATCCCGGTTGGTTCGCCGTGCATCGTGCTGCAGTTCGCGCAGGAGCGCCGTATCTAGTTCGTCCAGGTCAGGCATATCGACAGGGTAGCCGAACTATGTTCGGTTATATAGATTGACTGCCGCATAGGCATCTAGAATTCATGTATGTCTGCGTCTGAAATACGGGAAGATGATGGTCAGGGCGTGCATGGTTACTCGCCTGACGAGATGAGCACCGGGGAGCGGACCGGGGCGGCGAAGCTGAAGTGGGTCGTGATCGTGGACGAGTCGCTCTCCCCCGGGCAGGCCGTCAACGCGGCCGTGTGCGTCGCCGCCGCGACCTCGCCCGGGGTTAGCGGGCTGCTGGGGGCGGGCGGTCCGGACGCTTCGGATCACTGGCATCCGGGGCTGCCGTGGGCGGGGTGCTCGGTCCTCGCGGCCGGCTCGGCCCAGCTGAGTGCGATCAGGGAACAGGCCATCGAGCGGCGGCTGCTCGCGGCCGATATGGCCGCCTCGGCCCAGGCGACCCGGGTGTACGACGACTACCTGCGGGAACTGGCCAAGACCGAGCCGGGCGACCTGGCTCCCCTGGCCATCAGCGTGATCGGGCCGCGGAACCAGGTAGCCAAGCTGGTCCGCCGTCTCGAGCTGCTGCCTTAGCGGACTACTGCCTTGGGGAGCTGCTGCTAGAGACGAAAGCGCCGCGGAAAGGCGCCGGATGGCGGCGCGCCAGGCGTCGGTGGTGGCAGGACACTGCCCTCGGGTCCAAGTGCTCTTCACCCCGTTCGGCGGGATGTTTGTCGAACACACTATCGTAGATTGCAGTTAGATTTCATCTAGTACGAGAAATTCAAACAAATATTCTTATGAGGGTGGTGTGACTGGCGTGGCTGCCCCCGGTCTCGCCCTCACTGGCTGGACATGCCCGGAGCGATAGTCAGCAGCTCTCCGGAATGCCGCGGGGCGGTCAGATGTGATAGCGGTGGAGGGTGACGACCGCATGCTGATCGACCATCTGGTCTATGCCGTTCCGGATCTCCGGGCGGCGGTCGACGACGTGGAGGAACGGCTCGGCGTCCGGGCCCAGGACGGCGGCCGGCACACCGGGCTGGGCACCCATAACGCGCTGCTGGCGCTCGGTCCGGAGACGTACCTGGAAATCATCGCGGCCGATCCTGGCCAGCCGCGGCCCGCCGGGCCCCGTCCCTTCGGTATCGACGGGATCAGCCGCAGCAGGCTGGTCAGCTGGGCTCTGGCCTGCGACGATATCGCCGCGATGGTCGCCCGGGCTCGCCGCGACGGCTATGACCCGGGCGAGGCGACTGACGGACAGCGGACCGGGCCGACCGGAGCGGTGCTTCACTGGCGCATGACGGTCAGCCCCACGGCCGACGGGCTGGTCCCGTTCCTGATCAGCTGGGGCGACACCGAGCATCCCGCCAGCTCAGCACCTCCCGGGATTACGCTCGAGAGCTTCCACCTTGAGCACCCCGATCCCCCGTCGGTCGCGCCATTGCTCGCCGCCCTCGGAGCGGACGTCGAGATCAGGCCAGCGGCCAGGGCCGCGCTTGTCGCCCGGCTCGGGGGTCCCGACGGTGGCATTGAGCTGCGCTGACGCCTCTGTGCCGGCACCCGTTAGGCCTATGCGGATCCATTCGGTGATTGCCCGTCGGGATGGACGACGGTGGCCATGGTCCTGACCAGTTGCCGGAACCGCCGGACCGCCCCGGGTTCCCCCATGATGTCGAGGCCGGCTTGTGATCCGGTGAAGATGAAAGCGGTCAGCGCCCGGGTGGTCGCGGTGATCGTCACGTCGGCGGGGCCGGACGGGACCTGGTCGCTGAGCGTCCAGTGCTGGCCGTCGCTTTCGGCCAGGTAGTCCGCGCCGTCGAGGCGGAAGTGCCAGCGGGCAGGCTCATGGTCGGCGGCGGCGTGGTCGATGGCCCGGATGGCACTGCGGAGCTGGTGCTCGGCATGCAG
Source organism: uncultured Actinomycetota bacterium (assembly GCA_963839095.1). Lineage (GTDB taxonomy): Bacteria > Actinomycetota > Actinomycetes > Streptosporangiales > Streptosporangiaceae > Palsa-504. The sequence continues at coordinate 54,164 of CAWIUF010000004.1, read as the reverse complement.
CGGCTCGCCGTCCCGGGGTCGGCGCCAGGCGTGCCGTAGCCCCCACCAGCTGAGCTCGTCGATGACAGGCCCGAGGTCGGTTCCGGCTGGTGTCAGGCGATACCAGACCTCACGTCGGCCCGGTTCCCGGTCGACGGCGACGAGCCCGGCTTCCTCCAGCTCGCTCAGGCGCTGGCTGAGGGTCTTGGGGGTGATCCCGCCGAGGCGGTCCATCAGGTCGGTGAACCGCTTGGCGCCGGTCAGGAGGTCGCGGATTATCAGCAGGCTCCACCGGTCGCCGACGCGTTCCAGCGCGCGGGCGACCATGCAGAAGTGGTCGTAGGTCCTCATGTTCCGAGTCACGCTCTCCACTTTAATAGTTGGAAGATACTATCTTGATTATAGTATCTTTTGGATACTATAACTCGAGCATCGGAGGATGTCATGTATGACCCGCCTGGCTATCTGTGGGCGATCACCTTCGCCGGTGTCATCGCGGCCCTGGCCGCGACCTGCGTCGTACTGTACGGCGGCGCGATACGCGCGAGCCTGGGCCGGCGGCGCGCGGCGCTGCTCGCCGGCGGTGCGGCCATCGTGTTCGGCGGCTGGTTTGCCGCCAGTGCGGAGATCGCCGGTCACGGCTGGTACCACACGCGGCTCGGTCACGGGGTGCCGTGGATGCCGGTCGCGGCGGTCGGCTTCCTGGGCCTGCTGCTGCTACTACGCCGGATCCCGGTCGTGACGCGCGCCCTGACCGCACCGGGCATGACGGGGCGCCTGGAGTTCCCGCACACGTTCCGCGTGGCTGCGGTGACCTTCCTGATCACCATGGCCCTCGGCCACCTGCCCGCGCTGTTCGCCCTGCCCGCGGGCCTGGGTGACATTGCCACCGGCATCGCCGCGCCACTGGTGGTACGTAGGCTGGCGCAGGGCACCGGCCACCGCGCCGCGCTGTGGCTCAACGCGTTCGGCATCACTGACCTGGTTGTGGCCATGACCCTGGGCGCCCTGGTCGGATTCCAGGTGATTCACACCACCCCGTCCGGTGCGCCGATCAGCGGGATGCCGCTCGCGCTGATCCCGACGGTCGACGTGCCGCTGCTGCTCGCGCTGCACATCGCGTCCGTATCCGCGCTGATCAGGGCCGGGCGCACACCGCTGCCGCCCACGGCTCCGCTCATCCCCGCCGGGCGGCTGTCTTAAAGAAGCATGGCAGGGGTGAGGTAACATCAATCTTTGAAAGTCGTTTTCATCTGATGAAAGCTTGACGGGTGGAGCGGGCATGAGGGCTGATGTCGTGGTGGCGGGCTACGGGCCGGCCGGGGCGTGCCGCGTTCGACGAGGTGCGCTCGCGGCAGGCCCTCCCCCGCACGCTGGTGCCGGATGACGTGGCCGCCACCGTAGCCTTCCTCGCCTCGGACGCGGCGGCCGCGCTCACCGGCCAGACGCTGTGCACCGACGGCGGCCTGATCCTGCGCTGACCACGCTCACAAGCCGCCGGCCGAGGGATCCGCCAGGCTCCGCGACCCGGGCGCGAGCGCTGTCACCAGGTCGGCCAGCGACACACCGAAGGTCAGCCGCCCGTCGTCGTCCAGGCTCCCCCGCACCGCTATGACCCGTAGTTCGAACTCCGGCGGCTGGCCGTTCCCCGGCCTGATGAACGTTCCGCCGGGAACGCCCCGCCGCTTCTTGATGATCCCGGAGCATCGCAGGCCATCCAAGGGGGCCGAGAAGGCGTAGACCGCCCCCGCCGCGGCGTCCAGAGTGGCCGGGCCGGCCGAGCCGTACGTGACCATCCCGAGGATCCGGTCACGGGTGACGACGAGCTGTCCCAGATCCTTGACCACCATGCCGTCGGCCAGCGTGAGCTCCAGGTCGACCGCGTACCTGACGTGCGGTTCGACGGAGTTACCCGCGGCTGGCGCCAGCAGGAGCAGCGGCTTGGAGTTGTTTCCGGGCCTCAGGTAGAGGCCCACGCCGAGCCTGGCCGGAACGCCAGGGGAGCGCCAGAAGATCCAGCCTGAGGAAGTCGGCCGCGAATGTCACTTTTCCTCCATGAGCGCAGGCGGTTCTTGCATCTTCGTTATCCAGGAGCACGGCGCGGCGGGAGAAATACCTCAACCTGACGGCGGAGGGGCGGTGGAGCCGCGGACCTGCAGGGCGGGGGGCAGCAGGTGCAGCCCGGCCGGGCGCCCCGGGTCGGCGACGCGAGCGAGCAGGGTGCGGGCGGCGAGCCGGCCGCAGTCGAAGCCGGCGCTGTCGACGCTGGTGAGCCAGATCGACCGCAGCCGGGCCAGGTAGGTGTTGTCGTAGCCGACGAGCGAGAGGCGGCCGGGCACGTCGACGTTCATTTCCGAGGCCGCCGACCGGGCGCCGACGCAGGTCAGGTCGTCCACGGCGAAGATCGCGGTGGGCGGCCGCGGCCCGCTGAGCAGGCGCACGGTGGCGCGGTAGCCGCCGTCCTCGGTGAAGTCGGCCGACTCGGTCCTGAGGTACTCGCCCAGGCCGCAGGCCCGCATGGTGTCCTCGTAGCCCTGCTGGCGCAGCTTCGGGACCACGTTGCCGGTGCCGGACACGCGCCCGGAGATGTGAGCGATCCGGCGGTGGCCGAGGTCGATCAGGTGGCGGGTGGCCAGCGTCGCGCCGAGCAGGTCGTCGTTCGCCACCGCGTCCACCCGCGGCAGGTCGATATCGCGCCAGCCCACCGCGACGGTGGGGACGACGCCGGCGATCTCGGCGATGACCGGCGAGTTGGCCTGGGTGCCGGCCAGCACGAACCCGTCGGCCTCGAGGCCGAGGAAGCCGCGCAGGACCGAATCGTCGGTGCGCCGGTCGAGCCGGCCGCCGCCGCTGAGGACCAGGTGCCTGCCCTCGGCTTCCACGACGGAGATCAGCCCGTCGAGCAGGTCGACGTACCAGGGGTGGCGGACGTCGTTGAGGAGCACCCCGATCGCCCGGCTGCGTCCCTCGCGCAGGGTCCGGGCGGCTGCGTTGGGCCGGTAGCCGAGCTCGGCGATGGCCTGGTCCACGGCGGCGCGGCGGTCGGCGCTGACCTTCGGCGAGCCCTGCAGGACGAGGGAGACCAGGGACTTGGAGACGCCGGCGCGTTCGGCCACGTCACGGATGGTGGGCCGGGAAGCCGGCGGCTCGGCCGGGGACGGCATCGGCACCTCCCCTAGCCTGCAAGTTGGAACGATCTACTGATGACGAGCGTAGCCCATCGCCGGTCGGGCGTGCCACGAAGATGATCCCGACCCCGGCTCGTCCGGCGTCGATGGGCCATCGGGCAGCCTCTCTGGTCGCGTGATGAGCGGGAAAGGGCTTGGCTGGTGTCGGCGGGGGCGTGTTGTGCCTGGCTGGTGGGGCCGCGTCCGGCGGGGACCGCGCCCGCAGGAACGTCACCGCCGCGGTGAACAGGGCACGCCGGGCACGCCTGGGCGCAGGCCGGTCCCCTGGCACCGGTCCGGGTCCCGGACCGGCAGCTGGAGGGCGTGGCCTGCATCCGGCTGGACGCGACCGTCGTGCAGGCGCACAGCGACAAGGGACTCGCGGAAGCGAATTTCAAAGGCTACGGGCATCATCCGCTGCTCGCGGCCTGCGATAACACGGACGAGCCGTGACCTATTTGGCGTCGGTGACTACGGCGATCTGACGGATGAAGGTGTCTTCCACGGCGGAGCGGAGGAGGAAGTCAGCGACGTTTGCGCGAGAGGTTGAGGGGAAGATCGGCAATTTCGTGACGTCCTCGAGTGAAATGGCGTTGTAGCGGGTGCTATCACCGTTGTTCAATGCTCCGGGGTATTCGAGGGTCCATTTCAGATCGCTGGCCCTCAAGAGCACTTCCGAGGCGGCTTTGTCTGCATAGGTTTTCCGAAGTACGGTTCGGAATAGGGGGCTTACGAGGAATGAGGCCTTGGCGAGGGAGTCGCCGACTCCGAACGCAGACACGATGACGAAACGGTCAACGCCTGATGTTTTCGCGGATGCGATGACTGCGCGGACGGTGTTGGTGACCAGCGTTGGGGTCTCGCGGGCGCTTTTCACTCCGAGCGTGCTGATGATCGCGTCGTGGCCTCGGGCCGCTGACGCGATCATGGTGGCATCGGTGACGTCGCCGCTGAGGATTCGAGTACGCGGGTCAACGGCGGCGTCGGCCCGCCGGACGAGGGCAGTGACCTGGTGTCCCTGGTCGACTGCCTTCTTGATGAAGAGGACGCCGGTGCGCCCGGTTGCTCCGAGGACGAGAAACTTCACGATACTTCGCTTTCTATTGATGGATGAATGGGCCTGCTGGTGTTGCAGCGTGCGAGCTGACGCGGCCGGTCTCCGCCGCCGCGGGCGGCCCGGATGATCATGGCGGCCCCAGCGGCCAGGCCGATCGCGACCACGGCGTGGAGGCCGAGCATGAACATGCGCCGGCGCCCGAGCAGGTCGGCCGCGCGCCCGCCGAGCAGGAGAAACCCGCCGAAGGTGAGTACCTACGCGTTCACGACCCACGACAGGTCAGCCTGGCGCAAAGTGCAGGGCGGCGCCGATCGACGGCAACGCGACGTTGACGATCGAGGCGTCGATCACGATCACGAACTGGGTCATCGCCAGCAGCACGAGGGCGAGACTCTTCCCGCGGGGCGTGTACAGCGGCGGCGTCTTGGGCTGGCTGAGCGATGTCATTGGAAGCTGATCTCCTGTTCTGGTTGCGTGAAGCATGGTGCGGGTGGGCGGCTCGCCGGGCACGGCGCGTTCCGGTCCGCGACTGGCGGGGCACTGCGCAGCGGGCTGGTTCTGATTCCGCGAGATGACTGGCACCTCGGGTATGTGAGCGCCGGGGTCGACGACATCCACGGCGAAATGGGCGACAGCCTGGCTGATGACAAGCTGGGTCAGCCGGGTGATCCGAGGGCCGCTTCCTAGCGGCGGCCTTCCAGTGCTGCCCGGAAGCGTGCGTAGCGCGGGGCGCCGATCCATCGCCATACCAGCGCAGCGGGCCCGGGCATGTTCTTCTTCAGCCAGGCGGCGCCCCCGTCGGGCTGGGCGGCGAGGATGGCGCCGACCATGTTCCATAGCTGACCCTTAGGGGTTGCAGCCCGGCCGTGCTTGCCGAACCAGTTCTCCTCGCTCTGGGTGAGCACATGCTCCATGGCCGGGACGATGGTGGCTTCTTCGTCCGGGAAGTGCTCGGCCAGTGCCGCGGACACTCCGTGGAGCGCGGAGCGGACGGGGCCGGCGGCTTCCTTCGCCGCGGTGGCGCGCCAGGCAGGCAAGGTCCGGTCGAGGTCTTGCAGGTGCACCAGCATGCCAGCGTGCTGACGCTTCATCCGGTCGACGTGAAGGACACAGGCAGGTGCCCGGCCGCTCACCATGTCCCAGAGTCGTGAGTCCTCCCCCTCGTGGTGGGCGTGGAGCGCGGTCGAGATCAAGTTGAGTTGCGTGGCGACGGCCGACGCGTGCTTCGTGTCACCTTCGGCCACCCCGTCCATGAGCTTGGTAGCTTCGCCGAAGGAGCGCCGCAGCGCGCGGTGGATTTCGAGCATCGCGCTCGCGTCGCACGTTTTCGGGCCTTTGAAGGGAGGCTCACCGGTCGGCGGCGTCTTGGGCTGGCTGAGCGATGTCATTGGAAGCTGGTCTCCTGTTCTGGTTGCGTGAAGCATGGTGCGGGGTGGGCGACTCGCCGCGGACGGTAGTTTCGATCCGCGATTCAGCCGGCACTGCGCAGTGGGCTGGTTCTGATTCCGCGAGATGATTGGCGCCTTGCGCTGTGAGCGCCGGCGTCGATGACATCCATGGCGAAATTGCTAAGCGGTTCGTGGCATACTTCCGACTGTTTGCAAGTCTCTCGCCCGGCTAGATGAGCCGCCGTCATACAGTCGGGATGATTTCTTATGACGCCTGGCTGGGCAGGTTGTTCAGTTCGGCGTCGATGTCGATGTGGCCGCTTTCCTGGCTGCCTGGCTCGCCGCCCGCGGGTCCAGGCGACGGCCGCGCTTGCACGTCGCCGATGACCTGGCGCCCTGGATGCCCCGCGACAGCAGGTCGCGGGCGAAGATCCACTCGACGGGCTCTTCCAGCCCGGCGCGGAAAGCGATCCGGACGGGGTAGGGGTCCAGACGGGAGTAGAAAAGGCTACCCGTCAGCGAGTGGGTGCTAATAGCGCCGGTGAGCCGCAGCGAGACACGGGTGCTGCGTTACCTGCCGACGAACCTGTCAGCCCCGGATATCGCTTCCCGGCCGGTAAGTGAAATCAGAAATGGTTTCAATCGCGCGTGCGGCGGAGTTCGAGCAACTCCAGGCCGAGCGCCTCGATCTCAGCTAGCACGCCGTGCAGCGCCGCCTGGTCGGCCACTGGCCCGCAGAGCACGGTCTCCTTTTCGTGAGCTCGCGCACCCATGCCGGGGAAGGCCTCGAGTAGTGTCTTGCCCAGGAGTCCGCGGACGCGGATCTCGTACCAGACCGGTCCGGTCTGCTCAGCCATAGTTTCGTTGCCTTCTCGGCCCTCATCAGAGGACGATATGCGAGGCAAGTGCCGGGCAGTCGCTGGACAAGCGTGGCTGCCTGATGCTCCTGCCTGTTCTACTGGGATACTTCCAAGCGTCGTGCCCGGCTAGATGGGTCTGCATCGTACAGTTGTGATGATTTACTGGGATCAAGGTGTTCGCTGAAGCGATACCCAGGGCGGCGGTTGGACCACCGAGGCGCGCAAAATCCGGGCGGACCCAGGCGGCCAGCGTGCGTGGTGGTTGGCCAAGCCGGGCGCTAAGGCCGAAGGCGGCCAGGTCGTCGCGACATTCACGCCAAGCGGCGTGGACCCGGGCATAATTCGATTGCGCGGGGCTGACCAGTGCGGCGCACGGGGGATGGTGCGAGCAGGCCCAGATCGCGGGCCCGCGCGACGGCCTCGGTGCGGCGGTGGGCGCCGAGCTTGGCGAACAGGTGGCTTATGTGCGTCCGCACGGTGGTCACCGACACCGACAGTTCCCGGGCGATCTCCGGGGCCGACAGATTCGTCGGCAGGTAACGCAGCACCCGCAGCTCGCTGCGACTCACCGGCTCTATCAGCTCGGGGGAACGATCTCCCCCAGACCACCTTTCGCCACGGGGGGGTTCCCCGCTTCCCAGTACCGCCCTGGGCCCCGGATACCCATCGGGGGCCGGTTCCGCGGGGCCTGGCTCCAGTGGTGGAAGCAGGGTGAGGATCTCCGAGACCAGGGCCGCGTGTTTGGCGCAGTCCCGGGCGTGGCGCTCCAGCAGCCCCGGCGCACGGTAGAGGAGGAACGGGAAGAGCATGCGATCGGGCTCGGCGATATCGAGGGCACGCTCGAGCGCGCGCCAGGCGGCGGCCCGGTCGCTGAGTGCGTCCCGGACGACCGCCTCCAGCACGAAAACGCTAACCCGCCAGTTCGGCCAGGCCACGGGGGCGGAGCCGTCCAGAACCGGCGCCAGCGCGGCGATCGCCGCGCGCGGGTCGTCCTGGGCCAGCCGCAGCACCGCCTCGGCGACGCGGGTCTCGCCGCGGTCGCGGTCCTCGTTACGCAGGCCGCCCAGGGTCTGCTCGGCGCGGTCGATGGCGCCCAGGCGCACCAGGGCGTGCAGCAGCAATCCCCGCGTCGACGTGACGAAATAACTGCCGTGCGGGGCGGCGAGGTGCCCCGAGAGCCGCTCGGCGGCCCGGCAGGCGGCCAGCGCGTCGGTGAAGCGGCCGCGCGCCAGCTCCAGCAGCCCGCGCACGAAGCAGATCCCCGCCCCCACCGCGGGCTCGGCTTCCGGCATGACGGTGCGCTCGGCGCGCTGGACCCAGGGCTCTGCCTCGTCGGGCCGCCCCTGGCAGAACAGCGCGCCTGCGAGTGCGATGTAGGCGCTTCCAGCGGCCGGCTCGTCGGTCCAGCCGTGCCGTTCGGCCAGCTCGACCGCCTGCCTGCCGCGCTCCGCCGCCCGTGCGAACGACCGCTCGAGTTCGACCTGCGCCTGGTACGCCAGGCCGGTGAACTCCAGATAGGGCCGCCCGACCCGGCGGGCCAGCACCGCGCCCTGCTCCAGGTGCGCCGCTGCATCCTCGATCCGGGCCGCCCCGTACTCGGCGCTGCCGAGGCTGATCAGAGCCAGCGCACGCAGCTCCTCGCCCAGGCCGGGCGCCACCTCCGGGGCCTCGGCCGCGGCCCGCAGCCGCCGCGCCTCCTCCGCCACCGCCGGCGGGTTCCCGCGGTGGCGGGCAACCAGCAGCCGGATGATCACGAGCAGCACCTGCGCCTGCCCGCGCCTGGCCGCCGGCACCGACGCCGCCCCGCGCGCCGCCACCTCCAGATACCGCTCCGCGGCCTCTAGTGATCCCTGCGCCAGCTCATCGGCCGCCGCCACCGCCGCCAGCTCAGCATCCGCCGCCGCGGCCCCCGCCGGGAACCCGGCCAGGATCTCGTGCACCGTCGCGGCCTGCCCGCCCAGATGCAGGCCAGACCAGTGCCCGGCGAGCAGGCGGGCGGCCAGCCTCCAGTCCCGCGCCGCCTGCGCGTGCCGGATCGCCTCCACCGGGAACCCGTGCTCCGAAAACCACTGCGCTGCCAGCCCGTGCAGACCGGTGACCTCCCCCGGCGCGGTGCGTCGCAGCTCCAGCTGCAGCAGGTCGGCGAACAGGCGATGGTAACGGAACCAGGAACGGCCCGCGTCAAGCGAGGCCACGAACGCGTTCGCCACCTCCAGCTCCTGCAGCACCCGCTCTCCGCCCGAGCCTCCGGCCAGGGCATCGGCCAGCGGGCCGGACACCCGCTCCAGCACGCTGGTGCGCAGCAGCAGCCGCCGCACGTCTTCCGGCTGCCGGTCCAGCACCTCATCCAGCAGGTACTCCGCCACCGTCCGCTCACTGCCGGAAAACTCCGCCGCGAACCGGCCCGGATCCGGATGCCCGGCCAGCGACAGCGCCGCCAGCCGCAGCCCGGCCGCCCACCCCTCGGTCCGCTCATGCAGCATCACCATCGCCGGGTCGGCCAGCTCCACCCCGGCCCCGGCAAACAACTCCCCCGCCTCGGCCACGCTGAACCGCAGATCCCCGGCCCGGATCTCGGCCAGCTGACCCTCCAGCCGCAGCCGGTGCAGCCCCAGCCGCAGGTCATGCCGGGTACACAGCACGAACCGCAGCGCATCCGGGGCCCGCATCATCAGCAGCTCCAGCTGCCGCAGCGCCTGGTCGGGCCCCAGCAGGTGGACGTCATCGACCACCAGCCAGACCGGCTCCGCCAGCGGCGCCAGGTCCTTCAAAAGCCGCTCCACGACCGCCCACCCGTCCAGGTCCGGCGCCGCCGTCAGCTCCCGCACCAGCCCCGCCCCCGGAACCGTCCCGCGCAGCGCCCCCAGCACCGACGCCCAGAACCGCTGCGGATCCCGCTCATCCCGCCCCACCGGCACCCACGCGGCGCTGCCCTCCAGGCCCGCCTCGCTGATCCAGGACCGCAGCAGCACCGTCTTCCCGCTCCCCGCCGGCGCCGACACCACCGTCACCCGCGCCCGCGCCCCGAGCCGCCCGAACAGCCCAATACGCGGAACGACTCCTCCCGCACCCGGGGAGACAGCAGCAATGGCACCGGACTCCTGCCCACTGGCAGACCCCATCGCTCTATCATCACACGAGCTCCCGGCGGCGCCCTGGTCGCTGCTGTTTCCGTGCCTGGTGGGCGCGGCCGGGACAACTGCGGGGGGCGCTCATCGCCGGCGGTGCCCGGGTGGTCATTCCGCGCGACGTGGTAGGGAAATGGGATCGCCTGAGTATTGACATGGGTTATCCGCGGAGGGATGCTGTTGGAACGATCCAACAAATTCTAATTCCTGTCCAATCGGGTAGCGCAGGCGAGACGATGGGCGGTCGCGAAGGCGGGACGATGAGCATCAGCTCGACGCAGGTGACGGAGTACGACCCGTTCAGCCGGGAGTTCCAGGCTGATCCGTTCACCGTGTACCGGTGGATGCGCGACGAGGCCCCGGTGTTCTACAGCGAGAAGTGGAACTGGTGGGCGCTGTCCCGGTTCGAGGACGTGCGGGCGGCCGCCACGGACCCGCAGACGTTCCTGTCCTACGAGGGCATCGACATCGACGACACCGCCAAGGACCAGAGCGGCCCCGGCTTCCTGCCGGACATCGACAACCCGCGACACGACCAGGTCCGGCGGATGATCCAGCCGCAGCTGCTGCCCAACCGGATCGCCGAGCGGGAGGACGCCGTCCGCGCGGTGGTGCGCGGCCTGGTGGACGCCTGGCGGCACCGGGGCACCGTGGACCTGGCCCAGGAACTGGCCTGGCCGACACCCAACGAGGTGTTCTTCGACCTGCTCGGCCTGCCGGCCGCCCGCGCGCAGGGCCGGGAGCAGCTCAACCGGTGGGTGCACGAGCTCAAGGACCGCAAGCCCGACGACTCCCGGCTCACCCCGGTGGCCAAGGCCGCCACGGCCGGCATCCAGGCTTACTTCATCGACCTGCTGCACGAGCGGCGCGCCCGCCCGCGCGGGGACCTGGTGACCCACCTGGTCACCGCCGAGATCGACGGCGTGCCGTTCGCCGAGGAAGACTTCGGGGTCGCCTCGGAGGTGCTCGGCCTGATGATGGTGCTGTTCCTGGGCGGGGTGGAGAGCACCGCCGGGCTGATCGGGACGCTGTTCAAGCTGCTGGCCGAGAACCCGGATCAGCGCGCCATCCTGCGCCAGGACCCGGCCCTGGTCCCGGACGCGGTCGAGGAGGCGATCCGGCTGGCCACTCCCCTGCAGCTGGTCGGCCGGACGACGTCGCGCGAGGTCACCCTGCACGGCGTCACGATCCCGGCCGGCGGGCGGGTCGTGCTGGTCTACGGGGCCGCGAACCGCGACGAGCGGCGGTTCGCCGATCCCGACCGGTACGACGTGACCCGGGGGCGGTTCCGGCACCTGGGGTTTGGCGAGGGGATGCACGGCTGCCTCGGCGCGCCGCTGGCCCGCCTCGAGGCGAAGGTCGCGCTGGAGGAGGCGCTGCCGGTCCTCGGCGACTACACGATCGCCGCCCCGCCGGTGCGCTACCGCACCACGCCGAACATGTACGTCTGGGACAACCTGCACCTGGCGTTCCCGGCGACCGCGGCTGCGGAGCATCACGCGCACGTGGAGACCGTGCGGCGCGACTCGGTCAGCGTGACCGTGCTCACCCGGGAGTTCGAGGCGGACGTCCGGGTGGAGAGCAAGGACGAGGCTGCGGACGGCGTGGCGGCGCTGACCCTGCGCCAGGTCGCGGACAGCCCGCTGCCCCCGTGGGCGCCGGGCGCGCACGTGGACCTGATCCTGTCCGGGGCGCCTACCCGGCAGTACTCGCTATGTGGTGACCCGGCCGACCGCCACGTGTGGCGGCTGGGCATCCTGCGCGACGAGCGGGGCGGCGGCGGCTCGATGTTCGTCCACGACCGGCTAAGGGCCGGTGACACGGTCCGGGTCCGCGGGCCGCGCAACAACTTCGAGCTGGCGGGCTCGCCGCGGTATGAGTTCATCGCGGGCGGCATCGGGATCACGCCGATCCTGCCGATGATCGCGGCGGCGACGGCGGCCGGGGCGGACTGGCGGCTGCTGTACGGCGGGCGGCAGCGGGACTCGATGGCGTTCCTGCCCGAGCTGGCCCGGTACGGCGACCGGGTCACGGTAGCCCCGCAGGACGAGACGGGACTGCTCGACCTGGACTCGGTGCTGGGCACGCCGCAGCCGGGCACGCTGGTCTACTGCTGCGGCCCCGAGCCGCTGCTAGCCGCGGTCGAGGAGCGCTGCCGGGCCTGGCCGCCCCGGTCGCTGCACGTGGAGCGGTTCAGCGCCCGGCCGCTGAGCGCGCCGGTCCGGGCCGGGGCCTTCGACGTGGAACTGGCCCGCAGCGAGCTGCGGCTGACGGTCCCGCCGGACCGCTCGATCCTCGACGTGGTGGAGGAGGCCGGGGTCGGGGTGCTGTCGTCCTGCGCCGAGGGTACCTGCGGCACCTGCGAGACCGGGGTGCTGTCCGGCCTGCCGGACCACCGCGACTCGGTGCTGACCGAGGAGGAGCGCGCGGCCGGGGACTGCATGATGATCTGCGTATCCCGCTCGTGCACCGCGCGCCTCGTCCTCGACCTGTAGGTCAGGCGGCCGGGAATGGAGCTGGATACCGTCTTTGCTGGTCAGGCTGACCCCCGTCGTAGCGTGTAGCTAGCGTGAGTCAGCGAAGGGAGCGAGCCATGACCATGGCCCCGGCCACGATGTTCCTGCCGACCCTGCCCGGCCGGTACTACACCGACCCCGAGATCTTCGAGCGGGAGAAGCGGAACATCTTCGAACGGCAGTGGCAGTACGTGTGCCGGGCCGAGGACGTGCCGTCGCCGGGCCGCTTCGTGCGGGTCACCGTCGGGAACGAGAACGTCATCGTGGTCCGCGGCCGCGACGGCGAGCTGCGTGCCTTCCTCAACGTCTGCCGGCACCGCGGCTCGACGCTGTGCCTGACCGACCGCGGCGACGTCGGCCGGTCGATCCGCTGCCCGTACCACTCCTGGACCTACCGGCTGGACGGCAGCCTGATGAGCGCGCCCAACTGGAGCTCGATGGGCACCGCCGACAAGGCCGACTTCGGCCTGCACCCGGTGCACCTGGGGCAGTGGCACGGCATGGTCTGGCTGAACCTGGCCGAGGAGCCGGCGCCGCTGGAGGACCTGGTGTGGCCGCAGCTGGATTTCCGGCTCGGCGGGGACCGGGCCAAGTTCGGCCGCTACGGCCTGGCCGGCCTGGTCGTGGGCCACCGGGTGGACTACACGGTGACCGCGAACTGGAAGATCATCCAGGAGAACTTCCAGGAGTGCTACCACTGCAACGCCATCCACCCCGAGCTGGTGGACACGCTGCCGCAGTTCCGCAACCTGGCCGGGGGCGCGCCCGTCACCTACGACACCAACGGCTACCTGTTCGCCGAGCACAAGGACTCGTTCTCGGTCAGCGGCAGCACCGTGCTGCCCCGGCTGCCGGGACTGGAGGACCACGACGACCGCAAGTACTACGGCATGGTGATGCGGCCCAACTGCTTCCTGTCGCTGCTGCCCGATCACGTCATCGCGCACCGGTTCGAGCCGGTGAGCGCGGAGGTCACCACGGTGGTGTGCGAGTGGCTGTTCCCGCCGTCGACGGTGGCCGGGTACGACCTGAGCGACACCGTAGAGCTCTTCCACCGGGTCAACGAGCAGGATTTCGCCGCGTCGGAATGGTGCCAGCCGAACATGAAGTCCCGCGCCTACGCCCGCGGCGGGGTGCTGGTGCCGTCCGAGCAGGAGATCATCGGCCGCTGGTACTACCGCTGGTACCAGGAATCCATGAGGCTCAGCGACCTGGGCGACCTGTGACCGCGTTCGTCACCGCGCCGCACGCATGATCAGCTGGTTGTGGCTAGCCACAAGAATTCGGTCGAGAAATTGGGGCCGGACACTGTAACCTGGGTTCGGGAGCGAGAGGCGCTGCAACGGGTGACACACCCGCCACGCTCGGTCCCGTGCGATTCGTCGTGACGCAAGGGCGCCTCCCACAACGGGAGGTGCGGAATGCGCGATTTGATACAGCTTCTGGATCAGCGGATCGCGATCCTGGACGGCGCCTGGGGCACGATGCTCCAGAACAGCAACCTCACCCCCGCCGACTACCGGCTGCCCGGGCACGACCAGGAAACCGGGGGCGACCCGGACCTGATCAACCTCACCCGGCCCGACGTCATCCTCGACGTCCACCGTCAGTACCTGGCGGCGGGCGCGGACATCACCACGACCAACACGTTCACCGCGACCAGCATCGGCCAGGCCGACTACGGGCTGCAGTCCCGGGTCTACGAGATGAACCTGCGCGGCGCGCAGCTGGCCCGGCAGGCCGCCGACGAGGCCGAGGGCACCCGGTACGTCGCGGGCTCGGTCGGCCCGCTGAACGTCACCTTGTCGCTCAGCCCCAAGGTGGAGGACCCGGCGTACCGGGCCGTCACCTTCAACCAGGTGAAGGACTCGTACGCGGAGCAGATCGCCGCGCTGGCCGAGGGCGGCGTGGACCTGCTGCTGATCGAGACCATCTTCGACCCGCTGAACGCCAAGGCCGCGATCAAGGCGGCCCAGGAGACGGCCCCGGACCTGCCGCTGTGGATCTCGGTCACGATCGTCGACCTGAGCGGCCGCACCCTGACGGGGCAGACGGTCGAGGCGTTCTGGAACTCGGTCCGCCACGCCAGCCCGCTGATCGTCGGCGTGAACTGCTCGCTCGGCGGCAAGGAGATCAGGCCGCACATCGCCGACCTCAGCCGGTTCGCGGACACCTACACGGCCTGCCATCCCAACGCGGGCCTGCCCAACGCCTTCGGCGGCTACGACGAGACGCCCGAGGAGACCGCCCACTACCTGCACGAGTTCGCGGCCGAGGGCATGGTGAACATCGTCGGGGGCTGCTGCGGCACCACCCCGGCGCATATCGCCACGATCGCCGAGGCCGTCAGGCCGATCCGGCGCCGTTCCGTCCAGGCCGCGGAGCGGCCACGCGACGCGGCTGTCCGGGCTGGAGCCGTTCGCGATCACCGCCGACACCGGGTTCGTGATGATCGGCGAGCGGACCAACGTCACCGGCTCGGCCAAGTTCCGCCGGCTCATCGAGGCCGACGACTTCCAGGCCGCCGTGAACGTCGCGCTCGACCAGGTGCGCGGCGGCGCCAACGTGCTCGACGTGAACATGGACGCGGACCTGCTCGACGGCGAGCAGGCCATGACCACGTTCCTGAACCTGATCGCGACCGAGCCCGAGGCCGCCCGCATCCCGGTGATGATCGACAGCTCGCGGTGGAGCGTGCTGGAAGCCGGGCTGAAATGCGTGCAGGGCAAGGGCGTGGTCAACTCGATCAGCCTCAAGGAGGGCGAGGAGGTCTTCCTCGAGCACGCCGCGGACGATCAGGAGCTACGGCGCCGCCGTGGTGGTGATGGCCTTCGACGAGAAGGGCCAGGCCGACACCACCGAACGCAAGGTGGAGATCTGCGGCCGGGCTTACGACCTGCTCACCCAGCAGGGCGGCTGGGACCCGGAAGACATCATCTTCGACCCGAACGTGCTGGCCGTCGCGACCGGCATCGCCGAGCACAACGGCTACGCCAAGGCGTTCATCGACGCGCTCCCGCTGATCAAGTCGCGCTGTCCGGGCGTCGCGGACCAGCGGCGGCATCTCGAACCTGTCGTTCGCCTTCCGCGGCAACGAGGTCGTCCGCCGGGCCATGCACGCCGCGTTCCTGTACTACGCGATCGGGGCCGGGCTGGACATGGGCATCGTGAACGCGGGCCAGCTCGACGTCTACCAGGACATCCCGGCCGACCTGCTGGAGCTGGTGGAAGACGTCCTGTTCGACCGCAGGCCGGACGCCACCGACCGGCTGGTCACGTTCGCGGAGAACACGAAGTCGACGGGCGGCGCCAAGCGGGCCGAGGCCGACCTGGCCTGGCGGGACGCGCCGGTCGAGGAGCGCCTGTCGTACGCCCTCGTGCACGGCATCGCGGACTACGTCGAGGACGACACCGAGGAGGCCCGCCAGCGGGCGGCCCGGCCGCTCGACGTGATCGAGGGCCCGCTGATGGACGGCATGAAGATCGTCGGCGACCTGTTCGGCGCGGGGAAGATGTTCCTGCCGCAGGTGGTGAAGTCGGCCCGGGTCATGAAGCGGGCCGTCGGCTACCTGGAGCCGTTCATGGACGCCGAGGCGACCCCGGCCGAGCGCGGTCGCGGCAACGGCAAGGTGGTGCTCGCCACCGTCAAGGGCGACGTGCACGACATCGGCAAGAACATCGTCGGCGTGGTCCTCGGCTGCAACAACTACGAGGTCATCGACCTGGGCGTGATGGTGCCCGCCGCCACCATCCTGGACACCGCGGCGGCCGAGAAGGCCGACATCGTCGGGCTGTCCGGCCTGATCACGCCGTCGCTGGACGAGATGGTGAACGTGGCGGCGGAAATGCAGCGCCGCGGCATGACCACGCCGCTGCTGATCGGCGGCGCCACCACCTCGCGCCAGCACACCGCGGTGCGCATCGCGCCCGCCTACGACCGCTCCACCCTGCACGTGCTGGACGCCTCGCGGGTGGCGGGCGTGGTGCAGCACCTCCTCGACCCGGGCCGGGCCGCCGACCTGGACGAGGAGAACCGCGCCGAGCAGCAGCGGCTGCGCGAGCAGCACGAGTCGCGCCGCAGCCAGCCGCTGCTGACCCTGGCGGCGGCCCGCGCGAACGGCGAGCGGCCGGACTTCACTCGACCTGCCCGACCCGGCCTTCACCGGGGTGCGCCTGGTCACTCCCCCGCTGGCCGAGCTGCGCGAGCTGATCGACTGGCAGTTCTTCTTCCTCGCCTGGGAGCTGAAGGGCAAGTTCCCGGCCATCCTGGACAAGCTCCCGGAGGCCCGTGAGCTGTTCGAGGAAGCGAACGCGATGCTGGACGAGATCATCGCGAAGGAGCAGCTGACCGCGCGCGGCGGCTACGGGTACTGGCCGGCGCACCGCGACGGCGACGACATCGTGGTCGCGGCCGGCTCCGGCGGCTCTGGTGAGCTGCGGATCCCGATGCTGCGGCAGCAGACGGTCAAGCCGGACGGCCGCCCGAACCGGTGCCTGGCCGACTACGTGGCGGACGAGGCGGATCATGTCGGCGGGTTCGCGGTCGCCATCCATGGCGCCGAGGAGCTCTCCCGGCACTACGAGGCGGAGAAGGACGACTACAAGTCGATCATGGTGAAGGCGCTGGCCGACCGGCTGGCCGAGGCGTTCGCCGAGTACACGCACCTGCGGGCCCGCCGCAACTGGTACGACCCGGACGAGGCGCCGGCGCTCGAGGACCTGCACGCCGAGCGGTTCCGCGGTATCCGGCCCGCGTTCGGCTACCCGGCCTCACCGGACCACAGCCTCAAGCACGAGCTCTTCTCGATGCTCGGAGCCGAGGACTTCGGCATGAAGCTCACCGAGTCGTTCGCCATGACCCCGGCCGCCAGCGTGTCCGGCCTGCTGTTCGCCCACCCTGACTCCCGCTACTTCACCGTCGGGCGGATCGCGCGCGACCAGGTGGAGGACTACGCCCGGCGGCGCGGGATGACAGTCGAGGAGGCCGAACGCTGGCTGGCGCCCAACCTCGCCTACCAGTAGAGGACGGCGGGCAGCACGAACCGCCGGGACGGCAGGTCCGTAATCTTCCCGGTGGCCAGGTCGAGCCGGACCAGCCGTCCTGGCTGCGGCGGCTGCGCTCCGACCTGGAGCAGCAGGTGCCGGACGCCGGGATCAGGTGCGATCAGGCCCGGTGCCCCCGCGGGTGCGTACACGACGCGCGACCGCCCGGTGGTCAGGTCCGTCACCCGGATCTGGCCGTTAGCCAGGTTCGACTCGGGGACATCGGAGAAGTAGACCTGGCTGCCGTCGGCGGAGATGGCGGAGAAGGAGATCCAGTGGCCGGCCCGGGGCGTGGCCACGGTCCGGCCGAGACCGGCGGCGCTGCCGGGAGCCGCATTCGTCGGGATGACCCGGACCAGCGACGGGGGTCCCTCGCCCTGGAGGCTGTAGCAGAGCTGCTTGCCGTCCGCGGTGAGGGACACGGCGTCCACCGAGTTGCCGGCCGGGGCGGTCCACCGGGTGGTGCGCCCGGTGCGGATGTTCGTGACGCCTACGTAGTTCGGCTGCGGCTTCGCGCCCATGCAGGCGGTCGTGGTGAAGCCGACCAGCTGCCCGTTGCCGCTGATGGTCAGGCCGTACAGCTCGCTCCGGACGGTCGGCAAGGCGGCGAACGGTTTCAGCGCGGACGGCTGGCCCGCGTGGTCCAGGCTGAACTGGTAGATCCACGACCGGCAGGGATTGGCGTACTCAGCGACCAGGTAGTCCCGCCCGTTGCCGGTCGCGACGCCCGTGATGAACGTGCGGCTGTTCCCGCCCGGATACCCCGGCGGCACCGTGACCCGCGCCACCAGGGCTCCCGTGACCGCGTTGCGCACCGGCAGCGGCGACACCCCGCTCGCGTCGTCGATCAGGTACGTCGGCGGCGCCCCCGGGGTGGCCTGGGGCTGGCCGGTGCCGTGCGGTATGGCCACCGCCGCCACGACCACGATCAGGACGACGGCCGCGGCGGCCGCCAGCGGGGTCAGCCAGCGGCCCCACCGTGGCGCTCGCCTGAATCGCGACGGCCGTCGCGTCCCGGCCGACTGGGCCGCTATCGCCGCGCCGAGGCCGACGATGCTCTCGGGCGTCACGGCTCCTGCTTCGTCGTGGTAGGCGTCGCGCAGCCGGTCCTCCAGCCTGCTCACAGTTCCTCCTTCAGGTCGCGGCCGAGCGCGGCCAGGGCCCGGGACATGGTCGAGGACACGGTGCCCTTGGTGACGCCGAGCACGGCGGCGATCTCCTCGTACGGCAGGTCCAGGTAGTAGCGCAGCGCCAGGACCTCGCGCATGCGCACCGGCAGCCGGCTCACCGCGGCCAGCACCAGCCGGCGTTCTTGCTCAGCTATGACTGCTGTCTCCGCTGACGAGACGGGCGGGCCATCCTCGTTCGTCCCGAACTGGAGCCGGCGCCGGCTGCGCAGCACGGACCGGCACCCGTTCACGACGGAGGCCCGCAGATAGGCGAGGGCCTTGTCCTGGTCGCGTAGCCGCGGCAGGGCGCGCTGGAACCTGAGGAAGGAATCCTGCACGACATCCTCGGCCGTGGCCCGGTCCCCGGTCAGCAGCACCGCCAGCCGGACCAGCGAGAGGCCGTGCTCGCGGAACAGCCCGGCCACCACATCGTCCGGTGCTCGCCAGGTGTCCTGGGGAGCCTTCGCCTGTCCGCTCACGACTGTATGACGCGGCAGTCCTGGAAAGGCTGAGTCTCCCGCCGGGTTTTTCAGAAGGAACCGGGTCTGGAGGATGTGTACCGTTTAGTCATGGCTGCTGACGCGTCGCCGGGCTGGATGGTCCCTTCGGCGCGGTTGTGGCGGATGCGGCTGAGTCAGGTAGCGGTGGCGGGGCCGGTGCTCGCCGTGGTCGCGGGGGTCGCGGCCGGGATGGCGGTGGGCGCCTGGGCGGGAGCGGCGGCAGCGGCGGTCGTGGCCGTGGCGGCGGGAGTCGTCTTGTGGGTCGAGCGGCGCCGCTACCGGGCCTGGGCGTACCGGGAGCGGGACGAGGACCTGATCGTGGCGCGCGGCGTGCTGGTCCGCCGGGTCTCGGTGGTGCCGTACGGGCGGATGCAGTACGTCGAGATCACGGCCGGGCCGTTCGAGCGGGCGTTCCGGCTGGCCACGGTGCAGCTGCACACGGCGGCGGCCGCCAGCGACGCGCGGATACCCGGCCTGGAGCGGGACGAGGCCGCGCGCCTGCGGGACCGCCTCGCCGTGCTCGGCGAGGCCAGGGCCGCAGGCCTGTGACCGAGGAACTGGGGGCGGGCTGGCATCGCCTGCATCCGCTGTCGCCGTTCATCAACGCGGGACGGCTGCTGTCCAGCCTGCTCGGCATCGCCGTGCTGAGCCTGGTGACGGCCGACGGCCTGCGGGCCTACGTCATCCAGGTGGCGGGGGCCGCCGCGCTGGTGGTGGCCGGCTTCGTCCGGTGGCTGGTCACCCGGTGGAAGCTGGACGGCGCCACCCTGCGCATCGAGACGGGCCTGCTGCGCCGCGATTCCCGGCAGCTCCCGATGGCCCGGATCCAGGCGGTCGACGTGGTGCGGCCGTTCCTGGCGCGCGTCCTGGGCCTGGCGTGCCTGCGGATCAGGCTGGCCGGCGCCGGGAAGGGTGGCGACCGGCTGGCCTACCTGACCGTCGGGGAGGCCGCCCGGCTGCGGACCGTGCTGCTGGCCGGGCACCACGGTCTCGACCCGGCCGCCCCGGAGCCCGCCGAGCGCCCGGTGATCAGTGTCCCGGCGGGCCGGGTGATCGGGGCCACGCTGCTGCGGGCCGCGCCCAGGTTCGCGGCCCTGGCGGCCGTCGCGGTGGCCGCCGCCGAGGCGACGCCCGCCCTGTTCCTCGCGTCGGAGTCCACCCTCGGCGTGTTCGCGCTCGGGCTCGTGACCAGGACCTGGCGGCAGCTGACGGGCCGCTACGGCTTCACGGTGGCCACCTCCCACGACGGGATAAGGATCCGTCGCGGGCTGCTGAGCACGGTGGCAGAGACGATCCCGTTCCGCCGGGTGCAGGCAGTCCGGCTGGTGCAACCACTGATCTGGCGCCCGTTCGGCTGGTGTCGTCTTGTGGTTGATGTTGCGGGGGTAGCCGGGCGGGACTCCGGGCCGCAGGCCGGCGGCCTGACCAAGGCCCTGCTCCCGGTGGGCCCCATGAGCGAGGCGCAGTACCTGATCGGGCTGGTCTTCGGTCCTGACCGGCCGGAGCTGGCCCGGCCGCCGGCCGGGCGCGGATCAAGGCGCCGCTGAGCTACCATTTCCTGGCCTCGGGGCACAACGAGCTGATGGCGGTCACCGTCACCGGGCGGGTGACCAGGAAGACCGTGTACATGAAACTGGAGAAGCTGCAGAGCGTCCGGTTCACCCAGGGGCCGGTGCAGCGGCGGCTGTCGCTGGCCTCGGTGCACGGTGACGCGGCCGGGCGGCGGGCGCACGCGGCGTTCCGGGATCGCCCGGCGGACCAGGCGCGGGAACTCCTCGACGAGCTGGCCGCCCTCGGCCGGAGGGCCCGCAGCGCGGAGGCTAGCGGCCCGGCTGGCTGATTTCCGGCTGGCTGGCATCCGCCAGGGCGGGCGGCAGCTGGCCCAGGCGCTGCTGGTGGTCGACTCCGACGACTCCGAGGTGATCATCGAGCGGCTGCAGCCCATCGCCGGCGTCGCCCCGCTACTCGACCAGTCGATCACGCTGACCGGCTACGACCAGCTCATGCAGGCGATGCTGAGCGAAGCGCCGCAGCAGGGCCAGGGCGAGCCGCACTCGCGCTCCGGGCTGGTCCGCCACCTCACGCCAGCCTTCGCGACGGAGGTCGCCGCGATGCTCGAGGCAGGCGCCTCGTATTTCTGCGCGATCCGCGCCGTAGGCGGGGCGGTGTCCGATGTGGCCGCCGACGCCACCGCGTACGGGTGGCGGGAGGCGAACTTCTCCGTGGCCGCGTTCGGCTCCCGCGCTTCGGGGATCGACTCGTGGTGGGAGAAGCTCGTCCCGCAGATGGAGGGCCTGTACCTCAGCTTCGAGACCGCGACCGGCCCGGAGGTGCTCGAGCGGGCGTTCCCGCCCGGGCACCTGACCCGGCTCCGGGCGCTCAAGCGGCGCTACGACCCGACCGGGCTGTTCCGCGACAACTTCTTCATCGACCCGGGCACCGGCGACGGCTCCGCGTAAGCGGCGTAGTCCTGGCGGGCCCGGAGCTGTCGGTGAGATTAGCGGCGGCTAGCGCGAGCGCTAGACCCCCGAGCGGACGCGGTAGCGCATGTGGGTGACGCGCTGCGCTGGGTCCTTGACGTCCGGGGTGGTCAGGCAGCGCTCCAGGTTGAGCTCGATGTACTCGGCGGGCAGGTGGTCGAACAGCCGCCGGCCCTGGCCCAGCAGGACCGGGACGACGTGCAGTTCCAGCTCGTCGATTTCCCCGGCCCGGAGCAGGGCCTGCGCGGCCCCGGCTCCCATCACCACCACATCGCCGTCACCGGCGGCCTCGCGGGCCTGGGCCGCGCACTCGCCCACGTCGGTGGCGTAGCGGACGCTGCCCGGCGGCGGCTCGTCCGGGACCTGGTGAGTGAGGATGAAGATCGGCACGCCGTCGTGGTGGTCGCCCTGCCAGCGACGTGCGTGCTCGTAGGTGCGGCGGCCGGAGATGACGGCCCGGCTGGCCATCGTCTCGGCGTACACCTGACCGCTCGGTCCCGGGTCGTCGCGCCGGTCGAGCCAGTTGAACAGGCGGAACCCGCCGGCGCCCATCGGGTCGTCCATGCTGTCGCGCGGCCCGGTGACGTAGCCGTCCAGGGAGATGGTCATGTCCACGCGGATGACTCCCATGAGTCAGCCCTCCCGTCGTACCTGGTAGCGGAGGTGGGTGACGCCATGGTCCTCGATCACCATGGGGTCGGACAGGCGCACCGGGCCGCGGGTGCCGGCCAGCCAGGGAATCCCGTAGCCGAGGATCACCGGCACCAGGCTGACCTGGATCGCGTCCAGCAGCCCGGCGTCCAGGCAGCCGCGGGTGATCGTGGCGCCGGCGATGCTGATGTCCTGGTCGCCGGCCAGCTCGCGGGCCTTCGCGACCGCGGACTCGACTGAGCTCTCGAAGAAGAAGCCGAACAGCTCCTCGCAGCCGTCGTCCGGATCGGCGATGAAGCCGTCCAGCGACATCGCCAGATGCGCGATTACCTCGCCCATTGTGTACCTCCCGTTGTCGAAGGTAAGACGGTTCCGGGGGCGTCAACTCATCGAGGAGGGACACGGGGCCGATCGGCGATGGTCAGGGTGACGCTCTCGGCGGGCCGGACCGCCGAGGCGAAGAGCGCGTTCGTACGCCCGGCTGGCGGAACTGCTGGCCGAGCGCATCGTACGTGCGGCCCGAGGACCTGGCGGTCATCCTGGTCGAGAACGAGCGGACGGACTGGCCGTTCGGACGCGGGCAGGCGAGTTACCTGGTGCTCCCGCGCGAGCAGTGGCGCTAGCGGGTCCCCGGTGGCCTTATCCGGCCGCTGGTTCGGGCAGGGCCAGCGCCTCGGCGGCCAGGCCGACCTGTCGCATCGAGTCGCGGACGGCCTGCGCCGCCGCGGTCGCCTGGTCGGTCAGGCCGCTGATCTCAGTGACGGCATGCTCGTCGGCGGCGGTGCGGGCGACGAGGTCCAGGTAGCTGTCGTTCAGGTTCGAGATCCGCAGCGCGTTGTGCAGGTCCCGCAGCGCGGCCCTGGCCGCGCATACCTGCGCTGCGTAGCGTTCCACCGCGGTGACCCTGGACTCGATCGCGTCCTGGGCTAGCTGCAGGGCACGGTGCTGCGGTCCGAGGACCGAGGATGTCAGGGGCCCGGTGCTCGCGGCCGCGTTGTGTTCGTATTCCGCCCGCAGGTCGGTGATATCGCGCAGGGCGATCGCGATCTGCCACTCGTGCCACCGCAGCGTGGATTCCGCCAGGACGTCAGGGGACTCCATCGCCCCGTCGGTGACCGGATCACCGTCAGGGACCGGATCGAGCGCGTCGCCGATGGCGACCTGGGCGCGGATCAGCAGCTCACGGCTCATCCGGTCCAGGGCGGAGGGCAGCACGACCTGATCCCGATCACGGAGCTGATACAACGGTTCCGCCAGGCCCACCGGATCGCACATCAGGCTGCGGTCGAGCAGGCGCCGCCGCTTGCGGTCGCGCAGGGCCGGATCGGCCACCGGCATGATGTCCCACGACGGATCTGCGGTCATCAGGCGCCGGCCGTCCTGCGTCCGTGTCGAGGACTACGGATTACCGACACAGGCAGTCTCCTAAAACGCACCACAGAGGCACTAGTGTCGCATCTCGGCCACGGAGCCGCCATCCCGGGACGGACCGGCCAGAAGGCCGGGCGGCGGGTGACGTAGATCGCGCCGTGGAGCCGGATGAAACGGCGGCGGGTGCTGGTTTTAGCGGGCAGGGAGGAACCGCGACGTGAGCAGCAGCCTGATCCTGATCATTGCGTTGTCGGTACTGCACGTCGCCGTGTTCTCCCTCATGCTGTGGATCCGGTTCCGGCGGGACGAGGCCAACGGCGCCGGGCGCGAGACCGCGAAGGTCAGGCTGTGCGCCGTGTGCAGCGAGCCCGCCACCTACCTGGGTTACGACGGGCTCGACCCGCATGAGCAGCGCCACCCGGACACCGGCCGGCCTTACTCCGTCAACGCAGCCCACTATCAGCCGCTGTGCGCGGCCCACTGCTGACCGTCGCCGGCCCGGTCTCCGGGAGTAACGTCGCGGGCATGTCGCGATGATGGACCGCCTCGGCATCGCTGCCTCGCTGCTGTCGATCTCATCGCCGGGCGTTCACTTCGGTGACGACGGGGCGGCTCGCGATCTCGCTCGCCAGGTCAACGAGGAGGGTCATCGGGCCGCGGAAGCGCATCCTGGCCGGTTCGGGCTGTTCGCGGCGCTGCCGACCCCGGACGTGGACGGTTCTCTGGCTGAGATCCGCTACTGCTACGACCAGCTCGGGGTGGACGGGGTGGCCCTGCTGACCAATGCCGGCGGAACCTACCTCGGTGACCCGGCCCTCGAGCCGCTCTTTGCCGAGCTCGACCGACGGCATGCGCGCGTGTTCGTGCACCCGACCTCGCCGGCCTGCTGGGAGAGCACGTCGCTGAATCGGCCGCGGCCGATGATCGAGTTCCTCTTCGACACCACCAGGGCGATAGTGAACCTGGTTCTCAACGGTACCGTCGCCCGCCATCCGGGCAGCGACTACCCGTTCACGCCTGAGTTCGTCGTGGAGATGGGCGCGCAGGCGCTCGCGGGCGCCGGGGACCCGGCTGGATCCGTGGACGGCGCTCTCGCCGCGAACACGCGCCGGCTGTTCCCGGGTAGCCGGCTGGCTGCAGAGTGACCTGATCAGGTGTCGTACTCGTCCGGCAGGCGCATGGCGGGACCGCCGACCTGCAGGCCAAGTGGTTCCGCGCGTCCTTTCGGCTCTTCCCACGCCTCCTGGCGGCCGAGGGCGGTGAGGTCGAGCCACGGGTAGCCGTTGTGGAACTCCTCGATGCCGCGGCCGAACGTCGAGTACGTGTGAAAGACCTCGTCGCCGACCCGCAGGAACGCGCTGATGCCCGGCATCTCCTCACCGCGCATGTCCTCGGTCCATCCCCCGCCGGTCCACGGTATCCCGGCATCGGCGAGCTCGGCTTCGGTGCGGAAGTGCAGCAGCACCGGGGCGACCCGGTCGTCGAGGGTGGCGTGGAAGTCGTAGTTGAAGCTGGTCCCGTACGAGGAGTACCAGGGGAACCTCCAGCCCATCCGCTCGCGGTACGCGGCGAGTTTCGGGTACGGCGCGCGCGACACCGCCACGAGCGTGGTGTTGCGCACGTGCAGCTGGCGCAACCGGCCGATCTGGTCGGCGGCCGAGGAGCAGCTCGAGCAGGCAGTGTCCCAGTCCGGGCTGAGCATGAAGTGGTGCATCACCAGTTGCAGGCGCCCCTCGAACAGGTCGAGCAGGCCCACCGGCCCGTCCGGGCCCTCGAACGTGTACGGCTCGTCCACGCGGACCATGGGCAGCCGGCGGCGATCCGCGTTGAGCCGGTCCCGGGCCCGGGTCACTTCCTTCTCCTTTGCCAGCAGTTCCAGGCGGGCGGCGAGCCACTCCTCGCGGGACACGATCGCGGGCAGGTTTCCCGGCGTCTTCATCTTGATCCCTTCTCAGTGCTCAGCGCGGTGCCGAGGTCGTCATGGCTGCCTTTCCCCCGGCTCCAGGAGGGCACCGGCGAGGGATCTCCAGCTGTTCAGCTGATCCGTCTGGTTGACCAGCATCACGGCCACGTGATCGGCCCCGGCCTGCCGGTGCTCGGCGACCCGTTTGGCGATCGCGGCGCCGTCACCCCAGGCCACGAGACCGTCGATCAGGCGGTCGCTGAGCCCGGATATGTCATCGTCGGCGAACCCCATCCGGCGGAAGTTCTGCGGGTAACCGGGGATCGTCCGCATGAAGCGAAGAAGCCCCGCCGCGAGGGCTCGCGCCTGCGCCGGGTCGTCCTCCAGGACGACCAGCTGCTCCACCACGAGCACGGCGTCACCGAGGATCTCACGCGCCGACGCCGTGTAGTCCGGGGTCACCAGGATCGGCAGGGCCCCGCCGGTACGGTCGCGGGCGAGTTCCAGCATGCGGTGGCCGAGCGCGGCGAGCAGGCGTGACCCCGGGGGGACGGCGGAAAGCCGGTCGAAGTAGTCGCCGAGGACCGCCAGCGGCCTGGGCCCGTGCGCTCCGCCGAGCCCCAGGACGAGCCGGCCGGGGCATGATGCCTCGGCCCGCCGGTAAAGGTCCAGTACGGCGTCGGGACCGAACTGGTCCGCGGCGATGATGGAGGTGCCGACCTTCGCGCTGCGGGTGGCCTCCAGGACGGCCAGGACCTGCTCCAGTCGCTCGAGCCGGCCGCCGCTGAGCCAGATCGCGGGGTACCCGAGGTCCTCCAGCGTGACCGCGGTGGCGATGAACTCCTCGTGGGGCGTCACGTCGATCACCGCGCCGGTCGAGCCTAGTTTGGCTATTGCCATGGTGTTCACGGGAGGAGCCTAGGGTCGAGCAACTCGTTGCTGGCAACGGTTCGGCTGCAGCCGAAAGGTGGCATCACCGGTACCCAGGCAGCTGGACTTCATGTCAGCCTAGAGATGAGGATTCGGAGGCAGCGGGTGATCACGTTCCAGCTGAGTGGTGAGGCCCTGGGACGCACGCGGTTCACGTTCTCGCCGCTGGGCGAGGTGGCGCTCAGCCTTCGGCTCCTCGGGCGACCGCATCTCACTCACCTCCATGCACGCTGGCTGCACCTGACCCGTAGCCGCCTGAGCGGCGTCGATCTGCCCTTGCTGCTCGCGGTGGCCCCGCCCGGGAAATGGATTCCGTCATGCCTGACGCCCATAGCGGATACGGCCCGGGTCACCATCGAGGACCAGCTGACGGACATCACGCATCTGTCGCCCGAGGAGCTGATGGCCGACCTGGCCCAGCCCTGGGGTGACCGGGCATGTCCGGCTCCCCTGACCGACCTGCTGGGTGCCGGCACGCGCGGGCCGGGCATCCTCGCCGAGAAACTCTGGGAATACTGGACCGCGGCGATCGCGCCGCACTGGCCTCGTATCTGCGCGGTACTCGAGGCAGACGTGGCGTTCCGGGTGGGCGCCATGGCCGAGCGCGGCCTGTTCGCCCTGCTGGACGACCTGCATACCGAGGCCACCGTGCGGGACTACGACCTCCTGGTGGACAAGCCGCACCACGCGGGCGCAACCTACCGCGCGACCCAGCTGATATTGACGCCATCCGTCTTCGGCTACCCCGTCCTCGTGATCGAGGACGGCGAGCCAGGGGTCTTCAGCCTCACGTATCCGGCGCACGGCGTCGGGCGGGTGTGGGAAGGCCTGGAACCGCCCGACCATGAGCCGGCCAGCCAGCTCGCCGCCCTGGTCGGCCGGACCCGGGCGGCGATCCTGGAACGCGCCGCCGTCCCGGTCACCACGACGCAGCTGGCGCGCGAGCTCGGCCAGAGCCCGGGATCGGTCAGCGAGCACCTGACGGTGCTGAAAGCCAACGGCCTGCTCTCCAGCCGGCGGACTGGCCGGAGCGTGCTGTACTGGCAGACGCCCCTGGCGCAGAGCATGATCAGCACGCAGCGCACATCCGCCACGCTGCGGCCAGGAACCGTCTCCTAAGCTCTGGTCGCAGCCGCCGTCCCGCCTGCTCTGCCTGCTCTGCCTGCGGAAACCGGCTAATAGATGCCTTATCTACCGGGTCCGGCGGGGCTTGTACCCGATTGACAGGGAGGACTGCTGGCAGTACCAAGGGAGGATGGGAAGACGGCCAGTCGTCGTGCTTTACGTGCTCGTGCTGGTGGCCACCGTGGTCGTCGTCGACGTCCTGTTCTTCGAAGGCCGGCTGTGGGAGCGACTGCTGGCGAACGTCGGGATCGTCGTGGTGTTCGTGGCGTTCTACTTTGGCTTTCTCGCGCCCTCGAGGCGCCGTTGAGCCCGGAGTCCTGGCAGCCGCAACCCGGTCCCCGGCTGGATGCAGCGGCCAGGTGAGCTAGCGGGCTGGCTCGTCAGCGTCATCGCCGCCTTGCCGCCAGTTCCGGGCCAGGGCGACGAGGCCGCGAACCACGTCGGGAGGCAGGCCCGGGGTGCTCGCGATGTGCCACAGCGTCGGGTCTTCATACTCGGCCTGCCCGAGATCCGGCGACCCTGCCTTGGGTTCCCCGCCTGCGAGTACCCGCCGGCACGAACCCGGAGCCCAGCCGAGCCGGTTCTCGACCATGCCGAGCGTGCTGGGGGAAACGTGCTGGCCGTTCTCGAGCTTTCCCAGCGTCCGCTCGGTCACTCCTGTCACCTCGGCAAACGCCCGCCTGTCCCGCATGCCTAGCTCGACCCGGCGTGCGATGACGTAATCGGCAAGCCGCTGCCAGTCCTCACCGGCCATATGACCGCCCTTCCCCGCGACCCGATGCTAGTCGCGCCTCCAGCCACATGACCATCCCCACCCGAAGAGGATAGAAAATTCTAGCTCTTCTGCCCACTCCTAACCATACCGGGCTGCACTTCTCTTCTCGACTCATCTCGTCAATACTCTTTACTTCCTATCTGTGCTCACCTAAAGTGCCTAATGCAGGAGTTGTCTTCCTGTTTCTTCCTAACTTTACCGAGATCAACGCGCTGCAGGTCGGCAGCGTCCTCGCGCCTACTTGGAGGGGAGCGCGAGGGCGCTCCGGCCGCGCAGCGGGACGCGTCCGGCCCTGTCCTGGCCGACCAGGCCCGGACCCCAGCTAGCTGAGCGGGCTCGGCGCGCCGTACTCGATCCTCAGCACGGACCCGCCAGCAGGCAGCGTGAGCTGTCTGCCAGGAGGCGGGGCGATACTCGGCTTGCTGCTGGCCGATGAGCGCGTACATCCAGCCGACGTAGGCGGCACGAGTCATCTGCGCCGCGCTGACCACCGTGGCCAGGTCTACCGACCGCAGCAGGCTGGCAGGTCCGCCACCAGGCGACTGGTCGACGAAATCCGTGATGCGCACGGGGTGGCGGTCGGCCATGTAGGCGAGGAGCTCCGGCAGCCGGGGATCGACATCGCCGCTGAGAAGCTGCGCCCTGGCCGCGGCCGAGGCCTTGATGTGGCTGTTCGCCAGCAGCTCGGCGCCGACCGCCTTCCTGTGGCGCAAGTCCGTTTGCCGAACGGCGTCGTAGCCGGCGGCACCGCCGGGATAGACCAGGCGGATGTCGATCCTGTTGGCCCCGGAGCCGAAGCTGGCGATGATGGCCGGAGCGTAGACAGAAGCCAGCCGGCTCCTGTACTGAGCTCGGACGGGCGTGGTGACGACCACCAGAGCCGAGCCGAGCGGATCATTCGACGCCGGCCCGAGCTGCGACACGTTTCCGGACGGGAAGCCCGCACGGACCAGGGCCCTGCATACCTGGGGGTCGCAGGACACGAGGGCGGCCCGGTCGACCTGCTGCAGGATCCAGGCGATGGCCTTGTTCCTCGCCACGGTCTGGGCGTCGACTGGATTGCTCGCCGGAGTACGGCTGCCCGCTAGCTGGTCCGATGCCGGGCCGGACCGGGGGAGACTAACGACGAGCACGCCGACCGCGATGGCCAGCAGGCACGCGGCCAGCAGCACCGGGGCCCGCCGGCGCCACCGGGTGCGATGACGACTCCCGTGCCGTGCTGACCGGGATCCGGACGCCACCCCCGGCCCGGACGCCGGGCGGGCGCTGATCAGGCCATCGACGCTGCCGGGCCGCGGTCTGGGCGGCATGACCGGCGCACGCTGCGGGCTAGGGGTCTCCTCATCCGCGGACGGCGCGGCGACCGGGGGCGGCATCGGTCCCGTAAGCCGCGCTCCGGCGGCCACCAGCTCGCCGAGCGCACCGCGGGCCGACGGCCTGTCCCGCTGCGTTCTTGTCGAGGCACTTGTAGACCAGCGAGCGCAGTGGTTCGGGAAGGCTGCCCAAACGCGGCTCGGCATGAAGGATGGCGTAGGCCGTGGCGGTCAGCGAGTCGCCCTTGAAGGGCTGCTCGCCGGTGCCCGCGAATACCATCGTCACGGCCCACGACCACATATCGGCCGCCGCGGTCACCCGGGTGCCAGCCAGCTGCTCAGGGGCCATGAACGCCGGAGTTCCGATGAGGACGTCGCCGGAAAGGACCGTGGTCATCCCGGGGACGGCCGCCAGCCCGAAGTCGATCACCACTGGCCCGTCGGGCCCGAGCAGGACATTGCCCGGCTTGAAGTCGCGATGCACCATCCCGGCGGCATGCACCGCGCCCAGCGCGGTCAGCGTGGCGACGGCGATGCGCTCGAGGGCAGCGCCGCCGCGAGGCCCGAATTGCTCGACGACCTCGACCAGTGAGGGCCCGTTGACGTATTCGCTGACAATGAACGGCCGCCGTTCGAAGATCCCCGCGTCCAGAACCTGCGCGGTGCAGAACCGGGCGACCCGCTGCGCGGCGGCGACCTCCTTCAGGAAACGGCTCCGGACCTGCGGATCGGTAGTCGGCGCCATAAGCTTGACCGCCGCCGGGTTCCCGGTCGGGCCCTCGGCCAGGAACACGACGCCCTGCCCGCCCTCCCCCAGGCGGCCGAGCAACCCGTAGACACCCACCTGGCGCGGATCCGTGTCACGCAAGGCGAGCATCTCAGGCATTGTGGGCCAGACCGATGTCACCCGGCCATTTTGCCCCCGGCGGCTCAGCGCACGCCATCATTCCCTTGCATTAATCAGCTGGAACGGCTTTCCCTGCTCCGGTCAGCGGCAGCCGTCGAGCCAGCGGTGTAAGCCACAGGGAGGCGTGTTGCATATGGTGCGGATGTGACTGAAATACTACATTTCGCAGAGTTAGAGGTCGGCACCGCGCCGGCTTGGGTGCTTATTCCCTGAGGAGCGCGTCGATGAGTGCCACGCGGGTGGTGAGCCCCCGGCGCTGGCTCACGGCCCGCTGCAAGTCAAGCGGAGGTACCCGCAGCTGCCACCCTTCCCACGTCACGGTCTCAAGCCGCGACGCGGCGACGGGCCCGAAGTCGGTCGGCGCGGGTGAGTCGACGCCGGCCTTGGGATCACCGATCCATTCCAGCCGGGCACCCGGGAACGCACGGCCCCAGTAATCGCTGAGGTCGCTGTTCCTGTCATAGGCAACCGGCTCGATGAGCGTGTCGGCGAAGATCGCACCCAGGCGCCGGGCGCTGTCACCGGAGCACACCAGATCGATGTCACCGGGCTCGATTCCCGCGCCGCGCACGGCCAGCGCCGTGCTGCCGGCCAGCCACCAGCCTGCCTCCCGCCCGCTGGTGCGCCGGCACAGCTCGTGCAGCGCCGCGCGCCAGGGGACGGGCTCCAGCCCGGCTGCCTGCCGCAGCATCGGCTCCGCGCAACCGGCGAAGTTCTGCCAGCAGGCATCTAGTCCCGGGGTGTCCGCCGGGTAGCCGCGCCGCCATTCGTCGCCGTCGCGCTGATAGTCCATCAGGACGTGCCCGGCCCGCGCCGCCAGCTCGGGTCCTACGACGCTGACGGCGAACCAGGTCGTGCCGGCCTCGGTCCAGCACCGCGTTGTGATCGCTGTCATCACCCCAGCTTGGCAGCTGCCGCCGACATTGGCCGTTCGCGCTGTTCCACATCGGAACAACCACGGGCGCCGCGCCTCACCCACAGTTGTGCCGTAGGTCACAACATTGTCGCCGTCCGGCATTTGTCGCCGTCCGGCCAGTAAGGAGCGCTGAGATGACCGAGCCACAGACCGGCCCGGCAGGGGCTTCGCTGGAAGGCGACGCGCTGCGGGTGCTCTATGCCGACTGGTCGGAGATCCTGGCCGGCCCGCCGGAACTGACCATGCGCCTGCTCCGCAGCGTCTTCGACGAATGGCACCAGCCGACCCGCGAGCCGGAAGCGGCCGCATCCTGGCATCAGCCGGTTCCGCGGTCAGCCTCCGGCGAAGGGGCCAGGCCGGCGGCCGTGGTCGTGGCGGGGCGGTCGAGCAGCAGGTCGGCTGCGCGGGCGAGAACCTGGGCGCGGGTGCGGTCGCCGTGGCCGGCGGCGAGGAAGTGCGCGCCGATCGCCACGCAGAAGGCGAGCAGGCTGCGGGCCTCGACCTCGTCGGCATCGGAGCAGAAAGTGCCGATCATCGCGCGGAGCAGCGCCATGCGCCGGTTGTCCACCCGCCGCAGGCGCTCGGCGACCGCCTCGTCGCGCCGGGCCCAGTCCCGGATCGCAAGGTCGATCGGCAGCAGGCGGTCGCTGGAGAAAGTGAGCACGCCAGCGTGCTGGATCTTGGTCCTCGGATCCCCGCCCTCGCGCTCGACGCGATCGATCACCTCGTCGATGCTCTCCCGTTCCCAGGCATCGAGCATCGCCGCCAGCAGCGCGTCGCGGTCGGCGAAGTACCCGTAGAACCCGCCTTTCGTGACGCCGAGCTTCTTCGCCAGCGCCTCGACGCGAACGGCATCCGGGCCGCCGGCGGCCAGCGCCGCCAGCCCGGCCTCGACCCAGCTGTCACGCGGCGTGCGAGTCGCGCCCACGATGCGCCCCACTTTCATGTATACGCTGCCGTATAAATCTGCTAGCCTACTTTTATACGGTACCGTATACATGATGGGAACACCGCGAAATGGCCGTCAGCCTGATCGAAAGTGCCGTGGGGACGAACGACATTCCCGAATCCCTCCGCGCGCTCAGTTCGTTGCCCGAGGTCGACTACGCCGACCTGTTCACCCTGACCACGGACACGGAGGCAACGCCGGAGCGATGGGCCCGTGCGATGTTCGGCAACGTCCCCAGCCTCACGGAGCTGCTGATCTGGCGCGGGCTGCTCGGTCTGCGACTGAGCCGGGGGCGATCATCCGCCACCGTGGCCGGATGGCAGATCGGCGAACGCGGCGAGGACTGGATCCGGCTCGAGGCCGCTTCGGCGCTTCTGAGCTGCAATCTCGTTGTCCAGACAGCCGAAGGGCGGGTGTCACTGGGAACCTTCCTGCACTACGACCGGTGCCTGGGCCGCAGCATGTGGCCCCCGTTGTCCGCCGTCCATCGCCGGGTGGTACCCGGACTGCTCCGCGACGCCGCGGCCCGGGCGGCGGCCGACTCCCCCGGCGCAGACAGGGCGAGCCGGTGAAACGGCTCTTGCTGCCAGTCGCCGCCGCGCAAGGAAAATGGATGCGCGCCACGATAAGGCCGGCCCCGCCCGCGACCGGCCCGACCAGCGGCACCGTGGGGGCAACCCCGGGCGCGCCGCTGCGCATCGCCGTGGTGGGCGAGTCCACCGCGGCCGGGTCCGGGGTCAACAACCACGACGAGGGATTCACGGGGTCCTTGGCCCGCGAGATCAATGCGCATACCAGGCGGCCCGTCCAGTGGCAGGTCGCCGGTCAGTTCGGCGCCACCGCCCGCCGAATCCGCTACCGGCTCCTACCGCAGCTCGACGAGGACCTAGACGTTGCCGTGCTCCTGGCCGGCGGCAACGACGTCATGACCAGGCGCAGTCCCGGCCAGTGGCGTGACGACCTCTCCGCCATCGTGGACGACCTCACGGAACGCGCCGACCAGGTAGTGGTCGCCGGTATACCGCCATTCGCGCTATTCCCGTCAATGCCGGCCACCCTCGGTCGCTACCTGAGCGAACGGGCCGCCGCCCTCGATGACGTTTCCCGGCAGATCTGCGCGGCGCACCCTGGCACGACATGGGTCACCATGCCCGGAACTCCGCCTCCGTACTTCTTCGCATCCGACCGCTTCCACCTGTCCGCCACCGGTTACCAGCGATGGAGCCAGGTCATCGCGGAAGCTCTCATCGTCTTATTCCCTCGCGTGACCGGTTCTGCCACACCCTCACGCCCCTGCGGGGCGGTGGAATGTGCTGCGGTACGTGCTGGGCGGGACGCCTGTATGGCGTTTGAACAGGGTTCGCAGGTTCGCGGGGGTACCCAGCCCGGATAGTCGGGCCACGATCTCCATGGGTACGTCGGAGGCTTCGAGCAGTTCTCGTGCGCGGTCGATGCGGGCGTCGAGCAGCCAGCGCATCGGCGGCAGGCCGGTCTCGTCGTGGAACCGGCGGATGAGCGTGCGACGGGACAGGCACGCCCGGCGTGCCATTCGATCGACGGTGAGCGGCTCAGCGAGGTGACGCAAGGCCCACGCGCGCAGCTCATCGAGCGCGCCGGTCCGCTGGGACAGGGCCGGGCGGTCGATGTACTGGGCCTGGCCGCCAGTACGATGCGGTGCCGCGACGAGCGCCCGCGCGCGCTGGTTGGCAGCCACAGCTCCGGCGTCGGTGCGGATGATGTGCAGGCACAGGTCGATTCCGGCGGCCACGCCTGCCGAGGTCAGGACGTCGCCTTCGTCAACGTAGAGCACATGCGGATCCACCGTCACCGCTGGATAATCGCGAGCCAGCGCCGCGGTCTGCTGCCAGTGGGTGGTGGCGCGCCGGCCGTCGAGCAGGCCCGCGGCAGCGAGTACGAACGCACCCGTGCAGATGGAGACCATGCGAGTACCGCGGGCGGCGGCCGCGGCCAGCGCCGCGCGCACCCGCTCCGACGGCGGGACCGGGCGTGCCTGGCCGGGCACGACGATCGTGTCAGCCTCTGCGAGCGCTTCGAGGCCGTGCTCGATGAGCAGTGCGGGAGCTCCCTCGACCCGCACCGGGCCGGGGATCTCGGCGCACACCGTGACCGCGTACGGGCCGCCGTCCCAGTTACCGAACGCATGGACCGGGATGCCGAAATCCAGCGCCAGAAGACCAGGCAGCGCCAGCACCGCCACCTGGTGCAGTCGGGGAGGCGCGGACATGGCGTAATCCTATCGGCTAATGGCATTCGTGCCACTGCCGGTCATGTGTCCCGCTGGCTACGGTCATGCCATGCATACAGTTCCCACCCTCCCCACCACACCGCTGGCCGTCCGCGCGGTCGAGTACGTCCGTGCATGCGAAACCGAGCCGGTGGCCAACCACAGCCTGCGCAGCTACCTTTTCGCGGTGTTGCTCGCGGAACATGAGGGGTTGCGGCCCGCGGTGGACTCCGAGCTCGACCTGCTGTTCTTCGCGTGTGTCCTGCACGATCTCGGTACGTCGCGGGCGGCTGGCGGTACCCAGCGGTTCGAGGTCGACGGCGCCGACATGGCCGCGAAGTTCCTTACCGACAACGGAGTCGGCGCACGCGGCGTGGACCTGGTGTGGGAGGCGATAGCCCTGCACACTTCGCCCGGCATCGCCGAGCGGCGCGGCCCCCTTGCCTACCTGACCAGGCGAGGCGTAGGCATCGACTTCGGCTCCGGTTCGGAATTCATTACCGATGCCCAGGGGCAGGCGGTCCACGCCTGCTACCCCCGGCTGCGGATGGTCACCTCACTGATCGACGAGATCATCCGCCATGCCGGGCGCAGCCCCCAGAACGCACCCCGCTATAGCATCGCCGGCGAACTGGTGCGAGAACGCGGCCAGGAGGGGCACCCGACAACGATCGAACAGGCGGCGCTGACCTCGCGGTGGGGTGAGTGAACACCCCGTTCGATCTCTACCCGCTCAGCAACGTCCGGGCGGCGACGGCCGCCGAAAACGGCAGGAGGTCGCCATGAGCCTGCCGATCATGGCGACGTTGATCAGGAACACCGCGCGCCAGCCCAGGCCGAACGGGTCCAGCCAGAGCAGGAACCCCGCGAGTACGGGCCCGCTGAGCGGGCTGACGGACATCAAGGGACCGGACAGCCCGAAGACCCTGCTGAGGCGGGCATAGCGCCTAGCTCACCTCTTTAGGGCTGGGGTCGGCGACGCGCGTCTTGACCCGGCTTGATCGCGTCAGGCTGGACCCGGGCCGGGCGCCCACTTCGCGGGCATGCAAAGAAGCCGGGGAGCGAGCGGTTCCTTTTCTTTTCTCGCCCGGTCTGCCCGGAGTGTAGGCAGATCGCCGATGAGAGGATGGAAGCAATGGATTGCCCGCTGAACCAGGCCATGCAGAGCACCCTGGACGTCTTGACGAAGGTCCGGCCCAGTGACCTGACCGCGGCCACGCCGTGCGTCTCCTGGGATGTCCACGGCCTGGTCAACCATTTCATCGGCACCGCCCACTGGTGGGCGGCGGCCGTAGCCGGGGAAGCGGCCGCGGCCGGAGACGACGGGCCCGCGGACATCGACTACGCAGCCGGGGATTTCGTCGGAGCCTACGAAGAGGGCATCCGGATCGCCGTCACGGCGTTCGCTGCGGAGGGGGTGCTGGACTCGATGGTCCGGCTCCCGTTCGGAGAGTTTCCCGGCACCGTCGTGCGGGATATGGCGGCGATGGACCAGTTCGCCCATGGCTGGGACCTGGCCCGCGCCATCGGGTGCCCCACGGACCTGGACCCCGGACTCGCGGACCGGCTGCTCGCCCACGCCAGGGTCGCGATCACCGATGCGCTCCGCGGTCCGGACGGGCAGGCCCCATTCGGCGCCGCGGCACAGGCACCCGCCGGGGCGGGTCCGGCCGATCAGCTCGCCGCCTTCCTCGGCCGGCCGGTGTGACCGGTGCCGGATAGCGCGGCATTCGCCGAGTACGCCGAGCCGTTCCGGCGGGAGCTGTTCGCGCACTGCTACCGCCTGCTCGGCTCGGTGTCCGACGCGGAGGACCTGGTCCAGGAGACCTACCTGCGCGCCTGGCGCTCCTACGACGGGTTCGAGGGCCGGTCATCGATGCGGACCTGGCTGTACCGGATCGCCACCAACGCCTGCCTGACCGCTCTGGCCAAGCCCGCCCGCCGGATGCTGCCGTCTGGCCTGGGCGCTCCCGAGCCCGATCCCGAAGTGTACCCACGGCCTGCTGACCCGGAAATCACCTGGCTGGACCCGGTACCGGACACAATGGTGGTGAACGTCCGGCTGACCCGGCGGCTATCGTCGCCGCGCGCGCGGGGCTGCGGCTGGCCCTGATCGCCAGCTTGCAGTACCTGCCGCCCCGGCAGCGCGCCGTTCTGGTCCTGCGGGACGTGCTGGAATTTCCCGCGGCCGAGGTCGCGGTCATGCTCGGCACCACCACGGTTGCCGTCAAGAGCGCACTGCAGCGCGCCCGCGCGCGGATGGAGGAACTGGCGCCCGCCGCCGAGCAGATCACCGAGCCGGCGGCGCCGCAGGCCCGCGCCCTGCTCGACCAGTACATCGCGGCGTTCGAGAACGCGGACGCCGCCGCACTGGAGCGGCTGCTGGTGCGCAACGCCGTCCTGGAGGCAACCCCGATGCGCACCTGGTTCGCCGGCGTCAGAACCTGCGTGCCCTTCCTCCGCGACCGCGTCATTGGCCCGCCCGGTACCTGGCGCATGTTCCCCACCCGCGCGAACGGCCAGCCCGCGGCCGTGGAATACGTCCGCGACGCCCAGGGTGGCTTCCAGCCTTACGGCGTCGTGGTGCTCACCGTCACCCGCGCGGGCATCATCCGCGTGACCTCCTTCGGTGACCCGCGCCTGGTCGCCGTGTTCGACGGGAACAATGCCTAGTCGACGGGCCGGAGAACGCGGTGCGCGACCGCCTGTGCTTGCCGCCGCTGTCTTGACCGGCCCGGGCGCGGGTGAAATTCTCCGGGTGGGCGGCGTTTCCTGGCGGGAAGGCATGCGATGACCGAAACTGGGGCCTCGGCCGGGCCGTGCCACGAGCGGCTTGTGTTCCCGTGGACCGGCGTGCTGCTGCGGGACGAGACGATCGAGGATTTCCCGGTCCTGGCAGGCGAGCATGTCACGGTCGAGGAGAAGCGGAACGGGCGGTTCAGGGTGACGGTACCGCGCCAGGGCGCCACCCGCTCCGCGTGGGTGGCGCCGAGCTCGGTGGACGAGGTGCTGGGCGCCGCCGTCGACCGATACCTCCTGGACAAGCCGAACATCAGCTGGGGTTCCGGGGGGGCCTGGCGGAACCGCGGGCGGGCCACGCAAGAATTCAGCCTCCGCGAGGAGGACGAGATCCTCCGGGCGGGGACCGCCGTGCGGGTACCCGGGGAGGCGTACCGGCCCGATGCGGACGAGTGGGACGTCCTGCTAACGGACATCGGCCCCCGGCCAGTACCGCGGTCGAAGGTCGAGCTGATCACCGGCGAGGACGGCCTGCCCAGGCGGACCGATGGCCGGGGCAGCAGCTTCTATTTCCAGGGCACGCTGCGAGAAGATCACACCATCCCCGGTCGCACCACCCTGGTCGAGGCCGGTGACGAGATCCAGGCCCAACCCTCGCCGCGGAAACCGGGCTGGCACCTGGTCAGCAAGCCGAACGCTCCCGGCGAGGCCGAAGTGCCCGGCGCCATGCTCGATATGGACCTCGCGCTGCCGCCGTCCACGAGCCAGGTGGAGCTGATGTGCTACGAGCTGGCCCCGTACGCCGCGGCCCTGGCCCGGCTGCGCCCCGGCTTCGTCGCCGCCGCGAACAGCCGCTCCGGCAGCTCCGCGGGCGGCAGCGAGTACTGGGCCGAGACCCTCGGCGCAGACTTCGGCACCGAGAAGGTCCGGTGGACGGACCTGCCTGCCCTGCGATTGCAACGCGGTGACCTGGTGGCCTTTTACGCCTCGGGCGTCAGGGAAGGCGAAGACACCTCGACCCATATGGCGGTGGCTACGGGCGACGGCCAGGACGTCTACTCGCTGTGGAACCGTCCGCAGCATTATCCCGTGCGGGTCGGCCTAGCCGAGCTGTGGGCAGGCGAGACCACCATGCCGACGATCTGCCTCAAGACCGCCGTCCCGGCCTGGCATACCTGACGCGCTCCCCCGCTCCCGCTGACATCGGTAAATCGCGCTTGTACTGGGAATCGGCGAGGTGAGGCCGGTGGGGCTCGAACCCACGACCGGCGGATTATCAGCCTGGCCCGCGCGCTCAGAGTGCGACCCGCCGACAGGGCCGACCTCAGCGTCCCATCCTGTTCTGGTTCTCCCCGGACCCCGCACCGAGGTTCTTGCCCAGAGCAGCGTGCGCTCCGGGCACCGTGCACCCGGCCAACGAGGTTCAGGGTTTGGATGCCAGCCCGGTCCAGGCCGGCATGCCGGGCTCAGGAGCAGGCTGGGGGCTTCCAGCTACCCAGCAGCCTAGGTGCACGAGTCCTGGCGGGAGCAGGTTCAGGCCGTCGAAGAACGCGGACACCTCGGCTCGGCTCCGCAGCGTCGCCGACGTCGCGGACTTCTTGTTGTACCCCTTGGTCATCTTGTCTAGCTCGAGCTAATGTCGCTGGCCGGGTGGAGGATCGCCAGCCAGCTGCCTTACGGCACGGTAGCCATGATCTGCCGGACGATCACGTGCGGCCCGTCCTCGTTGCCGATCAGGTGGAGGATGCCGATCAGGATGACCGCTACCGGCCGGGAAAAGTCCAGGGTGGCAGCGGCACGCTCGATGATCCCACCGCTATTGCGCAGATCGGCGTCGAGGTAGTCGGTGGCACCCTCCGGGCTGCTGGCCAGGAGCGACCGGGCGTGCGCGAGCACCATCGGGTCGTTGTCGACGTAGACGATCCGGCTTTCCGGCGCCACGGACTGGGCCACCTCGTGCGTGTTGTTTCGGCGGGCAACCCGGTGCCGATGTCGAGGAACTGGCGGACGCCCGTCTGGCCGGCGAGGTAACGGACAACGCGCCCGAGGAACACGCGCTGTGCGCGGACCGAGGAGACGATCCCGGGGAAATCCCTGATGGCCTGCTCGGCGGCCTCGCGGTCGGCCGGGAAGTGGTCCTTCCCGCCGAGCGAGTAGTCATAGATCCGGGCTGGGTGAGCCCTGGAGACGTCAAAACCCGGCTGGGCTGCCTGGCCGGGACTGGCGTCCGGGTCCGGGGTCAGGCTCAGGTCCGGGGGGGTTGATGGCATCAGCCGCTCCTGTCCGTGTTCCCCCATACCCGCCGTGACTCGCTCAACCCGGAGCGCGTACCGGCCATCAGGGGATAGTAAACCAGGGCGAATGCCCCCCGCTACAGGCCCATGCCCGGCCACCTGCCGCACATGGGATTTATCCGCGGCATGCCGGGCGCTGCGGTCACCAGGCCCGCCGTCGCCGACGACCAGATGGGTCACCGCAGCGAGGTGACTTCGTTCGTGACTTTTAGCCGCACATGGGCACGGCGGGACGCGGTTGATGTTCATGAGAACGGACCGCACGTCACCGGTGTGAGAGCGCGCGGCGGCTTTGGCGGATACGGCCAGGCCCCCGCGCCTCAACAGCGTTTTGCGTCCCTCCGGAACCGGCTTGCGGCCGGCCGCTGACCCGCGGGACTGTAGACGGTCATCCGGATCTGCCCAGTGGCGGTCATGCGGCCAATGCCACAGCCGTCACAGTGAGTGACCGGATTCCCTGCTCGTCGCGCCGCGAGAGCCGCATGCCCGGCCGGATATTTTCGCCTTGCCTGGGTGGCGTGGTGCTGTCCGCCGCTATGTGGAATGTTCGATGTTATGGACGCGGACCTGATCGCCCGCTTCACGGGCCCGTACAACCTGCCCGGCGGTGTGTGCCGGTCGTGGACGGGATACCGCGATGGCCCTGGGATGAGGTGGTCGCCCGGCGTCGCCTAGCCCAGGTCGCGAAGCTGGCGGGCTTGCGGCTCACCGGCAACGAGGTCTTCGTGGAGAGCGGTTCGAACGATACGTGGTTCTTGCCCGGGGACATGGTGCTGCAGGTCTGCTACCGCGGCGACGTTGACCGCCTGATGCGGGAGGCGGAACTGCTGGCGGGCAGCTCACGATCAGCCGGGACGCGGATGTGGTGCTGCACGGCGACTGCACCCCGGCTAACGTCCTGGTCCAGGACGGCCGCGTCGTGGGGCTGCTGGATTTTGAATGGTCCCGGCGCGGTCCGCGGGACATCGAGGTGACGCTGCCCGCCTTCTCGGCCTGGGCGGGCGGCCCGCCGATGCTGCCCTGGCTGGCCGAGTCCTACCCAGAGCTCACGGCTTGCGGCAGCTTCGCCATCTCGCCCAGGCTCACCTATGAATGGCCTAGCAGGCAACCGCGGACCAGGAAACCGGCGAGCATGCGCGCGCGCTTCCCGCAGTGTGGGACAGCTGGATCTAAACCGCTGCGACGGCGGCCCCCGTGCGGCATCGCCCGAGGGAGAGCAGCGGCTGTTCGCGTGCCTGATCATAAACAGCGCCACGCAGAGTGATCGTGGTGTCCGCCGCCGGGCAGCTCGGCATGGCCGGCTCTGCCCCGGCCAGTCGCGGTACCAGCGGGACCGGTACTTGCACGGTGAGCGCGGGGGCGGCTCCTGGCCATATTCGGCGCGCAGCTCGGCCGACAGGGACAGGCGGGTCCAGTCGGCCCGGTGAGCAGCCCGATCAGGTCTGGCAGACCGGTCATGGCGGCACCATCCGGGGCAAATCGGCTGAGGGAGGCGGGATAGCCACCTCGTTTGGTCAGATTATGCCTTGTGCTCGCTTGAGAGCTGCACGGCTTGTGGTCACGCGCGGGCGGCGGGATCGGATCGGTCCCGAGGTGACGTGGACTTACCTGGGGATGCCGAATAGTGCCGCCGCGTTGCTGTAGCAGATTTGCGGCGGTCGTTCTCACTGACGGGCGCCGTCTCGATCCACCGGGCCGCATCGGTGGCCATCCGTAGGGATAGGCGCTGGCGAACATGATCGTTAGGGCTATTCATGCCCGACTCCGACTGATCGTTGACTCAAAAGCTCGAGCTGATCGTAGACACCGCCCGCGCTGGGAGTGGCGGCAGTTATGATCAAGCGTTTCCTAGGCGGCGCTCGATATTTTGCGAGCGGTTCTGCTGGCGTCGTCGTGCCGTGCGACCATCCTCATCTGATCCTGCCGATGTCGTCTGCCTGTCCGCGAGGCCGCTATCGAGCATTTCATCGGCAATAGCTGACCACAGCGTTTCGCGCGCGTCGTCGAGCACGCTGGCAGAGGGCGGCTCGACCTGACCGATTGCACATAGCTGGTCAGTGATCTGGGGCTCTTCGTTGTCCCTGCTCATTTTTTCACCTCAGCACCCTCGGCGCCGTGTGCGCTGAGCACGCGACGCAGTACGGCTCGAGCCCGGTGCAGGCGACTCCGTGCCGTGCCTTGCGGAACTCCAAGCACTTTTGCGGCCTCCGCCGGCGTGAGCTGCTCCCACGCCACGAGCAGCAGGACTTCACGTTCAGCGGCCGGAAGTGCCCGCACCGCCGACGCCAGTGCTTGTACTCCGGCCGATAGATTCCAGCCGGTCATTCACGTCGTCCCACAGGGTCAACTGTCTCGTCGGGGGCGTCGTAATATGCGCCGCTACTGTTTCTCCAGTGGCTGCGCAGCACATTCCGGGCGATCCCGTAAAGCCACGGCCGCGCGTCGCTGTAGCCCAGGTCGTAGCCGGTCCGTGCTGCGAAGGCGCGCATCCATACCTCGGCTAGCAGATCATCGGCATCCTGACGTCGCGCTCGGCGGGCGAGGAAGCCATGAATGGCAACCTCGTGACGCGGACCACCTCAACGAACGCTTCGGGACGGCCGCGTACTGACCGTTCAATCAGGTCACTGTCTGATTCCACATCGCTCCTCAGCGCCACGCCGCCATTGTGGCCGTACCACTGTGTGATCTCACGCTGCCTCCGGGCGCCTTCACAAGCGTGCCTGCCGGATAGGCGGCAAGTTCCAGACTGTCAGCGCCCGGCCTGCGTAGCCGGTCCCAGACGGCCGCCTGCCGGGCCAGGTGCTCAGCGAGGCTGGTCCCGGCCGCGCCGTAGCCCTGGACAACAATCCCGAAGTCGCCGCGCTGGGTCAGCCCGCCGGCGTAACCGGCAGCAGCTAGATAGCCACGGGTCACCTTGCCCCGGGCCAGCCATACGCCGCGAGTCATCTTCGATGCCGGCCCCGTCCGCGGCCGGGCCGCGAGCAGAGCCTGAGCGTGCAGGAGTGCCCACAGCCGCCCCCGGCGCCGACGTCGCATGCCGGGCGAGCCCGGACGGGCGCCCCTCGACCGCAGCCGGAGTCTGGCCATCGGTCGCGCCGTCCGGGGGAGCCGACCGGATCAGTGTGTCGATCATCGCCCTTGCCTTCCTGTGTTCTTCAGCTGGCGCCAGGTTCACACGTGCCTGCTCGATCAGGTCAGGTTCGACATCGATCGTGACGACGGCATTCGGGTCGCCGATGATCTCGGCGATCAGTGCCGCGTTGTAGCCGGTGCCGGTACTGATCTCGAGCACACGCTGCCCATTGGCGAGCCCGAGCTGGCCAAGCATGATCGCCATGATGGCGGGCTGGGTGGACGCG
The DNA here is from genome assembly GCA_963839095.1 of uncultured Actinomycetota bacterium. Classification (GTDB taxonomy): domain Bacteria; phylum Actinomycetota; class Actinomycetes; order Streptosporangiales; family Streptosporangiaceae; genus Palsa-504. The sequence goes on along the minus strand of CAWIUF010000004.1, from coordinate 11,397 downwards.
CCCACCGGCAGGCCGCTGGCATCTGACTTGATCACGATGGCGGAGTCCTGATAGGCGTTCTCAGCTTCGATCTGAGACAGGAAGGCGTGCCGGGGAACTATCCCGAAAACGGCGCTCACTGCCGGGCCTGCCCGGCCGCTGGCCCGCAGCTGGTCCGCAAGGCCCACCCTCGCGGCGATTAGCCCGTCAACGCCGCTCGCGTGGCCGACATCAGTCGTCGCGCCGCCACTGACGGGACGGTGCCCTCGGCTGTCTTCGCTGGCTTTGCCTGCTCTCATCTGCCGATGGCTCCTCTACCGCAGCTGGATGATGGTCTCTACCTTGCTATGGCAGAAAATCCCCAGAGCGTTCGGCTCCACGGCGGTTAGACCGGGGCCAGCGACAGGGCGGAGGATCAAGTCTAGAAATCGTCAAGGATCACCTGGTACCAGCTCTCGTAGCGCCTCACGTTGAGGTGGCGGAGGTCCTTTTGACGTTGAGCTTGATCCCGCACCCGCAGCCCGTCTACGGCCATTCTGGCGTGGTGCCCCTGAAACAGTTACCGGCGCTGCCGGAGGCTGGACCCGGGATCGTGGTAGGCGTACCTGGGGTTCGGGTGGTCGCATGATGGATCCCCGCCCGGCGTGCAAGAGCATAGAGACAGGTGGCCGGACAGGCCGGGCACCGCTCGCAAGAGAGCACGCGATGTCTGCAGCACGGTCATGGGGATACCGTCACCCCCACGGCGTCACCGGCATCCGCATCACCGCCGGCGCCTGGAACCTGATCCTGGGCATCATCCTTATCGCGCACGGCTACCAGTGGGGAGCGGCGCTCTTCGCCGTAGCCGCGCTGATCTTCTGGGCCGCGTTCACGCTGACCCCCGCCAAGGCGGCAGCCCGGCACAACGAGCACAGCTAGCACCGATGCCACGGAGCCGTGCCGCCGATGGCGCTCATTGCACCGTTGGCACGGGTGGCTCGGTCCACGAACCGGTCCACGGCAAGCGCCGGCATCCTCCCGTCCTGTTACTGTGGTAACGCCATCACGAGCGCCCAGCCCCCCCCCGCGCGGGCGAATGCCAGACTCCGCCTCGAGGCGCGGCACGGCTTATTCTGCTGCTGGACGTCAAGGAGGCGGGCTGGGTGACTGCCGAGTACCCGCGGGGTGACCAGCCGTTGATTTCCGTGCCGTCCTGTCGCTGCCCGCTCTGCGCCAGGCGGTCGCCCCGGTCCCCGGCCCGGCTGCCGGAGTTCTTCCAGGAGATCCAGGACGCCTTCACCAGGCGGGGAAGAGGACAGCGTCTTCCCCATCCGCCACTTCTACCAGCGCTGGGTTGCCGCCGTCGCCATCGAGCGGCGGCCCTCGGCCGCCGCCCAGCTGCACCCACCGAACGAGCCCTCGCCGACCCCGACCCCGCCGTCCGAACCAGGCGGTCCGGGAAGCCGCCGAGATCGTCCAGGCGGCCTACCGCGAGGTCGCGGGTGGCCGCGGCACTGGGAATCGTCACGATGACCTCCTCGGCGGGCTGCCACCTGCCGCACTGAAGGCGGTCCGTCAGGTAGCCGAGGAACTGACCGTCCGCGAATCGATGATCTTCCTCGACGGGCGGGAATTCGCCGGCGAGCCGCCGGGACTGCGCACCGTCCAGCGGGGCCCGTTAATGCTCGTCTACCTGACCGACGTCCGCGGCGAACGCGTGGTCATCATCCAGGTGAACTGGATCAGCTAACCCCGAACGGCGTGCCGACCGTAAAGTGGGCCGAACGTGTCACCATACGAACCGCGATCTTGTGCTCGAAGGTGACCCGCTCCCGGTGCGTCTGGTTGCCGGTCCCGCCCCGGCTTCCCGGGAGGAACTCGTGGCGGCAACCGGCCTCGCTCATGCCTCAGTCACGAGGGGAGGTCCGGGATGGAGCCGCAGCGAAGTCCAGCGGCCGCACTGCGCGTACCCTGGCGGAAAATCGGTAACATCCCCGGCCCGTGAGCCCTCGGGTCAGTGCCTTCGGCAGCAGTGATGACCTATCGCGCGAAGCGAGTTGGACATGAGCAAGATTGACCTGCGCTCCGACACGGTGACGCTTCCCACGGAGGACATGCTCCGGGCCATGACGAGCGCACCGCTCGGTGACGATGTGTTTGGCGAGGACCCGACCGTCAGACGGCTGGAGGAGACGGCGGCCGATCGGATGGGCAAGGAAGCGGCCCTGTTCGTTGCCAGCGGGACGATGGGTAATCTGCTCGGGCTGCTCGTCAACGCTCGTTCCGGGCAAGAGGTCATCGCGGATGCTGACTCCCACTTGTTCCTGAACGAGGCGGCTGGAGCCGCGATGGTCGGAGGTATCCAGGTCCGGCAGGTCCCGACGGAGCGCGGCATACTGAGCCCGGCGCAACTCCTGACCGCGCTCCGCCCGACCGACGATGACCACCAGCCGCTGTCCGCTGCCGTCATTATCGAGAACACGCATAACTGGCACGGCGGAGTCGCCTGGCCCGAGCAGGATCTGCGGCGTCTTTCCGAGGCTGCCCGCTCCAGCGGCCTGGCTGTGCACGTGGACGGCGCCCGGATCTTTAACGCATCCGTCGCGACCGGCGCGGATGTCCGGGCTATCGCGCAGTACGCCAACACGGTCTCGTTCTGCCTGTCCAAGGGGTTGTGCTGCCCGGTCGGCAGCATGCTGTGCGGACCAGCGGGGAAGATCAGGCAAGCCAGACGCTGGCGCAAGATGCTGGGCGGGGGTATGCGGCAGGCCGGTGTCCTAGCCGCCGCTGGCCTGGTAGCCCTGGCGACAATGACGGGGCGGCTCGCCGATGACCATGAAAACGCGCGCTCGCTGGCCGAGGGCATGGCCGAGATGCCGGGGATCGACTGTGACCTCAGCAGGGTCCAGACCAACATCGCGTATTTCCGGTTGAAGAACATGCACGCGGCCGACTTCCTCACCGGATGCTCGGACCAGGGGTTGCTCGGCGGAGAATACGGCCCGGACCTGGTTCGCTTCGTGACCCATCACGGCATCAGCTCCGCGGACATCCAGCAGGCGCTGGTTATCTGCCGTAACGCCCTCCGCAGCTAAGCGATTCGGCACGAGACGGCGCCAGGTCGACCGTCGAGGTCCTCGTCCGCGTGGCCGCGACCACTGGTGAAACTGCGGGTGGGGCGGGTGGGGCTCGAACCCACGACCGGCGGATTATGAGAAGTACGGCTTCGTGCATGATGCACGCTACCTGCACGGATACCGCGGAGCCGTGCCGCCGATGACCCTGATTGCACCGTTTGCACTGATAGCGCGGTCCACGAACCGGTCCACGCCTTCCATGGTGATCACCGGATGCCAGCTACAGAACGTTACCGCCGACAGGGGCTTGATAGGCCAGGGCTACGGCGGGCGGGCAACGTGGTCGATCTGGACTACCCGCTGTTCTTCGTCGATCGTGTAGAAGGCGCGGTACCGCCCTGCTCGCAGGCGGCGCAGATCCGGCGACCCGTACGGGAACGACTCCGGCGGCCGCGGCTCACCGGCGAGCTGGCAGTGCCCCTGAGCGCAGTGACACCGACGGGATCATCGCGGAGGAAGCCGCCGCCGGTCTAGAGCCTGAATCTCCCAGGTGACCTGATAGGTCACCGGGGTGGCATGCCCAGGCGGCGACCCGCTTCCTCGTGCGATACGTAGCGGATCGCCCCGGCCTCACGCCGGGCCAGGTAGCTGGCCCGGGCAGCGTCGAACTCCTCGTTGACCTGCTGCTCTTGCTCGCCCGGCGCAGCTGCTGGTACTCCTCGATGGGCACGACCACCGCTACTACCTGGCCGCTATTTCTTTTCTGGGTGTCGCCGGCGGGCGTTCGCTCATGAGGGTCAATGGTAACGAAGTGGACCGACAGCCTGACGTCACAACACGGCGGTCTACGGCAGGCTCCGCAATGACTATTGCGGGCTGGCTGCCACGCTGCTGGCCCTGGTGTTCCTAGCCCTGGCCGAGTCTGCGCCGAGCTGGTCAGGTCCAAGATCTGTGACCGCAACCCCAGTCCGGCTCATCCACGGGCTGCCGGACGTGCACAGGCCGCTCCCGGCGTTCTCAGCCGGCTCACGGCAGGCCCACCGCCGACCCGCAGCAGCATCAAGCAGACCGCTCAGCGTTCTGAATCAGGCCGCCCAGCATGATGGTCTTGAATGCTCGCATGGTAATTAGCGAGCACCGGACCAAGGTCGTCACGTTCGGTGTCCTGGTCAGCACGGCTCTTTTCACCCTCGCAGCCTGCACCAGCGCCAGCCCGGCCGCCAGCACCAGTACGGCGGCAGGCAGCATTGCCCAGGGCATCCACAAGATCAAGCACGTTGTCGTGATCATGCAGGAAAACCGCTCGTTCGACAGCTACTTCGGCACCTTTCCCGGAGCCGACGGCATTCCGATGAGCAACGGCGTCCCCGCCGTCTGCGTGCCTGATCCGGCGACCGGCGGCTGCGACCGGCCCTATCACGACACCGCCGATCTCAACCACGGCGGGCCGCACGGCGCGACCAACGCGACGGCCGACATCAACGGCGGGAAGATGAACGGTTTCGTCGGCCAGGCCGAACATTCCACCAAAAACTGCAAGGACCCCAACAACCCGGCTTGCACAACCGGCCGCACGTCCGACGTCATGGGCTACCACAACGGCCAGGAGATCCCGAACTACTGGGCCTACGCCAAGGACTTCGTGCTGCAGGACCACATGTTCGAACCCAACGCGTCCTGGAGCCTGCCCTCGCACCTGTTCCTGGTGTCAGAGTGGTCAGCGCACTGCACCCAGCACAACAACCCCGCCAGCTGCCGGAACGCGTTGCAGAACCCCGGCAGTCCGCCCAAGAAGAAGGCGGCTGCCGCCAAGGCGCCGATCTATGCCTGGACCGACCTGACCTACCTGATGTACAAAAACCACGTGTCGTGGGCGTACTACGTGATGAAAGGCACCCAGCCGGACTGCGAGGACGACACGGCCATGACCTGCGCGGCGGTCAAGCAGAACGCCAAGACCCCGGGCATCTGGAACCCGCTGCCCTATTTCAACACGGTCAAGGCCGACCATCAGGAAGGCAACATCGAGGACCTGTCGGGGTTCTACCGGGCGGCGCAGACCGGAACACTGCCCGCGGTGTCCTGGATCGCGCCGTCGGGGAAGGTCAGCGAGCACCCGCCCGGCCTGGTCAGCGCGGGCCAGACTTACGTCACCGGCCTCATCAACGCGATCATGAAGGGCCCGGACTGGTCCTCCACCGCCATCTTCCTGAGCTGGGATGACTGGGGTGGCTTCTATGACCAAGTACCACCACCGGCAGTCGACCAGAACGGCTACGGACTCCGCGTGCCCGGCATCGTCATCAGCCCCTACGCCCGGCAGGACATGATCGACCACCAGATCCTGTCGTTCGACGCTTACGACAAGTTCATCGAAGACGACTTCCTGCACGGCCAGCGGATCGACCCCCGCACCGACGGACGTCCCGACCCGCGACCTGACATCCGGGAGAACGTGAAAATCCTCGGCAACCTGGCGGCCGACTTCAACTTCAGCCAGCCGCCCCGCCCATCAGTAATCCTCCCGGTGAACCCGGCAACCGACCTTACCCGGTCCTGAAGCCGCCGCACTTACAGAGAAAACTTGGCTCCATCGCCCCTTCGACTAATGATCTGCTCGACCGTATACATATGGCTCCGTAAGCGTCAGCCGCTCTGGGCTGCGGATCTCGTGGTCAGCTGTGCGAGGTCGACCGGCGCGCCGGTCGACCTCCGATCCACCCGCCGCGGGCGCTCGGCGACCGCCTCGTCGCGCCGGGCCCAGTCCCGGATCGCAAGGTCGATCGGCAGCAGGCGGTCGCTGGAGAAAGTGAGCACGCCAGCGTGCTGGATCTTGGTCCTCGGATAGCACTATCCCGTGCGATTAGGCCTAGCCGAGCTGGGGGCAGGCGAGACCACCATGCCGGACGATCTGCCCCAAGACCGCCGTCCCGGCCTGGCATACCTGACGCGCTCCCCCGCTCCCCCGCTCCCGCTGACATCGGTAAATCGCGCTTGTACTGGGAATCGGCGAGGTGGGGCGGGTGGGGCTCGAACCCACGACCGGCGGATTATGAGAAGTACCGCTTCGTGCATCATGCGCGCTAGCTGCACCGATAGCGCGAGTTATCGCACTGACTGCACTCATGGCGCTGCGATTTTCTGGTGACCCGCTCCACGAACCGGTCCACGTCCGAGTCCCTGCTCCCAGCATGACTGCTACTTTGCGTAACCTCGCTCTCGCGCGGCACCCCACACGGGTGGCCGCGACCACGTTGACGAGTTGCCGCATCTGCCGTGAAATCTCGGTGCCGGTCGTCTTTACCATGGCTACAGGTCACCCGATATTGGCCTAGTTGGCGGTCACGCCGTTTCAGCGTCGGTCAGCCCGTTTACAAGAAGTCCGGTCACCTGCACCGTGGGGCCTAGCCGCAGCGATGGCGCCGGTCAGGCACTGGTGACTCGAATTGCGCTGGGATTATCCGGCGGGACGTTCCGCGGACCGTTCCACGCGTGGAGCGGCCAGCGCCCCATGACCGTAACCATGCGCAGTGACCTTGATCCCAGGCCGCGGCGATTTGTCAGGCCTCCAGGGGCGTTCCCGCCAGGCACGATGCCGAGGCGTTCGGGACAGCCTGCTGTTAGTGGCGTCCGAGCATGTCGTCGGAGACGTGGCGGAGGTGGTCGCGCATGAGGGCCTGGGCGCGTTCGGGGTCTCGTTCGGTGAGGGCAGCGACGATGGCGGTGTGCTGCTCGTGGTAATCCTTGCGACGTTCGGGGGTGGAGGTGCGGCGTTTGAGGCTGCCCCACACTGGCAGGGACCGGGCGGTGCTCATGACGTCGAACAGGTTCATGAGCAGGCCGTTGTGGACGGACTGGGCGATGGCCCGGTGCAGGTGGGTGTCGTGGGTCTCGAAGGCTTCGTAGCTGTCGCTGTTCCCGCCGTCGTCCAGATAGCCGGTGATGCGGTCCAGGTCGGCCTGGTTGGCGGTGCGGGCGGCGAGCGCGGCGATGGGCGGCTCGATGGTGAGGCGGACCTGCATGATCTCGGCGGGGCTGGTGTCGGGGGGTGCCCCGTTGAACTGGCGGGTGGCGGTCTCGGTGAGGAAGGTGCCGCGGCCGACCTGGCGGGTGATGAGCCCGTCACGTTCGAGGCCGGCCAGGGCGCGGCGGATCTCGCTGCGCGGCGCGGCGAGCTGACCGGCCAGGTCGCGTTCGGTGGGCAGTTTCCCGCCGGGGCCAAGGACGCCGCTGGCGGTCTGTTCCTGCAGTAGCGCCCGGAGTGTCTGCTCGACGGTGGTCACGAGAACGATCTTACATTCTGAACCAATCGAGACCAATATCCCGGCGCGGTATTTTTCAGATTTGCGCTCTCTAGCTCTCGACTTCGGATACGCGCCTGCTTACCATCGAAACCTAGTCGTAACATAATGGCTCGATTGGTTCAGATTGGTTCAGCATGAAGCTAGCGGTATTCACCGCCGGGGAAGATCCCCGGGCCGGGGTCGCTGACCCGGATCAGGGCGTCATCCGAGACGTCACCGACGTGCTCGGCGGCCCGGACCTGGCCGCCGTCCTGGGTAACTGGGACGCCGTTCCGCCCCGCGCTGGAGGATGGGCTGGCATCGCGTCCCGCCGTCCCGCTGGACTCGGTGCGGCTGCACGCCCCGCTCCGCCCGGTCCGCAACATCTTCTGCGTGGGCAAGAACTACAGCGACCACGTCCGGGAGTTCGGCCGCAGCGGCTACGACACCCCCGACCGCTCCGAGGCCCTCCCCGAGGCACCGGTCATCTTCACCAAGGCCACCACCTCGGTCACCGGCCCGTTCGACGACATCGACCCGCACCACGGCGTTACCAAGGAACTGGACTACGAGGCCGAGCTGGGCGTCATCATCGGCCGCGGCGGCCGGGGGATCGCCCGCGAGCACGCGTTCGAGCATGTGTGGGGCTACACCATAATTGACGATTACACCGCGCGGGACCTGCAGCGGCTGCACAAGCAGTGGCTGCTGGGCAAGTCGCTGGACACCCACTGCCCGATGGGCCCCTACGCCGTCTCCGCCGACGAGATCACCGACGTGACCGCCCTGGTGGTGCAGAGCTGGGTCAACGGCGAACCGCGCCAGTCCGCGCCGGTCGCGGACCTGATCTTCGACATCCCCACGCTCATCGAGACGATCTCCGCGGGCATCACGCTGCTGCCCGGCGACATCATCGCCACCGGCACCCCGGCCGGGGTCGGCATCGGCTTCGACCCGCCGAAATTCATGACCAGCGGCGACACCATCGAGGTCTCCATCACCGGGCTCGGCACCCAGCGCAACCGCATCGCCTGACCAGCCGAGCCGTTACCGACTGACACGGCCGCCCCGCACGCAACGCCGCGGGGCTGGCCGGGAAAGGAAATCATGCGCATCAACGGCAGCACCCCCCGGGAACTCGCCGTCGAGATCGACGGTGACGGGCCGCCGGTCCTGATGGTCCACGGCCTGGGCGGCACCTCGAACTTCTACCAGGTCCAGGCCCAGGCTCTCGCCGAACGGTTCCGGGTGATCCGGGTCGACAGCGCCGGCGCCGGCCGCTCCCCGGTCGCGGACGGCATCAGCATCGGCTCGCACGCCGACGACCTGGCCGCCCTGCTGGACCAGCTCGGCGTCAGCCACGCCACCGTTGTCGGCCACTCCATGGGCACGCTCGTGGTCCGCACCCTGGCCGCCCGCCACCCCGCCCTGGTATCCCGCCTGGTCCTGCTCGGCGCCGTCGCCGAGCCGGCCGACGCCGCCCGGCAGGCCCAGCGCGACCGCGCCGCCACCCTGCGCCAGGACGGCACCGCGGCCGTCGCCCCCGGCGTGGTCGCCAACGCCCTGTCCGAGACCACCCGCCAGGACAAGCCCGAAGTCGCCGCGTTCGTCCGCGAGCTCATCATGCGGCAGGACCCCGAGGGCTACGCCCGGAACTGCGAGGCCCTGGCCGCCGCCACCGACCCCGGCCCGGTCGACCCGGGCCTGCCGCTGCTGCTGATCACCGGCAGCGACGACAAGACCGGCCCGCCCGCGGTCAGCCAGGCCATCGCCGCGGCTCACGGCTCGGCGACCGTCGCGGTCATCGACGGCATCGGGCACTGGACCGCCCTGGAAGCCGCCCGCGACGTCACCGACCACCTGCTGAAGTTCCTCTGACCAGCAACAGCCCAGCCCGAAGTAACAGGAGTCACCGACATGCCCGTCAGCCCCGAAAGAGTCCTCTTCAAGAACGTCTCCATCCTCGACTCCACCGGCGCCGATCCCTACCCCGGCGACGTCCTGGTCGAGAACGACCGGATCGCCGCGGTCGGCACCGTCGACCCGCACGCCGCCGCCGGGGCCCGGGTCATCGACGGCCGCGGCCGCACCCTGATGTCCGGGCTTTGCGACGCCCACACCCACTTCAGCTGGAACAACAGCGCCGACCTCGACGGCCTGGGCACCATGCCGGTCGAGGAGCACCTGCTGTTCTGCATCGAGTCCGCCCGCACCTACATCGACTCCGGCTACACCATGTGCCTGGGCGCCGCCTCGGCCAAGGAACGCCTCGACGTGGTCTGCCGCGACGCCATCAACGCCGGCCGCATCCCCGGCCCCCGCTACCTCGCCAACGGCCCCGAGATCGCCGTCACCGGCGGCGCCCTGATCAAGTCGATCACCAAGTTCGCCGACGGGCCCGAGGGCATGCGCAAAGCCGTCCGCGAGCTCGTCGACATCGGCGTGGACCAGATCAAGCTGTCCATGACCGGCGAGGAGATCACCGGCACCCAGCACGCCGAGGACACCTACTTCTCCGACGAGGAATGCGCCGCCGCCGTCACCGAGGCCCACCGCCGCGGCAAGCGCGTCTGCGCCCACGCCCGCAGCGCCGAATCCGTCAAGATGTGCGTCCGCAACCACGTCGACGTCATCTACCACGCCAGCTTCACCGACGCCGAGGGCATGGACATGCTCGAGGCCAACAAGGACTGGGTGTTCGTCGCCCCCGGCCTGAACTGGCTCATCGCCACCCTCTACGAAGCCGAAGCCTTCGGGTTCCCGCAGGAAGCCGCCGAAGCCGTCGGCTATAAGAAAGAACTGGAAATGGCCATCGCCGGGCTGCGCGAGATGCACCGCCGCGGCATCCGGGTCCTGCCCGGCGGCGACTACGGCTTCGCCTGGACCCCGCACGGCACCTACGCCCGCGACCTGCAGCACTTCGTCGAGCACCTCGGCTTCACGCCGATGGAAGCCATCCTGTCCGCCACCGCCCAGGGCGGGGAGATCATGCTGCGCCCGGACGAGCTCGGCAAGGTCCAGCCCGGCTACCTCGCCGACATGATCCTGGTCGACGGCAACCCGCTGGACGACATCACCATCCTGCAAGACCACGACAAGATCCACTACATCATGAAGGATGGCCGCTTCCACAAGGAGCCAGGCGACGAGCCCGCCCCGCCGCCGGACCAGGACGAGCTGATCACCAGCAGCACCCAGGCCACCATCCAGCAGCGGCCCTGACCTCGCCCGAATAAATAACCGCGCCAGCATGCCGGACCGGACGCCACCCGCCCGGCCCGGCATGCCGCGTGCCGGATCCCCGGGGGGACACCCATGACGTTGCTGATCTGCCGCACCTGCCCTCGCTATGACCTGCGCGCCACGGGACAGTTCAGCCGCCATCTCACCGACGCCATCGCGGCGGACGGCCGCGAACTCGCCATCCGTAAAGTCCAGTGCCTCGGCGGCTGTCCTGACAACGGCGTCGCCGCCGTCGACGGCCCCGGCAAGACCAGGATCCGGTTCACCGGCCTGACCGAAAAAGACGTCCCCGCCATCATCACCGCCGCCATCGCGCACCAGGCCAGCACCACCGGCGACCTCACCGACTGGCACGTGCCCCCCGAACTCACCAGCCGGATCAGCTCAGTAACCAGCAAACGCCAGCCCGTACCCGGGCCCGGCAACCCGGGCGCCTACCCGCACCCCCAGCACAAGCCCAGATCCGCCCTGAGCCGCCCCTGGGGAACACACACCTTCCGGCCAGTCACGCCAAGTTAGGGACGACCGACGGCCACCGCATGAACGAGCAAGGCCGCCCTCGGACTGGCCGCTGGGTCCAGCCGCCTGGGCTTTTGGCCTCAGCCGCTCCGCTGTGGGGATCCGGCGGTGAGCTGCGCGAGGGAGGCGGCGGCTCGCCGGTCGACCTCGCAGACCGGGTCGGCGTAGTGGCGCAGGGTTGCCGCCCTCCCCCGCTGTGGCCCAGGCGGGCCGCGGTGTTGCGCAGGTCGAACCGGCCGCGAGGAGCAGGCCGGCGGTGCCGACGGAACCATAATCCGCAAGGGTGAAAATCCGGGTGGGGCGGGTGGGGCTCG
>CAWIUF010000003.1:0-12723 GCA_963839095.1 uncultured Actinomycetota bacterium | reverse complement strand
CCCGGATCTAGCCAGGAGGCATCCTCCTCCCCGGTCCCGGCGGCGCAGGCGGCCGGCAACGCGGTGTCGTCGGCGGCATCCTCGGGCGTGTCCTCGGCCACCTCGGCCGTGTCTTCAGCGGTGCCAGCGGCCACGGCCGTCAGCACCCCGGCGGCTTCGGCCACGTCGGCGCCCCCTCAGCCGGCGGCTGCGGCTAGCCCCCCCGCTCCAGCCGCAGCCGCCACCGGCGTCCCCGCGCCCAGTGCTCCGCTGGCGAGCGCTCCCGTGTCTGCTGCTCCGCCACCCAGTACTCCGGCAGTCAGTGCCCCGGCTACAGCGGCGAGCGCTGGCCACGGGGCTCAGGCACCTTCGTCGGATGCCCCGGTTGCGTCCGCGGTTGGTGGCGTCGTGCAGACCGCTACCCAGGTGGCCGCTAGCCTGCCTAGCACCGTCAGCGCAGTCGCGGCCGACACGACTCAGGGGGGCGTCAATCCCGTCCCGGCCACGGCGCCGACCGCGGTCAGCACGATCGCTGGTCCCGTCGTCGACACGACCGCTTCGGCCGCCGGCGCTATCACGGCAGCCGCGGCGAGCACGGTTCCGGCTGTCACCAGCGTGACGACCAGCACGCTCCCGGCCGTCACGGGGACCGTCAGCGGTATCACGGCCGGCCCGCTGCCCGCGGTCACCGGGACCGTCACCGCACTAGCGGGGAACACCGTCCCCGCGCTTACCGGGACGGTTACCAGCGTCACCGCCAGCCCGCTGCCCGGAATTACCGGGACCGTTACCGGGATCGCCGCGAGCACGCTGCCTGTGGTTACGGGTGTGGTCACCGGCACCGCGGCCAGCGCGGTCCCGGTCATTGATGGGACGCTTCCTGTCGTGACCGGGATAGTCGGGGGGCTCGGCACCGGGACGCTGCCGGTCGTCAGTGAGACGAGCCCCAGCACGCCGCCGGTGATCGCTGGCGGGCTGCCTGCCACCGAGCCCGTCACCACCGGGCCCGTCACCACCGGGCCCGTCACCAGCGGGGCGGCCGGGACGCCGCCGGGCGCTCATTCCACGCCGCCGGGCGCTGGCTCCGTCCCTCCGGGTGCTCATTCCACGCCTCCGGGCAGCGGCGGCGTCACCAGCGTTCCGCAGGCAAGTGGCGTCAGCCAGGCGACCGCCCCGTCCGGGGCGCACGGGCTGATCGGGTCCGGCACCAGCATGTCCTCCGCCGCTGGCGGGGGGTCACCGTCCTGGCCGGGGCTTCCGGGCGGGAATCCGGCGCCATGGGCGGTCAACGGGCCAGCGGCGGGCCAGGGCTCGGTCAGTGGCTCGGGCCACGGCAGCGGAGCGGGACCGGCCGCCGTCCTGGCCGCTTCGCTGCTCATCGCGCTCGCCGTCTTGCGGGTGCGCAGGACGACTTCTCTCAGGCCGCGCTCGGCGTGGCTTTCTGCTCTCGAGGTTCCTGGATAGCTGGCCTCGCTGCCAGCACTACCCGGGCCGGTTTCCGGTCCCCGGCTTTCATCCACGAACCCCTCAGCAGAAAAGAGCTTCTCATCATGCACGCCACTTCTCGGTCCGTCGTGACCGCTGCCCGTACCCATCCGGCCGGAATCGCCGCCCCTAGCGCGGTCATCGTCACGGCCATCATCTTGTTCACCCTCGTGACGTCGGTCATCGTTCCCGCGATACCGCCGGGTCTGTTCGGGATCGGTTCGGCCCCCGCGATCGCGCCGAGCCAGGACCAGCCGCGCCACCGGATCCATGCGCAACCAGTGCCGACCGGACCGCCGGTACTCCCGGAACTGACCAGCGGTACCGGCGGGAACGTTCCGAGCCCGTCGGGGGGAACGCTCCGAACCCGGCCGGGGGCGGGCAGCCGCCGGTCATACCCAATCCCTTGCCAGTGACCGGACTCCCGCCGGGGACCGGTCCCGGGCCGAGAGTGAGCCCGCATGGTTCGCCGGTCTCGTCGGGAAGCTGTCCCCCGTGTTGTGCGGGACAGGTACCAGGTTCGGCGGTCAGCACCGTCGTCGCCGGGACCGGGAACGCGCTGCACGCGGTCACGCAGGTCGTCACCAGCGGAGCTGTCGTACCGGAGGTGACGTCCGGGCTGGCGGACGTCACCGGATCCGTCATCCAGGCGGCCGGCGCGCTGACGACGACGGCGGCCTCGGCCGCCCTCGCGCCGGTCGCGGCACCGCTGCGTGACCTCGGTTCGGCTGTCGCGCGGACGGCGCCCGTGGTTACCGCCACGGTGACCGGCGCCGGGGACGCGCTGCCGGGCACGGTGCAGGCCGTGACCAGCGGGGCGGCGGTTCCGGCGGTGACGTCCGGGCTGGCGGCCACGACCGGATCCGCGATCCAGGCGGCCGGGGCGCTGGCGGCATCGGCTCCGGCGGCGGCAGCCACGGCCACGACGGCTACCGCCACGGCGGCGGCCAATGTCGTCGCTACGGCGCCTGCTGCGGCCGCTGCGACGACGACGGCTACTGCGGTCGGCCACACCGTGCAGAGCACCGTTCAGGTCGCGGCGGGTTCGGGCCAGGGCGGTTCGGCCCAGGCTCCGGCGCAGAGCCAGCCGACGACACCGGCCCAGGCGGCGACACCGGGCCAGGCGGCGACGCAGGGCGGTTCGGCGGGTGCGAGTCAGTCGTCGCTGGCTCACTCTGCCGTGGCAGTGGTGGGGGGCGATCCGGTGAAAGCCACTCGTTCGGTAGAAAGCTCTTTGGGACAGGCGCTGCCGGGCGCGGGGTCTTTGCCTGAGGCGGGCTAGATCCCGTGATCCGCACTGTGATCGCCGAGCGCATCGCCCTGATCAGGGCGGGGCTCGTGGCCTGCATCGCGGCCGAACGCGACATCGAGGTCGTGGCCGAACTGGATCGCCGTGAACCGGTCCTGCCCACTATTTCGTCGCTGCGGCCCGACGTGGCCATCATCGACGACGACATCGCCTGCGCGGACGGGTTCGCCGTCATCCAGGCCCTGCACACGATCACCCCGTCCTGTCACACGCTCATCATGGCCAGCCGGCCGAGTCCCGGCGACCTCCGTAAGGCGGTGGCCGCGCACGCGGCCGGCTTCGTGCTGAAGGACACCTCGCCGGAGAACATCAGCGAAGCCATCCGCCAGGTGGCCCGGGGCATGAAGGCCCTGGATCCCGACCTGGCGTTCGCGACGCTCGATACCCCGGCCAGTCCGATGACCCCCCGCGAGCGCGACGTGCTGCGGCTGGCCGCGGGAGGTGCGTCGACCGCCGAGATCGCCGGGCAGCTCTGCCTGACGGCCGGCACCGTCCGGAATCACATTTCGAGCATCATCATCAAGTTCGGCGCCCGGAACCGCGTGGACGCCATTCGGATAGCTGACCGGTCGGGTTGGCTGTGACCTGAAGGGAGGCCCCCCGGCCGGGGGTGGCTCGGACCCCGGCCGGGAGGCCTGCTCAGGCGGTGGGCCTGGTGGCCCACAGTGGTACCGGGCCGGGCCGCGCCTCCGTGAGCTGGCCGGCCTGGGCGCGGACCAGAGTGCTGTACGCCCCTTGGCGGGCCAGCAGCTGGTCGTGCGTTCCGGCTTCGACGATCTGGCCCTGGTCCATGACGAGGATCAGGTCGGCGTTGCGGATGGTGCTCAGCCGGTGCGCGATCACGATGGTCGTCGCCGAGATCGCGTCGAGGTTGGTGTAGATCTTCTGCTCCGTGACGGTGTCCAGCTCGCTGGTCGCTTCGTCCAGCAGCAGGATCGAGGGGCGGTGGACGAGGGCGCGGGCCAGCGCGATGCGCTGGCGCTGGCCGCCGGAGACCGAGGAGCCGCCGTCGTGCAGCGGGGTGTCGTAGCCCATCGGCAGCGCGGCGATGTCGTCGTGGACGCAGGCGATCCGGGCCGCCTCGATGACGGCCTCGAGCGGAAGGTCCGGGTTCGTGAGCGCGATGTTCTCCCGGACCGAGGAGCCGAACAGGTACGGGCGCTGGGTGACGATCCCGAGCTGCCGGCGGACAGAGCCGGCGTCGAAGCCGGCCAGGTCCTGGCCGTCGTACTCGATGCGCCCGGATGTCGGCCGGTACAGGCCGAGCAGCAGGTGCGCGAGGGTGGACTTGCCGGACCCGGAGCGGCCGACGATGCCGATGTGCTGGCCGGGCTCGATGTTCAGGCTGACACCGCTGAGCACCGGGGGCGCGAGCCTGCCGTAGGCGAACGACACGTCGGCGGCGCTGATCTGGCCGGTCAGCCGGGGCGCGGGCCGCACCCGCTCGCCGTCCTGCTCGCGCGGGGTGTCGAGGACGTCGTTGATGCGCTGCATGTAGCTGGTGAGCGCCTGTAGCTGCATGCCGCTCGAGATCATGGTGGCGAGCGGGTCGAGGAACCCCGCGCCCAGCGCGGCGGCGCTCAGCATGGTGCCGAGCGTGATGTTCCCCGACAGCACCTGGAAGGCGCCCACCATGAGGATGACCAGCGGCGCGGCGACCTGCAAGGTGGTCGTGACGGCCTCGACCGCGGCCATCAGGCGGCCGCGGGTCAGGTCGATGTTGACCTGATCGATGAACAGCCCGCTCCAGCGGTCGGCGGCCCGGTATTCCGCCCCGGACGCCTTGAGCGTCTCGATGCCGGCCAGCAGCTCGTAGGCGTAGCTCTGGTTGTCCGCCTGGGCCTGCAGGCTGCTGGACATCAGCCGCTGGTTGCGGCGCCAGGACAGCACCATGGTGGCGACTTCCAGCACCGCCAGCGCGACCACCACGCCGGCCATCAGCGGGCTGATGACGAACAGGGCGACCAGGTAGAGGCCGGCGAAGCCGCCGTCGAGGATCCCGGACAGGGCCCCGGTCGCGAGGATGTCCCTGACCGCCGAGTTGCTCTGCAGCCGCATCATCAGGTCGCCGGCCGCCCGGCGGAGGAAGAAGTCATACGGCAGCTTGACCAGGTGATCGATGAATCCCATGGTCAGGCCCATGTCGAGCCGGGTCCTGAGTTCGAGGAGCAGGTTGGCGCGCAGGAACGAGGACAGGAAGTTGTAGCCGACGATCGCGGCGACGCCGACCGTGATCACGAGCAGCAGATGGCGGTCGCCGCGCGGCACGATCTCGTCGACGACCAGGGCGGTGAGCAGGGGCAGCCCGAGGGCGGCGAGGCGCAGGAACAGGGAGGTGACGAGGGTCCGGACCATGTTCTTCGATTGCCGGAGCATCGGCTTTAGGTAGCGCCAGGTGCCTGGGCCGCTGGTTCGGCCGCGGTGGAAGTCGTCGGCGGGCTCGAAGAGGATCGCCACGCCGGTGTATGCGCGGCGCAGGTCTTTTGTTGATACGGCCCGTCGGCCGTGGGCCGGGTCGATGATCAGGGCGCCGCGCCGGGTGGTCCGCTCGAACACCACGAAGTGGCTGAACTCCCAGTGCAGGACCGAACCGCGCGGCAGGTGCCTGAGGTCATCGATGTCCGCCTTCACGCCCCGGGCCCGCAGCTGGCAGGCCCGGGCGGCGTTGATGATGGCGAGGGCGGTGACCCCGTCCCGGCCGGCGCCGGTCAGGTCTCTCAGCTCGCCGAGGTCGACGCGCTTGCCGCAGTGGGCGAGCGCCATGGCCAGGCAGGCCGCTCCGCAGTCGGCGTCCTCCAGCTGCCGGATGACCGGGATCGCCCGCCTCATGGCGTGCTCCCTTGGCCGAGCATGGCGTTGAGCTGGCGGGCTAGGACGTCGGCGACCGTTTCGGAGCGCAGGATCACGGTGGCCTGGGTGGGTGTTGCTGCTTTGGGGTCCGCTGCTTTGGGGCCCGCCGCGGCCTGCTCCAGCTGGCCGGTCGACCAAGATGGCGGGCTGCTTGAGGGGCGTGAACCCCGCGTTCTTGATCGCGGCGTCGTCGGCCAGCACGGCGTGCAGGCCGGTGACCCGGATGGACCGCCCGTCCGGGAGGACCACGGTGAGGTATCGCGAGCCGGTCAGGTCCGGGCCGGCGCCGGCCGGTATCAGCATGGCCACCAGCCCGGAGCGCCCGTCGACGGCGACCGGCCCGGTGGTGCTCTCGCTGGTGCGGATCACCCACATGCTGGCGATCGCGGCGGCGAGCAGGACCAGCGTCACCCGGTAGGCCCAGGTGAGCCGCTGCGAGCCGAGGCGGACCACGCCGCCGGGCGCATCCCGGCCGTGGGCCCGGAACTCCAGCGCCTCCTCGCGGAAGATGGCGTCGGGGTCGATCGCTACGGGCTCCGGGTGGCTGGCGAGTTTCAGGGTCGGGCGGGCGCCGGGCAGTGGGTTCGGGTCCGGTTCTTTTTCTGGCTCTTTGTCCAGTACGGCTACGGCTCGCTGGGCCAGGGCGGAACGGTTCCGGGGCGCGTCCACCCGGGCCAGGTCGAGCCCGAGGGCCGCCTCGCCGATGATGGCGTCCCAGTCGCTCACCGAGGCCGGCCTGCCTGCGAGCGTGTCGTCCGTGACCCCGCGGCCTGGGAACGCGCTGCCTGGGAGGTGTAGGCGCGGCCGAGCAGTTCGTAGATGACCAGTTCCTGGGCCCGCTGAGCGGAGCGCAGCATCCGGTTGACGTGCATATGGGCGAGGCTCATGGCCAGCTCGGGGAGATCGGCGGTGAGATGTCCCGCGTCCGCCGCGGCGCGCAGTTCCCGGGCGGGCAGGGCCAGCATGGCTGACCGGCGGTGCAGCGTCTTGATGCTGGCGGCTAGTTCGGCCGGGGGGTCGCGATGCGGGTCGAGCAGGGCTTCCACGGCGGCTCGTTCGCGCCGGTACAGGCGGCTGACCTCATGCTGGAACGCGCCGTCGGCGCCGAACTCCCGGCCGTAACCGTGCTGGGCGCGCCGGGCGATGTCGCGTTTCTGCTCGAGGGTCAGCCCGAGGTCGTCGAAGAGCAGGTCGACGCCGCGCAGGGCCACCCGCCAGCGCAGTTCGGCGCCGGTGTCACCGGTGAGCTCGCGCACGATCGCGAGCACGGCGTCGCTATCGGCGTGGAAGAAGCGCTCGGCCAGGCGGATCCCGGTCTCACCGCCGTAGCGCTCCACCTCACGCTCGTAGGTGTCGAGCTGGAGGCACCAGAGCTCGCCGGTGCCGAACAGCGGCTTGGTGACGCGGGTCAGCCAGGGCATGGTCTCGTGCAGCAGCCGGTTGGGCGCGCCGTGGATCCGCAGCCGCAGGTGCCATTCCGGGTCGCCGTAACGGAGGAAGAACCACTGGTCGGCCCCGCCTGCGGTGAGCGCCCAGGTCAGGACCGGGGCGATCCGCCGCAGCACCTGATCGGCGGTCGCCGTGCCGGTGAACAGCTTGACGTACAGCCACTCGGATCCGGGCGGGAAGCGCCGGGCAGCTGGCGCGGCGTTTCCCGTCGGAGCCGAAGCTCCGAAGCCGCGGCCCTCGTGGCGCCAGCTCCGGATGCGGGTCCGGCGGTCGGCGGCTCCGGTGGGTCGGCTCCGGTGGGGTCGGCTCCGGTGGGGTCGGCGGGGTGCGGACGAACGGCACGATGACCTGGTGGGTGAACGTCCCCTCCGGCCCGGAGGCGCACAGCTCATCCGGACCGGGCATCATCTCGGCGAGCGACGCGTAGGCCCGGCCGCGGACCTCGTGCGCGAGCATTTCCAGGCACAGTTCGTTGTCGAGGTCGACGGCTAGCTCGTTCTCGCCGTCGACGAGGGCCACGTACCGGGGCATGCGGTGACGTTCCCGCAGCCGCTGGACAGCTGCGAACAGCCCGGCTCCGGCGGGCTCGCGCAGGACGGCGAGGTCGTCGCCGGAGAGATTCCAGCGGGCTCGCGACAGGATCACCCGGCCGCTGACGACGCGGGGCAGGAACGGCGCCTGCGCCAGCGGCCCCCAGTCCCAGGTGACCCCCGGGCTGACCTGCTGGCTCTGCAGCGCGCAGAGGAAACGGTACACACCGAGGCCGTGCGTGACGTGGTTGTGCGCGGTGGTGAGCCGCGGGACGACCTCGCGGCCGAGCCGGCGCGAGCGGAGCACGATCCGCGTCTCATGGACGGATACCAGCAGGTCGTCTAGGGGAAGCTGGCGGTCGGCCGGAGCGCCGGAGCGCCCGAGGTAGGGAATCTCGTAGCCGCGCAGCACCGGCCGGCACAAGATGTTGCCGACGCGTCCCTCCGGCAGGTACACGACCTCGGCGAATACCTGGTCCGGGTGGACCGCTTCCTCCGCGGCCAGGTGCGCGCGGACGAGCCGGTGCAGCTCGTCGTCGGCGTGGCAGAAGCGGCCGAGGATCCGGGCACCGGAAGGCCCGGACGCCGAGTGCAGCACGGCGACTGGGGCGGTCGTGTCCGGGCCGGTGCCCGGTGCCGGGCCGTTCTCCGGGCCGGGCATGACCGTGGCGACCACCTCGAACGCGTCGGGCAGCGGCGGGATGTCGCCGTCGCTGACCCCCGCGGCCTCGGCGGCGTCGATCGTGATCTCGCGGCTTCCGGCGGCGAGCGCGCGGGTGAGCTTGCCGAGCAGGAAGGCATCGCGGCGAGACCAGGGCACGGACGGGTCTTGGGGATGCTGCAACGGCATCCCGGCCAGCAGCGGTGCCGCTTCGGCCGATGGCGCGGCCGAGCGCTCGAACCCGATGCCGTTTTCCTCGTCGAGCGCCTGCGCCAGCGGGATCTCCCGGGTCTCGTAGCGCCGCGTGAACTGCTCACGGAACTGGCGCAGGCCCTCGTGCCGGCGGTAGCGGGTCAGGGCGTGCAGGACGCTGACGCCGTGCTGCAGATTCCAGACGACGCTGGCGCTCAGCGTGGCCTCGGCGGCCGGTTTGGTCAGGTCGACCTGGACGAAGCGGGCCGGGTCCGGCGAGGCCGGCAGGTCGTCGAGGAGTTCGGCGACCGCGCGGTAGCGCTCGGCTGGCACCCCGATGCCGTCGGCGTCGATCCCGGCCAGCTGGCCGGCGGCCTGACTGAGCCGGCGGGCGATGCCGGCGCCACGCTCGTGCCGGGCCAGGGCCGTCACGAAGGCATCCGTCGGCGGGGGGCCGGTCAGCTGGGGCCGGATGTCGGCGATGAGAACCTGGCTGGCGGCGAGTTCGGCGACGTACTCGTCGGCCTCAGCGCGGGTGATGTCGCCGGTCACGAGCGCGGCGGCCAGCGTGCCCGGCCGCGCGCCGTCCCGGGCCCGGTCCAGCGTCTGCATCAGGTACGGCGTCGGCTCCACCGCCACCAGCCGGTAGCGGCGCCCGGCCCGCCCCGGCCGCGCCTCGGCGAACAGCAGCCGGTCCCCCGCCTGGTACAGGCTGGAGTTCGGCCGGTAGTCAAGGCCCGCGGCCAGGCCGGGGTCCCGCTCGACCGCCTCGGCCAGCGCCCACAGATAATCCATATCCAAACGGGTGTGGCGCCCGTACTCGCCTACCCCCGCCAGCCTCAGCCGGGTACGTTCGCCGATGGTCCCCGTGGTGCAGCCGGCGAAGAGCCCGAACGGGGTGGGCCGGGCCGCGGCCCGCATCAGGTAGGAGACCAGCGATCGCTCGGTGGCCCGGCCCTTGTCGCTGTCCGGTTCCTTGCGCCAGGGGTCGACCGCGGCCGCGAGGCCCGGCGAGGCGAGGTGCAGGGCGTCCCGGAACTCGGGGGTGGTGACGATGTCTTCCAGACGGCGACGGAGCTGCGCCCGGTCGGCGGCTATGGCATCGGCCAGGGCACTGTCTTGGGTTTCGGTGTCGCGCGGTGCCGTCGGTGCCTGCAGGTCGTCGCCCCAGGCGGTTACCGCGGTGAACGGCAGCAGGGGCGTGCGGAGCACGAAGAACCCGGACGGCGTCGCGGCAGGCTGAGATCTCATCGTCCCTGGGCTCCCGGGTTCTCGAGCGAGGAGACCAGCAGCATCTGGTCCCAGACGGGTTCGGAAGTGGTGGCCGCGGCGGCCAGTGCGAGCGCCACGCCCGCGGCCCCTTCGAGCAGACCGGGGCCGCTGTACGCCGGCTGCGGCGCCGCGGCGAGCGGCACCCGGGCGAGCGCCGCCGCACCGGGTGCCGCCGTCCTCGGGGCGTCCGCCCCGGGTGCTGACTCACCCGGGGCGGACGCGGAACATAGCTCGAGAGTCCGCTCTACCCAGAAGCGCGCGGCGTCGGCGAAGGCCTGATCCGCGGTCAGCTGGTAGAAGCGGTTGAACAGGTGCGCGAGGCCCGCCGAGCCGTGGCACAGACCGGCATCGGTGACGCCGGTCTGCCCAGCCGGGCGGGCGGCGGCCCGGAGCGCGAGACCGGTCGCCGTCTGCGCCCAGGCCAGGTCGCCGACGTCACGCGCGGCGAGCAGCAGCGCCATGGCCACGCCGGGGTCGCCGTAGCACCAGGCGGAGCGGGCCGGCCCCGGTTCGATGCCGTCGGCCACGAAGTACGGGACGGTGGGTCCTGAGGCCGTGTCGACCAGATGGGCCAGAAGCCAGCCGACCGCTCCGTCGAGCAGCGGGCGGACGACCGGCCGGGCCAGGCCGAGGCGATGGACCCGGGCCAGGAACGGGATGACCCCGGCGATGCCGTGCGCCACTCCCAGGTCCACTCCGGCCGGCCGGTACCGTTCCCCCCGCAGGCCGCGCCACGAGGACGGCGTCCACCAGTAGATGCCGTCCTGGTCCTCCCGCGCCCGCCGGGCGAGCTGGTCGACCACGCCGAGGAGGCATGACGCGGCCCCGGGCCGGGGCCAGCGGGCCAGCGCATAGACGCCCAGCCCGGTGAGGCCGTTGATCAGGTCGTACGGCGCGTCCTGCGGGTACCGCGGCAGCAGGCTCGCCAGCGCCTCGTCGATGTCGCCGTTGCGGTCCTCGCCCTCGGTACCGAGCAGCCGGTCCACCAGTTCCACGGCCCAGGCGATCCCGGTGAACCCGGTGTACAGGGAGCTCGTGAGCGGTTCGGTGGCCAGCATCGCGACCGCATCCTCCAGGTGCGTCAGAGCCGTCTCGGCGGTCTCGGCGGTCTCGGCGGCTGGCGCGGCGTCCGGGCGCGTGCGGGCGCGCTGGCCGGCGCAGATGGCCAGGCCGGCGGACCCCGACGCCAGGGAAGGATTCCGGTGGCCTGCGGTGGCCGGAGCGGGCAGGGACGCGGCGAGCGCGGCCGCGAGGTGCAGGGCGTCGTCCCTGAGCGTCCCGGACAGCAGAGGGCTCCGTGGCAGCGGGCTCGTTGGCAGTAGCCGCCGCGATGCCCCGGCCACCTCCCGGCCGGCCGGGGCATCGCTGGCCGGTACAGCATGCAGGCGCATCAGCCGGTCCTGCGCTGTGTCTCGCGCGGCGCCGGCTGGGGCGTCATCTGCTGACCTGGGTTGCGGTTCATGGCGTCGTGGTTCCGGCTAGCCGATGCAGAGCACGCTGCCGCAGATACCGCTGTTGCACTCGTAGCTGACGCAGATACCGGAGCAGCCGAACGAGTTGTTGTTGTTGTGTCCGCCGCCGCCGTGCTGCCTGCCGCAGCCGCCGCCCACGACGTCGGTCAGGTCCTCGTCGTCTAGGCTGCGCAGTGTCTCCTTCGACAGCGCGAGCTTCTTGGAGTTGTTCATCATAGGCCTCCTCGGCTTATGCGGGATATGACAACTCCAGGTTCTCGATCACCGCGCGTTCGGCACAAGTGGGCATCATCATTAATCACCCATGACACCTGACATGAACCATGACACTTAACATGGGAAAATCGTACAGATGGCCGCCCGCATGTATATTACCTACCAGTAATTTAGTGGCCAGGCAAGGCCTGAATAGCAGACTCTCAGGCTTCTTAGCAGGTGGTTAGCCGTAAAGATCGTTTAATACATTGCGGCTCGGGAAATCGCGCTAGTTTCGGCGCGGCCTAGCGGTTCACAACCGCCAGGATTGGAGTTATATTTGCGATATGACCATGGCGGGAACGACGGAGAGCGTCGTTTTGCGATGCGACCTCGGCTGGGAAGACGTGCGCGAGGTAATGGCGACATCGCGCATTCTGGTACTCATGCGCCGGTCCTGGACGGTCGCGGGATTCATGTTCGCCGCACTGCTGGCCGAGGCGATCGCACTGCTGCATCACGTCGTGGTCACGCCGGCGGTCTACGGCCCCAGCCAGGGCTCATTGCGCGGGGAACTCATCGCCGCCGCCATCTTGTGCGCGCTGCTCGTGAGCTGGAGCGCGCTGCGGGTATGGCGGTTGTCGCCCGGGCACCAGGCCCGCCGCGCGCTCGCCAGTGGCGTCTGGCAGAACGGGGTCCACCAGTACAAGCTCAGGGCCGAGGGGGTGGCCTGGCGGTCGCCCGACGGGTCCGCCGTCTTCCTGCCGTGGTCCGCGCTGACCGGCGTCCGCGAGACCGGGCGGCTGTTCCTCCTGCTCGACCAGGAGAACCGTCACGTGCGCGGGTTCGTCCCGAAAGAAAGCTCCGGCGGTCTCCCGCCGGACCCCGGGCTCGGGGATCTGATTCGCGAGCGGATCTCGGCCGGAGCACCCTGATCCGCGTCCCCGAGCCCGGGTTATCCGCCTGGTTCCAGGCCTTCCGCTTCCCGGCTTATCCGCCGGGCTTGTGCCAGCGCAGTGAGTAGCGCCAGAGCAGGTGCCGCCGGTAGCGCACACCCGGGAGCACGTCCCGGGCGGTCGCGTGCACCTGCGCCCAGGTCATATCCGGGTCCTTGATCGGCGCGCCGGACCCGCCTTCGCCGCGGACGGCACGGTAGACCCAGTTGGCGGGCACGCCCGGCGCGCCGATCAGGTAGTCGGCGGGCGATCCGTTCGCCGCGAGGCCGACGACCGCGAGGCGGCCGCCCGGCCGCAACGCCCGGGCCATGGCGCTCAGCGCCGCCGCGAAGTCCATGTGGTGCAGCACGGTGTTAGCGCAGGCGAAGTCGTA
>CAWIUF010000002.1:0-14897 GCA_963839095.1 uncultured Actinomycetota bacterium | reverse complement strand
TAGCCCTGCACGTTCAGCTGCCCGATGGGATCGGTGGGCATGCCCATCGCCTCCAGCAACGTCCGCAACTCGTCCCGCTCCTCTGGAGATACGGCTTGTTGTGAGCCGCGAGCGACGCGGCGATTTCGATCGTCACTAGACCGTACTCGCCTCCACCACGCATGTGCTTAACACTCCATAGCGCGCTGTCCGTCAAGCGATCGGCGAAGCGTTCAGGTAGCGGTTCAGCCCGGTCGATGATCTCGTCTTCGGTCATGATCTCCCTCTCCTGGGATTGCGCACCACGCCCGGGCTACCTTCTTCAGGCCATCCGGTCAGGATATTTCCATCACGTTGAACGACTGCTGAGACTCGACATCCTCGCGGGTGCCACGTACAAATCCAGGTGTCGTTCCAGTCCTGGACGAGTGGGCCGTGCTATCGGGTCTACGGCCCACATCCTGGACATTGGCGATGATTTTCTCGTCGCTCCCAGCCAGCGGGAAATTCTGTCTTGCCTGGCTTGCCGATCCGTGCCGGTGCCCGCCACCGCCGTTCCGCTCACCGTCGAGTATGTGCGTGGCCCGCTCGGGGCTGACGCGGATATCTTCCGCGGGCGGCCGGTCCGCGGTCTCCACCTGATCCCAGCCGCCCCGATCCGATCCCGCGTCGGCCCCGCCATGCGCCCCGCCAGGTGCTCCGTCAGATGCCTCGCCGTCGGCGGCTCGCCGCACCTCGTAGTACTCCGCACGAGTCAGCGATTCCGCCCGCTCGAGCCGCTTCTGACGCCGACCCGGGCGGTCTTACCGGAACATCGCCGCCGGTTCCCTCAGGTCCGAACGTCCCGCACGGATCCGTAAGTGAAGATCCCCAACCTCATAGCTAGTCCGGTCCAGTGCCACTAGGCACTCCGGTATCACGCACCACAAGCATCACGCACCACAAAGAGTATTCCAGTAAATGCAATGCGTTAATGCTAAACGCTCCTGAGCGGCCATACCCGTAATCCGCCAAGCATGGTTCGGAGGCCGTAATATCCCAGCCCGACAAGGCCCAAGGCGCAAGCCGCACAAGGCACAAGGTAAACACCAGCAAAGCCCCAGGACTACTTGAGCATCTCCCGCGCGATGACCAGCTGCTGGATCTGCGAAGTCCCCTCGTAGATCCGGAACAGCCGCACGTCGCGGTACAGCCGCTCGACCGGGATACCCCGGATGTACCCCGAGCCGCCGTGGATCTGCACCGCCCGGTCGGCGATCCGCCCGACCGCCTCGCTGGCGAAGTACTTCGCCGCCGAAGGGGCCAAACGCTGATCCGTCCCCGCCTCATACCTCTCCGCCGCATCCAGCACCAGCGAACGGGCCGCCAGGTACTCGGTCTGCGAGTCCGCCAGCATCGCCTGGACCAGCTGGTATTCGCCGATCGGGTGCCCGCCCTGGGTCCGCTCACGCGCATACGCAACGCTCTCGTCGATCAGCCGCTGCGCGACGCCGACGCACATGCCCGCGATCACCAGCCGCCCGTGGGCCAGGCTCTTCATGGCGGTGCGGTAACCGGCCGCGGCCGCCTCGCCGACCAGGGCCTCGCGCGGCACCCGCACCCCGGAGAAGGACACGTCGGCGGTCCACGCCCCCGCCTGTCCCATCTTGTGGTCGCTTGGCCGCCACCGAGACCCCCGGCAGCGAGGCAGGCACGATGAACACCCCGATGCCCTTGCCCCGCGGCGCCTCCGGGTCGGTGCGCGCGAACACCATGAACGCGTCAGCCGCCGGGGCGTTGGTGATGTACCGCTTCAAACCGTCGATAACCCATTCGGAACCGTCGGCCGTAGCCGAGGTCACCAGCGAGCTAGGGTCGGACCCGGCGTCCGGCTCGGTCAGCGCGAACGACGCCACCACCTCGCCGGAGGCCAGCCGCGGCAGCCACTGCTTGCGCTGGGAGTCGGTGCCGCCCATCACCAGCACCTGCCCGGCGATGCCGTTGTTGGTGCCGAACAGGGACCGGAACGCCGGGCTCGTATACCCGAGCTCGATGGTGAGCAGCACCTGCTGCCGCACGGACAGGCCCAGGCCGCCGTACTCGGACGGCAGCGCGTACCCGTACAGGCCCATCTCCTTGGCCTGCGCGATCAGCCGGGCCGGGATCTCGTCGCTCTCGTCGATGCCGGCTTCGGCGGGCATCACCTCGCGCCGGATGAAGTCCCGCAACAGTTCAATCAGTTCATTGAATTCGGTCTCGCTCACCATGAGCCAAGTCTCCGGCCGGACCGGCGCGCTGTCCAGGTACGCATCGTCACACCTCTTGCGCCGCCCTGTCCGGCACGTGATCATTTCCCCAGAGGGAGGGGAGCCGGTGCCAGCCAGCGAAAGAGCAAGCAGCCAGGGCCCGAGACGCCGGGCGTTCATCGCGACCGCGACCGTCCTCGCCGCGACCGCCTGCACCGCAACGCCCAAGCCCAAGCCGGCGCCGGAAACCCGCCGCTTCTTCACCCCCCACCAGGCCGCCGTGGTCGAAGCCGCCACCGCCCGCATCGCCCCCGGCCCGCACGACGACCCGGCCGAGCAAGGCCACCCCGGCGCCCGCGAAGCCGACGTCACCAGCTACATCGACACCATGCTCGGCGCACTGCAAGACAGCACGAAGCCGATGATCTTCGCCGGCGGCCCGTACAGCAACCGCCACACCTCCGGCCCCGACCTGATGGCCCGCTTCGCCGCGCTCGACCCGGTAGCGAAAATCGCCTGGCGCAAACGGCTCACCAGATGGCAAGACCAGTACCGACAAGGCATCAACGACCTCGACAAGCTGGCCGGCGGCGATTTCACCAAAGCCAGTAAACAAAAGCAGGACAAGATCCTCGCCACCGCCTCGGTCAGCACCTTCACCAGCCTGCTGTTCCAGCACACCATCGAGGGCCTGTACGGCGCCCCGGAGTACGGCGGCAACCGCGCCGGCTCCGGCTGGAAGGAGATCGGCTTCCCCGGCGACATCCAGCCCCGCGGCTACACCGACGACGAGGTGGAGCGCTCCGACGGCCACGACCCCGTGGCGACCACCGGAATCATCGCCGACGTGGTCAAGCTCCTCGGCGTGGTCTGAGAAGCCCACATGACCACAGCCATAGTGATCGGCAGCGGCGCCGGCGGCTCGTTCGCCGCGATGGTGCTCGCCCAGGCCGGCTGGCAGGTCACCCTGTTCGAGAAGGGCCCCAACCACTTCACCAACCTCCAGGGCGACGGCCCGATCGGAACCAGTTTCGGCAACGACAGCCTGGCCATGATCGCCCGCTACCGCGCCGAACCCGACCCCGAGGTCTACCCTCGCACCTGGCGGCCCAGCGAGGACGTCCCCGCCCAGTACACCGGCAGCGTCGACGAGCTCCCCCAGGTCGTCGGCGGCGGCACCGTCCACTGGGACGCCAAGGTGCCAAGGTTCTGGGACATCGACTTCCAGCAGAAAACAGCCCTCGGCCCGTTCCCCGGCGCCGACGTCGCCGACTGGCCCTTCAGCTACGCCGAAATCGCCCCCTTCTACGAAGAAGTCGAGCAGCTCATCGGCGTCCAGGGCGACGTGAACACGTTCCCGGACATCGTAAAAAAACACGCCCCCAGGAAAACCCAGTACGCCATGCCCCCCGGCCCGCAGATGCGCGCCTCGCTAGCGGTCGCCGCAAGGAGCACAAGAGCTCAGGCCTGCACCCGTTCCCGTTCCCGATGGCGGCCAACTCGGTCAGCGGCCACAACGGCCAGCACGCCTGCAACAACTGCGGCTTCTGCGCCAGCTTCGGCTGCCCGGTGGTGGCCCGCCCGGCCGCGCTGATCCCGCTCCGCCACGCGCTGCGCACCGGCAAGGTCGAGCTCGTCCCCGAGACCATGGTGACCAAGGTCCTGCTCAGCACCTCGGGCGCGACGGCGAAAGCGACCGGCGTTCACTGGACCAAGATGACCGAACGAGGTCCCGTGACCGGCATCGCCACCGCCGACATCGTGGTCATGGCCGCGTCGGCCATCGAGACGGTCCGCCTCGCCCTGCTTTCTCAATTTCCCGACCAGAGCGGCAAGCTGGGCCGCCGCCTGATGCTGCACGCGTTCGTCGACGGCACCGCGATCTTCCTCGACGAGCGGATGCACGCCTACCGCGGCCGGTCGGTGACCCAGTGCGTCGAGGACGGCGTCGACCCCGACTTCCCCGGCGCCCGCGCCTTCGCCAAGGCCCACGGCCTGCCCTATCTCCGGGGCGGCCTGATGGAGCTCGGCGGCAGCCAGGACCCGATCAGCGAGGCGCAGTCCTACCAGACGCTGCTGTCCTTCGTCCGCTCGGCCAAGCCCTTCGGCACCGAGTTCAAGCAGCTCATGCGGGCCTCGATCCTGCGCGACCGGCTGGCCGGCTGCTCGCTCATCGGCCACGACCTGCCCTACCTCGGCCACACGGTGACCCTCGACCCGCAGGTCAAAGACGTCTTCGGCCTGCCGGTCGCCCGGGTCACCTGGAGCGCGGGCAAGCACGAGCAGGTGGCCCAGCAGTTCTGGATCCCGAAACTCAAGGACAATGATGACCAAGGCCGGGGCCGGGGTGTCGGTGGCGGTGCCGGCCACCGACAACAGCGGCGGCGTGCCCACCGGCAACCACATCATGGGCGGCATGATGATGGGCACCAACCCGGCCGACAGCGTGACCGACGGCTACGGCCGGGTGCACGGCCTGGACAACGTCTACGTGGCCGACGGCTCGGTCTTCGTCACCTCGGGCGCGCACAACCCGACCAACACGATCATGGCGGTGGCCTTGCGCAACCTGCGCCACCTGGCGGGCAGCTGAGCGGCTGATCACAAAGAACTCACCAGTCACACCAATCTGTGCGGCCCGCAGCTGCGAATGGCCCTCACAACAGGGGACAGTTCAGCTACAGGAAGGCACAGATCATGAGGACCCGTAAGGCCGTCATCACCATCGCCCTCGCCGCCGCCGCGCTCGGCGCTCCGGTCGCGGCCGCGGCGCCGGCCCTCGCCGCGCCGGCCGCCGCCACCGTCTCGCATACGCCGTCGGTCGGGCACAACGTCGGCGGGGCGCTGCTGACCAGGGAGTCGGTCAAGGTCGGCCAGACGATCAACTTCGTCGGCACGGGCGGCGGCCGCATCTCCAACTACCGCGTCACCGCCGTGCACCGCAGTGGCGACGTCAGCTACGTCACCGTCTGGCCCCGGCTCCAGTCCGGTGCCGGCCAGCTGCTGCTGTTCACGATCTCGAAGTAACCGCAAGGGTCCCGCACCGCCTAGTCCGCGTTGGCGGCGTCGGCGGTGCGGGCGGTGCGGCTGATCGCGCCGGCGCCGGCCACCCGGGCGGCCAGGATGACCGGGATCAGGGTCAGCGCGATGACGATCGAGACCACCGCGTTCACCTCGGGCAGCTGCTGGCCGAGCCGGATCGCGCCGAAGATCCACAACGGCAGGGTGTTCTGCGCGCCCGCGGTGAACACCGTGACGATAACCTCGTCGAAGGACAGGGCGAAGGCCAGCAGCGCACCGGAGACCAGCGCGGTCGCGGTCAGCGGGAGCGTGACGAAGCGCAGCGTCTGCCAGCCCCGGGCGCCGAGATCGGCGGACGCCTCGGCCAGCGACCCGGGCGTGCGGCGCAGCCGGGCGACCAGGTTGTTGTAGACCACCACGATGCAGAACGTGGTGTGCCCGATGACGATGGTCACGGTGCCGAGCTGGATCCCGGTGAAGGAGAAGAACGAGTTCAGCGCGATCCCGGTCAGGATGCCGGGCAGCGCGAGCGGCAGCACCAGCAGGAACGAGATGGCCTCGCGGCCGAAGAAGGTGAACGTGCTGAGCGCGTACGCGGTGGCCGAGCCGAGCAGCACGGCCAGTGCGGTGGCGATCACGCCGACCCGCAGCGACAGACCGAACGCGCCGCGGACCTGGTTGTCGTGCCAGGCCACCGAGAACCAGTGCAGCGAGAAGCCCGCGATCGGCCAGCTCTCGATGGTGGAGGAGTTGAACGCGTACAGCACGATCAAGATGATCGGGATGAACAGGAACGCCAGCACCAGGGCGACCCAGATCCGCAGCCCCGCGCGCAGCCAACCAGACTCCATAACCCTCAGACCGCCTCGAACGCGCCCAGCGCCCGCGCGCCGAGCAGGTAGGCGGCCATGATCACGATCGGGATCATGGCCATGGCCGCGGCGAACGGCACGTTGTTGGCCACGCCGATGTTGGAGTAGATGATGTTGCCCATGAAGGTCGAGCTGGTCCCGCCGACCAGCAGCGGGGTGATGTAGTCCCCGAGGGTGAGCGAGAAGGTGAAGATCGAGCCGGCCACGATGCCCGGCAGGGCCAGCGGGAACAGCACCAGGCGGGTGGTCCGCCAGGTCTTCGCGCCCAGGTCCTGGGACGCCTCGATCTGCGAGGGCGGGATCCGTTCCAGCGCGGCGTACACCGGGATGATCATGAACGGCAGCCACAGATAGCAGAAGACGGTGAACACGGCCCAGTTCGAGTAGATCAGGTGGACGTTCAGGATCGAGTCGAGCACGCCGCCCTTGGTGAAGATCAGCAGCCAGGAGTACACCTTGGCCAGGTAGCTGGCCCACAGCGGCAGCAGGATCGCCACGAACAGAATGGTCCGGGTCCGCGGCGCGGCGATCCGCGCCATGTAGTAGGCGAACGGGAACGCCACCACCGCGTCGGTCACGGTGACCGCGGCCGCGATCCCGACCGTGCGGCCGATGATGCTCCGGTAGGCCGCGGTGCTGAAGATCTGGCTGAAATTGTGCAGGCTGAAGACCCGCTCGATGTTGGTGGTGAACGGGTTGATCTGCCAGAACGCGGTGATCAGGAGGACGATAAGCGCGGCCACGTAGAGCAGCAGGAACCAGGCCAGCGGCGGGGTGAGCAGCAGGGTGGCCCGCGCCCACGGGCGGCGCCACAGCGCTCCCGAGACGCGGGACCCCCAGCTAGCCCTGACCCCTACTTGACTTGCGTGTTCCACGCAGACACCCACTGGGCGTAGGGCACGCAGTTGTTCTGCCCGTTGTCGCACGTCGCCAGCGGGGTCTTCCACAGGCTGATCGCGTCGAAGTAGCTCTGCGGCGCGTTGGCGTGGTACTCATCGCACGATCCGGCCGCCAGCTGGTTCATGATCGGGCAGGCCAGCTTGTTGTCCGGGGTCTCGCCGTAGGTGACGGCCTGCTCGGCCTGGACCTTCGGCGTGCTGATGTACTGCATCCACTCATAGGAGCAGTTCGGGTGCGGGGCCTTGGCCGCCAGCATCCAGGTGTCGGCCCAGCCGGTAGCGCCCTCGCTCGGGATCGTGGTGCCGATCGGGAAGTTGGCCGCCTTGAGCGCGCTGACCTGGTAGGGCCAGCCCGCGCCGAGGACCGCGTTGCCGTTCTTGAAGTCGAAGATCTCCTGCGACGCCAGGCTCCAGTACTTCTCGATCAGCGGCTTCTGGCTGGCCAGCAGCTTCACCGCCGCCTGGAACTGCGGCTGGGTCAGCTCGTAGGGGTCGGTGATGCCCAGCGACGGCTGGTGCTTCTTCAGGTACACCGCCGCGTCGGCGATCTGGATCGGGTTGTCCGGGACCGTGACCTGGCCCTTGTACTTGGAGTTGTAGATGATGTCCCACGAGCTCGGCGCGGTCTTGAAGTCCTTGGTGTTGTACATCAGCACGTTCGGGCCCCACTGGAGCGAGACGCCGTAGTGCACGCCGTTGATCGTGTTGAAGGCGGGCGACTGGAACGCCGGGAAGAAGTCCTTCCACGCCGGGATCAGCTTGATGTTCACCGGGTGGGCGTCGCCCGCGTACAGGATGCGCAGGTCGGCGTCGCCGGAGGAGGACACCATGTCGTACTGGCCGCCGCCGCCGTTCTTCATCAGCGAGACCATCTCGTCCGAGCTGCCCGCGTACTTGGCGCTGACCTGGCAGCCGGTCTGCTGCTCGAACGGCTTGACCCACTTGGGGTCCAGGTAGCCCTCCCAGGCGATGAGGTTGAGCTGGCCCTCGCCCTTGCCGACCTTCGGCAGCACCGGCAGGCCGGCGGTGGGCACCGTCTGGCCGGCCACCGCGCCGCCGCCGTTCTGGGTCGCGCTGTTCGCGGTGGCGCCGCCGCCCGCGCTCGAGCCGCCGCCGCTGCTGCACGCGGCCAGGACCGCCAGTGCGGGCAGCAGCGCCGCCAGTCCGGCCGCTATCGTCATCGGGCGTCTACGGCGACGGACGCTGGTTCTGTTCATGAGCCCTCCCCAGCAGGGATAGTGAATGCCTGGTCGGCGCGCCAGGCGAGGCGCACCCGGTCCCCGCGCCGGTCAACCGAAGCGGGCGCCTCGGTGTTCTGCCGGCTGACCACCAGCTCGCCGCCGCCGTCCAGGGCGATGATGTAACGGGTGAGCACGCCGGCGTAGATGACATCTTTGACATGGCCGGGCTCCACGTGCACCCCGGCGGGATCCGGCGCGCCCTCCTCCAGGAGGGTGATCTTCTCCGGCCGGACGGTGATCGTGTGGCCGTCGCGCTCGATCAGGTTGGAGACGCCGATGAACCCGGCCACGAACGCGCTGGCCGGCCGCTCGTACACCTCGACCGGGCCGCCGATCTGCTCGATCCGGCCGCCGCTGAGCACCGCGACGCGGTCGCTCATCGTCAGCGCCTCTTCCTGGTCATGCGTGACGTAGACGAACGTGATGCCGACCTCGCGCTGCACCCGCAGCAGCTCCAGCTGCATCTCCTGGCGGAGCTTGAGGTCGAGCGCGCCCAGCGGCTCGTCGAGCAGCAGCACCTGCGGCTCGTTGACGATGGCGCGGGCCAGCGCGACGCGCTGGCGCTGCCCGCCGGACAGCTGGGCGGGCTTGCGGCCGCCGAGCCCGGGCAGCCGGACCATCTCCAGCGCGCGGGCCGCGGCGTCCCGGCGCGCGGCCTTGGCCACCTTGCGCACCCGCAGCCCGTACTCGATGTTCTGCGCCACCGTCATGTGCGGGAACAGCGCGTAGTCCTGGAACACGGTGTTGACGTTCCGGGCGTACGGCGGCACCGCGGTGACGTCCCGGCCACCGAGCTCGATCCGCCCGCCGTCCGGCCGCTCGAACCCGGCGATCAGCCGCAGCAGGGTGGTCTTGCCCGAACCCGACGGCCCGAGCAGGGTGAAGAACTCCCCGGCGCGTACCTCCAGGTCGACGTCGGCCAGCGCGGTCACGTCGCCGTACCGCTTGCGCAGCCCGAACGCATGAATCGCAGCGCCCGTATCACCTGCGGCGGCAGGCTGCGCAGGGCTCGGAACCGTGATCATTCGGTTCTTGTACCACGGTTCAGCCGCGACCCGCAATGACGCGGCCGGGGGCTTTAACCTGGACTTCATGGAGTGGACTGGACAGGTGTACGCGGACTGCCCCACGGCGGCGGCCGAGGTTTTCATCGAGGCTCCGCCCGAACGGGTCTGGGACCTGGTGAGCGACATCTTCCTGATGCCGCGGCTGAGTTCCGAGCTGCAGGAGGTGGCCTGGCTGGACGGGAAGGCCGAAGGGCCGGCCGCTCGGCCGCCAGTTCACCGGCCGCAACGCCCACCCGGCCATGGGGGAGTGGGAGACGGTCAGCACGGTCACCGAGTGCGACAAGCCCCGCCGCTTCGCCTGGGCCGTCGGCGACCCCGCCCACCCCGGCGCCAGCTGGCGGTTCACCCTGACGCCGGAAGGGGACGGCACCCGGCTCGAGCAGTGGTACCAGATGGGCCCGGCCCGCTCCGGGCTCAACCTCGCCATCGACGCGATGCCGGACAAGGAGGCCAAGATCGTCTTCGTCCGGCTGCGCGAGCACGAGACGGCCATGCGGCACAACCTGAAAACCATCAAGGACAAAGCCGAAAAAGACAGCGCCGAACGGGTGGGCTAGATGCGCACCGCCACCACCATCGAGGCGTCGGCCGGCCGGGACGCGGTCGAGTTCGCCATCGAAGCGGAGAAGCTCGGCCTGGACGTGTGCTGGGTCGCCGAGGCCTGGGGCGCCGACGCCCCCTCGCCGCTGGGTTACCTGGCCGCGCGGACGACCAGGATGCTGCTCGGCTCCGGGGTCATCCAGGTCGGTACCCGTTCGCCCGTCCTGATCGCCCAGACCGCGATGACGCTCGCCCAGCTGTCGGGCGGGCGGTTCCTGCTCGGCCTGGGAGCATCCGGGCCGCAGGTGATGGAGGGCTTGCACGGTACCCCGTTCGGTCATCCGCTGGGCCGCATGCGTGAGACGGTCACGATCGTACGGCGGGTGTTCTCCGGGGAGAAGGTCGAGTTCTCCGGGAGCCACTACCAGCTCCCGCTGCGCAGTGCTTCCGGAAAGTTCAGCGCGAAACCGATGCGGGTCGCCCTGCCGCCGGCCGAGATACCGGTGTACCTGGCCACGCTGTCGCCCAAGATGCTCGAGCTGACCGGCGAGGTCGCCGACGGCTGGCTCGGCACCAGCTTCGTGCCCGAGCGCGCCGACGCCTACCTGAGCCACCTGGACACGGGCCTGGCCCGGTCCGGCCGCCCCCGGGCCGCCCTGGACATCTGCCAGGGCGCCGAGATCGCCCTGGTCGACGAGGCCGACCTGGCCGGCGCCATCGCCAGCCGCAAGTCCGAACTGGCGTTCTCCCTCGGCGGCATGGGCACCGCCACCGCCAACTTCTACAACGACGCCTACAGCCGCCAGGGCTGGTCCGAGGTCGCCGCCCGGGTCCGCGAGCGCTGGCAGGCCCGCGACCGCGACGGCGCCGCCGCCCTGATCACCGACGAGATGATCCTGGCCACCACCTTGATCGGTACCGAGGACATGGTCCGCGCCCGCCTCCGCACCTGGCGCGACGCCGGCGTCAACACCGTCCGCCTCTACCCGGCCGGCGACACCATCACCGCCCGTCTCGACACCCTCGCCCGCGGCATCAACCTAGTCCGCTCCCTCTAGGAACGGCTGGACACCGCTAAACGCACCGGCGGTAGGCCTCAGCGATGAGGGCGGCGCAGGCGTCGATCGGCACCACGGTGCTGTCGATCTGGAGGTGGTACAGGTCCGGGTCGTCGATGTCGACGCCGTAGAGCCGCTGGACGTACTGCGCGCGGGCGCGATCGACTTCGGGCAGGCGCTGCCGGGCCGTGTCCGCGTCCACATCCTCGATGCGGGCGGCCTGGGCGATCCGGGCCTCTTCCGGGCCGAACAGCCGGACCCGCAGCACCCCGGGCTCGTCCCGGAACGCCGCGCCGCCCGCCCGGCCGAGGATGACCGCGCCGGTCACCAGGGCCTTCCTCATGATCGCCTCGGCCTGCTCGCGGAAGAGGGCGGCGTCATCGGGCGGCGGGAACGCCTCCGGGGGCGCGCAGTCGGTGCCGGCCCCCAGCACGCCGCCGGCCAGCGGCGCCAGCACGGCCAGGAACCGGCCCGGGCCCGAGCGCCTGATCACCGCGCCCTCGGCCTCCGGGACCGACACCTCGAGCTGGGCGGCCACCCGCGAGCTGATCGCGCGGTCGAGCAGCGGCAGGCCGAGCTGGCGGGCGACCTCGGGCGCGATCATGCTCCCGCCCGCGCCGTAGCCGGCTGAAATCGTGACGCCGGGCATTAGGGCATCCCTCCGGGAGCGGGCGGAGCCGCGCCGGTCTCCCCGGCGAGCGTGGCGGACGAGGCGGATCCGGCGACGGCAGCCCCGGCGGGCTGGGCGTCACCCGGGTTTCGCGGCAGGGTATTGCTGGTCCGCAGCTTGACCTGCCGGATGAACAGCGCGGCGATGACGCTCAGCACCGACACCGGCACGGCGGCGATGAACAGCCGGTCGATGGCGTGCGAGTAGGCCTGGATGATTCCCTCGTGCAGGGCGGGATTGGTGCGCTTCAGCGCGTCGAGCGCCGCCGGGCTCTGGACGAGCTGCGCTACCTTGCTCCCGCTGTTACCGCCGCCCGCCAGCGCCGCGCGCGGCAGGAAGCGCGGGAGCTCGGCCCCGATGCCCGCGGTCAGCACGGCGCCGAGCGCCGAGGCCCCGATGGCGCCGCCCATCGAGCGGAAGAAGGTGACCGACGAGGTCGCGACGCCCATCTGCTTCATCGGCACCGCGTTCTGCACGACCAGCGTCAGCACCTGCATGAACAGGCCGAGCCCGAGGCCGAAGACCAGGATGTCCAGGCTCACCACCAGCAGCGAGGTGTGGGCGCCGAGCCGGGTGAGCAGGAGCAGCCCGATGGTGACCCCGATCGTGCCGGCCAGCGGGAACCAGCGGTACCGGCCGGTGCGCGAGATGTACAGGCCCGAGCTGATGCTCATGGCCAGCAGGCCGACCAGCAGGGGCAGCAGCAGCAGGCCCGAGATGGTGGCCGAGACTCCGTGCACCAGCTGCAGGTACTGAGGCAGGAACGCCAGCGCGCCGAACATCGCGATGCCGCTGACGAACGCGATGATGTTGGAGACCGAGAAGATCTGGATCCGGAACAGCGAGAGCGGCAGGATCGGTTCCGGCGCCTTCGCCTCCCGGAGCACGAAGCCGGCGATGACCAGCGCGCCCAGCGCGAAAAGCCCGATGATCTGCCACGATCCCCACGGGTAGTTCTCGCCGCCGAGCTGGGTGGCCAGCAGGATGCACGACACCCCGGCGACCAGCAGCAGCGCCCCCAGCCAGTCGATCTTCACCTCGCGCTTGCGCACCGGCAGCCGCAGCACCCGGTTGGTGACGATCAGCGCGACGATGCCCAGCGGCAGGTTGACGTAGAAGATGTAGCGCCAGCTGAGACTGTCCACCGCGAATCCGCCCGCCAGCGGGCCGACGACGCTCGAGAC
The DNA here is from genome assembly GCA_963839095.1 of uncultured Actinomycetota bacterium. GTDB lineage: Bacteria > Actinomycetota > Actinomycetes > Streptosporangiales > Streptosporangiaceae > Palsa-504. The sequence continues at coordinate 2,141 of CAWIUF010000002.1, read as the reverse complement.
ACCGAACACGGCCCCGAAGTAGCCCTGGTAGCGGCCGCGTTCACGCGGCGGGATCACGTCGCCGATGATCGCGAACGCGAGTGAGAGCAGGCCGCCGCCGCCGACTCCCTGCAGGCCGCGGAAGGCGATCAGCTCGAACATGTTCTGCGACGCTCCGCACAGCGCGCTGGCCACCAGGAACACGACGATGGCGAGCTGGAAGACGCGCTTGCGTCCGTACAGGTCGCCGGCCTTGCCCCACAGCGGCGTCGAGGCGGTACTGGCCAGCAGGTACGCGGTGATCACCCAGGACAGCAGGTCACTCCGGTGGAAGTCCCCGACGATGGTCGGCAGGGCCGTGGCCACGATCGTCTGGTCGAGCGCGGCCAGGAACATGCCGAGCATCAGCCCGGACATGATCATCAGGATCTGCCGGTGGGTGAAGCCCTCGGTCTCCGCCGGCGTCGCGGTCGAGGTGGGGGAGCTCATCAGTGGCCGCTCTTCCGGGTCTGTGTCGGTACAGAGGTTCCTGGCCATGCTAGTTCTCGCCGGGCCGCCGATGCCGCCCCGCCCCGCCGCTCGGCCTTTTCGTCAGCCGGACCCGTACCAGCGCAGCGGCTGGCCGCTGACCCGGGCGATGACGCCGAAGTCGCGGTCGTGGTGCAGCAGGGTCAGGCCGTGCAACTCGGCGGTCGCGGCCACCACCAGGTCCACCGGACCCGCGCCCCGGTGCTGGCCGCGGCTGGTCAGTTCGCCTTGGACATGCCCGGCGCTAAAGCTCTCCTTGCGCAGCCTCAGCCGGGTCGGGCTCAGCCGGATCGGCGGGCTCGTCCGGGATGTAGAACATCCGCAGTTGCATGAGCCGGGCCCCGGGCGGGGCGTCCCGGTCGCTGTGCCCGTACTTGTTGAGCAGCGCGATGTAGTCGTCCATGAAGGCTTCCAGGTCTTCCCGGGTGTAGTAGCCATCGGCCCGAGAGGACTTGGCCCAGCCGCCGTGCCGCCGGACCTCGGCGATAAAGCGGTTCACCAGCGCGACCTCGCCCGGGATCTGGCCCGCCCGCCACTCGTCCAGGGCCGCCCGGTCCTGTGGGCTGAGCGAGTCGTAGTCGGGTTCGCGGTGGTCGGTGGGAATGGTGCGCCACCACCGCTCGCGCCCGTGCGCCCGCTCGGCGACCTCCTCGATCACCCCCGCATCGGCCAGCACCCGCAGGTGGTAGCTGGTGGTGCCGGTGTTCTCGCCCAGCGCCGCCGCGATGGTGGTGGCGTTGGCGGCGTCGTGCTCGCCCAGGTGCCGGAGGATCTCCTGGCGCAGCGGATGTGACAGCGCCTTCCAGCGCCGGGCGTCGCCGGTCACCCGGCGCGGTGTGATGCTCACGCCCGCAGCGTACCACCTATACAGAGAAAGTTCTGCATAAAATAATTTGCAGAACTTTCTCTGCACACCTACCGTGGTGGTCATGACGACTTGTGAGCTCCCGCCCCGTGAACTGGCGTCCGGCTACGTGGCGCCCCGCCAGGCAGCTCCTCGTGAACGCCCGCCCGGCGAACGCGAGCCTGCCCCGGATCCCCGGGTGCGCCACCACCGGCGGGCCCGGCTGCTGGCCCTGGCGGTGGGGCTGTTCCTGCTGCCGTGGTCCGTCGTGCTCGGGCTAACGCTGCCCGCCAGCACGTTCGTGCCGGACTGGTCGCTGGCCTGGATGGGCCTGGATATCGCCGAGGCGGTCGCGGCGCTGCTCACCGCGCTGCTGCTCCGCCGGGGCAGCCCGCGGGCCAGCCTGCCGGCCATGGCCGGGGCGGGGGTGCTGTTCGCCGACGCCTGGTTCGACGTGTGCACGTCGGGCGGCGGCCTGGACCGCTGGCTGGCCGTCGGCGAGGCGCTCGGGCTCGAACTGCCGCTGGCCGCCGCCGCGATCTGGCTCGCCGTCACCCTGACCAGGAAAGCTAACCCCCGGTAAGCACGCTCCCAATCTAACTGGGTCATCCAGTCGGCACCGCAATGTGACGCTGCGGTGGTCGGGACGACAACGATGTGGCGTTGCGGTGGTAGGCGGCACGCCCCGGGTACCGCGCCAGGGGCCATACCGAACGGGCCACGGCCGGCTACGGCGCGGCCAAGCTGGCGCACGAGCGGGCCCCGACCTGGCCGCGCTGCTCGCGGCCAG
>CAWIUF010000001.1:205000-422048 GCA_963839095.1 uncultured Actinomycetota bacterium | reverse complement strand
AGGCGCCGCTGCTCGGCCACGTGCGAGGCCGGGTCGCTGATCACCCTCGCGTGCGAGCTGAGGTGCTGCAGGTGCTCGTGCACCCACAGCAGGTGCGGGTGGTGCGGGGTGGTGATGACGCGGATCAGGTCCGTGCGGCCATCGAGGCCGCCGGAATCGCCCGCGGCCAGCACGGCCACCTCGCCGTCCCCGGCGGTCGCTGCGGACGTACCTGACGTGGTGCCGTTCAGGCCGGTGAAAGCCGGGACGGCTGACCGGCAGCAGCACCTGTCCCTGGACCGGCCGTCCGACCAGCACCGCGATCCGCTCGTAGAAGTCGGTCAGGTCGGCGGCGGACCTGCGCCAGCGCGGCGCGCGCGTAGCCGGTACCGCGGTGCCGGGCCGCATGTGCTCGGGTGCCTGCAGCCCGGCCAGCGAGTAGGCGGTCAGCCGGAGCCGCATGGTCGCCATCACCAGCATCCACAGCTCCTCCTTGGACACCCGCTTGGCGCCCTGCTCGGCCAGGAAGCCGCGCAGCGCCTCGTCCAGCCGGATGCCGGCCGTGACCGCGTCGGCGCCCGCGTCCGGCGGCTCGTGCCGGGTGCCCAGCGCCCAGTCCACCGACTGGGTCAGGTAGGCGGCGCCGCGCCGGAACGCGTCGGCGAGGTCGTCGCCGACCACGCCGGCCGCGCCCCGCGGCCAGAACAGCACGCCGACCACCAGGCTCACCAGGCAGCCGATGGCCACGTCCTCGATGCGCAGCAGGCCCACCTCCAGCCGGCCGGCTGGAGCAGGTTGAACAGGACCACGACCACCACGGTGAAGGCGGCCTGGCCGAAGGCGAACGGCAGCGTGCCCGGCGCGTAGGCGGCCACGGCCAGGGCGATGGGCAGCGCCGTCCACAGCGCCGGGGTGCTGGTGCCGATGCCGAGCAGCAGCAGCGCGCCCGACCACGAAGCCGGCCACGGTGCCGCCCAGCGCGCGCAGCGCGGTGGACTCGGTCGACGCCGCGTTGGTCCGCAGCACCGACAGCGTGCCGAGCACCACCCAGAACCCGTGCTGCACCCCGGACAGGTCGGCCACCAGGACCGCCGCGGCCAGGGCCAGCGACCCGCGCAGGCTGTTCAGGAACCAGACCGAGCGGAAGCTGGCGTGCCTGACCAGGACGCCGATCGCGCCGTAGACCGAGGCCACCCGCCGCTCGGCCATCGTCCCCTCGGGCTGGGCCCCGTACCAGCCGCGGCGCCGGGCCGCGATCGTCTCCGGATCGGCCTGCCGGGTGGCGATCTGCGACGTCCGCCAGGATGTTCCTGATGGCGAGCGTGATGAGCTGCGCGTGGAAGGCGTGCCGGGCGATGATCTCGTCCGAGTCGTAGTCGCCCGGTGGCGCGCCCGACCGGTGGTAGGCGGCGCTGGCCTCGCGCTGCCGGTCCAGGGCGGCCGTCTCGACCGGCTGGGTCCTGGTCCCGGCGAGCAGGTCGCCGGTCTGGCTGAGCACCGTGGCGGCCAGGCTGAGCAGGTCACGGTCGGCCGGCGCGGCCCGGTCCAGGTCCGGGTGGCCTTCGGTGGCGTCGGCGATCAGCGCGGTGCACCACTCGAGCAGCTGGACCACGCTGGACATGGCCTGGTCGGCCGTGGCCAGGCCGACCGGCCGGTACGGCGTGCTGGCGAACGCGCTCATCAGCTGGTTCTTGGCCTCGTGACAGGCCGCCAGGTCCGCGGCCGTGGAGGTGCCGCGCACCGAGGCCTCCAGGTGGGCGGCCAGCGTCCGGGCCGACCGGGCCGCGGCCGTGCGCAGCCGGTCGCCCGGGGACGGGGCCGGGATGGCCAGCACGACCGCGGTCGAGACCACCGAGGCCAGCCACCAGCCCGCCAGCCGGTCCGGGATCGTGCCGACGCCGCCGGGCGTGGCCACCGGCAGCACGTAGGGGAGCAGCGCGGCGGTGACCCCGGAGGCCGCGTTGGGCCCGGCCACCCCGGCGAAGAAGATCCCGCTCGCGACCGGGATGGTGACCATCACCGCCAGCCAGGTGATCCCGCTGACGGCCGTGCCGATGATCAGCGCGACGCTGCCGATCAGCGCCAGCATGAAGTGCGCGGTGAGCTTGTCCCGCCTGGTACCGCCGAACGCGGCGAAGATCAGGCTCGCGAACCCGCCGAACGCGGCGAACAGGGCCATCTGCAGGTTGCCGAAGCCCTCGTAGGTCAGCGCGAACAGGGACGGGACCACCAGCACCGCGCGCAGCGCGCGCAGCGCGGCCGCCTCTGACCAGGCCGGCCACCAGGCCGGGCGCGGCGGCGCGGCGCGGACTGCGGGAGGTGACCCAGCGGCAGGCGGCGCGCAACGCTCAGATCGGGCATCTCGCCAGTCTAGAAAGGGCGGCAAAACGCCTCAACCGCGCAGGCCAGCGTGCCCTTCCTGAGGAACAGCTGAGTTTGGAGTTAAACAGCAGCCCGGTGCGCTACATTGCTACATTCCGCGGGGCGTGCCAACGGCGGGCAAGGGGCCACAGGGTGTTGTCCAGGCAGGCCGCGGTAAATCCGACGAGGAGGGCTTCATGCAGGACACGGGGGCGCAGGCGCCGGTCACCCCGGACGAGGACGACGCCCGGCTGGAGAGCCTCGGCTACCGGCCGCAGCTCAACCGGGTGCTCGGGCTGTTCTCGAACTTCTCGGTGGCGTTCACCTACCTGTCGCCGATGGTCGGCATCTTCTCCCTGTTCGTGCTGGGCCTGGGCACCGGCGGCCCCGCCTACATCTGGCTGACCTGGATCCCGGTCGCCGGGATGCTGCTGGTCGCCCTGGTCTTCGGCGAGCTGGCCAGCCACTACCCGGTGGCGGGGGCGCTCTACCAGTACAGCAAGTACACGGTGGGCCGGAAGTTCGGCTGGTTCGTCGGCTGGTTCTACGGGATCGCCCTGCTCGTCACCGTGGCCTCGGTGGACACCGGCGTGGTGCCGTACGTCACCGCCCTGGGCCACCTGTGGCTCGGCTGGAACTTCAACCCGGCCAGCCACACGGTCCTCCTGGTCGTCACGCTGGTCCTGCTCGCGCTGCAGACCGGGCTGAACACCATCGGCGCCCGGGTCATGGGCCGGGTCGCGCAGTTCGGCGTCTACGTCGAGATCCTCGGCACGTTCGGCATCGCGGTCGTCCTCGGCATCCACGGCTTCCACCACAGCGTGGGCTACCTGACCAGCACCCTGAACGTCCAGCACTCCACGGCCAACCCGCTCGGCCTGAACTTCCACGGCAGCTGGATCGGCGCCGCGCTGATCGCGGTGCTCGCCCCGGTCTACATCTTCTACGGCTTCGAGTCGGCCGGGGACATCTCCGAGGAGACCAAGAACGCGGGCCGGCAGGTGCCCCGGGCCATGCGCCTGGCGCTGATCTGGGGCGGGATCGCCTCCTTCGTGCTGACCGCCGCCCTGCTGCTGGCGATGCCGACCGGGGCCGGCGCGGCCAACATCACCCTCCAGAACGGCGGGATCCCCTACATCCTCAGCCAGCTGCCGCACTGGATGCAGGACATCATGCTGGCCCTGATCATCTTCGCCTTCTTCTCCTGCGGCTCCGCGGTGCAGGGCGCGGGCAGCCGGCTCGCCTTCTCCTACGCCCGGGACGGCGCGCTGCCCGGGTCGAAGTGGATCTCCGCGATCAGCGAGCGGTTCAAGACCCCGGCCAACGCCCTGTTCGGCGGCGCGCTGGTCACGGTGGTGTTCATCGGCCTGGAGTTCGCCTCGCCTACCCACGACGTCAAGCTCTGGTTCATCACCTACCCGGCCAACACCAACGTGCTGGTCTCGCTGGTGTCGTTCGGGGTCAGCGGGATCTACCTGTCGTTCCTGCTGACGGTGATCGGGTCGATGATCGCCCGGCGCCGGGGCTGGATCCCGGCCGGCAAGTTCACGCTCGGCCGCTGGGCCTGGCCGGTCTCGATCGTCGCCGTCGCCTACCTGATCCTGATGCTGGTCAACGTGGTGCTGCCGTCCGGGCAGAGCAGCGGGCGGGCCTACTTCAACCTGAACTGGATCACCCTGCTGGTGATGGCGGTCGTGACCGTGGCCGGGATCATCGTCTTCCTCGCCGCGCACCGCGGCCGGGAGATCGGCGCGCACCTGACCGACGCCGGCGCCCCCGGCCAGCCGGACCCGGTGGCCCAGTCCGAGCTGGTGACCCAGCCGGACCCGGTGGCCTCGTCGGCCGTGCCGCGCGAGGACGGAGAGGCCCGCTGACAGACGGGCGCGGCCGCCTTGCCGGTCCGTGGTAATGTGAAACGCTGCCCGGGGAGTAACCGGGTTGGCTAAAGGCGTGCTGCACCCTCATGCGGCCGCCTTGTTCCTGGGAAATTCAGCGTGCTGATCCCATTTCGCACCAATTCTTAAGGAGTCACGTGCCGCTCGACACCGCCGTCAAGAAGGAAATCCTGGCGGAGTACGCGACCAGTGAGGGTGACACCGGTTCGCCGGAAGTCCAGGTCGCACTGCTGACCAGGCGCATCAACCACCTGACGGAGCACCTCAAGGTGCACAAGCACGACCACCACAGCCGCCGCGGGCTGCTGCTGCTGGTCGGCCGTCGCCGCAGGCTGCTCAAGTACCTGGCCAAGAAGGACATCAACCGGTACCGCGCCGTCCGGGAGCGCCTCGGCATCCGCCGCTAGCCGCCCCCCGATCGCCCGGCTGGAGATCGTTCCCGGCCACCCACAACTGCATATCGACAACACTGACATCCCGTAGCCCCCGGCCCCGAGCGCCAAAGGGCCGGTCCTCGGTAGTGGCTCCCGGGTCGCCCCCCTCCGGGGGGCGCCTCAATACCCGAGGGCTTCGATCGAAGACCGGCCGGCCGTCCTGCTTTTGACGTTATGCAGGCGAGCCAGGCCACATGCGGCACGGCGGCGGGTGGGTGCGGGATCTACCGCAAGGAGGTCTCACCCGTGGAGGGTGTCCACAGTGCCGAAGCCGTTATCGATAACGGCGAATTCGGCGTGCATACAATCCGGTTCGAAACGGGCCGGCTGGCCCGTCAGGCGGCCGGTTCCGCCGTGGTGACGCTGGACGGCGAGACCGTCGTCCTGTCCGCCACCACCGCATCCAAGAAGCCCAAGGACAACCTGGACTTCTTCCCGCTCACCGTGGACGTGGAAGAGCGGATGTACGCGGTGGGCCGGATTCCCGGCTCGTTCTTCCGCCGCGAGGGCCGTCCGTCCGAGGACGCGATCCTCACCTGCCGCCTCATCGACCGGCCGCTGCGCCCGAGCTTCGTCAAGGGCCTGCGCAACGAGATCCAGATCGTCGAGACGATCCTCTCGCTGGACCCGCAGCACCTGTACGACGTGGTGGCGATCAACGCCGCGTCCATGTCCACCCAGCTGGCGGGCCTGCCGTTCTCCGGCCCCATCGGCGGGGTCCGGGTCGCCCTGATCAAGGGCCAGTGGGTGGGCTTCCCGACCCACGAGCAGCTCTCCGAGGCGACCTTCGACATGGTGGTGGCCGGCCGGCGCCTGGACGACGGCGACGTGGCCATCATGATGGTCGAGGCCGAGTCCACCCCGCAGACGCTCAAGCTGATCGCGGACCCGGACAGCGGCGCGATCGCGCCGACCGAGGAGACGGTGGCCGAGGGCCTGGAGGCGGCCAAGCCGTTCATCCGGGTGCTCTGCGAGGCCCAGCAGCAGCTGGCTGCCACCGCCGCCAAGCCGACGGCCGAGTACCCGGTGTTCCTCGACTACGGCGAGGACGTCTACGAAGCGGTGGCCGGCGAGGTTTCCGCCGAGCTGGCTCAGGCCCTGACCATCGCGCCCAAGCAGGAGCGCGAGGCCGAGACCGACCGGGTCAAGGCGCTCGCGGTCGAGAAGCTGGCCCAGCGGTTCGAGGGCCGGGAGAGCGAGATCAGCGCCTCGTTCCGGTCGCTGACCAAGAAGCTGGTCCGGGAGCGGGTCATCAGGGACGGGATCCGCATCGACGGCCGTGGCCTGACCGACATCCGCCCGCTGTCTGCCCAGACGCACGTGCTGCCCCGGGTGCACGGGTCCGCGCTGTTCGAGCGGGGCGAGACCCAGATCATGGGCGTGACCACGCTGAACATGCTCCGGATGGAGCAGATGATCGACACGCTCAACCCGGACCGCACCAAGCGTTACATGCACAACTACAACTTCCCGCCGTACTCCACCGGGGAGACGGGCCGGGTCGGCTCGCCGAAGCGGCGCGAGATCGGCCACGGCGCGCTGGCCGAGCGGGCGCTCCTGCCCGTGCTGCCCACCCGGGAAGAGTTCCCGTACGCGATCCGCCAGGTCTCCGAGGCGCTCGGCTCGAACGGCTCCACCTCGATGGGCTCGGTCTGCGCCTCGACCATGTCGCTGCTCGACGCGGGCGTACCGCTGAAGGACATGGTCTCCGGTATCGCGATGGGCCTGATCAAGGAGGGCGACCAGTACGTGACGCTCACCGACATCCTCGGCGCCGAGGACGCGTTCGGCGACATGGACTTCAAGGTCGCGGGCACCGAGCAGGTCATCACCGCGCTGCAGCTCGACACCAAGCTGGACGGCATCCCCGCCTCGGTCCTGGCCGCGGCGCTGAAGCAGGCCCGCGGGGCCCGGACGACGATCCTCGAGGTCATGCGCGGCGCGATCAGCGAGGTGGGCGAGATGTCGCTCTACGCGCCGCGGATCATCACGATCAAGGTCCCGGTGGACAAGATCGGCGAGGTCATCGGCCCGAAGGGCAAGATGATCAACTCGATCCAGGACGACACCGGCGCCGAGATCACCATCGAGGACGACGGCACCATCTACGTCGGGGCCACCGACGGGACGTCGGCCGAGGCGGCGCGGGCCGCGATCAACGCGATCGCCAACCCGCACATGCCCGAGGTCGGCGAGCGGTTCCTCGGCACGGTGGTGAAGACGACCACGTTCGGCGCGTTCGTCTCGCTGCTGCCCGGCAAGGACGGCCTGCTGCACATCACCCAGATCCGCAAGCTGCACGGCGGCAGGCGGATCGAGAACATCGACGAAGTAGTCCACATCGGCGACAAGATCCAGGTCGAGATCCGCGAGGTCGACGACCGCGGCAAGCTGTCGCTGGTGCCGGTCGAGGTGGTGGAGCGCGAGGCGGCGGGTGAGGACCTGTCCGGCGGCGAATCCCGAGGCGGCGACCGCCCCCGTGAGTCCCGGGACCGTGACCGCGGCGGTGACCGTGGTGGCGACCGCGGCGGCGACCGCGGCGGCGAAGGCGGCGGAGACCACCGCCGCACCCGGCACCGCAGCCGGGGGCACAACGAGTAGATGGCTACCGAACCCACGTACGGAGTCCGCCGCACGATCCTTCCCGGCGGACTCCGGGTAGTCACCGAATCCCTGCCTGCCGTCCGCTCGGTCGCGCTCGGCATCTGGGTGGGAGTCGGCTCCCGCGACGAGGACCTCTCGCACGCGGGCGCCACCCACTACCTTGAGCACCTGCTGTTCAAGGGCACCAGCCGGCGGACCGCGCTGGAGATCTCCGCCGAGATGGACGCGGCCGGCGGGGAGATGAACGCGTTCACCGCCAAGGAGTACACCTGCTATTACGCGCGGGTGCTGGACGCGGACCTGCCGCTGGCGGTCGACGTCCTGTCCGACATGGTGACCAGTTCGCTGATCGCGCCGAAGGACGTGGACGCCGAGCGCAACGTGGTGCTCGAAGAGATCGCGATGAACGAGGACGATCCCTCGGACACCGTGCACGAGGCGTTCACCGCCAAGCTGTTCGGCGACACCCCGCTGGGCCGGCCGATCCTGGGCACCACGGACTCCATCAACGCGATCACCCGGGACCAGATCTTCGAGCACTACCAGGCCCGGTACACCCCCGAGCACCTGGTGGTGGCCGCGGCGGGCAACCTGGACCACGACACGGTCGTGGAACTGGTCCGCCAGGCCTTCGGCTCGGCCCTGGAGCGGTCGGCGGAGCCCGCCGCGCCCCGGCTGGGCGGCGACCACCAGCCAGACCAGCCGGTCGGCGTGGGCACCACGCTGGTCTCCCGCGGCATCGAGCAGGCCAACCTGGTGCTCGGCTGCCCGGCGCTGGCCCGGACCGACCAGCGCCGCTTCGCGCTCGGCGTGCTCAACGCGGCCTTCGGCGGCGGCATGTCCTCCCGGCTGTTCCAGGAGGTGCGCGAGAAGCGCGGCCTGGCGTACTCGGTGTACAGCTTCTCCGGCCAGCACGCCGACACCGGCGTGTGGGGCATCTACGTCGGCTGCCTGCCGTCGAAGGCGGACGAGGTACTGGCCATCTGCACCGAGGAGATCAGCCGGCTGGTCGAGGGCGGCCTGACCGACGCCGAGCTCGCCCGCGGCAAGGGCCAGGTGCGCGGCTCGATCGTGCTCAGCCTGGAGGACCCGTCCTCGCGGATGAGCCGTCTCGGCAAGTCCGAGCTGGTCTACCCGCGGCTCGAGCCGGTCGACGAGGTCCTCGCCGCGATCGATGCCGTCAGCCATGACGACATCCGCATCATCGCGTCCGAGATCCTCACCCGCCCCAAGACCCTGGCCGTCGTCGGCCCCTTCGACGACGCCAGCGCCTTCCAGGCCTGACCGGCGGCCGTTCGCAGTATCGTGTCCAGTTACCCCCCGCCAGACGGGGGGTAACTGGACACAATGATTTCGAGGTGGCGGGAGACAGTCATGGCCAAGGTCGGAGTGCTCGGTGCGCGCGGGCGGATGGGCCGCGAGGTGGTCCGGACCATCAATGACGCTCCCGATCTGGAGGTTGCCGCCGAGGTCGACCAGGGCGACGCGCTCGACGCGCTGACCGGGTGCGACGTGGTGGTCGACTTCACCCACCCCGGCGTGGTCATGTCCAACCTGCACTGGTGCGTGCTGCGCGACGTGGACGTGGTGGTGGGCACGTCCGGGTTCGCCGAGGAGCGCCTGGACGAGGTGCGCGGCTGGCTGCCCGAGCACCCGGACGTGCGCGTCCTGGTGGTGCCGAACTTCTCCGTCGGCGCCATCTTGATGATGCGGTTCGCCGCCCAGGCCGCCCGGTTCTTCGACTCCGCCGAGATCATCGAGCTGCACCACGCCGGCAAGGCGGACGCCCCGTCCGGCACCGCGCTGCGCACCGCCTCCATGATCGCCGCGGCCCGCGCCGCGGGCGGCCTCGGCCCCTCGCCCGACGCCACCGCCTCGGCCCTGCCGGGCGCCCGCGGTGCCAGCGTGGACGACGTGCACGTCCACTCGGTCCGGGTCGCCGGCCTGGTCGCGCACCAGGAGGTGATCCTCGGCGGCACCGGCGAGACGCTGACGATCAGGCACGACTCACTGGACCGGGCCTCGTTCATGCCCGGGGTCCTGCGTGCCGTCCGCGGCCTCCCCACCTTGCCGCCCGGCCTCACCGTGGGCCTGGAGGGACTGCTCGGCCTGTCGTAACCGCAAGGTACGGTCACAAGCATGTGCCGAAGCATCAAGACCCTCCGCCCGCCGTACGCCGAGCAGGTCACCGACGAGGACGTCCACGCCGCCGCCTTGCAGTACGTCAGGAAGATCAGCGGTTTCCGCGCCCCCGCCAGCCACAACGCCGAGGCGTTCGCCCACGCCGTCGACGCTATCGCGGAAGCCACCGCCACCCTGCTCGACCAGCTCCAGGTCCGCTCCGGAGCCAAGGCCAGCTAACGAAAGCGGCGGGGGCCAGGGCAGGTAGGCCGTCGCCGAGCTGTCCCGCCCGCGCACCGCGGCCACCACCCGCGCGCTGATCAGCGGGGGCAGGTAGTCATCGAGCCGGGAGAGCGAGACGAACTCGTAGTCGTCGAGTTCCTCCGCCTGCAGCCGGATCGGCGTGCCGACAGCCAGGGTGCCGCCGTCGAAGACGAAATGCAGGACCGGCCGCGGGCGCTTGCCGTCGAGCCCGGTCCAGCCGACGACCAGCAGCCGGCCCGGGGTGATGTCGAGGCCGAGTTCCTCCCGGACCTCGCGGCGGCAGGCCTCGTGCGGCGGCTCGCCCTCCTCGAGGATCCCGCCCGGCAGCGACCAGTGGTCCCGGTAGTTCGGCTTGACCAGCAGCACGCGCCCATCGGCATCGGTGAACAACGCCCCCGCCGCACCGAACATCGTCGGCAGCTGCGCATACCACGCGGCCTCTTCCTCCGGGGTAAAGGCACGAGAGGCAGGATCGGGCACGGAAACGACCTTATCCGGTAGCAGCCCCGGTAGTAGCCTGGGCGCATGCACACACCGGGTGACGACACCGCGCCAGCCGCCGAGGACGAGAGCCGGGTCGAGGTCTACATCACCACCGACACCTCAGGCTGCGCCGCACAAGGCCGGCGAGCCCAAGCTGTACGTGATGTACGACGCCGCCAAGCCCGACGGTGACAAGCTCTACTTCACCGAGGCGGAGTGGGAGGCGTTTGTCCTGGGCGTCAGGGACGGCGAGTTCGACCTCGACGAGTCGGGCAACCTGCCGCCGATCTAAGTCCGGTTACTTAGCCGGGCCGCCGCCCATCGAGGTCCCGGATTTCGGCTGGGCTATCACCAGCGAGGGCAGGCCGAGAACCTTGGCCAGGTCGGCCCGCAGCTTCGGCGCGGCGGCCGACGCCGACCCGACCATCAGGGTGGCCCTGGTCTGGCCGGCCGCGGTGAGGCTCGCCGTCTGGCACCCGCTTGCACCGTAGGAGAACGTGGCCAGCGCCTGGCTGCCGTCGTAGAACGTCCCGGCGTAGGAGACCCCGAGGTTGGCCGGGCAGCGCACCGTCCCCTTGAGCTTGGCCGGGTGGGTGATGGCCGCGCACAGCTGGCTGTACAGCGCGCGCACCAGGGCGGGGTCGCGCTGGGTCTTGGCCAGCGCGCCCTGCTTGGTCGGCTCCACCAGGTGCAGGACGCGGTGCACGGCGACCGACGTCGCCTGGCTCACGTCCGCGCAGCCCGCCGCGTCCGCGACCGCGGCGGCCGAGGACCCAGCGGAAGACCCGGCCGTCCCGGCCGAGGCCGAGGCCGAGGACGAGACGAAGACGAAGCGGATGACGTCGCCTCGGCTGAGGCAGCGGCCGACGACGAGCCCGGGCCCGCGGCCGGAGCCGAGGCCACCACCGAGCCGCACCCGGCCAGTGCCGAGCACAGCAGTACCGCTAGTACAGTTCCGCGAACCTGGCGTGGAGACATCATGCGGATTGGACGCGCCTTGCGCGGCAGCCGTTCCATCACGTGAGAAGTTTCGCAGAGGCGAACCGCTCCCAGCCTCAAAACGGCACAGAATCAAAGCCCAGAACCACAGGACAGCCCAGAACCACGGGACAGCTCAGAACAGCGTGACCGGACCCGCGCCTTCCAGCTTGAGGAGCAGCTCCTTGCGCTCCAGGCCGCCGCCGTACCCGGTCAGGCTGCCGTCGCTGCCGATCACCCGGTGGCACGGCACGATGACCGAGATCGGGTTGGACCCGTTGGCCAGGCCCACCGCGCGCGACGCGACCAGCCGCTTGCCCAGCGCCAGGGCAATGGAGCCGTAGGTCACCGTGCTCCCGTACGGGATCTTGGTCAGCTCGGTCCACACTGCCAGCTGGAACGGCGACCCGGTCGGCGCCAGCGGCACCGTGAATTCCTTCAGGTCACCGGCGAAGTACGCCTCGAGCTGCGCCTCGACCTCGCGGAAGGACTCCGGGCTGGACGTCAGCCCGTCGACCGCGCGGGACATGTGCCGCGCGGCGTCGATCATCCACAGGCCGGTCAGCGCGTGCCCGTCGCCGAGCAGCAGCAGCCTGCCGATGGGGGAGCTGGCGATGTGGTACAGACGCGGGGCGTCCGGTTCGGTCGCCACGAACGGGCTGGTCATGATGCATCCTTTTCTTCTTCGAGGGACGCCCACAGGTGGTGGACGGCGTACGAGCGCCACGGCCGCCAGCTCTGCGCCAGAACCTCCGCCGCCCGGGCCGCCCGCGCCCGCGCGGAGGGCCCGGTCCCGGCAGTAAGAGCGCCGAGCCGGGCCAGCGCCTCGAGCACGCCGACGTCAGTAGGCAGGAACGCGTCCGGGTCGGAAAGCGCCCGCATCCGGATGTAGGAGACGGTCCACGGCCCGATCCCCGGCAGCGCCAGCAGGGCCGCGGCGGCGTGCTCCCGGTCGGCGCCCGGGTCCAGCGACAGCTCGCCCCCCGCCAGCGCGGCGGCCAGGCCGGTCAGCGCCAGGGCGCGGCTGCGCGGCATCGGCAGCGTGCCCGGGTCGGCGGCGGCCAGCGTCTCGGCGGCCGGGAAGCAGTGCGTCAGCGGCCCGTCCGGCCGCGACAGCGGCTTGCCGTAGGTGGCGGTCAGCCGGTCCCCGAGCCGCCGGGCCGCGGCCACCGACACCTGCTGGCCGAGCACGGCCCGCAGCGCCAGCTCGTTCCCGTCCACGTGGCCGGGCGAGCGCCGTCCCGGGTTCGCCGTGGCCAGCGGCCCCAGCACGGGGTCGGCGGCCAGGTAGCCGGTGACGGCCTCGGGGTCCGCGTCCAGGTCGAGCAGGCGCCGGCAGCGCTGGACCGCGGCGGTCAGGTCGCGCAGGTCCTCGAGCTGGAGCTCGCACTCGACATAACCCGGATCGGGGCGGCCCCCGAGCGAAGGCACGAGCGGGCCCAGGGACAAGATGCCTACCCCGTTCGGCAGGCTGATTGTCCGCCGGTAGCAGCCGTCCCGCACCTCTTCCACCCCGGGGATGGCCCGGGCGGCCAGGTAGCCCAGCATCCGCTCGCCGTCGATCGGCGCCCGGTAGGCCAGCCGCAGCCGGATCAGCCCGGGCGCGGCCGGATCGCCGGGCGGCCGGGCCGGCCGCCGCCGGGTGGGCGCGGCTCGCTTACCCCGCGCCTCGCGCAGGCCGGTCGGCGTCACCGCGAAGACCTCGCGGATGGTCGCGTTGAACTGCCTGATGCTGGCGAAGCCGGCCGCGAAGGCGATCTCGGACAGCGGCAGCGCGGTGGTCTCGGTGAGGATCCGCGCGGTCTGCGCCCGCTGCGCGCGGGCGATGGCCAGCGGGCCCGCGCCGAGTTCGGCGGTGACCAGGCGGCGCACCTGGCGCTGTTCGTAGCCGAGCGTGCTGGCCAGGCCCTCGACGCCGTCCCGGTCGACCACGCCGTCGGCGATCAGCCGCATGGCGCGCCCGACCACGTCGGCCCGGATGTTCCACTCGGGCGAGCCGGGGGAGGCGTCCGGGCGGCACCGCTTGCAGGCCCGGAAGCCCGCCTCCTGGGCCGCGGCCGCGCTGCGGTAGAACCGCATGTTCTCGCGTTTCGGCGTGATCGCCGGGCAGGACGGCCGGCAGTAGATGCCGGTCGAGGTCACCCCGGTGAAGAACACGCCGTCGAAGCGGGGGTCCTTGCTGGCCGCCGCCTGGTAGCGCCGCTCGTCGTCCAGTGCCGCCACCCCGCCCGGGGCGGTCGTCTCGTTCTCCTTCACGTCCTCCACAATGCCAGCCCGCGCGGACCATAACTGGCGGGAATCGGACATTGACCCCCAGGGTCGCGAAAGCCAGCGCACCGGTGGGATCAGCGGTAACCTCATGCGCGGACAGTAATCAAACCATTACAAGATTTCCCGCCAAACGGGCTCGTGTCACGCCCCGTCACCGCATTCCGCGATCACTCCGGTACCGGCCGACCCTAGTGTCACGCCAGAATCACATATGTCACTCTTTGTAGGACCTATCCCGAAAGATAGGTAAGTGTTACCTTGTCACCCATTGCATCTGATACGCCACGTAGTGTTACATTACAAATGGTAGCGAAACAACTTCGCACCGTGTTATACCGCATTCGAGGTGTGTGTCGTGGCCAGCAACTATCCGGACGAGGGCCTGCCGGCGGACGAGGGCGGGGACTACTCCGCCGACTTGCCGTTCCGTACGGGGGGCACGAGCCGTCCGGCGCACACCGAAGCCCGTGCCGAACTGCGCGACCGGGAGACCTACTACGCAGAGTTGCGGTTCGCCGTGCACTGCCAGAGCCGGTCCATTCCCGCTCCGCGCGCCGCCCTCGACAACGAGGACGCCAGCATCTGGTCGGACCGCGCTTCCACACAGGGCGCCCAGGGGAACCGTGCCCATGAGGGGCGTGCCGCCGAGGACGGCGGCACCGAGGGCGAAAGTTGGGATGAGATGATCGCGCGCTTCGGCGACACCTGGACCTAAGGGCCACCGGCGGCGGTCCCGGAGCCTTCCTCCGGCGCTCGGGCGTCCGGGACCGCCACCGGTTTACCAGGGTCAGCAAGAAAATCGGGGATCTACCGGCGCCAGAAGTCGAAGCGGTCGCGTCCCGCCCGGAACCCGGCCGCTTCGACCATGTCGACCGCCAGCTTGAACTTGTCGCCCACCCGCCAGGGCTGGTGCGCGTCGCTGCCGAACGAGACCGCCTTGCCGCCGGCCTCCCGCCACCAGCCCACCAGTTCGGCCGATAGCAGCGGGCTCTTGGTGTTCACCTCGAGCACCCGGTCCCCGGCCGCCAGGGCCCGCAGCACGGCCCGGTACTCGGCCTCGAACGCCTGCTCGGAGTACGGGCCGGCCGACCACGGCCACATCCGCCGCGGGAAGTCGATATGCGCCAGCACCTGGAACAGGTCGCTGCCCTCGACCAGCCGCAGCAGTTCGGCCAGGTAGCTGCGCATCACTTCGTCCGGCGGCATCAGCCGGTACAGGTCGTCGGCGGCGGTCAGCCGGCCGTTGCACGGGATCGCGTGCAGCGAGCCGAGGATCCGGTCCGGGCCCGCGGGGGCGGTCCGGGCCACCGTCGCGGCCGCGCTCGCGCCCCACAGGTGCGCCTCGCCGATCTCGACGCCGGACAGGATCCGCAGCTCGGGGAAGCGCTGCCGGCACTCCTGCAGGGTCGCGTAGTAGCCGTCCAGGTCGATCAGGTGCATCCGGCTGTACCGGTGCGGGTCGAGGTTCAGCGCGCCGATCTGATCGCCGTCGATCCAGGTGGTGAAGTCGAGGTGGTCGGTGAACGCCAGGCCCGGCAGGCCGGCTGCCACCGCCTGCTCGCAGCTGCGCGTCATGGAGGCCTCGCGCGGCGCGTCCCACGACCACTGGGTGTGCACGTGATTGTCGACGGGGGGAGACCAGCTTCCGCTGTTCCTTTTTTCGCTGGCCGGTTGCTGCGCAGGGGGCACGCCGGATCGGTCCTACTCGTGTCGTGGCTGATGCTTACCCTCGAGCCTATCGAGCAGGGCGTCCTACCAGCCGCCCGGCTCGGGCCGCGGCTTGGCCGAGGTGATGACGTACACCTCGCCGCCGTCGGCGTCGGGCGGCGGGGGAGCGGCGGGCTTGACCGGTGGTGGCTCCAGCGCGGCGGGCGCGTCCGCCGGTTCCACCGGCTCGGCCGGGTCATCGCCGTCGCTCCTGCGCTTCCTGGCCGTCTCCGCGGTGAGCTTCTCGGCCAGCCTCTGCCAGCGGTCCTCCCACTCGGCGACGTTCCCGTCGCAGGCGCGGACGAAGGCGACCGCCACCGGCAGCGTCGGCATCCGCAGGCCGCCCGCGGCCGCCGCGAGCGTCTTCATCTCGAAGTGCGAGGTCTCGGCCATCTCCGGGTATTCGAGATCAGCCTTGGCCCGCAGCGCGCGCAAGTCCCGGGCGAACGCCTCCAGGTCGTCCGGCGCGATGCTCGCCACCGGCTGACCCCCGGCCGGCCGCTCCTCGGGCACGGCCGTGTCCCGCTGCCTGATCACCGGCCCGGACGGCTCGGCCGGCGTCCCCGGCCGCTCCCGTCCGTCCGGAGCCTCGTAGCGCGCCCGCGACCCCGGCTCCCGCAACGGCGGACCGCCCGGCTCCCGCAACGGCGGACCACCCGGCTCCCGCAACGGCGGACCACCCGGCTCCCGCAGCGGCGGACCACCCGGCTCGCGCAGCGGCGGACCCTGCTCACGCAGCGGCGGCGTACCCGGCTCCCGCAGCGGCGGATTACCCGGAACTCCCGGTCCCCCCGGTGCCCCGGACAGCCCGGACGATCCCGGTGCCCCGGCCACCCCCGGGGAGCTGTAAGACGCCGGACTTCCAGCCGGCGGCGCCCCGTGCGCCGGCCCGCTGTAGGACGTCGGGCTTCCATGCGGCGGCACCCCGTGCTGCGGTCCCATCTGCCCCGGCCCCGGATGCGCCGACCCCGATAGGCGCCGGCCCTGGATGCACCGGTCCTGAATGGGCCGACCCCGGAGGTACTGACCCTGGTGGCACTGCCCTGGTGGCACCGCTCCTGATGGCACCGGTCCCGGATGCACTGGCCCCGGATGCACTGGCCCTGGTGGCATTGGTCCCGGGTGCACTGGCCCGGAGTGCGCGGGGCTGCCCGCGCCGGGTCCACCCGGTGGCGGCCCGGCCGGCGATCGGGTCCAGCTGTCGCTGTACTGGTCCTGGGGCGGCCGGGCCGGACTGTGATGACGACCCGTGGTACCGCCGGGCGCGCTCGGCCCGGACGGTCGGTAAAGGCGGTCCGCCCCCGGCGGCACCCGCCGCCCGTTCGGCAGCCGGCTGCCTCCGCTGGACCCGCCGCCATTCGGCGGTACCCCGTAGTTCATAGGCCCGTTCGGCCGGTTCGCGAAGCCGCCGTTCGGCGCCCGCGCCCGTGTCGGGCGCAGTCGGCGCGCCGGATGCGGCCCAGGCCCGTGCGGCGGCAGCGGCGGCACGGCCCGGGCCCGTGCGGCGCGGCGGCACGGCCCAGGCCCGTGCGGCCCGGCGGCACTTACTGGGCCGCCGTGTGACCCCGGCCCGTGCCCCCCGCCATCGGCGTAACCGCCATCCGGGTAACCGCCGTTGACGTACTCGCGATCCGGGTAGCCGCCGTTCGCGTACCCGCCATCCGGGTAGCCACCGTTCGCGTATCCGCTATCCGGGTAGCCGCCGTTCGAATGCCCGCCGTTCGGGCCGCCCGGGGGGCCGCCGCGCGGCCCCGGGCCCTGCGGTCCGCCGTAGCCAGCACCGCCGTTCGGCGGCATGCCCGGCGCGAACCGGCCGGGCTGACCCGGCTGGCCCGGGTAGGGCCGCCCTGGCTCACGCGGCCGCGGCGACCGAGGAGGCGCCTCGCCCGGGTGGCGTGGCGACTGTCCGTAGTCGTCTTCGTCGAGATCCACCAGTCGGCCGGGCCCCGCCCCATCGTCGTCCTCGGCGGCGACGGGATAACCCTCGTCCGCCGGGTAGGGTCGGGAACCGTCGCCACGGCGATCGCGCTCGCGTCTCGGCAGACCGTACGCGTCACGGCCGAGGCCAGTGTCGCTACGTTCCACCAGATGCCTCCTGGACCTCGCTGTCCAGCACTGACGCGGGACGCTTGCCCTTACCCCTTGAGTGTAGGTCGATAGAAATCCCCTGTATGACCTAGACGGCTAATTGTCACTGATTGCACACAATCAGACGTATCGCGGGGTATCCCGCCGATGACACACGATGTGTCATTTGAGACGGAGGGCCGCCCGGCCTCGTGGTGCGGACGGTCGCGGGCGGGGTTACAGTCGGAATAGGAGCAATCGGCGGAGCGGCCATGTCCTGGATCGTATGGCTCATCGTGGCAGCTGTACTCGGCGTGGCCGAATTGCTCACCACGACGCTGGCCTTCGGTCTCATCGCCGTCGCGGCGGTGGTCGCGGCCGTCATCGGGACGTTTCACATCGGCCTGGCGGTCGAGCTCGCCGCGTTCGTCGTGGCGGCCGGGGCCGGTATCGGCTTCGTTCGGCCGATAGCGATGCGGCACATCAAGCAGCCGCCGCTGCTGCGCACCGGAACGGCGGCGCTCGTCGGTCGCTCGGCGATCGTCCTGGAGGAGGTCTCCGAGCACAGCGGGCGGATTCGCATCGGCGGCGAGGAGTGGTCCTCGCGTCCTTACGACGAGTCGCTGGTGATCCCGGTCGGCGCCAAGGTCGACGTCATGCAGATCGAAGGGGCCACCGCCCTCGTTTACCCTCGGGAGTAGCCATGCTGGATCGCGGAGATAGCCATCGCGGCGGTAGTCGCGTTGCTGGTTGTTATCACTGTGATGCGTTCGGTGCGGATCGTGCCGCAGGCGCGCGCCCGGAACGTCGAGCGGCTCGGCCGTTACCGCAAGACGCTGGAGCCGGGGCTGAACTTCGTTCTCCCCATGATCGACCGGGTGAAGCCGATGATCGACCTGCGCGAGCAGGTGGTCTCGTTCAACGGCGCGCCGGTGATCACCGAGGACAACCTGGTCGTGCTTATCGACACGGTGCTGTTCTTCCAGGTGACCGACCCACGGGCGGCGGACTACGAGATCGTCAACTATATCCAGGCGATCGAGCAGATCACCGCGACGATGCTGCGCAGCGTGATCGGGTCGATGGACCTGGAGCAGACGCTGACCTCGCGCGACAAGATCAACGCGTTGCTGCGCGGGGTGCTGGATGACGCTTCCGGCAAGTGGGGCATCCGGGTCACCCGGGTGGAGCTCAAGGCCATCGACCCGCCCAAGTCGGTCAAGGACGCGATGGAGAAGCAGATGCGCGCCGAGCGCGAGAAGCGCGCCGCGATCCTGACCGCCGAAGGCGTCCGCCAGTCCAAGATCCTGACCGCCGAAGGCGAGAAGCAGAGCGCCATCCTGACGGCCGAAGGCGTCCGGCAGGCCAAGATCCTGACCGCGCAAGGCGAGGCCCAGGCCATCGAGGCCGTCTTCCAGGCCGTGCACGAGAACGACCCCGACCCCAAGCTGCTCGCCTACCAGTACCTGCAGACGCTGCCGCAGCTGGCGCAGGGCGCGGGCAACACCTTCTGGGTCATCCCGAGCGAGGTCACGACCGCGCTGCGGTCGGTGGCGAGCGCGTTCGGCGGCGGCGACACGGCGACCGGCCCGGCCGCCGTCACCGCCCCGAGGGACCGCGCACCGAGGGATAAGGCGAAGGAGACCTCCCGGCCGGAGGCGCCCGCTATCACGGCCGGAGGCGAGCTCGCGGTCCCCGCCGGCGACGAACCCGCGGCCCTGGAGGCCGCCCCGGCTACCCCCGCCCCGGCTACCCCGCCACGGCTACCGCCGCCGGCCGGGGTTGACGCCCTGAGCGCCATGCTGGCCGCTGCCATCCCCGGGACCAGTTTCGCCGATCCGCTCGGATCGGCCGCCCCGCCCGGCCCGAGGCCGAGGTATCCGCCGCGCCCCAGGACACCGAGCCGCCCTCGGCTAACGGCGCCGAGCCGGGGAGTCAGGGCCTCGCTTAAGGAAGAGGCAGGGCGTCACTTAAGTATCAGGACGAGCGCGCTGCCGATGAGCGCGGCAATGATGATGACCACCAGGAGGCGGACCGGGAAGTACCGGTCCGGGCGCCCGGCATGGGCCGGCTGACCGGGGGACCCCGGCAGGGGTACCGGCTGCGTCGGCCCCGAGCTGGTGGCCGCGCCTGCGCTCGCGGCCATCCCGGCCCCGGTCGCTCCTACCGTGGCCGGGGTACGCTGCGCGGTTTCCGCGGCCGGGGGAGTAGCCGGTTCCGTGCTGGAGGGCCAGGATGCCCGCGTGATCTCCGGTTCCTCGGCCCGCGGGGCCGAGGGCGCTCTCAGGTCAGCCGGAACCGAAGCAGCGGGGGAAGACGACGGCGGCTTGGCCCAGAAGTCGGTCCGCTCCGGAGTCGTCAGGCTCTCGACCCGGTAGCGCGGTATCCGCTCGGTGATATCGGGCCCCGGCGCCACCGATCCGGCCTCGGGCAGCGCGGCCAGCCCGGAATCCGTCCGGGCCGACCAGGAGGACGGCTCGTTGTCCGCGGGCGATGACCAGGAAGAAGGGCCGCCCTCGGCGGGGGATGACCAGGAGGACGGCTCGTTGTCGGCCGGCGACGACTGCGGCGGGCCTTGCTGCAGCCAGGAGAAATCTTCCTCGGCCTGAACGTCGCCGGGCGCATCCGCCGTGGTGAAGGCGGCGTCGAACGGCCCGCGGTTCACCTGCTCGGCGGCGTGGTGGCCGTTGGCCGACGTCACGTGCGGATCGGGGACGGCATCCCAGCCCGGGCTGGCTCCCCAGCCCGCCCCGCGGTCCTGGCCCGCGTCCGGCTCCGGGGAGGCATAGGCCGGGCGGGCATCAGCCGCGGCCGGGGTCAAGCTGCCAGGGTCGTCGGTCTTGCGGCCGGTCTGTTCCGTGCGGCCCTGGTCCCCGCGCAGCGCGGCCCGGATCCGGTCCGGGTCGTAGACGTCGGGCGGCGCGACGCCGACTCCGGCGCGGGCGCCCGCTACGGCGGCCGCGCTCGCCCCGGCCGGCCGGACCGGGAGATCCGGGTCGTCGGGCACCTCGGGGTTGAGGCGCCGCCACCGTTCTTCCCAGTCCAGGACATCACCTTCGCAGGCGCGGACATAGGCGCTGAGGATGGGCAGGCCGGGCAGGGAAGGACCGTTCTCGGCTTCCTTCAGGACGTCGCTCGGGTAATGCGCCCGGGCTGAAAGCTCGTCGTACCCGATCACAGCGGAGTCGCGTAGCGCACGCAGGTCGGCAAGGAACCGTGCCTGATCGTCGCCGGATCCGGCCGACCACGTTCCCCGGATTTGCAACTGGGCACCTTCCCGTTGGATACGCATGGGCCTAGGCAGCCACCCGCGCCCGCACCTCATCACCTGGGATTATCGGGCAGGGTACCGCGCCAGCCGCCACTGTGTCGCTGATACCGTGCATTTCCTATTAAGTGTCTCTCACCAGGCGCGCAAGCGTGCCGGAATCGCGCATCCGGACCCTTCTGGGCCGCCTAATGTACCCCTCTGGCGCCTGGACCAGGCCACGCTCGGGTGGTTGGTCGCCTCAGCACCCCCACCAGTTCCCGTCTACCCTATCCTGCCACTTACGCACCAGCCCGGACGGTGTTTCCCGGTTGATCCCGGTCGGCTGATACGCCCGGGCTCAGAACCGGATGGCCAGGCCGATCGTGAACACGATGCCGAACGCCAGCTGCAGCCGCCCGGTCTGGCCCAGCGCCTTGATCAGGGCGGGACCCGACGCGCCCGCCCGGACCGCCCGGACCGGCGGCCGGGCCAGCGGCAGCGCCAGCGCGGTGATCAGCGTGAGCGGACGGTAGAAGGCCAGCAGCGCCGCGACCCCGAACGGCACGAGCAGGGTCAGCACGTACGCCAGGCGGCTGCGCGCGTCGCCGAGCATGACCGCGAGCGTGCGCTTGCCCGCCACCGTGTCGGTGCGGATGTCGCGCAGGTTGTTGACCATGAGCAGGGCGCAGGCCAGCAGCCCGGCCGGCACCGAGGCGGCCAGGCCGAGCCAGCTGAACTCCTTCATCTGCACGTACGCGGTGCCCGCCACGGCCACCACGCCAAAGCACAAGAACACGAAGATCTCGCCGAGCCCGTTGTACCCGTACGGCTTCGGCCCGCCGGTGTAGAACCAGGCGGCCGCGATGCACGCCGCGCCCACGGCCAGCAGCCACCAGGACGTCACCGCGGCCAGCACCAGCCCGGCCACCCCCGCCACGAAGAAGAAGGCCAGGGCCGCGGCCAGGACGTGCCGAGGCGGCGCGAGCCCGGCGGCGACCAGCCGGACCGGCCCGACCCGGCGCTCGTCCGAGCCGCGCACGCCGTCGCTGTAGTCGTTGGCGTAGTTGACGCCGACCTGCAGCGCCAGCGCCACCACCAGCGCCAGCAGCGCCCGCCACCAGGAGAACCGGTCGTACCCGAGGGCCACGCCCGAGCCGATCAGTACCGGCACCACGGCCGCGGGCAGCGTCCTGGGCCGCGTCCCCGCCAGCCATTCCCGAGCTTCAGCCACGCACAGATCCTAGGTCAACCACTGATAGCCGTATGCAGCCGGACGACCGGCACGCTCGTGCCCACGTCGAGCTCGCCCCGGGCCCCGTCAAGAGCCCAGCCAGCCGACTCGAGAAAGCCGGCGCAGCGCCGTGTCCGCCTCCAGCGCCCAGATCGAAATGGTGTGGAAGCCGTCCTCGGTGAGCGTGTCCGCCACCGCCTGCACGAGCCGGCTGCCGTGCCCGTGACCCACCCGTTCGGGTGATATGCGCAGCTCGTAGACCTCGGCGTCGGTGCCCGGCCAGCGGTCGGCGTCGGTCGCGGGGCCGGCCGAGGCGAACCCGGCGACCTCTCGCTCGGGGGCCCCGGTGACGGCCGCCAGCACGCGGTGCCTGCTCGTCGGCGGGTTGGTGATCGCCTCCCGCCAGCGGTCCCGCCACGCGCCCTCGGCCTCGTCGCCGGTCAGCCGGTCCAGCAGCTCCGCGGGCACGATCCCGGCGAAGCTGCGACGCCACGCGGCGACCTGGATGCGGGCCAGGGCGCCGGCGTCACCGGCGCGGGCCGGGCGCACGAAGCCCGCGGCCACCTCGGGCGGCGAAGCCGGGCTCACGGGGCGAGCAGAGCGAGATGTCACGGGCCGCCCCGGTCGCGGCCGAGGTCGCCATGGCCGCGTAGACCTGCAGCGCCGCGCTGACCGGGCGCTGCCGGTCCGCGGGCCGGTACGAGCCGAGCGCGGCCAGCAGCCGATCGCGGCGCCGGGCCAGCTCGGCGTCCGGCACGTCGAGCCGCAGCTCGCGCCGCGGGATGTCGATCACCACGGTGTCGCCGTTCTCGGCCAGCGCGATCGGGCCGCCGCCGGCCGCCTCCGGCGCGACGTGGCAGATCGACAGGCCCGAGGTCCCGCCGGAGAACCGCCCGTCGGTGATCAGCGCGCAGGACCGGCCGAGCCCCTTGCCCTTCAGGAACGACGTCGGGTACAGCATCTCCTGCATGCCGGGGCCGCCGCGCGGGCCCTCGTACCGGATGATCACCACATCGCCCGCGCAACCGCGCCGCCCAGGATCCCGGCGACCGCGTCCTCCTGGCTCTCGAACACCACCGCCGGGCCGGAGAACTGCCAGATCTCCTCGGGCACCCCGGCGGTCTTGACGATCGCGCCGTCCGGCGCCAGGTTCCCGAACAGCACCGCCAGCCCGCCGTCGGCGGTGTAGGCGTGCTCGATGTCCCGGATGCAGCCGCCCGCCCGGTCAAGATCCAGCGTGTCCCAGCGCGCCGACTGCGAGTACGGCCGGGTGGTGCGGACGCCGCCCGGCGCGGCGTGGTACAGCTCGACCGCCTCAGCGCGAAACAGCAGGAGAACGAAGGTCCCAGGCGTCAAGGAACTCCCGCAGCGACGCGCTGTGCACGGTGCGCACGCCCCGGTTGAGCAGCCCGGCCCGGTCGAGCTCGCCGAGGATCGTCGGGATGCCGCCGGCCCGGTGCACGTCCTCGACGTGGTACGAGCTGCTCGGCGCGACCTTGCACAGGCACGGCACGCGGCGGGACAGCTCGTCGATCTCCTTCAGGCCGAAGTCGACGCCCGCCTCGTGGGCCGCGGCCAGCAGGTGCAGGATCGTGTTGGTCGACCCGCCCATGGCGACGTCGAGCGCCATCGCGTTCTCGAACGCGTCCCGGTTCGCGATCGCCCGGGGCAGCACCGAGGCGTCGTCGTCGGCGTAGTACTGCCGGGTGATCTCGGCGATCAGCCGCCCGGCCCGCTCGAACAGGCCGCGCCGGTCCGCGTGGGTGGCCAGCGTGGTCCCGTTGCCCGGCAGCGCCAGGCCGATCGCCTCGGCCAGGCAGTTCATCGAGTTCGCGGTGAACATGCCGGAGCAGGACCCGCAGGTCGGGCAGGCGGACTCTTCCATCTCGAGCAGCCGCTCGTCGGACACCGACGGATCGGCCGAGGCGATCATCGGGTCGATCAGGTCGAGCTTGGCCCCGCCAGCCGGGCCAGCGCCAGCGGCCAGTGCTAGCCAAGGCAGGGCCGGCCTCCATCGGGCCGCCGGACACGAACACGGTCGGGATGTTCAGCCGCATGGTGGCGATCAGCATGCCCGGCGTGATCTTGTCGCAGTTCGAGATGCAGATCATGGCGTCGGCGCAGTGCGCGTTCACCATGTACTCCACCGAGTCGGCGATCAGCTCCCGGCTGGGCAGCGAGTACAGCATGCCGCCGTGGCCCATGGCGATGCCGTCGTCCACCGCGATCGTATTGAACTCGCGCGGAATCGCCCCGGCCGCCCGCACGCGGCAGCGACCACCTGGCCGACCTCGCGCAGGTGCACGTGCCCCGGCACGAACTCGGTGAAGCTGTTCGCCACCGCGATGATCGGCTTGCCGATGTCTTCCCTGGCTACCCCGGTCGCCCGCAGCAGGGCGCGGGCGCCCGCCATGTTCCGGCCGTGCGTGACCGTCCGGGACCGAAGCGACGGCATACCGATCTCCCCTCAGCGTGGGCTGACTCAGCGGCGCTGGCCTCGCTGCTGTGCTGGCCACGATGCGCGCGGTCCAGCCGGGAGCCAGCCTACCGGGGCTCCGGGCCCGGTTCAGCTCACCGCGAAGCCGAGCTGAGATGCGGGAATGCCTTGTTCGCGGCCTCGTAGATCTTCTCGATCTCGGAGTCGGTCAGCGGCCGGACGTCGGCCTGCCGGGCCCGGCGGCGCAGGTACTTGCCCAGCCGCGGCCCGCTGAACACGTCGACGTCCCTGATCGTGGCCACGTCCCAGGGGATCCTCGGGCCGTAGACCGCCATCACCGGGCGGACCGAGACCGGCTTGCCGATCTCGCCGGAGAGCATCTCGGCGGCCCGCTGGGCTTCCCACTGCGCGTGCTCGAGCCGGTCCTTCTTGCTGAACGGCCCGTGCCACAGCTGCGTGCCCTTCTTCGTCCGCACGACCAGCTTCTTGTCCCAGTCCTCCGAGTCGATGGCGAAGACGCCCGTCGGCCCGACCACCAGGTGGTCGATCTGCTCCTCGCTCTCCGGGATGGGCCGGGCGTGCATGGCGCGGTAGCCCGCGCGCCCGAGCTTGCCCAGCTGCCTGCGGGTCCGCCGCTGGGCGGCGGTCATCTTGACGACGCCCGGGTAGCCGCGCCGCGACCGGTAGATGGTGTCGGCGATGATCACGACGACGGCCAGCGTGAGTCCCAGCTTCCAGGAGACCCAGAGCGAGAACCCCACCATGACCAGGGCCGCGACGATGAGCCGCCACCGCCAGACCCGCATCCTCGGGTTCGCGGCCAGGTGGCTCAGGTTGCCCCGGCGCTCGCCGATACCCGGCTGCCGCGGTTCTCCGCCGGCTCCCCGACCGGGGTGACCACCAGCTTCCACTCCGCCTTGGGCGGGTCCGCCGCCCCGGCGGCCGCCTCGCTGCCGGCGCCCGCCTCCTCCGGACCGGAGCCCGCACCAGGCGGGGACCAGTCCCACAGCGGCAGGTCCGCCGAATCCGCCACGTCATCCATCTCAGCCAGCCCGGCCTCAGCCAGCCCGGCCTCAGCCAGCCCAGCCTCAGCCAGCCCGGCCTCAGCCGGCCCAGCCTCGGCCAGCTCAGCGTCGGCCAGCTCGTTCTCAGCCAGTTCGTACTCAGGTCGCCCAGCCCCGGCCGGCCCGTTCTCCGCCGTCCTGCCTCCGGTCAGCTCCGCCGTTCCCGGTGTGCCCGTAGCGCCCGTCCCGGGCCACGCCGCGGGGCCGGATGCGCCGGCCGGCGCATCCGGCGGGGCCTGGGCCAGCCCGCGATCCGGGCCCGCCGGCACCCCCTCAGCGGCCTCGCCCTGCGATCGTGCCCCGTCGTGTGTCGCCCCGCTGCGATTACGGTCCGTCATCACTGAACGTGATGACTTATTTCTCAGCTTCGGCCACGCCATCCGGTATCACCCACCACCTCAGCGTAACTGCCTTAGAACTCAGCGCATAGCACGTCACTACGACGATTGTGCCCTACTCCGGCTGGTTTTATAGCTGGACATCCGGTTCGATAACCGGATGTCCCGGACATTGGCCCGCATCGGACCTGGCGCTAAATGACCAGGTCGGCGCCCTATTAATGCCGAACGTCCCCGAGTTGACACAAATCCCGCCCCGCCGCGCCTCAGCGGCCGACGTCAGCGCGGGACCGGATCGCCCCGATAGCCCGGCCCCCGGCCGCGCTCACAGTGCGTTGTCGTGAGCCTGGTGACGCAGCGGTACTCGGCTCTCACACTGGTCGCGGCCGCCGATAAGCGCGCGCAACCAGAGCCGTCGGTAAACAGCGAACAAGGAATACCGGCGGGATCACCGCGGCAGATCCGTACCATAGCGGGTCCCTTCCCGGACGTCGTCATCGGACCCGCCCGGGCCCCGCCTGCCGGATATTTTGCCTGATAGCGAGCTAAACGTCTGGGTCCGGTGTGGTTTACGATCTCCAGCATGGCCCAGATTCACGACCTCACCATGATCGAGCTGGCGGCGGCGATCCGCTCAGGCGAGCTTTCGCCGGTCGCCGTCACCGACCACTACCTGCAGCGGACGCAGGAGCTCAACGATCAGGTCGGCGCGTTCTACACGGTGACCGCCGAGCTGGCCGCCGAGCAGGCCGCCGAGGCCGAGAAGGCAGTCGCCGCGGCCGAGGACAAGACAAAACTGCCCCCGCTGACCGGCGTGCCCATCCCGATCAAGGACCTGAACATGGTGGCCGGGGTCAGGCAGACCCTCGGCTCGGTCGCGTTCGAGAACAGCGTGCCCGACACCGACGACAACGTGGTCGTCCTGCTCAGGCGGGCCGGCGCGGTCATGACCGGCAAGACCGCCACGCCCGAGTTCGGGCTGCCCTGCTACACCGAGACCAAGATCGGCCCGCCGGCCCGCACGCCGTGGGACCTGTCCAGGTCCGCGGGCGGGTCGAGCGGCGGCGCGGCCGCCGCGGTGGCGGCGGGCCTGGCCCCGGCGGCCCAGGGCAGCGACGGCGGCGGCTCCATCCGCATCCCGTCCAGCGTCTGCGGGCTGTTCGGGATCAAGCCGTCCCGCGGCCGGGTCTCCGAGGGCCCGCTCGTGCCCGACCTGGCCGGCCTGGGCGTCAACGGCCCGCTGGCGCGCACCGTCGCCGACGCCGCGCTGCTGCTCGACGTGATGGCGGAGAACTTCCCCGGCGACATGTACACCCAGCCGCCGCTGCCCGCGGGCGAGACGTTCCTCGGCTACGCCAGCCGCGAGCCGGGCCGGCTGCGGATCGGCCGGACCCTGCAGGTCGCGGTCGAGGGCGCCGAGGTCCACCCGGACTGCGTCGCGGCCTACGAGGAGGCCAGCGCCCTGCTGGCCAGCCTCGGGCACGAGGTCGAGGACATCGCCATGCCGTTCGGCCCGGACGTGGTCCCGTTCTTCGAGACCCTGTGGTACGCCTACGCCACGCTGGCCCCGCTCGCCCCGGAGCAGGAGGAACTGCTCCTGCCGCTGACCCGCTACCTGCGCGGCCGCGGCCTGGAGGTCCGCGCCCCGGAGCTCTTCTTCGCCCAGGGCTACCTGCAGGCGGTGACCCGGGCCGCGCTCGGCACGCTGAACGCCTACGACGCGGTCCTGACCCCCACGCTGGCCCTGCCGCCGCGGCCCGTCGGCTGGTTCGACGAGGTGGACCCGGCGCAGAACTTCGAGCGCCAGAAGCTGTTCACCCCGTTCACCGCGCTCTACAACGTGTCCGGCCAGCCGGCCGTGAACGTCCCGCTGCACTGGAGCGCCGACGGCCTGCCGATCGGCGTCATGCTGGCCGGCCGGATGGGCGACGAGGCCACCCTGATCTCCCTGTCCGCCCAGCTCGAGCAGGCCCGCCCCTGGAAGGACCGCCACCCCCCGATCTGGTGACCCGGCTCAGTCCGGCACTGCCTTGGCGGTGGCCAGGTGCGCCCAGTCGTGCAGGAAGACCTGCTGGAAGTACTGCGCCGCGTCCTGGTGGTAGATGATGACGCCCGCGTCCCGGTTCCACAGCGTCCCGTCGGCCGACCAGTTCTGGCTGCTGACCAGGACTGTCGCCCCGTCCACGACGATGCCCTTGTTGTGCACGTTCTTCTGGATCTTGACGTTGCTGACCACGTCGAGGCCCATCGCCTGGAGCTGCTCGAGGTACCCGGCCGTCTCGAACTCGCTCATGATGATCTTGACCTCGACCCCGTGCTGCTGCCGGTCGATGACCGCGTTGATCAGGTCGGTGAACGGCTGGGCGGAGGTGACGCCCGCCTTGGCCGGCTCGATGTACTGGAACTGCATGTACAGGGTCTGGGTGGCGCTGGCGATGAGGGCCTTGACCGCGCCCGCGTACACGCCGGGATCGGGGGTCAGCAGCGGGGCGATCTTGATGACCCCGCTGACCGTGGCCGGGGGGAAGAACTGAGCGAAGGCCGGGGTCCCGGCGCTGCCCAGGGACGGCGGCATCAGCGGCTTGCCCGCCGCCTCGGGCGGCGTGTTGTGGCCGGCCGCGACCTGCAGGTCGTTGCGGATGTAATCCTCGAACACCCCGGCCAGCCGGGGCTGCTCCACCACCACGTGCCAGTCCCGGTCGCGCCGCCGGGCCTGCTGCGCGTCCGCCGGGACGTTCACCGGGTCGATGTCCGGCTGGTTGGAGTTGTTCCAGTTCCCGCTGGACAGCCAGAACACCGACCGGTCCCGGACCGCGACCTTGATGTGGTACGCGGTGGGATAGATGTAAGCCGTGGCGTCCGGGTCGGTGTGGGTCAGCGCCCACGCCTGCGTGAAGTCCTGGCCCAGGGCCTGGCGCAGGTCGCTGACGGTGTCGGCGTCGGTCTGGTCCGCGGTCGGGTTCTTCCCCGGGTGGTCGAGCACCAGGTTCAGCTGCTTGCCCGGCAGGCTGTCGGTGACCGCCTGCAGGACGTGCGCCGAGGTGAAGTCGTACAGGCCGACGGTGAGCGTCTGCGTGGTGGCGGCCAGGAAGGCCTTCAGCGTCGGCCAGCCGGCGTCCGGGCTCGCGCTGAGCGTGATGGTCGCCTGGGCCTCGACCGGGTCGAGGGTCACGCCGGGCGGCCCGCTGTAGCCGAGCTCGGGCTTGGCCACCGCCGCCAGCTGGGCGTGCGCCGACGCGACCGCCGCCGGATGGACGCCGGTCAGCGTCTGCTCGTCCGGGAAGTGCGGTACCGAGCCCAGGTTCGGGGCCAGCCGCAGGCCGGCCGCGTACTTGTGCGGGTCCTGTAGTTCCAGGGCCTTGGCCGGGGATGCCTGCCGGACGTCCACCGGCACCCCGCCCACCTCGGCGGGCAGCATGTCGCCCTCGGCCGGCTGCGCGATCTTGTGCTCGACCGTGACCACGATCGACGGCGTGCTGGTCAGCCAGTCGTGCCTGACCTTGTAGCCGGGCCGCACGGACAGCACCCCGGGTTTGTCGAAAGCGGTCATGTTCTGGTCGATGACGGCGCTGACGTCAGAAAGATCCTTGGCCATTTCCCACCCCTTGCTTGTCGGATCTCGCGGTTCCTCTAGCGAGGTTCCTCCCTATCGGTGGCAAAAGCCACGTCCCCTGATTCACCTGCGCGTGCTGAATGCCCAGCTCGCCCGAACCGGACCGGACCGGACCGGACCGCGGCGGTCGGCCGCCGGGTCCGCGCCGCCCGCTGCATATAGTGCGAGGGTGGCTTCACCAGAGTTCGGCGACGCCCTCGGGCGCCGGCCCATCAGCGCGATCCTGCTCGACGCCGGCGGCGTGATGCTCTTCCCCGAGCCCGCCAACCTCCTGCCGTCGCTGCGGGCCGCCGGCGC
Source organism: uncultured Actinomycetota bacterium (assembly GCA_963839095.1). Taxonomy (GTDB): domain Bacteria; phylum Actinomycetota; class Actinomycetes; order Streptosporangiales; family Streptosporangiaceae; genus Palsa-504. Next base: position 392,654 of record CAWIUF010000001.1, on the reverse strand, counting down.
CGATCCCGGCCTGGACGTCCTGGAACTGGCTCACTACCAGGCCATGGTCAATCAGGACCTGGCGGCCCAGGCCCCGGTACCGGGCACCTGGTGGCGTGACTACCTGCTGCCCTACGTGGCCGCGTGCGGCGTGGCGGCGGACCGGTGCGGGCCGCTCGCCGCCGAGATCGCCCGCGACGCCAAGCGCGGCTGGGCCCACGCCGGCCTCGGGGTCAAGGAGGGATTGCGGCAGCTGGCCGCGCTCGGGCTGCCGATGGGCGTCGTCTCCAATTCCGACGGCAGCGTGGAAGGCGACCTGCGCCGCACCGGCGTCTGCTATGTGCCCGGCGCCGCCGGCGATCGCGACGGGTCCCCCGAGGGCATCCCGATGGGCGTCATCATCGACTCCGCCGTGGTCGGCGTGGCCAAGCCGGACCCGCGGATCTTCGGCTTCGCCCTGGACGCCCTGGGCGTGCCCGCCGACGGCACCGTCCTGCACGTCGGGGACAGCCTGCGCTACGACGTGGCCGGCGCGCTCGCGGCCGGCCTGCAGCCGGTGCACATGGACCCGCACGGGCTCTGCCCGCAGCCGGACGGCCACCCGCACGTCCGCAGCCTGACCGCCCTCGCCGAACTGTCAGCTCGCGGACAAGTCCGCGCTAACCCTTAGCTCTGCTAGCCCCGGGGTGACGACCCCCCCGAACCCCCCCGCCAAGCAGTAAACTACGGCACCATGCGCTGGTCCCACATGCACATCCCCACGCTGCGCGACGACCCGGCCGACGCCGGCGCGCCCAGCCACCGCCTGCTGCTCCGCGCGGGCTATATCCGCCAGCTGATGGCCGGGCACTACTCCCTGCTGCCGCTCGGCCAGCGGGTCCGGCTCAAGGTGATCGGGATCATCCGCGAGGAGATGGACCGGATCGGCGCGCAGGAGTTCGTGATGCCGATCATGCACCCCGCTGAGCTGTGGCAGAAGAGCGGCCGCTGGGAGCTGATGGGCGACGAGCTGTTCCGGCTCAAGGACCGCAAGGGCGCCGATTTCGTCCTCGCCATGACGCACGAGGAGAACATCTCCGTCCTGGCCACGGAGCTGGAGTCCTATCGCGAGCTGCCGCAGCTGTGGTACCAGTTCCAGACCAAGATGCGCGACGAGCCGCGGCCCAAGGCCGGCCTGATGCGCACCCGCGAGTTCACCATGAAGGACTCCTACAGCTTCGACCTGGACGCGGCCGGCCTGGACGAGTCCTTCACCAAGCACCGCGACGCCTACGTGCGGATCTTCGAGCGGCTGGGCATCCCCGCCGTCCCGGTCGCGGCGTCCAGCGGCGCGATGGGCGGCTCGACCTCCACCGAGTTCGTCTGCCCCTCGCCGTCCGGCGAGGATCTCATCGTCCGCTGTCCCGAGTGCGGTTACGCCGCGAACATCGAGAAGGCCGCGTCCCAGCTGGCCGCCGTAAACGACGATTCCGAACGGGCTATCATCCTCGCCTCGCCCGAGCCCTTCGCCACCCCCGGCGTGCGCACCATCGAGGATCTCGTCTCGCAGTACCAGGCTCCGGCCGACCGGCAGGTCAAGACCCTGGTCTACTTCCTGGACGACGTGCTCACCCTGGTCCTGATGCGCGGCGACCACGCGCTGAACGAGCAGAAGCTCGCCGACGCCACCGGCGCGGTCGCGATGCGCCCGGCCCAGCCGGAGGAGATCCAGGCCGCGCTCGGCGCCCTGCCCGGCAGCCTGGGCGCGGTCGGCCCGTGCCACCCGGATTGGCGATCATCCCGTCATCGCCGACGAGGCGCTGCGCGGCCGGCGCGGGATGTTCACCGGCGCCAACATCGACGACACCCACCTGCGCGGCGTGGATGTCGAGCGCGACATCAGCGTGGCCCGGTGGGCCGACCTGCGCGAGGTCGCGGCCGGCGACAGCTGCGTCAACTGCGGGCATGGCCTGGAGATCGAGCGCGGCATCGAGGTCGGGCACATCTTCAAGCTCGGCTACAAGTACGCCGACGCCATGGACATCCGGGTGTCCGGCCCGGACGGAAAGCCCGCCAAGCCGATCATGGGCTGCTACGGCATCGGCGTCGAGCGCGCCATGGCCACCGCCGTCGAGGTCCATCACGACGAGAAGGGCATCATCTGGCCGGTCGCGATCGCCCCGTTCGCGGTCGTGGTGGTCGTCGCCCAGTCCGAGAACGCCGAAGTGGCGGCCGAGGGGGAGCGGGTCTACCAGTCGCTGCTGGACGCGGGGGTCGAGGTCATCGTGGACGACCGCCCGGTCCGGGCCGGCGTCAAGTTCAGCGACGCCGAGCTGACCGGTATCCCGTTCCGGGTGACCGTGGGCAAGCGGGGCCTGGCTACCGGGACCGCCGAGCTCACCGACCGCGCCGCCGGCACCACCGTCCCGGTCCCGCTGGGCGCCGAGCTGGCCAAGCACGTCCGGGAGGCCGTGGCGGGAGCGTGACGTGACGCCGACGGTCAAGTGGCTGCCGAAGCCGGAAAAACACGACTACCAGGCGGCCGAGGACTACCTGTCGCTGCTCATGCCGCCCCGGCAGGCCGCCGCCTACCGCAAGAAGCTGGCCGCCGCGCGCGATGACATCACCCACCGCAAGGCCAAGGACATCCTGCGCGCCAGCCGGCTCGACCTGCTCGGCGAGGACAACAAGCACGTCGCCTCCGACCTGCGCAAGGCGGCGTCGGGGGCGGCGCTCTCGCCGATCCTGCTGGTGCGCGGCACCGTGACGCACCCGCTCATCGTCGCCGACGGCTACCACCGCGTCTGCGCCAGCTACTGGATCGACGAGAACACCGACATCCCCTGCATCCTGGTCGACGCCTAGCCCGTACGGGCCGGCCGCCGGCCGGCCCGTCTTCCGCCTACGCGTCTCCCGCCTCAGCGCTCGCGGCCTGCGCGTCCCTGGCCCGGCAGCGCAGCGCCCGCAGCACGTCGTCGCGGCCCTCGGTGAGCACCCGGCGCAGCCCGTCCGGCGGGTTCGCGGCGGCGATGTAGTCGTCCGTGGCCCGCACCGTCTCGTCCGAGATCGCGGCCGCGGCGTAGACCCCGCCCGCGAAGTCCTGCGCCATCGCCGAGGACCAGTCCCGCCACACGTCCCCGACCACGGCGAAGTACCGCTCCCGGTACGGCTCGGTCAGCGCCGCCTGGTCCAGGTCGACGAACCCGGACAAGATGGCGCGGAACGTGGCCAGCGTCGGCTCGCCCGAGACCATCGTGTCCCAGGCCGCCTGCTTGGCCTCGGCGGTGGGGATAGCCGCGCGGCACGCCTCGGCGTTCCGCTGGCCCGCGTCGGTGGCGTCCCGGTCCAGCTCTTTCTCGATCCGTTCCGCCCCGAAGCCTCCGGGCCCGTCGGCGCCCCGGCTGACCAGCCGGGACAGCAGGGCCCAGCGCAGGTCGGTGTCGACGGCGAGACCGTCGAGCGTCGCCGAGCCGTCGAGCAGCCCGGCCAGCAGGGCCAGGTCATCCGCGCTGGTGGCCACCCCGGCGAAGGCCCGGACGTAGGCGAGCTGGACGTCCGAGCCAGCCTCGGCCCCGTCCAGCAGGCCGCGCAGCGTGCTGGCCATCAGGGCCAGCCCGGTCTCCCGCCAGCCGGGGTCGGCCAGCCGGCGGACCGCCAGGCTGGCCTGCCGCAGCAGGGTCTGCACCACGCTGATGTCGGCCACCGAGGAGATGCCTGCCAGGACCAGGCGCACGTAGTCGCGCGCCGCCATCTCGCCGTCCCGGCACATGTCCCAGGCGGCGGACCAGCACAGCGCCGCGGGCAGCGAGTCGCTGAAGTCCCCGATCGAGTCCACCAGCGTGCGCAGCGAGTACTCGTCGAGCCGGATCTTGGCGTAGGTGAGGTCGTCGTCGTTCACCAGCACCAGGTCGGGGCGCTGCTGCCCGGCCAGTTCCGCGATCACGGTGCGCGCCCCGGTCACGTCGGTCTCGACCCGGTGCCGCCGGACGATGCCGTCCGCGGTGCGGTCGTACAGGCCGATCGCGACGCGGTGCGAGCGCAGCGTCGGGTGCGAGGCCGCCGCTTCCTGCTCCACCGCGAACTCGGTGAACCGCCCGTCCGCGTCCACCGTGTAGGACGGCCGCAGCGTGTTCACCCCGGCCTGCTGCAGCCATTCCGCCGACCAGGTGGCCAGGTCACGGCCCGAGGTCTCCTCCAGCGCGGCCAGCAGGTCGGCCAGTGTCGCGTTGCCCCACGCGTGCGCGGCGAAGTACTTCCGCACGCCGTCCAGGAAGTTCTCCCGCCCGACGTAGGCCACCAGCTGCTTGAGCACGGCCGCGCCCTTGGCGTAGGTGATCCCGTCGAAGTTCAGCTCGACCGCGGCGATGTCGGGAATGTCGGCGGCGATCGGGTGGGTGGAGGGCAGCTGGTCCTGCCGGTAGGCCCAGGCCTTGTACAGCTGCGCGAACGTGGTCCAGGCCGACGTCCACCGGGTGCCCTCGGCCTGCGCCAGCGTGCCGGCCCAGGTGGCGAACGACTCGTTCAGCCACAGGTCGTCCCACCAGCGCATCGTGACCAGGTCGCCGAACCACATGTGCGCCATCTCGTGCAGGATCGTCTCGGCCCGCGCCTCGTGGGCGAAGTCCGTGACCCGCGACCGGAAGATGTAGCTCTCCAGGAACGTGACGCAGCCCGCGTTCTCCATCGCGCCCTCTTTGAACTCGGGCACGAAGAGCTGGTCGTACTTGCCGAACGGGTACTTGATGCCGAACGAGCCGTGAAAGAAGTCGAACCCCTGCCGCGTCACCTCGAAGAGCTCGTCGGCGTCGAGGTACTCCGCCAGCGACTGGCGGCAGTAGATGCCGAGCGGGATGCCGTCGTGCTCGTCCCTGACCACGTGGTAGGGCCCGGCCGCGACCGCGGTGATGTACGTGGACATGACCGGCGTGGGCGGGAAGCTCCAGCGGACCGCGTCGCCCTCGGGGAGCTGAGAGTCCGCCGCCATGTTGGACACCACCTGCCAGCCCTCGGGCGCGGTGACCTGGAGCTGGTACGTGGCCTTCATGTCCGGCTGGTCGAAGCAGGCGTAGATCCGGTGCGCGTCGAACGTCTCCAGGTCCGAGTACAGGTAGACCTGCTTGTCGGCCGGGTCGGTGAACCGGTGCAGGCCTTCGCCGCTGCGCGAGTAGGCGCAGTCGGCCACCACCCGGAGCACGTTGGCGGCGGCCAGCCCGGTCACCATGATCCGGTCGCCGTCGAACGCGTCCGGGCCGACCGGCACGTCGTTGAGGGTGATCTCGCGGACCGCGGGCGCGCTCAGGTCCAGATGAGTAGCCGAGCCTGCCTCGGCGCAGTCGAACCTGACGACGGTGACCGACCTGAACGTCGTGTCGTCACCGCCCTGCGTGGTCAGGTCGAGGTCCACCTCATAGGAGGAAACCGTTATGAGCGCCGAGCGCGCCGCCGCCTCGTCGCGGGTCAGGTTCGATGCCACCGGTAATCGTTCCCCTTCTGGCGGAATTCGCCGGAAATGCCTGCGGTTAGGACTGCACATGACCTCTCACGAGCCAACCGCGCAGGAAACGACGCACGTCGACTTCTGGTTCGACCCTATCTGCCCGTGGGCCTGGATCGCCTCCCGCTGGATGCTCGAGGTGCAGCAGGTCCGGCCGGTCGAGGTGACCTGGCACGTGATGAGCCTGTCGGTGCTCAACGACGGCAAGGACGACCTGTCCCAGCAGTACCGCGACCTGCTGAAGACCGGCTGGGGCCCGGTCCGGGTGCTGATCGCCGCCGAGCAGGCGCACGGCCCGGAGGTGCTCCTGCCGCTGTACACCGCGCTGGGCAACCGCTTCCACCACGAGAAGGCGCCGAAGGACCGCGAGACGATCACCGCCGCCCTGGCCGAGGCCGGCCTGCCGGCCAGCCTCGCCGACGCGATGGACTCCACCGAGTACGACGAGGCCTTGCGCGCGTCGCACGAAGAAGGCATCAACCGCGTCGGCTACGAGGTCGGCACCCCGGTCATCGCGGTGAACGGGACCGCGGTGTTCGGGCCGGTGATGTCGCCGATCCCGCGCGGCGAGGCGGCCGCCCGGCTCTTTGACGGCGTCCTGCTGCTTTCCGGGACGGACGGCTTCTTCGAGCTGAAGCGGTCACGCACCCGCGACCCCATCTTCGACTGACCGCCCGCTCAGGCGCCCGGCTTTGACCGGGCGCCTGGCCCCGGCCGACGGCCGCGGGAAGACCGGCGGCCAGCCGCCGCCTGCTTCCTGAACTCGTCCTCGGCGGCCTCCGCCGCCTCGGCCTCGGTGACATGCTCGTCGTGCGGCCGGGACACGTCCCGGGCTCGCATCGCGGCGGTGGGCGTCAGCTTCATGGCCGGCACGGCATCATCCTTCCCGTGTCCTGTCGTACCCGCTTAGCGCGCAACGCACCACTTGTCACGGTTGGACAATCTCCGCCGCCCCGGGCACAGTGGGGCGCTGCAGTCGGGGTACGGGTCGTGGTGCTCCGCGCGACCACGCTCCAGGTCGGCCGGCTCGTGGGTATTCTTCTCCCCCCTGCGCCGCCAGCGCGATCTGGAGGAGCAGCCGGACCCGGTAGAGGAGCCAGCCGAAGATCTAGAAGACCGTCGGGCACCAGGGAGCGGGATCCCAGGCCAGGGCGGCCGAGAGCGCCCGGACGGCCCCGGGCCGCAGCTCGCTGACTAGGTCCGCCCCGGCGAGCGCGCCCAGCCTGGTCCCGCCCAGGTAGGCCGCGCCGAGGTCGGTCACGTCCAGCGCCAGGTCGGCCGGCCCGCTGGCCGGCTCGCACGAAGCCGCCAGGCCCTGTCCCGTGTCGCCGTCGCGCGCGGTGGTCAGCCGCCACCGGCCCGCGTTGGCCGGCAGGAGCTCGTCCCGCACCTCGATGACCACGTCGACCGGGCTGGCGTACCGGCGCCCGGCCAGCGCGCGGGGCACGTCGATGAGCCGCACCCACAGGGCGTCGGCCATCGTCGGCCGGGTCCGCCGGGGGTCCGCCAGCTGGTACAGCAGCGGATCGTCGACCGGGCGGTCCCGGAGGCGGAAGTCGGTGGTCAGGTCCCGGCTGAGCAGGTCGGTCCAGAGCGCTGCGCTGGCGGCGGGATCAGTGGCCATCAGCTCGCGCACGGTCAGCACGTTCTCGGGCAGGAAGTCCGACCAGGTGTCCTTGGCCGAGTACAGCGCGTACCCGCGCGGCCCGTGGTCGTCCTCGGCCAGCACGCAGCGCAGCGGACCGGAGCCGCCGCGGTGCTCCGGCGCGTCGTAAACCAGCCGTCGCCACCACGCGTCGTTGCGCGCGAAGAACCCGGGCCGGGACGGCAGCACCGCGTCGAAGACCTTGGCCATTTCGGCCAGCGCGGCCTGCGGCTCGGCCAGCCGGAGCCGGATGCCGCTGCGCTCCGGGCTCGCGGCGGCGGCCGCGGCCCGGGTCAGCGTGCTCTCGCCGCGCTTCAGCGTGAAGTTGAAGCCCCAGCTGGCCCGCCCGTAGCCGTACCGGCCGTAGATCACCGATTCCGACGCCCACAGCACGGCCAGCGGCTCACCCCGCTCGCGGACGTCCGCCAGCTGCTGGCGCATCAGGCTGTTCAGCACGCCGCGCCGGCGGTGCGTGGGCATCACCGCCACGAAGGTCACCCCAGCGGCCGGGAGCACGTCACCGCCCGGCACGCTCAGCTGGAAGCTGTGGCACATCGTCACGCCGACCGGAGCCGGGCCGTCGAAGGCCGCCAGCGAGCGGTCGAACTCGAAACGCTCCAGGATGACGGCCCGGTCGGCGTCGGACATCGGCGAGCCGTGGAAGGCGTGCTCGTCGACGGCGAGGAAGCCGTCGAACTCGCTTTCCTCGATCGGCCTGATCGGATACGGACTACCGGGGCGATTGCTGGCAGACTCATGGGAAGGCATGTATGCCTTAGTACCTCTGCCCGCCCCGTCGGCGCGACTGATTTAGCCCGCCCCGGCCCCGATGGAATACAGTGCCCGCATCATGGTTAGCGCGCCGCCCCCGAGGGCACCCCAGCCCTGGCGACGGCGCGCGCCGCGGTTCGTGCGGAACCTGCGCAGACAGCTGACCAGGCAGTTCATCACCAGGAACCGCCGGGTGGCGTTCACCCTCTCGGTCCTGACGATCGCCATCGCGGTGGCCTCGGTCCACATCTCGGCCTGGTGGTTCTCACCCGGCGTCATCATCTTGCCGATCCTGGTGGGCGGCCTGCTGCTGTGGCCGCGGGCGCTGCGCATCTACTTCGGGTTCGCCGCCGCCGCGCTGATCTACGACGTGGTCGACGGCAAGGCCGGCGCCGGCATCGTCGCCACCATCGTGCTGACCGCCGGCTTCGCCGACGTGCTCGCCCGGACCAGGGAAAAGCTCGGCGTCCAGGGCCTGCGCGGTGACCGGATGCTGCTCGAGCTCCGGGACCGCATCCGGGCCCAGGGCAAGCTCCCCGAGCTCGGCGAGGGCTGGGGATCCTCCCTGGTGCTCAAGCCGGCCGGCGGCTCCTCGTTCGGCGGCGACTTCGTCGTGTCGTACAGCGACGGCAAGATCCTCGAGGTCGCCCTGGTCGACGTCTCCGGCAAGGGCATCGACGCCGGGACCCGGGCGCTGCTGCTCTCCGGCGCGTTCGGCGGCCTGCTCGGCTCGGTGCCCCGGGACGAGTTCCTCCCCGCCTGCAACGCCTACCTGCGCCGGGGCGCGGCCAACGAGGGCTTCGTCACCGCCGTGCACCTGTCCCTCGACCTGGCCACCGGGGAGTACGTGGTGGCCTCGGCCGGCCACCCGCCCGCGGTGCACTACGACGGGGCGTCGGGCCGCTGGCGGCTCACCCGGGCCCGCGGCATCGTCCTCGGCGTGGTCCCCGACCTGCACGGCGCGGCCGCCCAGTCCGAGCACGGCGTGCTGCAGCGCGGCGACGCCCTCATGCTCTACACCGACGGCCTGGTCGAAGCGCCCGGCCGGGACATCGACGTCGGCACCGACCGCCTGCTCGGCGAGGCCGAGCGCCTGCTGTCCGCCGGCTTCCGCGAAGGCGCCCCCGCCCTGGTCACCGCCATGCAACGCGAAATCGGCAGCAACGACGACTGCGCCCTAGTCCTCCTCTGGCGCACCTAACCCCCGCCCCGCACGCGAGCCCGCCTCCCCGCCCCGCACGCGCCCCTCCCCGCCCCGCACGTCCCTCCCCCCGCCCCGCACGCACGCGCTCCCGCACTCCCCGGCCCGCGCCCCGCAGCCGCTCGGTGTGCCCCCGAGTACCTTCTTCCGTACCCTGTGGCACCCACACTCCCTAAAGCGTCTCCCCACCTCACACTCCCGTCACAGAAGCCCCATCTCCCCACTCCCGACCCCGCCAAGTCGCCTCACGTAGTGTCGATGGCACATCAGGCAGCAAAGAGACTGCCCGATGGCGCTTCGACTCCGAAGGGGCCGCGATGGCACCTCGACTCCGCAAGGGAGCCGGGCCGGCCGATGCCTCGGTGTGAGGATGCGGGCCACCGGCCGGCGAGCCGCGGGCTACCACCGGCAGCGACCGCCGAGCTTTTCCCGTCCCGGCGCATCCCCAAACCGCCTAATCAATGCCATTACCGGGCGCCCGAGCCCTTTACTGACGCGCACGTCAGGTATTTTCAATATCATAACGATGTTGGCCGGACAAAGTATTTTTCGCCCGTGTAACCTGCGCGAACATCACTGTAACCGAAGCGTGTGGTGACCAGCGCGTAGCGCAGCGAGGCGACCAGCGTCAAGTTAACAACCACCCTGACATTGGCCGACGCCCACGTCACCTGACGCACGCGTCATTGTTTGCAATTGTTTGTGCATTCCCTGGAAAATGGCTCCGTGACTGGGGGCAGCCGAAGTACGAGCCGTACCGGACGGACGAGCGTGCGTGAGCACGTCCGCCCGTCGGTGACGCGTGCCGAAGACGTGGTGGCCAACGCGTCCGGGGAGAACTTCCCGGTCGCGCTGCGCATGCTGCCCGCCCGGCACCGCCGGCACCTGACCAACCTCTACTTCTTCGCCCGCCTGACCGACGACCTCGGCGACGAGGTCAGCGGGGAATGGAGGACGGACAGTCCGCCCATGAGCAGGGGGGCCTGCGAGGGGAACGTCCACCCCGTGACGGAACTGCGCCTCCGCCTCCTCGACGAGCTGGCCGCCGACGTCGACCGCATCTACTCGGGCAAGGACCCGCAGTCCCCGGTCATCAAGGCGATGGCCGAAACGGTCCGCGAGTGCGACGTCCCGGCCAAGCCGCTCCTCGACCTGATCCAGGCCAACCGGCAGGACCAGCTGGTCACCCGCTACCGCACCTACCAGGAACTCGAGCAGTACTGCGAGCTCTCCGCCAACCCGGTCGGCCAGATCGTGCTGTACATCTTCGGCGTTGCCACGCCAAGGCGCATCGCGTTCTCAGATAACATCTGCACGGCCCTCCAGCTGGCCGAACACTGGCAGGACGTGGCCGAGGACCTAGCCGCGGGCCGGATTTACCTGCCGGGTGAGGACCTGGAACGGTTCGGGGTCACGGAGGCGGACCTGGCCGCGCCGAACGCGGACCAGAAGGTCAGGCAGCTGATGGTCTTCGAAACGGACCGGGCCGAGCGGCTGCTCGACTCGGGCGCGCCGCTGGTCCACACGCTGCACGGGGCGGCCCGGCTGGCGGTCGCGGGCTACCTGGCCGGCGGCCGGGCGGCGCTGGCCGCGATCCGGGCGCACGACTACGACGTGCTGCGGGGCACCCCGCGGCCACGCAAGCCGAGGCTGGCAAAAGAGCTGGCCAAGGCGTATGTGACAGGAAGGTAAGCGTGGACCTGACCGAGGCGTACCGCGAGTGCGAGCGGATCACCTGGACGCAGGCGAGGAACTTCGCCTACGGCATCAGGCTGCTGCCGCCCGCCAAGCGACGCGGGCTCGCCGTCATCTACGCGTTCGCCCGGCGCATCGACGACATCGGCGACGGCACCCTGCCCCCCGAGCAGAAGATCGCCGACCTGGAGCACGCCCGCCAGTCCGTCCTCCACATCGACGAAAGCGACCATAGCGACCCGGTCCTGCTCGCCCTGGCCGACACCGCGCGCAGCTTCCCGCAAGTCCCGATGGCCGCCTTCGGCGAGCTCATCGACGGCTGCGTCGCCGACGTCAAGGGCACCCACTACGAGACGTTCGAGGACCTGCACCACTACTGCCGCTGCGTAGCCGGCTCGATCGGCCGCCTGTCCCTGGGGATCTTCGGCACCAAGGCCGACCCGGCCAAGGCGTCCGAGATCGCTGACGCCCTCGGCGTGGCCCTGCAGCTCACCAACATCCTGCGCGACATCCGCGAGGATCACGCCAACGGGCGGGTCTACCTGCCCGCCGAGGACCTGGCCAAGTTCGACGTGGACCTGGCCAGTCCCAGCCCATCGCAGTTCACCAGGCTGGTCGAGTTCGAGGCGGAACGAGCTCGCGACTGGTATGCCACCGGCTGGCAGCTGCTGCCCATGCTCGACCGGCGCAGCGCGGCCTGCACCGGCGCCATGGCCGGCATCTACCGCAAGCTCCTCGAGCGGATCGCGGCGCAGCCCGCCGCGGTCCTGAGCAGCCGGGTGTCCTTGTCCACGGGGGAAAAGGCCATGGTCGCCGTAAAGGCCCTGGCCGGGAGGGTCTGATGAGTACTGATTCCGCCACTGGGGGCCGGACCCCCAGGGTCGCGGTGATCGGCGGGGGGCTCGCCGGCATCACCGCGTCCATCGCGCTCGCCGAGTCGGGCGCCGACGTCACGCTGCTCGAGGCGCGCCCGCGTCTGGGCGGCGCCACCTGCTCGTTCAGCCGGGACGGCCTGACCGTCGACACCGGCCAGCACATCTTCCTGGGCTGCTGCTCGGCCTACCGCGGCCTGCTCGACAAGCTCGGCATGGCCGGCCACGCGCCCCTGCAGGACCGCTTCGACGTGACCGTCCTCGCCCCTGGAGGCAAAAAGGCCAGGCTCCGCAGGAACGCGCTGCCCGGCCCCCTGCATATGCTGGCGGCTCTCGGCCGGTACCCGTTCCTTTCTTTGACCGAACGGATGTCGGTATCCCGCCCCGCCCTAGCGATGCGCCGCGTCAATCCGGCCGACCCCGCCACCGACAAGCAACGCTTCGGTGACTGGCTCGCCGCCCACGGTCAGACCGAACATTCCCGCCGCCTCCTCTGGGACCTGTTCTCCGTCTCGTCCCTGAACATCGCGGGCGACGACGCCTCGCTGGCCCTGGCCGCCGTGGTGGTCAAGACCGGCCTGCTCGGCAAGAACAACGCGGCCGACATCGGCGTCCCCGCCCTCCCGCTGGGCGAACTGCACGGCGACGCGGGCGCGACCCTGCTCGGCAAGCTGGGCGCCCAGGTCAGCCTGGGCGCCAAGGTGACCGCCATCGAGCCCGTGGACGGCGGCGGCTACCTGCGTCCGGCTCGGGCCCGGCGGCAGACGAGGAGCTGACCGCGGACGCGGTGGTCCTGGCCGTGCCGCACGAGAAGGCCGCGCCGCTGATGCCGCCGGGCGCGCTGCCCGAGCAGACCGTCGCGGCCTGGGAGGGCCTGGGCGCCTCGCCCATCGTCAACGTGCACGTGATCTACGACCGGCCGGTGATGGACCTGCCGTTCGTGGCCGCCGTCGACTCCCCGGTCCAGTGGGTCTTCGACCGCACCAAGATCTCGGGCATGGACAGGCCCGGCCACCAGTACCTGGCCATCTCGCTGTCGGCCGCCGACCAGTACGCGGACACCCCGGTGGCCCAGCTGCAGGAGCAGTTCGTGCCCGCGCTGGCCGAGCTGTTCCCGGCCGCGCGCGACGCGAACGTCGCCGAGTTCTTCGTCACCCGCGAACGGCGGGCGACGTTCCGGCAGGCGCCGGGCACCGCCGCGCTGCGGCCGCAGGCCGCTACCCAGCGGCCCGGCCTGGTGCTGGCCGGCGCGTGGACCGATACCGGCTGGCCGGACACGATGGAGGGCGCGGTGCGCAGCGGCCTGGCCGCGGCGATCGAACTGCGCCGGACCGTCCTGAAACCCACCTCACCGATTGGGGAACGTCAGTGACTGCTGTTATGCCTGAGGGCGTGGCCCTGGCCCGGGACCTGGTCGGTCCCGCGATGGAAGCGGCGATCGCCCGGCTCACCCCGGCCGTGCACGCCGTCGCCGCCTATCACTTCGGCTTCGCCGACGCCGCCGGGAACCCGATCCGCAGCGGCAGCGGCAAGGCGCTGCGGCCCGCGCTGGCCCTGCTGTCGGCCCGCGCCGCGGGCGCGCCGCCGGAGCGCGGCGTGACCGCCGCGGTGGCGGTGGAGCTGGTGCACAACTGGTCGCTGCTGCACGACGACATCATGGACAACGACACCGAGCGCCGGCACCGGCCGACCGCCTGGACCGTGTTCGGCGTCGGCCCGGCCATCCTGGCCGGCGACGCGCTGCTCGCCCTGGCCCAGGACCTGCTGCTCGAGGACGACACGCTCAAGGGCGCCTGGGCGTCCCGCTGCCTGTCCGCGGCGGTGCTGCGGCTGGTCGACGGGCAGGGCGAGGACCTGGCCTTCGAGAAGCGCGACGACGTGACCCTGGCCGAGTGCCTGGACATGGCCGGGAACAAGACCGCGGCCCTGATGGCCTGCGCCTGCAGCATCGGCGCGGTGCACCTGGGGGCGCCGCCCACGCTGGCCATGGCGCTGGCCGGGTTCGGCGCCCACGTCGGGCTGGCCTTCCAGCTCACCGACGACCTGCTCGGCATCTGGGGCGCGCCCGAGGTGACCGGCAAGCCGGTCCGCGCCGACCTGCGCGCCCGCAAGAAGTCGCTGCCGGTGGTGGCCGCGCTGAACAGCGGCCAGCCGGAGGCGGCCGAGCTGCGCGCGCTGCTCACCAGCCCCGAGGCGCTGACCGAAGGCGACCTGGTCCGCGCGGCCGACCTGATCGTGGCCGCGGGCGGCAAGGACTGGGCCGAGGCCGAGGCCGACGCCCAGCTCGCCAAGGCCAACGAGAGCCTGGCCAGCATCGACCTGGCCAGCGACGTGCGCGCCGAGCTGACCGCGATCGCCGAGTTCATCACGGCCCGAACGTGGTAACTGACCCGCTCCTGGCGGATCTCGCCCGCGGGACCCTCAACCGGGCCCGTGATCACCTGCTCGGGTTGCAGCACGCCGAGGGGTGGTGGCAGGGCGAGCTCGAGACCAACGTGACCATGGACGCCGAGGACCTGCTGCTGCGCGAGTTCCTCGGCCTGCACGACGACGCGGTGATCGCCTCGGCCGCGCGCTGGATCCGGCACCAGCAGCGGGAGGACGGGACCTGGGCCAACTTCTACGGCGGCCCGGCCGACCTGTCCACCACCGTCGAGGCCTACCTGGCGCTGCGGCTGGCCGGCGACGACCAGGGCGAGCCGCATATGAAGCTGGCCCGGGACTGGATCACCGAGCAGGGCGGGGTCGAGGCGACCCGGGTGTTCACCCGGATCTGGCTGGCCCTGTCCGGTCTGTGGTCCTGGGACGACCTGCCGGTCATCCCGCCCGAGCTGATCTACCTGCCGTCCTGGTTCCCGCTCAACATCTACGACTGGGGCTGCTGGGCCCGGCAGACGATCGTGGCCCTGGCCGTGGTCCAGTCGTTCCGCCCGTCCCGGCCCATCGGCATCTCTATCGACGAGCTGAAGACCGGCGGCCCGCACGGCCGGGCGCCCCGCCCGCGCCGCGACCTCGACGCCCGCCCCGTCGGCGGCGTGACCGATCCCGCGGACCCCTGGGCCCGCGCCTTCGACGCCCTCGACAAGGCCCTGCACAAGTACCGGCCGGTCAAGTCGGTCCGGCGGGCTGCCCTCCGCCGCTGCGCCGAGTGGATCATCGCCCGGCAGGAGAAGGACGGCTGCTGGGGCGGCATCCAGCCGCCCTGGGTGTACTCGCTGATGGCGCTGAACCTGCTCGGCTACGAGCTCGACCACCCGGTCATGGCCAAGGGCATCGCCGGCCTCGACCGGTTCACCATCACCGAGGACAGTGCTAGCCAGGGCGGGCCGCAGGGTCCGGTGCGCCGCCTGGAGGCGTGCCAGTCGCCGGTCTGGGACACCGTGCTGACCATGACCGCGCTGGAAGACGCGGGCCTGCCCCCCGACGACCCGTCGCTGACCCGGGCGGCCCGCTGGGTGCTGGGCGAGGAGATCAAGGGCCCGGGCGACTGGCAGGTGCGCAGGCCGGACACCGCTCCGGGCGGCTGGGCGTTCGAGTTCGACAACGACAACTACCCCGACACCGACGACACCGCCGAGGTCGTGCTCGCGCTGCGCCGGGTCGCCGTCCCCAGCCGTCCCGCCATCGACCGCGGCATGGCCTGGCTGACCGGGATGCAGTCCAAGGACGGCGGCTGGGGCGCGTTCGACGCGGACAACACCCGCGCGCTGGTCAACAAGCTGCCGTTCTGCGACTTCGGCGCGGTCATCGACCCGCCCTCGGCCGACGTCACCGCGCACATCGTGGAGGCGTACGCCGCCGAGGGCCGGGCCGCCGAGCCCGTCGCCCGCCGCGGCGTGGTCTGGCTGCTGCGGAACCAGGAGCCGGACGGTTCCTGGTTCGGCCGGTGGGGCGCCAACTACCTCTACGGCACCGGCGCGGTGGTGCCCGCGCTGATCGCGGCCGGGGTGAAGCCGTCCAAGCCGTCCATCCGGCGCGCGGTGGACTTTCTCGAGCGGCACCAGAACCCGGACGGCGGCTGGGGCGAGGACCTGCGCTCCTACGACGACCAGGCGCTGTCCGCGCAAGGCGCCTCCACGGCGTCGCAGACCGCGTGGGCGCTGCTCGCCCTGCTCGCGGCGGGGGAGAAGGACAGCCCGGCCACCGAGCGGGGCATCCGCTGGCTGGCGCAGACGCAGCGGCCGGACGGGACCTGGGACGAGCCCTGGTTCACCGGCACCGGCTTCCCCGGCGACTTCTACATCAACTATCACCTGTACCGGCTGGCCTTCCCGGTCAGTGCCCTCGGCAGGTACGTCAATGGAGGTCACGAATGACCGAGACGATCATCTGTGCCCCCATGCGAGTGGAGGCCCGCGCGATCCGCCAAGGGCTGCGGGCCAGCGATAACCCGCCCCGGGTACTGCGCACGGGCTACGGCACCCGCCGGGCGGCTGACCGGGCCGGGGAGCTCAAAGCCGACTCGTTCGGTCAATTGGCCGTGATGGGGGTCGGGGCCGGGCTGACCGCCGACCTCAGCCCGGGCGACCTGGTTGTCGCGACCGAGGCGGGCGTGGCGACCTGCCCGTCCGCGCCGCTGCTGGCCGGCGAGCTGCGCCGGGCCGGCCTGACCGTCCGGACCGGCCGCGTCACCACGGTGGACCACCTGGTCCGCCGGGCCGAGCGGGCCACCCTGGCCGCCGACGGCTCGCTGCTGGCCGACATGGAGTCGGCGCCGCTGGCCGCCGCGGCCGGCGACCGGCCGGTCGCGGTGATCAGGGCCGTCTCCGACACCCCGGTCCACCCGGTGGCGGGCATCGTCTCCGGCGGCCTGGCCGCGCTGCGCTCACTGCGCGCGGCCGCCCCGGCCGTCGAGCGGTGGGCCGCGGCCTGCGGGCCGCGCCAGGTGCTGCTGGCCGGGCCCCGGTCGTTCTGCGCCGGCGTGGAGCGGGCCATCGAGATCGTCGAGCGGGCCCTGGAACTCCAGGGCAAGCCCGTCTACGTGCGCAAGCAGATCGTGCACAACACCCGGGTAGTGGGTGACCTGGAGGGCCGCGGGGCGGTGTTCGTGGACGAACTCGACCAGGTGCCGGACGGCGCCACGGTGGTGTTCTCCGCGCACGGGGTCTCGCCCATGGTCCGCGCCGAGGCGTCCCAGCGCGGGCTGGCGGTCATCGACGCGACCTGCCCGCTGGTCTCCAAGGTGCACGCGGAGGCCCGGCGGTTCGCCGCCGACGGCTACACAGTCGCGCTGATCGGCCACGAGGGCCACGAGGAGGTCGAGGGAACACTAGGCGAGGCACCGGACTCCATGGTCCTGGTGCAGACCCCGGCAGGACGTGGCGAAGCTGCGCCCCCGGGACGGGGACCGGGTCGCGTACCTGATGCAGACCACGCTGTCGGTCGACGAGGCCGCGGAGGTGTCCGGCGCGCTGCGCGACCGGTTCCCCGCGGTCCGCACGCCCGGCAGCGACGACATCTGCTACGCGACCACCAACCGGCAGGCCGCGGTGCGGGCTGTCGCCGCAGAATCCGACCTGGTGCTGGTGGCCGGCTCGGCGAACTCCTCCAACTCGGTCCGGCTGGTGGAGGCCTGCGAACGGAACGGCACTCCCGCGCACCTGATCGACAGCGCGGAAGACATCCAGCTCAGCTGGCTCACGGGGGTATCCACGATCGGCCTGACCGCCGGAGCCTCCGCCCCTCCGGCCGTGGTGGAGGAGATCATTTCGGCGCTTTCAGGGCTTGGCCCCCTGTCGGTTTCCGAGCGAGTGACGACCACGGAATCAATCCGGTTCGGCCTGCCCAAGGAGGTTAGGCAGTAATGCCCATGCCACTACGTCAGTCCCTGCGCGTCGGGTCTTACCTGATGAAGCAGAAGCTGACTCGCAATAAGAAGTTCCCGCTCCTGGTCGAGCTCGAGCCTCTGTTCGCCTGCAACCTGAAGTGCGCCGGCTGCGGCAAGATCCAGCAGCCGCACACGATTCTCAAGCAGCGGATGCCGGTCGAGCAGGCGATCGGGGCGGTCGAGGAGAGCGGCGCCCCGATGGTGTCCATCGCCGGCGGCGAGCCGCTGATGCACCCGCAGATCGACGTGATCGTGAACGAGCTCATCAAGCGGAAGAAGTTCGTCTTCCTCTGCACCAACGCGCTGCTGCTGCCCAAGAAGCTGGACAAGTTCAAGCCGTCGCCCTACTTCTCGTGGGTCGTGCACATCGACGGCCTCAAGGACCGCCACGACGAGTCGGTCTGCAAGGAAGGCGTGTTCGACGAGGCGGTGGCCGCGATCAAGCTGGCCAAGTCGCGCGGCTTCACGGTGAACACGAACACCACGTTCTTCAACACCGACACCCCGCAGACGATCATCGACGTGCTCTCCTACCTCAATGACGACCTCGGCGTCGACCAGATGCAGATCTCGCCCGCCTACGCCTACGAAAAGGCGCCCGACCAGGAGCATTTCCTGGGCGTGGAGGAAACGCGGGAACTGTTCCGCAAGGCGTTCGGCGACGGCCGCCGCAAGAAGTGGCGGCTGAACCACACGCCGCTGTTCCTGGACTTCCTCGAGGGCAAGACCGACTTCAGCTGCACCGCGTGGGGAATTCCGTCCTACTCGCTGCTCGGCTGGCAGAAGCCCTGCTACCTGATGAACGACGGGTACGTGAAGACGTACAAGGAGCTCATCGAGACGACCGACTGGGATTCCTACGGGCGGGGCAAGGACCCGCGCTGCGCCAACTGCATGGCGCACTGCGGCTACGAGCCCTCGGCCGTGCTGGCCACCATGGGCTCGCTGCGCGAGTCGATCAGGGCGGCGCGTGAGTAGCTGACCGTCTGTCCCTTTCCGCGGGTCCCCGGCCTCCAGGCCGGGGACCCGCGTTTTTATTCCCGGACTATTCCCGGAGGTTGCTCTCAGGACTCGTTCAGGTAGCAGGGCCAGGCTCTGATCTGGCGCGGCGTTTCGCTCCCGGGGCGAGATCACCGCGCCGCCACTATCCGTAGGCACCCCGTCAGCCACGATTCACCCGGCACTAGCGGCTTCCAGCCGCCCGATCTTCCCGGGCGGCCGGATCCGGAGGCGCTCCTGGAGGAGCCAGATCTCCTGGAGTAACCGGGCGCCGCGTTCCCTGGTGGTCCAGCACCGCCTGGCCGTTACCCTGTGCGGTCAGGCGGTGCCGGATCACGATCAGAAAGGCAAGCTGCTCTTTCTTCAGTAACAAAAGACAAATTGCTGCCCAGCGCTCACGATAGGCGAACCCGTAAATAATTTGACGCTGGGACGCGGAAGACCTTTGATGAGAAATACAGCAAAGCATCAAGCGTCGGCCCTGATACAGAATTCTCGGTGGGGGGGCCGACCATGGGGTCTTACGGGGGGAAACCGCCGGAAACAGCGTCGGGGGCGCCGGTTTCAGCAGGGCCGGTTGCTGGGGCGCCAGTTTCTGCGGCGCCGGTTTTCGGAGCACCGCTTTCAGAGGCGCCGGTGTCGGGCGCGCTGGTGTCGGTGGCACTGGCCGAGCTGCGCCAGCTGGCCCGGGAGCCACTCTTCGCCGACGTGGAAAGCGCTCTGCTCGCTCTTGGCCGGGACACCGGAGAGCGCGACGGGTCCGGCCTCGACGCCGTGCGCCAGCTCCGGCAGCGCGGCGCCGAATACCAGCGGGCCGCCCGCGGCCTCGAAGCGGCCGCCCGCTGCTGCCGCCTCGTCGAGCGGGAAATCAATCAGCACGTCGACGCAATTCTTTCAGAAAACAACAAAAGCCTCGCCGGCCAGTTCCGTGATATTTTCCGCCGGAACCGCTCCGCCGCGCGAAATCCAGCCCGCAAACAGGAATCCCTCCCGGACGATCCCCGGGCCGAAACCTCACCCGTGCTTTCACCTCGCCCCCGTGTCGATCCCCGGCCCGAGCTCTCAGCCGATCCCCGGCCCGAGCCCTCACCCGTGCTTTCTTCCCGCCCTCGCGCCGGTCCCCGGCCCGGGTCCTCAGCCGGTCCCCGCGCCGAGTCGGCGCCCGTCTTTCCCGAGGCTCGCGGCACCGCCGCCCCGGACGCTGACATCGCGGCGTCAGCCCTCGGGCCGCTCGAGGTGCACGTCGCCGGGCGGCGCGTGCCGAGATGGACCAGCCTGAAGGCCCGGTCGGTGTTCCAGTACCTGCTGATCCACCAGGACCGCCCCATCCGGCGCGACGTCCTGATGGCGCTGCAGTGGCCCGACCACAGTCATAACTCGGCCCGCAACAACCTCAACGTGGCGCTCTACAGCTTGCGTAACACCCTGGAAGGCCTGGGCGCGGGCGCCCAGCCCATCGTGTACCGGGACGGCTGCTACGTCCTCAATCCCGAGCTGGCCTGGTGGATCGATCGCAACGAGTTCCTGTCAGCCGTCGGCGACGCCCGGCGGGCGCACCGGGAAGACCAGCCCGAGCGGGTTATCGGCGCGTACCGCAGGGCCATCGGGCTCTACCGCGGGCCGCTGTTCGAAGACGACGGCGACGCCGAGTGGCACCTGCCCGAGCAGCGCCGCCTGCAGGGTCTCTACGGGCAGGCCCTGGAGAGCATCGCGGAGATCCACTTCCGGGTCGGCGAGCTGGCCGAAGCCCAGGAGTTCGGCCAGCGCGCACTCGGCCACGACCCGTGTTCCGAGTCCTCCCACCGGCTGCTCATGCGCTGTTTCGCGGCTCAGCATCAGCAGCAGCTCGTCAGCCGCCAGTACCGGACCTGCGTCGACGCCCTGCGCGACGAGGTAGGCGTCTGCCCCTCGGACGAGACGACCAAGCTCTTCCGCGAGCTCATCTGAGCGCCTTCCCGTCTTTCCTCACCACTAAATAAGCGCTTAGGCGCGAAGTTTCGCGGAAACTAACCGGCGGCTATGCGTCGTCCTTAGCGCCACCTCAGCGCCGGTCCGGACGCTGAACCCATGGCCGCTTCCGGCCACGCTCAGCCACATGATCAGCGCAAGGGAGACGCTTCATGTCCACTGCAACTGTTACCGAGGCACCAGCTAGCACGACGGCGCCGGCTACGCCGGAACTGCCCGACTGGCTCGACGGCGCCACCGAGGTTCTGCTGCCGTCCAGGCGGCACCTGCGGGCCTACTGGGACGCCGACATCCTCGACATCGACGACAAGAACGTGCACGACACCATCATCGAGCGCTCCGACGCCTTCGAGGTCCGCTTCCGTGTCTACCTCAAGGGGCGGCTTTGGAACTGCATCGGCGGCCGCTGGTGCTTCGATGTCGGCTTCACCGCCATCGGCGACGGCCCGGACTTCAACCTGTCCGATGTCCTGCCCAACCCCGACCAGCTGCATATCCCTGACTGGAACGGCTGCCGGACGCGCTACATCGACCTGTGTGTCACCGTGCCGCCCTGCACCGTCCCGGCCGAGAGCTGCGGGACGCTCTACCAGGTGGGCGCCAAGTTCGAGCTGCGCTGCTGCGGCGACTACGGCAACGAGCGGGGCGAGGTGGCCGTCGCCGGTCACGAGCCTGAGGGCGAGTACATGTTCGTGTAGGCCAGACCCCGGGTCCGTGGCCGTACGGCCACGGACCCGGTACCGCCCCCGCATGAAAACGAGAGGAGCTCGCCGTGCCTGACGACCTGAGCTCGATCGAGGGCCTAGCCGACAAGCACCGGCGGGTCCTCGCCCGGCATCACGTCACCGACCTGCGCGGTCTGGTCCAGTCGGACCGCCAGATGATCCACCGGGCGATGGCGAACCTGCGCCCGCGCCCGACCCTCGAGCTGATCTCGCGCTGGCAGGATGACGCCCGCGGCCAGCTGGATGTAGCCGTCACCGACGTCTCGGACTGGCACACGGCCGCCTCGTTCGTTGTGATCTTCAGCCAGCGTCAGCGCGAAGGCACCTGGGAGCGCCGCGTCGAGATGGAACGAACCGAGGTCGAGCCAGAACGCCACCCCCAGGTGCGGCCCGGCTGGGACTGCGCCCCGGTCTGCACCTGGATGACCAGCCAGCTAACCCAGCCCGATAGAGCCGCAGTCCGGTCGTCCGGCGAGCCAGCGCCGGCCTCGCCGGAGCCGGTCGAGGCCGTGCCGCCTGGGCTTGCGGTTTCCCCTAAGCCCGGGTCCACCTCCGGACCAGGGCCGGTCACGAAGCGGCCCCAGCTGCGCATCGACAGCGCCGCGATCATCGACGCGGCCGGGCGCACGGACGTGGTGACGGCGGGCAGATCGGCTACGGATCCGCGCACCTCGCTCGTGGCGCCGGTCCGCGTGGTTCTCACCGTCGGCGGGATCGGACCCGGTGCACAACTACGGGCGGTAACCCGCGTCCAGGGCCTGAACGGCTCTGGCTGGAACCCCCAGGACCCGGTGGCCCTGCCTGCTTCCGGCCGGGCCGAGTTCGATCTGTCCGCAGTGCCCGCCGGTGACCACGAGCTTTCCCTGATCGCCTGGGCCCCCGACGCCTCGGCCAGGCCGGTATCGATCCGGCTGCCCAAGGTGACGATCCACCCGGCGGCTCCGTAGCGACGACTCACTACCTCCGCCGACGAGTCCGCCCGTGGTGCCCCATCTCACTGCGGAAGCTCCTGGAATCCGGCCGAGGCCAGCGCTCTCCGTATTTGCGTGGGACGCGCAAACGCTAGCGGGCCGGCCGCTGCGGCCCCGGCCCCCGCTGGGCGGGGCCGCGTGGCGGCCATCAGTTATCGAGCATCGCCTCGCGGCGGAGCAGGGCGGGCAGGTCCGCCGGCGCCGGGCTGGCCCCGTCGAGACCGCGGGCGGTGAACCAGCGACCGATGTTCTCCGCGTCCCGGGTAAGGAACTGGGCGCCCTGCGGGTTGGCGATCACGTCGACCACCTGGGGCAGGTCGATCATGACCAGCCGCCCGTCGTCCACCAGCAGGTTGTACGCGGACAGGTCCCCGTGGGCCAGCCCGTCCCGGGCCAGCGTGACGAGCGCCGAAACCAGCTGGTCCCACAGCGCCGCCAGCGAAGCCGGGTCCGGCCTGGTCTCGGCCAGCCGCGGCGCGCCGACCCCGTTGGCCGAGCCGACAAACTCGAGCAGCACCTCAGTACCTAGGACCTGCACCGGGTAGGGTACGGCGATCCCGGCCGCGTACAGCCGGGACAGCGCGCTGAACTCGGTGAACGCCCATTGCCCGGCGATGGCCTGCCGCCCGAACGCGGACCGGTTGGCGGTCGCCCGGTTTTCCCGGGAGTCCCGGGTCCGCCGTCCTTCCAGGTAGCCGCTATCGCGATGGAACATCCGGTGCTCGGCGTCACGGTAGCGCTTGGCGGCGAGCAGGCAGGACCGGCCCTGCGGGACCCCGCGCCGGATCAGGAAGACGTCCGCTTCCTTGCCCGTCTTGAGGATGCCAAGCTCGGTGTCCACGGCGGCTAGATCGGTGACCAGCCAGTCCGGGTGGGGGAGGGGGCCGCGCTGGGTCGGGATGGACTGGTCCCAGGTGGTCCAGCGGTCGCCCTCCGGCAGGCCGTCGGTCGAGTAGTCGACCGGGGGCAGCGACCGGCGCCGGGTGCGCTTGGCCGTGGTCGGCGCGTCGTCGTCGAAACCCCGGTTACCGCGGCGGCGAGTCCTGAACTCTCCGTAGCGGGGAGAAGAATCGTACAAGGGTGGTGCTCCTCAGCTGAACGATGAACGGGGCAGGCGAGAACACGCCCGTGACAGTCGTTGGCATCTCGTGTGCCTCCCTTCGCTCAGCCGGTCAGCGCCGGCCGTACGCAGGCCGGTCAGCGCCGGCCCGTACGTGCTGCAGGCTGCCACACCATCCGCGGCCGTGACAACTGATTTTTCCGCGGGATCATTCGCGGCCCGGATGCGTCAGCTGAGTTAATCCGCGCTCAAGGAAAGGTCATAGGTACTGGGTATGGTCATGCCAACCGTTTCCGGTCAGTCCACCAAGGGTCTCGTCTGCCTGGCCACCGCCAAGTAAACAGCGCCAGTCGGCATAACCAGTGCCAGCCGGTATTTCCCGATATTGTCGTCTCACCCCGAAGCGACCGCGGAGGTCCGCGAATGGCCGTCACCGAACCGCGCCCGGCTCATTACGACGGCGCGCCGCCAGCCGACCAGCCGCCCGCTACCAACCGACGCCGCCATCCCTGGCGCCGTCGGAGCCTGCTCGCCGCGGGCACGCTGCTCGCTGCCGCCGTGACGGTCCTCGGGGTGCTGGCCGGGACGTATCAGCCGATCGAGTTCGGCGGACAGTGGAGCACCGCCAGCGGCAGCAACTACTTCCCGGAACTGCCCAGCGGGACCGGCCTGCGCTCCGTCAATACGTTCGCCGCCCAGACCGGGCAGCTCTACGTACCGCCGCAGTCCGGCGTCTTCACCATCGCGGAGAGCATCTACAACAACGGCCCGAAGCCGGTGACGATCGAAGCCGTCTCGATCCTGTCCCCGCAGAACCAGGCGTACGCAGCGGAGGGCGAGTCCCCGTGGCCGCTCGTCCCGGCCGGGCCGGTGCACTGGACCCTCCAGATCCAGGGCCTGCCGCACACCGGTCCCGGCCGCGGCGCCTCGGTCGCCGGAGTCACGCTCCGTCCCGGCCAGGGAATGCTCCTCGGGTTCCCGCTGCGGCTGAGCCGGCGGTGGTGTCTGCTACACCGCCGGCGGGTGGACCGGCACCGACATCTTCTACGTCAAGGAGCGGTTCGGGCCCTTCACCCACTGGGTGACGGTTCAGTTCCCGCAGCCCCTGACCATGCGCGAGCCGCCGGCCTCCGGCCAGAAGAGGGGTCTCACCTGCCCGGCCGGCGTCACGCCCTGAGCGGCCCGGTCCGGGCGGCTAGGTCAGCACGCCCTAGGTCAGCACGGCCTAGGTCATCGCGGCCTCGATGACGGTGAACGACCGGGGCGGCAGCCGGAGCGCGGCCACTCCGCCCTTGGTGTCTTCCGATCCTTCTTCCAGCCGTGCTGCCTCCACGTCGGGCAGCGTCCGGGGCTCACCCGCGGGAGCGGCGGTGACCGTCCTGACCCAGGCGGCCCCGTCGAAGTCACGGTCGCGCAGCCGTATCTCGGCCGGCTCTTCCGCCTCGCCCCGGTTGACCAGCGTGACCGCGATCTTGCGACCGTTGACATCGACGGTGGCGGCCGCGTCGACCAGGCCGAACGGGGCTAGGTCACCGATCCGGAACGGCCACCGGCTGGCCCCGCCGGGCAGCTCGGGCTCGACCACCGGTCCGGACACGTGCACGTCCACGGCCAGGTCCAGGGCCGCCTGGCTGTGCAGCAGGATCGGGTACCAGATGGGCTGGACCGCGGCGGCCTCAGGCGAGGTCACGATCGGCGCGATGGCGTTCACCATCTGGGCCAGGTTGGCCATCAGGACCCAGTCGCAGTTCCGGACGAAGATGTTCAGGTAGGTGCCCACGGCCAGCGCGTCGGCGAACGCGTACCGCTCTTCCAGCGCGCCGGTCATCTGCCGGTACCAGACGTTCCACTCGTCGTAGGCGATCCGCGGCGGCGTGGTGATCTTCTGCCGGTAAGCCGTCCGCTCGATCAGGGCCCTGGTGTAATGGATCGCCCGCTCGGCCTGATGGGGCTGGAGCACGTTGGTCCAGTAGTCGTCGCTGCCGGTGTAGATGTGCAGCGAGTGATAGTCGACGAGGCCGGCCATCCCGTCGATGACCACCCGATCCCACTCGTTCCACCCGTTCATCCCGCAGCTGACCAGCTTGGCCCGCGGGTCGAGCATCCGGATGGCCCGCGCCCACCTGCTCGCCTCGCGCACGTACTCTTCGGCCGTGAACGCCCCGATCTGCCAGTCGCCGTACATCTCGTTGCCCAGGCCCCAGTAGGTGACCCGCCACGGCTCGTCCCGGCCGTTCTCCCGCCGCCGGTCCGCCCAGGCGGTCCGCCCGGCCGAGTTGCAGTACTCGACCCAGGCCAGCGCCTCCTCCAGCGTTCCGGTGCCCATGTTCAGGCAGATGTACGGCTCGGTGCCGAGCTCGGCGCAGTAGGCCAGGTACTCGTCGGTGCCGAACCGGTTGGACTCCTCGCCGCCCCAGGCCAGCTCGGGCCGCCGCGGCCGGCTGGCGCGCGGCCCGATCCCGTCGGTCCAGTGGTAGTTGCTGACGAAGTTCCCGCCCGGCCAGCGCAGCACCCCGGGCTTCAGCTCGCGGAGCAGGCCGAGCACGTCCTGGCGGAAGCCGCGATCGTCGGACAGCGGAGAGCCTTCCTCGTACAGGCCGCCGTAGATGCAGCGGCCCAGGTGCTCGACGAAGCCGCCGAACACCTTGCGGTCCAGCCGTCCGATGGCCCGTCCGGGGTCGATGGCGATCCGGGTCAATGGCGCTCCTTCTTCTCGCTAGGTTCTTTCCAGCCGCCGCAGGAATCGCGGACGATCAGCTCGACCGGCAGCAACGGGGTCCGCTCGGGCACCGGCTCGCCCGCGATGGCCCGCAGCAGCAGCTCCACCGCCTGCCGCCCGGTCTCGGCCAGCGGGATCCGCACGGTGGTCAGGGCCGGCGTCAGGTACTCCGCGAACGGGATGTCGTCGCAGCTCACCACGGCCACATCGGCGGGTACGCGCCGTCCTGCCTGCCACAGCGCGCTCAGCACGCCGATCGCCATCACGTCGCTGTGCACGAAGATCGCGGTCAGGCCGGGCGAGCGTTCGAGCAGCAGCCGGGCCGCGAGCGCGCCTCCCCGCGGGGTCCAGTCGCCCTCGGCCACCAGGTCCTCGCTCGGCTCCAGGCCGGCGTCACGCAGCGCGTCCTCGTAACCGTGCAGCCGGCTGCGGGTGACTCGCCGCCGGAACGTGCCGGTGACCGTGCCGATGCCGGTGTGCCCGAGCCCGAGCAGGTGGGTGGCGGCCAGCCGCCCGGTCTCCCGGTGGTTCGACCCCACCAGCGGGACGCCGCCGCCCGGCACCGCCTGCAGGCTGACCGCGGGCACGTACCGCCGGAGCAGGTCGGCTACCTCGGTGTCCTCCTCGACCTCGGGCGCGGCGGCGATGATGCCGTCCACCCGGCGCTCGATCAGCGTCCGCACGATGTCGGCCCCGTCCGCGCCGCCCGCAGCCAGGTGCCCGACCAGCACCGAGTGCCCGTTCGCGCGCGCCGCCTGCTCGGCCGCGACCGAGGCCTGGGCGATGGCCACGTCGGTCGCGTCGCTGGCGACCAGGCCGATGGTGGCGGTGGCCCGCTGGACCAGGCTGCGGGCGATGGTATTGGGCCGGTACCCGAGCTCGTCCGCCGCGGCCAGGATCCGCTGCTGCGTCTCGGCCGAGACGCGCACGTCACCGCCGTTGAGCACCTTGCTCGCCGTCTGGAAGCTGACCCCGGCGCGCGCCGCCACTTCCTTGATCGACACGTACCGCCGCCGGGCCATCGCGTCCTTCCGCCTGAGCCGAGGTATCTACCCGCCTGGGGGCGCGCGTCGTGGGTGAGCGAACGCTCGTCTCCGGACGCTAGATCCTCCTCCTGATCCGGTCAAATAGGTTCCAGCCCGCGCCCGCAGGCAGCCGCGGTGAAGACCGCCCGCTGGTCAGTCCCGGCCGCCGGTGCCGAGCCGCAGCATGTTCCAGGACAGCGGCGGCAGCGCCACGTCCAGCAGGCCGCCGTCCAGGCGGGCACCGGTTCCGGTGCGGGGCACGATCCGGTCCGGCGCGTCCCGGGTGTTCGCCGCCGACGGCTCGTCGTCGCCGATGTAGGTGTGGTGCGCGACGCGCAAGTCCGGCAGCGAGCGCACGTCGATGGTGACGGGCAGTGGCGCGCGGGCGTCGCGGTTCACCGCGAACACGGCCAGTTCGTCGCCGGAGTCGGACAGCACGGCGATCGCGTCGGCCTTCGGCACGCTGCCGTAGGCCGGCGTGTCGTAGACCGGTGCCGTGACCGGTGTCCGCAGCACCGTGCCCCGGCCATACCTGCTGGTCAGCGCGAACGGGTGGAAGATGGTCTGCCGCCAGGCCGGGCCGCCCGGCTCGGACCTGATCGCCCCGATCGCGTTCACCAGCTGGGCCAGGCAGGCCATGCGGACCCGGTTGGCGTGCCGGAGCAGGCTTATCAGCAGGTTGCCGACCACCACCGCGTCGGTCAGGTCGTAGGTGTCCTCGATCAGCCGCGGCGCCCGTTCCCAGTCGCGTTCCCACGTGAGGCCCTGCGAATGCCAGACGTTCCATTCGTCGAACGACAAGTTGATCCGCTTGGCGTGCCGCCCCTTGGCCCGGACGTGATCGGCCGTGGCGATGAGATCCTCGATGAAGCTGTCCATGCCGGTGGCGCAGGCCAGGAAGCTGGCCTGGTCGTCCTCGCGCACGGTGTAGTACGAATGCATCGACAGGTAGTCCACCTGCTCGTAGCAGTGCCCGAGCACGGTCGCCTCCCACTGGCCGAAGCTCGGCATCTGCGCATTCGACGATCCGCAGGCCACGAGCTCGATGCCCGGGTCGACCAGGCGCATGGCCTTGGCCGTCTCGGCCGCGAGCCGGCCGTACTCGTCGGCCGTCTTGTGGCCGATCTGCCAGTCGCCGTCCAGCTCGTTGCCCAGGCACCACACCCGTACGTCGTGCGGCGAAGCGGCGCCGTTCTTCACCCGCAGGTCGGACCAGTACGTGCCGCCCGGATGGTTGCAGTACTCCACCAGCCGCGCCGCGGCCTCCGCGTCCCTGGTACCCAGGTTCACCGCCAGCATCGGGGCCGAGCCCACCCGCCGGGCCCAGGCGCAGAACTCGTCCGTGCCCACCGCGTTCGGCTCGACGGAGCGCCAGGCCAGGTCCAGCCGCGTCGGCCGTTCCGCGACCGGGCCGATGCCGTCCTCCCAGCGGTACCCGGACACGAAATTCCCGCCGGGGTAGCGGATGACCGGCACCCCGAGCTCCCGGGTGAGGTCGGCGACGTCCTCCCGGAATCCGTGCTGGTCCGCCGTCGGGTGCTCCGGCTCGTAGATGCCGGTGTAGACGCAGCGGCCGAGGTGCTCGACGAACGATCCGTACAGTCGCGGGTCGACCGGCCCGACCCGGAACGCGGGGTCGACGGTGATGCGTGCGCCGGACACGATTCCCCCTTACTTGATACCGGTGGTGGCGATGCCCTCGACGATCTGCCGCTGGAACAGCAGGAACACCACGATCAGCGGCAGCGCGCCCAGCACCGCCGAGGCCATGATCTCGGCGTACTGGATGCCGAACGCGGAGGACACCTGCGACAGCCCGACCGGCAGCGTCATGGTCCGGGTATTGGTCAGCGTCAGCAGCGGCCACAGGAAGTCGTTCCACTTCCACACGAACGTGAAGATGAACACCGCGGAGATGGCCGGCTTGCTCAGCGGCATGTAGATGGTCCGGTAGATGCGCCACCAGCTGGCGCCGTCCACGTGCGCCGCCTCGGCCAGCTCGGCCGGTATGCCGTTGAAGAAGGACACGAAGATGATCACCGCGATCGGCACCGCGACCGCGGGCAGCACCTGCACCCAGTAGGTGTTGAGCAGGTGCACGCGCGTTGAACTCCTGGAACTTCGGGACGATCAGCACCTGTGACGGGATCAGCAGCCCGGCCGCGATCAGGCCGTAGACGAACCGCCGTCCCCTGAACTGGGTCCGCGCGATGGCGAACCCGGCCATCGAGCAGGCCACCACGGCGAACACCGCCGACAGCAGGCTGATCACGAAGCTGTTCAGGTACCAGACCTGGATGTTGCCGAGATTGAACAGCTCCGAGTAGGCGTGGAACGTCCAGCTGCCGCTCCACCAGCTGGTCGGCTGGGCCGCGATCACGCCGTCCGGCTTGAGCGAGGTGTCGAGCGCCCACAGCAGCGGGATGACCCAGATCGCGGCGAACACCACGCAGCACGGACAGGCAGAACCAGTTGAAGTACCGCGCGCGCCAGTCGGTCGTGCGGCTCTCGCGGCGCTCGCCGCGGCCTGACGGCGGGGAAGGCTGATCGCGCTCATCGGTCATGCCTCCTTCTGCTGCTGGCGCCGGCGGACGAGGAACCACACCAGCGAGACGGCCAGGATGACCAGGAAGTACAGCATCGACGCGGCCGCGGCATAGCCGGTGCGGAAGTCGGTGAACCCGATGTCGTACACGTATTCCAGCAGCGGCCTGGTCGCGTAGTTCGGGCCGCCCGCCGTCATCAGGAAGATCTGGTCGAAGATCTTCAGCGAGGCGATGATCTGCAGCACCAGGACCAGCGCGGTGGTCCGGCTGAGCAGCGGGATGGTGATGCGGCGCATCTGGTGCCACCGGCTGGCCCCGTCGACCTCGGCCGCCTCGTAGAGTTTCCGGGGGATCTCCTGCAGTCCGGCCAGGTACAGCACGAAGTTGAAGCCCAGCGTCCACCACACGGTGGCCAGCGCGACCGAGGCCATCGCCCAGCTGGGATCGGCCAGCCAGTTCGGCGGATTGGCGATGCCGACGGCAGACAGCCATTAGTCCCACAGCCCGATCTGCGGCGTGTACAGCCAGGTCCAGATCAGCGCCACGGCCGCCGACGGGACGACGTACGGGGCGAAGAACAGCAGCCGGAAGAACCAGCGCCCGCGGCGGAGCCGGTCGGTGAAGATGGCCAGGACCAGCGCCACCGCGACCAGCGGCGGCGTGGTCATCAGGGTGAACAGCACGGTGTGCCACATCGACTGCCAGAAATCGGAGCTCGTCAGCGCCTGCGTGTAGTTGTCCGCGCCGGTGAACCCGCCCAGCCCGGCGTGCTCCAGGCTGCTGTTGAAGAAGCTCATGATCACGCCGTACAGCGTCGGCCCGATCAGGAACAGCACGTAGAGGACGAGGAACGGGGTGGCCAGCCCGATCCCGGCCCGCCCCTGGCCACGCCGTTTGCGGGGGGCCGCGGCCGCCCTCGCGGTCGCGCCCGGCGCCGGCTTCGACCGGAATTGCCTGAATGGACATCGGTACCTCCGGACCGCGCTCTTACACCGGCGACGGCGTGTTCGCGTACTGGGTCAGCTTGCTTCTCATATCCGAGACCGCGGCGGCCGGGCACATCTGGCCCGCCGATACGGCGGCGATCGCAAAGCCCATGATGTTCTCGAAGTCCGAACCCGAACCCGAGTACCAGGCCAGGTCGTCGTAACGCGCGTAGTTGGCGACTCCCTTGTAATCCGAGGCCGGCCGGAGCTTGTCGTAGGCCGCGCTCTTCTGGAACGGCAGCCAGGCCGGGATGTGGCCGCCCTGCGCCCACGTGCTGCTCTGATCGAGCATGGAGCGGATGAAGCCGAAGATGTTCTTCCGCATGGCGTCGGTGCGCGCCGGGTCCTTCGGCAGGACGAAGCTGTGCGAATCCGCCTGGACCGCGTACCTGCCGCCGAAGACGTTCGGGAACGCCGTCATGCTGAACGGCGTCTTGGTGGTCTCGAACGTGGTGATCTCCCAGTCGCCCTCGAAGATAGAACCCGGCCTTGCCGGTGGCGAACGTGGTGATCGCGCCGGGGTAGTCCACGCTCGTGGGCATGAGGCCCTGCTTGACGGTGAGGTCCTGGAACAACGACAGCACCTTTTCCGCCTTGGCGTCGTCGAGCACGATCTTCCGCCCGCTGTCGGCGAGCACGCTGCCGCCGAGCTGGTAGTACATCGAGGAGAAGATCCGCCACTGGGTGGCCGTGTCGTTGTTGATGCTCATGACCGCCGCCGTAGGCACCGGTGACCTTCTTCGCCGCCGTGAAGGCGCTGGTCAGCGCGGCCGGGCCGTCGAGTTTCTTCAGGCTGCCGCCGGAGTCCAGCAGCCCGGCCTTCTTGCAGATGTCGGTGTTGTAGTACATCACCAGCGGGTGGGTGTCGAGCGGGATCGCGTACAGCTTCCCGTCCGTGTGGGCCATGTCCCAGGCGGCGGGCGTGAAGTTGCCGCCGGTGAGCCCGTACGGGGCGAGTTCGCCTGCGTCCAGCGGCTCCAGCAGGCCCGCCCGGGCCAGGATCGACGCCCGGGTCAGGTGCGCGATGCCGACATCCGGCGGCTGGTTCCCGAGCGTGGCCAGCGAGAGCTTCGTGTAGTACGGGTTGCCCCACGCCAGCACCACCGCGTTCAGCGCGATGCCCGGATGGGCCTTCTGGTAGAAGTCCTCCATCGAAATCATCCGGACGCCGTTGCCGCCGCCCAGCAGATTCCAGTAGGACAGCGTGTTCTTCGCTGGCCCGATGCCCGCGATGCCCGTGGCGAAGGGCGAGCCGCAGCCCGCTACCAGGCCGCCGAGGCCAAGCGCGCCCGCACCGCGTAGCAGGGTCCGGCGGGAAAGGGGATGACCTTCCGCTCTCATCGAGAGTTCTCCTCGCGACGTCCTGAGTCCGCCCCCGACACCATCTGAGCGAACGTTCGCTCGCACTCCACGCTAAATCGGCCGTCATATCCGGTCAAGTAGGCATATCAAAGAAATTTCAACCGGGCCCGGGTGGTCTCCTACGACCGGCCCTACGCCGCCGAGCAGGGCTCGGGCAACTTCCTCGGCCTGGAGTACCCGCTGGTCACATGGGCCGGGCAGCACGGCCTCGACCTCTGACCCCAACTGTCGCGTTCGCACCACTGGCCTCACCCGTAACCAGCCCCGGTCGCATCCGCCTCCGGCAACCACCGCAATGCCACATCGTGGCAATCGCGGTGGTCAGCCGGGCCGCAAGCCTGGGCCATGGCGGGCCGGCGAGCATAGCCTGATCCCCATGCGGCCTGGCATCGCGCGGTACGACGGCCATTCCGACTGGTACGACGAGACCTTCTCCGCGTTCCATCATGAGGAGCAGGAGTCCTGGTTCCGGGAATGCCTAGGCCACGGCGGGGGAGCGATATGCCTCGACGTGGCCTGCGGTCCGTCCGCTGAGTTCGTCCCGCCGCAGCGCCATCCTCCCCTGGGACCTGGCCCTCCTCACCGAAAAGCCCCGCTAGCCTCGCCGGAAAGCCGCGTTAACCCCCTCAGATCCCGCGGGCCAGCCGGTAGTAGGCGGCGTTCGCGCGGATCTGGTTCTCGAACCCCCGCTCCGTGGTGGTCTCGTCGATGACCAGCAGTTCCGTGCCGGCCATCCGCGCGTAGTCCGCGAACGCCTCGATCCCCACCGCCGTCGACATGCACGTGTGGTGCGCCGCGCCGGCCTGGAGCCAGGAGGTCACGGACGTCCCGAAGTCCGGCTCCGGCCGCCACACCGCCCGCCCGACCGGAAGCCGGGGGAGCGGCTCGGCGGGCGGGATCACCTCGACCACGTTGGCGACGAGCCGGAAGCGGTCGCGCATGTCGGACAGCGCGACGACGACGCCCGGCCCGGCGTCCGCGCTGAAGACCAGGCGGACCGGGTCCTCGCGGCCGCCGATGGACAGCGGGTGGATCTCCAGCCGGGCCTTGGCCGACGTGAGCGACGGGCAGACCTCGAGCATGTGCGCGCCGAGGATGGCTTCGCGGCCCGGCGTCAGGTCGTAGGTGTAGTCCTCCATCAGCGACGCGCCGCCGGGCAGCCCGGCCCCCATGACCTTGGCCGCCCGGACCAGCACGGCCGTCTTCCAGTCCCCTTCGGCGCCGAACCCGTAGCCGTCCGCCATCAGCCGCTGCACCGCCAGGCCGGGCAGCTGCTTCAGCCCGCCCAGGTCCTCGAAGTTGGTCGTGAAGGCCCCGAATCCGCCGCCTTCGAGGAAGGACCGCAGCCCGAGCTCGATCGCGGCACCGTCGCGCAGCGACTGGTGGCGCTCCTTCCCGCGCCGGAGCTCGGCCGCGACGTCATAGGTGTCCTCGTACTCCGCCACCAGCGCGTCGACGTCCGCCGGGGCGGCGGCGTCCACCGCGGCCACCAGGTCGTTGACGCCCCAGGTGTTGACCTGCACGCCGAAGATGGCTTCCGCCTCGGTCTTGTCGCCTTCGGTGACGGCCACGTACCGCATGTTGTCGCCGAACCGCGCCAGCCGCAGCGACCGGGTTGCCGCCCATCCGGCCGCCGCCCGGGTCCAGGTCGCCACCTGCTCGACGACCCGCGGGTCGGAGACGTGCCCGGCGACGGTCTTGCGCGGCACGGCCAGCCTGGTCAGCATGTAGCCGAACTCCCGGTCGCCGTGCGCGGCCTGGTTCAGGTTCATGAAGTCGAAATCGATCGTCGCCCACGGCAGCGCGACGTTGGCCTGCGTGTGCAGGTGCAGCAGCGGCTTGTCCAGGGCGCTGAGCCCGGCGATCCACATCTTGGCCGGGCTGAACGTGTGCATCCACGCCACCAGGCCGATCACCCGGTCGTCGGCGTTCGCCTCCAGCATGGTCCGGCGGATCGCGTCGTGATCGGTGAGCACCGGCTTCCACACGAGCTTGACCCGGATGGCCGGGGCCTCGGCCAGCACGGCGGCGATACCGCGCGACTGCTCCGCCACCTGGCGGAGCGTCTCCTCCCCGTACAGGTGCTGGCTTCCCGTCAGGAACCAGACCTCGAAGTCGTCCTGGGCGGTCGGTGACGTCATCAGCGCTGTGCTCCTTGCTGGCCAGCTTGGGGGTTTCCGTAGTACGCGCCTGGTCCGTGCTTGCGGCGGAAGTGGCGCTCGAGCAGATACGGCGGGGCGTCGGCGTGCGGGTTCAGCGCCAGCGTCTGGATGGCCATCTGCGCGATCGCCTCGCAGGTGATCGCGTTCTTCAGCGACGCCGCGGCCGAGTCGCCCCACACGAACGGGCCGTGGTTGGCCACCAGCGCACCGGGCACCTCCTCCGGATCGTCGCCGACGGCACCGAACAAGTCCACGATGACCTGGCCGGTGTTGTACTCGTAGTCCGTGGCGCACTGCGCCTCGGACAGATCCGGGGTCACCCGGATCGGCCCGTTGAAGGCGTCGGCGTGCGTCGTGCCGAGCACGGGGATGTCCCGCTTGGCCTGCGCGAACGCGACCGCGGCGGACGAGTGGGTGTGGGTGACGCCGCCGACTCCGGCAAACGCCAGGTACAGGCAGCGGTGGGTTTCGCTGTCGACCGACGGCCGCAGGTCCCCGTCCACGACCCGTCCGGTCTCGAGGTCGACCACGACGAGCTGCCCGGCGGTCAGGTCGTCGTAGGACACGCCCGAGGGCTTGATGACATAGACGCCGGCGTCGCGGTCGACGCCGCTGACGTTGCCCCAGGTCAAGGTGGCGAGCCCCGCGCGCGGGATCGCCTGGTTGGCGCGGAGCACCTCGTCGCGGAGCGCGGCCGTGACCGCCCGGTTCACGCGGTCCTCCCGGCCAGGGCCCGGTCCCTGATCGCCCGCAGCCGGTACATGGCCTTGTTCTCGCCCCGGCCGAAGTAGTCGTGCAGCCGCACGTACTCCGCGTAGAGCTCGTCGTACACATCGGCGCGGGCCGCGTCGGGCTGGTAGACGTCGCAGTGGATCCGGCCCATGGCGCTGGCCGCGGCCGGCACGTCCGGGTAGGCGCCCGCGGCCACCGCCGCGTGGATGGCCGAGCCCAGCGCCGGCCCCTGGTCGGACCCGATGACGCTGAGCGGGCGCCGGGTGACGTCCGCGTAGATCTGCATCAGCGGCTTGCTCTTGATCAGGCCGCCCGCCACCACCAGCTCGGTCACCGGCACGCCGGAGGCGCTGAACGTGTCCATGATCATCCGGGTGCCGAACGCGGTCGACTCGAGCAGCGCCCGGTAGATCTCCGGCGCGGTGGTGGCGAGGGTCAGGCCCACGATGACCCCGGAAAGCCGCCCGTCCACCAGCACCGAACGGTTGCCGCCCTCCCAGTCCAGCGCGATGAGCCCGTGCGCCCCCACCGGCTCGGCCACCGCCTTCTCGTCCAGCAGCTGCTGGACGGAGACGCCGCGCTCGCGGGCCTCCCCGGTGAGCTCACCGGGGACGCCGTTGCGCGCGAACCAGGCGAAGATGTCGCCGACCCCGCTCTGCCCCGCCTCGTAACCCCACAGCCCGGCCACGATGCCGCCGTCCACCGCGCCGCACATCCCCGGCACCTCGGCCAGCTCGGCGCCGTTCATCACGTGGCAGGTCGAGGTACCCATGATGGCCACCATCTTGCCCGCCGCCACCGGCCCGGCCGCGGGCACGGTGACGTGCGCGTCCACGTTGCCGATGGCCACCGCGATGCCCTCCGGCAGCCCGGTCAGCGCGGCCGCGGCCGCGGTCAGGCCGCCTGCCCGGGCCCCGAGCGGGGAGATCTCAAACGCCAGCTTGTCCTGCGCGAACGAAGCGAACCCCGGGTCGAGCGCGGCCAGGAACTCCCGCGACGGGTAGCTGCCGTCCTGGTAGATGCCCTTGTACCCGGCGGTGCACGCGTTCCTGGTCTCGACCCCGCACAGCTGCCAGACGATCCAGTCGGCGGCCTCGATCCACCGGTCGGCCCGCGCGTACATCTCGGGATCCTCGTCGAGCAGCTGCAGCGCCTTGGCGAACTGCCACTCCGAGGAGATCTTGCCGCCGTAGCGGTTGATCCACTTCTCGCCCCGCTCGTGCGCGAGGGCGTTGATCCGGTCCGCGTGGGCCTGGGCGGCGTGGTGCTTCCACAGCTTGGGATAGGCGTGCGGGCGCGCGGCCAGCCCCGGCAGCTGGCACAGCGGCGTGCCGTCCGCCGCCACCGGCATGCAGGTCGACGCGGTGAAGTCGGTGGCGATGCCGATCACCTGGGCCGGGTCGATGCCGGCGTCCCTGATCGCGGCCGGGACCGTCTCGCCCAGCGCCCGGGTGTAGTCGGCCGGGTCCTGCAGGGCCCAGTCCGGCGGCAGCTCGCCGTACCCGTCCAGGGCGCGGTCGATCACGGCGTGCGGGTACTCGCTCACCGCGGTGCCCATTTCGGCGCCGTCGCGCACCCGCACCACGAGCGCCCGGGCCGACAGCGTCCCGTAGTCCACGCCGACGACGAAGGCATCGTCACCGGGGGCAGAGTCACCAAGGACGGCACCGTCCTTGTTAGCGCTAACAACCATCTGTCCGCCTTATCGTACGTTTCTACCCGTGCATTCTTGCCGGCGCCGATCTGGTCAGCGCGCCGGCGCGGCGGCGCTCGCCCGGACGATCAGCTCGGGCGCCACCCGGACCCGGGGTCCGGCCGGGATGGCGCCGGACATCCGGTCGACAAGCGTACTCAGTGCCTGCCGGCCGACCTCACCGAAGTCCTGCCGCACGGTGGTGAGCGGCGGGCGGTAATACCCGGCCTCGGGCACGTCGTCGAAACCGATGATGCTGACGTCTTCGGGCACCCGCAACCCCCGCTCGGCCAGCGCCCGGATGACGCCGAGCGCCATCGTGTCGTTCCCGCAGAAGACGGCGGTCAGCCCGGGATCGTCGGCCAGTTGCGTGCCCAGCCGGTACCCGGAGCTGGCGGACCAGTCACCCACCAGCAGGGCGGGCTCACCGGCGCCGGCCTCGCGCAGCGCCTGCCGCCAGCCCTCGGCCCGCTCCCTGGCGTCCAGGCAGTTGTCCGGCCCGGCGACGTGGAAGACGCTCCGGTGGCCCAGGCTGAGCAGGTAGCGGGTCGCGGCGGCGCCGCCGGCCGCGTTGTCGATGGCCACCGAGGTCACCGAGGCGCGGGTACCGCAGCCCACCGCGACCAGCGGCACCTCCGGCGGCACGTGCCCCAGCGCGGCCACGGCGGTATCCACCGTGGCGATGACGACGATGCCCTCGATGCCCTGGCCGAGGAACCGGTCCACCGCGTCCAGCATCGACCGGCGGTCGAGCGCGGGCAGGCTGGCCACCGACACGAAGTAGCTGTCGTGCGCGGCCCGTTCGAACCCGTAGAGCATCGAGGTGGGACCGTAGAGCATGGTGTCGGCGGTGATGACGCCGAAGGTGTGGGTGCGCCGGGTGACCAGCGTCCGGGCCGCCGCGTTGGGCCGGTAGGCGAGCTCGCGGATAGCGGCGAGGACCCGGTCCCTGGTCAGTGGGCGAACGTTCGGGTGCTCGTTCAGTACCCGCGACACGGTCTGGTGCGAGACCCCCGCGAGCCGGGCCACGTCGGCCATCACCGGCGGCCGGGACAGGTCGCCGGAACGACCTTCGACGGACTGCTGCACCCGGCTTCTGGCCTTCTCACCCGGTGACGACGTCACGTCGTGCCTCCTCTGCCGCGCGCGCCGCGGGGCTCTGCGGTCAGCCGGGGCCGACGTGAACGCTCACATCCGGGCCGATCGGGCACAGCACTGTCACTTCGAAGCCCCCGATAGTGACATGCGCTTCATCCTCCGCGCCCCGGAATCCTTGTACGTCAGAGTAGCCTCAGCACGGCCACGGCGGTAGCCCCGGGCCGCCCCGCGCGAGGTCAGCGCGTCCCCGGGGTCCCCGGCGCGGCGAGGTCAGGCCTTGTCGCGCCGGCCGGCGCTGTCCTTCAGGTCGCGGAACACGTCCTTCGCGGCGTCGCGGGCCTTGCCGACGGTGTCGCTGTCCTTCAGGTCGCGAATGGCTTCCTTCGCCTTGTTCCTGGCGTCGCCGTCCCGCAGATCGCGGATGACGTCCCGGGTCGCGTCCTTCGCCTTGCCGACCGCGTCGCTGTCCCGCAGATCGGCGAAGGCGGCCTTGGCCTTGCGCCCGGCGTCGCCCTCGCGGAGGTCCTTCAGCGCCGACTCGGCCTTGCGGCCCACGTCACTGGTGCGCACGTCGTCGAGCGCGCTCTTGGCCCGCCGCGTCGCCTCGGCGCCCCGCGGCCCGCGCAGAAACTCCATGATCCGAGCCCAGAACCCCCGGACCTGCCGCTCCATCTCACTCATCGCCATCTCCTCAACTCAAAGCCTCAGTCCTATAAACAAGATATAACGCAACATGGCCGCGAGCCAAGTCTCCCTGGCCGCCGCCCCGCGCCCCGGGCCTGCCTCTGCCCGGACCTGATCGGCGAGGCGACCCCGCCTGGCTCGTAGAAATCGAAGCCGAAGCCCGCCTATGGAAAATCGCTTGTTAGTTCGCGTTAGGCGCCGTCGGCGATTCCGGCCAGGATGATGTCCACCACCTGGGCGATGAACTCGCCGGTCATCGGCAGGTGCCCGAGCAGCAGCCGGTGCTCGGCGGCGCCGAAGAACAGGTCGAGCACCACGTCCCGGTCCACCGAGGCCGGGATCTCTCCGCGCGAGATGGCCCGGTCCAGCATGACCCGGTGCTGGGTCCGCAGTGGCTCGAGCACCCGGTCCCGCCACGCCCCGCGCAGTTCCGGGTCGTGCTGCGCCTCGGCGATCAGCCCGGTCAGCATCGGCCCCATCGCCGTCTGGGTGACCGCGCGCACCCACGCGTGCAGGGCCGACAGCAGGTCGCCGCGCAGGGTGCCGGTATCTGGCAGTGGCTGCTCCGCGCGGAACGAGATGACAAACGCGTCCAGCGCCAGCAGTCCCTTCGACGTCCAGCGCCGGTAGATGGTCGTCTTCCCGACCCCGGCGCGCGCCGCTACCTCCTCGATCGACATCGCGTCCAGCCCGCGCTCGGCCAGCAGTTCCAGGGTCGCGGCCAAGATGGCGCGATCGGCCTCGGCGCTCCGCGGCCGCCCCCGCGGCGCGCCCGTCCCCGCGCCAGCCCCCGCCGCACCCCCCGGAATTTCACCGCTCATGGCCAGGTTCTACCATAGAGATATTACGAAACGATCCGTAACGTATTTGATTGGTATCATGCCTGCCCTCGGCCGCCCCGTGTCCGCCCCGACCAGCACGCCACAAGCACCCCCAGCACCACAAGCACCCCCGACCCGCCGCCAGCCACTCCAGCTGGCCCTGATCCTCGTCGCCGCGTTCATGGTCGTCCTCGATTTCTCCATCGTGAACGTCGCCCTACCCTCGATCGAGACCGAACTGCGCATGCCCGCCGACGCAGTCCAGTGGATCGTGACGGGGTACGCCATCTCGTTCGGCGGATTGCTTATTCTCGGCGGCCGGGCGGCTGACCTGTTCGGCCGGCGGCGCATGTTCGTGGCCGGCCTGATCGCGTTCTCGCTGGCCAGCCTGGCCGGCGGCCTGGCCAGCGATCCCGTCCTGCTGATCGCGGCCCGGGTCGTGCAGGGCGCGGGCGCCGCCATCGTCGCCCCCGCCGCGCTCTCGCTCATCACCACCGGCTTCCCCGAGGGACCCGAGCGTACGCGCGCCATCGGCCTGTACGGCGCGGTTTCCTCGGTCGGCTTCGTGGCCGGCCAGGTCCTCGGCGGCGTGCTGGTGCAGTTCACCAGCTGGCGCGCGGTGTTCCTGGTCAACGTCCCGGTCGGCCTGGCCGCCGCGGCCCTGTCCCCGTCCGTTCTCGGCGCGGCCAAGACAGCCAAAGCGCGACTGGAAGCCAAAAGCCACCGGCTCGACGTCCGCGGCGCCCTGCTGATCACCGTCGCGGTCACCCTCGCCGTCCTCGCCATCTCCCAGGGCGTCGTCCTCGGCTGGTCGTCCCCGCTGGTCATCGCGGCCATCGTCATCGCCGCGGCGGCCACCGCGGCCTTCGCCAAGGCCGAGACCCGGCACCCCGAGCCCCTCATCCGGCCCAGCCTGCTGCACCGCCGCGGGCTGCGCGACGGGACCACGCTGGCGTTCCTGCTCGGCCTGTGGAACGGCGGCGAGATGCTCGTGCTCTCCCTCTACCTGCAGCAGGTGCTGCACGAGTCGCCGCTGCTCACCGGCCTGATCATCGCCCCGCAAGGAATCGTCGGCTTTATCGCGGGCTTCACCGGCCCGCGGCTGGCGGGACGGATAGGAGTCAAGCGGCTGCTGGTGCTCACCGCCGCCGCGACCGCCACCGGTTTCCTGGTGCTGACCCGGCTGCCGGCCACCGGCTGGAGCCCGGTGCTGTTCGTGGTCACGCTGATCGGCTTCGGCACCGCGGGCACCGCCCTCGGCTCGACCGTGCTGGCCAGCCGCGGCATGCCGGACGCCGACCAGGGCCTGGTCGGCGGCATGATCAACACCAGCCGGCAGATCGGCGCCGCGGTCGGCGCGGCCCTGCTGCCCGCCGTGGCCGAGAGCGTCAGCCACGGGAACGGGGTCTCCGGCGACCGCGCCGCGATGCTCGCCGCGGCCGTAGCCGCGCTGGCCGCCACCGCCGTAGCCTGGCGGGCCGTACGGCTAGTACCGGCCCGCGCCACCGCCTGAAAACCGAGGTACCGAACGGGTGGGTTTCCCGCCCCGCCTCACCCCGTCTGCTGCACTGTGTACCGAACGGTCTGCACCCTGATCAGCCCGTCCGCGAAGACGAACGTGTCGATCCCGTCCTCGACCTTGGTCGAGGCGGCGGTCGCGGTCCACTCCAGGAAGAGCACGTCGCCCTCGTAGATCTGCGTCGGCAGCGCCCAGTCCGCGTTGGGCACGTCACCCAGCAGCTGGACGAACCCCTGGCGGACGCCGTCCTTGCCCCGCAGGGTGCCGGCCGGGGTGATGAACACGGCGTCGTCGGCGTAGTCCTCGACGATGGCGTCCAGGTCGCCGGCGCCGAGCGCCTGGGCGTGGTGGGCGAACACTTCCTGCGGCGTACGCGTCATCGCGCTCTCCTCCTGGGGGTCCTTTGGACTTACCTTAGTGTCATGGGTTACGAGCACATCGAGGTGGAGCGCGCCGGCGACTTCGCCACGATCACGATGAACCGGCCGCAGCGCCGCAACGCCCTGTCGCTCGAGCACATGCGCGAGCTGATCACGGCGTTCGGCGAGATCGGGAACAGCGACGCGCGCGGTATCGTGCTGGCCGGAAACGGCCCGGTGTTCAGCGCCGGGCACGATTTCGCCGACATGGCCGGCGCGGACCTGTCCGCCATGCGGGCGCTGCTGACCACCTGCACCGACCTGATGACGCTGATCCAGCATGTGCCCCAGCCCGTGGTGGCGCGGGTGCACGGGCTGGCCACCGCGGCCGGCTGCCAGCTGGTGGCCACCGCCGACCTGGCCGTGGCCAGCGAGGAGGCCGGCTTCGCCACCCCCGGCGGCAAGGGCGGCTGGTTCTGCCACACCCCGATGGTGGCCGTGGCCAGGAACGTGGGCCGTAAGCGAGCGGCCGAGCTGGCCATGTCCGGCGACGTCATCGACGCGGCCACCGCGCTCGACTGGGGCCTGGTCAACCGGGTGGTGCCCGCGGCGCAGCTCGACTCCGCCGTTCACGACCTGCTGGAGCGGGTCACCCGCGGTTCGGCCGCCAGCAAGGGCATCGGCAAGCAGGCCCTGTACGCGCAGATCGACCTCGACCAGCCCAAGGCCTACGCGTACGCGATCGAGGTGATGGCGGCGACCAGCCAGCTGCCCGACGCCCAGGAAGGGATGCAGGCCTTCCTGGAGAAGCGCAAGCCGAACTGGGACCGCTAGAGGCTTGACCCAGACCGAGACGTGCCCGCCGCTCTCGCTGGTGAACGGCTCGCGCGCCCAGCCCTCCCAGCGGTCGTAGAGCCGCATCCCGGCCAGCTGCGCCATCAGGTCGAGCTCGGCCGGCCACACGTACCGGAACGGGATCGAGCGGAACCGGCCGCGGCCGTTCTCGACCGTGACGTAGTTCGAGCTCATCGTCTGGGTGGCCGTGTCGTAGCGGTCGAACGCCCAGCTCGCGTGGCCGGCGTCGAACGGCACGTCGGTCTGTCCCGGCGGCAGCCTGCGCAGGTCCGGGACCCCGACCTCGACGACGAAGCAGCCACCCGGCTCCAGGTGGGCGGCGGCGTTGCGGAAGCAGGCCACCTGCGCGTCCTGCGTGGTCACGTTCATGATCGTGTTGAACACCAGGTAGACCAGCGAGAACGTGCCGTCCACCCGGGTGCTGGTGAAGTCGCCGATGGTGACCGGTATCGCGTCGCCGCCCGGCTTGGCCCGCAGCCGGGCCACCATCGCCCGGGACAGGTCGATGCCGTGCACCTCGACGCCGCGGGCGGCCAGCGGCAGCGCGACCCGCCCGGTCCCGATGGCGAACTCGAGCGCCCGCCCGTGACCTGAATTGGCAGCGCCCCCGGCCAGCTCGGCCAGCGTGCCCGCGGTGATGTCGATGACCGCCGGGTCGAAATGCCCCTCGAACCCGTCGTCGTAGCTGGCCGCGACGTCTTCCCCGAAATACCCGTCTTCTTCATTCATCGCCTGGGACGGTACCTCCGCCGCTACCTGCTCGTCACCAGGTTTTTGTCAGACCCGGCTGGTAGCGTCGGCCTTCCGACGCTTCAAGGGGGAAGTAATGGCATCTCGACTCAATCCGTACCTCAACTTCAACGGCAACACCCGCCAGGTGCTGGAGTTCTACAAGAGCGTGTTCGGCGGTGAGCTCACCCTGAGCACGTTCGGCGACCTGGGCATGGCGGACGCGCCCGACGCCGACAAGATCATGCACGGCCAGCTGGAGACCGACGCCGGCTACACGATCATGGCCGCCGACGTCCCCGGTCACATGGAGTACAAGCCCGCGGCCGGGTTCTCGGTCAGCCTGTCCGGTGACGACGCCGTCCTGCGCGAGTACTTCGAGAAGCTCGCCGTCGGCGGCACCGTCACGATGCCGCTGGCCAAGCAGGTCTGGGGCGACGAGTTCGGCATGTGCGTCGACCAGTTCGGCATCGACTGGCTGGTCAA
Organism: uncultured Actinomycetota bacterium; assembly: GCA_963839095.1. GTDB lineage: Bacteria > Actinomycetota > Actinomycetes > Streptosporangiales > Streptosporangiaceae > Palsa-504. Next base: position 349,692 of record CAWIUF010000001.1, on the reverse strand, counting down.
CATCTCCCAGCCGCGGGCCTGAGCCGGCCAGCCTGCCGAGCCGGTCATGTCGTAGGCTGCTGTGCCGTGCGCATCTTCGTGGCCGGCGCGAGCGGCCTGATCGGTGTCCGCCTGGTCCCGCTGCTGGTCGAGGCCGGCCATGAGGTAGCGGGGATGACGCGGTTGCCGGAAAAGGCCGGATCGCTCCGGGAACTCGGGGCCGAGCCGGTGATCTGCGACGTCTTCGACGCCGAGGCCCTGGCGGAGGCGGTCGAGGCCTACGGTCCTGACTGCGTCTTTCACCAGCTGACCGACCTGCCGGACAACGTGACGGACATGGCCAGCTTCGGCGCCCGTAACGACCGCATCCGCAGCGAGGGGACGCATAACCTCCTGGCCGCGGCGGTGGCCGCCGGGGCGGAGCAGTTCATCGCCCAGAGCATTGCCTGGGAGCAGTCCGACGAGGCCCGCCGGGCGGTCACCGCCAGCCACGAGCGCACGGTGCTGGCGGCGGGCGGCGTCGTGATCAGGTACGGCCAGCTCTGGGGCCCCGGTACCTACTACGAGACGACGCCGCCGGCCCGGCCGCGCATCCACCTCGATGACGCGGCCCGGCTGAGCGTGCTCGCCCTCGAGGCGCCGCCCGGTGTCACCCTGACCATCGACGACCGCGCCGGAGGCGCCTAAGGCGGCGCCGCGCCGTGCAGGCATGATGGGCGGATGCCACTTTTCGCCTTTGAAGGCCGCGCGCCGCAGGTCAGCCCGGAAGCGTGGATCGCGCCCACCGCCACCCTGGTCGGGGACGTCCGGGTCGAGGCCGAAGCGTCCGTCTGGTACGGGGCGGTGCTGCGCGCCGACTTCGGGCCGATCATCATCCGGCGCGGCGCGAACATCCAGGACGGTTCGGTCCTGCACGGCGGCGACGACCCGGTGACCGAAGTGGGGGAGGGCGCCACCATCGGCCACCTGTGCGTCGTGCACGGCTGCACCATCGGCGCCGAGGCGCTGATCGGCAACGGCGCCACCGTCCTCGACGCCGCCGTCATCGGCAGCCGCGCCCTGATCGCGGCCGGCGCCACCGTACCGCCCGGCCTGGTCGTCCCCGACGGCATGATCGCCGTCGGCGTCCCCGCCCGCGTCGCCGGCGAAGTCACCGGCCGCGCCAAGGAATGGGTCGACACCAACCCCGAGATCTACCGCAACCTAGCCCGCCGCCACGCCACCGGCCTCCGCCCCGCCTGACCCCTCGCGGCCCATGCCCAACGCTAAACGGGACGCGATTGCGGCTTAAGCAGGACGCCAGGGCTTGAGCACCGATGGCGGCCCGGGGCGGATCAGGCGAATCGCCAGCCCGAGATCCTCGAGATCCTCGAGTGCCTTGGCGGCCCGGATTCCCCAGACCTCACCAGTTAACCATCGAAACGGTGATACCTCTCTGATCAGTAGGCAACTCAGCGCTCTATATGCCCTGCGCTGCCATCCCTGCCGTACCGGGTATATCCTCGCCTGAAGCGGATCTGCCCAGGCCTCCCGCCCGTATGACATGGTAAGCGCCCAGGTAGGAGGCTAGGCGCCGCTTGAAAGGGGAGGGGGTGACACGATGACAGGCCAGCTGGCTGCTTTTATGAGTTATGCCCGATTCGACGATCAGCACGACGACGGGCAGCTCACCGAACTGCGGGAACGGCTGGCCGCAGAGATCCGGGTGCAAACCGGGGAAGAATTCGAAATCTTCCAAGACCGTGACATTGCCTGGGGGCAGAATTGGCAGCAGCGCATCGTCGAAGCCCTGGATGCCGTAACACTGCTGCTGGTTATCATCACCCCCGGCTTCTTCCGCAGCCCACATTGCCGGGCCGAGGCAAAGCAGTTCCTGGACCGGGAACGCCAACTCGGCCGGAACGACCTCATCCTGCCTATCTACTACATCAGTACTCCGCAGATCGATGACCCTCGCCGCTATGAGGCTGACCCCATGGCAGCCACCCTGGCCTCGCGGCAGTACGCCGACTGGCGTGACTTGCGGTTCGAGTCGGTCGCCTCCCCGGCTGCCCGCAAAACCATCGCTCACTTGGCCGCCAGGATGCGCGACACGTTCTGGTACGTGCCTGTCACCACTTCAGCCTCGGCTGCCGAGAGGATGCCAGGAGCGCAGGCCCCTAGCCAAGCGCCGCAGGCCGCCCCGGGCCGTACGGCTGCCAGGACAGAGCAGTCGCCGCATTATCTAGACCATGCTGAGATAGAGACCGAACGGCTTCGCCAGCAACTGACTGACGCCGAAGCGCGGGCTGCTCGCACTGCCCGTGAAGTTGATGAAATTCGCCAGCAACTCGCCAAAGCCCGGAAACCCGGACTGTCCGAGGCGTCCGCTGCGCCGTTTTGGGACGTCCTCGATCCGACCGAGCGGGAAGTGCTGAGGTCGGTGGCCTCTATGCGGACGTTCGCGGCCGGAGCCACCATCATGGAGCAAGGCGAGCCGGCGGACTACATTTTGGTGATCCTCGCCGGCCGAGCCAGCATTCGCGTCAGTGAAAACGGAAACGAACGCGTCCTGGCCGAGCGCAGCCGGGGCCAGCTCATCGGCGAACGCGCCGCGCTGCAGGTTAGCATTCGATCGGCCTCCGTAATCGCGCTAGAGATGATCTGGGCCCTGGTCGTGCAAACTAAGGATTTTGCGGCTTTCATCAGTGCCAATCCCCGCATACTCGAGTTCGTGCAGGACCAGCGTCATGCTCGGGGTACCGATAAGCTGCTAACCGGCGAGAACTGTACCGTCATCCTTACCGATGTGGTCGCCTTTAGCGCACATAAGCGCACCGACGCGGATCGCCTTACCATCAGGAAAGCACTCTCCAATATAATGCATGCGGCTATAGGCGGCTATTCTGGAGTGCGGCTAGAAGACCGTGGCGATGGAATATTGATAGTGATACCGGCGGAAGTTCCGACGGCAAAAATTATGGATCAGCTACTTCGCGTGCTGCCCTCTGGGCTGGATCGGCATAATAGCAGCCATCGTAGTTCTGCTCAGTTCCAGCTCCGTCTTTCCGTAAATGTCGGTCCCGTGGTAAGTGATGAAATGGGTGTTTCTGGAGAGGCAATCATAGTCGCGGCGCGGATAGTGGAAGCGCCCGCCTTTAAGGAAGCCTTTACTGGGAGCACGGCCCGCCTCGGCATCATAGTGTCACCGTTCGTCTACGACACAGTTGTGCGGCACGATCAAGACGAAGCGTACGTCGCGAGCTACTTTCCGGTTCCCGTCGAAGTCAAGGAGTACCACGCCACAGCCTGGATGATGCTCATGGATTAGCCGACGGATCGCGCGGGGCAAGAACACGGTGCAAGAGTCTGTCGTCCGGGATCAGTCGCCCGGGATACCGACCAGCATCGCCTCGGTGCGAAGACTTCCACCCGCGCCGGGATTCGGCATAGCCTACTCGATAAAGTCGGATGTATGGAATATCGCGCACTAGGAAAGTCGGGCCTGCGGATTTCCGTGCTCACGATGGGCACGATGACGTTCGGCGGCCGCGGCGGGTTCGCCCAGGTCGGGTCGACCGACGTGGACCAGGCCCGCCGCCAGGTCGACATGTGCCTGGACGCCGGGATCAACCTCATCGACACCGCCGACGTCTACTCGGGCGGCCTGGCCGAGGACATCCTGGGGGAGGTGCTGCGCGGCCGCCGGGACGACGTGCTGGTCGCCAGCAAGGTCCGGATGACGATGGGCCGCGGGCCGAACGACGCCGGGCTTTCCCGGCATCACATCATCACCGGCTGCGAGGCCAGCCTGCGCCGTCTCGGCACCGATCACATCGACCTGTACCAGGTCCACGAGTGGGACGGCCAGACCCCGCTCGAGGAGACCCTGCGGGCGCTGGACCTGCTCGTCCAGTCGGGCAAGGTCCGCTACATCGGCGCCTCCAACTACGCCGCCTGGCAGCTGATGAAGGCCCTGGGCACGTCGGAGCGGCTGGGCCTGCCGCAGTTCGTCAGCCAGCAGATCTACTACTCCCTGCAGGGCCGCGAGGCCGAGTACGAACTGGTACCGCTCGCGGTCGACCAGGGCCTGGGCATCCTCGTGTGGAGCCCGCTGGCGGGCGGCCTGCTGTCCGGCAAGTACCGCCGGGGCCAGCAGCCCCCGGAGGGCTCACGCCATCTCACCGACTGGGGCGAGCCGCCGATCTACGACCAGGAAGGCGTCTACGACATCATCGAGGTCCTGGTCAAGGTCGCCGAGCAGCGCGGCGTCTCGGCCGCCCAGGTGGCCCTGGCCTACACCCTGGCCAAGCCGGCCGTCACCTCGCTGGTGATCGGCGCCCGCTCCGACGAGCAGCTGGCCGACAACCTGGCCGCCGCCGACCTCACCCTCAGCGAGGACGAGCGGGCCCAGCTCGACGCGGCCAGCGCCCCGCCGCTGCTCTACCCGTACTGGCACCAGGCCAAGACCGCCAGCGACCGCCTATCGCCCGCGGACCTGACCCTGCTGGCCCCCCACCTGAAATAACCCGCGCCTGCGGGCGGGCACCCTTCAGGCTGCCCGTCCGCTCCGGCTATCCAGCGACCAGCTAGCTACCGCCCACTCCGGCCCCGGTCTCCGCCCGGGAGAGGGAGGCCGGCCGCCCCCTCCGAACCTGCCCCCGCGAACCACCACGAGTACCCGCACCTGAGCCGGCCCCGGCACCGCAGCCAGGGTCGGAACCGCAGCCGGGCCGGAACCGCAGCCGGACCGGTACCGCAGCCGGCGTGGCGACCGCAGCCGGCGCCGCCGCCACCCGCCTCGCCTCGGCCCGGCGTCCCGCGATCAGCGGCAGGCTGCTCAGCGCGATACCGCCCAGGATGGCCAGCCCGCCCGCGACCTGCACGAGCCCGACCGGGTCACCGAACGCCACCGCGCCCGCGATGGCGCCGACCAGCGGCTCCAGGTTCAGGAACCCCCCGGCCACCTCCGCCGACACCCGGCTCTGCCCGAACGCGAACAGGGTGAACGGCGCCAGCGTGCCGCCCAGCGCCAGCGCGACCACCGCCAGCACCGCACCAAAACCAGCCGGCCCAGAAGGAGTGCCCTCGGTCAGGACCGCCACCGGCAGCGCGCCCACCGTGGCCCCCAGGAACTGAACGGCGGTGACCGCGACCGGGTCGCGCCCGCTCAGCAGACGCCCCTGGGCCACCGTGACCGTCGCCGACAGGAGCAGCGACACCAGGACCAGGCCGTCGCCCGCCATCGTCGCGCCGCCCCCGCCGCCGCCCACGGTGACCAGGCCGACCCCGCCGAGCGAGACCGCGAAGCCGAACCACGCCACCGGCGCCGCCACGGCCCGGTACCAGACCGCGGCGATGATCGCCACCATCACCGGCACCGCCCCGATCAGCAGGGCGGCGTGGGTGACGCTGGTCCGGGCGATGCCAGCGTTCTGCACCAGGACCGAACCCCCGTAGCCGAGCGCCCCGGCCGCCAGCACCGCGGGCGTGAACGCAGCGCGCAGGCTACCGCGGCGGCGCGCCACGGCCAGCAGGATCGCGGCCGCCAGGCCGAACCGGACCACGGTCAGCCAGCCCGGCGGCAGCCAGGCCAGGGCCAGCTTGGACAGGGGCACGGTAGTGCCCCACAGCAGCCCGGCCGCGGCGAGGGCGGCGACAGCGTGACGACGGTTGATGCTCATGACTAAATAATCGGCGATGACCAAGCGATATTCGCCACCAAGGACCAATCACGAGATAATATTTGGCGGTATGGCCGTTCCGCTTGATGATGTTGACATCCAGTTGCTAACCGCGCTGCAGGAGGACGCGGACCGCACCAACGTCGAACTGGCCCGGATGGCCGGGCTGTCGCCGGCCGCGACGCTGCACCGCGTCCGGCGGCTGAAGGAATCCGGCGTCATCCGGGTGATCAGGGCCGAGCTCGACCCGGCCGCGGCCGGGTTCCCGCTGCAGGTCTACGTCACGGCCACGCTGACCCGGCACGACCCGCGGTCCAGCCGCGTCTTCGACGACCTGATCCGCTCGCTGCCGCAGATCATCGCGGCCGACAACGTGGCCGGCGAGACCGACTACCTGCTCACCGTGGTCGCCCGGGACGTCTCCGAGCTGCAGACGGTGCTGGCCAGCCTGGCCACCCGCGGCGGCCAGCGGCTGGTGACCTACCTGCGCCTCGAGCAGGTCAAGCCGCCGTCCCGGCTGCCGCTGGCCCCCATCGCCGCCCCGGCCGCCCGCCGCGGCCGGAAACGGGAATGACCGGATACCTAGATCACGACGGTGCCGGTGATGCAGGTGACCGTCCCGCCGCCGACCCACACCTGCCCGTCGGAGTCTTGCGAGACGTGCACCCGGCCGCGGCGGCCGAGCACCGTGCCCTGACTGGCCACGTACGGGGAGGCGAGCCGCCCCGAGCCCAGCAGCCACTGCCCGAGCGAGGCGTTGAGGCTGCCCGTGACCGGGTCCTCCAGCGACATGACCATCGGGGTGAACGCCCGCACCTCCAGCGCCTCCGGTGACCCGTCCGGGTAGAGGCCGGCCACGCCGACGTCCAGCTCCAGGACGCCCGGCTGGACCGCGAGCACCGCCTCGGCACTGGCCAGCAGCACCGCTACCCAGCCGGGGCCGTTATCGGCCCAGGCGATGTCCACGATGTCAGAGCGCGGGACGTTGAGGCCCTGGGCCACCCGTTCGGCTATCGGTTCGTCGACCGGCCCGCTACGGACCAGCGGGGGCGCCGCGAACGCCAGGCCCGCCTCGGTCCGCCGGACCGTGATCAGCCCGGCCGCGCACTCCTGGACGACGGAATCCGCAGCAGCAGGCCCCCCGCCCGCCTCCAGCCAGGCATGGCACGTCCCCAGCGTGGGATGCCCGGCGAACGGGAGCTCCCGGGACGCGGTGAAGATCCGGACCAGGTAATCGGCCCCGGCGTCGCGCGGCGGCAGCACGAACGTGGTCTCCGACAGGTTCGTCCAGTTCGCGAACTGCTGCATCTGCTCGTCGGAAAGCCCCTCCGCGCCGAGCACGACCGCGACCGGGTTGCCGACATACGGGGTATCGGTGAAGACGTCCACCTGACGGAACTGAAAAGGCACACGCCGAGTCTAGGAGGCGGCACGCCCCCGGTGGCAGGTCCAATTCCGCGGCCCCTGGCCCTTCTTACGCTACGGTGCGAAAATGCGACCACGGGTCACCGTCCTGGGCAGCCTGAACATGGATATCTCCGTCACCGTGCCCCGGCTGCCGGAACCGGGCGCCACCGTGCTCGGCTCGGCGGCGCGGTTCACGCCGGGCGGCAAGGGCGCCAACCAGGCGGTGGCGGCCGCCCGGCTCGGCGCGGCCGTGCGCATGGCGGGCTGCGTCGGCGACGACGACTTCGGCCGCCAGTTGCTGGCCGCGCTGCGCGAGGAAAAAATCAATACCGCCGCCGTCCGCGTTACCGCCAGCGCCCCGACCGGCCTGGCCATGATCTCGGTCGACCAGGCGGGCGAGAACATCATCACGGTCGCCCCCGGCGCCAACCACGAGACCGGCGCCGCCGAGGTCCGCGCGGCCCTCGCCGAGCCGCGGAACGTCCTGGTCGTCTGCGCCGAGATCCCGGTCGAGGTGATCGTCGCGGCCCTGGCCCGCCATAGCGTGAGCATCCTCAACCTGGCGCCGGCCCCCGCCGACGCGGCCGCGATCGTGGCCGGCGCCCGTCCGGACTGGCTGGTGGTGAACGAGACCGAGGCCGGCGCCGTCCTCGGCCAGCCGGTCAGCGGCCTGACCGAGGCCGCCCGGGCCGCCGAGGCCCTCATCGAGGCCGGCGTGCGGCACGCCGTGGTCACCGCCGGCGCGCACGGCGCCGCGCTGGCCGACGGCCCGGGTCCGGCCGAGACCGTGCAGGCGTTCCGGGTCGAGGCGGTCGACACCGTCGGCGCGGGCGACACGTTCGTCGGCGCGCTCGCCGTGACCCTGGCCGCGGGCGTGCCGGCCGCCGAGGCGGTTCGCGCCGCCGCCGCCGCGGGCGCCACCGCCGCCACCAGGCCCGGCGCCCAGGCGGGCATGCCGTGCCCAGCCGACATCCGCGCGGTAACCGGCCTGACCTGGCCCGTGCGCTAGGCAAGCGGGTCCGGGGGATCTACGATCAGCGAGAACGTATACAGAATGTTTGAGGGGGCGGGCGGTCGCATTGCCTAGATGGGAGTCCGACGTGACAACGCCTGGCCTGCGGGGTTTCGTCCTTGAGGCGAGCCCGGGGGACGACGAGAAACCGCTGTCAGCCGCGCTGGCCGCGCTGGCGCAGTCGTTCACGGCGATCGCCGAGCCGGCCGTGCCCGGCGCCGGCCCGCGCCGCCGCATCTGGCTGGACACCTTCGACTGGCGGCTGTACCGGGCCGGCCTGATCCTGGTGTTCGAGCAGGCCCGGCGGGGCGGCCGCCTGCTGCTGAGCCAGGCCGACGGGACGCCGCAGGCTGAGCAGGCCGTGACCAGCTGGCCCCGGCGTCCGCCGCTGGACCTGCCGGCCGGACCGGTGCGGGACCGGATCATCGTGCTGACCAGGCCGCGGGCGCTGCTGCCGATCGTCCGGGCGGTCAGCACGGCCAGCGTGACCCGGCTGCTCAACGCCGACGGCAAGACCGTCGCCCGGCTGGTCGCCGAGCGCATCACGGTCACCGCGCCTAGCCAGCCCGCGGCTAGCCACGCCGCCACCAGCCAGACCGCGACCACCGCCGAGCTCGCGCCGCGGCTCGCCGTGACCGAGGTCCGCGGCTATCCGGGCCAGGCCCGCAAGGCATCCGCGCTGCTGGCCGGCGCGCCCGGCGTCGCGCCCGCCAGTCAGGGCACCTTCATCGCGGCGCTGACCGCGCTCGGCCGCCACCCGGCCGACTACAGCAGCAGCGTGGCGGCGCAGATCACCGCCGAGATGCCCGCGTCGGTCGCGGTGGCCCGGCTGCTGCTGCGGCTGCTCGACACCTGTGAGTCCAACGTCGACGGCGTGCTCCGCGACATCGACACCGAGTTCCTGCACGACCTGCGGGTCGCGGTCCGCCGCACCCGTTCGGCCGTCAAGCTGCTCGGCGCGGTCCTCCCGGCCGAACTCGCCGAGCATTACCAGGCCGAGTTCAAGTGGCTGGGCGACGTGACCACGCCGGTCCGGGACCTGGACGTGCACCTGCTCGGCTTTGACGCGATGGCCGCCCAGCTGGATGCCGCGTCCCCGGCCGACCTGGAGCCGCTGCGGGCCTTCCTGGCCCGGCGCCGCGCCCGCGAGGTCCGGCGGCTGGCCGCGGCGCTGCGCGGGCCGCGGTTCCGCGCCATCGCCGACGACTGGCGCAAGGCGCTGCTTGAGCTCCGTGACAACGGCGGCTCCCGGCGGCGCCGCCCGACGGCCACAGGCACTCGCCCTGTCCACCACCGGCCGCGCCTTCCGCCGCATCGCCGCGCAGGGCGGCGCGATCACCCTGGCGTCGCCGCCGGAAGCCCTGCACGACCTGCGCAAGCGCGCCAAGGAGCTGCGCTACCTGCTGGAGTTCTTCGCACCCGTGCACGATCCGGTCGCGTACCGCAAGGTCGTCGGCGACCTCAAGCAGCTGCAGGACTGCCTCGGTGACTTCCAGGACAGCGAGGTCCAGCGCGACGAGATCAGCTCGCTGGCCGAAGCGATGCTGGCCGAACGGGCCGCCCCGGCGGCTACGCTGCTGGCCATGGGTGAAATCGCCGCAAAGCTGGCGCGCCGCCAGGTGCAGGCCCGGGAGGAGTTCGCCGCCCGGTTCGCCCGGTTCGCGGGCCCGGCGGGCCAGGAGCGGGTCCGCGTGCTGCTCGAGGGGCGCTCGTGAAGGTCTTCGCCACCTACAACATCAAGGGCGGCGTCGGGAAGACGACCGCGGCCGTCAACCTGGCCTACCTGTCCGCCGCCGACGGCCACCGCACCCTGCTGTGGGACCTGGACCCGCAGGGCGCGGCCAGCTTCCTGTTCCGGATCAAGCCGCGGGTCAAGGGCGGCGGCAAGGCCCTCATCCGCGGCACCAAGGCCCTGGACGACGCGATCAAGGGCACCGACTTCGACGGCCTGGACCTGATCCCGGCCGACTTCACCTACCGCAACATGGACCTGCTGCTGGGCACGGCCGGCAAAGACGGGGCGGACAAGAAGCCGACCAGGAAGATCGCCCAGCTGCTCCGCCCGCTGGCCGCCGAGTACGACCACGTCTTCCTCGACTGCCCGCCGAGCATCTCCCTGGTCTCGGAGAACGTCATGCACGCGGCCGACGTGCTCGTCGTCCCGCTGATCCCCACCACGCTCTCGGTGCGCACGCTGGACCAGCTCACCGAGTTCATAGCCGGCTTCCGCGGGCACCGCCCGCAGGTCCGCGCCTTTTTCTCCATGGTCGACCGCCGTAAGCGCCTGCACCAGGAGATCATCAAAGACCTTCAGGCCGAACGGGTCGACGTCGCCGCCACCCCCATACCCTCTCTCTCCATGATCGAGCGCATGTCCGTGGAGCGTGCCCCGGTGACCGCCTTCGCCCCCCGCAGCGTAGCCGCCCGCGCCTACCGCGACCTCTGGACCGAGCTGACCAAGGATATCTAAGATATCTTCCTCAGATATCCTTGGTATCCTGATGATGGAGGTGAGAGCCATGGCTATGGCGAAAACACCCATCGAGATCGACGAGGATGCCCTGGCGACGGCCGCCGAGGTGCTCGGCACCAAGACCAAGAAGGATACGGTCAACGCGGCCCTGCGCGAGGTCGGCCAGCGACTGGAGCGGCTGCGGGCGCTGGCGGAGCTCGGCCAGATGGCCGATCGAGGCGACTTTGACGAGTTCCTCGGCGATAAGGCGGCTTACCGAAGGTGAGCCCCGCGCTCTACCTGATCGATACGTCCGGGCTGTTCCGGATCCTCCAGGACAAGCTGCGTCAGGCCTGGGCTGGCGAGCTTGCCTCGGGCGTCATCGCGATCTGCCCAGTGGTCGAGCTCGAGTTCCTTTACTCGGCCCGTTCCCTGGCCGACCGGCTAGAAAAACGGAGGCTGCTGCGCACCGTCTTCGGCTGGGTGCCGATGACCGACCGCGCCTATGAGCGTGCCGAGGCGGTCCAGCAGTTGCTGACCGAAACGGGGAGGCACCGTTCGGCTGGCCCGATTGACCTGCTGATCGCCGCGACCGCGGAGCAGCAGCACCTGACCGTTCTCTGCGATGATCGCGATTTCGAGACCGTCGCCTCGGTCACCCGCCAGCGCGTCAGGCTCGTGACCGACATCGGCGAGCCGTGACCGGTGCCTAGTCGCGGCCCTGCCAGGTGGTGACGCAGGCCTCGTTGCCCTCGGGGTCGGCCAGCACCCAGAAGGCCGGGGCCTCCGCGTCGTAGATCAGCTTGCCGCCCGCCGTCACCGTCGCCTCGATGCGCCGGCGCGCCTCGTCGTGCGGCACCGAGACGTCGAAGTGGAGCCGGTTGCGCTGCGGCCGGGGTTCGTCCATCTGCTGGAACCAGATGGACGGCCCTTGCCCGAACGGGTCCACCAGGGCGTCTTCCGGGCCCGAGCGGCCCGGCTCGTCGACGTAGCCGAGCACCGCCTTCCAGAACGGCCTGATGCTGGCGATGTCCATCGCGTCGATGCCGATCTCGAGCACCTGGACCGTCCGGTCGTCCTTCCCGGCGGTCGTGGTCAGCCGGAACTCCTCCGTCACGACGGAGATCCGCCGCGCCAGTTCCACGTCGCGCGCGGTGAGCCGGCCGGTCTCGGCCGTCTGCACGGCGAGCACAACCCGGTCCTCGCGTACGTCCATCCGCAGGTGTCCCTGGGCCTCGGGCACGGCCGCGGCCCGGGCCGCCACATCCGCCGCGAGCGGCAGCGACCCGGTCCGCACCTCCGTCCGAAGCTCGCCCAGGACGAGACGCCATCCCAGGCCGGTGACCGCGTCCGAGGCCTCCTGGCGGCTCAGCTTGCCGTGACTGTCGTCAAGTCCCATGCCGCCCATCGTGCCATGGCCCCGGGCGGACCACGCCGAGCAGCTCTTCCGCCTAGGTCACCGGCGCGTCCCCGGGGTGAACGAGACCCCGCGGATCACCTCGGCGAACTTAGCCGTCTGCACCGTCCGGAAGCTCTCCCCGGCGGCCGGGGCGGTCGCGGTCAGCGGGTCGGTGATCTCGACCAGCTTGTTCGGGTCCGCGCCCTGGTCGCCGCCGCCGCTCACGGTCGAGGTGACGGCCCAGATCGTCGCCGTGCCGTTCGGGTTGACCCGGCCGGTGATGTTGCGCAGCCCGTCGGTGGCCGGCGCCCACGGCAGGCCGGTCGCGGCGTTGTCGCCGGCCGGGTAGCCGCGGACGGTGTACGGCTGACCCAGGTTCAGGCCCGTCTGCAGCGTGTAGGCCAGCTTCCACGCGGTCCCGTCGAAGACCCACTTCTGCAGTCCGGCCGTGGTCTGCGCGGCCGCCGCGGTGTACTGGCCGCCAGCGAACGTGGTGGTGTCGCTGCCCTCGTCGGCGACGTACAGCGTGTTCCTTGCCGGCGAACCACAGGCCGAACGGGAACACGTTCGTCGTCGTCTTGGCCAGCGTGGTGTTGAAGCCCTTCAGCACGCACATGTTGCTGGGCAGCCCGTTGGCCTGCAGGGTCGAGGAATCGTAGCTGAGCGGCGAGGCCGGCAGCTGATGCCCCCGCGGCCGGCAGGCCGACCCCGTTCGGGCACGCCTTGCCCGTCGTGTCCAGGAAGTACACCGTGTTGACGCCGTTACCGCCGCTGCCCTTGGTGTAGTAGAGCACGTTATTGAAAATCGTCAGGCCACGGAAGTTGTCGTCCTTGCCGATCTTGTCGGCCTTGTCGCCCAGCTCGCTGATGCTGAAGCTGCCGACCGGGGTGGGGGTGCCCGGCGGCCGCGCCCGGCGTGATCAGCTGCGCGCCCGCGCCCAGGATCACGCCGTCGGGCTGCGGGTTGCTGCCGTTCCCGGCGTTGCCCGCCGTGTAGATCAGCCGCTTGCCCCCGGCCTGCGCGGTGATCGCCGCCCGGCCGTTGTTCCCGCTGTAGGCGTTGGTCTCGGTGAGCCGCACCCGCCCGTGGCCGGACAGCTGGGCCGCCGCCCGGTAGAAGGCGCCCGGCACCGGGTTGGTCGGGTCGACCACGCCCGGGGTGTTGGAGTTCGACACGTCTACCTGGTCCGGCCTGGCCACGTATCCCATGAACGAGAGCGTGCGCCCGTCGGGAGACAGGTTGAGGGCCAGCTCCGACTTGGACGAGAAGCTGGTCACCAGCTGATTCGCCGGCACCGCCACGGTGCCGAGCGGGAATCCCGATGGTGTCATCTCGCTCAGGAAGATCCGCGAGGTGACCCCGAAGTCGGGGTCTACCAGGTCGTTGTTGAACACCTGCGGGTAGCCGCTGCCCGCGGTCGCGGTGACGCAGCCGGTCGTGCACCCCGGCGGCAGCTGGGTCTTGCCCGCCACGATGCCCGGGTTGCCGCTGTAGACGCTCTCGCTGACCACCAGGTCGCCCGGGAAGAAGCCACCGCCCAGGCCCGGGATGCCCCCGGCCCCGGCCCTGGCCGGCCCCGCCGCCACCAAGGCTCCGCACAACGCGGTCACTGTCACGATGGCGGCCGCTCCCGCCCGTCCTCGTTTGGTCACTTGTGAATTCCTTCCAGGCCTGAGGTCGGCAGTTTCCGCGCAAATCCAATCGTTTGCACCCAGCCCGGGCCACCCATTCAGATGAACAGCAGATGTCGAAATCTTCCGGTCATCTCTTCGTGATCGCGACGTCCGTTAGTCACTCCTCGTCACACGGCTACGGCACCGGCCGCACGTCGCCGATCGACGACGATGACGAGACTTTGATCACGACTGGTTACGGCTACGGCATGTTTACCGGCACCTTTGCCGGGGAGGCGGCCTTCTACCACCCCGGCGACAACCCGGGCTACCAGTCCTTTTCGGTCTGGCTCCCGGACGTGGCCGCCAGCCTCGTCGTCCTAGCCAACGACGACAGCGTGAACATGACGGACCTGCTCGCAGAGCTACTGCCCGTCGCCCTCGATCCTCAGGAGGAGCAGAACGTGACAGACATCAAGCCGACCACGACCGATGCCGGCGCGCCGGTCGAAAGTGACGAGCATTCGCTCACCGTCGGCCCCGACGGTCCGCTGCTGCTCCAGGATCACTACCTGATCGAGCAGATGGCCAACTTCAACCGCGAGCGGATCCCGGAGCGCCAGCCGCACGCCAAGGGCGGCGGCGCGTTCGGCCACTTCGAGGTGACGAACGACGTCAGCGCCTACACCAAGGCGGCGGTGTTCCAGCCCGGCACCAAGACCGACACGCTGATCAGGTTCTCCACCGTGGCGGGGGAGCGGGGCAGCCCCGACACCTGGCGCGACCCGCGCGGCTTCGCGCTGAAGTTCTATACCTCCGAGGGCAACTACGACATGGTCGGGAACAACACCCCGGTCTTCTTCGTCCGCGACCCGATGAAGTTCCAGCACTTCATCCGCTCCCAGAAGCGCCGCGCCGACAACAACCTGCGCGACCACGACATGCAGTGGGACTTCTGGACCCTGTCCCCGGAGTCGGCCCACCAGGTGACCTGGCTGATGGGCGACCGCGGCATCCCGCGCACCTGGCGGCACATGAACGGCTACAGCTCCCACACCTACCTGTGGGTCAACGCGGCGGGCGAGAGGTTCTGGGTCAAGTACCACTTCAAGACCGACCAGGGCGTCGAGTTCTTCACCCAGGACGAGGGCGACCAGCTGGCTGCCGTCGACACCGACTACCACCAGCGTGACCTGTACGAGCACATCGCGGCCGGCGACTTCCCGAGCTGGACGCTGAAGATGCAGATCATGCCGTTCGAGGAGGCCAAGACCTACCGGTTCAACCCGTTCGACCTGACCAAGGTCTGGCCGCACGCGGACTACCCGCTGACCGAGGTCGGCCGGCTGACCCTGGACCGCAACGTCACCGATTACCACACCGAGATGGAGCAGGCCGCGTTCGAGCCGGACAACCTGGTCCCCGGCATCGCGCTGTCCCCGGACAAGATGCTGCTGGCCCGCGGGTTCTCCTACTCCGACGCGCACCGCGCCCGGCTCGGCGTGAACTACAAGCAGATCCCGGTCAACTCGCCGGTGGTGGAGACCCACGCCTACAGCAAGGACGGCGCCATGCGGGTCAAGAACGCCACCGACCCGGTATACGCGCCGAACTCCTATGGCGGCCCGAAGGCCGACACCGAGCACAACCCGGTGGCCGGCTGGCACTCCGACGGCGACATGGTGCGCTCGGCCTACACCCTGCGCGCCGAGGACGACGACTGGGGCCAGGCCGGCACGATGGTCCGCGAGGTCCTCGACGACGCCGCCCGCGGGCGGCTCGTCGACAACGTCGTCGGCCACCTGCTCAACGGCGTGTCCGAGCCCGTCCTGGTCCGCGCCTTCGAGTACTGGCACCACGTCGACAAGGGCATCGGCGACAAGATCGAGCAGGGCGTCCGCGCCAAGCAGGGCGAGAAGGACCCCAAGGCCGCCGAGCAGGGCAACCCGGCCCGCTCGAGCATGCAGGCCAAGGCCTAGCCCGTCACGCTCCCACGGAGTCCGGTACCTCTTCCAGGGGTGCCGGGCTCCGTTTCTTTCCGCGCGACACCGCCACCCCGATCAGGCACAGGGCCCCGCCGGCCAGGGTGAGCCACCCAGGCACCTGGCCCAGGACGAGCCACGACATGAGCACCCAGACCCGGTACCGCGTAGGTGGTCGCGCCCATCTTCCCCGAAGGCGTCCGCGCCAGCGCGTAGGCCCAGATGGTGAAGCCCAGCATGGTGGGGAACAGGCCCAGGTAGACGACGTTGAGCACCGCGCTCGCCGAAGCCGAGCCGAGCTGCTAGCCCAGCTGCCCGGCGAACGGCAGGCAGGCCGCTGTACCGGTGAAGCAGCCGAATGTGGTCACCTGGATGGCCGAGGCGTGCCCCAGGGCCGGCTTCTGGAACACCACCCCCGCCGCGTAGCAGACCGCCGCCACCACGCACAGCGCCACCCCGAGGACCGAGCTCCGCCCGCCGCCTGACTCGGAGACCCCCACCACGATGGCGCCGGCCAGAAGCCACCGCCCGCGCTGCGAATCGAGACGAAGGCCGAGGCCCACAGCACCACCGTGACCGCCGCCGCCCCGGCGGCCCGCGCGCTATCGCTCATGTCCGCCACGCTAGGCGCCGGACACTTCGATCCCTGGCGAAAAATGGACGCCACCCTCCGCCCTAGCCACGAAAATCAAGATCATTAATTCCGAACGAGTCCCGTGCCCGCACCGGCACCACCACTTCCATCCGTCACGCTAGCCTCATCGATCACTATTTCGATAATCTGACCTCCGCAGCGGTTCGTGCCCAGAAAATGACGTAGCCCCGCGATAGAGTCGAACTCAGAAGCTAGAGATCTGCCCCGGACAGGAAGACAACCGCCAGGACCAGCCCGGCACCCGCGAGCCCCGGAACGGAGGTAAGCCGCCCATGAGCACTGCCTCTGCCCCGGCCCCTGCCTTCGCCAGTGCCGCCGATGCGCTGGACATGGTCCGGGCTGGGCTGCGGTTCCTGGCCGCGGCTGACGCCACCCAGCTGACCACCGAGGAGCAGGCCGCCTGCCTGCGCGGCCTGGAAAAGGCCGACGCGGTGGCCACGGCGGCGCGGACCTCGATGCTGGCCGGGTTCACCGCCGGGCAGGGCTACGTCGACGACGGGGACTACAGCCCGTCCTCCTGGCTGCGGCACCGGACCCGGGTCACCCGCGGCACCGCCGCCGACCACACCGGGTGGCTCAAGCGGTCCGAGGCTCACCCCGACGTCCACGCCGCCCTCGCCGCCGAGGCGATCTCCAAGTCCTACGCCCGGGAGATCTGCCGCTGGACCGGCAGTCTCCCCGTCGACACCCGCGCCGCCGCCGATGAGATCCTGCTCGCCGCCGCCGCCTCCGGCCTGGAACTGGAAGACCTGGCCGCGCTGGCCGCCGAGATGTACGAGAAATCCCGCCAGGCCAAGCCCGACACCGACGGAGACGGTGAGGGCGGGAACCCCGGCGACGGGTTCGACGACCGGGCGGTCAAGCTCGCCACCACCTTCGGCGGGGCCGGGGTGATCCACGGGGACCTGACCCCCGAATGCGCCGAGTTCGTCCAGACCGTCCTGGATGCCCTGTCCGCCCCCGTCGGCGCCGACGACGACCGCACGCACGACCAGCGGTACCACGACGCCCTGCAGGAAGCGATGCGGCGGCTGCTCGCCGCCGGGCTGCTGCCCGAACGGTCCGGGCAGCCCGTCAGGGTCTGGGCGCACATCTCCCTGCCCGACCTGATGCTCATCGAGGGCAGCTCCGCCCTCCTCGACCAGTGGACCGCGAACCTGCGCACCCGGTGGGCCGGGCACCGCGCCGCCGTCGCCGAAGCAGGCGGCCACCAGGGCCTGTGGCTGGATGGCGACGCCGCCGAAGCCATCGCCTGCGACGCCGCCATCACCCCCGTCGTGACCGGGGACGTCAACCCGGACGCGTTCGATGACCTGATCCGGCTCTGCGTCCAGCTCGACAAGCTCCGCCACAGCACCCCACCCGGCAAGGACGCCGCAGGCGGCCAGGACGGCAGCGACCCGGACGGCAGCAGTCAGGATGTACCCGCCGCGTTCGGCGGCGGCCTGTCCCGGGAAGCACTCGAGCAGGCCGTCATCGGCAAGGCCGTCGAACTGCTCTCCGGACCCGGCGGCCTCGCCTCCTTCCTGCGCCGCAAGCTCCTCGAAGACCGGCTCACCGGACCCAGCCTGCCGCTGGACATCGGGTACAGCGAGACCATCCCCGCGTCGATCCGCAACGCCGTCAAGCTCCGCGACCTGCACTGCCAGTGGGCCGGACACTGCGACCAGCCCGCCAACGCCTGCCAGGTCCACCACACCACCCACAAAGCCAACGGCGGCAAGACCAGCCTCACCGGCTGCGTCCTGCTTTGTCACTACCACCACCAGGTGATGATCCACCGCCTCGGCTGGACCCTGGTGGTCAATCCCGACGGCACCACCACCGCGTGGAACAAGGACAAAACCAAGGTTCTCCACAGCCACGGACCACCGGCACGAGCCGGGTAACTCCGGCCCCAGGACGCGCGATGAGATGCAGCACCGGATGAACGCCCGCCAGGGGAACCTGACGCCACGGCGTCATCCGGTGCTGTTCGCAGTAAAGGCGCCATCGGCCAGGACGGGTACCAGCGGGCACGAACCGGCCTCGACGGCGATGGCCACGTCCTCGCCGAAGCCGCTGTCGGCGAGCTCATGGCCTGAGACAGAGCCGGCCACTGCCGCCGCTATGTCGGCGCGACCACGGCCGGTCAGCCGATGCGGCCCGGCGACCGACCGCAAGCTCGGCCTGGCGCTCCCGCCATCGAACGCAGCGGGACGCGCCCGAGCCGCCGGCGAAGGCGGCGGCCGTCTCATCGCGCCAGGCACACGGGTAGACCCGCGTCCCGGCCTCGACGGCCACCGTGACCGAGGTACTGAACGACAGGACACACGTCATAAGGCCCCACACGTCTCGCCGCGTCCCGCGTCAGGTCCCCCATCAGCCGAGGCTGGCCAGACCCTCGAGGTCGACGCAGGTGACGCCGCGGATCTGAACGAACGTCATCAGCACGGCCGTGCAGGAACGGACGACCAGACGCCGAGCCGGGCCACCGTGCTCGGCACCGAGCGGGCCGCGCCTAGCCGCGCCCGCAGGTGCCGACCGCAGTGGTCACCGGTGATCGAGACGTCCATCGCCGCCGACCAGCAGGCTACAGAAGTCACGCTGAGACAAGCAGGTACACGTTCAGCCCGACGATCAGCGTGGTGACCACCCCGGCGGCCAGGACCACCAGCCTGCTGTTGACCAGCGTCCCCATCAGCGTGCGGCGGCTGGTGAAGATCAGCAGCGGGATCAGCGCGAACGGGATGCCGAACGACAGGAACACCTGGCTCAGGACCAGCGCCTTCGAGGGATCGAAGCCGATGCCGATCACGATCAGGGCTGGGACCATCGTGATGGCGCGGCGGGCGAAGACCGGGATCTGCCGCTGCAGGAAGCCCTGCATGACTACCTGGCCGGACATCGTGCCCACGCACGAGGAGGCGATCCCGGAGGCGAGCAGCGCGACGCCGAAGATCGTCCCGCTGTGCCCGCCCAGGAAATGGTTCAGGCCGCCGAAGACCTGGGTCAGGTCGTTGCCCACGCCGAACAGGCCGCGCGCGTGGAACACCGCGGCCGCGGTGGCCAGCATGGCCAGGTTGATGATGCCGGCCAGCCCCATCGCGATCGAGATGTCGATGATCTCGAAGCGGAAGATCCGGCGCCGGACTTGCGGGTTGACCCCCACGATCCGCTTCTGCGTCAGCGAGGAGTGCAGGTAGATCACGTGCGGCATCACGGTGGCGCCGATGATGCTGACCGCGAGCAGGGCCGAGTCGCCGCCGGCCAGCTGCGGGACGAACAGGCCGTGCGCCACCCCGGCCCCCGACGGCCTGCTCTTCAGCAGGTCGAGGCCGAACGCGAAGACGATCACCGCCACGAACCCGGTGATCGCCGCCTCCAGCCGCCGGAACCCCCACACCTGCAGGCCCAGGATGATGAACGCCGCCACCCCGGTGAACAGCGCGGAGATCCACATGGACAGCCCGAAGACCAGGTGCAGCCCGAGGGCCGCGCCGACGAACTCGGCCAGGTCGGTGGCCATGGCGACTGCTTCGGCCTGCAGCCAGAGCAAGACGACCAGACGGAACGGGAGATGTTCCCGGCACAGTTCAGGCAGGCTGTGGCCGGTGGCGATGCCGACCTTGGCGCTCAGCGACTGGATGAGCATGGCCATCAGGTTGGCGGCCAGCACCACCCACAGCAGCATGTAGCCGAACTGGGAGCCGCCCGCCATGTTGGTGGCGAAGTTGCCCGGGTCGACGTAGGCGACCGCCGCGATGAACGCGGGGCCCAGGAACGGCAGTACCGCCCGGACCCCGCGGCGTTCACCGGACAGGGCCCGCTCGGCCGCGTTGATGATGCGGGCTTCGCCCGGCAGGGCGTCGTCGCCCAGCGTCACCTGGCGGTCGAGCGGGACCGTGTCAGCCACAGTGCGTGATTACCGGAATCAGCCGACCGACGGGCCGAGCCCGAGCGACTGCGGGGTGCTCGAGTCGGGCGACGGCTGGTGCAGGCCCTCGTCCAGCGAGCCGAACTCGGTCATCAGCGCGGCGCTGCCGCCCCAGGGCGTCTGCTCCTCGGCGACCAGGGTGTTGGTCGTGAGCAGCAGGCCGGCCACCGACGCGCCGTTCTGCAGCGCCGAACGGACCACCCGGAGCGGGTCGATGATGCCCATCTCGATCATGTTGCCGTGCCGTCCCTCGAGCGCGTCGAAGCCCTCGTCCGGGCTCATCGCCCGGCTCTTGGCCACGACGTCCGACGCGTCGTACCCGGCGTTGGACGCGATGAGGTGGGCCGGCTCGGCCAGCGCCCGCCGGACGATATCCACGCCGGTCGCGTAGTCGCCGGTGACGTCGAGCCCTTCGAGCACGCCCTCGGCGTGCAGCAGCGCGGAGCCGCCGCCCGCGACGATGCCCTCGGCCATGGCCGCCCGGGTGGCGGACAGCGCGTCCTCGACCCGGTGCTGCAGCTCCCTGAGCTCGGCGTTGGTCGCCGCGCCGACGCTGATCACGGCCACCCGGCCGGACAGGGCGCCGATCCGCTCGTTCAGCACGTCCTCGTCGATGCCGAACTGAGCGCGCTCCAGTTCCGAGCGCATCTGGGTGAGCCGGAACTCGACCGCTTCCTTGGAGCCCGAGCCGCCGATGATCGTGGTGCTGTCCGCGGTGACCCGCACCTGGGAGGCCCGGCCGAGCTGGGACACGGTCATCGTCTCGAGCGTGAAGCCCGAGTGCTTGCTGTAGACGTCGCCGCCGGTCAGCGCGGCGATGTCCTCCAGCTTGCGCAGCCGCCGGTCGCCGAACCCGGGCGCCCGCACCGCCACGCACTGGAAGATGCCGTTGACGTGGTTGTGCACCAGCATCGACAGCGCGGTGCCCTCGACGTTCTCGGCCAGGATGATCAGCGGCCGGGGCGCGCGCATGATCTTGTCGAGCAGCGGCATCAGGTCCTGGACCTTGGTGATCTTCTCGCTGCAGAGCAGGATGTACGGGTCGTCGACGATGGATTCCAGCGCGGCCGGGTTGGTCACCATGTACGGCGACAGGTAGCCGTTGTCGAACTCGAAGCCCTCGACGAAGTCGACCCGCATGCCCGGGGTGGGCGCCTCCTCCACGGTGACGATGCCGCCGTCGCCGACGGTGAACAGCGCCTTGGCGATCACGCCGCCGACCGCGTCGTCGTCGTTGGCCGAGATCGCCGCGACCCGGGCGTAGTCCTCCTCGGTCTTCACCGGGTGCGCGACCCCGCGCAGGTACTCCACCAGGTGCCCGACGGCGATGTCGACGCCCCGCTTGACCAGGACCGGGTTGCCGCCCTTGCCGATGGCCTCCATGCCCTCGTGGATGATCGCCTGCGCCAGCACGGTCGCGGTGGTGGTGCCGTCGCCGACGATGTCGTTGGTCTTGATGGCGGCTTCCTTGACCAGCTGCGCGCCCATGTTCTCGAACTGGTTCTTCAGGTGGATCTCGCGCGCGATCGTGACACCGTCGTTGGTGACCACCGGCGTGCCGGTGATCTTCTCCAGGATGACGTTGCGCCCCTTGGGGCCGAGAGTCGACTTGACGGCCTCGGCCAGCTGGTCTACGCCAGCTAGCAGCAGGCCGCGAGCTTCAGCGCCGAAGCGCAGTTCCTTGGCCATGAATGGCTCCTAAGGGACGAGGATGGCGCGGCCGCGAACACGGCCGGCGTCGAGGTCGGCGAGAGCGTCGGGGGCGGCGTCGAGCGGGTAGGTCTTGGTGTGCAGGGTGACCTTGCCCGCCTGGGCCAGCACCATCAGCTCGACCAGGTCGTTGTAGGTACCGACGATGTTGCCGATGATGTTGCGCTCGGTGGAGATGATGTCCAGGGTCGGGATCTCCAGCTGGCCGCCGTAGCCGATCACGTAGTACGAGCCGGCCGGCCGGGTCATGTTCCAGCCGTCCATCTCGGCGCCCTGCTCGGCCACGAAGTCGAGCACCACGTGCGCGCCCTGGCCGCCGGTCAGGTCCTTCACCGCGTCGACCTGCGAGCCGTCGCCCACCACGGTGTGGTTGGCGCCGAGCTCGGAAGCGAGCTTGAGCGCGTCCGGGTTGCGGTCCACCACGATGATGTTCGTCGCGGTCAGCGCGGCCAGGCACTGGATGCCGATGTGGCCCAGGCCGCCGGCGCCGATGACCACGGCGGTGGTGCCGGGGTAGAGCAGCGGCAGGGCCTTGCGGACCGCGTGGTAGGCGGTGATGCCCGCGTCGGCCAGCGCCGCGACGTCCTTGGGCTGGGTCTCCGGGTTGAGCTTGATGCAGGCCCGGGCCGAGGTCAGCAGGTACTCGGCCATGCCGCCGTCCCGGGACAGGCCGGGGAACTCGCTGTTCTCGCAGTGCATGTCGTCGCCGGCCCGGCAGGCGTGGCACAGCCCGCACGTCGGGGTCGGGTGCAGGATGACGGTGTCGCCGACGGCCACGTTGGTGACCGCCGAGCCGACCTCGTGCACCCAGCCCGCGTTCTCGTGACCGAGGATGTAGGGCAGCGGCGTGCCCATGGCCGCGTCCCACTGGCCCTCGATGATGTGCAGGTCGGTCCGGCAGACGCCGGCGCCGCCGATCTTGACGATGACGTCGAGCGGTCCGCTGATCTTCGGCTCGGGCACCTCGTCGATCACCGGCTGGGTATGGAATTTATGCAACCGGACGGCCTTCATGGGTGGTCCTCCTCGACCTGCTTCGCGGTTTTGTCAGTTCATCGTTCAGGAGAGGCTTCAGTCCGGGTCGGGAGCTGTTTCTCCTTGTCCTGGGGTGTTGCGGTACCTGTGCGCCAGCATGCCCCGGCAGATACCCGAATTTGCCTCGATGCTTACCCGGGTGGTCTTGGCCTTACGCAGGTGCAGCGGTACCGACTCGGCCGCCACGCGATCCCCGGTCACCGGGTCGATCAGCAGCGGGGCGTCGTCGCCGGCGGTGAGGCCGAGCTCGGCCCGCCGCTGCCGCAGCCGGTCCAGAGCGCGAGACGGCGGCAGCTCGCCCAGGGTCATCGCGAGCAGTGCCGCCGGATCCGTTCCCGCTGACAGCAAGGGCCTGGCCACCTGGTCGGTGCCCGCCATCACCGCCTTGCGCAGGAAGTCGGCCCGCAGCCCGTGCAGCTCGCTGACCGCCTCGCCGTCGAAGGACTGGACGAAGCCAGCCTGGGCGGCCACGCCGCCGTTGATCTCGGCGGAGGCGAAGTGGTCCTCCAGGACCACCTCGGCGTGCCGCACGCCCGGCAGCGCCGCCACCGCGTCGTAGGCGTCGGCGACCATCAGGTACGCGAAGTTGGGAGCGCAGAAATAGGTGGGCAGCCGCAGCCGGACCTGGGCATCCCCGGCCGCGGAGACGGCGCACGACGCCACGAACCCGAGCGCGGTAATCGGCTCGTCGAGTTCGGGGTCGCGCACCGTCTCCAAGGCCTTGAGAACAGCCTCGGCCCGGCCCGATACCGCCGTGGCCGAGACGGTCATGCTCCGGCGACCGGCTGCTTGTCGTCGACCAGCTGGGCGTCGTCCTTGGCAGCGGGCGCGCTCTCGTCCGCGATCTGGTACTCCTTCGGCACCTCGATGTCGTAAAGCCGGGCCGCGTTCAGGCCGAGGATCTTCTTCTTGCCGGCCACGCCGAGACGCGGGAAGTCGGCGAACTCCTCGCGATCCGGCATCTCCCAGTTCACGAAGCCCTCGACCTGCCACTTCGGCTCCCAGATGCCGTAGTCGCTGCCGAAGGTCATCTTGTCCTCGCCGACCCAGAACAGCAGCTCGCCCATGACCTTGGCGAAGAAGTTCGGGCGGGCGTGCATGAGGCCGCCGATGACGACCGACAGGCCGGCGTAGACGTTCGGCTCCTGGGTGGCCATGAAGCAGAAGTCCTCGATCCGCGGCAGGCCCACGTGCTCGACGATGAAGTTGAGGTCCTGGAAGTCGGTCGCGCAGTGGTCGATGTCGGAGACGTCGAAGGCGTCCTTGTCCAGCGGCCAGATCGTCGGGCCCTTGTGCACGTGGACGTTCTTGATGCCCCACTCCTGGGCCTCCTCCAGGAACCGGTAGGCGGCCGGGTCGCTCAGCTTGTAACCGCGCGAGCCGTTGTTCCACTCCGCGGTGTAGAGCTTGACGCCCTTGCAGCCGTAGGTGTCGATGTTGCGCTTGAGCTCGTCCAGGCCCTCGTCGCCGTCGCGCGGGTCGAACCGCGTGTTGACGATGAACTTGTCCGGGTGCTCCTTGAACAGCTCGGCGTTCTTCTCGGTGGTGTTGAAGCCCTCCTTGTACCACTCCTTGAGGTACGTGGGCTGGAAGATGGCCTTGTCCACGTGCCCGTCCTCGAAGACGTCCTTCATCAGGTCGTCCTTCGGAGTAACTCTGGAAGTGCTCGATCGACCAGTGCGTCTCGGGCGGGCCGAGTCCCTGGTAGGCGTGGAAGCACTCGATCCAGCCCTTGGCATACTGCTCGGCGCCGGGGACCCAGTTGTCCGGGGCCGCGTTCCAGTAGTGCATGTGTGAATCGACGATGAAGTACTTCTCGCCGTTGTGCTCGTACAAGGCGCCTCCTTGGGAGAACCGTCGGAAACAGCTATTTCCGTTCGTACCCGCGCGGCCCCGGGCTGTCTAGAGCTCCGGAGCCGCGCGAGGTTCTAGCTGGCTAGGACCGGGCGGTCAGGTCGAAGTCGAGGTACTCGGCCGCGTCCTCCGGGTTGGCGAACATGATCGTCCGGTCGTCCAGGTGGATCATCCGGCCGTAGTGGGTCGACATGTTCTCCTCGAACTGCGCGGCGTCGAAGTAGCCGGGCTCCTCGCCGAGCGCCTCGGAGATCTCGTCGTAGTCGAAGTCCATCCGGCCCGTCGCGTCGACGCGGATCATCGACGGCAGGTACGTGACCTTGACGTTCGGCAGCTTGGCCATGACCTGGGCGACGACCGCCCCGACCTGGTTGTTCATCAGGGTGAACGCCGGCCATGTTGGAGGCCGTGTTGTCCGACTTGAACGGGCTCTCGGGGTGCTGGTTGAACGTGGTCACTGGCCGAGCTCCTTCGGTGCGTCCAGGTTGAGGTCGGCGAGAATGCCCGCGAAGCGGCTCTTCGCCGGCGTCCAGGCCATCCTCGAAGCGCGGCGGCTTGTGCTCGGGCTGCGACCACATCGGCTGCAGCGTCCGGGCGGCGGCGATGGCGCGGCCGGTCCAGGTGGCCAGCCAGCCCTGCAGCATGCCCTTGTTGTGGTCGGCGAACTCGCGGTCGTTGGTGAGCAGGTGGAACATCGGCCTGGTGTAGCGCAGGTCCCGCTCGGCGAAGTCGTACTCCTCGGCGCCGATGAGCGTCGGGGTCACGAAGTCGCCGTTGCGCGGCGCCGCCTGCATGCACCAGGCTGGCTCCGGAACAGCTCGCCGACCAGCGGCTCGAACACGACGTTGGCGGCGAAGATGGCCTCGCACCAGTCGTCGATCCCGGTCAGCTGCTCGGCCACCTCGCGGACGCCCTGCCAGGCCGGGTCGTTGTTCCAGGCCTCCAGGTGCGCGGACCCGTCGAAGCCCTCGATCTCCTCGGTCAGGGTCAGGTTGTACAGCGCCAGGTCCTGAGCCGCGCGGATCCGGTGCATGCTGTTCACCGAGATCGCGTTGTTGTGCATGTTGGTGGGGGCGCGCCGGTTCGCGTTGGCGAACAGGTAGAGGCCGAGCCCGTGGTCCACGTGCATCCACGCGCCGACGTTCGACTCGACGAAGCGCACCCAGTTCTGGTTCCACTGGGCGAAGGCCTTGCTCTGCCGGGCCACGTCGACGTTCTGGTTGAGCTGCCGGACGACGTTGGAGTTGTACCGGTAGAAGGTGAGTTCCCACTCCTCGTTCGGGTCGCGGAACTCGTGCCAGCCGGTCGCGGGCCAGTCGTAGCCCTTGCCGCCGGAGCCGGGGAAGCGCTCGGGCTCGGGCCGGTCGCGAGCCCCAGGCCTTCAGGGCGGTCCAGTCCAGCGGGTAGCCGCCGCGGCCGTCGGCGAAGCCGTACAGCCAGCCCTGGGCCAGGTAGTGCCGCGGGTCGGGCTGGACCTCGACGGTGACGTCCTCGTACCGGGACTGCTTGCGCTTGGCCGGCTTGTAGTAGTTGTACTCCCGCTTGGTCGAGTCAGGGAAGGTCTTGGCGCCCGCCTCCGCGTCGGTGAAGACCGGCTTCGGAACGCTGCGTTCCTGGTTCTCCTGAGCTTCTGTCATGACTCACTCCTGCGGGTTACCAGTGGTCGTGAACTTGTCGTAGTAGATGCGCTTTTCCTCCACGCCCAGCGTGGCCAGCAGCGGCAAGGCTGCCTCCACCATGGGCGGCGGTCCGCACACATAGGCGTGTGCGCCGCGTAGGTCGCTGGCGTGCCGCTTGACCACATCCGTGATCAGTCCGGTCTCGCCGTCCCAGCCGTCGTCATCGCCCGGCTCGGACAGGGCAGGTACGTACGTGAAGTCCGCTAGCTTTTCCTCGAGCTCGTGCAGTTCAGCTTCGAAGCACAGATCCTTCTTCGTCCGCGCGCCGTAGAAGAAGGTGGCCTTGCGGGTAAGACCGCGCTCGGCCATCGACCGCAGCAGCGACAAGATGGGCGCCATGCCCGCCCCGCCGCCCACGAACACCAGGTCGTTGTCGCCCTCGCGGAGCGTGAAGACGCCGAACGGCCCGGTAATGTCAAGCCGGTCACCCTCGGCCAGCTTCTCCGCCAGGAACTTGGAGAACTGGCCGTCCGGGTAGACCTTGATGACGAACTCCAGCAGCCCGGTGTCCCGGCTGGTGGTGTTGGCCATCGAGAACGAACGCACCGCGTCGGTGCCGGGAATGGCGATGTCCATGTACTGGCCGGGGAAGAACTTGATCTGGTCCGGCTCGATCAGCCGCAGCACCAGGTGCCGCATGTCGTGCGTGACCGCGTCGTTGGACACCACCTCCGCCACGCCCTGCTGGATCGGCAGGCCGGAGCGGATCATTTCCTCGTCGTAGTTGAGCAGCTCGATGGTCAGGTCTTCGTAGGCGTGCGCCCGGCAGAGCAGCGTGTAGCCTTCCTCGAGCTCGTGGTCGGGCAGCGCGAACGTCGAGTACTTGTCGTGGTCGATGTCGTCGCCGTCGAGGATGAACGACTTGCAGGAGGCGCACTGCCCCTCCTTGCAGCCATGCATGAGCATGACCCCCTGCTCGGCCGCGGCCCGCAGGATGGTCTGGTCCTCGCTCACCTCGATCTCGATGCCGACCGGCTCGAAACGGATGACGTGCTTCTCGCTCATGACCCCCTCGCGCACTGCGCTGGATTCGCGGTGATCTGGTCAGGAAAGACCGCACAGGCGGTCGAAGGGGGCGGCCCGGAAACCGCGAACCGGGCTGCCCCCTCCGCTACGTGGCCTCAGCCCTCCGCCGGGGCCGGACGGCCGGCCGGGCCCTGCCTGATGTAGTCGGCGTGGAACGCGTCGCGCTGCTCGGCACTCCACTCGTTGAGCAGCACGTTCGGGCTGAGGATCTCGGGCATCCGCCGCAGGTGATCCAGGGTCCACATCTTCTTGGGATCCAGGTTCAGGTGCGGCTGGGCGACCATGGTCTTGCCGTCGTCACGGACGTAGCCCATGTCGGACACGGCGTCGGCCCAGTTCCAGCCGTGGTAGAGGGTCTCCCATTCGCGCTTGCCGATGAGCTGGCCCATGTTCGGGGTCTCACGACCCTGGTAGGTCGGGCGGAACGCGACCGCGTCCGTCCAGCGGCACTCCTCGTGGCAGTAGGTCCGCCACTGGCCGTCGACCTCGGCCATCACCATGTCCTCGCGGACCAGGCACGGGACCATGCAGGTCCAGCACCGGTGCGGGTACACGTAGTCGACGTTCTCGGCCACGATCGGGTGGTGCCCGTTCGGCGTCGACAGGCGGTTGTAGTTCTCCCACCACTTGCCGTACTTGTCGTACCAGCCCGGGTACTTGTACTCGAACCACTCGAAGTCCTCGTCCGTCATCGGGTCGATCCGCCAGTAGTTGGCGAGCCAGCCGGTGGCGAAGAACTGCGCGACTTCGTGCACGTAGCCCTTGTTCCAGATCTGGTTCCACGCTTCCTCGATGAGGTCGTGCGGGATGACCAGGCCGTACTTCTCGAGCGGAACGAGGTAGCTGCGGTAGTAGTCGTCGTAGATCCAGCGGCGCCACATCTCGGCGTAGGACTCGCGGTCCTTGCGCCGGTCCTTGGTGCCGTACTCGATGAACGTGCCGATGGCGGCGTCCACCACGCGGTGGTTGTTCCACCACGCGTAGCGCAGGTCGCGCTCGAGCAGCTGGTGGTTGCTCTCGTCCGACAGCGCCATGAGCAGCGTGGCGTAGCCGTTGGAGATGTGCCGGGACTCGTCCGACTGGACCGAGTGGAACACGGTCGGCAGCAGGAAGTCGCCGTTGGCCGCGGCCTCGGCCGGCATGGCCACGAACAGGGTGTTCGTGAACGCCGTCTCGGCCACGATGGTCAGGTAGATCGACGCCGCGGTGATGGCGTCACCGGTGATGAAGCCTTCCGCGAACTGACGGCCGATGGTGCCGCAGTAGTCGTTCTGGAAGTTCCGGAGGCTGTTGTTGAAGCCCGCCGGGTCGATGTAGTTGTTCATGTACAGGCGCTTGAGGTTCTGCTGGATCGTCGAGTGGCGTACCTCGTCGATCATCTGGATCGCCTGGCCGTTGTGCAGTTCCGGGTTGGGAACCGTGCGGAACAGCAGCGGCATCGCGCGCGCCGCGCTGATCTCGGGCAGCGGGATGATCGACAGGAACAGCTTCTGCCATTCCAGCCAGCGCTCCTGCACCTGGCGGAACATGTTGCCGCGGATGGCGCCGTCCTGCGCGCCGTACACGCGGTTGTCCTTCTCCTCCTGCATGGGGAAGTAGGACCGGAGAACCTGCTTCAGCGGGTCCTTCTTCTGTGCCTTGCGGAACGTGTAGTCCGTCCCGTACTGAGACACCGGCTCGTGGTACTGAGGCTCCCAGGACAGTTCCTGGATCTTCTGGTGAGCCTTGGCCACACTTTGGCGACTCATTCGTCACCCCTTTCTCGGCGGTTGCGGGTCCTGAGCCCGTTACCGGGCACCGCGGGCTGCAGCCAACAGCCCTGAAAGTCCTTGTGTGCTGCATCACATCTCGAATGCCGAGGTCATGGGCTCTCAACATGAGACATCTCGAAGGCCGCCCGGATCTCCGCCAGACGTTGTTTACGCTGCTCGGATTCCATCCGGTTGCCTTCCGCGGCCGGCGTGATGCCGAGCGCCCGCAGCAGGTCAGCCGCGGGTGCCCCCGGGTCACCCGCTTCGCCGAGGACCGGATGCAGGCCCTCGCTGGCGAGATGGTGGAAGACGAGATTGACGATGCTCCAGGGGTTGAAGGTCTCCTGCTCGGGAGTCGTCTCGCCGTGAGCGTCCATAGACCGACACAACTCCGGGGCCTCCGCCAGCGGGGTCTCAACATGAGACAGTGCCAGGCAACCTGGGGTTTACTTTGTAATGGGCGGGTAAACCCGGGTCGAGTCCTCGCGGGACGAACCCTCCAGCCGGGAAATGAATGGGTGGGGGAGGCGATATGGCGCGTGCATCATTGCCGCTGCACACGGCGCGAGATTTGCTGGCCGAGGCCAGGGAGCGGTTTCTGGCCGCCGAGCCGGTCGACAGCGGTGCCGTCCGCAAGCCCATCCTGGCGTCGTGGTGGCGGTCCCGGCAGTGGAACGTCGCCGCCGACCACATCGAGCTGAACTACCTGCGCGACCCCGACCTGGAGTCCAACCTGGCCCGGACGGCCGACCCGGTGCTGCGGCACCTGCACGAGCAGCTGGACGGGCAGCCGATCAGCATCATCTTGACCGACGCGGCCGGCATGGTGCTCACCCGGATGACCGCGGACCACGACCTCGAGCGCGCACCTGGACGGCGTCAAGCTCGCGCCCGGCTTCAGCTACGCCGAGGACAAGGTCGGCACCAACGGCATCGGCACCGCGCTGGAGTCCGGCGGCCCGGCCCACGTCTTCGGGCACGAGCACTACGCCGAGCACCTGGAGGGCCTGGCCTGCGCCGGAGTGCCGATCCACGACCCGGTCTCGGGCAAGACGGTCGGCGTCATCGACCTGACCTGCTGGCGCAAGAACGCCGACCCGCTGCTGATCTCGCTCGTGAAGTCGACGGCCGACCAGATCACCCAGGCTCTGCTGGCCGCGGGCAGCAGCCGCGATCTGCACCTGCTGCAGGAGTACGTGCGTGCCTGCCGCCGCACCGGCGGCATCGTGCTGGCCCTGGGCAACGACGTGGTCATGCTCAACGACCACGCCCGCCGGGTGCTCGACCCCGGCGACCAGTCCGCCCTCATCGGCCACGCCACCGAGGCGCTGACCCGGCAGAACCCGGGCGCGGTGTCGGTCGACCTGCCCAGCGGCGTGGTCGCCCGGATGTTCTGCCGGCGGATCTCGGGCAACGGCCCGTACGCCGACGGCGTGGTCCACGTCAAGCTGGTGGCCGCGGCGGTGACCGCGCCCGAGGTGCCCGCGCCGCGGACCGCGATGTACCTGCCCGGCCTGGTCGGCAGCGGCGTGCTGTGGCTGCGCGCCTGCCGGGAGGCGGAGACCCTCTACGACGCCTCGGACTGGATGACGTTCGAGGGCGAGAGCGGCGTCGGCAAGCTGGCCCTGGCCCGCGCGGTGCACCAGCGGCGGAACCCGGCCGCGCCGTTCCACGTGCTCGACGCCGACGGCTCCGCCCCGGACTGGATGACCAAGGCCCGCGGCCGAGCTCCTCGAGGGTGTCGGGATGCTGGTCATCAGGCACGTCGACACGCTCAACGCCAAGCAGCTGCACGCGCTGTCCAGCGCGCTGCAGGACGCCAGGACGGCCAAGCGGCACAAGCACCTGCGGGTCGCGGTGACGCTGAACCGCAAGCAGGCCGGCGCCGACCTGACCCGGCTGCTGCGGTTCTTCCAGGGCACCGTGGAGCTCCCGCCGCTGCGCCATCACATCGAGGACCTGCACGAGCTGGTCCCGTTCTTCCTGGCCCGGCTCAGCCAGCAGGGCCGGCTGACCTGCTCGCCGGAGGCGATGCAGCTGCTGCTGCGGCACAACTGGCCGGGCAACACCGAGCAGCTCTGGCAGGTGCTCAAGCAGGTCGTGCAGCGCCGCCGGGCTGGCGTGATCATGCCACGGGACCTGCCGCCGGAATGCTGGACGGTGAGCCGCCGCCTGCTGTCCCCGCTGGAATCGATCGAGCGCGACGCGATCGTGCAGAGCCTGCAGGACCACGAGGGCAACAAGGTCCGCGCGGCCGAGGCGCTGGGCATGTCCCGCGCCACCATCTACCGCAAGATCCACGAGTACGGGATCGTCGCGGCCGGCAGCTGAATCATCGGCCGACCCGGGTACAAAAGCCCCTGATTCGGACACTTTTGGGTGCCCTGATTCAAACTGAGAACACATGTGCCTGGTCATAGGCGTACGGATTCAGTAAGCCCGCTTTCGCGGGGCGCCGCATCCACAAGGAGCGACTATGACCGCTCTCGACGCAAACCCCGACGACGTCGCCGCCCCGGAGGTCGTCCCCTGAGGCCGCGTGCCCCCGTAGTCGGCCCGCTGGCCGGCGACCCGTCCATCCTCGGCCTGGGAAGCTTCATCGTCGGCTCCGTCGCGCTCGGCCTGGGCCTGGTCGGCGTGGTGCCGGTCGGCGTCCTGGGCGCGCCGCTCGCCATCATCCTGGCCGCCACCGCCCTGGGCCTGCTGATGGCCACGGTCTGGTGCGCGGCCCTCGGGCAGAGCGCGGTGGCCGCCGTGTTCGGCATCTTCGGCACGTTCTGGCTGAGCTACGCGGTACTCGTGCTCGGCCTGGACCACAACTGGTTCGCCATCACCGCCACCGCGGTGCTCGCCACGGTGAAGCTGTTCCTGGTCAGCTGGCTGGTCGCCATCATCATGCTGACCCTGGCCACGCTGCGCCTGCCGTCCGCCTTCACCGCGCTGTTCGTCCTGGTCGACCTGGCGCTGCTGCTCCTGCTCATCGCCTTCGCCAGCGCGTCGGCGGCCGGCGTTCCCTCGACCGGCCTGCTGAAGACGGCCGGCTACGTCGTGCTGATCTTCGCCGCGCTCGGCGATCTACCTGTTCGCCAGCGCGGCCGCGGTCGGCACCGGCGGCAAGGCCCTCCCGCTCGGCCGCCCCCTGATGAAGTAAGAACCAAGAACCTAGGCACCGAACGGGGCATCGTCCCGCCCCGGTCAGGTGCGCGCCGTCTTTCGCTGGGTCAGCCGCACCGATCTCCACTTCAGGTCCCTGACCCGGCGACGGCGCGGCTGCGCGGTCCCACGAGCCCCAGCGCAGCGTGGGCTCCGGCAGCTTCGGCGGCTCGGCGAAGGCGGGCTCGGACTCCAGGTCGACGGCGCCCAGCGGTGACGAGGCGGCGGCGTCCCGGCGGGTGAGCGGCGGCAGGTTCCACTTCTCCTCGATCAGCTTGAGCACCGAGGTGTGGTCTAGCGTCTCGCTGTGCACGTAGTCCGGGCGGGCGTAGGGCGAGACGATCACGGCCGGGACCCGGAAGCCGTAGCGGTCGTAGTCCCGCGGCCCGTCGTCGATGGCCTTGAGCCGGGCCAAGCCCCCGCCGAAGGCCGGCTTGAGCAGGGTGCGCAGCCACCGGGGCAGGTCGAGGATGTAGTTGCGCGCGGGGATGTCGTCGGGCGGCACCGCGGCCGGCGGCGGGACGTGGTCGTAGTAGCCGCCGCCCTCGTCGTAAAACCAGATCAGCAGCGTGTGCGGCCAGCCCGGGCCGGCCATGACGCGGTTGATGACCTCGGCCGCGAAGGACTCGCCCCGCGCGATGTCCTGCGGGTTCTCCTCCGAGTAGACCTCGAAGTCCGGATCCACGATGCTGACCGCGGGCAGCGTTCCCGCGTCGGCGTCGGCGAAGAACTGGCCGGTCCGGCGCAGGTGCCGGACGCAGCTGGCCAGCCCGAGCGGATACAGGTCGGCGGTGAACGACTTGTTGCCCACGGCCCGGTCGGTCACCCCCGGCAGCCACCGCCCGGCCTGCGCCAGCCGCCGGATGGCGGTGAGCCCGCGGCCGCCCAGCGCCCGCCGCCCCAGCACCGAGGAGTGCCGCACGTTGTGGTAGTTGATCCAGCTGATCCCGTGCCGGGTCAGCACGTCGAAGATCGTCCCGTTCTCCGGGTAGTCGACGATGTCCCAGGGCAGGTCGTCCATCAGCCCGTTGGCCGTCCCGGAGATGAGGAACCTGCGGTTCGGGAACGTCGGCCCCAGGCAGGAACTGAACCAGCGGTCGCACAACGGGAACGTCCGCGCCAGCCCGTAGTAGAACGGCAGGTCCTCCTCGGTCCAGTAACCCATCGGCACCGCCGGGTCGCCTCCCGGCAGTGCCCGGGCCACGGCGGCGGCGAACCCGTCATTGCGCCCGTCGGCGAACGCGATATGGCTGGCGTGCCAGTTCTGGCTGGGATCGTTCTTCACCTGCGTCCTGGAGGTCAGGTGGTGAACGGGATACCCCTTCCCGTTCGGCAGGAAGTTGACGACATCCGGCGTCCCGTCCTCCCCGGTCGGCAACCCCTCGCCCCGCCCCTCGAGCATGCCCAGGTAGTTGTCATACGAGTGGTTCTCCATCATCAGCACCACAATGTGCCTGATCTCCGGCAGCAGATCGCTCCCCTCCGCCACCTCCGGCCGCGGCCTCCCCCCGTCCCGCGGCCTCTCCCCGTCCCGCGGCCGCTCCCCGTCCCGCGGCCGCTCTCCGTCCTGCAGCCGCCCCCGTCCCGCGGCCGCTCTCCGTCCTGGAGCCTCCCCCCGTCCTGCAGCCGCTCGCCACCCTCCGGCCGGGCGTTCCCGCGCCGCGACGAGCCTTCACGCCGCGCCGCCATCCGCGCCGAGCGCTCCCGCCGCCGCCCGATCTCCCGCCGCTCCAGCCTTTCCCACACCCCCGCGCGCCTCCCGAGTCTCTCCCGCACCCCAGTGCGCCTCACGAGGCTCTCCATACGCCTCCCGAATCTTTCCTGCACCCCCACACGCCTCCCGAGTCTCTCCCGCATCCCACGCGCCTCCTAGGCCAGGTCCTCCCGCTGAACTTTCCACCAGCCCGCCCCGCAAACAGCCCAGCCCAGCATCCCGCTCGCCCTGCTGTCCGGCCCACCCGCCCCATGGCTGCCCCGCCCGCGCCCCACCCCAACTCCCCGCGACGCCCGCGCTCCGCCCCCGCGACGCCCCCCGCGTGCTCGGTGTGCCCCCGCCTACCTTCTTACGTACTCGGGGGCACACCGACTCCCTGGCCGGCATCAGCATCCATTAACAATGGCACCAATAGCGCTCAGCCCTAAATCTTCACGCCACGCTACCCATCGGCGCCTCGCGTCGGTGCAATTCGCTGGCCGTTCCATGATCGCGAAAGATGTTGTACCCATCCCGGGGATAAGATCATTCGCGATCATGAAATGAGACCCCTCTCGCCGGGTGGCGCTGCGGCGGGGAAACGTTCAGCCGAGCGCTCGCCGCCAGGTGGCCAGGTGGCGGTCGATGTAGTCGGCCGAGGCGGCCCAGTAGGTGAAATGGCCCTCGGCATGCAGCCGGGCCCACGGCTGCGTCCCCGTCCGGGCCCCGTTCTCGAGCAGGTCGGCCATGCCCCGGGTGTGCGCCTCGATCAGCGCCGGCAGCCGCGACCGCTGCCCGGCGCTCAGCTCGTACCCGTCGGCCATCGCGCGCAGCCGCGGCCCGTCAGAAGCCGGGTCGCCGCCGTCCTCCAAGGGCACGAACCCCTTGATCGCATACGCCAGGTCCCACAGCCGCGAGCCGGGACCCGCGCCGTCCCAGTCGATGAACACCCACCGGTCGGCACCAAGAACAAGGTTCCACGGCGCCAGGTCATGGTGGCAGACGAGATCAGCGCGGTCCGGCGGGATGGCCACGTTCCACCGCGCCCCCGGCGGCGGCGAGAAATCAGCGCTGACGTCGTGCAGGTCCCTGATCAGCCGCCCGACGCGGTGCAGACCGGAAACGCCGAGCGGCGGCTGGTCCATCGCCATCGGCCCGGGTACGTACTCGAGCACCTGCCGTCCCTGGTCGTCCCGGCCCAGCGCCCGCGGCGCCCCGCTGAACCCGCGTGCCTCGAGAAAAGCCAGCAGCGCCTCCACGCCCGGCGTCCAGAACCCGGCCGGCTTGCGCACCGTGCCGCCAACGCGGACAACCGAAGCCGCCACGTTCCCGCCCGCCAGCGCCTGCTCAGCCCCGCGCTCAAGACCGCGCTCAAGACCGCGCTCAGACCGCGCTCAAACCGCGCGAGTTCACCGACACCCGCTCACGAGCCAGGCCACGCCGGAACCGCCTCGCCGGGACCAGCCCGCCGGTGGTCCCCGGTACTCCCGTCGATAAGCTCCCGCACAATGTCGGCATGCCCCGCGGGCCGGGCGGTGTCCTCCGGGACATGGATCAGCACCCGCCGCAGCGTCACCGTATCGCCGAACCAGGCCGTTCCGGTCGCCGATAGGTCCAACGATGCAATGACCTGGTCGGAAGCCGCCCGCGCCCGGGCGAAGAACGCGAGGATGTCCGCGGTGCTCTCACCCGGAGCCGCCCGCATGTCCGCCTCGATGTCCGCCTCGAAATCGAAACGGCAAAGACTCATGCGACCGGCCGAACGTGTCGCAGAACCACCCATACTCACCCCCCGCCAGATGCTTGACCAGGCCCAGCAAGCTGCTCGCATCACCGTCGTAGGGGACACGGGTCACGACACGATCTTGCCGGATACCGCCTCACCGACGGCGCCGCCACCGGCCCGTCCGGCAGCCTCCCGTCGGGGAACACCCCGACGAGCAAGGATGGCCATCAGGACCAGGAACAGCGGCCACAGTTCGCTGGACCACCACCGACACCCAGCCGAACGGCACGGTCCCCGGGTGCACCGCCGGTACGCCCACACGTCGTACTGGCCGGACGGATTGGCCCCGACGAACAAGGTGGCGAACAGCAGCCAGCCGATCGGGTTGCGCGGCCGCCGGGCTGCGAGCACGGTGGCCACCGCTGCCGCCGGGAGCGCCGCCGACGCCGTGGCCAGCGAGTCGACCAGCGGGCCGCCGCTCCCCGGGTAATGCGTGACCGAGTCGAGCACCACGCCGAGCACGCCCATCGCCAGCAGGAGCAGGCCAAGCACGACCGCGGCCACCTGCCCTATCCGCTTCCGGCTCATGCGCCCACCCTAAGCACCGAACGTCCCGGGAACGTTACGACGGCCTGCCAGAATGTCCGGGTGGGCGTCTGGCTGGTGACCGGGGTGCAGGCGGCCGGCAAGTCGACGGTGGCCGGCCTGCTGGCCCGCCAGTTCGAGCGCGGCGTGCACATCCGGGGCGGCCAGTTCTACCGCTGGGCCGTCACCGGCTGGGTGCACCCTGGCGACGAGCCCGCGGCCGAGGCCCGGCGGCTGCTCGACCTCAGGTACCGGCTCTCCGCGCTGGCCGCGGGGGAGTACGCCCGGGTCGGCTTCACCGCCGTGGTCCAGGACAACATCTACGGACCCGACGTCGTGACCTGGCTGCGCGCGGTCACCGAAGGCCCGCGGCACCTGGTCGTACTCCGTCCCTCGCTCGAGGCCGTCCGGGCGCGCGACGAGGCCCGGCTGGCCGCGACCGGCAAGGTCGCCTACCGGCCCGGCGGCTTCACCGTCGAGGGCCTGGACCGCGAGCTCACCCGGACCCCGCGGATCGGCCTGTGGCTGGACACCTCGGCCCAGACCGCCGAGCAGACGGTAGCCGAGATCCTCCGCCGCCGCCCCGAAGCCCGAGATCGCCGAAGCCCAGATCGCCGAAGCCCAGGTCACCGGCCCGTGACGACACTCCCCGTCCTGGTAGTCGTCAGCGGCCCGCCCGGTTCGGGCAAGACCACGCTCGCCCGCCGGCTCGCGGCCGCGATCGGCTGCCCGGCGATCTGCCGCGACGAGATCAAGGAGGGCATGGCCCACGCTGTCCCCGGGTTCACCGGCAACCAAGGCGACGAGCTGACCCGGCGCACCAACCCGGTCTTCTTCGCCGTGCTGGACCTGCTGCTGCGCGCGGGCGTGACCACCGTGGCCGAGGCCGCCTTCCAGGACCACGTGTGGCGCCCCCGCCTCGAGCCGCTGCGCGACCTGGCCCGGATCCGCGTCGTGCACTGCACCGTCGGCGCCGGCGTGGCCGCCGCCCGGATCACCCGGCGCGCCCAGGACAACCCGCTGCGCCGCGCGCACCCCCGCCCGCGCGACCAGGCCGGACGCGAAGCCGCCCACCGCGCGTTCCGCCCGCTCCGCATCGATGCCCCCGCGCTCGAAGTCGACACCGAGGACGAGTACCGTCCCCCGTTCGGTCAGATCCTGTCCTTCATCGACCAAGATTTATACCGAACGGGGCCGGTTTTCACGCCCCGGCCCCGCCGTCGGCGGCCAGCCGGTACGCGCGCGATCGCGGTTAGTTCACCGGCCGGCGCGGACACGATTGGTTGCTAACGTCAGCGCATGCGGATCGCTCATCTCAGTGACCTCCACCTGGCGCGGGGCCCCCTGGCGGCCGGGCCCGCGGCCGGGCTGGCCGACGCGCTCGGCCGGGCGCTGTCGATCGAGCCGCGGCCCGACTGCGTGGTCATCACCGGCGACCTGGCCGACACCGGGCACCCGGACGAGTACGCCGCGCTGCGGATCATCCTGCGTAAATGCCCGGTCCCGGTGCACCTGCTGCCGGGCAACCACGACGACCCGGGTGCCCTGGTCGCCCGGTTCGGCGACACGCCGTACCTCGGCCACGGCGTGTCGCCCTCCTACCTGGTGGAGTACCCGGAGGTCACCCTGGTGATCGCGAACAGCTGGGTGCAGGGCAGCCCGGCCGGGCGCCTCGGCCCGGACCAGCTCGGCTGGATCGACCGGGCCCTGGGCGCGCGGCCGGACGTGCCCGCCTTCGTCTGCCTGCACCACCCGCCGATGCCGGTCGGGATCCCGTTCCTGGACGGCATGATCCTCCAGGACGGCCCGGCCCTGGCCGATGTCGTCCGCGGACACCCGCACGTCGCCCGGGTCCTGGCCGGCCATGTCCACCGGGACGTCTCCGCGCTGTTCGCCGGCACCGTGATGACCACCGCGCCCAGCACCTACCGGCAGAGCGCGCTGCGCCTGCACGACGCCGAGCCGCCCGGCTACGTCGCCGAGCCCACCGGCTTCCTGCTGCACGTGCTGGACGGAAGCACCTGCGTCACTCACTCGGTGGCAGCCAGCCACGCCGCCGCCGTCCGCGCGTTCTTATCCCGGGAGCCAGCGCTCGAACCAGGCCACCAGCCGCCGGCCGCTGTCGGCGTTCAGTTCCGGCGTGAGGAAGTGCCCGACGCCCGGATACTCCACGTACGCGATCCGTTCGGGTTCCCGGGCGTACCAGGTTTCGAGGCGGGCGTGAAAATCGCGGACGGGACCGGCGGGCACGTACTCGTCGTGCTCGGCGTTCTGCGACAAGATCGCGGCCGGGAAGAACCGGTCCGGATGATGGTGCGGGCTGTGCGCCCGCGGCAGCGTCCACTCCGGGGAGCCCACGACCGATACGGCGGCCCGCAGCCGCCGGTCGGCCAGGACGGCCGCATAGGCAATGTTCCCGCCCAGCGACCGGCCGCAGACGCCGGTACGGCCCGGCCGGGCCCAGCCCCGGGCCACCAGGTCGTCGAGGACCGCGGGCACCTCGGCGGCGGTGTCGTCGATCAGCTTCAGGAAATCGGTCTCGGTCGCTTCGAAGTCCGCGTCCCAGCGTTCGTCGTTGAAGATCACGTCGAAGTCCGGCCGGCGACGCTCACCGTGGCCGACGGCATCCAGGCTCACCGCCAGGAAGCCGGCCTCGGCCAGCGCGGTCAGGTACGGTTCGCAGCGTTCCTTGTTACCGGAGAACCCGTGGTAGTACAGGACCGTCCCGCGTCCGGCCGCCGCCTCGGGCGAGCCGCCGGAGCGCACCAGGGCCGGTGCGCCCGCGATGGCGGCCCTGATGTCCTGCACCTAGAACTCCTGGCCGCCCACGTCGACCTGACCGTCGGCCACCAGGGCGGTCAGCGCCTCGTGCAAGGCCTCGAGCGTGCTGTACCGCGGCGCGTAGCCGAGCACCTGCCGGGCCCGGTCGATGCTCGCGGCGATGCTGCGGGCGGTGTGCTCCCGGGTGACCCCGGCGTGCTCGGCGCCGGCCCGGCGCTCGAACCCGGGCCAGTCGGTGAACTCCAGCGCCGGCTCGCGGCCGAACCACGCCGCCACCCCCGTGGCCAGCCCGCGCAGCGTCATCGCCTGCTCGGCCACCACGTGGAAGCTGGCCCCGATCGCGGCCGGCCGGGACATCGCCCGCTCGAAGGCCTGCGCCACGTCGTCGGCGTGCACGTGGTGCAGGACCCCGAGGCCCAGGTCGGGCAGCGCCAGGGGCTTGCCCGTGGCCAGCTGCGTCCAGACGCCCGGATCCAGGTTCCCGGCCGGGTTGATGACCGGCCAGCCCGGCCCGCTGATGTGCCCCGGGTGCAGGATGACCGACGGCACGCCGCCCGCGATCGTCTCCCGGTGCAGCAGGGCCTCGATCTCCGCCTTGCCGGTGCCGTATTCGCCGTAGGCGGTCCGCGGCTCGTCCTCGGTGACCGGTACCCGCAGCGCGTTGCCGTGCACCCAGATGGTCCCGCAGTGGATCAGCAGCGGCCGCGACGGCCGCAGCGCCTCGACCAGCTGACGCAGCCGCGCCGGCGCGTATAGCAGATCATGTCCATGACCACGTCCGGCCGCAGGTCCGCGATCCGGTCCGCCGAACGTCCCCGCCTCGTCCTCGGCGTCCCGGTCCACGCTCACCCGGCTGACCGAAGCCCACTGCGCGCTCGGGTGGTACGGCTCGCGCGCCCCCCGGCTCAGCGCGATCACCTCGTGACCGCCGCGTACCAGCCGCGGCACCAGGTAGCTGCCGATGTGCCCGGTGGCTCCGATGACGACGACGCGGCTCATGCGCCGATCTTAGTAGCGGCCGATGGCGGGGAAGCGGTTCTCGTGCGCGGCCATGGCCTGCCGGGCGAGGATGGAGCGCAGCTCGCGCACCGATCCGCCCGGGTAGCGGTCGAGGATCGCCTCGAAGTCGTAGCCTCCGGGTGAAGCGGCGTAGCCGGCCAGTTCACGTTCCAGCTGGGCGCGCCGCTGGCGGGCGGCCTTGCGACTGGTGGCCTGGGCGCGGGCAACCAAGATACGGGTGGCCAGGCTCATGGCGGCTCCTCAGCTACTGCCGAACGCTTCCAGCATCAGCCGGCCGGACCGCGTGGAAAGTCCAGAGCTGGTCGCGGGGGCCGGGGGCCGGCCGTCGCGGTTCTCAGGAGCGTCCCGGCCGTCCAGCAGCATGATGGACCCGGCCGGGATGATGATCGCCTGGAAGGCGTCCGGCTCGGTGAGGGCGGTCATGTCCGCCTCGCGCAGGACCGGATCCAGGCCGCGATCGGCGCAGTGCTGACGGCAGCAGGCCAGCATGTCGGCGAGCTGTCCAGGCCCTCGACCGCCAGGCCCGCCTCGAGCAGCGGGACCAGGAC
This sequence comes from uncultured Actinomycetota bacterium, assembly GCA_963839095.1. Taxonomy (GTDB): domain Bacteria; phylum Actinomycetota; class Actinomycetes; order Streptosporangiales; family Streptosporangiaceae; genus Palsa-504. The sequence continues at coordinate 309,052 of CAWIUF010000001.1, read as the reverse complement.
GCGCCCGGTGCCGCAGGCGGGCTCCAGGATGCGCCCGGTGATCCCGGCGAGCTGCCGGGCGTAGTAGTCCAGCCCGGGGAAGGACCGCCCGACGGGCTTGTCGAGCTCGTAGACCTCGGTCGCCAGTTGCCCGTACTCCCAGCTCACGATGTTCCTCCCGCGGCGCTAGACGCCCAGAGCGCGTGCGAGCAGGCTACGCCGGCTGCGGGTCGCGCGCGCCCGGGTGTAGGCGGTGCTGCTGCCCTGACCGCAGGGTAAGCCCCGCTGAGTCCCGCCGAGCCGGTAACGTTCGGCTGTGCGGATCCTCGTTCTCGGCGGCACGTCTTTCGTCGGCCGCGCCATCACCGAAGACGCCCTGCGGAGCGGGGCCGAGGTGACCCTGTTCGGCCGGGGCAAGACCGGGACCAGCCTGTTCCCGGGGGTGACCCGGCTCACCGGTGACCGTGAGACCGGCGACTACGCGGCGCTGCGCGACGGCCGCTGGGACGCGGTGGTGGACAGCAGCGGCTACGTCCCGCGGCACGTCGGGCAGGCGATGGACGCCCTCGGGGACCGGGCCGGGCGGTACCTGTTCATCTCCAGCCACGCGGTGTACCAGCGCGACGGGGTCGGGCCGGGCTCCACCGAGGACACGCCCCGCCGTCCGCCGGTCCGCCACACCGAGGACCTGGGCGAGGAGACGTACGGGCCGCTCAAGGTGGCCTGCGAAGATGACGTGACCGCCCGGTACGGCTCCCGCGCCACGATCGTGCGGCCCGGCAAGGTCGCCGGACCGTACGACTGGCAGGACGGGCTGACCTACTACGTGCGCCGCGCCGCCCGCGGCGGCCGGGTCGCGCTGCCCGCCGATCCCCGGCAGCCGGTCCAGGTCATCGACTCCCGCGACCTGGCCCGCCTGGTGATCCAGCTGCTGGCCGACGACCGTCCCGGCGCGTTCCACGCGGTCGGCCCGGCCGAGCCGGTCACGCTCGGCGGCCTCATCCAGACCTGCGCCCAGGCGGCCGGGGCCAGCGTCGACATCGTTCCGGTCCCGCCCGGGACCGCGCCCGCGATGTACCCGCTGGTCCGGCCGGTCTGGTCCACCCAGCAGCGCGACCCGGCCCGGGCCCGGGCCGCCGGCCTGCCCGCCACCCCGCTGGCGGTGACGGCCGCCGACGTGCTGGCCTGGGACCGCGACCGCGGCGAGCCCCCGCTCGACACCCGCGGTTTCACCCCCGAGCAGGAGCAGGCGATCCTTCCGCCGCCGTAGGCGGCCCGAACCAGGCGGTGAGCGCGCCGGGGAGCTCCGGGTCGGTGAGGGCTCCCGCCCAGGCGACGTAGCCGTCGGGCCGGATCAGCACGGCGGCGGGAGCCGGGACCTCGCCCGCAACCGGCAGCTCCCATGGGCCGGCGTGCTTGGCATCGGTCAGCTGAACCCGGTCCGCCCACGGGGCGAGGTCGAAGCCGCCGGGCTCACCGAGGTTCAGCAGCACCGGCCGGGCCTGGTGCAGCAGGGTGAAGACCCGCCGCGGGCCGTCGTCGGTGACCAGGTCCAGATCGGGCATCCGGCGCCCGCTCCCGTCCTCGAGCCAGCCGTGCCGCTCCCGAGGTCGTAGCGGATGTCCAGCTCCGGTTCCCCGCTCAGCTCGACCTCCGCCACCAGGGAGCTGACGGACGGGTCCCAGCCGGGGAACTCGATCCCGGCGCTCTTGCGCATCAGGCTGCGCCCTCCGTCGCACCCCACCAGGTACGCGGCCCGCAGCGACTGAGCCGCCGGACAGCTCGATGCTGACGCCGCTGCCGTCCTGCGTGAACCCCGTGACCTCCTGCCCGCGGTAGACCGGCACCCCCAGCTCGCCGACCCAGCCAGCCAGGATGCGCTCGAAGTCGTTCTGCCACAGCGCGAGCCCGTAGGGGTGGCGCGTGGGGAAGTCGCTGATGTCCAGGCGGATCAGGGAGAACCCCGCGACCTGGGCCACCTGTCCCTGCGACAGGAACCGGTCCGCGATCCCGCGCTGATCCAGGACCTCGATGGAACGTGCGTGCAGGCCGCCCGCGCGCGAGCCGGGCAGGTCCGGGTCGGCGCGCCGCTCGATGATGGCCACGTCGATCCCGGCCAGCGTAAGCTCGGCCGCCAGCATCATCCCGGTCGGGCCGCCTCCGGCGATCACCACCGCATGCCCGGTCATGGCCGTGCTCCCGTCGTGGTGAGTATGACGAGCCGCTGGGTCGCCCGGGTCATCGCGACGTAACGGTCAACCGCTCCCTCGATGCCCGGGCCGAACGCCTGCGGGTCGACCAGGATGACCAGGTCGAACTCGAGTCCCTTGGCCAGTTCCGGGGTCAGCGACCGGACCCGGGACGTCGCCGGGAAGGCGGGATCGCCGATGACGACGGCGATCCCCTCGGCGTGCGCGGCCAGCCACGCGTCGAGGATCGAGTCCAGCTCTGAGACAGGCCCGTGCGTGACGGGGATGCCGCTGCTGCGGATGGAGACCGGCACGTTGGCGTCCGGCAGCACGGCCCGGATGACCGGCTCGGCTTCCGCCATGACCTCCTGCGGCGTCCGGTAGTTGATGCTCAGGGAGGCCAGGCTGATCCGGTCGAGCCCGATCCGCTCGAGCCGTTCCGGCCACGACTCCGTGAACCCGTGCCGGGCCTGGGCCCGGTCCCCGACGATGGTGAAGCTCCGGGACGGGCAGCGGATCAGCAGCATCTGCCATTCCGCGTCGGTCAGTTCCTGCGCCTCGTCCACGACGACGTGCGCGAACGGCCCCGCCAGCAGGTCCGGGTCGGCGCTGGCCAGCGCGGTCTCGTCGACCAGGGCGTCGTGGAAGTCCTCGCCGCGCAGCATCGACACCAGCCCTCCGCCGTATTCGTCGTCGGCGGCCTCGATCAGGTTGTCGATGACGGCGGCCATCTGCTCGCGTTCGGCGGCGGCCGCCGCGTTGCGCTGGCGCTGGCGGGTCGCCGCCTCCGGGTCGCCGAGCCGGTGCCGGGCCGCGTCCAGCAGCGGCAGGTCGGACACCGTCCAGGCCTGGGCGTCCGCGCGCTGCAGCGCCCGGACCTCGTCGGGGCTGAGCCAGGGAGCGCACAGGCGCAGGTAGGCGGGTACCGACCACAGGTCGGAGACGAGGTCGGTCGCCTCGAGCAGCGGCCACGCCCGGTTGAAGGTCGTGCGCAGTTCCTGGTTCTGGACCAGCGACTTGCGGAGCTAGGTCAGCCGGGGCGTCGCCGTCGTGCTTGTCCATCAAGATCGTGAGCAGTTCCTCCCAGATCTGATAGCGCGCCTCGTTGTGCGGGGTACCGGGTTCCGGCGCGTCGAACGCCTCGGCCCAGTCCTCGGCGCTCAGCCAGATGTCGGACCAGTGGGTCTCGACCCTCATCGGCTGGGCGGGCGGCTTCTCGTAGAACCTGACGGCCGCGTCGATCGCCTTCACCAGGTCCGCGGACGACTTCAGGCGGGCCACGTCCGGGTCGGTCTCCGGCGTCGCTGCGGCTCCCTCGGCGACGAGATCCCGCAGGGTGCAGGTCTGCACGCCCTCCTCGCCGAGGCTGGGCAGCACGTCGGCGACGTAAGCCAGGTAGGGCTGGTGCGGGCCGACGAACAGCACGCCGCCCCGGCGGTGCCCCAGGCGAGGATCGGAGTACAGCAGGTAGGCGGAGCGGTGCAGGGCCACCACGGTCTTCCCCGTCCCCGGGCCGCCGTCGACGACGAGAGCGCCCCGGGATCCCGCCCGGATGATGGCGTCCTGGTCGGCCGCGATGGTGCCGAGCACGTCGCGCATCTTCGCCGACCGGTTGCTGCCCAGGCTGGCGATGAAGGCGGACTGGTCGTCGAGCGCGGCGTGCCCCTCGAGCCCGTCCGGGGTGAACACCTCGTCCCAGTAGTCGCTGACCTGGCCGCGGGTCCAGCGGTACCGGCGGCGGCTGGCCAGGCCCATGGGGTTGGCGTGGGTCGCCCCGAAGAACGGCTCGGCCGCGGGCGAGCGCCAGTCGACCAGCAGCCGGCGGCCGCTGCGGTCGGTGAGCCCGAGCCGTCCGATATAGACCGGCTCGGGGCTGTCCGCGCCGACAATCCGGCCGAGGCACAGGTCCAGGCCGAAGCGGGTCAGGGTGCGCAGCCGGGCAGCCATCCGGTGGATCTCCACGTCCCGGTCCATCGCCGCCTGGCCGATGCCGCCGGGCGCCCTGAGCTCGGCCTCGATGCGGCCGGCCAGGTCGGCGACCGTCTCCTCGAGGCTCTGCGCGATGGCCGCGAAGTGCCGCTCGTCGCCGGCGATCAGCGCCGGGTCAGTCTTGGCGGCGAGACGATCGGGCAGGTTGAAAGCACTGGTAGTCAGGGGGTTCATGTCATCAGCTCCGATGCCCGGGCCGGCCGCCCGGCCGGACCGCCAGCGGTCCGGCGCTCCCGCGCGATCCGTCCATTGACAACAGCACACGCATTCCGCAGACTCCCCGTTGAAGTAGGTGCAGGCCTCGGCTGGCCATTGTGCGGCACGACCGGGGTCTTGCCGCAAGCCCCCTGGTGCGCTATAGATTGAAAGTGGAGAGAAGTGTGCGCTCTTTTTCTTTGGCCGAGGTTCTCTGTCTGGGACCGGCCGCGCCGGGCTTCAGGCCGCTACGGCGTGACCGTCAGGCGGGCGATGCTGCCGATCTCCAGGGCGGCGTAGACGGCGCCATCGGTCCCCATGGCCAGCCCATGGGGCTCTGATGACGGCGTGGGAAGGCCGTATTCCTCGACCTGCCCGTCGGGCGTGATCCGGCCGATGCAGTTGGCAGCCCATTCGGTGAACCAGCACCCGCCGCCCGCGGGGTCGGCGATGATCGCGTGCGGCCGGGCCGACCGGTTCGGAAGCGGGTACTCGGTGAGGTGCCCGTCCGGCGTGATGCGCCCGAGCTGGCCCGCGCCGATCTCGGTAAACCAAGGCGTCGTCGGCGCCGAGCGTCAGCCACCCATCCGGCGCCATCGTCCGGCAGCGGGTACAGCGTACCTCGCCGTCCGGGCGTATCCGGCCGTCCCATCCGCCTGGTCAGGGTCAAGCACAGCGCACCGTCACCGCGAGCGACCATGGACGCCATCGAGCCGCCGCCGGCACCGCGATCTCCTGACCTGCCGGCGGCCGCGATCCGTCCGATCCGGTCGGCCTTCTCGGGTACCCCGCGCCTCCCCGCCGCCATCCACGCCCGCGCCCGCCGTCACACCACCCCTCTCCCCCCCCTCCTCCCCCCTCCTCCCCCCCCCCCACACCGGGCCACCGGTGCGTCCATCGCCCGGTCAGCGCCACCTGCCGGAATCAGGTCAGCCACAGCCCCGCGCCCAACCCACCCCCGGTCTCGCTACAGCACCGCGCGGAGCACTGGCCTCCATGCCGCTGCCGCCTGCCAGCGCGTCACTCCGACCCGCGCAAAAACCGTTGGTTCCCGGCTCGTTCCCGGCCGACAATGAACCGTGACCTCACCGGATGAGCTGATCCCCCTGGACGGCGGAGGCCGGACGGTCGTCTACCGCCGCGGGGACGTGGTCATCCGCGAGACCGGGCCGTGGGCGCCCGCCGTGCACGCGCTGCTGCGCCACCTCGAGCAGGCCGGCTTCACCGCCGCGCCGCGGCTGGTGGGCCCGGGCCTGGATTCCAGCGGGCGGGAGCTGCTGACGTTCATCGAGGGGGAGTTCACCCAGCCGGGCCCCTGGAGCCTGGACGGCGCCGCCGCGCTCGGGACCTTGCTCCGCGACCTGCACCGGGCCACGGCGACGTTCCGGCCGCCGCCCGGCGCGGTGTGGTTCCCCTGGCACGGCCGCGACCTCGGCGGCCCGGACCGAGTCATCGGCCACTGCGACGTGGCCCCGTGGAACATCGTGACCCGCGACGGCCTGCCGGTCGCCCTGATCGACTGGGAGACCGCCGGGCCGGTGGACCCGCTAGTCGAGCTGGCCCAGCTGAGCTGGCTCAACGCCAAGCTGCACGACGACATCGTGGCCGGGCTCGAGCGGCTGCCCCCGGCGGCCGACCGGGCCCGCCAGCTCGCCGCCATCGTGGACGGCTACGGCCTGACCGCGGCCCAGCGGCGCGGCTTCGTCGGGCAGCTGATCGAGTTCGCCATCTGCGACACCGCCCACGAGGCCGACGACGCCGCCGTCACCCCCGAGACCGCCGCGCATCCCGTCGCGCTGTGGGCCATGGCCTGGCGGGCCCGGTCCGCGGCCTGGATGGTCCGCCACCGCCGCCTCCTCGAAACCGCCCTCGCCTGACAGCAGTGGAACGATACCGGGATGGCAGACCCCGAGGAGCCGCCGCTGCAACCCTGGCTGCCCGCCGTCACGCCAACAATCTGCCGCCTGACCTGGGGAACGTAGCCCGCATCGGTCCATGGGCATGTTCCGGGCCGCGTCAAGAAAAGCGGGCGCCGTACGTTCTCGAAGCCAGCTATGTCCCCCCCCAGGAGCTGGTTCGCAGCCATGAACGCACGGCGCCCGCCGTCAGGCGGCCAGGCAGGAAAAGCTGCCGACCGGCTAGGCCCCCGCTGCGGTCCTTCGCGGATGTCAGCCGACTACTTGCCGGTCACGGAATACAGCTAGTCGCGCCTCATTAGCCTCCTGGCCAGTGGTGTTTACCGCTGCCGGGGTCTGGAGCAGCGCGACCAGCAGATAATACCAAGTCAACTCCCGTCAGACCACCCCGGCCTGGGCATTCGGGATATGGCGGCATCGTCGGGCCCGGGGCTTCGCAGTCTCCTTTCCCCCCGGTCCTGGCCCGCGCTCGGGGCTACGCGCCGTGGTGGCGCCTCGCCAGTCCGCCCGCGGCGCGCTGTGGCTGCCGCCGGCACCGACCGCCGGCCGGTGAGTCGCGCCTCCTCGGGGTGGCCCCGAGCCCACGGTCGCCTCGGCCGAGGACGCCCCACCCGCCATCCCCGCCGGCTGCCCGGCTCAGAGCTAGACATCCTCGAACGGCACCTGGCTTCGATGGCCACGTGACGTTCGGAGATGTGGTGGACCGCGGTGACCTGCAGGCCGGCGTCGGCGGCCAGGGCTGAGTAGTCGTCGATCGTCCGCTCGCGGCCGCCGGTCAGCACGAGCATGCGCAGGTTCATCTCGGCGAACCCGGAGGAGTCGCCGCCGTCGGCGGATTCGACCACCAGCACCCGGCCGGTGCTGCCCGCTGCCTCGGCGCAGCGGCGCAGGATCGCGCTCGCCGCGGCGTCGTCCCAGTCATGGATGACCCGGTTGAGCAGGTAGACGTCCGCGCCCGCAGGCAGCGGGTCGAAGAAACTCTGGCCGACGACCTCGCACCGGCCGGCCAGGCCGCACCCGGCCAGGTAGTGCCGGGCCCGGGCCGCGGTCTCCGGCAGGTCAGCCAGGGTGCCGCGCAACCGCGGATGTCGCCGCAGGACCTCGGCGATAAGCGTCCCGGTCCCGCCGCCGATGTCGGCCACGTGCCGCACCGTCGTCCAGTCGTAGCCGTTCGCCACCGCCACGTTCCCGGCATCCACCGCCATGGTCGCATCGAAGGACGCGCTGATCGCGGGGTTCGCGTCCAGGTAGGCCCAGAACGGCTGGCCGAAAACCTGCTCCCAGGCCGGCTCCCCGGTCCGCACGGTGTGCCCTAGGCCGGTGAACGCCAGGTCCATCCGGCCGCCGAAACCGTCCAGGTCCAGCCACACCGCTCCCGGCTGCCCGGTCCGCAGCAGCGCCGCGGTCTGGTTGGCCGCGAACCGCCCCGGACGCGGCTCGGTGAACACCCCGTGCTGCACGAGGTGGCGCAGCATGCGCGCCAGGGCATCCGGGTCCGCTCCGGCCCGTTCGGCCAGGTCATCAACGGCGGCGCCGTCGCCCGGGCCGTCATCGGGAACGAAGTCCGCGAGCCGCAGTGTCGCCGCGACCCGGAGCGCCATCGGGGTCGCCAGGTCCATCAGCGGTCCCAGCACTCCCCACGCCGCCGTCACCGCGTCGCCCGATCCCGCATCCGCGGTTTCCGCCTGACCGTCATCGTCCGCCCGGCCCGGGTATTCCGAAGTCATCACAACCCTCCTCGCGTTTATCGTCCTCGCCATCCCGGACCCCGGCTTGGACAAATCGGATCCAGTCCCGCCGGTGCTCACATGGTGTAGCGGAGATTCTGGGCCGCGCGGCGGCCGAGGAGGGCATCGCCCGTCCAGGCACCAGGCCCGCGTCGATCTGGGCCTGTGGATCGATGCGCCCGCAGGCCAGCTGGACGAAGGTGATCGAATCGGTGCTGAGTTCCACGTCGGGGCGGTCGATGTGACCGACCACCGTGGCCCGGCCGTCCACGGCGACGTACAGCTCACGTCGCAGCGGGCCGGTGAGATGGAAGACGATGCTGCTGCCGTAGGGCAGGCCGATCTTCTTGCCGACGATGTAACCGAGCGAGCGCTCCACCTCGCCCAGAGCCATCGCGGCGCGAGCATCACCATCGTCGGTCGCCAGGCCGAGCGGCCTCGTGATATCGCGTTCGTGCACCCAGAAGTCGAAGACGCGGACGGCCATGAACGAGCCGTAGGTGGCCGGCCCGACCGGCGTCCAGGACGGACGGGCGAGATCGCCCTCGCTGAGGGCGGCCAGGTCCGGCGGCACTGGCCGAACGTCTAGGTGGAAGTCGACCGAGGTAACCGGCTCGCCCATGACAGAAGCCTACGATCTACTCGATGAGGGCTCCCGCGAACCATCCCGGCACCAGCGCTGCCCGCAACGGCCATGCGACCGGGACGACAGAAGGAAGGTGATGGCGGTGGATTTCGAGCTGGAAGCTGATGTGGATCCCGGTCTCCGACGTTGACCGGGCGAAGCGGTTCTACCTGGAGCAGGCGGGCTTCGACCTGCTCGTAGACATCCCGGACGGCCTGCCCGGCCAGCGGATCGTGCAGGTGACCCCGCCCGGGTCGGCGTGCTCGATCGGGTTCGGCGACGGCGACAACCCCGTCAAGTCCGGCTCCCAGCAGGGACTGTTCATTGTTGCCGACGTCTTTGCTGCCCGCGATGAACTGGCCGCCCGGGGCGTCAAGGTCGGCGAGGTGCAGCACATCGTCGACGGTGCGTGGGTGCCCGGACCGGCCACCGGACCGGGCGGACTACATGTCGTTCGTCGAGTTCAGCGACCCGGACGGCAACACGTGGCTGCTGCAAGAACGCCGTGGCCGGCCCGGCACGCCCAGTCGCTGACCCTAATTCCCGTAGAGCTGGTCGAGGCCGACGAGACGGATGTCGTGGCGCTGGCCGGCTTGCAGTTCACGGTCGAAGCCCGCGCCGGAGTAGCAGGCGAGCACGGTGTCCCGGGTGTCGAATCCCTTGACCGCGAGCAGGTCCCGGGCCCGGCGCAGGCGTTCGACGTGGCCGAGGTCCATGACCCGGTCCCATTTCACCTCGCCCAGGGACAGAACCCTGCGCGGGCGCCCGTGCTCGGCCGGAGCGAGCACCGCGACGTCGATCTCGATCTGGGTCCGGTTGGCCGGATCCGGGACCACTCCGGAGCCCACCTCGCCGGGCGGGCCGCCGAAGACGGCGGGATCGGCCGTGATCGCGTAGTCGCGGCAGATCGTTTCGAAATGCGGCCCCGTTACCTGTGACAGGAAACGTGCGCGGGCCCCGGGCCAGACAGCTGGCCCGCCGCCGAGTTCGAGGCGTGCCCATTCCCGGCTCATGATGGCCTGATAGAAGGTGATAAGCGGCTCGGCGATCCGGTATCTCGCCCGTCCCGACCGGAACAGGTCCGGCTCCTTGACCAGCAGCCGGGAATCCTCCAGAACATGGAGGGGATGCGCTACCTCGTTGGATTTCCGGCCTATATAGCTGGCAATCCCGCCGGTGGTGTTGTTTCCCTCGGCGACGGCGGCGAGCACCGAATGGTACAGCGACGGGTCGCGGATCTCGGTCTCCTCGGCGAGCAGGTACCGGGCTTCCCGGAAGAGCGGGGTCTGCGGGTTCAGCACCGTCCGGATCACCCATGCATCGAAGTCGGCGAGGTCCGCGGGGGTGTCTTCGCGCAGGAGTTCCCGTCGGTAAGCGGGAGTTCCGCCTACCACTGAATGCACGAGTACGGCCAGCTTGGGGTCGGTAATCTCCCAGAACCGGGCCGCGTCCCGGTAGCCGAAGGGGTGGACGGCCAGCTCGAGGCCCGCCCGCCCCCGCAGCGGCGCCGGCCCGGAAAGCAGCCCGCCCATCACTGACATGGCTGAGCCGCACAGCAGGAGCCGCACGCGGCTCGCCGATCCGCTTCCCCCCGGGCCGAGTTCCCGCTGGATGATCGACGGCAGGCCGGGTGATGCCTTGACCAGGTAGGGGAACTCATCAATGACCACCGGGACAACGCGATCCCCCGCGAGCCGGAACAGGTACGGGATGGCGTCAAGCCAGTCCCGGAACGGCGGGACCGGCGACCCGCTGAAGCGGATGAGTTCGTCGGCGAACAGCCGTAGCGAAACCGTCTCGGTCAGCTCCAGGGCCGGGAAGTAGATTCCGCCCAGGGCAGTCGCCAGCGCCTGGAGGAGATAGCTCTTGCCCTGCCGACGCCGCCCGCTCACCACGCCCAGCGTGGCGCCGGACGGGTATCGGCGGCGAAGCCCACGAGCCCGGTCCACTCGGCGTCCCGGTCGAACAGGTGAGGAGGCTTGGATACCGCCTCACGGGTGAAGCATTCATGATCGAAGTATACTTGACCGAACCATACTTCGATAAGATGGCCAGCCGCCCGGTCACGTTGCCGCGGACTGCAGCCGGCCAAGCATGGTGCGGCCGAGCGGCGTCAGGGAGTGCCGCACCGAGCGCCCTTCGCGGCGGGTCTGGACGAGGTCCGCGTCGCGGAGCGCCTTCGCGTGCTCCGACGCCGAGGCCGCGCTGATCCCCGTCGTGGCGGCCAGGTCGGCCGTGCCGCACGGTTCGGCCAGCGCGCGCAGGACGGCGGCGCGGGTCGAGCCGATCAGGATGGCCAGGCTGTCGTTCCCGGCCTCGCCGGACGGGGACGCGTGGTCGGGCCGCCGGCGCGGCCGTTGGGCTGGGCGGCGTACACCAGCACGTTCGGTATGCGTTCGCCGTCGAGCACGAACACCGGCGGACCGGTCCAGAACGCCGATGGCATCATCAGCATGCCGGTGCCGCCCAGGTCGTGCTCGAAGTCGACGCCCTGGCGTTCCAGCCCGTTATCCTGCCAGCGCAGCTGCCGGTGCAGCGTGCCGAACAGGCCCTGATAGCCGCCCGCGGCGAGCACCGGCATCCGCCTGGCCACATCCCCGTGAAATGAGCTGACCACGCTCTCCCAGCGGGGCGCGACGACCGCGGCGTAGAAGTCGCGCAAGGCGCGCACCACGATGTCGCGCGACTCGGTGTCACCGTCGGCCAGGTTCCGCACCCAGCACGGAGGCCGGCCAGCGCGGTCCGGGCATCCGTCGGCCAGTTCCGCGCGCCAGGCCGAGCGGGGAGTGGACCGGACGAACTCCAGGCCTTCCTCGAGGCTGGCGGCGGGCGAATCGGCGAAGCCGGGCCACGGCGGATACGGCCCGAACAGGTCCAGCAGCGGGCGGGCGGTGGCCGGGAACGTCCGCCGCACCTCGCGCAGCCACCGGCGGGCGGCGGGCCGTCCGGGCGTGACGCTCGCGCGCCGGAGTTCCACCAGCGCCAGTCCAGTCTCGATCAGCGGTGCCGGCGCCACGCTGAACCTGGTCCGCGCCAGGTCGTCGGCGGTGAAGTTCACCCTGACCACAATCCACCTCCCGTGGCCTGGCGCCGGTTTCGCTCCCGGCACCCCGTCCAGGCTCAGGCGATTCTTCGGCCATAGCCGAATTGATTGCCCCCGGGGCCGAGAACGGAATTTCCTATATCCGTAAGTCGGCCTCAAGCACCCGTAAAGGACAAATAATACCAGGTCACGGAATAACAACGTTTTAGTTAGCGAATTGATAACGGCGACGGGGCAATTCGGCGTCCGGCCGGTCATTCGGCTCAGTAATCACATCAGAACCGGGAGGCGTTCACCTTATGAGAAGACGCAGGACCTTCGGGATAGCCGCGGCGGGGGCCGCGGCTGCCCTCATGCTGGCCGCGTGCAGCAGCGGCGGCGGCAGCGGCAACGGGAACGGAAACAGCGGCAGCTCGTCGTCGAAGGCCGCCTACAACGCCGGGATCACCGGCATCGTCAACCCGTCGACGCACAAGGGCGGGACGCTCACCTTCGACTGGCGCAGCGCGCCGGACTCGCTCGACCCCGGCAACACCTACTTCGCCGCCGACTGGGACTTCGCCCGGTTCTACTCCCAGGCCCTGATGACCTACAAGAACTGCCCCGGCGCCTGCGGCCGGCAGCTCGTCCCCGGCCTCGCCACCGCGCCCGGCCAGGTCAGCGACAACGGCCTGACCTGGACCTACCACCTCAAGTCGGGGGTCAAGTTCCAGGACGGCACCCCGGTCACCTCCCAGGACGTCAAGTACGCGGTCGAGCGCACCTTCGACCGCGGCGTGCTGTCCAACGGCCCCAGCTACTTCCTGAACCTGCTGGGCGGGAACGCGAAAACGTATCCCGGCCCGTACAAGGACCGGGCCAAGAACCTGATGGGCCTGACCGCGGTCACCACGCCGGACTCGTCGACGGTCGTGTTCCACCTGGCCCACCCGTTCTCCGAATTCGACTACGTGGTGTCGATCCCGCAGTCCGCCCCGGTGCCGCCGGGCAAGGACACCGGCGCGAGCTACCAGACGCACATCGACTCCACCGGCCCGTACGAGTTCCAGAGCTACCAGCTCAACAAGACCGCCGTGCTGGTCCCCAACCCGAACTGGAACGCCGCCGAAGACCCGACGGTCTCGCAACTGGCCAGCAAGATCGTCGTCAACATGAACATGAACCCCAACGACGTGGACAACCGGCTGCTGGCCGGCGACGCCCAGGTCGACTTCGCGGGCACCGGCGTGCAGGCCGCGGCGCGGGCCAAGATCCTCGCCAACCCCAACCTCAAATCCCACGCCGACGACCCGCTCACCGGGTTCGGCTGGTTCTTCTACATCGACTCGCAGGTGGCGCCGTTCACCAACCTGTCCTGCCGCCAGGCGATCGAGTACGCCGCCAACCACCTGACGCTGCAGAACGCCTACGGCGGCCCGGTAGCCGGCGGCGCGATCGGCAGCACGGCGCTGCCGCCGACGGTGGCCGGCTACCAGAAGTTCGACCTGTACGAGGCGACCACCAAGACCCAGGGCGACCCGGCCAAGGCCAAGCAGGAGCTGTCGGCCTGCGGGAAGCCGAACGGGTTCTCCACCGGGATCGCCTACCGCAGCGACCGGCCGACCGAGACCCAGGGCGCCCAGGCTCTCCAGCAGGCACTGCAGGCCGTCGGCATCAAGACCACCTTGCACGGGTTCCCGACGTCGAGCTACTTCAACACCTTCGCCGGCGTGCCCAAGTACATGGCCGCGCACAACATCGGGATCGCCTTCGGCGGCTGGGGCGCTGACTGGCCGGACGGCTACGGCTTCCTGGACGAGCTGGTGGCCGGGCACACCATCGTCCCGGCGGGCAACACCAACATCGGGATGCTCAACGACCCGGTGGTGAACAACCTGTTCACCAAGGCCGCGGGCATCACCGACGCGACCCAGCGGAACGCGATCTGGGGCCAGATCGACCAGCAGGTCATGAAGGACGCGGTGATCGTGCCGATCGTGTACGCCAAGGCGCTCATCTACCGGCCGCCGACGCTCAGCAACGTCTACTTCAACCAGGCCTACCAGGCCGACAACTACGCCGTCATGGGCCTGACCGGCTGACCAGCCAGCCGGTGCCCGGCCGGAGCGACCCCCGGCCGGGCACCGGCGCACGCCGTAGTCACCGGCCCAACGACAAGATCTCATACCGAACGGGTGCCGTCCCCGCCCCGCTCACCCCCTCTGCGCGCCCAGCAATGTCATGCCCCTCGGCGGTGAGTATCTAAAATGCCCCTATGGTCGGCAACACCGGCGAATTGCCGCCGAGCCCGTAGTGGACCCCAGCCTGCGGGCAGGCGGAAGCGCCGGCGCCTCTTCCGCGACACCACGGAGGAAATGGCGCGCCGTAAGGGGCCGGTACGCCAGGTCCTTAACCGCAACCAGGTCGTCTCGCCGATCGCGCTGGAACAAAAGTGCCTGGAACTGCTGCAGCGCACCCAGCACGCGATCACCACCATGGTGACGTCCAGGGTCTACCTGGCCGACCTGCGGGAGACCCTGGACGGGCACGTCCTGCGGCAGCACGAATGGCAGATCGCCATCGGCCTGCGCGAGATCACCGAGCTGACGCTCGAACTGGCGGGCTATACCGAAGCCAGCGCGGGACCGATGACCAACGCCGTCCTGGCGCCGCAAACGGCCAACAACGACAAGTACCTCGACCTGGTGGCCCGCACCGCCGCGGACCGGCTGGCCACGGTGGAAATCGCGGGCCTGGCCGACCAAGCCGCCACCGCGGCCCAAGCCTTCCGCGAGACCCTGCAGCAGGCAACCCTCGCAGCCCTGGCCCTAGCCCTCCCAGCCTGACCGCGGACTCCGGGCTCGATGACTTCAACTTTGAAGACCTGGAAGGTATCGAAGGCAGGTCAGGCTGGTAGAGCGTCTTCGCATGCCGGTTGTCCTGGCAGTGGTCCGCCGACATACTCCTGCCAGTCAGCGCTGGTCAAGGCATGACCGGCCGATGCGCAGGCCGCCTTCAGCCATGCGTTGACCGACAGTTGCCAGTCGGTCGAGGTGCCCGACGCTTGTATGCCGCTTTCCGTAACTGTGATCAGCGAGGTCGGCTTGCGCGGGATGACTGTCGCCCGCAGGTTGAGGCCGACGCCGCCGTGGCGAGCTTAGAGCGGACCCGTACTAGGGGAGGATGCGGGTCGTGCGGCTGGGGGATCGCCGTCAGGAGAAGTCGGCGATCGCGCCGGGCCGGAAGATGAGGCAGTGGGTGGAGCCGCCGAACTGGAAGTAGCCGAGTTCCTCGCCCTTGGCGACGTGGTGGCCGGGCTGGATTTTCGGGTCGATCATGCAGGACGAGACTTCGCTCATGCCGACCGGGACGAATCCGTCAGGCCGATGACGGGGTTGTCGGCCTCGATGAGGATGATCGCCCGCGTCGCGACATGCGCCAGGTACGACTGCGAATACAGTGGTTCGGCTGCGTCGGCGCCTTCGGAGTCGGCCTCCGAGTAGTAGGTGCCTTGCTGGACGAACGCGCGCACGATTGTCCCGGCTACCGGGCTGTGCCACCGGTGATAGTTGGTGGCGCTCAGGAATGCCTGGTAGACGGTCCCGCCGACGAACTGGCCCGCTGACTCGTCATTGGCCAGCATGTCCTGCAGCGAATACGGCTGGCTCTTGATCCAGAACTGGTCCTGGAGCTGGACGTCGGTGGCCAGGCCGTACGGGGTGGACTCGCACGCGCTGACGATGACGCTGTCGTCGTCCGGTGAGTGCGACCGGGCGCGCGCCGTCGGCGAGGCGTCGGGTGAAGAAGTCGTTCCACGACGTGAAGCCCCAGTGCTGGTCCTCGGGGTCGTGCTGGTACTGCTCGATGCCGACGGCCTGTCTGGCGGCCTCGCCTTTCCAGCCGGACGGCGAGTCGTTCAGGACGTAGAGGGAGTCGCTGCTGCTGAGGAACTCGCACCATACGCCCAGGATCTTCTTGATCATCGCGTTGATCCGCCTGTCGCGGTAGGCGGCGAACCCGGCCGGCGTGCCCATCGTCCAGTCCAGGATCGCGCCGAGCGGCAGGTCACATCGCGTCTTGCTGTACTCCGGGGCCATCGTCAGCACCTCGTTGATCAGCCGCAGCAGCTGCTCCACGCTTTCCAGGTGCCGCTTGCGGTACTGCCTGTTGCGCGGCACCTGGGCGATCATCTCGTTGACGTACATGCGCGCCACGGGGTCGCTGTCTATCAGCGCCTGGAACTCGACGAACACGGGGTGCAGCACGATCGCCCGCCCCTGGCCGCCACGCGCTCCCGGTGGCCCGCCAGCCATGCCTCAAGATCATCCTGGCTATCTGGCAGCCAGCCGCCCTGGCGCCGTACGTCCCCAGCCGTGGAGTGAACAGCCGCAGAAGCAGCCGCGAGGGAATCCGTCATAGCAGGCACACTTACCAGCGCTGGCGTCATCTAACCTGCGCGGCCATGGCAACCAGCTGACCCGGCAGCCGAGCCCGAGGAACGGACTGCGCGTCTCGCCCGCGATTCGCGGGCCTTGCTCCGTCCCGGAGAGCGGGCCGCTCCGTCCAGGTGTCCATAACTGCATGCCCAAATTGCCTGCAGTTATGGAAAGAACGTGATAATAAGAAAAATACAGGTCAACGGACAAACTCAAAAAAGTCTCTGACGATCAATTCCGGAACGCTTGGCCGCCAGGAAGGACGGCATGGGCAGACGGCGCAGGCCGGGCCAGCCGCGGCGGTCCGCAGCACAGTCCGCACGGTCATCCGGCTGGCGAAGGAGAATCCGCTGTGGGGCGGCTACCGGCGCATTCGCGGCGAGCTGACCAAGCTCGGCGTCAGGATCGCGCCCTCTACCGTCTATGAGATCCTGCGAGCTGCGAGCATCGTTCCGGCGCCGCGCCGCGCGCTCACTCAGTCCTGACGTCATCGAGATGGCACGAGGAAGGGCATCGCCCAGCGCGTCCCGGACGCCGGACGTCACTCCCCGGCGGGCCGGACCGGCTTCGATATCGAGCGGATTCGCCGAAAACCCGTCCTCAGCGGCCTGATCAACCAAGACACGCACGCCGCGCGACACCCAAACGAACCCAGGTCACCAGGCCAATGATCTGTCAAGCGAGCAACATGGGCAATCATGGCTACCGTGACGCGTGGCGCATAGCTGCAGCTCGCAGGCAGCCTTCTGGCATCCCACCACAGGCCTGGGTCGTGTGACATAGCGCCCGGCGCTGACACCTCGTGCCGGAGCATCGTGATCTCGGCGTCCTTGCTGCCTGCGGCAGGATGGTGGAGCTACCCGAGCCGCCTGACCGACCGGGTGCCAGCGCAGTACTTGAATTAAGTTGAACTCAGTAGGAGGACCTGGCGTGAGGGATGCGGAGGAGTGGAAGGTGAGCCTGCCCTCCTGGCGGGACGGCTCCGCGAGGCAGTCAGTGGTCGCCTTTCTGCAGGAGATCACCCAGGGACCGGGCGCTCTCCCCGTGGCTGACCGGGTGGCTGCCTTCGACAATGACGGCACGCTGGCCTGCGAGAAGCCTCATACGGCGCTGGCGGGATTCCTCCTGGACCGGGCCGCCGCGGCCGGCACAGCTCCGCCGGGGTGGCGAGCGGCCACGACGTGCTGCGCGAGCTAGGTGTGCTGTTCGCCGGCCAGAGCACGGCGCAGTACGAGGAACAGGCGCGCCGTTACCTCACCGGAGCACTGCATCCGCGCTTCCAGCGCCCCTACCCGATGCTGACGTACCAGCCGATGCTGGAACTCATCTCCCTGTTGCATGCCCTGGACTTCAGCGTGTTCATGTGCACTGACAGTTCCCGCGACTTCATGCGGGTCATCGCCGGCCCGGCCTACGGGTTGCGGCGCGAACGGGTGATCGGGTCGGAGGTACAGATCCAGTCAGCGGGCGGCCGGCTGGTCCGTACGGCCCTGCCGGTCCCGATGGATGACGGGCCAGGCAAGACGGTGCACCTGTGGGATCGCACCGGAACTCAGCCGGTGCTGGCGGCGGGCAATGCCGCCGGAGACATCGCCATGCTCCGGGCCGCCCGCTTCGCCCTGGTGGTTCACCACGACGACGCCGTGCGGGAATACGCCTACGACGACCATCAGATACTCCACGCGGCCGCCGAAGCCGGCTGGACCGTGCTCAGCATGCGTGACGAATTCGCCCGCATCTGGCCAGCGGACCTCGCCGATGGCGCGCAGTGACCGACGGGTCCTGGCCTGGTCAGGTTCTTTTCAGCACGCGAGCATGGTCAGTGCTGCCTGCCGTATGATCGCCTCGAGCGGACTATCGGCGAGCAAGGGGAGGAGCGGACGGGCGGAATCGAACCTGCATGGTCAGCTCAAAGGCTCTTGCGATTTGGGTAGAAAAACCGGGTTTCTGGTCTATCATTCCTGGCTGGCATAACTGTGTTCTTAAATCACCCTTGAACAGGATATATATCTCTGGTGAGCCGAATCACGGCCACTAGGTCATCGCAGATCGGCGCGGTTGCTGCACCTTGCTGCTGCACCACCTTGATCGCCAGAGCGGGTCTGGCGTCAAGGCCGCGTTGACATATGAGAGCCTCTGACAAGGTAAGCTGGTCTCGCGACCGGCTTGCCAATTGGATAAGGCAACAGGATGACGCCAAATCATGATCGTCTCAATGGTTACGCCGCCGTCTGCTGTATCAAAAGTGGTGCTGACGAGCTCCCAGTCGGCCTTCGACCATTCCGTCAGTGTTTGTTGTATACTATCTTTATCCGTCCCGCATCCGCAGACCCTATACTCCCACTTCTGAGTCATTTATCCTCCGTGTATTGGCTGTATCTTCATAAGTGAGACATTCGAACCGGCTGCATCGATTAACGAATCGTGTCCCTAAAATAGCAGTGAGTCAATGAGCGTGAGTCATCAGAGGTTCGCCGCGCACGTTTCGGGCCTGGCCTTTGGCCAGGCCCTCGCCGTCAGGCCCGCTGGGCTGGTAGAGGCGCATCTGGCGCGGGCTCGTCGCCCTGGCCGTGGTGCTGGCGGGCGCGGCAGCGAATACGGCGGGAACCGCAGACGGCCGGTCACCGGGCCGCCGAGCGCGGCAGTCGCCGCGCCGTAGGACTTGCGTCCGAAGGACGCGGCGAAAGCTGCCGCCCGCAACGGCGACCCCGGTTGGACCCTGGCCGGCTGATGGCGGGTCACTCTGGCCGCTCATTTCTCTCGCCTGCTCGCGCTCATCCTCGCTGTTCGCGGCTCTGGGCCGTCAGGCCTGGCGCGCCGGAGGTGCGCCCGTGGCCACTCCAGCCCGCGCGCCGCGATGATCTACCAGCACGCCACCAGGGACCGCGACAGGACGATTGCCGATGGCCTCGGCCAACTCGCCCGCGACGCCGAATCATCAAAGGCCCGGCCTCGATGATCTCGCCCGTGGATGGCCCAGTGCCCGGAAACCCGACATCAGATTCGCTCGAAAAGCACCGCTCACCTGCTGGAGCGGGCGACGGTGTCTAGGTTCAGGACATCGAGGACAGGGTGTCTCAAGACATCCAGGACACTTCCGGTGCGCCTCCGACCGCGGTGATCTGGCTGGCCGGACGCTTCCCGGATGTCGAAAGCCAGGCTGGTCATCACCGCCGTCACCGTTGAGAAGCGCCCGGTCAGCGAGGTCGCGAGGTCCTACGGGGTCGCCCGCTCCTGGGTCTACGCGCTGCTGGCCCGCTACCAGGCCGAGGGCGAGGCTGCGTTCGAGCCGCGGTCCCGGCGGCCGAAGACCTCCCCGACCGCGATCAGCCCGGACACGGTCGATCTGATCATCCGGATCCGTAAAGAGCTGGCCGGGCAGGGCCTCGACGCCGGGCCGCAGACCATCGCCTGGCACCTGGAGCAGCACCACCAGCTGAAAGTCTCCCCGGCGACCGTCAGCCGCTACCTGGCCAGGCAGGGCTGGTCACCCCGGAGCCTTGCCAAGCGGCCGAAGTCGTCCTACATCCGGTTCGAGGCCGAGCATGCCCAACGAGTGCTGGCAGTCCGACTTCACCCACTACCCGCTCGCCGGCGAGACGGATACCGAGATCCTGACCTGGCTCGATGACCACTCCCGCTACGCGCTCTCGCTTACCGCGCACCCCCGGGTCACCGGCCCCGCCGTGCTGCTCGCCTTCCGCGCTGCCTGCGAGCAGCACGGCGTCCCGGCCTCCACCCTGACCGACAACGGCATGGTCTTCACCACCCGCCTGTCCGGCGGCCGAGGCGGCCGCAACGCCCTCGAGCACGAGCTGCGCCGCCTCGGCATAAAGCAGAAGAACGGCAAGCCGAACCACCCCCAGACCCAGGGGAAAGTCGAAAGATTCCAGCAGACCATGAAGAACTGGCTCCGCGCCCAGCCCGTCCAGCCCGCCACCCTCGCCGACCTCCAGTCCCTGCTGGACACCTTCGCCAGCATCTACAACAACCAGCGCCCGCACCGCTCCCTCACCGGCCGCGTGACCCCGGCCGCCGCCTACGCCGCCCGCCCGAAAGCCGGCCCCGGCGACCGCGCCGCCGACACCCACGACCGCGTCCGCACCGACCGCATCGACGCCACCGGGCTCGTCACCCTCCGCCACCAGCGGACGCCTCCACCACATCGGCATCGGCCGGCCCCACGCCGGAACCCGCGTCCTCCTCCTGGTCCAGGACCTGGACATCCGCGTCATCAACGCCAGCACCGGCGAGCTCCTCCGCGAGCTCATCCTCAACCCCGACCAGGAACTACCAGCCCACCGGCCGACCATCAGGCTGGCCAAAAAAAACACCGCGAACCACACGTAGGTTCGCAGTGTCCTCGATGTCTTGCGACATCACACTGGAGCGGGCGACGGGAATCGAACCCGCATAGCCAGCTTGGAAGGCTGGAACTCTACCATTGAGTTACGCCCGCAGCCGCCGCCGAACGGCCACCCAACCACCAGGCGCCGAACATCGCAGCTGACACCCGTAGCGTACCGTCTCCCGCCCCGCGACCGTCACCCAGTTTCACCCGGCCGCCCCGCAATCCCGGTAACCTCACGGCGCGATCACGATCGACACCGGCTCGCCGCTGAACGTGATCGCCGTCCGCGCCGTCTGGGTCCGGGTGTCGATCGGCGTGACCACGCCGCTCGACAGGACCGAGCCGGCCACGCCGGGACTGACACCGGTCACGTACGCCGTCCGGCCGTCGGGTGCGATGGCGATGTCGCCCGGGATGCCCCGCACCCTGATCGCGGGCAGGGCCCGCTCCGTCCCCACCTCGATCGGCGTCACGGTATGCGAGCCGCTGCTGACCACGTACGCGGTCTTCCCGTCCGGCGTGATCGCGATGGCCGACGGCCTGCTCCCCACCCGGATGAACGGCAGCGCCCGGTCCGTGGCGACGTCGATCGGCGTCACCGTCCCCGAGTCCCGGTTGACGGCATAGGCCGTCCGGCCGTCCGGAGTGAACTCCAGGGCGACCGGTCCGCTGCCCACCTTGATGGGCCGCCCGGGCCGCAGGGTGGCCAGCGGCAGCGGCGTGACCGTGTCGCGGACCGAGCTGACCAGGTAGAGGGTCCGGCCGTTCGGTGCCAGCACCATCACCTCCGGCCTGCTGGCGAGCTTGACCGGCTTCCCCGCCCGGCGGGTAGCGACGTCGACCGGGATCAGCACGCGGCTCATGGACGTCGGCGCCACGAAGACGGTCCGGCCGTCGCGGGTGATCACCGGCGCGGCGGAGATACCGAACTGCGCCGGGACCGGCGGTATGGTGATCGGCTTTCCCGTCCGGCCGGTAGCCACGGTAATCGGCGTCAGCGCCGACTTCTGGCTAAGGACGAAGGCCGTCCGGCCGTCGGGAGTGATCACGATGACGTACGGCAGGTGCGGCACCGTGATCGCTGGCCGGGCCGTGCCGGTGGCCGCCGAGATCGGGATCACCTCGTCGGATGACTGATCCACCGCGTAGACGGTCTTCCCGTCCGGCGTGACGGCCAGCATGTCGATCCACCGCCCGGCGTCGATGCGCGCCCCGGCCTTGCCCGTGGCCGCCGAGATCGGCGTCACCCAACCGCTGGCAGTGCCCAGGCTGGCGATGTAGAGCGTGTCCCGGTCCGGCGCCGCCACCGGTGCCGGCGCGTGCCGCGCCGTCAGCGCCGGAACCATAACAGCAACCGCCGCGACAACAGCAAGGCCAGCCGCGAACCCCGCCACCCGGCGCCGGCGCCGCCGCCGCACCCCCGCCCGCAGGGCGCCGCGCACCACCGGACCCAGCGGCGGCTCGGACACCAGCGCCCGCTCGAGCATGTCCCGCAGCTCCGCTTCGTCCACAAACGGCTCACCCATGCCAGTCCCTCCCGCCTGACCAAGGCTGATCAGAACCCCGTTCGGCCAAACCGGCCGCGCCCAGCACCGCCCGCAGCTTGTCCAGGCCCCGCGAGGCCTGGCTCTTCACGTTCCCGGTCGAGCAGCCGAGCAGGTCCGCCACCTGCTCCACGCTCATGTCGGCCCAGTAGCGCATCACCACCACCACCCGTGCCTTGGGCGGCAGGGTGGCGAGCGCGTCCATGATCACCATCCGCAGCTCGGGCGTGCCCGCCGGGGCCGCCGGCTCGGGCAGCCACGCCGAGGGCAGTTCGGAGGAACGCAGCCGCCGCCGGTCGGCCAGGTAGGTGTTCACCAGCGTGCGGCTGGCGTAGGCGTACACCGCGTCCTGCCGCTGGATCCGGCGCCAGGACACGAACATCTTCGCCAGCGTCGCCTGCGCCAGGTCCTCGGCGGCGTGCCAGTCCCCGCACAGCAAGAACGCGGTCCGCCGCAGCCGCGGCGCCGCTCCCGCGGCGAACTCGGTGAACTCCTCGGTGGGCGTCACGTCAGTCAGATGCGCTGACCGGGGGAGGGGGTTGCAGCCCAAGACGAAGTGGCATAGTGGCCGTTACCAGCTCAACGGGAGCAGTACAAGACACAGTACAAGAGGAGTACCGCAGCATATGGCGCAAGCAACGGCTCAGATCGGCGTCACCGGACTCGGCGTGATGGGCCGCAACCTGGCCCGCAACTTCGCCCGCCACGGATACACCGTGGCCCTGCACAACCGGACCGTCTCCCGCATGACCGCCGTGATCGACCAGTTCGGCGACGAGGGGAACTTCGTCCGGGCCGAAACCGCGGAAGAGTTCGTGCAGGCCCTGGAGCGCCCGCGCCGCCTGGTCATCATGGTCAACGCGGGTGACGCCACCGACGCGGTGATCGACGAGTTCGCCCCCCTCCTGGAAGAGGGCGACATGATCATCGACGGCGGCAACGCGCACTTCCACGACACCCGCCGCCGCGAAGCGAAACTCAGGGAACAAGGCCTGCACTTCGTCGGCATGGGTGTCTCCGGTGGCGAGGAGGGCGCGCTGAACGGCCCGTCCATCATGCCCGGCGGCAGCCCCGAATCCTACGAGAGCCTCGGCCCGATGCTCGAGACGATCAGCGCGCACGTGGACGGCACCCCGTGCTGCACCCACATCGGCCCGGACGGGGCCGGCCACTTCGTCAAGATGGTGCACAACGGCATCGAGTACGCCGACATGCAGCTCATCGCCGAGGCCTACGACCTGCTCAGGCACGGCATCGGCTTCGAGCCCGCGCAGATCGCCGAGACGTTCAGGACCTGGAACACCGGCCGCCTCGACTCGTACCTGATCGAGATCACCGCCGAGGTCCTGGCCCACACCGACGCCGGCACGGGTAAGCCGTTCGTCGACATCGTGCTCGACCAGGCCGAGCAGAAGGGCACCGGCCGCTGGACCGTCCAGGACGCCCTCGACCTCGGCGTCCCGGTCAGCGGCATCGCCGAGGCGGTCTTCGCCCGGTCGCTGTCCGGCCACGCCGACCTGCGCCGCGCCGCCCGCGGGCTGCCCGGCCGCGACGGCCGCGTCGAGGACGCGGGAGAGTTCGCCGACCAGGTCGAGACAGGCCCTGTACGCGTCCAAGCTGGTCTCCTACGCCCAGGGCTGGCACATGATGGCGGTCGGCAGCCGCGAGTACGACTGGGACCTGGACCTAGGCCAGATCGCGGTCATCTGGCGCGGCGGCTGCATCATCCGGGCCGCGTTCCTGGACCGGATCCGCGCCGCCTACGAGAACAACGCGGAACTGCCCACGCTGCTGATCGACGAGGACTTCAGCAAGGACCTCGCCGACGCCCAGGAAGCCTGGCGCACCGTGATCGCCACCGCCACCCAGATCGGCATCCCGGTTCCCGGCTTCTCCGCCGCCCTGGCCTACTACGACGCCCTGCGCGCCGAACGCCTGCCCGCCGCGCTCATCCAGGGCCTGCGCGACTTCTTCGGCGCCCACACCTACCGCCGCACCGACCGCGACGGCTCGTTCCATACCCTCTGGGCAGCCGAAGGCCGCCCCGAGGAAACCCGCTAAAACCCTTTATCCCGAACGGGCTGGGTTCCACCTCCGGGTGCACCCAGCCCGTTCTCGCTTAACTGCCGTCCCCGACCGAGCTCTTGGCCTTGGTGAAGGACAGCAGTTCGTAGGTGGTGAGCCCGGCCGCGCCCGCCCCGGTGACCTGTATCTGGGTCTTGACCGTGCCGACGCCCTGCGCGATCCAGGTGGTGACCACGATCGTCTCGCCCTTGGCGGCGATGGTCGTCTCCACCACGCTGGCCTGGTACGTCCCGGCCGGGACGGTGACCGTCTCGGTGCCCGCGCCGTAGACGTTGACGCCCGCGCTCTCCTGCGCCCCGCCGACCTGGAGTTGCAGCGTCGAGTGGTAGGCGTGGCCGGAGGCCAGGGCCGCGGCGTTCGGCCAGCGGATGCCGCCTCCGGTCACCGCCAGCCCGCTGACCGCGGGCGCCGGGTAGCCGATCGTCCCGTCCGGGTAGAAGGTGTAGCCGGACGTCCCGGTGCCGCCCGCCCCGGCCAGGGTGCTCGCCGACGACATCGTGACCAGGTACCCGGCCGCGCCGGGTCCCGCCGCGACGATCCTGTTCGTCGTCCGGCCGGTCGCGCCGCCTGCCTGGGCCTGGTACACCCACGTGTTGCCGACGGCCACCGGGAAGGGGATCGAGTTGGCCT
This sequence comes from uncultured Actinomycetota bacterium, assembly GCA_963839095.1. Lineage (GTDB taxonomy): Bacteria > Actinomycetota > Actinomycetes > Streptosporangiales > Streptosporangiaceae > Palsa-504. The sequence goes on along the minus strand of CAWIUF010000001.1, from coordinate 284,364 downwards.
TGGCGAACGAATTCGACGCCACGCCCGGCCGGATGCCCGCCGTGCTGCCGGTGGCCGAGCCGATACTGTTCCCGGCGCTCTGCCCCGTGCCGGACGGGTTCGCGCTGGTGCTGCCCGGGCTGGCGCTGGAGGCCTGGGTGCCAGTCCCCGACGTCGACGCGGTGGCCCCCGGGGACCCGGCCGTGTTGCTGGTCACCTGGGGTTTGGCGCCATTCGGCACCGAGCCGCTGCACCCGGCCAGTACCAGGCCGGCCAGGGCCATGCCGGATAGGGCGACGGCGGCCGATCCGTGCTTGCTCATGTAGCTGCCTCGCTCTTGGGGGAATCACGCTGGCGGCCAACAGTGAAAGTGAGAAAGCACTAAGAGTAAGAATTCTGACGGCCCAAGTCACCGCGCAACGCCGCAAGGCACCCGAACGCCTTCGGGTTCCCCTATCCCAGATACAAACAAAAGGGATGCCCGGCCGGGTCGAGGCAGACCCGGACGTCGTCCTGCGGCTGGAACGAGGCGAGCGTCGCGCCCTGCGCCACGGCGTGCGCCGACCCCCGCTTCGAGATCGTCGACCGCGATCTCGAGGTGCATCATCATCTGCTGATCGCCCGGCCCGGCCGGCCAGACCGGGGGCACGTAGCGCTCCTCGGTCTGGAAGTTCAGCGTGTGCCCGCCGCCCGGCGCCCGCAGGACCACCCAGCCGGGTTCGTCCGTGCCGGTCTCCCAGCCCAGCAGCCGGCGGTAGAAGTCCGCGAGCGCGTTGGCGTCAGGCGCGTCGATATTGGTTCCGGTGACGGTCATCCTCGGCCGGCCCACTGAGCTCACCCCTTCGTGAAGGTGAGGAGCGCCTCGGTCGTGCTGATCTGGCTCTGGCCAGGCGCCTTGATGATCTCCTGCGACTTGACCGGGCCGGTGCCCGGCGCGGTCCACTCCTTCACCGTGATGGTCGTGGCAAAGCTGCCCACGTGGGTGAGGATGGTCATGTTCACCAGCGTGGCCTGGAACGTCCCGGCCGGGACGCTCACCGACTCGGTGCCGCCGCCCTTGACGGTGACGTCCGCCGTCTCGAACTGCCCGGAGCTGAGCTTGATCTGCGACGTCGAGTGGAAGGCCTTCCCGGTGGCGAGGTCCGCGGCGTTCGGCCACACGATCCCCTTGCCTGATACCACCGAGATGCCGTGGTTCTGGCTGATCGGGAACCCGATCTGGCCGTTGTCATAGAAGACGTAGTTCTGCGTCGCCCTGACCGAGCCCGGCGAGACGGTGTCCGACATCGTGACCTCGCGGCCGCCCGTCATCGGCGCTACCGACAGGACCTTCTTGGTGTCGGTCGAGTGCGTGCTGTTGATGCTGGTGGTCGCCTCGTACACCCAGGTGTTACCGACCGCGACCGGGAACGGGGCCGAGACGCCCGTCGCCCCGGACGGGCTGGCGGTGGCGACCGCGCTGGTCGTGGCGCTGGCGCTGGCCGTGCTGGACGCGCTGGCCGCCGGGCTGCCGGTCGACGCCGCCCCGGTCGTGCTCGCGGCCGAACTGCACCCCGCCAGCGTGATCGCCGCCAGCCCGGCTGCTCCCGCCAGGGCCGCCCGCGCGGATATGTACTTGCCCATGTGCAGATGCCTCGCTCTGTGAATGACGAATAACGTCGTGAGATAACGCCGTGAAGTCTCGCCTGCCGGCGGACGGAGCCCCCGTGCCGGAAGCACCCTTAAGGGTAGGGCCAGCGCCACCGCAAGGCTCCCGAATCCGCCCAATCCCAGCCAGGGAGGCGTGTCCGTCCCCGTTTCCCATTGAGTGCAACCGAAGGCATTACTGGGCAGTCTTCATGTCAGGTGCGCAATCAGGCGGGCCGGCGTCGGCAGATCATCGGGGAGCCTGCAGATGAACTCAGGGAAATCCGGCAGCACCACGCGCCGGGCCGTACTCGTCGTCGGGGGAGCGGCCCTGCTCGCCGCCGCCTGGAAAGACCCCGCCCGCCACCTGGCCGCCGACACCCAGGCAGCCCCATCCCAGGCCAGCCCGTCCCCGTCATCCCAGGCCAGCCCGTCCCCGTCATCCCAGGCCAGCCCGTCCCCGTCCCCGTCCGGCCACGTCCAGGTCGACGCCGCCCACCCCACACGCCCACCCCACACACACCACGCATCCCACGCGGCACGCTCACCCCGCGCATCCCGCCCGCCCCGCGAAGACCCGCCGCCCGGGCCGCCGCCGCCATCACCGGAACGAACCCCAGAACCCGGACGAGATCATGTACTACGTCCACGACGGCCGCAAGGGCATCGCGCTGACCATCGACGACGGCCCCAGCCCGGAGTACACCCCGCAGGTCCTGCGGCTGCTGGCCAAGTACAAGGTGACCGCGACCTTCTCGATGATCGGCCTGGAAGTCGCGGCCTACCCCGGCCTGGTCCGCGAGGTAGCGGCGGCCGGCCACACGATCGCCAACCACACCTGGTCCCACCCCGACCTGGCCCGCCTGGCCCCGGCCACCGTAGCCAGCCAGATCGGCCGCGCCGCCGACGCCATCCACCACGCGACCGGCCGCGAGCCGAAGCTGTTCCGCGCCCCCTACGGCGCCTGGTCCCCGGCCGTCCTCGACCAGTGCGCCCGGGCCGGCCTGACCCCGCTCGACTGGTCCGTCGACCCCCGCGACTGGTCCCGCCCCGGCGTGCCCTCCATCGTCGCCAACATCATGCGCAACACCCGGACCGGCTCGATCATCCTCGAGCACGACGGCGGCGGCAACCGCGCCCAGACCGTAGCCGCCCTCAAGCTAGTAATCCCCCGCCTCCAAGCCCACGGCTACCACTTCACCACCCCCTAACCAGGGCTACCGGGCCTAACCCCCCAAGTCGCCCCAGGCCCGCCTCATCCCCCTGCGCCTCACCCCCTGCGCCTCATCCCGCCTGCGCTCACCTCTGGCTTCGCTCCCGGCCCCTCTGGCCCCATCCCGATCATGAGGTTGACGAATGGGTGCTCATGATCGCGGGCAGTTTCGGTCGATTTGCGGTCGTAACTGCCCGCGATCATGAAGTCGACGGGAGTCAGGCATCGGCGGGGAGCGGCGGGCCGACGATGCTCAGGCCGTACCGCGGCGCCGTCTCCAGCCAGCGGTGCACGTCCGCCATCAGCTGCTCCTGGTCCGGCGGCGGCAGCTCGTGCCCCCCGGCCGGGCGCCCCACCTCGTCGTAGAGCCCCATCAAGGCCCCCGGGGATGCGATCGCCAGGAACCGCACCGGCGCGTCGCCCGTCACCCGGAACGCATGCGGCAGCCCCCGGCGCAGGAAAATAAAGGACCCGCGGGCCAGCCGGTGCAGTTCCCCGTCCGCGCTGTAGGTCATGGTCCCGTCGAGCAGGTAGAAGGCCTCGTCCTCGAGGGTGTGGATGTGCACCGGCGTGGCCGCCCCCGGCGGCTGCGTCACCAGCGACAGCGCGAACCCGCCCCCCGTCTCCTCACCCGACGCCAGCCGCTCGAACAGCGAGCCCAGCGCCCACGTCCCCGGCCCCTCAGCCGCCCCCCGGACCAGAACCGAGGCCGGCCCGCGGCCGGACCCGAGGCAAGCTCAGGTCCAGCTCCCATCCCCGCGGTCTCCCCGCCGACCTCGCTCGTGCTGCTCACGCTCATCATCTTCTCCTCCCGTAAATTAATCCGAACCATTATCGGATCAATACTGAGTAATCTAGGCGGCATGAGCGAGACCGTCAAGCCCCGGACCTACCGGTCGTCGGTACGCGAGGAGCAGGCCCGCCGGACCCGGCTGGCGATACTCGACGCGGCCCGGCTGCTCTTCACCGAGCAGGGCTACGCCGCCACCACGATCGCCCAGATTGCGGCCGGGGCCGGCGTCGCCGTCGACACGGTCTACGCCGCGGTGGGCACCAAGCCGGTGCTCGCCCGGCTGCTGCTCGAGACCTCGATCTCCGGAACGGACCAGGCCGTCCCCTCGGAGCAGCGCGACTACGTCCAGCGGATCCGCGCCGCCGCCACCGCCCGCGAGAAGATCCGCATCTACGCCACCGCGGTGACCGAAGTCAATTCCCGCCTCGCCCCCCTGCACCTCGTGCTGCGGGACGCCGCTGCCCAGGCCCCCGAACTCGGCGAGCTCTGGACCGAGATCGCCACCCGCCGGGCCGCCAACATGCGCCTGTTCGCGCAGGACCTGGCGGCGACCGGCGAACTGCGGGCCGGCCTCGACATCGAGGAGGTCGCCGACGTGGTCTGGAGCATGAACTCCTCGGAGTACTACACCCTCCTGGTCCGCGAGCGCGGCTGGCCTCCGGCCCGCTTCGGCGCCTGGCTCGGCGACGCCTGGTGCCGCCTGTTCCTGGCCCGCCACCACCGCGACGCGGGGCGGGTCAGCCGCTAGACTCGGCCAGATACGGGCTGTAGCGCAGCTTGGCTAGCGCGCGTGCTTTGGGTGCACGAGGTCGCGGGTTCGAGTCCCGCCAGCCCGACCAGCTACGCAAGTCACGCCCGACCAGGGACCGGATGGCCTCGCTGACCGGCCTGAGGATCTCGTCATCCGGCAAGCCCGGCACCGGCGCGAGCGCCGTTCCGTTCAGCGCCGCCGCGCTGACCGCGCGCAAGGCATCGGCCAGCCGCCGGACGTTCTCCGGCGGCACGGCGTTCCCGGGGCTGCGGCTGACGGCCAGCCCGGCGGCGGTGATCGCGTCCATGACCTGCTCCAGGCCGATCACCGCGGGCCACCAGGCCGCCGCGCGCCTGCTGATCGCGGGCGGCTCGGACATGGTGCGCTGGAACTCGGCCCGCAGGTCGGCCAGCGCCCGGTAGGTCGGCCGCCGCAGCCGCGCCCGCGAGGAGGTGCGGGCCGCCGCGTCCGTGCCGGAACCGCTCCCCAGGAACTCCTCCAGGTACCGGCCCATGTCCAGCGTCGTCTGCGCGAACTGCCGCGGCAGATGCGAGTACCAGGCCATCGGCCACGGCGCGAACCCGATCAGCAGCACGATCGCGCAGCCGATCAGCGTGTCGATCAGCCGGTCCTCGGCCAGCCGCCAGCCGGCCGGCCCGAGCAGGTCGATGAGCACCACCACCAGCGGGGTCAGGAACGTGGCGAGCAGCCCGTAATTCCGGCTCCGCCCGTACGGCAGCAGTGCCGCCAGGATGCCGAACGGGATCAGCAGCCACGTCCCGTGCACCAGCACCAGCAGTATGGCCCCGGCGACCGCCCCTACCACCGTGCCGATGCCGCGCTGCAACGCCCGGGCGAAGACCGAACCATAGTCCGGCTTCAGCACGATAGCCACGGTCAGCGGCACCCAGTACGAACGCTGCAGTGGCAGTACCTCGCTCACCAGCCCGGCCACGCCCATGCACACCATCAGCCGCAGCGTGAAGATCCTCCCCAGCCGCCCGGCGCCGAGCTCATCCACCAGCGAGGTCCAGAAGGGCCGCCGCGCCCGCGTCCTGACCTCCACCTCAGGCCGGTCCCGCGACAGCACCGAAGCCGCCCCGGCCAGGGCGTCGCGCAGCGCCAGCATGGCCGGGGCGTCGTCCCAGGGCGGCGGGATCATCGGCGGCCCGGTCTCGCGCCTGACCGCGTCCGCCAGCCGGGACACCACCGTGATGACCAGCGGCGGCGGCCGGGTGCCGGCCAGGCCGGCCGCGATCGTCGCCTCGGCCACCGGCAGGCTCGCGTTCAGCGCCCCGAGCAGCCGTGCTCGCTGCCGGTTCGGCCCGGTCGCGGCGGCCCGGGCCGTCAGCAGCTCGTCGTAGGCGGTATCGAGGGCGGTGGTGACCGCCTGCCGCCGGGCGGTCAGCCCGTCGCTCCCGATCGCCTGGAGCTGCCCGGCCAGCGCGTCGTACACCGCGGCCACGTCCCGCTGCTCCCGCCCGTACGGCGCCCGCAGCCAGCCGGGCACGAGCAGGATCAGGGCCCACAGTACCCCGGCCAGGAACCCGGCCGCGGTATGCCAGACCGGCCGCAGCGCCCCCACCGGGCCGGCTCCCAGCGCGGTGTACACCAGCAGCTGCAGCCCGGTCACCGAGCCGAGGTCGCCGGCCGTGCTGAGCACGCCGGACACCCCCGCCACCACGACCAGCGCCGCCACCGCGAGCCAGCCGTGCCCGTGGGTGACCGCGCCGATGGCCAGGCCGGCCGCGCCGCCGACGGCGGCCGCGCTGCAGACCCGTTTCACCCGGGTCAGGTAAGGACCGCCGGTGTCGGCCAGCGTGCCGATCAGGCCGCCCATCGCGGGCAGCACGCCGAGCGACCCGCGGCCCAGCGCCAGCGCCGCCGACAGCGGCACGCAGATGGCAAGGGCGGCCCGGATCATCTCCGGCCACGGCACCGGCGCCCGCCGCGGCCGCACCACTTCGGCCAGCCAGCCGGGCACGACCGCGGCCCGCACGGCCGCGGCCCGGTTCATCGCCTCCCGACGCACGCCCCCATCATGTACCGAACGGGCTACCGTGACACCCCAGGTACCCCTGCGAGCCATGGGAGGCTGGCCGCATGGAAGCTTCCCGGTATCTGGCTTGCCTGGCAGCGGACTATGGCGAGGTCACCCAGTAAAAGCTTCCCCGTCCGGCACGCAACCGCCCGCCTCCCAGCTGCGTCGAAGTGGTATGAATCGCCCGCGGCCTCGCCGCTGTCTCCCGCCGTACCCGCGCCATGTCCGGCGCCCTGGGCGCGCCTCGCGCTGGCTGACGGCGGCTGGTGCCTGCGCCGCGGTCGCCCTGGCCGGCTGCGGAAGCCAGGTCGCCGGCTCGCCCGCCAGTCCCGCCAGTTCCAGCCCGGCCCAGACCGCCAGCACCGCCGCGCACGCCGCCGGGCCGCGGCAGCGCGCGGACGCCGACGCGGCCCGCATTATCGCGGACTTCCGCCGGCCGCCGGGAGCGGTCCGCACCGGGCTGATCGCGTCGCTGGACAACCCCGCGGTCGGGATCGGGAACGCGGACGTCGTGACCGCGACGCGCTGGTGGCGGGTGCCCGGCCAGCCGCGGGCCGTCCTGTCCTGGATCAGCGCGCACCTGCCGCCCGGGTTCACCCCGGACGGTTCCGGGTCCGCGACCTTCAGGGATTCCTCGGGCGCGCTGATCGAGTCGCAGGGCGACGCGTTCGCGCTGCCCCCGGTGCCGGGCGTGCTGCCGCAGCGCCAGCTGGTAGTGACGGCCATGCCTTACCGGGGCCAGACCGCGCTGCGGACCGACGCGCAGGTCGCCTGGTTGCCCGCCCGTTCTGCGGCCGAGCGCATTCCCTCCGGCGTCCGGGCCGTGACCGTGACCCCGGTCTTCGGGCCGAACTCCGATCGCCGCGGCGACCGGCTCGACCACGCGTTCACGCTCACCGACCCGGCCCGGATCGCCGAGATCGTGGCGCTGGCCAACGGCCTGACCGTCTTCCCGCCCGGCGCGTACTCGTGCCCGGCCAGCTTCGGCGGCGCGATGCGGCTCGCCTTCCTGGACCACCCGGGCGGTCAGGTGCTGGCCCGGTTCACCGCGCCGTACGGCGGCTGCGGGATCGCCTCCGTCAGCATCGGCGGGAAGACGGAGCCCGCGCTCAGCACCTATACGACATCAGGACCGCTCTTCCAGGACCGGGTGCTGGCCATCGCCGGTGTCCGCTGGCCGCACCAGCCGGGCGCGCCGGCGGGCGTGGGGAACTGACCCGGGTTCCTACCTGACCTGGCGGCCGCTCGCCCGCCGCCGGGCCGGCGGCTCGTGGATGAGGGTGAGCCGCGATCGGAGCAGGAACTCGGCGTACGTGTCCGGTGCCCGGTCGGACTCGGCGAAGCCGTAGGAAAGCCGGAGCGCGGTCATGCGCTTGGTCGCCCAACTCATCTCGCTGAGTACCTGGCCGGCCTGGCGGGCGAACCTGACCATGAAGTCCATACCTTCATGATGCCGCGTCCCGTCCCGCCCGCCCCAGTGGCAGTGATGCCAAGGTTGGATGACATCCTGCCAACTCGTTTGGCATACTTGCTTGTTGTGTTGCGCAATGTCGCGGTGGTGGTCGTCAACGGCTTCCTGCCGTTCGAGTTCGGCACCATCTGCGAGGTCTTCGGCATCGACCGGTCCGACGACGGGCTGCCGTCCTACGACTTCGCCGTGGTGGCGGGCGAGCCGCCGCCGCTGCGCTCGCACAACGACTTCACCATGGAACCCCCCTGCGGCCTGGACCGGCTGGAGACGGCCGACCTGATCGCGCTGCCCGCCGTCGGCGACGAGCGGCTCGGGGACGACGCCCCCGCCTTTCCCGCCGAGCTGCTGGCCGCGCTGCGCCGGGCCGTCGGCCGCGGCGCGCGGGTGCTCAGCGTGTGCAGCGGGGCCTTCATCCTGGGGGAGGCCGGGCTGCTCGACGGCCGTCGCTGCACCACGCACTGGCGCAGCGCGACCGCCCTGGCCCGGCGCTACCCGGCGGCCAAGGTCGACCCGGACGTCCTCTACGTCGACGACGACCCGGTGATCACCAGCGCCGGCACCGCGGCCGGCATCGACGCGTGCCTGTACCTGGTCAGGAAGGAGCAGGGCGCGCGGGTCGCCAACGGCATCGCCCGGCGCATGGTGGTGCCGCCGCACCGCGACGGCGGCCAGGCGCAGTACGTCGACCAGCCGGTCGCCCCGTCCTGCGACGGGACGCTGCGGGACCTGCTCGAGTGGCTGCGCGCGCACCTGGACCAGCCGCTGACCGTGCGCCAGCTGGCGGCCCGGGCGAACATGTCCGAGCGGACCTTCGCCCGCCGCTTCGTCGCCGACACCGGCACCACGCCGCAGCGCTGGCTCATCGGCCAGCGCATCCTGCTGGCCCAGCAGCTGCTCGAGGAGACCGACGAGACGGTGGACGCGATCGCCGACCGGGCCGGCTTCGGCAACGCGACCGCCCTGCGCCACCACTTCCGCTCCTGGCGCGGCACCACCCCGAACGCCTACCGCCGCCTGTTCCGCGGCGACCCGGCCGGACCCTTCAACCCCCTGAGCGCCTGACGGACTCCATAAGATCTTCATGCGTTCTCCATCCGTACTCAAGTAATATCTGGACTATGAGGTTCCTGCTCCGGCTGCTCGTCTCGGCGGCCGCCCTGGGCGTCGCGACCTGGGCCGTCCCCGGCATCACCCTGCCCGCCGGCCAGCGGCTGGTCCAAGGCCGGCACCCTGATCGTGGTGGCGCTGATCTTCGGCCTGATCAACGCGACGCTCAAGCCGCTGATCAAGGTCGTCGGCTGCGCGTTCTACATCCTGACCCTCGGCCTCGCCGCGCTGGTGGTCAACGGCCTGCTGCTGTGGCTGGCCAGCGTCATCGCCGGCGACCTGACGCTGCCGTTCCACGTGGCCGGGTTCTGGGCGGCCTTCTGGGGCGCGATCATCGTGGGCCTGGTGAGCTGGCTGCTGCACCTGCTGATCGGGGATAACCGCCAGCGGGACGACGAGCCTCCGCCTGTTCGCGTGGTCAGGGTGCGCTAGCCCCTAGACTGGCGGCTTAGACTTCTCTGCGATCCATCGCTGAGTTACCATCCTTAACCCCGGAGTGAGACGCGGACGTGAAGACTGACGTCGAAGAGCTGAGCCCAACCCGAGTCCGGCTGAGTGTCGAGGTGCCGTTCGATGAGCTGAAGCCCAGCCTCGACAAGGCCTACCGCGAGGTCGGCCGCCAGGTCCGCATCCCGGGCTTCCGGCCGGGCCGCGTACCGCCGCCGGTGATCGACCGCCGGGTCGGCCGGGACGTGGTGCTGAGCCAGGCGGTCAACGACGCGATCCCCGAGCTGTACTCCAAGGCGGTGGCCGACAGCGACGTCTACGCGCTGGGCCAGCCCGAGGTGGAGATCACCAACCTGGACGACGGCAAGGAGCTGACCTTCACCGTCGAGGTCGACATCCGGCCCAAGTTCGACCTGCCCGACCTGTCCACCGTGTCCGTCACCGTCGACGACACCCTGGTCACCCCGGACGAGGTTGCCGAGCGGCTCGCCATGCTGCAGGACCGGTTCGCCTCGCTGAAGGGCGTGCAGCGCCCGGTCGAGGACGGGGACCACGTCTCGATCGACCTGTCCGCCTCGGTGGACGGCCAGCCGGTCGATGACGCCCAGGCCAGCGGCCTGTCCTACCCGGTCGGCAGCGAGTCCATGCTGGACGGCCTGGACCAGACCCTGATCGGCATGTCGGCGGGCGAGTCCGCCACCTTCACCTCCGAGCTGGCCGGCGGCGAGTTCGCGGGCCACGAGGCCGAGGTGACGGTGACCGTGCACAGCGTCAAGGCCAAGGATGTTCCCGGCCTCGACGACGACTTCGCCCAGATGGCCAGCGAGTTCGACACCCTGGGGGAGCTGCGGGCCGACACCAGGACCCAGCTGGAGCGGGACAAGACCATGCAGCAGGTCATCCAGGCGCGCAACCTCGCCCTGGAGGCCGTGCTCGACCAGATCGACGTCCCGCTGCCGGAGAGCGTGGTCGCCGACGAGGCCAAGAACAACCGCGACGCCATCCTCGACCAGCTCACCCGGGCGGGCGCCAGCCTGGAAGGCTATCTGGAGATGACCGGCCAGACCGAGGAGAAGTTCGAGGCGGACATCGACGAGCGGGCCCGCCGCGCGGTCAAGGTCAGCCTGGTCCTGGACCAGCTGGCCCGCACCGAGGAGCTCGGCGTCGACCAGGCCGAGCTGTCCGGCTACGTGACCCGGCAGGCCGAGCAGATGGGCGTCGCGCCCGACCAGCTGGCCCAGCAGCTCGTCGAGAACAACCAGCTCAGCTTTGCGGCCGCCGAGGTCCTGCGCGGCAAGGCCATGAACGTGATCGCCGAGCGGGTCACGGTGACCGACAAGTCGGGGAACCCGGTCGACATCGGGGCCGCCCTGAACACCCCGGTCGGCCCCGGCGGGGAAACCGAGGGCGAAGTCCTGGCCGAGACCGACGCGGACACCGACGCCGAAGCCGAAGCTTCCCTCGAGGAAGCCGCCGCCGAAGAAGCCGACGCCAAGGCCTGACCCGCCGTACGCCAGCACCAGGATCCCGACTCGCCCCGGACGGCCTCTGACCCCACCAGGCTGTCCCGGCGCTCTGGTGCACCATGCCCGTCGCCGGGTGCTGGCTCCCGGCGCGCAGCGCCATCCTGCCCTTGCTTCTCCGCCTTCCGGCTGCCCGGTTGCGGTCCGGCAGCAGATGGCAACTCGGTGCGCCAGTAGCGAACAGCGGGCTGTGCGGGACGATCGGGTTCCGCGCCGGCGTTATGGTCCAATCAATGACACCAGCAGATGCCTCCAAAAGGAGCAGGTGAATAAGCGTGACTCAGCCCCTGTCGGACCCGGCGCTGCCGTCGATCGCGGCGGCCGCGGAGCCTCAATTCCCGCCGTTCGGGGACCCGTTGTTCCAGCGGCTGCTGCGGCACCGCATCATCTTCCTCGGCCAGCAGGTTGACGACGACATCGCCAACCGCATCTGCGCCGAGCTCGCGCTGCTGGCCTCCGAGGACGCCAAGCGCGACATCAGCCTCTACATCAACTCCCCGGGCGGCTCGGTCTACGCGGGGATGGCCATCTACGACATGATGCAGTACGTGCCGAATGACGTGTCCACGTACGCGATGGGAATGGCCGCGTCCATGGGACAGTTCCTGCTGACGGCGGGCGCGCCAGGCAAGCGGTTCGCCCTCCCGCACGCCCAGATCCTGATGCACCAGCCGTCCGGCGGCATCGGCGGCACCGCCTCCGACATCAGGATCCAGGCCGAGCAGATGCTGTACATCAAGCGAACCCTGTTCGAGCGCACCTCCTTCCACACCGGGCGGCCGATCGAGCAGATCGAGAAGGACGCGGACCGCGACCGCTGGTTCACCGCGGAGGAAGCCAAGGAGTACGGCTTCGTCGACAAGGTGATCCGCAGCGCCGTCGAGGTGCCGACCGTGGGTGCCGTGTCATGATCAACCCAAAGGAGCCGAACGTGAGCGACTACGGCTTGCGGACCCCGCAGTCCAGGTACGTGCTGCCGTCCTTCGTCGAGCGCACCTCGTACGGGATCAAGGAGATGAACCCGTACAACAAGCTCTTCGAGGAGCGGATCATCTTCCTCGGCGTCCAGATCGACGACGCCTCGGCCAACGACGTCATGGCCCAGCTGCTGACGCTCGAGGCGATCGACCCGGACCGCGACATCACCATCTACATCAACTCGCCCGGCGGGTCGATGACGTCGATGATGGCGATCTACGACACGATGCAGTTCATCCAGCCCGACATCCAGATCTGCTGCATCGGGCAGGCCGCCTCGGCCGCCGCGGTGATCCTCGCGGCGGGAACCAAGGGCAAGCGGATGGCGCTGCCGAATGCCAGGATCCTCATCCACCAGCCCGCCACCGAGGGCGGCTACGGCCAGTCCAGTGACATGGAGATCCAGGCCCGGGAGATCCTGCGGATGCGCGCGGCCATGGAGCTCATCCTGGCCCGGCACACCGGCCAGGACGAGGAGAAGGTCCGCCGCGACATCGAGCGGGACAAGTTCCTCACCGCCGAGGAGGCCAAGGAGTACGGCCTCGTCGACGAGGTTCTCACCATGATCAAGAGGGGCAGCGAGCGCACTACCGAGGTAGTGTCGTCCTAACCGGGAGGATTCAGCTCTTCCTCCTGGGCCGCTGAAGGGGTTTGATGGTGTCCATCGGACCCAGTAGGCGGTACCGTCGATATGCAAGCGCTTGACGGCCTCGCGGGACATGTCCGCTGGAGGCGGCCATCATGGCCGTCGCGGCGGCACCATGTAAAGGAGTATCTGGGTGGCACGCATCGGTGACGGTGGGGACCTGCTGAAGTGCTCGTTCTGCGGTAAGAGCCAGAAGCAGGTGAAGAAGCTCATCGCCGGCCCGGGCGTGTACATATGCGACGAGTGCATCGACCTCTGTAACGAGATCATCGAGGAAGAGCTCGCCGAGCCCGCCGAGTTCAAGTGGGACAGCCTGCCGAAGCCGCGCGAGATCTACGAGTTCCTCGACGCGTACGTGATCGGCCAGGACAAGGCCAAGAAGGCCCTGTCGGTAGCGGTGTACAACCACTACAAGCGGGTCCAGTCCGGTGACGACCGGCCCGGCGACGAGGGTGTCGAGCTGGCCAAGTCGAACATCTTGCTGCTCGGCCCCACCGGCTCGGGCAAGACGCTGCTCGCCCAGACCCTGGCCCGGCTGCTCAACGTGCCGTTCGCCATCGCCGACGCGACCGCCCTCACCGAGGCCGGTTACGTCGGCGAGGACGTCGAGAACATCCTGCTCAAGCTCATTCAGGCGGCGGATTACGACGTCAAGAAGGCCGAGACCGGCATCATCTACATCGATGAGATCGACAAGATCGCGCGGAAGAGCGAGAACCCCTCGATCACCCGCGACGTCTCGGGCGAGGGCGTCCAGCAGGCGCTGCTGAAGATCCTCGAGGGCACCACCGCCTCGGTGCCGCCGCAGGGCGGGCGCAAGCACCCGCACCAGGAGTTCATCCAGATCGACACCACGAACGTGCTGTTCATCTGCGGTGGCGCCTTCGCGGGCCTGGAGAAGATCATCGAGCAGCGCTCGGGCCACAACGGGATCGGCTTCAACGCCAAGCTCCGTGTCCGGAGCGTGAACAACACCGACCAGTTCGGCGAGGTCATGCCGGAGGACCTGCTGAAGTTCGGGATGATCCCGGAGTTCGTCGGTCGGCTCCCGGTCATCACCAGCGTGCACAACCTGGACCGGGAAGCGCTCATCCAGATCCTGACCGAGCCGCGGAACGCGCTGGTGAAGCAGTACCGGCGGCTGTTCGAGCTGGACGGCGTGGACCTGGAGTTCAGCCCCGACTCGCTCGAGGCCATCGCCGACCAGGCGAACCTCCGCGGCACCGGCGCGCGCGGCCTGCGCGCGATCCTGGAAGAGGTCCTGCAGTCGGTGATGTACGAGGTGCCGAGCCGCAAGGACGTCGAGCGCGTCGTGATCACGCGCGAGGCCGTACTCGAGAACGTCAACCCGACGATCGTTCCCCGGGATGTCACCCGGCGCACGCCGCGGGAGAAGTCCGCCTGACGGCGGCCGGACCGCCGGTACAGCCGTCCGGCCGAGTAATAGTACAAGTGTTCGAGTACTGCCAGTTGGCCTGTGGATTCGCACCGTAAAGGACCGGTCAGGCCGCCGCCAACTTTGGGCGTATTGCCCATGATCATCGTTATTCGCATGTAGCCTCACTGCATATTGCCGTATCTGGCGGGGTTCCCGCTCACGCCAGGATCTCGGACGCTGACAAGGCAGCCGTCTTCCATAGCGACGGGGAATCGAGCGCAGATGAGTAGTTGGGACGCCCCCACGGGTAACTGGGATTCACGCCCGGAGCCCGACGAAGCCGGCGGGCCTGGCGAGCAGGACTACCAGCAGGGCGAGCCGACCGGTGGTCATCACGCCGGGCGCGATCAAGGCAGAATGCGCGCGGGACGCCGGGCTCTGCCCGGCTACGACCAGGCGCAGAACCAGGATCAGGCGGCGAGCGTTTTCGATCGGGGAACGAGATACGGGCAGGATTCGGGCTTCGGACAGCCGCCGGTCTACGATCCGGTATCGGGTTACGGCCCGTCGACCAGCCAGCCGCCCGGCTCCGGCCCGGGTTCCCCCGGCGGATACGGCGACGGCTCGCCGGGCTTCGGCGGAAGCCCGCAGGGCGGCCACGCCTCCGGTCCCCGCCGTGCGGTCAGCCCGGGGCGCAGCGAGATAGACCCGCTGACCGCACCCGGCCCGTTCGCCTCCCCTCAGCCCGGGTACCAGTCCAGTCCCCAGCGTCCGCTCGGGTCGATGACCCAGGATCCGCTGAGCACGGGTGCGCAGAGCGCGTTCAGTACCGGGCCGCGGCGTGCGGCCGCATCTCTTCCGCCCGGCCCGTCCGCCTCGTCGTCCCCGCCCAGTCCGGGACTGCCGGGCTCCGGGCCGCAGGAGTCCGGCGGCTACGGCGAAGGCGATACCGGGGCTTACCGCCAGCACGGGACGGATGAGCCCGCTCGTTCGGGCTGGTCGGGTTACGGTGACAATCCGGGTCATGACCAGCCGGGTTACGGTGACCAGGCAAGTTACGGTGACCAGGCGGGTTACGGAGCGCGGCCGGGGACGCCGGGCCAGGGCGAGCCGGCCTACGGATCACCGCCGCGGGATTCCTACGGATCACCGCCGCAGGAATACGGTCAGCCCACCTTCACCCCGCATGCCCAGGAGAGCCAGGACCAGGGCCACGGCCAGAACGGCTACGGTCAGAGCGGCTACGGCCAGCCGGGCCATGGCCAGGGCGGCTTCGAGCAGCCAGGTTACGGCCAGGCCGGCTACGGCCAGCCCGGCTATGGCGATCATCAGGGCTATGGCGACCAGCCGGGTTACGGTGACCAGCGCCGGGCTCAGCCGGATGACCAGCCGGGCTACGAAGACCACCCGGGGTACGGGCAGGATTCCGGCCCGGGCAGCACTCCGCCGAGTGGCTTTGGTGCCAACGGGGGCTATGGGGCCTCCGGGGCTCGGTCAAGGGGCCTTCGGTGGTCCGGGGGCCCAGACCGGCCCGCTGGGCCAGCCCAGCCAGGCCCGCGCAGGCCAGGACTACCAGACGGAGGCGTATCAGCAGCCGGGGGCCGAGTCCTCCGACTACCCGCAGGACGCCTTCGGCGGCGGTTTCGGGCAGAACGGCTTCGGCTCGCCCGGACCCAGCCAGGACGGCGCTACCCAGGTGTACGCCACTCAGCAGCCGGGCTCCGGCCAGGGCCAGAACGGCTACGCCGAGAACGGGTACGCCCAGAACGGTTACAGCCAGAACGGCTACCCGCCGCCGGGCTACGGCCAGGATGGCTATGTCCAGAACGGCTACGGCGCGCCCGGCGCTGCGACCGGCGGGCGCCGGACCGGCGGGCGCCGGGCCGGCAGGCGCCGGACCAGCAGGCGCTGGACTGGCAGGCAGCGGGACGGACGCCTACCCGTCGCCGGGCTACGGCCAGGACGCTACGGCGCGGGCGGCTACGGCCAGGACGCGTACGGCCAGCAGGGCTTTGAGGCGCCCGGGGCGCCCGGCCTGCCCGGCTACGACGACGACGCGACCCCGCCGCGCCCGGCTCCGGGCCGCGGTCGCGTTCGGGCTCGCCCCGGGGCGGCGGCCGGCCGTCGCAGCGCCTCGGCGGGACGAAGATGGTCCTGTACCTGGGCGCCGCCGTCGTGGGCGTGGTGGCGATCGTGTTCCTGGTCCTCCACCTGACCAAGGGCAACAGCGGCACGCCGAGCGCCACCTCGTCCTCACCGGGCACCGGCACCACCGCCGCCGGTGGCCCGGCCGCGACGGGCAGCTACGTCTTCACCCAGGCCGCCAAGGTGGGCGCGTTCCCGCTCAACAAGACGGCGACGAAGGCGGTCGAGCCCGCGACGGCCAACCTGTCGGGTACGGTCGCGTCCGCGCTGAAGGCCAAGAAGGCGGGCAAGCCAGGAAAGGCCGTCGCCGCCGTTTACGACACCGGGACCAGCACTGACATCAACGCCAGCACCTACGACGGCCTGATCTTCGTCGGCTACGACGGCACTTACAACCCGGCCGCGGTGATCAAGGTCGTGCGATCCCACCTGAAGTCCTCGCGGATCGTGGAGCCGGGCCCGCACGGCGGCCAGATGGCGTGCGGTTACAACACCACGAACGGTGCCCAGAGCAGCGAGTGCGTGTGGGCCACCAAGACCACCTTCGGCGTCGTGCAGTTCATCAAGAACGGCAAGGAGGCCAAGCAAGCCGGCGCCTCCGCGCTGGCTCTCAAGGTCCGTCGGCGGTGGAGGTCAAGGGCTGACCAACCGGGCTAGCCCAGCGCTCCGCAGGCCGTAGACTCACCTGTCGTGAGTACCGCCGAGCCCATCGAGCTGCCGTCCCAGTACGCGCCCTCCGACGTGGAGGGGCCGCGCTACGAGCGCTGGGAGAAGGCAGGTTACTTCGCCGCCGACGCGACGTCCGACGCCCCCGCTTTCTCCATCGTCATCCCCCCGCCGAACGTCACCGGCTCCCTCCACATCGGTCACGCGCTCGACCACACGCTGATGGACGCGCTGGTCCGGCGGCGCCGGATGCAGGGCTACAACGCCCTGTGGCTGCCCGGCATGGACCACGCCGGGATCGCCACCCAGAACGTGGTGGAGCGGGAGCTGGCCAAGGAGGGCCTGAGCCGTCACGACCTGGGCCGGGAGGCCTTCGTCGAGCGGGTCTGGCAGTGGAAGGCCGAGTCCGGCGGCAAGATCCTCGGCCAGATGCGGCGGCTGGGCGACAGCGTGGACTGGTCCCGCGAGCGGTTCACCATGGACGAGGGCCTGTCCCGCGCGGTGCAGACGATCTTCAAGCGGCTCTTCGACGACGGCCTGATCTACCGGGCCGAGCGCATCATCAACTGGTGCCCGCGCTGCCTGACCGCGCTGTCCGACATCGAGGTCGACCACAGCGACGATGACGGCGAGCTCGTCTCGATCCGCTACGGCGACGGGGACGACTCGATCGTGGTCGCCACCACCCGGGCCGAGACCATGCTCGGCGACACCGCCGTGGCCGTGCACCCCGATGACGCGCGGTACACCCACCTGGTCGGGAAGACCGTGGAGCTGCCGCTGACCGGGCGGCGCATCCCGATCGTCGCCGACGAGCACGTCGACCCGGCGTTCGGCACCGGCGCGGTCAAGGTGACCCCGGCCCACGACCCGAACGACTTCGAGATCGGCCGCCGCCACGACCTGCCGGGCATCGCCGTCCTGGACGAGCACGGCGTGGTCACCGCGCACGGCCCGTTCCAGGGCCTGGACCGGTTCGAGGCCCGGCCCGCCGTGGTCCGCGCGCTGCGCGAGGACGGCCGGATCGTGGCCGAGAAGCGCCCGTACGTGCACTCGGTCGGCCACTGCAGCCGCTGCGGCACCACGGTCGAGCCGCGCCAGTCGCTGCAGTGGTTCGTCCGCGTCGGCCCGCTCGCCAAGGCGGCCGGCGACGCCGTCCGCGACGGCCGCGTCCGGCTGCACCCGCCGGAGATGAACGCCAGGTACTTCGGCTGGGTCGACGACATGCACGACTGGTGCATCAGCCGCCAGCTATGGTGGGGCCACCGGATCCCGGTCTACTACGGACCGAACGACGAGGTGGTCTGCGTCGGTCCCGACGAGCAGCCCCCGGCGGGCTGGCGCCAGGATTCCGACGTGCTCGACACCTGGTTCTCCTCGGCGCTGTGGCCGTTCTCGACCCTGGGCTGGCCGGAGAACACGGCCGACCTGCGCACCTTCTACCCGACCAGCGTGCTGGTCACCGGCTACGACATCCTGTTCTTCTGGGTCGCCCGGATGATGATGTTCGGCCTGTACGCGATGCGCGGGCAGGCCCCCGCCGACGCGGTGCCGTTCCGGGTGGTGGGACTGCACGGCCTGGTCCGGGATCAGTTCGGCAAGAAGATGTCGAAGTCGCGGGGGAACACCGTGGACCCGCTGGACTGGGTGGACCGGTTCGGCGCCGACGCCACCCGGTTCACCCTGGCCCGCGGGGCCAACCCCGGCGGTGACATCGCCATCAGCGAGGAGTGGGCCGCCGGCTCCCGTAACTTCTGCAACAAGCTGTGGAACGCGGTCCGGTTCGCCCTGCTGAACGGCGCCCGGCGACCGGACGCCGCCCTCGATCCGGCGACGCTCTCGGTGCCGGACCGGTGGATCTTGTCCCGGCTGTCGGCGGTGATCGCCGAGACGGACCAGCTGTTCGAGGCGTTCGAGTTCGCCAAGGTCTGCGACACGCTGTACCACTTCGCCTGGGACGAGGTCTGCGACTGGTACCTGGAGCTGGCCAAGGTCCCGCTGGCTTCCGGTGACGAGGCCGTGGCCCAGACCACCCGGCAGGTGCTCGGCCTGGTGCTCGACCAGCTGCTGCGGTTGCTGCACCCGGTCATGCCGTTCGTCACCGAAGAGCTGTGGACCGCGCTGACCGGTGAGGAGTCGGTCATGGTGGCGCCCTGGCCGGCGTTCTCCCTGCCCGACCCGCAGGCCGAGGCGGAGATCTCCTCGGTGATGCGGCTGGTGACCGAGATCCGCCGGTTCCGGTCGGATCAGGGCCTGCGGCCTGGTCAGCGGGTGGCGGCCCGGCTGGCCGGCATCGAGGACAGCACGCTGGCCGGGCACGAAGAGCAGATCCGGTCGCTGCTGCGGCTCGGCCCGCCCGCCGACGGCTTCACCCCGTCGGCGTCCATCGAGGTCGAGGGCATCACGGCCGAGCTCGACGTGGCCGGGGTCATCGACGTCGCGGCCGAGCGACGGCGGATGGAGAAGGATCTCGCCGCGGCTCGGGCCGAGGCCGAGCAGTCGGAACGCAAGCTGGCCAACTCCGACTTCACCGCCCGGGCCCCCGCCGCCATCGTCGACAAGACCCGCCAGCGCCTCGAAACCGCCCAGGCCGACATCGCCCGTCTCGAGCAGCGCCTCGCTCTGCTGCCCGGGGGGACGAAACCCTGATCCCCCAGGACCCCCCGCTCATGGGGGAGCTGCCCGCCCCCCATACCGCCCGGGGCTGGCCAGTAGGCTGGCGGTGTGGATATTGATGCGCGGATGCTCGAGGTCGAGCGGGAGATCATCTCGCGGCGGCCCGAGCATTCCGTTGACCTTGCCCTGGACCGGATGGCCGAACTAGTCGGGCTGCTCGGCGACCCGCAGCGCGCGTGCCCGGTCATCCACATCACCGGGACCAACGGCAAGACGTCGACCGCGCGGATGACCGACGCGCTGCTGCGCAGCCGCGGCCTGCGGACCGGCCGGTTCACCAGCCCGCACCTGGTATCGATACGGGAGCGGATCGTGGTGGACGGCGCCCCGGTCCCGGCCGAGCGGTTCGTCGAGGCCTACGAGGAGATCAAGCCGTACGTCGACCTGGTGGACGAGCGCCATCCGGCCGCGATGTCCTTCTTCGAGGTGCTCACCGGGATGGCCTTCGCGATCTTCGCCGACACTCCCGTCGACGTGGTCGTCCTCGAGGTCGGCGTGGGCGGCAGGCTGGACTGCACCAACGTCGCTGACGGCGTGGTGGCGGTCATCACCCCGATCTCGATCGACCACACCAGGCTGCTCGGCGGCACGGTCGAGGAGATCGCGGCGGAAAAGGCCGGCATCATCAAGCCGGGCGCGACCGCGATCCTGGCCCAGCAGCCGGTGGCTGCCGCCGAGGTGCTGCTGCGGCACTCGGTCGAGGTGGGCGCCACGGTGGCGCGCGAGGGCGTGGAGTTCGGGGTACTGAGCGACGAGCAGGCGCTGGGCGGTCAGCGGCTGGCCCTGCGCGGCCTGCGCGGTACCTACGAGGACGTCTTCCTGCCGCTGTTCGGGTCGTACCAGGCGGGCAACGCGGCCTGTGCGCTGGCTGCCGTCGAGGCTTTCGCCGGCGTGTCGGGCGAGGACGCCAACGGCGAGGCTGGCCTCGACCCCGACCTGGTGCGGGAGGCGTTCGCGAAGGTCACCTCGCCCGGCCGGCTCGAGATCATCCGGCGCAGCCCCACCATCATCATCGACGCCGCGCACAACCCGGCCGGGATGGCCGCGACCGTCGCCGGACTGCAAGAGTCCTTTAACTTCGATCACCTGACCGGCGTCTTCGCGGCCAGTGGGGACAAGGACGTGGCCGGCATACTCGCCGAGCTCGAGCCGGCCCTCGACGAGATCGTGGTGACCCGGAATTCCTCTGAGCGGTCGATGGCTCCGGGCGAGACCGCCGAGCTGGCCGCCGAGATCTTCGGCGAGGACCGCGTCACCGAAGCCGCCCGGCTCGACGACGCGATCGAGGCCGCGGTCGCGCTGGTCGACCAGGCCGACGAGGCCGCCGGGGAAGCTGGTCCGGGCAGCGGCGGCGTGCTGATCACCGGATCGGTCATCACCGCGGGCGACGCCCGCCGGCTGCTCGGCCCGTCCGGTGGCCAGCTGCCGGCCGAGCCGCCGGCCAGCCAGCCCTCCCGTCACTCGTTCACCGCCGCGGAGCTCTCATGATGGACATCCCGCGCGAGGGCAAGGGGCTCAGGCAGCTCTGCGGCACCGTCCTGATCTTCGAGGCGATCGTCATCGGCCTGGCCATCCCGGTCGCCATCGTTCTCGAGCACGCCAACCGCGGCCTGGCCGGCGGGATCGGCGGCGCCCTGGCGGTCTGCGCCGTCCTGATCGGCGGCGTGGTCGGCCGTCCGCGGATGGGCTGGGCGGTGCTGGCCGGCACCGTGCTTCAGGTCCTGGTCATCGCGTCCGGCGTAGTGGTGCACGCCATGTACGTCCTCGGCGTGATCTTCGCCGCCCTCTGGGTCACCGGCATCTGGCTAGCCCGCCGCCACCAGCCCGCCCCGCCACCCTCCGGCACTCCCCTCTCGGCACCTCCGCCTCTACCCTCGAGCCCGGCGCCCCGCACCCCGCCTCCAGCCGCCCGCAGGATACTGCACCCGACCGCACCCTCTTCGGAGCTCACCAGCCACTCCGCTAGCCCCGCCCGCGCGAGGTCTGCCGGAGCGCGGATCCCGCGCATGGCGGTCCCTAGCACCGCACCCGCCAGAAGCCGCCGGCCGTCCCGGTGATCCGAGACCCGGTGGGCCCCGTGATGGCGAGCTCGATCCACCGGTGTCCCGGCCGCCTCACCGGCATCTACCTCAAGCCTCCCGCCAGTAACCTACGACCGCCACTAGCTGTCACGTCCGCGATAGTCTGGCTGGCGGTGAACGCCGTGATGTCGCTGACGATGGCGTAGTCCGCCCTGGACCCACGCCGCCGACTCGCCGTCCGACCGCCTCGGCCCGCGGTCTTCCCTCGGAAACCGAGCCTGCCACATCCGCGCCGCCGTTAGGCGGCTTGTTTCTGGAACCTTTTCTTACCTGATCATGGTCGCCGACGCTACGCTTCCGATAGCTTTAAGTAACTCTAATTTAGCAATGAGTAATCGGAGCGCCTGAGGTGACCACGGACCTAGGGAAAGACCAGGCGCGGGCCGGCGACGACACCCCGCGCCAGCGCGGCGGCGCGCACGCCGCCGCCAAACACAGCCGCTTCCGGCGCAAGGAAGCGCTGCCCCTCGCCGATCCGCAGCTCTCCGCGCCCCTCCCGACCTTCGCACCCCCGGCGCGCCTAGAACCCCTCGTCCCGCTTACGGACTCCGGGTC
This sequence comes from uncultured Actinomycetota bacterium, assembly GCA_963839095.1. GTDB lineage: Bacteria > Actinomycetota > Actinomycetes > Streptosporangiales > Streptosporangiaceae > Palsa-504. The sequence goes on along the minus strand of CAWIUF010000001.1, from coordinate 262,288 downwards.
CCCGGCGCCCGCCGAGCCCCGGACGCTTCCGGCGTCGCCTGAGGCCCCGGAACGGCCCGCTGCCGTTACCCCATGGCCCCGGGACCCGGTCACCATTCCCTTCGCGGTCGTCAGCCCCAACGCGGCCGGCACCACACCCGCCACCCCCGATATGTCTGCAGTCCCGGGTGTTATAGCGCCCGATACTGCCGACAAATCGCCCGAGCAAATCGCCTCCGACACAACGCCCGACCTCATCGCAACACCCGCCCCCGCCAAAACGCCCGTCCCTGCCAAAGCACCCGACGCCCCCGCCGTGACCGGCGCGGTACGCGAGGCGGCGCTGAACCTGTGCGCCCTGGCCATCGTGATCACCGTGATCCCGCTCGTCATGATCCAGATACCCGACGCCGTCGCCTGGGTCGTGCCGCCCCGGGTGGCCGCCGCGGGCCCGGGCGCGGTGGCCAGCCTGCTGCGGGCCTCCGGCCTGGCGCTGCCCGCGATGGCGGTGGCCGGCTCGCTGGCCGCGCTGATGGTGCGATGGCTGCGGGCCGGCCCGGTGCTGCTGGCGGGCCTGCTGATCCTGGCCGCGGCGGACGCCCTGGGCGGCCTCACCCGCACGGTCGCCCTGATCGGCGCGGACCGGGCCCTGCACGGCGCGGGCGCCGGGATCGCGATGGCCGGGGTGGTGGCGGTCGTCGCGGAACGCCGGCCACGGCGCCGGCCCCAACCGCACGGACCGAACGGGGGACGGCGTGCGCTGGCCGGCTGCTGGGCTGCCTTCACGGTGGCGAGCCTGGCCGTGGCGCCGGAGCTGATGCGGCACCGGGTCGAATCGGGCAACTGGGTCGTGGCCCTGCAGCCGTTCCCGTGGCTGACCGGCGCCGCGCTGGTGCTCGGCGCGCTGTACGCGCTGCTGGCCGAGGGTACGGCCATCACCGCGGCGAGAAGCCTCTTCCCGGCGGCCGAACGGGCTCAGCTGGCCCTGCTCACCGTCCCGGTGGCGGGTATCTGCGCGATCGCCCTGGCCGTCACCTACCCCGGCGGCCACGCCGTGACCGCGGCCGCCGTGGCCGACGCGCTCGCGCTGGCCGGCATCGCCGTCATCACCGCCCGGGCGGCGACCGCCGCGCGCTTCGCCGTGGTCTGCGCCGTGACCGGCTTCACCGTGTCCCCGGCCGCGGGCGCGGTGACCGCGCTGACCCGGTCCACCGCCTTTTCCGGGGGCGCCGTCCTGATCGCGGCCCTGGGCGGGGCCGGGCTGGCCCTGCTCACCAGGCATCCGCATGCCCGGGCGGTGACCGCGACCGGGCTGTCCGTGACCGCCGTCGGGCTCGCCGCCCTGGACCTGGCTGGCCCCGCCGCCGCGTCCGGGCACCTGCTCGCGCTGCTGTGCCTACCGGTGGCGGGCGGGCTGGCCGCGGCGCTGACCGCCGCGCTGCGCACCTCCGGCGCTACCGGAGCCCTGGCCGGCGTGGTCATCTTGCTGGCCGGGCTGGTGGCCGGCTACCTGGCGGCGGGAGCCGTCCAGCTGCGGGCGATCGCCGGGACCGCCACGGCTCCCGCGGCGCGCGCCGCGCTGGCCAGCGCGGCCGGGCACTGGGCCCTGGTCGCGGCCGCCGTCACCGGTGCCGTCGCGCTGGCGCTGGCCGGCACGCCGGGGCGCAGGCGAGCGGGGCAGCCCGGCGAAATCGCGGGCGCAACGCCGGTCCTAGGGGCCGGCGCGATCCCGGATCATGGGTAAGCTGGCCCGTAGTAGCGAATCGCATCGTCGACCGCGGCGCTGTTCATGCCCGGTGAAGGAGCGTCGTTGTCAGAACACTCTGTCGTCCTGATGAGACGCTACGCACCGGGCCCGCGCGGCAGACAGGCCCGGGGAGAGGTCGAGATCCTCGCCCCGGAAACCGTCTAGCTGGCGCCATCGTTGTATTAGTAAGAACTACGAAACATTTGGGCCGCCCCCTCGAGGCAGCCCGATCGGTTAGTTTCAAGATCAAGCCCCGCGGAAGGTTCCCGTTCCCGATGAGCAACGCCCTGACGTTCCTCGGCCGCGACATGGCGGTCGATCTCGGCACCGCGAACACGCTGGTCTACGTACGCGGACGCGGCATCGTGCTGAACGAGCCGTCGGTGGTGGCGCTCAACACCAACAACGGCCAGATCGTCGCGGTCGGGGCCGAGGCTAAACGGATGATCGGCCGCACGCCGGGCAACATCGTCGCGATACGCCCGCTCAAGGACGGCGTGATCGCCGACTTCGACGTGACCGAGCGGATGCTGCGCTACTTCATCCAGAAGGTCCACCGCCGCAGCCACATGGCCAAGCCGAGGCTCGTGGTGGCCGTGCCGAGCGGGATTACCGGGGTGGAGCAGAGCGCGGTCAAGGAGGCCGGGCACCAGGCCGGCGCCCGCCGGGTGTACATCATCGAGGAGCCGATGGCGGCGGCGATCGGCGCGGGCCTGCCGATCCACGAGCCGACCGGCAACATGGTCGTCGACATCGGCGGCGGCACCACCGAGGTGGCCGTCATCTCGCTGGGCGGCATCGTCACCTCGCAGTCCATCAGAATCGGCGGGGACGAGCTCGACCAGGCCATCATCACCTTCGGCAAGAAGGAGTACTCGCTGATGCTCGGCGAGCGCACCGCCGAGGAGATCAAGATGGCGCTCGGCTCGGCGTACCCGTCCGAGGACGAGCCGCACGCCGAGATCCGGGGCCGGGACCTGGTCAGCGGCCTGCCCAAGACCGTGGTGATCTCCGCGGCCGAGGTGCGCAAGGCGATCGAGGAGCCCGTCAACCTGATCGTCGACGCCGTTAAGAACACCCTGGACAAGTGCCCGCCCGAGCTCGCCGGCGACGTCATGGACCGCGGGATTGCGCTGACCGGCGGCGGAGCGATGCTGCGGGGGCTAGATTCACGAATCCGGGAGGAAACCGGGATGCCCGTACAAGTCGCGGACAACCCGCTCGACTCCGTGGTGCTTGGCACTGGCAAGTGCGTCGAGGACTTCGAGACCCTGCGTCAGGTCCTGGTACCCGACACCAGACGCTGATCTCGCTGATCTGCAAGACCCCGTAAACCGCCGTGCGGTCATGGCGGATGAGGAGCGGCTGTGCACGACAACCGGCGTACCCGCCTGGTTCTTGGCGTGCTCCTGATCGTCGCGATCGCGCTGATCACGCTGGACTTCAGGGACGGCGGCTCATCACCGGCGCGGGGCGTGGGCGCGGACATCTTCGGGCCGATCGAGCGGGTCACTCACGACGTGACCGACCCGGTGGCCAGCCTGTTCGACTCGGTCACCGGCGGCCCCTCGGCTCAGGGCACCATCTCCTCCCTGCAACAGCAGAACGCCCAGCTGCGGGCCGAGCTCAGCGCGGCCCAGCTGACCAAGACGGCCAAGCAGCAGCTGGCCCAGCTGCTCCAGATGGACGCCGGCGCCTACCGGATCGTGGCCGCCAACGTGATCGCGGCCGGCGGCGGCTTCTCCGACACGGTCACGCTGGACGCGGGCAGCAACGACGGCATCAAACCGGACGAGACCGTGCTCAACGGCTCGGGCTTGGTCGGCACGGTCACCCAGGTCAGCGCGGACACCTCGACCGTCCTGCTCGCCAGCGACGCGTCCTCCCTGGTCGGCGTGCAGCTGACGGACGGCGGCGAGATCGGCGAGGTGTCCGGGACGGGCAAGTCCATGTCCGGATCCGCCCTGATGCGGCTGAGCCTGTTCGGCGCGAATACGGTGCTGCACGCCGGGCAGCAGCTCGTCACCTACGCCTCCATCAACGACCAGCCGCAGGTGCCGGGCGTTCCGGTCGGCACCATCGTGTCGGTGAGCGGCAACGCCGGGGCGCTCACCCAGACCGCGCTGGTCCGCCCGGCCGTCAACTTCACCTCCCTGGGCGTCGTCGGCGTGGTCGTGCAGGCGCCGCGGCATAACCCGCGGGTCTCGATCCTGCCCCGCCCCGCCCCCACGGTCACGGTCACCAGCACCCCGAGCGCGCCGGGCTCGGGGAACCCCGCCTACACCTCGTCTCCCTCCCCGCCCGCCTCCGGAACGGGCGGGGGCTGAGGTGCGCGCGCTCGTATCCCTGGTGCTGACCGCGGTCACGGTGGTCGTCCAGGTGACGATCGTGGACCGGATAGCGTTCCCCGGCAGCGGGGGCCCGGACCTGGTCCTGCTGCTGGTGGCGGCGCTGGCGCTGGCCGGCGGCCCGCTGGCGGGCCTGCTGACCGGGTTCGGAGCCGGCCTCGCGCTCGACGTCGCGCCGCCCGGCAGCCACTTCACCGGCCAGGACGCGCTGGTGTTCTGCCTGATCGGGTACGCCTGCGGGCTGCTCGCCGACGACTTCTCCGGGGACGCCGAGCAGGGACGCAGCGCCTTGTTCGAGATCGCGGTGACGGCGGCCGGGGCGGTCTGCGGCGAGGCACTGGTCGCCCTGCTCGGTGTCATGCTCAGCGACCCGCAGGTCAGGTGGCCGGCGATCACCAACGTGCTGCCGGCCGCCCTGGCCTACGACGTGCTGCTCTGCCCGTTCGTCCTGTATGCGGCGGCGGCGGCGCTGCGGGTGGCGGGCGTGCGCCGCGAGGGGCGGCGGCCCGGCTGGTCGCCTAGCCAGGCGAGAACCGCGGTCCCGGCCACCAGCCAGGGCGCGATCAGGCAGCTGGCCGGCAGCGGCGGCCCGCGGCTGCGGCTCTCCGAGCGGGACCGGGGCCCGGTCTCGGTCGGCACCCTGCGCGGTTCCAGTGCGGGCCGTCCGGCCGCGCGCCGTGAGCCTCAGCTCAAGCTCGGCCGCCCGGGCGGGCGGGCAGCCGTCCGGTCTGGCGCGGCCTTCGCCTCGGGCGGACTGGCCGCGGGCTCGGCCCGGGTCAAGTTCGGCGGGCGGCGGCGGCCAGGCGTGTTCGGCGGCTCTTTGCTCGGCGGCGTCAGCCCGGGCGGCTCGGGCCTGGGCCGGTCCCTGCTCGGCGGCTCGGTGTTCAGCCGTTCCTCGTCCTCGATAGGCGGCGGCTCGTCGTCCGGCCGCCCGGCGGTCTTCGGCCGGCCCGCGCCGCTCGGCCGGTCGTCACCGCTCCGGCACCGGGGCAACCTGATGGGTTCAGCGGGCGGCCTGACCGGGCGCTCCTTCCGGCTCTCCCGGGCCAGTAAGCCGAAGTCACCGGGCCGGAACTGGCTCCGCGGAACATCGTCCCGGAATCGCGCGCTAGGAGGCTCCAGGCTGGGTGGCTCCAGGCTGGGGCGCAGCAAGCTCGGCGGCACCTCACTGGGACGCGGCCGCTCGCTGGGCCGGGGAGCGTTCGGCGGCCGCCGGATGAGCCAGCCGCGGCTGGGCGCGCAGCGCAACTTCGGGAAGGGCAGCTTCGGCAAGGGCCGATCCGGGAGGAGCCGATGGGGGAGGGGTGGTTACCGGTGAACATCTCGTCGCGACGCCGGCTGCTCGTGCTCTACGCGCTCGCCGCCGTCATGCTGATCTCCCTGGGCGGCCGGCTCTGGTACCTGCAGGTGCTGAACAACACCGCCTTCACCAAGCTCGCGGAGGCCAACCAGACCAGGAACGTGATCGTGCCCGCGGTCCGCGGCCAGATCCTGGACGACGTGGGGAACCGGCTGGTTACCAACTCCACCGCGCTGGTCGTCTCGGTGGACATGATGAACCTGTCCCAGCAGCCCGGCGGCGCCGCGCCGGTGCTGCACCGCCTGGCCCCGCTGCTCGGCGTACCCTACGCCCGGCTCACTGACAAGACCCGGCTGTGCACCAAGGGCGTCCCGCAGCCGTGCTGGGCCGGGTCGCCCTACCAGCCCATCCCGGTGGCGCAGGACGTCTCTCCCCGGGTGGCGCTGCAGGTGATGGAGCAGCAGAACAAGTTCCCGGGGGTGACCGCGCAGGTCCAGCCGGTGATCCAGTATCCCGAGCCGTACGGGGCCAACCCGGCCCAGGTGCTCGGCTACCTGCAGCCCATCACCCCGGAAGAGATCAAGAGCCGGCACCTGCCGGTGACCGGCTTCTCCGGGGTCGACCTGGTGGGCCAGGCCGGCCTGGAGGCCGAGTACGACAGCCAGCTCCGCGGCCAGGCGGGCACCCAGGTCGTATCGGTCAACGCCGCCGGGGACGTCACCGGCACCGTCGACGAGACCCCGCCGGTCAACGGCGACACCCTCGTGACCAGCCTCAACTCGCAGGTCCAGGCGGTGGCGCAGAACGCGCTCAATGCCGCCATCGAGCGGTCGCGCGCGGCCGGCAACGACGCCAACCAGGGCGCGGCGGTGGTGATGACGACCACCGGCCGGGTGGTGGCCATGGCCAGCTACCCGGACTACGACCCGAGCGTATGGACCGGCGGCATCTCCCAGCGGCAGTTCAGCAAGCTGTTCGGCAAGTCCGGCGGGCAGCCGGTCATCAACTGGACCACCCAGGGCCAGTACGCGCCCGGCTCTACCTTCAAGGTCACCTCCACCGCCGCCGCGGTGGCCGACGGGTACCCGCTGCACGGGCTGTACAGCTGCCCCGGCTCGGTCAGCATCGCCGGGCACACGTTCGGCAACGACGGCCAGCCGAGCCTGGGCGACATGAGCTTCTCCGAGGCCCTCATCCAGTCCTGCGACACCGTGTACTACAACCTCGGCTACGACATGTACCTGCACGACCACCCCGGCGCCAACAACCACCGGTCGGCGACCGCCCCGATCCAGAAGATGCAGGCGATGGAGCTGGCCTGGGGGTTCGGCAAGTTCACCGGCGTGGACCTGCCCGCCGAGTCGACCGGCACCATCCCGACCAGGCAGTGGCTGTACTACCTGTGGAAGGACAACGCCTACGCCGGCCAGGACTGGTGCAAGAACGGCAAGGAGTACGGCAGCTACGTACAGCAGATCGAGTGGCAGGACTGCCGGAGCGGGTGGCAGTGGGAGCCGGGCCAGGCGGCCATCGCCGCCATCGGCCAGGGTTACGTGACCGCGACCCCGCTCCAGCTGACCAACGCCTACGTCGCGCTGGCCAACGGCGGCACGCTGTACAGCCCGCGAATCGGCGCGGCGCTGGTGTCGCCGACCACCGGCAAGGTGGTCAAGCAGCTCAACCCGCCGGTGATCAGGCACCTGCCGGTCTCCGGCGAGGCGCTCTCCTACATGCGGACCGCGCTGGCCGGCGTGGTGACCCAGGGCACCGCGGCCGGCGCCTTCGGCGGCTTCCCGCTCAACCAGGTCTGCGTGGCGGGCAAGACGGGTACCGCCCAGCTGTTCGGCAAGAACGCCACCTCGGTGTTCGCCTCGTTCGCGCCCTGTAACCACCCCAAGTACGTGGTCGTGGTCATGCTCCCGGACTCCGGGTACGGCGCCGACGCGGCGGCGCCCGCGGTGCGGCAGATCTGGGACGGGATCTACGGCCTGGAGGGGCACAAGGCGGCGGTGCCCGGCGGCCGGGTGCCGGTCTCGCTGCCCAAGATCACCTCGACCGGGGTCATCACCGCGCCGCCCGGCTACAGTACGCTGCGCACCACTGGGCACACCACCGGGGGAAAGTGATGCTGGGCCGGTCGACGAGTTACTCTCCGCGTGGCCTGACCACGCCGCGGCCGGGGGTGTTCGCCGCCCCCCGGCCGCGCTCCCTGCTGGCCCGGGCGTTCGCCCGGAACTCCCCGCTGCGGCACATGGACTGGCTGCTGATCGCGGTCGTGCTCGGGCTGAGCGCGATCGGCACCCTGCTGGTCTGGTCCGCCACCCAGCCCAGCCTGCTCGCGGCCGGCCAGGACCCGCGCACCTACCTGAAGAAGCAGCTGCTCAACGTCGTCATCGGGCTGATCCTGATGGTCGCGGTCAGCCTGGTCGACACCCGGCAGCTGCGCACCTGGGCGCCGGCCTGTCTACGCCGCGACCGTGCTCGGCCTGGTGGCCGTGCTCACCCCGCTCGGCTCGTCCGTCAACGGCGCCCAGGCGTGGTTCTCGCTGCCCGGCGGCTTCCAGGTCGAGCCCAACGAGTTCGCCAAGGTTGCGCTTATCACGATGACGGCGATGGTCTTCAGCCAGGCCCGCCCGGGTTCCCCGGCTGCGGCCGAAGGACCCCGGCTGCGCTCGCTGGGCCTCGCGCTGGCCGTCGCCGCCCCGCTGATCGGCCTGGTGGTGATCGAGCTGGCCCTGGGCGTGGCCCTGGTCCTGGTAGTGGCGACGGCCACCCTGGTGGTGCTGTCCGGCCTGCGGCTGCGCATCATCGGCGCGCTCGCCGCGGCGGTGGCGGTGCTCATCGCCGCCGCCGGCGGCCTGAACCTGCTGAAGTCCTACCAGCTGACCCGGTTCACCTCCTTCCTCCACCCGGCCGACGACCTGGCCAGCGCCGGCTACAACGCGGCCCAGGCCAAGATCGCGGTCGGTTCCGGTGGCATGTTCGGCCAGGGCCTGTTCCACGGCCAGCTGGTGGCGGGCAACTTCGTCCCGTCGCAGCAGACAGACTTCATCTTCACGGTGGCCGGCGAGGAACTCGGCTTCGTCGGCACGATCGTCATCGTGTTCCTGCTCGGGGTGGTCATCGTCCGGGCGCTGCGCATCGCCACCCGGGCCGACGACCTGTTCGGCCTGCTGGTCGCGTCCGGCATCGCGATCTGGTTCACGTTCCAGTCGTTCGTGAACATCGGCATGACGATCGGCATCATGCCGATTACCGGCCTCCCGCTCCCGTTCGTCTCCTACGGCGGCTCTGCCGTCTTCGCCGACATGATCGCCATCGGCCTGCTCCAATCCGTCCACCGCCGCCACACGGTGTTCGAATAGCCCGAGTAGCCGCGCCCCCGCGGGCGGCTGCTACTTCGACTGCAGCGAGATCGTGGTCACGTTCTTGTGGCCCAGTCCGGGCAAGTCCGCGGTGGAATCGGTGTACTTGGCCAGCCCGTCGATGTTGCCCTTGATGCCATGCCCGGTGAACTGGATGAGCACCACGGTGTTACCGCCCTGGCTAATAGTGGAGTTCGTGCTGACCGTGTAGCCCGCCTTCGGCAGCGCCTGGCGGTAGAAGCTCGACACCTTGGCCGGCGTGACCATGCTGAAGATGACGATGATCTCCCCGCCGCCGCCGATGTTCTGGGCGATCTTGGCGCCAGCCGGGACCGGGAAGCTGCTGACCTTGCCGTCCACGGCGAGCATGCGGCCCGCGGGGGCTGCGGGCGACGCCGGGGTCACGGTCGCGCTGTGGCTCGGACTCGAGGAGCTCGTGGCGGCCGTCGTGGCCGTGCTGGTCGTGGTGACCCCGGCGCTGCACGCGGCCAGGGACAAGCTGGCCGCGCAGGCGGCCAGGGCCATCGCGGCCGGGCGGTACTTGTTCATCGTTGTCCTTAACGGGGGAAGAGTGAGAAGAGGTGCAGCGCTAAACCTAGACAGGCGCCATACCGGACGTATCGCGTTCATGTCGCAGGCCTGCGACATGAGGCGCGATCCTGGCACGCGCCGCGCTGGGCGGCGCTACTTCGTCCGGAGCAAGATCGAGGTCACGTTCTTGCTACCCAGCCCGGGCAGTGTGTCTTTGGTGTCGGGGTTGTTGGCCAGCGTCGAGATCTGGCCCTGATAGCCATGCCCGGTGAACTGGATCACCATGACGCCGCCGGACTCGCTGGCAGCCGAGTTGCCGGTGATCGTGTAGCCGGCCTTCGGCAGCGCCTGGGTGTAGAAGCTCTGCACCTTGGCCAGGGGAACCTTGCCAAAGCCAATGCTGATGGTGTTGCTGATGGAGACGTTCTCGGCCACCTTGGCCCCGGCCGGGACCGGGAAGCTGCTGATCTTGCCGACCACGCTGATCATGCGGCCCGCGGGAGCCGAGGACGCCGCCGAGGTCGCGCTGCGGCTGGGACTCGAGGAGCTCGTGGCGGCCGTCGTGGCCGTGCTGGCCGTCGTGATCCCGGCGCTGCACGCGGCCAGGGACAAGCTGGCCGCGCAGGCGGCCAGGGTCACCGCGGCCGGGCGGTACTTATTCATCGTCGTCCTTAAGGGGAGAAAAGGTGTGCTGCGCCAAACCTAGACAGCTGCCATGCCCGGCGTATCGCGAACGGGTCGCAAGCCTGCGACATCCAGTACGATCAGGCACTGCCACCTGTGCCATGACCATCCGCAGAGCTCTTTCTCCATCGGCTGGACCCTGGTCCGGCTCGCCCGGCTCGACTCGACATCGGTCGGAGAGACGAATTCGAGCTCCGTCCCACCGCGCAAGAAGCGACCCCAACGCTGACTCCGCCGGGCTCGGGCTGGTCAGCGTCCGCAGTCGACCCTCTTCGTTCGGCTAGTCTGGTTCGATGCCTGTCGAATCGGTGTACCCGGACCTTGAGCCGCTGCTGCCGCGCGTGCGCAAGCCGATCCAGTACGTCGGCGGCGAGGTGGGCTCGGTCGTCAAGGACTGGGACGACGCTGACGTGCGCTGGGCGCTGTGCTACCCGGACGCCTACGAGATCGGCCTGCCCAACCAGGGCATCCAGATCCTGTACGAGGTGCTGAACGAGCGCGACGGCGTGCTGGCCGAGCGTACCTACACGGTGTGGCCCGACCTCGAAGCCTTGATGCGCGAGCACCACGTGCCCCAGTTCACCCTGGAGGGGCACCGCCCCGTGAGCGCGTTCGACGTGCTCGGATTCAGCTTTGCCGCTGAAATGGGCTACACCAACATGCTGACCGTGCTTGACCTGGCCGGCATCCCTCTTTTTCCACCGAACGGGGCGAATGTCACCCCCTGGTCATCGCCGGGGGCCACGCGGCCTTCAACCCCGAGCCGGTGGCGGATTTCCTGGACGGCGTCGTGCTCGGCGACGGCGAGCAGGCCGTGCTGGCCATCACCGAGATCATCCGTGAGTGGAAGCGGGCCGGGCAGCCCGGTGGGCGCGACGGCCTGCTGGTCAAGCTCTCCTCGGTCGTGTACGTACCGCGCTTCTACGACGTGGAGTACCGCGCCGACGGCCAGATCGCCCGGGTCGCGCCGAACCGTCCCGCCGTCCCGCCCACGGTTTCCAAGCACACGCTGATGGACCTGGACGCCTGGCCGTACCCGCGCAAGCCCATCGTGCCGGTGGCGGAGACCGTGCACGAGCGGTTCAGCGTGGAGATCTTCCGCGGCTGCACCCGCGGCTGCCGGTTCTGCCAGGCCGGCATGATCACCCGGCCGGTGCGGGAGCGGTCGATCACCACGATCGGCGCGATGGTCGCGAACGGCGTGGCGCAAAGCGGCTTCAACGAGGTCGGGCTGCTCTCGCTGTCCAGCGCGGACCACAGCGAGATCAACGAGATCGCCGTCGACCTGGCCGACTGCTACGAGGGCAGCAACGTCGGGCTGTCGCTGCCGTCCACCCGGGTGGACGCCTTCAACGTGACCCTGGCCGACGAGCTGAGCCGCAACGGGCGCCGGTCCGGGCTGACGTTCGCCCCGGAGGGCGGGTCCGAGCGGCTGCGCAAGGTGATCAACAAGATGGTCACCGAGGAAGACCTGATCCGCACCGTCACGACCGCCTACGCCAGCGGCTGGCGGCAGGTCAAGCTGTACTTCATGTGCGGCCTGCCGACCGAGACCGACGAGGACGTGATGGCCGTCGCGCAGCTGGCCCGCAAGGTCATCGCGGCAGGCCGGGAGGCGGCCGGGCGGCGCGACATCCGGTGCACCGTGTCGATCGGCGGGTTCGTGCCCAAGCCGCACACGCCGTTCCAGTGGGCGGCGCAGTGCGCTCCCGAGGTGGTCGATGCCCGGCTGCGCGCGCTCGGCGGCGCGATCCGCGCCGACCGCTCCACCGCCAAGGCGATCGGCTTTCGTTACCACGACGGCAAGCCCGGGATCATCGAGGGCCTGCTGTCCCGGGGTGACCGCCGGGTAAGCGGCGTGATCCTGGCGGCGTGGCGGGACGGCGCGCGGTTCGACGGGTGGAGCGAGTACTTCTCGTTCGAGCGCTGGCGGCAGTCCGCCGAGCAGGCCCTGGCCGCCGAGCCGGTGGATCTTGCATGGTATACTACGCGCGAACGTGATTACAGCGAGGTGCTCCCGTGGGATCACCTGGATGCGGGACTTGACCGCGACTGGCTGTGGCAGGACTGGCAGGACTCCATCGCGCCCGAGGGCGCGGGCGAGGTGGAAGATTGCCGCTGGACTCCGTGTTATGAATGCGGGGCTTGTTCTTCCATGGGCACGGAGATCCAGGTGGGCCCGACGGGGGAGCGCCTTGACGGGAGGCGGCTGCTTCCCGTGATAGGCGGGAGATAGCGTGCCCAACCCGGCTGGCCCTGCGATGGCAAACGCTGCACCGGCAGGCACTGCACCGGGGGCCACCATGCCTGCGGTCCAGCATCTGCTGGTCCGGTATGCTAAGCGCGGAAAGATGCGTTTTGCCAGCCACAGAGATGTGGCGCGTGCCTTCGAGCGGGGAGTTCGCAAGGCAGGGCTGCCGATCGCTTACTCGGCGGGCTTTACGCCGCATCCGAAGATTTCCTACCCGGGCGGCGCGCCGACCGGGGTGGCGAGTGAGGCTGAGTACCTGAGCCTGGCGCTGACCGAGCGGCAGGCCGAGACGCAGGTGTGCCAGCGGCTGAACGCGGCGCTGCCTGATGGGATTGATGTGGTTGACGTCACGGAGGATGCCGGGGGAGCCGGGAAACCGTCCGGCTCCGCGTCCTCCAGCCCCGTGGTTACCAACAGAGTGTCTTCCAGCGGGTTCGCCCACCTGGAAGCGTCTGAGTGGCGGATGGTTCTACCGGGCGTCGCGCCGGAGGAGGCCCGCCGGGCCGTCTCCGGATTCCTCGCCCGTGCCGAGGCGCCAGTGGAGCGCCTCACGGACAAGGGTGTCCGGCGCCTGGATGCCCGCGCGGCCGTGCTCGAAATGACAGTGCTCGAGACGGCCGAGCTAGGCTTCGAAGGTTGTGCCATTCTTCGAATGGTTGTTCTGCATACGGCACCTGCCGTGCGGCCCGAGGATATCGTGACCGCGCTGCGCGAGCAGGACGGCATCGTGCCGTCGTCGCCGCCCATGATTACCCGGCTGGCGCAGGGCCAGCGAGCCCAGTTGACCGGGCAGGCCCTGCTGGCTGGGGATGGTGTGTCATGAGGGCGACGCGGCCGGATCCAATGATCTCGGGCGCCGTACCCGTGAAGACAGAGATAGGTAACGAGGCTCGGTACAGCCGGGCTCGCGCGGTTGCCGCGCGGGCTCAGTGTCCCCCGGACACCGGCTGTCACGGCAGCGACCGCCGGGGCCGGTTCGGCCCGCGCGGCTCCGCCGGGGCTCTCGTTGACAATGTGCTCCCGTGCGGTGTGCGGGCGCGCCGCGGAACACCGCCAGCTGGCGGAACGCCGCGGCACCGCGCGCCCGGGAGCCTGACTGGAGATTGCCCGAATGCTCGACAGCGAGCTCTACGACAGAGAACCCAATGACAGCGCATCATCCGATAGCGCGTCCAGAGACAGTACTTCCAGTGCTCCCGGAGACGGGGCAACGGGCGGACGTAGTGCCGCCGAGGTAAGTCCCGCCGTGCCGGCGGCGCTGTTCCAGCCGCCGCCGGTGCTGTTCCAGCCGCCCACGGCCCGGCCCGAACCCGTCGCGCCGGCCCGGACGGAGAGTCCGGCCCCGAGCGGCAGCGATGCCAGGAACGGGGCCGGCGGCGCCCGCAATGGCGGCCGGAACGGTGCCCGGGACGACGCCAGCGGCGCGAGCGGCAGCAGCCCCCGGGACAGTGGCCCGGGCGATGACGCTGACGCCTTCGGCGACGACGACGACGGCACGGGCCCCCGGCGGCGCCGGCGGCGGTCGAGCCGCACCCGCACCCGTGCCGACGACGCCACGTCCGACGCCGGCGACGGCCAGCCGCAATCCCCGGACGCGTCGTCCGAGGACCAGCCGGAGGCCGACGCCAGCGGTACCGGGGCCCCCGCCGACGGACGGCGGTCACGGACCCGCAGCCGGCGGACCAGGAGCGGTACCGCCACCGACGGCGCCGACAGCGCGGCGGACGCCGACGTGTCCGCGGCCGACGCCGGTGCGGACTCCGACGATGACGGCGACGGATCCGCCGACGACGACCAGGGCGGCACCGGGCGCCGCCGGCGCCGCAAGCGCCGCCGCGGTTCGGCGGACGGGCCGGACTCGCTGGCCTCCGACGACCCGCCGGACACCGTGGTGCACGTCCGCGAGCCGAACGGCAGCCCGTCCGGCCCCGCCCCGACGTCCAACAACGACGTGCGCTCGGTCAAGGGATCCACCCGGCTCGAGGCCAAGAAGCAGCGGCGCCGTGAGGGCCGGGAGACCGGCCGCCGCCGCCCGCCCATCGTCACCGAGTCCGAGTTCCTGGCCCGGCGCGAGTCGGTCGAGCGGTCCATGATCGTCCGCCAGCGCAAAGACCGCACCCAGATCGCGGTGCTCGAGGACGGCGTGCTGGTCGAGCACTACGTGAACCGGTCCAGCCACCAGTCCTACGTCGGCAACGTCTACCTGGGCAAGGTCCAGAACGTGCTGCCCTCGATGGAGGCCGCGTTCGTCGACGTGGGCAAGGGCCGCAACGCGGTGCTGTACGCCGGCGAGGTGAACTTCGACGTCAGCGGCATGGAGGGCCAGCCCAAGCGGATCGAGTCCGCGCTCAAGGCGGGCCAGTCGCTGCTCGTCCAGGTGACCAAGGACCCGGTTGGCCACAAGGGCGCCCGGCTGACCAGCCAGGTCAGCCTGCCCGGGCGCTACCTGGTCTACGTGCCCGGCTCGTCCATGACTGGCATCAGCCGCAAGCTCCCCGATACCGAGCGCACCCGGCTCAAGCAGATCCTCAAGAAGGTCATGCCCGAGGACGCCGGCGTGATCGTCCGGACCGCGGCCGAGGGTGCCGCCGAGGAGGAGCTGGCCCGGGACGTCACCCGGCTCGCCGCCCAGTGGGAGGCGATCGAGAAGAAGGCCAAGACCGCCAGCGCGCCCGCGCTCCTGTACAGCGAGCCCGACCTCACCGTCCGCGTGATCAGGGACGTGTTCAACGAGGACTTCGCCAAGCTGGTGGTGTCCGGCGACGAGGCCTGGGACGTGGTCGACGAGTACGTCCAGTACGTCGCGCCGCACCTGGCCGAGCGGCTCACCCGCTGGAACGGCGACAAGGACGCGTTCGCCCAGTACCGCGTCGACGAGCAGCTGGCCAAGGCCCTCGAGCGGAAGGTCTGGCTGCCGAGCGGCGGCTCGCTGGTCATCGACAAGACCGAGGCGATGACCGTCGTCGACGTGAACACCGGCAAGTTCACCGGGCAGGGCGGGAACCTGGAGGAGACCGTCACCCGGAACAACCTCGAGGCCGCCGAGGAGATCGTCCGGCAGCTCCGGCTGCGCGACGTGGGCGGCATCGTGGTCATCGACTTCATCGACATGGTGCTGGAGAGCAACCGGGACCTGGTGCTGCGGCGGCTGCTCGAATGCCTGTCCCGGGACCGGACCAAGCACCAGGTCGCCGAGGTGACCTCCCTCGGCCTGGTCCAGATGACCAGGAAGCGGGTGGGCGCCGGCCTGCTCGAGGCGTTCTCCACGCCGTGCGAGTGCTGCAGCGGCCGCGGCGTCATCCTCACCTTCGACCCCGACGGCGACGGCATCCCCGCGCCGCACGCCCTCGGCCGCGGTCACGGCGGCAACGGCGGTCACGGTAACGGCGGCAATGGCGGTAACGGCCGCGGCAACGGCGGAAACGATCACGGCAACGGGAACCGGATGTCCGGCCCCGCGGCCGTGGCCGCGGCGACGTCCCGCGCCCGTTCCGCTGACCCCGCTACCGACGACGGTGCGGCCGCTGACAGCGGTACGGCCGCCGACGCCGGTGCCTCCGCTCACGGGACCACCGCGGACTCCGCTTCCCTGACCGGTGCCGCGGATGCCGATGCCAGCGGCGTCGGCGCCCCCACGGACAACGGCCAGGCCCCCGCCGAGCCAGCCCGCACCGGCAACGGCCGCCGCCGCCGTCGCAAGCCCGCCGCCAGCAGCAGCGCCGAAGCATCCGAAGCCGCCGCCCCCAGCGCCGACCCGCCGCCCAGCGCTCCCGCCCCCAGCGACGCGGCACCGAGCGCTACCGGGAGCACCCGCACAGCCGGCACCGCCTCGCCTGAGGCTGCCACCGCCCCGGAGCCCCCGGCAGCCTCGAGCGCCCCTGACGATGCCTCACCGCCGCCGAGGCCCAAGACCCGCAGCGCCCTGGTATCCGCCCAGGTCCGCTCAGTACCCTCCGAGCCGCCGCCTATCGCGGCCATCCCCGCCTCGCACGACGGCACCACGTCACGGACCGGCACCACCTCGCACGACAGCACCACCTCGCACGACAGCACCACCTAACACCCGCATCAGCCTCAAGCACCACACGCCGCCCACCCGTTCGGAAATAACGCGGTGGATCCGGGTTAAGTGGAGGATTTTGGCCCCCAGAGGGTGCCGGATCCACCGCGTAACCCGGATCCACCGGCTAAGCCGCCGCCAGAAGCGCGCCAGCAACCCGAAGTGGGCAGCCAGCGGATGGCAGGCGCCGCAAACGACGGACGAGTTCGTACAAGCGCCAAGGTCTGGTAGCCTTGGCGGTCGGGAGTAGCCCGCTGCGCGCGGGCCCCTGTGCACGTTCAAGCGAGCCCGCCGTGGCGACACCGGAGTTCCGGGGCACGCTGGGAAGCGCAAGGATTAGCCCAAGGAAAGAGAGAGTTCTCGGGTGTACGCGATTGTGCGCTGCGGCGGCAGGCAGGAAAAGGTCGCGCTGGATGAGGTTGTCACCGTTGACAAGCTGTCGGGCGAAGTCGGCTCGAGCATCACGCTGCCGGCTCTGCTGGTAGTAGACGGCGACCGGATCATCAGCGACCCCGCCGAGGTCGGCCGCTATCAAGTCACGGCGGACATCGTCGGTGACGCGAAGGGCCCCAAGATCAACATGATCCACTACCGGAACAAGACTGGCTACCGGAGGCGTCTGGGCCACCGGCAGCAGTACACCCAGGTACGGATCACCGGCATCGGCACCGAGTCCAAGGCGAAGGCCAAGGCCGGGTCCAAGGCGAAGGAGGACTGAGATGGCACACAAGAAGGGCGCGTCATCCAGCCGCAACGGCCGCGACTCGAAGGCCCAGTACCTCGGGGTCAAGCGTTACGGCGGCCAGTCCGTGAACGCGGGCGAGATCCTCGTCCGCCAGCGCGGCACGCACTTCCACCCGGGCCTCGGCGTCGGGCGTGGCGGTGACGACACGCTGTTCGCGCTGGTCGAGGGCAAGGTGCGGTTCGGTAAGTTCCGCGGCCGCCGGGCCGTGAACATCGAGCCGGCCGAGCCGCGGAGTTAAGGCTCGCCAGCAGCAAGGCAAGACCTCAGAAAGGCGGGCCGGGTACCCTGGCCCGCCTTTCATCATGCAGAACCCATGCAGGAAACCGAGAGGAATATCGTGGCGGAGTTCGCCGACCGGGTCACGCTGCGCGTGCAGGCTGGCCACGGCGGAAATGGCTGCGCCTCGGTTCACCGGGAGAAGTTCAAGCCGCTGGGCGGCCCGGACGGGGGTAACGGCGGCCGCGGCGGCGACGTGATCCTCGAGGTGGACGCGAGCTGCGCCACCCTGCTCGACTTCCACCGGCGCCCGGTCCGCAAGGCCGGCAACGGCCGTCAGGGCGAGGGCTCGAACCGCACGGGCGCCGCCGGTGCCGACCTCGTCATCGCCGTGCCGAACGGTACCGAGGTAAAAACCGCCGACGGCGAGGTACTCGCCGACCTCCTCGGCGTGGGCACCCGGTACGTGGCGGCCGCCGGGGGCCGCGGCGGCCTCGGCAACGCCGCCCTCGCGAGTCCGCGCCGCAAGGCGCCCGGGTTCGCCCTCAAGGGTGAGCCCGGACAGCAGGATGAC
The DNA here is from genome assembly GCA_963839095.1 of uncultured Actinomycetota bacterium. Classification (GTDB taxonomy): domain Bacteria; phylum Actinomycetota; class Actinomycetes; order Streptosporangiales; family Streptosporangiaceae; genus Palsa-504. Next base: position 244,488 of record CAWIUF010000001.1, on the reverse strand, counting down.
CTCATCCTCGAGCTCAAGACGGTGGCCGACGTCGGGCTGGTCGGCTTCCCCAACGCCGGCAAGTCCTCCCTGATCTCGGCGATGTCCGCGGCCCGGCCCAAGATAGCGAACTACCCGTTCACCACCTTGATCCCCAACCTGGGCGTGGTCGAGGCCGGTGACGTCCAGTTCGTCGTGGCCGACGTGCCGGGCCTGATCCCCGGCGCCAGCGAGGGCCGGGGCCTGGGGCATTACTTCCTGCGGCACGTGGAGCGCTGCTCGACCCTGGTGCACGTGCTCGACTGCGCGACCGAGGAACCCGGCCGCGATCCGGTTTCCGACCTGGCCGTGATCGAGGAGGAACTGGCCCGCTACGGCGACGCGACCGGCGCCGAGCTGCTCACCCGGCCGCGGCTGGTCGTGCTCAACAAGATCGACGTCCCGGCCGCCCGCGAGCTGGCCGACCTGGTCAAGCCCGACTTCGAGGAGCGCGGCTACCAGGTCTTCGAGATCTCCGCCGCCACCGGCGAGGGTCTGCGCCAGCTCGGCTTCGCCATGGCCGCGCTGGTCGCCGCGGACCGTGCCGCCCGCCCGCCCGAGGAGCCCGCCGAGCGCGTCCGGGTCAGGGTGGCCGTCAAGGCCGCCGACGAGCCGGGCTTCGAGGTGGTCAGGCTCGGCGAAAGCTTCCTCATCACCGGCGAGAAGCCGCGGCGCTGGGTCCAGCAGACCGACTTCAGCAACGACGAGGCCGTCGGCTACCTGGCCGACCGGCTGGCCCGGCTGGGCGTGGAGGAGGCGCTCGCCAAGGCGGGCGCCGAAGCGGGGGCCGAGGTCCTGATCGGCGAGCCGGACAACGCGGTCGTGTTCGACTGGGAGCCCGCCGCGTCGATGGCCGGCGGCTCGGACCGGCACGACGCCCGGCTGCCGCACGGCCCGCGCGGTACCGATCCACGGCTGTAGACCATGACCGCAGGTACCGCCGGGACCACGGGGGCCGTCAGCGCTGCGCGCCCGGACATCGCCACGGCCACCCGGGTAGTGATCAAGGTCGGCTCCTCCTCGCTGACCACCGCGGACGGCGAGATCGCCGACGACCGGATCTGCGCGCTGGCCGCCGCCCTGGCCGCCCGGCGGGCCCTGAACACCCAGCTCGTCCTGGTCTCCTCCGGCGCGATCGCCTCGGGCCTGGTCCCGCTCGGACTCAGCAAACGCCCCAGCGACCTGGCGACCCAGCAGGCGGCCGCCAGCGTCGGCCAGGGCCTGCTCATGGCGCGCTACACCGCCGCCTTCGACCGGCACGGCATCCGCACCGGCCAGGTCCTGCTGTCGGCCGACGACCTGATGCGCCGCACTCACTACCGCAACGCCCAGCGCACCCTGGACCGGCTGCTCGAGCTGGGCGTGCTGCCCGTGGTCAACGAGAACGACACGGTGGCCACCGACGAGATCAGGTTCGGCGACAACGACCGGCTGGCCGCCCTGGTCGCGCACGTCACCCGGGCGCGGGCACTGATCCTGCTCTCCGACGTGGACGGCCTGTACGACGGTGACCCGCGCCTCGGCGGGGCGCAGCGCATCACCGAGATACGGGACCGCGCCGACCTGGACGGGATCCGGCTCGGCCGGGGCATCAAGGCCGGGCCGGGCGCCCAGGCCAGCCAGCGGGGCATCGGCGGCATGGCCACCAAGGTGGAAGCCGCGATGATCGCGTCCGCCGCGGGCATCCCGACCGTGGTCGCCGACGCGGCCAGCGCCGCCGAGGCGCTGAGCGGCCAGCCGGCCGGGACCTACTTCGCGGCGGCCCGCGGCCGCCTGCGGCCACCCGGCTGCTCTGGCTGAAGCACGCCGCGGTGGCCCGCGGCAGCCTGCGGCTGGACCGCGGCGCGGTCGAGGCCGTGGTCAGCAGGCACGCCAGCCTGCTGCCGGCCGGCATCACCGGCGTGGAGGGAACCTTCGACGCGGGCGACCCGGTTGACCTGCGCGGCGAGGACGGCGCCGTGGTCGCGCGCGGCCTGGTGAACTACGACGCCTCCGAGATCCCCGGCCTGATGGGCCGCTCGACCCGCTGGCTGGCCAGCAAGCTCGGCCCCGAGTACGAACGCGAAGTCGTCCACCGCGACGACATGGTGATCTTGAACTTAACCCGGGCGCGCCAACGGCCAGCCACCCGGAGGTGACTGGCCGCTGAGGCGCTGTGCTAGCTAGTTGTCGTCGTTGCCGCTGTTGCCGCCGCCGCGGTTCTGCAGGCGGTCGAAGAGGCCGCCGGCCGCGCGGGCGCCGGTCTCGGCCACGCCGCGGAAGATCCCGATCAGCGGGTCCTCGGACCGGTTCCAGGAGTCCTGGTAGGCCTTGGCCGCGCTCTTGACTTCCTCGCCGACCGAGGCGCTGCTGTCGGTGTCCCGGCGCGGGTAGTCGCCGCCGATGATGCGGTCGTACTCGCCGTGGGTCGCCCAGTAGTCCAGTTCGGCGAACCTGACCACCGCGAACGGGTGGGTCTGGCCCTGCAGCTGCAGGAGCTTCAGGATGCTGTCCCGCAGGTCCGGCACCGCGTCGTACTCGTGCGCCTGCTCGCGGAACGCGTCCGGGTTCAGCTCGGACAGCTGCGCGCCGCCGGCCAGCTTCATCAGCACCCGGCGCGAGGCGTCGATGTCCTGCCCGGCCAGCAGCCCGGCGCGGTCACAGGACAGCTCGGACTTGCGGAACCACTCCTCCAGGCCCCAGATGATGGCCCTGAGACCGATATAGCCGATCGGCATCCAGGCGATCCGCGCCGCCAGCGCCACCAGGTACAGCAGCATGGTCCGGTAGACCGCGTGCCCGGACAGGATGTGGCCGAGTTCGTGCCCGACCACGGCCCGCAGCTCCTCGGGGTCGAGCAGTTCCACCATGCCGCTGTTGATTACGATGAACGGCTTGTCCCGGCCCAGCGCCATCGCGTTCACCAGCGGTGTCTGCAAGACGTAGCACTCGGGCACCTCGGGCAGGTCCAGGATGTAAGCCCCGTCCCTGACCATTTCGTGGATGTGCGGGAACTGCCGCTCGGAGACGCGAACGGCGCTCGCGAGGTACGTCAGCCGGAAAGCCCGCTCGTTGAACAGGCCGAACAGCTTCCGCAAGAGCGTGTCGAACCCCGTGAGCTTGCGCAGCGCCACAAGCGCGGAGCGGTCGGCGGGATGCTCGTATGCGCGGGACGAGATGCCGGTGAGCCGGACTCGCGCGCGATCTGGCACTGAAGTCATATCTCGAATGTTAACACCAGCGACGCACCGCTGAGACGTTATAAACGCCGGTACGATACGAGGTCGTAGGGGGTGCTGGCCATCGCGCCGGAAAAGTGAATGACACCCCCGCATGAGAGGGTAGTAAGAAGAACGACGCCTACCGAGGAGGCCGGCAAGCACTCGTGACTGCCACACCCAGGGCCGTCGAGCTCGTCGAGACCGCGGCGCTGGCCGCGGCGGACAAGCTGGCTGACGGCATTATCGCCTATGACGTGAGCGACCAGCTCGCCATCACCGATGCGTTCGTGCTCTGCTCGGCGTCGAACGACCGCCAGGTCAGGTCGATCGTGGACGAGGTCGAGCTGCGGATGCGCCAGGCGGGCGCGAGCCTGGTGCGCCGTGAGGGCGAGCGGGAGGGCCGCTGGGTCCTCCTCGACTATCTCGACGTGGTGATTCACGTCCAGGGCTCCGAGGAGCGCACGTACTACGCGCTTGAGCGGATCTGGAAGGACTGCCCGCAGATCCAGCTTCCCGAACTATCAGTGAATCCCGGGAGGACCCCCTGAGCGACCCGGTACGGCTGGTGCTGTGGCGGCACGGCCAGACAGTCTGGAACGCCGAGCGCCGCTTTCAGGGGCAAAGTGACATCCCGCTCAACAAGACGGGCCAGGCGCAGGCCGAGCGGGCCGCCCGGCTGCTGGCCGCGCTAGGGCCAGACCTGATCGTCTCCTCCGACCTGACCCGCGCGGCCAGCACCGCGGCCGCGCTGGCCCAGCTGACCGGGCTCGAGGTGACGCTCGACAAGGACCTGCGCGAGCGGCACGGCGGCGGCTGGGAAGGGCTGAACGACGCCGAGATCCGGGCCCGCTACCCGGCCGAGCACGCGACCTGGAGCCCGCCGGACGGCGAGCCGTCCGCGGTCGTCGCCGAGCGGGTGGGGGCCGCGCTGCAGCGCATCGCCGACCGGCTCACCGAGGACGGACCCGGCCAGGCCGGCAGGCTCGCCGTCGTGGCCAGCCACGGCGCCGCGCTGCGGCTGGGCATGTCCCGGTTCCTCGGCCTGCCCGAGGAACTGTTCAACGTGCTCGGCCCGCTGGACAACTGCTCGTGGTCAGTCCTCGGCCAGCGGCGCGGCCGCTGGCGGCTGCTCGAGCACAACGCCGGCACCCTGCCCGACCCGGTCGTCCTCAGTGACGACCGATGAAAAACCTTTCTACCGAACGGGGCAGCCATCCCGTCTCGGTCACCTGGTACGGCCAGGCGGGGTTCCGCCTGGCCGCGGGGGACAGCCGGGTCCTGATCGACCCGTTCCTGACCGACCGGCCCGACCGCCGCTACCGGCCCGCGGCCACGGCCGCTGACTTCGCCGACGTCACGCTGGTGCTCTGTACCCACGAGCACGTGGACCACCTGGACCTGCCGTTCCTGCGCGAGTTCGGCGCGGTCAACCCGGGCGCCCGGATCATCGTGCCCCTGCCGGTGATCGAGCTCGCCGTCGCCGGCGGGATCGACCGGGCCCGGCTGACCGGCGCGGTGCCGGGGGAGGAGCTGCACGACCGGGACGTGACCGTGCACCCGGTGCCGGCCAGGCACGGGATCGGCGGCGACGAGCCCGTGGTGTACGAGTTCTCCTCCGGTGGCGGCCCGGTCAGGTTCCTCGGCTACCTGCTCGAGATCGGCGGCGTCCGCTTCTACCACTGCGGTGACTGCGTGATCTATCCCGAGCTGCCCGCCACCCTCGCCGCGCTCGCCCCCGACGTGCTGATGATCCCCATCAACGGCCGCGACCACATGCGCGAGGCCCGTGGCATCGTCGGCAACATGAACGAGACCGAGGCCGCCTGGCTCTGCGCCGAGGTCAATCCCGCCTACGTCATCCCCATGCACTACGACGCCATCGCCGGCAACACCGGCGACCCGGGCCATTTCACCACGCTGGTCCGCGAGTCCGCCACCCCGGCTACCGTCCTGGTTCCGCCGCGCGCCGCTTCCTTTACGCTCGCGCTCTCTTAACCAGCACCGGCCTAGCCGCCCGCAACCGCCGTCTTGTACAAGGCGGCGGCGTTGGCGCCGAGCACGGCCGAGTACGAGACCTGGGGCGTGTTCCCGCCCTGCTCGTACCCGCCGATGACGCCGATCACCTGGCCCTGCCCGGTCGAGGCGTCGACCTGGGTGAGGAACGGCCCGCCGCTGGTCCCGTCGGTGTACGCGCCGCAGTCAAACTCGAGCTGGTCATCCATCGGCTCACGCAACGAGCTCTGGCAGCTGATGGGCTGGTTCGCGGTGTTCGGATAGCCGACCACCTGGACCAGCTGGCGGGCGGCCGGGGTGCCGGTGACGAGTTTCTCCGCCCCGGTCTCGTCCTCGACCGGGATACTGGAGCTCGAGTCGCTGACGCGCAGGAAGGCGAAATCGTCGTCCTGGCTGGCGGACGTGCTCCAGGCCCGGTCGACGTAGACCTTGGCGACCGTCCACACCCCGTACGGCGCCGAGCCGTTGTCGTAGCCGGGCACGAAGCCGATGGTGCCCGAGGTGCCGGTCACGCAGTGCGCGGCGGTCAGCACCAGGTCGCCGGCCGGGCTGTCGACCACGGTGGCCGTGCAGAAATGCTTGCCCAGCTGACCCGCGGACGTGGTGAACAGGGCCCCCACGGCCGGCTCGCCCGGGAACGGCTGACCGTTGCGCGTCGGCGCCGACAGGTGCCGGACGGCCCGGGCGAAGCCGGTGGCGATGCCGCTCGCGGCGCCGGTAGCCGGAGTCAAGGTGACGACGGCCCCCACGGTGGCCGCTGTGATCAGCGCCGCCCGCGAGGGCGAACGGAAGATACGCCACGCCCGCACCTGTCCAGATCACCTGCCTTACCCTGTCCGGAATTGACAATTTCGTGCCGTTTTGGACACGGCATCGATACTCAATTGTGATGGACAAGGCGCGACTGTACCAGAGGTAAAGGCTCCCAAGTTGATCAGAAGTCACGACCGTGAGCTGGGGATTTCCTGTGAGCGACGACCTGCGCCGGTACCTTTGTCCCGGGCTGGCCCCCGTTACCGGCGGTGTTTACCAGCGGTCGTGCACCGTGGCACGGAAGTAGGTGTCGTACAGTCCCTCGATCGCGTCCAGGCTGGCCGGGGGGAGCGGCGGCAGGCTCGCGGCTTCCGCGTTCTGCTCGGCCTGGCTGGTGCTGCGCGCACCCGGGATCACGGTCGTCACCCCGGGCTGCTGGATCACCCAGCGCAGGGCCCACTGGGCGGTGGTACCGCCCGGCAGGTTGCTGGTGATCTCCGCGAACTCGGCCGCGGCGTCGACGCCGGCCTCCAGGCCGACGCCGGAGAACGTCTCCCCGACATCGAACGCCTCACCGTGGGCGTTGTAGCTGCGGTGGTCGTCGGCGGCGAACGTGGTCTGGCGGGTGTACCGGCCGGAGAGCAGCCCGGACGCGAGCGGCACCCGGACGATGATGCCGACGCCCGCGGCGGCCGCCGCCGGGAGCACCTGGTCGAGGGGCTTGCGCCGGAACGCGTTCATGATGATCTGCACGCTGGCCACGCCCGGCCGCGCGATCGCGGTCAGCGCCTGATCGCAGGTCTCCACGCTCACCCCGTAGGCCGCGATCCGCTCCTCCGCCACCAGCGTGTCCAGCCCGTCGAAGACGGCATCCGAGGCGAACACCGCGGTCGGCGGGCAGTGCAGCTGGACCAGGTCGAGCCGGTCGACGCCCAGGTTAACCCGGGACCGGTCCGTCCAGGCCCGGAAGTTCTCCAGCGTGTAATGCTCTGCTTTCTGCTCGACCCGGCGCCCCATCTTGGTCGCGATCAGCACGCCCTGCCCGGCGTTGCTGGCGGCGAAGCGCCCGATGACACGCTCGCTGCGCCCGTCGCCGTAGACGTCGGCCGTGTCGAAGAAGGTGACCCCGGATTCCACCGCCGCCCGCAGCACCTTCATCGCGTCGTCCTCGGACACGTTTCCCCAGTCCGCGCCGAGCTGCCAGGTGCCGAGTCCGACGACAGAAACCGGCCGTCCCGTCCGGCCGAGAACCCGCTGTTCCATGGTTGGCGATCTTACTCAGGGCCCCGTGCCTTACTCACGGCCCCGTGCCTTACTGGGGGCCCGGCGCCCCGGCCGCCGCCCGGTAGGCCCCCGGCGTGACCCCGTAATACCGCCGGAACCAGCGCGTGAGGTGCGCCTGGTCGGCGAAGCCGGCCTCGGTCGCGGCCCGGGCGGGCGCGACGCCCGCGCCGAGCAGCCGCCGGGCCGCCTGCACCCTGAGCTGGCGCTGGTAGTCACTCGGGGCGAGCCCGTAGGCCTGGGTAAAGGCCCGGTAGGCCGCGTACCGGCTGCACCCGGCCGCCGCCGCCAGGTCGTCCGCGGTCAGATCCCCCGCGCTCAGTTCCCCCGTCATCGGGCCGCCCGGGCCCGGATCTCCCGTGCTCACTTCTCCCACGCTGGCCCGGATAAGCTCGCGCACCCGCACGGCTACCCGGAGATCCGTCCCGCCGCGATCGGCCCCGCCCCGGTCGGTCCTGCCACGGGCGGGCTCGCGCCCGGAGGCGTGCCTGGCCAGCAGCCGGGCCGTCCCGGTGAGCCGCTCGTACCGCTCGAGCTCGCTGGTTTCGTGGTCCGTCCCGGTGAGCACCAGGTGCAGCCGCCGGACCGCCGCGGCCACCGCCGGATCCTCGATAAGCGGTGACCGGAACAACGGCAGCGGGGTCCCGGTCAGCGACGCGAGCAACTCCGGCCAGATGTGCACCATCCGGTAGGTGAAGCCGCCCCCGTCCGCCGCGTGCCCGTCGTGCGGGTCGTCGGGGTTGAAGGCCATCACCATGCCGCGGCCGCTCACGTGGCGCCCGTGACGGCAGGTGAAGGCCTGCGCGCCGGTCTCGGTCACGCCGAACGAATAGCTCTCGTGGCTGTGCCGGTGGTACACGTGCGCGCTGAAATGCGCGTGCATCGCCTCGACCGGCACGCTGCCCGCGCGCCAGTACCGGGCCCAGTCACCGGCCATATCCCGATTATCCCGCTCCAGCGTTCAAGACGCCCCGCCGCGGCCACGCCAGACTGAGGCAGCATGACTACTTCGACCGTGCGTTTCGATACCAAGATCGCCATCGCGGTGCGGGATGACCTGCTGCTGTGGCAGAAACTGAACGTCACCGCGTTCCTGGCCAGCGGCATCGCCGCCAGCACCGGGGAGATCATCGGCAAGCCGTACGAGGACGGCTCGGGGAACACCTACCTGGAGCTGTTCCGGCAGCCCGTGGTGGTGTACGCGGCCACGGCGCCGACCCTGAGCCAGGCGCATCAGCGGGCGCTGACCCGGCAGCTGCCGATGGCGATCTACACCATGGACATGTTCACCACGGGGAACGACGACGACAACCGGGCCGTGGTCCGCGTGGTCCCGGCCGGCGCGCTGAGCTTCGCCGGCCTCGCGGTGCACGGGCCGCGTAACGCCGTCGACAAGATTTTCAAGGGCGCTACGCTGCACCCATGAGAGCAGCTCTGTACCGGGACATGGGTCAGGCAGCCGACGTGTTCACGGTCGAGGAAGTGGACCGGCCCGAGCCGGGACCGGGTGAGGTCCTGGTCCGGGTGCACGCCTCCGGCGTCAACCCCACCGACTACAAGGCCAGAGCCGGTGTGGTCCCGCGGCCCATCGACGACTTCCAGGTCCCGCACCAGGACGGGGCCGGGGTGATCGAGGCGGTCGGGACCGGGGTCGACGCCGGCCGGGTCGGCGAGCGGGTCTGGCTGTGGCTGGCCGCGGCCGGCCGCCGCTGGGGGACCGCCGCCGAGTGGACCGTGCTGCCCGCGCGGCAGGCGGTGCCGCTGCCCGACGGCGCCTCGTTCGAGCTCGGCGCCTCGCTGGGCGTGCCGGCCATGACCGCGCACACCTGCCTGTTCTCCGACGGCCCCGTGAACGGGCAGACCGTGCTGGTCGCCGGCGGTGCCGGGGCGGTCGGTCACTACACGATCGAACTGGCCAAACGGGCCGGCGCGCGTGTCATCGCCACCGTGAGCAACCCCGCCAAGGCGGCCCTGGCCGAGCAGGCCGGCGCGGACCTGGTGGTGAATTACCGCTCAGCGGACGCGGCCGACCAGATCCGCACCCTCGGCCCGGTCGACCGGGTAGTGGAGGTGGCGCTCGGCGCCAACCTCGAGCTCGATCTGGCCGTGACCAGGCCGCACGGCACGATCGTGACCTACGCGGCCGAGCCGGTCGATCCGGAGCTGCCGGTGCGCGCCTGCATGACGGCGAACCTCACCCTGAAGTTCGTCCTGCTCTACGGCGTGCCGATGACGGCCCTGGACCAGGCGGCCGCCGACATCACCGCCGCCCTGACCGCCGGTGAGCTCACCGAGCTGCCGGTGCACACCTTCGGCCTGGACGAGATCGCGGCGGCGCACGAGGCGGCCGAGAGCGGCGCCGTCGGCAAGGTCATCGTCACGCCCTGACCGCGGGAACGCCGGGGGCCGGTGGCGGCCGGGCACGCCAGCATCGAGGGTGTGGCGGGTACAGGTGCGGCCTCTACGGAGTGCGGCGCCGACGGCAGCGCCGGGCTGACAGCGGTATCCGGGGGAGGTGCGGTGCCTGGCCGGCTGCGCGGGCGGGGTCGCGCGCCGGGGGCATCCCCGGGCAGGCTATTTCTTCGGGAAGGTCCCCGTGTTGTTGGTTCCGCCCCAGAAGACCTTGGTGCCGACCCGGTCCTGCCGCCCGCTGCCCGCGCAACGGCGGCACCGCCGGTGCGCGTTCTTGTAGACGCCGCCGAAGTGCCGGCCTGAACTACTGCAGGCTGGACACCCTCTGAGGGGATGGATGCGCGTCGAGACGATGTACCCGACGGCAATTATGGCAATGATAAGTACAGCGAACATGCCTGAGACTCCTAACTGCCCACGCAGGACCCGCCCGTGCCCGGTCCGCCTTTCTCCACGAGCTGGGTACAACGACTCCCGCGTGAGTTGACCACCGCCGCAGGTACTGGGGTTGGACCTCACCCCCAGTACTGACTCACTAGCACAGAGTAAACCACTGTGCCCTAATATGTGAAGGAATTTTCCCATGGCCGTCACCTCGGTGAACGCCGATACGTGATTTCCGTCACGCCTTTATTTGACTCGCCACTAGGCGGCCAGGCCGAGCCAGCATCGACTGACCGGATAACGCCGCAGCCCGGTCACCGTCCCGAGCATGCTCCGTGCCGCGAGCCCGGCGCCGTCCAGGCTGACGACGCCCCGCGATGGCCCAGCCGGCACCCCGCCCCGCACGTCAAGACCCCCCTCGCCAGCTGTGATTCCCGTCGCGTCCCGGGCTGGCCTAGCCCGTCACTCGCCGGGCCCCGGCGTCAGTTCCCGGAGCCCGGTCCCTCGTTACTCATCCATCCCCGTCATTCACCCCATCCCGGCAGTTTCCGCAGCCCGGCCGCGGTGAGCAGGTAACCGGGAGCCACCTGGTACGGGTCGGCCCGGGCCAGGTCCACCAGTGCGGACCCGGCTGTCTCGGCGGTCAGCGGATCTCCCTGCTGCGCCAGGTATTCCTCCTCGGTCTGGCCGCCGCGCGCCGCGTACGCCCGGATCCCGCGCCGGCCGACGGCCCCGGCCGGGGTCATCCGGGGCAGCACCGCCGTGACCGTGATCCCCAGCCCGGCGCGGCGCGACTCGTCCCGGGCGTACTCCGCGATGAACCGCTGGGTGGCTTTGGCCCCGGCGTAGCCTCCGCTCGCGGGCGAGCCGTTGACGGCCGCCCCGCTGCTCACCACGATGACCGTGCTGCCGGGTCGCAGCGGCTGCAGCAGCGCCTCGCGCAGCCAGCCGAACGCGATCTTGACGTCGGCGTGCCAGTTGACGGAGAACGTCTCCCACGTCTGGTACTGAAGGGAGCGCATCACCGGGCTGGCCCCGGCCACCACGATGAGAACCTCCGGCGCGTACTGATCGAGCACGCTCCACGCCACCGCCTCCTCGGCCGCGTCCGCGACCTCGGTCCTGATATTCGCGCTGGCCGCCGCCAGCTCAGCCAGCGCCTGGCCATCCCGCGCCACCGCGACCACCTGGGCGCCCGCCCCGGCGAAGGCGCGGGCGATCCCGCGTCCCAGGCCCCGGCTGGCGCCGACGACGACCGCGGTCTTGCCCGTCAGGTCATGCACGGCAGTTCCTCCCTCGCTTCCGTTCTCCCTGGCTTCCTCGCACCCGGCTTCACGGGCTCGGGACGGCCACGGTTTCCGCGACCGCCGCGAACTGGCGCTCCAGGGCCTTCGCCGCGCCGCCACGCCAGCTTTCGGCCAGGGACTGCGACATGGGATCGGGGAAGATGTCCTCCTCATCCCGTTCGACCCCGTCGAAGATGGCCCGCGCGACGGACTCCGTGGACGCCTTCGGTATGTCGAGTCCCCGGTTCATGTCGGTGTCGGTCGGTCCGGTCAAGACGGCGTGAACCCGCACGCCCCGCCCGGCCAGCAGGGCGCGCAGCCCCTGGGTCAGGTTGAACGCGGCCGCCTTGGAGACCGAGTAGGCCGGGATGAGCGGCAGCGGGGCGAACGCGTTGATCGACAGGTTGTTGACGATGGCCCCCCGGGACCGGGTGAGCTGCGGCAGGAACGCCTGGATCACCTCAAACGGGCCGAACAAGTTGACGCCGAGCTGCCGCTCGAGCACCGAGCGGTCGGTCAGGTCGTCGTAGAGCGCGATGCCGGCGTTGTTGATGAGCACGTCGAGCGTGCCGATCGCACTGGCCGCCGCGCGCACCTGCGCCGCGCTGGTCACGTCCATGATCAGCGGCGATACCCGCTCGTCCGGGTGCTGCCAGGGCTGGCGGGTCCCGGCGTACACGCGCTGCGCGCCCCGCGCCAGGGCCTCTTCCACCAGTGCGGACCCGATGCCGCGATTGGCCCCGGTGACCAGGACCGCGCTGTCTGCGATGCTCGTCATGATGACGATCTCCTTTACCTCGGCGGTGACGGACGGGCCCGATCCCGCTGCTGCGGCTAGCCCGTTCGCCTGTACCGATCCGGGCCATCACCGGAATTCACCGCCGCCGGGACCGGTGACTTCCGCCTCCCGGCCGGATCTGTAGAAGTGGCGCGCACGGGAAGCGCGCACGGGAGAACCGACGGGAGCGGCGATGCCACCAGCACCGGACCAGGCGGAGTTCGCGCGCCTGACCGACCCGTTCCGGTCCGAGCTGCTGGCGCACTGCTACCGCATGCTCGGCTCGGTCCACGACGCCGAGGATCAGGTTCAGGAGACCCTGCTCCGGGCGTGGCGGTCCTTCGACCAGTTCGAGGGCCGCGCGTCGCTGCGGACCTGGCTGTACCGGATCGCGACCAACACGTGCCTGCGGGCCATCGAGACCCGCCGCCGCAGGCCGCTGCCCTCCGGGCTCGGCCAGCCCGGTGACAACCCGGTCGGCCCGCTGCCGGCCGCCAGGCCCGAGGTCCCGTGGCTCGAACCCTTCCCCGACGCGCTGCTGCCCGCCGATCCTTCCGATCCGGCGTCGATCGCCGCCTCGCGGGCTGGCATCCGGCTGGCCTTCATCGCCGCCCTGCAGTACCTGCCCGCCCGGCAGCGCGCGGTCCTGATCCTGCGCGACGTGCTGGGCTGGCGCGCCTCGGAGGTCGCCGAGCTGCTGGGCACCACCGCCACCGCCACCAACAGCGCCCTGCAGCGCGCCCGGGCCCAGCTCGAGCAGGCCGCTCCCCGCGAGGACGAGCTCCGCGAGCCCGCCGACCCCGGCGACCTCGCCCTGCTCGACCGCTACGCGACCGCGTTCGAGAACGCCGACATGGCCACCCTCACCGGGCTCCTCCGCGACGACGTCATCTTCGAGATGCCGCCGCTCCCGGCCTGGTTCACCGGCCGGGAGAACATCGGCCTGTTCCTGCGATCCCACGTCCTGCGCCAGCCCGGCGACTTCCGGATGATCCCCATCGCCGCCAACGGCCAGCTGGCCCTGGCCGCCTACCGCCGCACCCCCGACGGCACCTACCACGCCAACGGCATCGAGATCCTGACCACCAGCACCACCCGCATCACCCGCGTAACCGCCTTCCTAGACCCCACCCTCTTCCCACTCTTCGCCCTCCCCCCAACCCTCCCAACCCCCCACCCCCAAACCACCCTCACACCCCGACCGGCCACCCCAGCCCCCCGACCGGCCACCCCAGCCCCCCGACCGGCCACCCCAGCGCACCCTCCCAGCGGCACGCCTCACAGCAGCCGCATTCGCCCCGGTAGCGGCATTCACCCCCAGTAGCTGTACTCACCGCGAGAGCCGCCCCGCCTCGCGGCTACCCCAAGTGGACTCTGTGTGCCCCCGAGTACCTTCTTCCGTACCCTGTGTGCCACCGACCGCAGCTAGCCGCCGCCATCCTGCCGCCGCCCAGCCGCAGCCGTCCCAGCCTGCAGTCGCCCAGCCTGCAGCCGCTCCCGCCTGCGGCCCCGGGTTCGCCTCGACAGCCCCACTGGCCCCGTCAGCCGCCGCCACCTCCCACGTACCAGCCCGTCCGGAATCGAAGTGCCATTGGGCAGTCTCTATGACGCCCTAAGTGCCATCGACTCATAGCGTCAGAACCGGATCGATGGAACATTCATCCGCCTCCCGCCGGTGAAGCATCTATCCGGCTCGGGGCCACGCCTGCCACGGGGCATCCGAGGCACGTGAGGCCAGCCGGACCCGAGATACCGCACCCGCCCGAAGCCTGACCGGAAGGACTGCGCCAGGTCCCGCCGTTCACCCTAGGTCCCGCCGTTCACCCAGTCCCGCCGTTCACCCAGTCCGCCGTTCACCCCACGTCCCGCCGTTCACCCCACGTCCCGCCGTTCACCCCGAGCGTAAGTACTTTGAGGTCAAATGATTTGACATAGAAATACTTGCGGGTAAGACTTGGCCGCGTGAGTAAAGGAGAGGGCGCCGGGACACGGGAGCCCGCGTCGGCCCCGGCTGACAAGGCGCCCGCTGACACGGCCCCGGGCCCGGCAAGGCCCCGGCTGACACGGCCCGGGCCGAGAAGGCCCAGATGGACAAGCCGGAGTGCGGACCGGAAATCAGCGGGCGCGCGGGCTGGTTCTGGGGGGAGCCCTCGGACGGGCCGCCCGCCGACGCGCCGCTGAACGCCCTGCTGCTGGCCGCGTCGAGGATGATGGGCACGTTCTACGCCGGGACGCTGGCGCAAGCGGGGCTGCGGATCAGCCCGGCCGGCCTCGGCGTACTACGAGTGCTGCTGGCCGGGGACGGCCTCAAGTCCAGCGACGTCGCCAGCCGCGGCTGGTCGTCGCCCGGGACGCTGACCTCGGTGGTGAACACGCTCGTCCGCGAGGGGTACGTCGAGCGGCGCAGTGACGCCGGGGACCGGCGGGTGGTCCGGCTGTTCGTGACCGACGCGGGCCGCCAGGTCTGCGAGGACTACTTCGCCTTCGCCGGGCCGCGCTGGCGGGAAGCCTTCGGCTTCGTGGACCCGGCCGACGAGCCGGTCATCCGCAAGTTCTTCATGGACCTGATCGAGCACTTCAGCGAACTGATAGGAAAGGATCGCGGCAAATGACGGCGGACGTCGGGCACCAGCGGCGCGGAAAGGCAAAATGTCAACCCAAGTTGACACCAATCAGATGTCAACGTAGGTTGACGTCATGACGGCGAATCCAGTGACCCTGACCGCCAGCCCGGTCAACGGCGCATCCGCGCTCGCGATCCGCACCCAGGATCTGCGCAAGACCTATAAATCCTCGCGCGGCGATGTTCCCGCGGTCCGCGGCCTGGACCTGTCCGTGACCTCCGGCCAGTTCTTCGGGCTGCTCGGGCCGAACGGCGCTGGCAAGTCCACCACTATCGGCATGCTCACCACCCTGGTGCTGCCCACCGGCGGCCAGGCCTGGGTGGCCGGGATGGACGTGGTGGCCGACCCGGTCGGGGTCAAGCGCCGGATCGGCGTGGTGACCCAGAACAACACCCTCGACATGCAGCTGACCGTGGCGGAGAACCTGGAATTCCGCAGCCGGTTCTTCGGCCTGAGCCTGCGCGAGGCATCGCGCCGCGCGGACCAGCTGCTCGAGGTGTTCGGGCTGGCGGACCGGCGCAAGGCGATGTCCACCGACCTGTCCGGCGGCCAGGCCAAGCGGCTGCTCGTCGCGCGGGCCCTGGTGCACCGCCCGGACGTGCTGTTCCTGGACGAGCCGACCGCCGGCCTCGACCCGCAGACCCGGGCCAACCTGTGGGACATCCTGCGGGTGCTGCACGCGGAGGGGCAGACCATCTTGCTGACCACGCACTACATGGAGGAGGCCGAGGCGCTGTGCGAGCAGATCTCGGTCGTGGACCACGGCGAGGTCCTCGCCTCGGGCACCGTGAACGAGCTCAAGGCCAGCACGGGCGCCGAGACGGTCATCACCGTCCGCTACGACGAGCCGGTTCCTGACGGCATGGCCGAGCAGGGCGGCCTGGGCCGCCGGGCCGGCGTCAGCAAGGTGGAGACCGACGGCGACCAGGTCCGGGTCTTCACCCGCGAGCCCGACGGCGTGCTCGGCGAACTGGTGACGGCCGGCTCGGCCGCCGGGCTGAGCGTGCTCGACGCGACGCAGCTCAAGCCGAGCCTGGAGACCGTGTTCCTCACCCTGACCGGACGGGAGTACCGCGAGTGACCACCATCAGAGAGGCCCCGGCCCAGGCGACGCAGGCGGAGCAGGGCGGCGCCCCCTCGGCGGCTCAGATCGCCGCCCTGATCGCCGAGGCCCCCGAGCCGCGGCCCACCCTGATCAGGACGTTCAACGCCATGATGGCGCGGGAGTTCCGGGTCCTGCGGCGCAACGCCGTCGCCACCTTCACCCGGGCGGTCATGCAGCCGCTGCTGTTCGTCTTCGTGTTCGCCTACGTGTTCCCGAAGATCGGCGGCGGCTTCAACCTCGGCGGCGGAGCGGGGGCGGGCGCGGCCGCCGCCGCGGGGGCCGCGGGCAGCATCAACTTCGCCACCATCTTGGTGCCCGGCCTGATGGCCTCCATGCTGCTCATGCAGGGGATCATGGCCGTCACGTTCCCGCTGGTGATGGAGTTCTCCTGGCAGCGCACGATCGAGGACCGGGCGCTGGCCCCGGTGCCGATCCGGGTGCTCGCCATCCAGAAGATCGTGGCGGGCGCAGTCCAGTCGTTCATCGGCGCGGTCATCGTGTTCCCGATCGTGCTGCTGGTGCACGCGTCGGGCCAGGCCCCGCACGTGCACGTGACCAACTGGGCGCTGTTCGCCCTCATCCTGGTCTTCGCGTCGCTCTTCACCTCCTCGCTCGGGCTGCTGCTCGGCACGGTCATGGACCCGCGCAAGATGCAGATGCTGTTCGCGGTGATCCTGCTGCCCGCCACCATGCTCGGCTGCGTCTACTACCCGTGGTCGGCGCTGCACCACATCGAGTGGCTCCAGATCCTGGTGCTGATCAACCCGATGGTCTACATGTCCGAGGGGCTGCGGGCCGTGCTCACCCCGGTGCTCGGGCACATGCCGCTGTGGGCCGTGCTGGCCGCGCTCATCGGCGGCACCGTGGCCGTCGGCTACCTGGGCACCCGCACCTTCACCAAGCGGGTCCTGAACTAGCCGGCTGACTTTCGAAGATCGCGGGCCGAACGACGCCACGGGGGCACGTTCGGCCCGCGATCGCATCAAGGGAAGCCAGGGGAGGCAGGAGCCAGGGAAGCAAAGGAAGCCAGGTTTATCCGCGCGGGAATACCGATCTACTGCCCAGTGCTGTTAGTGTTGGTTGCTGACCAGTCCGGAACCTCAGGTACCGGACGCGCAAAGCGGAGGACCACCTCCCACCCAGTCAGCCCTCACGGGCAGGCGGGTCTGGCCAGAAGGACCGGCGGTCGGCACGTGCGAGAGCACGGGCAATAGCCGGGTCACGCTGGCGCGGCGCTCCTCATGGGAAATATGAGGCTAGCGCCGTTATTGTGGTTACCCCGCTGAGCGCACTGCTCGCGGGGTTTTCTCGTGTCGGGGCTTACGTCTCCCGGCATCGCCTAGAGGATTCCCGGGCCTGGTCGGCAGATGCCGCGGCCGGACGCTCCGGTGGCGGCGATGAGGCTCAGGAGGTCACATCAGCACCGAAGCACGCATCAACGAGCGCATCCGTTCTCCCGAAGTCCGGCTAGTCGGACCCAAGGGAGAGCAGATCGGGATCGTCTCGGTCAACGACGCACTCAAGCTGGCTCAGGAGGCCGATCTCGACTTGGTCGAGGTCGCGCCCACCGCGCGGCCACCGGTCTGCAAGCTCATGGACTACGGCAAGTTCAAGTACGAGTCCGCGGTCAAGGCCCGGGAGTCCCGCAAGAATCAGACGCAGACGATCGTCAAGGAGATCAAGCTCCGCCCGAAGATCGACCCGCACGACTACGGCACCAAGAAGGGCCACGTCGAGCGGTTCCTCAAGGCGGGCGACAAGGTCAAGGTGACGATCATGTTCCGGGGGCGCGAGCAGTCCCGGCCCGAGCTGGGCTTCCGCCTGCTGCAGCGTCTGGCGGGCGACGTTGAAGAGCTCGGCTTCGTGGAGTCAGCACCCAAGCAGGACGGCCGGAACATGATCATGGTGATCGGCCCGCACCGCAAGAAGAGCGAAACAAAGGCGCATACGGCGAGCCAGGCCCCGAGCCGGCCTGTGCCCAGCCCGCGCGCCGCCGCAGCGGCGGCTCCGGAACCGGCGGCGAATGAGCCCGCCGACGACGGCGCCGCGGTACCGGGTCCGGCCTAGCCGGTAGCATCACCGGGCGGCTATAACCCCGGCGCAAGCGCCGGGGTCAATGACTGCTGCGCGCCTAGAGGCGGCAGCTACAGGAAATGGAGACGACGGCGACCATGCCGAAGATGAAGACTCACAGCGGTACCGCGAAGCGGTTCCGGCTGACCGGAACCGGCAAGGTCATGCGCCGCCGCGCCAACCGTGGCCATCTGTTCGAGAAGAAGTCGTCCCGCCTGACGCGGCGGCTCTACGGCGAAGTGACGCTCGCGCCGAGCGACGTCAAGCACATCAAGAAGCTGCTGGGCAAGTAGCCCGGCCCGCGTTGAGGGAGACGGAACACAATGGCACGCGTCAAGCGGGCGACTAACGCCCACAAGAAGCGCAAGGTTGTCCTCGAGCGGGCCAGCGGCTACCGGGGCCAGCGGTCCCGGCTGTACCGCAAGGCCAAGGAGCAGATGCTCCACTCGATGACCTACGCCTACCGCGACCGCAAGGATCGCAAGGGCAACTTCCGGCGGCTGTGGATCCAGCGGATCAACGCGGCCGCCCGCGCCAACGGCATGACCTACAACCGGTTCGTCCAGGGCCTGCGGATCGCGGGCGTCGAGGTCGACCGGCGGATGCTGGCCGAGCTCGCCGTGGCGGACGAGACGGCGTTCTCGGCGCTGGTCGAGGTGGCCAAGAAGGCCCTTCCCGACGCAGCCGGGTCCGCGGCCGCGTAGGTGCGGGCCGCCGGGTCCACCGCTACGCATGACACCGGTGGTTATCTAGGCGCGCACTCGCCGCGGCTCAAGGCCGCGCGGCGCCTGACCAAACGAGCCTTCCGCCAGCGTGAGCGGGCCTTCCTCGCCGAAGGCCCGCAAGCGGTGGCGGAAGCTTTTCATTGCGGTGCCCGCATCACCGACCTGTTCGTGACCGCGCCCGCCCGGAGCAGGCATCACGACCTGGTCGCCGAGATCGCCGCTGGCGGCATCCCGGTCCACGTCGTCAACGGCGAGATCATGGAGGAGCTGGCCCAGACGGTCACCCCGCAGGGCCTGCTGGCAGTCTGCGACTTCGTCGACGTCCCGCTGTCCGAGGTCACCGCCGGGCTCTCCGGAACCGGCCGGGCGCAGCCGGGGCTCGTCGTGCTGCTGGCCAACGTGCGCGACCCGGGCAACGCCGGCACCGTGCTGCGGACCGCCGACGCGGCGGGCGCGCACGCCGTCGTCTTCGCCGACGCCTCCGTGGATCCCTACAACGGCAAGTGCGTGCGCGCGTCGGCCGGCAGCCTGTTCCACCTGCCCGTGGTGGCCGCCGCCCGCCTCGAGGAAGCCACCAGCGCGCTGCGCCAGGCCGGCCTGCGGATCGTGGCGGCGGACGGCCGGGCCGGACGCCCCCTGGACGACCCCGGGGTGCAGGCCCGGCTGGCCGGGCCGACCGCCTGGATGTTCGGCAACGAGGCCTGGGGGCTGCCGCCCGAGCTCGTCGCGCTGGCCGACGAACCCGTCGCCGTCCCCATCTACGGCCGGGCCGAGAGCCTTAACCTGGCCGCCGCCGCGGCGGTGTGTCTTTACGCATCCGCGCGTGCGCAGCGAGTCCCGGCTGACAAGGGATAAGCGTGTAGCCGCCGGGACACGATGGGACGAAAGTAACGACTGATGGCCCAGAGTGTCCGGACTACAACATAGAGAATTCGCGCCCCAGGACTGTCCCAAAGACGGTATACGCGCTAGAGTCTGATCACAATCCGTCACCCGAACCGTGACACTCCGGCCGCCGGACGATCGCAGTGCGGCCTCGCCGGACGGAGGCTTCGCTGCAGTGGACGAGTTCAAACCGAGCCGGGCGCCATCGGCCCCGCAACTGGTTCTCGCCGACGAACTGCCCGACGGAGTGGTGGTCGCCGACGAGGTTGGCCGGATCGTCGTCTTCAACCGGGTAGCTGCCCGCCTGACCGGGCTCGACCCGGCCGAGGTCACCGGCAAGTTCGTATTCGACGTGCTCCCGCTCCGCGACGCCGAGGGCCGCGACTGGTGGGTATTCGCCGATCCCTACCACGGTCTGCCCACCCGCACTCGTCACCCTGAGCGATCGCTCTTCCTGTCCGACGGCACCGAGATCCTCGTCTCCATCGGCTACGTCCGCGAAGACCGGGCCAAGGGCGGCCGCCGCGGCGCCCGGCCCGTTAAAAAGCTGGTCATCAGCCTGCGCGGGGCACAGCAGCGGGAACGCCTCGAGCGCAGCCGGGCCGAGCTGGTCTCCACCGTCGCGCACGAGCTCCGCTCCCCGCTGACCAGCGTCAAGGGCTTCACCGCGACGCTGCTGAACAAGTGGGGCCGGTTCACCGACGACCAGAAGCGCGTCATGCTCGAGACCGTTAACGCCGACGCCGACCGCGTGACCAGGCTGATCACCGAACTGCTGGACGTGTCCAGGATCGAGTCCGGCCGGATGGAGGTCCACCGCCAGCTGGTCGACCTGCCCGACCGGGCCCGGCGGGCCGTCGCCGGCCGGGTAGCCGCGGGCGACGCCGAGGACCGGTTCCGGCTCGAGGTGCTCGGCGGCCTGCCGGAGACCTGGCTGGACGCCGACAAGATCGACCAGATCCTCGGCAACCTGGTGGAAAACGCCGTCCGCCATGGCGCTGGTATCGTGACGATCGTGATCGAGCCGGCCCTCATCGACGACGTGGTAGCGGTCTCCGTCTCCGTGCGCGATCAGGGCGAGGGGATCGCGCCGGACGTCGCTCCGCGGGTGTTCCGCCAGTTCTGGCGGGGCAAGCCCCGCGGCGGCCGTAACAGCCGGCACGGCGGCGGCACCGGCCTGGGCCTGTACATCGTCAAGGGGCTCGTCGAGGCCCACGGCGGCACGATCGACGTGCACCGCGCGCCCGGCGGCGGGGCCGAGTTCCGATTTATCGTGCCCGCGGGGACGGCTGCCGCCTGAGCGCGACACCCTCTGGGCAACGAGTGAGCGCTCGGTGCGGTAACCTCCCTTCGGGCTATCCGGCTTGCGCGTCGCGGTTAACCGACGCCGCCACCCCCGCACGTTCGGCGGAAAATCTGCCCGCACACCCCAGCTAAAGGCACGGCCCGCAGGAAGCAGGACCCATGTCCGCACCGAATAAGAACTACGACCCGAAGCCAGCGGCCTCGCTCGCGGCCGACGAGGTGGCCCGCGTGCTCGCCGAGGCGCTCGCCGCGGTCGCCGCCGCCGGCACCCTCGACGAGCTGAAGGCCGCGCGGATCGCGCACGAAGGCGACCGGGCGCCGCTCGCGCTGGCCAGCGCCGAGATCGGCGGGCTGCCGCCCGAGGCTCGGGCCGACGCCGGGCGCCGGGTCGGAGCGGCCCGCGGTCAGCTCCGCGAGGCCCTGCGCGACCGCCAGAAAAACCTAGAGGCCGAACGGGATAGCCAAGTCCTGGTCACCGAGACCGTCGACGTCACGCTGCCGTGGGACCAGACCCCGGCCGGCGCGCGTCATCCCGTCACCACCCTGGCCGACCGGCTGTCCGACGTCTTCGTCGCGATGGGCTATGAAGTCGCCGAGGGGCCCGAGGCCGAGGCGGAGTGGTACAACTTCGACGCGCTGAACATCCCGCCCGATCACCCGGCCCGGGAGATGCAGGACACCATCTTCATCGAGGGCGCAGGCACGGCGCCAAGTCGGGCATGGTCCTGCGCACCCACACCTCGCCGGTGCAGATCAGGTCGATGCTCTCCCGCCCGCTGCCGCTCTACGTGGTCAGCCCGGGCCGCTGCTACCGGCAGGACCCGCTCGACGCCACCCACAGCCCGGTCTTCCACCAGATCGAGGGGCTCGCGGTCGACGAGGGCCTGACCATGGCCGACCTGCGCGGCGCGATCCAGTCGTTCGTCGACGCGATGTTCGGCGTGGGCCTGCGGACCCGGTTCCGGCCCGACTACTTCCCCTTCACCGAGCCGTCGGGCGACGTGTCGATGGAGTGCCACATCTGCCGCGGTTCCTCGGCCAAGGCGGGCGGCGACCCGTGCCGGGTGTGCCGGTCGCAAGGCTGGATCGAGATCGCGGGCTGCGGCATGGTCAACCCCCGGGTGCTGGTGGCCTGCGGCATCGACCCCGACCGGTACAGCGGGTTCGCGTTCGGCCTCGGCATCGAGCGCAGCCTGGTGATCGCGCACGGGCTGACCGAGATCAGGGACGCGGTAGAGGGCGACGTGCGGTTCAGCCGGGCGTTCGGGATGGAGATCTGAGATGCGAGTACCGCTTTCCTGGCTGCGTGAGTACGCGCCGCTGCCCGAGCCGGTCGACGCCACCGAGGTCTCCCGGCGGCTGACCGCGGCCGGCCTCGAGGTCGAGTCGCTGGAGTCGGCCGGGCACGACATCCGCGGCGTGGTGGTCGCCCAGGTGCTGTCGTCGAGGAGCTGACCGGGCTGAAGAAGCCGATCAGGTACTGCCGGGTCGCCGTCTCCGAGAGTCAGCTGGCCGGGCCGCCCGAGGACGCGTCCGGCGTCATCTGCGGCGCGGCCAACTTCGCGCCCGGCGACCGGGTCGCGCTCGCGCTGCCCGGCGCGGTGCTGCCCGGCGGGTTCGAGATCGGCGCGCGCAAGACCTACGGGCACATCTCCGAGGGCATGATCTGCTCGGTCCGCGAGCTGGGCATCGGCGACGACCACACCGGCATCCTGGTGCTGCCCGCCGACGCGCCGCTGGGCGAGGACTTCGTCGCCTACGCGAAGCTGCGGGACGAGGTGTTCGAGATCGCGGTGACGCCCGACCGCGGCTACGCCGTGTCAGTTCGCGGCATCGCGCGCGAGCTGGCCAGCGCGTTCGGCGTCCCGTTCACCGACCCGGCCGACGCCGGCCTGCCCGACCCGGCCCTGCTCGGCGGCGCGATCGACGTGGCGGGCGCGGACGTCTACCCGGCCCGCATCGCCGACCCGACCGCCTGCGACCGGTTCGTGCTGCGCGAGGTGCGCGGCTTCGACCCGGCCGCGCAGGCCCCGCTGTGGATGCGGGTGCGGCTGGCCCGCTGCGGGATGCGTTCCGTCTCGCTCGCGGTCGACGTGACCAACTACCTGATGCTCGAGCTCGGCCAGCCGCTGCACGCGTTCGACCGGTCCAAGCTGGCCGGCGAGATCGTGGTCCGGCGGGCCCAGCCGGGGGAGAAGCTCGAGACCCTGGACCACGTGGTCCGGACGCTGTACCCGGACGACATCCTGATCACCGACGACTCCGGGCCGATCTCCATGGCCGGCACCATGGGCGGCCTGAACACCGAGATCGACGAGACCTCCACCGACCTGGTCGTCGAGGCAGCGCACTTCTCGGCCGAGGGCACCGCCAAGATGAGCCGGCGCCACAAGCTGCACAGCGAGGCGTCCTACCGGTTCGAGCGGGGCGTGGACCGCGAGCTTCCGCTGCGCGCCAGCGCCAAGGCGGTCGCCCTGCTGGCCGGCCTGGGCGGCGGCCAGGTGGTAGCCGGGCTGCACGCACGCCGCCGCCGAGGTGGCGCCGGTGCTGGTCTCGATGGCGGCCGACTACCCGGACCTGGTGGCCGGCGTGGTCTACGGCCGGGACACCGTGATCCGGCGGCTGCGTGAGGTCGGCTGCACGGTGCGCGAAACCCGCCAGCCCGCCCCGACCATCGCCCCCTGGCGCGCGGCCGATGCCGACCCGGCGACGAGCCCGGCCGCGTCAGCCCCGCAGCCGGTGGCCGTGCTCGAGGTGACGCCGCCGAGCTGGCGGCCCGACCTGACCGACCCGGCCGACCTGGCCGAGGAGGTCATCCGGCTGGAAGGCTACGAGAACGTCCCGGCCCGGATGCCGCGCGCGCTGGCCGGGCGCGGGCTCACCCCGCGGCAGCGGCTGCGCCGCTCGGCGGGCCGGACGCTGGCCGAGGCCGGCTTCGTCGAGGTGCTGTCGTCGCCGTTCGGGCCGCGCTCGGACGCGGACCTGCTCGGGCTGCCGCCCGAGGACATGCGCCGCACGGCGGTGGCGGTGGCGAACCCGCTGAGCGAGGACGAGCCGCTGCTGCGCACGACCGTGCTCCCCGGGCTGTTCCGGGTCCTGACCCGCAACGTCGGGCGGGGCTTCGCCGACACCGCGCTGTTCGAGATCGGCCAGGTCTTCCGGCCCCGCCCGGGGGCTCCGGCGGCGGCGCCGATCCTCCCGGTCGACCGCGGGCCCACGGTGACCGAGCTCGCCTCTCTCGACGCCGCCCTGCCGGACCAGCCGCTGCGGATTGCCGCCGTGCTGACCGGCGCGCATGAGCTCGACGGCTGGTGGGGCAAGGGGCGCGCGGCGTCCTGGGCCGACGCGGTCGAGGCGGCCCGCGCGGTGGGCCGGATCTGCCGGGTGCCGCTCGAGATCCGGGCCGAGGCGTACGCGCCCTGGCATCCCGGCCGCTGCGCCGCCGTCTACGCCCGGGTCAGCGACGCCGACGGATCGCGGGAGTGGCTGGCCGGGCACGCCGGCGAGCTCCACCCGCGGGTGGTTCAGGCGTTCGGCCTGCCCGCCCGGACCTGCGCCATGGAACTCGACCTGTCGGTCCTGTTCACCGCGGCCGAGAGCATCGGCGCCGTGCAGGCGCCCCAGCTGTCCGGCTACCCGCTGGCCACCCAGGACGTGGCCCTGATCGTGGACGCCGCGGTACCGGCCGCCGAGGTGGAGGCGGCGCTGGTGGCGGGTGCCCCCCGCGAACTGCTCGAGGGCGTGCGCCTGTTCGACGTCTACACCGGCGCCCAGGTCGGCGAGGACCGCAAGTCGCTGGCGTACACGCTCAGGTTCCGCGCCCCGGACCGGACGCTCACCGCGGCCGAGGCCACTGCCGCCCGCGACGCGGCCGTGGCCGAGGCCGGCCGCCGGGTCGGTGCCGTCCTCAGGAGCTGATTGCGCCCTGCACTTACTCATCGGCTCGAAGGCTGAGGGCGATATGTCGGATGGTAAGACTCTTCTTACTTTCCGGTTGTAATGGGAGCAACTGTCGGTCAGGATGTGATTACCGAAGACCGCAGCGGTTCGCCGAGCCGGAGGACGAGATAGGTAGACACGCGGTGGCCCGGGGGGGTGCACCGGAGCGGGCCGCGACGACCTTCCGCGATGTATTCGCGGTGGCGGAGTTCCGGGCTCTGTGGGCGGCTCAGCTCTTGTCGGTTATCGGTGATCAGCTTGCCCGGGTCGCGCTGACCGTGCTCGTCTACGACCGCACCCGTTCGGCTCTGCTCGCCGCGGTCACCTTCGCGGCCAGCATCGTGCCGACGTTCGTCGGCGGCGTGACGTTGGCGTGGCTCGCCGACCGGTACCCGCGCCGCCTCGTGATGATCGCCTGCGACCTCATCCGGTGGGCCCTCGTCCTGGTCATGGCCATACCCGGTGTGCCCCTGGCCGGACTGGTGGTGCTGCTCTTCCTGGTCACCCTGGCCGGAGCGCCCTTCACTTCGGCGCGGGCAGCCGTCTACCCCGACGTGCTGGCCGGCGACCGGTACGTGATGGGGACAGCGGTGACGACCACCACC
This sequence comes from uncultured Actinomycetota bacterium, assembly GCA_963839095.1. Taxonomy (GTDB): domain Bacteria; phylum Actinomycetota; class Actinomycetes; order Streptosporangiales; family Streptosporangiaceae; genus Palsa-504. Next base: position 219,102 of record CAWIUF010000001.1, on the reverse strand, counting down.
TACCAGTTTGCGCAGGTCCTCGGCTTCGCGACCGGGGGCGCCGCCGTCGGGCTCCTCGGCACCCGGCTGTCCTTGCTCATCGACGCGGCCACGTTCGCCGCGTCGGCACTTATCGTCCGGGCCGGGGTGCGCCCGCGACCCGCTCCGGCCGGCGGCCAGCATCAGCAGTCCCGTCTGGCCGGTGTCGTCACCGGCGCCCGGCTCGTATTCGCCCGTCCGGCCCTGCGCATGCCGATGTTCTTCGGCTGGCTGGCCGCGTTCTATCACGTGCCGGAAGGCGTGGTCACTCCGCTTGCCCGGGATCTGCACGGCGGTGCGCTCGCGGTGGGAGCGATCCTGGCGGCCGAGGCTCTCGGGGAGACCACGGGGGCGATCGCGGTCAGCCGTTTCCTCGCTCCGCCGACCCGGCTACGGATCATGGGCCCGCTGGCCATCGCGGCCTGCGGGATGCTCGCCCTGTTCTTCCTGCGGCCCGGCTTGCCCGGATCGCTGATCATCTTGTTCGCATCGGGTCTGGGAGCGGGCTACCAGATCGCAGCGAACGCCGCCTTCGTGAGCGCGACGCCGCAAGAACAGCGCAGCCAGGCATTCGGTCTGGCGCAAGGTGGTATGAGCCTGGGCCAGGGAGTCGTCATGATCGCGGCGGGAGCCGTCGCGGACCACTATTCCCCGGAGTGGGTCATTGCTGTAATCGGCACTATCGGCGCCGTGGTCGCGTTCGCGATTGCCGCCAGTTGGGCCCGTGAACGCGAGCGGACGTCTGATGTGCCCCTTAAGGCTTGAAAGTCAGCCCCAGTGACCGTCGCGCATGGCGTGGCTCCCTTCGGGTGTGATGGTTCGGTGTCGGTGCCGGGTTCAGCCCCAGTGGCCGTCGCGCATGGCGTGGCTCCTCTTCGGTGGGTTGCGGGCAGTGGTCGGGTGTCGGGGTTCAGCCCCAGTGGCCGTCGCGCATGGCGTGGCTCCTCTCGGTGGGTTGCGGGCAGGGGTGGGTGGCGGGGGTTCAGCCCCAGTGGCCGTCGCGCATGGCGTGCTCCCTTCGGGTGTGATGGTTCGGTGTCAGTGCCGGGTTCAGCCCCAGTGGCCGTCGCGCATGGCGTGGCTCCTCTCGGTGGGTTGCGGGCAATGGGCGGGTGTCGGGGTTCAGCCCCAGTGGCCGTCACGCATGACATGGCTCCTCTCGGTGAGTAGTTATTTGGATTCGCTGAGTAACTTAACTCAACGTATGTGCGAGTGCCCCGGTTCAGCGCCGTGCGTACACATGCGCTCCCCCCTCCTGCACAGGCCTCGGCCCGCACTTGAGGTCGCGGCTACCCATTGTTGCCCGCGATCGAGACGAAGGGGCACTTTGCGGCTAATGCCGGAAATAATCAGACCTGTCTGTGACCTTGCGCAACTGCACTGATGCGGCAGTAGACCCGTGTTACTACCAGCGGCCAAAGAGGAGGTATTCTTCTACCGGTGAGTAGTGGGGTTTTCACGTTTTGCGCACTTCCTGGCTGGCGATGCGAGAGAATGCTCTGACGAGCTTCCAAGTGGGTGGCGAGGCGACGGCCATATGACGAAGGCATCGGCCCGGGCAGCGGGCCGCTCGTTGTTGCAATCGTTTGCTGTGCGTAACTGGTCGCTGTGGTCGGTGCAGCCCCGCTGGCTCGTCGGTTTCGTCCTCGCCGTTATTGCGGCGGACCTGACCGCCCTCGGCGTCGCGGTCACGGCCACTGCGATCACCCGGAGTAACCTGACCCTGTTCTGCCTTCTTCTCGGCTGCACGGTGGCTTCCATGGAGCTGACCAGGAAGTCGGGCGAGCAGGGCGGCATGATCAAGGACGTCCACGGTGTCTGGGAACTGCCGACCGCCATCGTGCTGCCTCCCCTCTACGCACTGATCATCCCGATCGTCAGGATTGCGATGCTGCAGTGGCGGATCCGGCGTGCTCCGGTCTACCGCCGGGCCTACAGCGGGGCCATGCTGAGCCTCGCCTACGGAGCCGCGTCGGTGACCTTCCATGGGCTGTCCGGGGTGATACCGCACGAGGCAGGGGGCGCACTCAGCCAGGGCACGATGTGGACCCTGGTGGTGGCGGTCAGCGTCCTGATGAAGGAGGTCGTTAACAAGACCCTGCTCATGACGGTGGTCAAGGCCAGCGACCCGGGCGCGACGTGGCGGACCGAAGTATTCAGCCGCGAGCCGCTCTACAACGACGGCGCCGAAGACTGCACCGGCGTCCTGCTGGCCTACGGCGTGGCCGCCAACCCGTTGCTTGCCCTGGCCGCCCTGCCTGTCGTTACCCTGCTCCAGCGCTCGCTGCGGCACGTCCAGCTGGTGAACGACTCGCGGGCCGACTCGAAGACCGGCCTGCTCAATGCGGCGACGTGGGAACGAGAGGCGACCGCAGAGATAGCCAGGGCGGTGCGGACCAGTACCCCGCTCGCGGTCGCGCTGCTCGACATCGACCGGTTCAAGGTAATCAACGACACCTATGGCCATATGGCCGGCGATCAGGTGCTCAAGGAGCTGGCCCGCTCGCTCGATGGCGTGCTGCGGGAATACGACCGGTCCGGACGGTTCGGCGGCGAAGAGTTCTCGCTGCTCCTGCCGCAGACGCGGGCGGTGGATGCTTTCCGGATCGCCGATCGGGTGCGCGCGAGCATCGCCGGGCTGTCCATCATCGTCCCCGGCGCGACCGGCGGTGAGCGGGTGCACGTCACGGTGTCGATCGGGGTGGCCGCGCTGGACGCCGGCAGCAGGCGCGAGTACGCCGAACTCATGGCGACAGCCGACGCCGCTTTGTACCGGGCGAAGTCCGGCGGCCGGGACCAAGTGCAGATGATCAGCACGACCAGGGGCCTGAGCGCTATCAGCGGCACCAAAGACGCGGATCGCGCCGACGGCGCCGCGAGAGGCGGCCGTGCGGATGCACCGAGCGTCTTCCGCCGCGCGCAGGTCTCGTGATCCGGGCTCCCCGGCAAGCCCAGACCGACGCTGCCTGAAGCCGGCTACTCGGCTTCAGGTCGTGAAACTCGCGGGTCCGCCGCGTGCATGAGTAGCCGTCGGAACGGGCGGACGTCCATGGTGTCAGGACCAGCTACCGGTACGCATGATGTCACTCCTCCTCTCCGATGCGGCATGACGAATGAGGAGTAAGGCCAAGCAACCTAGTCGATGACGGCGGCCCCTACCCGCAATTCCGAAATATCGGACAGTTCTGGCCACGTGTCTAACGACTGTCCTCGCCGAAGGTTGCGGTCTTGCGGGTCCCGGCAACCGCATCTGCCTCAAGGCCGCCAAGGCCAAGGCGGGATAAGGCCATTTGTCTCACTGAGTAGCAGAATTTTGACGTTCAGCAGTCCTCATCACCGCAATCCGGGAGACTAGGGGATACGTCCCCTCCCGACAGAGGTTCAACGCGCTCGTGGATGCCAAGAAGAGGCTCGTGGATGCCGTCCGCTCGATCCCCAGGTGGATCGCGGCGCGCAACCGAGCCCGGAGCGCCACCGATCCCCGGTCCGCCGGCCCCGAAGCGCGGCCAGACCCCGGACCGCGGACGGTTTTCGGCCCCCCGGGACTGGCCGATCTGGGAACTGCCCCGCTGGGTGACCTGCTTCGTCATCGCGGTCGTGCTGACCGACGCGATCGTGCTGGCCCTCGCGGCCAGTAAGGTGCACATCCACGCCGGAAACCTCGCCTTGTTCGCCGGGCTGCTGGTCTGCAGCGCCGCCGCGGTCGAGCTGACCAGGCGGGTAGGCGAGAACCTCGGGTTCGTCAAGGACGTCCACGCGGTCTGGGAACTACCGGTCGCGATGCTGCTGCCGCTCGCCTACGTGCCCGTCCTCCCGTTGATCCGCTTCGCCCTCACCCAGTGGCGGATACTGCGCGTCCCGGTGTACCGCCGGGTCTTCAGCGCCGCGGCCATCGGGCTGAGCTACGTCTGCGCCGCCCTCGTCTTCCGGCTGCTCATCCACCTGGTGCCCGGGGCTGCCGCCAGTCCGGCCGCGCACGCCCTGGCCTGGATGCCGTTCGTGGCCGTGGCCGCGGCCGTGCAGTGGATCGTCAACCAGTCCCTGGTCCTGACCGCGATCAAGGGCTCGAACCCGGACATCAGGCTGCGCGACGAGCAGTTCGCCAAGGAGCCGATGTACAACGACGTGAGCGAGCTGTGCGTCGCGGTCCTGGTCACCTTCTGCGTGGCCTACAGCTGGATCGCCCTGGTCTTCGCGTTTCCGTTCATCACCTTGCTGCAGCGGTCCGTGCGGCACGCCCGGCTCCTGGCCGATGCGCGTGCCGACTCCAAGACCGGCTTGCTGAACGCCGCGACGTGGGAGGACGGCGCGAAGGCGGAGCTGACCCGGGCGGTGCGGACCAGGACCCCGCTGGCGGTGGCAATGCTCGACATCGACCGGTTCAAGGTCATCAACGACACCTACGGCCACCTGACCGGCGACGAGGTGCTCAAGGAGATCGCGCACACGCTGAAGAGCATGCTGCGCGAGTACGACCTGGCCGGGAGGTTCGGCGGTGAGGAGTTCGCGCTGCTGCTGCCGCAGACCAGGGCGCCGGACGCGCTCCGGATCGCCGAGCGGGTCCGGTCCGCCATCGCCAGCCTGCCGATCATCGCCCCCGGCGCGACCGGCGGCGAGCGGGTGCACGTCACGGTGTCGATCGGGGTGGCCGCGCTGGACGCCGGCAGCAAGCGCGAGTACGCCGAGCTGATGGCGGCCGCCGACGCCGCCCTCTACCGCGCCAAGGGCTGCGGCCGGGACCAGGTTCAGATGATCAGCACGACCCGCGGCCTGAGCGCGGTCAGCAGCATCCCCCGGTCTGGCGGCGAGGGTCACGCGCCGAGCCTGTTCCGCCGCGCCGCCAGCTCCTAAGCCGCGGTACCGGTCGCGGACGGCACGGCCAGGACCGCCAGGATCTCGGTGCCGCCGTTCCGGCACCGGGACGCGTTCCCCGTGCTCAGCACCTCCGGCGTGGAGTACCCCTGGCAGGTCCAGCCGCTGACCGTCACGGGCGCCCCGCCGCCGTTGCCCCGCACCTGGCCGTCCTTGACCCTGGCCGTGTAGGCATTCTCGACGCTGACGGCGGTCCGGCAGCTCACCGAGCCCCGGGCTACCTTGACGACAACCGGTACTCCGGCCGCGGTGTGCGTGCTGCCGCAGGTCGCCCCGGCCCCCGCCGACCCGGACGAGCAGCCGGCCAGCAAGGACGCGGACGCCGCCGCGCTCCCCAGGAATCCCAGCACCCGCCGTCTCGCGTCCGCCCGCTCCACCGGCCTACCCTATGCCCTGGCCACCTCGCCCGGCCCGAAGCCCGGCCCCTCGCACTCTGCATATTCATGCGTTATGATGAATACTCTTCCAACGTTGCGAGGACATATGGGTGCGAGAGTGGCGGTTGCGGGCGCCAGCGGATACGCGGGCGGCGAACTGCTCCGCCTGCTGGCCGGCCATCCCGACCTGGAGATCGGCCCGCTGGCCGCGAACAGCAGCGCCGGCACCCCGGTAACCGCGGTGCACCCGCAGCTGACCGGCCACCCCGTCCTGGACGGCGCGGTCTTCGCCGCGACCGAGCCGGACATCCTGGCCGACGCCGACCTGCTGTTCACCGCGCTCCCGCACGGGGAGTCCGGGCCGCTGGCCGCGCGCCTGCCGGGACACCTCAAGGTCATCGACCTGGGCGCCGACTTCCGGCTCGCCGATGCCGAGAAATGGACGCAGTACTACCCGACGCCGTACGCCGGGCAGTGGGCCTACGGCCTGCCCGAGCTGCCCGGCGCGCGGGAGGCGATCCGGGCCGCCGCCACCGTGGCCGCCCCCGGCTGCTACGCCACCGCGTCGATCCTCGCGCTGGCCCCGCTGCTGGCGGCCGGCCTGGCCGACCCGGCCGACATCGTGATCGTGGCGGCCTCGGGCACGTCCGGCGCGGGCCGCTCGCCGCGCCCCGACCTGCTCGCCACCGAGATCATGGGCTCGATGTCCGCCTACCAGGTCGGGGGCACGCACCGCCACACCCCAGAGATAGAACAAAACATTGATCCCGAACGAGCCGGATTCCACCCCCCGGCCCCCGTCTCCGTGTCCTTTACCCCGACGCTGGCGCCGATGGCCCGCGGCATCCTGGCTACCTGCACCGCCCGGATCACCGAGCCGGGCCGCTCGGATCCCGCCACCGGCCCGCTGCGCGACGCACTGCGCGCCGCCTACGACGGCGAGCCCTTCGTGCACGTGCTGCCCGCGGGCCGCTGGCCGGCCACCGGCGCCACCCTCGGCTCCAACGCCGCCCACCTGCAGGTGGCGGCCGACCCGCACGCCGGCCGCGCCGTCGTCGTCTGCGCCCTGGACAACCTGGTCAAGGGCGCGGCCGGGCAAGCCATCCAGATCGCCAACCTCATGCTCGGCCTGCCGGAGACGGCCGGCCTGACCGCACACGGAGTGTCCCCTTGAGCGTCACCGCCCCCCTGGGTTTCCGCGCCGCCGGCGTCGCGGCCGGGCTGAAGCAGTCCGGCGACCCGGACGTCGCCGTGGTCCTGAACGACGGGCCGTCCCGGGCCGCCGCCGCCGTGTTCACCTCCAACCGGGTGCAGGCCGCCCCGGTGACCTGGACCCGCCAGGTGGTCAGCGGCGGCCGGGTCCGGGCGGTGGTGCTCAACTCCGGCGGGGCCAACGCCTGCACCGGCCCGCTCGGTTTCACCGACACCCACGCCACCGCCGAGCACCTGGCCGCCGCCCTCGACGATTCAGCGCGGGGGAGATGGCGGTCTGCTCGACCGGCCTGATCGGCGAGCGGCTGCCGATGGACAAGCTGCTGCCCGCGGTGGACGCCGCGGTGGCCGCCGCCTCCCGGGCCGGCGGCCTGGCCGCCGCCGACGCGATCAGGACCACCGACACCGTGGTGAAGATCGCCTTCCGGCGAGTTGCCGCGGGGGGGATCGGGGGGGTCGTCCCCCCCGGGGGCAGCAGGTGAGCGGCTACACCATCGGCGGGATGGCCAAGGGCGCCGGGATGCTCGCGCCCGGTCTCGCCACCATGCTGTGCGTGATCACCACCGACGCCGACCTCCCGCCGGACCGGCTCGACGCCGCGCTCCGCTCGGCCACCGCGGTGACCTTCGACCGGCTGGACACCGACGGCTGCATGTCCACCAACGACACGGTGCTGCTGATGGCCAGCGGGGCGTCCGGGGTGACCCCGGACCAGGCCGAGTTCGTCCCGGTGCTCACCGAGGTGTGCGCGGACCTGGCCCGGCAGCTCCAGCTGGACGCCGAGGGGGCGAACAAGATGATCGCCATCGAGGTGGTCGGCGCCGCCTCGGAGGCCGACGCGGTGACGGTGGGGCGCGCCGTGGCCCGGAACAACCTGCTCAAGTGCGCCATCGGCGGTGAGGATCCCAACTGGGGCCGGGTCCTGTCCGCGGTCGGCACCACCGACGCGGTCTTCGAGCCGGACCGGCTGAACGTCGCGATCAACGGGATCTGGGTCTGCCGCCACGGCGCCCCCGGTGACGGGCGCGCCAAGGTGGACCTGAAGCCGAAGGACGTGACGATCACCGTCGACCTGTCCGCCGGCCCGCACTCCGCGATCATCCTGACCACCGACCTGACCACCGAGTACGTCCACGAGAACAGCGCTTACTCCACATGAGGGCTCGCTTCGCATGACAGTCACTGATTCCCGGATCGAGGACGCGTCGGTCAAGGCGGCCACGCTGATCGAGGCGCTGCCCTGGCTGAACCGGTTCCACGGCCAGACGGTAGTGATCAAGTACGGCGGCCACGCCATGGCCGACGAGGCGCTGCGCCTGGCGTTCGCGCAGGACCTGGTGTTCCTGCGCTACGCCGGGCTGCGCCCGGTCGTGGTGCACGGCGGCGGCCCGCAGATCAACGAGATGCTCGCCCGGCTCGGCGTGGAGTCCTCGTTCACCGCCGGGCTCCGGGTCACCACGCCGGCGGCCATGGAGGTCGTCCGGATGGTCCTGTCCGGCACGGTCAACAAGGACATCGTCGGCCTGATCAACCGGCACGGCCCGTTCGCGGTGGGCATGTCGGGGGAGGACGCGGGCACGCTCACCGCGGTCCGCAAGACCGCGGTCGTGGACGGCGAGCCGGTCGACATCGGCCTGGTCGGCGAGATCGTGGCCACCGACCCCGGCGCCATCGAGGCGCTGCTGGCCGACGGCCGGATCCCGGTCGTCTCCAGCGTGGCCGCGGGCCGGGACGGCGAGATCTACAACGTGAACGCGGACACCGCGGCCGCCGCGCTCGCGGTCGCCCTGGACGCGGCCAAGCTCGTGGTGCTCACCGACGTGGCCGGCCTGTACCGGGACTGGCCCAGTTCGGCCGAGGTCATCAGCGAGCTCACCACGGCCGAACTGGCCGGGCTGCTGCCGGGCCTGGCGGCCGGGATGATCCCCAAGATGGAGGCCTGCCTGACCGCCGTGCAAGGCGGCGTGCCGCAGGCGCACGTCCTGGACGGCCGCCTCAGCCACGCCGTCCTGCTCGAGATCTTCACCGACTCCGGCATCGGCACCATGGTCCTTCCGGGAGAAAGCCAATGACCAATACAGAAGCCCTGCAGAAGCGGTTCGCCGCCTCCTTCATGCCGAACTACGGCGTTCCCCCCGTGGCCATACTCCTGGGCCGGGGCAGCCGGGTCTGGGATGCGGATGGCCGCGAGTACCTGGACCTGATCGCCGGGATCGCGGTGAGCTCGCTCGGGCACGCCCATCCCGCCATCGTCGAGGCGGTCAGCCGCCAGGTGGCCCAGGTAGCGCACACCTCCAACCTGTTCCTGCACGAGCGCGAGATCGAACTGGCCGAACGCCTGCTCAGCTCTGCTCGGTGAAGACGGCCGCGTCTTCCTGGCCAACTCCGGCACCGAGGCCAACGAGGCCGCCGTCAAGCTGGTGCGGCGCATCCAGGGTCCGGAGCGGCCGGTGATCGTGGCTGCCGAGCGCAGCTTCCACGGCCGGACCCTGGGCTCGCTCGCGCTCACCGGCAAGGACGCGATCCGCACCCCGTTCGGCCCCTATGGCCAGACGGTCCGGTTCGTGCCCTACGGCGACGCCGACGCGCTGCGCGCCGCGACCGGTCCCGACGTGGCCGCCGTCTTCCTCGAGCCCGGCCTGGGGGAGAGCGGTGTGGTGCCCGCCCCCGCGGGCTACCTGGCCGCCGCGCGCGAAGCCTGCGATCAGGCCGGCGCGCTCCTGGTGCTCGACGAGATCCAGAGCGGCATCGGCCGGACCGGCGCGTGGTTCGCGCACCAGACTGCCGGCGTCCGGCCCGATATCCTCACCCTGGCCAAGGGCCTGGGCGGCGGGCTGCCGATCGGAGCGTGCGTGGGTCTCGGCCCGGCCGGCTCCGGCTTCTCCCAGGGGGACCACGGCTCCACCTTCGGCGGGAACCCGGTCGCCTGCGCCGCGGCCCTGGCCGTCCTGGACACCATCGAGCGCGACGGGCTGCTGGCCCACGTCACCGAGGTCGGCGAGCACCTGGCGGCCGGCCTCGGCGCGGTCAGCCATCCGCTGGTCGCGGGCGTGCGTGGCGCCGGGCTATGGCGGGCGGTCGTGCTGACGGCCCCGCTGGCCCCTGGCGTCGAGGCCGCCGCCCGGCGGGCCGGCTTCCTCGTCAACGCGGTGCAACCGGACGCCATCCGGCTGGCGCCGCCGCTGATCCTGACCGCGGCCGAAGCGGACGAGTTCATCGCCGCGCTGCCCGGCATCCTGAACGAGGTGAGCACGTGACCCGGCACTTCCTGCGCGACGACGACCTGACCACGGCCGAGCAGACGGCGGTCCTGGACCTGGCCGACCAGATGAAGAAGGACCGCTACGGCTGGCAGCCCCTGGCCGGCCCGCGCGCCGTGGCCGTCCTCTTCGACAAGCCGTCGCTGCGCACCCGGGTGTCGTTCACCGTCGGCATCGCCGAGCTCGGCGGGTTCCCGATGATCATCGACACCCAGACCACCCACTTCGGCCGGGGCGAGTCGATCGAGGACGCCGCCCGGGTGCTGGACCGCCAGGTCGCCGCCGTCGTGTGGCGGACCTACGAGCAGGACCGGATCGACTCCCTGGCCGCCGCCTCCGCCGTGCCGGTCATCAACGCGCTCACCGACCAGTTCCATCCCTGCCAGATCCTCGCCGACCTGCAGACCATCCGGGCCCACTACGGCTCGCTGGCCGGGCGCGTACTGACCTTCCTCGGCGACGGCTCGAGCAACATGTCGCAGTCGTACCTGCTCGGCGGGGCCATCGCCGGGATGCAGGTGCGCATCGGCGCGCCCGAGACCGTCGTCCCCGACCCGGAGATCGTCGCCGCGGCGGCCCGGATCGCCGAGCAGACCGGCGGGGGAGTGGAGCTCTGCCCCGACCCCGCGGCCGCCTGCGAGCAGGCCGACGTGATCGCCACCGACGTGTGGGCCTCGATGGGCCAGGAAGCCATGGCCGGCGAGCGCCGCGTGGTCCTGGAGCCGTACCGCCTGGACGGCGCGAAGCTGGCGCTGGCCAAACCCGGGTGCCTGGTCCTGCACTGCCTGCCCGCGCACCGCGGCGAGGAGATCACCGCCGACGTGATCGACGGGCCGAACAGCGTCGTCTGGGAGCAGGCCGAGAACCGCCTGCACGCCCAGAAGGCCCTGCTCACCTGGCTCTGCTCCTCCGGGGGGGACGAAACCCTGATCCCCCCGAGCCCCCCGCACCTTCGGCGGTGTGGAGCAGCCATGACCACGCCGCTGACCAAGACGGCCCGGCATGCGCGGATCGCCGACATCCTGGCCCGCGAGCAGGTCCGCTCCCAGGAGGAGCTGGCCGAGCTGCTCGAACGGTACGCCAGCGTCCACGTGACCCAGGCGACCCTGTCCCGCGACCTGGACGAGCTCGGCGTCGTCAAGCTCCGCGCCGGCGGCTCCCTGGTGTACGCGCTGCCCGAGCCGCCCGGCGGCCCCGGCTCCCACCCCGGCGGCCCCGGCTCCCTCCCCGGCGACACCGCCGAGCCTTCCGTCCCGAATCCGGTCGCCAGCGCCAGGACCGAGACCCCTCACGATGCCCGGCTGGCCCGGTATCTCGGCGAGCTGATGACTTCGGCCGAGGCGAGCGCCAACCTGGTCGTGCTGCGCACCCCGGCCGGCGCGGCCCAGTTCCTGGCCTCGGTCATCGACCACGCGGGCCTGCCCGCCGTCCTCGGCACCGTGGCCGGCGACGACACCGTGCTCCTCATCGCGCGCGACCCGGCCGGCGGCGACGCCCTGGCCGCCGACTTCCTCCGCCGCGCCAACCGCCGTCGATTATCCTTCCTGCCCTTGCGGATGCGACAAAACTAAGGCCTACGTGCGATAGAAAGAGGAATTGTGGCAGCGGGACAGGGTGAAGGTACGTCAGACGGCGCGACGCGGCTGTGGGGTGGGCGGTTCGCGGGTGGCCCGGCCGAGGCGCTGGCGCGGCTGTCCCTCAGCGTCCAGTTCGACTGGCGGCTGGCGCGGTACGACCTGCGGGCCTCGCGCGCGCACGCCCGGGTGCTGCACCGGGCCGGGCTGCTGACCGAGGCCGAGCTCGGCTCGATGCTCAAGGCCCTCGATGACCTGGACCGGGCCGTCGCGGACGGGTCGTTCCGGCCTACCGTCGCCGACGAGGACGTGCACACCGCACTCGAGCGCGGGCTGCTCGAACGGCTCGGCGCGCTCGGCGGCAAGCTCCGCGCCGGCCGCAGCCGCAACGACCAGGTCGCGACCGACCTGCGGCTGTACCTGCGGGACAACGTCCGGCTGATCGTGAGCAGGCTGTCCGAGCTGGAGACCGCGCTGGTCGACCAGGCCGTCGCCGTCGGCGACGTGCCCGCGCCCGGCATGACCCACCTGCAGCACGCGCAGCCGGTCCTGTTCGGCCACCAGCTCCTGGCGCATGTGCAGGCGTTCGCCCGCGACGTGGGCCGGCTGCGGGACTGGGACAAGCGCGCCGCGATCAGCCCGCTCGGGTCCGGCGCGCTGGCCGGTTCCTCGCTCCCGGTCGACCCGGAGGTGCTCGCGGCCGAGCTCGGCTTCGACGCGGCCGCGCCGAACTCCATGGACGCGGTCGCCGACCGCGACTTCGCCGCCGAGTTCTGCTTCGCCGCCGCGCTGACCGGGGTGCACCTGTCCCGGCTGGGCGAGGAGATCGTGCTCTGGTCGTCCCAGGAGTTCGGCTGGGTGGAGATCGACGACGCCTACGCGACCGGGTCCTCGATCATGCCGCAGAAGAAGAACCCGGACGTGGCCGAGCTGGCCCGCGGCAAGGCGGGACGCCTCATCGGCGGCCTGACCGGGCTGCTCACCACGCTGAAGGGCCTGCCGCTGACCTACAACCGGGACCTGCAGGAGGACAAGGAGCCGGTCTTCGACGCGGTCGACACCCTGCTGCTCGTGCTCCCCGCCATGGCGGGCCTGATCGCGACGCTGCGGGTCAACCCCGACCGGCTGCGCCGGAGCGCCTCGACCGGGTTCACCCTCGCCACCGACCTGGCCGAGTACCTGGTCCGGCGGGGCGTCCCGTTCCGCGAGGCGCACGAGGTGGTCGGGCACCTGGTGGTGTGGTGCCAGGTGCACGACTGCGACCTGGACGACGTGAGCGACGCCGACCTGGCCAAGGTCTCCGAGCACCTGACCCCCGACGTCCGGCAGGTGCTGACGGTCGAGGGCGCGCTCGCGGCCCGCCAGGGCTACGGCGGGACCGCGCCGGACCGCGTCCAGGAGCAGATCACCGCGCTGCGGGCCACGGTCGACGCGCACGCCGCCTGGGCCGGCGAGGACCTCGGCTAGGTGCAGCTGCTCCCGCGGGACTTCTTCGCCCGGCCCTCGGTCGAGGTGGCGCCGGACCTGCTCGGCTGCGTGCTCGAGCACGAGACGGCCGACGGCCTCGTCGCGGTCGAGCTCACCGAGGTGGAAGCGTACGCCGGGGCGTCCGACCCGGCCTCGCACGCGTACCGGGGCAAGACCCGGCGGAACGCGGTGATGTTCGGCCCGCCCGGGCACGCCTACGTGTACTTCACCTACGGCATGTACTTCTGCGTGAACCTGGTCTGCCTGGGCGAGCAGGGCCCTGCTGGCCAGGAGGGGGCATCCGCAGTCCTGCTGCGTGCGGGCGTGATCGTCGCGGGGGAGGAGCTGGCCCGGTCCCGGCGCACCCGGAGCTCGGCGGTGATCTCGTCCCGGGACCTGGCCCGCGGCCCGGCCCGGCTCTGCCTGGCGCTTGGCATCGACCGGGCCCTCGACGGCGCCGACGCCTGCGTCCCGTCCTCGCCGCTCCGGGTCGGTACCGGGGCGGAGCCGGCCACTCGTTCGGCACAAATTGCCACCGGACCGCGGGTCGGGGTGAGCAGCGCGGCCGAGATCCCCTGGCGGTTCTGGCTCGAAGGGGATCCGACGGTGTCGGTTTACCGCGCGGCCGTACCGAGAAGACGCAAACTGGTTACCCCCTGACGGCCGGTAGGTGGCACCATTCAGGCGTGGACGACATCATCGACGAACTCTCCTGGCGGGGCCTGATCGCGGACAGCACCAACCTCGACGAGCTGCGGCTGGCGCTGAAATCGGGCCGGGTCACCATGTACGGCGGCTTCGACCCGACCGCCCCCGGGCTGCACATCGGGAACCTGGTGCTGCTGGTCACCCTGCGCCGCCTGCAGCTGGCCGGCCACCGCCCGATCGGGCTGGTCGGCGGGGCCACCGGGCTGATCGGCGACCCGAGCGGCAAGTCGTCCGAGCGGGTGCTCAACTCGCGCGACACGGTGGCCGAGTGGGTGGAGCGCATCCGCGGCGAGGTGTCCAGGTTCCTGGACTTCGACGCGGGCGAGTCGAGCGCGCTGATCGTGAGCAACCTGGACTGGACCGGGCCGATGCCGGTGCTCGACTTCCTGCGCGACATCGGCAAGCACTTCTCGGTCAACCGGATGCTGGACCGGGAGTCGGTCAAGGCCCGGCTGGAAGCGGGCGGGATCAGCTACACCGAGTTCAGCTACCAGCTGCTCCAGTCGATGGACTTCCTCGAGCTCTACCGGCGGTACGGCTGCACCTTGCAGTTGGGCGGCAGTGACCAGTGGGGCAACCTGGTCGCCGGGGTCGGGCTGATCAGGTCGGTGGAG
>CAWIUF010000001.1:0-200000 GCA_963839095.1 uncultured Actinomycetota bacterium | reverse complement strand
ACCGGCGATGTTAAGCACCTGACGGTGGAGGACCCTTCGGGGGAATTCACCTGATCGTGCGGACCAGACTGGCAGTAGGCAAGCTGAAGGGGTGACGCAGGAGGGTAGCTCTACCGGGCGATGGTAGTCCCGGGGTAAAGGTGTAGGGCGGCATGCAGGCAAATCCGCATGCCATGAAGCCTGAGACCTGATGCCGAGCCTTTTGTGGCGAAGTGAGTGATCCCATGCTGCCGAGAAAAACCTCGCAGCGAGCATTCAAGCGGCCCGTACCCTAAACCGACGCAGGTGGTCAGGTAGAGAATACCAAGGCGATCGGGTGAACCATGGTTAAGGAACTAGGCAAATTATCCCCGTAACTTTGGGAGAAGGGGAACCGGTCCTGGTGGAGGAATTTACTTCCCGAGCTGGGGGCGGTGGCACATACCAGGGAGAAGCGACTGTTTACTAAAAACACAGGACCGTGCAAAGTCGCAAGACGACGTATACGGTCTGACGCCTGCCCGGTGCCGGAACGTTAAGGGGACGGGTTAGCGGCTTTCGGGCCGCGAAGCTCAGAACTTAAGCGCCGGTAAACGGCGGTGGTAACTATAACCATCCTAAGGTAGCGAAATTCCTTGTCGGGTAAGTTCCGACCTGCACGAATGGCGTAACGACTTCTCCACTGTCTCAACCATGGACCCGGCGAAATTGCACTACGAGTAAAGATGCTCGTTACGCGCAGCAGGACGGAAAGACCCCGGGACCTTCACTGCAGCTTGACATTGGTGTTTGGGACGTCTTGTGTAGGATAGGTGGGAGACTGTGAAGCGGGCACGCTAGTGCTGGTGGAGTCATCGGTGAAATACCACTCTGGTCGTTCTGGATGTCTAACCTAGGTCCGTGATCCGGATCAGGGACAGTGTCTGGTGGGTAGTTTAACTGGGGCGGTTGCCTCCCAAAAGGTAACGGAGGCGCCCAAAGGTACCCTCAGCCTGGTCGGCAACCAGGTGTCGAGTGCAAGTGCACAAGGGTGCTTGACTGTGAGACAGACATGTCGAGCAGGAGCGAAAGCTGGGACTAGTGATCCGGCGGTGGCATGTGGAAGCGCCGTCGCTTAACGGCTAAAAGGTACCCCGGGGATAACAGGCTGATCTTCCCCAAGAGTCCATATCGACGGGATGGTTTGGCACCTCGATGTCGGCTCGTCGCATCCTGGGGCTGGAGCAGGTCCCAAGGGTTGGGCTGTTCGCCCATTAAAGCGGTACGCGAGCTGGGTTTAGAACGTCGTGAGACAGTTCGGTCCCTATCCGCTGCGCGCGTAAGAGACTTGAGAGGGGCTGTCCCTAGTACGAGAGGACCGGGACGGACGAACCTCTGGTGTGCCAGTTGTCCTGCCAAGGGCACGGCTGGTTTGCTACGTTCGGGAGGGATAACCGCTGAAAGCATCTAAGCGGGAAGCTCGCCTCAAGATGAGGTCTCTCTCTGGGTTAACCAGGTAAGGCCCCCAGCTAGACTACTGGGTTGATAGGCCGGAGGTGGAAGCACGGTAACGTGTGCAGCTGACCGGTACTAATAGGCCGAGTGGCTTGGCTTCTACACTCTTATTCTTGCTTTGCGTCCACTATGCGGTTCTGGGGATACGGAACGGCCGTATATCTCCATAGAGTTTCGGCGGTTATAGCGTGGGGGAAACACCCGGTCCCATTCCGAACCCGGAAGTTAAGCCCTTCAGCGCCGATGGTACTGCGCGGGGGACCGCGTGGGAGAGTAGGACGCCGCCGGACATGCATCGAAGAGGGTCGCTCCCAGCAATGGTCGAGCGGCCCTCTTCGCTTTGTCTTGTGCAGTAATGATGGTGGAGGCTGGTAAGCGTGTCTGAGGGACCGGGAACATCGGGCAGCCAGAGCGGTGGCGGTAGGAACGCGCCCCGCGGAGCTAAGCCCAGGACCGGAGGACGGCCATCGTCCAACGCGTCCCGAGGCACCGGACGCGCAGGCTACAGCGGACGCGGAGGCCAGCCGGGCCGCCCGGGCCAGGACGGCCCTCGCCGCTCAGGCCCCCGCGATACAGGCGCGCGCCGGAGCGAAGGCGCATCGGAGGGCCGGCCGCCTCGCAGCGGAGCCGGCAGCGCAGCTCGCGGAGATGCACGCCGGGACAGCCGTACGTCCAGTGACCGCTGGGACAGTAATGATCGCCGGCCAAGCGGTCCGCGTTCAGACCGTCCGGGCGGCAGTTTCCGTTCCGGCAGCCGTCCTGGTACTCAAGGGCGTCCCGAGGACCGCACCGGTGGCGGCGACAGCCGCGGGACCTAGCGGGGCTGGCAAGCCCTTCCGGCCCAAGCGCCCTTCCTCACCGGGAAGTTCGGGAACCGGCGGCGATTTCCGGCGCGGAGGCCGCCCGGGAGCTAGCCGCCCCAGCAGCGGCCCTCGCTGGGCCGACGGCGACGGCCGCTCACGCGACGACGCCTCCAGCCAGGACTACCGCAGCAGCCGACCAAGCGGCCCCGGCGGCGCCCGGCGCCCCGGCAGCGGCTATCAGTCAGACTCCGCCTCCCGCGGCCCGACGTCCTACCGGTCACGCGAGGGTAGCCCGGGTGGCCGTGAAGAATCCGGTCGCCAAGACGATGCCGGCGGTCGCCGCCCCTACGCCGACCGCAGCGGATCCAGTGACCGCCGCCCTTACAGTGACCGCAGTGACCGTGGCGGTTCGAGTGACCGTCGTCCCTACGCCAACCGCGGTGACCGTGGCGATTCCAGCGACCGTCAGGGTTCCGGTGAGCGTCGTCCTTACGGAGACCGCAGCGACCGTGCGGGATCCAGTGACCGTGGCGATTCCAGCGACCGCCGTCCCTATGGCGAGCGCAGCGATCGTGGCGGTTCGAGTGACCGTCGTCCCTACGCCAACCGCGGTGACCGTGGTGGCTCCAGTGACCGCCGCCCTTACGGAGACCGTACCGACCGCGGCGAGTTCCGGTGACCGCCGTCCTTACGGGGACCGCACCGACCGTGGCAGTTCTGGCGAGCGCCGTCCCTACGCCGAGCGTGGTGACCGTAGCGGCTCCGGTGACCGCCGTCCCTATAGTGACCGCAGCGACCGCGGCGGTTCGAGTGACCGCCGTGAATCCACCGAGCGTCGCCCTTACAGTGACCGCAGCGGTTCCGGTGAGCGCCGTCCCTACACCGAGCGCAGCGATCGCAGCGGTTCCGGTGACCGCCGTCCCTACAGCGACCGCAGCGCTGCCAGCGACCGCCCCTCTTACGGAGACCGCACCGACCGCAGTAGTTCCAGTGCCCGCCGTCCCTACGCTGAGCGCAGTGACCGCCGCGGCCCCAGCGATCGCCGCGGGTCCGGCGAGCGCAGTGACCGCCGTGACTTCGGTGACCGGCGTGAGAGCGGCAGCCGTGAGGAATTCCGGAGCCGTGGCCCGGCCCGGGACCGCGGTTCGCGGCCAGGCACCGGGGGAGCGCTGGACCGGCAGACCAGTGCATACTCGCGTGACGGCGGCCGGGATCAGGGCTCGCGACCGTACCGTGACTCCAACCGACCGGGTGGTTCGACCGGTGACCGTAGTCGTGAGAGCGCCCCGGGCAGCAGGCGTCCCTGGAATGACAGGGACGAGTCGCAGGCCCGGCCGCCCCGCGAGCCCGGCCCGCGGATTCCTGAGTCGATCAGTGCCGATCAGCTCGATGCCGACGCCAAGGCCCAGCTGAACAGCCTGCCAAACGATCTTGCTGACACTGTGGCCCGCTATCTGGTCGCCGCCGGGGTGGCGGAAGACCCGGAGGAGGGCTATGCCTTCGCGCAGGCCGCCAAGCGACTGGCCGCGCGGGTCGGCGTAGTCCGGGAGGCCTGCGGCATCGCCGCCTACCAGACGGGGCGCTGGGCCGACGCCCTGTCGGAGTTCCGTGCCGCGCGGCGGATGACCGGCCGGGATGACTACGTGCCGGTCATGGCCGACTGCGAACGGGCCCTGGGCCGGCCGGACCGGGCCCTGGCCCTCGTGCGCGAGGTCAACGCCGCCGATCTCAGCCGGCCTACGCAGATCGAGCTGCGGATCGTCGAGTCCGGCATCCGCCGGGATCAAGGGCTGGCGGATGCCGCTGTCCTGGTCCTGCAGGTCCCCGAGCTCACCAGCGGCCGGGTACGGCCCTGGTCCGCGCGGCTCTTCTACGCCTACGGGGATGCGCTGCTCGCGGCCGATCGGGCCGGGGAGGCCCGCGCCGCATTCGCCCACGCGGTCGAGCTTGACCCCGACGGCGAGACCGACGCTGCCGAGCGCCTCGACGAGCTCGACGGGATCGTCATCGACGATCTAGAAGACGACGAGTTCCAGGACGACCTAGAGGATGACGAAGACCTGGACGACAGCGAGTCCGAGGATAGCGAGCTCGACGCCGAAGTCGAGGATGGCGAAGCTCGAGGGACCGAGGCGGAAGTCGCCGAGCCCGAGGACGAGTCCGAGAAGGCCGAATCCGAGGATGAGCTGCAGGACAAGCAGGACAGCGCGCTAGAGAAGAACTAGATCTCATCCCATGGGCAGGCGTCGATGGCGGCGTCGATGACGTTGGCGAAGGCCTCGTCCTGAGCGATCGCCAGGTCATCGACCCGTCCCACCGGCGCCCAGCCGCGCGAGTTGCACAAGATCATCCCGTCGTAGCCAGCGAGATCCTGCACGTGGACTGGCTCCTCAGCTTGCCCGACATCGGCCGCTGTGAGCTGGCGCCGCAGGATGAGCATCGTGATGCCCAGCAGCTTTGGCGCGTCGGGCCAGATCACCACACCGTCTCGCCAGAACCCCACGTTGGTAATCATGCCCTCGGAGATCCGGCCGCTCTCGTCCACCAGCAGTCCCTCGTCAAAGCCCGCGGCCAGGGCCATCTCGCTGAACCGGCCCTGGCCCCAGCTGCCGACGTGCTTGAGCCGGGCCAGCGGCCGCTGGAATTGCAAGGCGGTCATCGAATGCGGACGGCGCGGGGTGTCCTGCGGCTCCTTCACCGTGACGATCAGCCCGGCCCAGTATCCATAAACGCGGACGCTCGCGTCCACCCGGCCGCCGAGGGCGTGCCGGATACGGGCGCGGACTTCCTGCCCGTCGAGCGCCCGTCCGTAGATGTCGTGATGTGCCGCCTCGAGCCGCGCTAGGTGCAAGTCGAGGCCGCGCGCCCGGCTGCCGCGGACCTGCATCGCCGTGAAATGCCCCCACCCCTCATGCTCCAGCAGGGACAAGGCCGCCTGGTCTGCCTCGCGGCCGTTAACCTCGATCGTGCCGTAATCAGCAGGCATCCAGCAGCTCCCTTCCAGCTAGCTACGCCATCTCCACGTTAGCGCGGATGTCCGCCCATCACCGTGGGCCAAAACTCCGCCATCAGCGGAATTGGCCGACGATGACGGGCGGGCCCAGTCGCGTGGCTGACACCGCGAAGGAGACCACAGCATCGGCCGCCACAGCATCACCCGCCACAGCGCCCCCGCCGACAGCGGCATGGTTCCGTCCGGGCGCACCAAGCTGACCCGGGTCGCCGAGGTACCGACGTCCACGCCCAGGAAGAACCCGTCGTCGCCGGTCATAGCCGCACGTCACCCAGTCCGTTCGGTGAAATTGATCTTTCAGTCAGCTGAATGCATGATCATTTAGGGACCACCGGCAGGCTAGCCAGCTGGTCAAGGCCCTGTCAACGCCCCAGTTGACAATTGATGAACCGCCCGGCTAGCGTTTTGCCCGCTCATCGCGGTGTCATATCGGTCAGCCGAACGGCCATTCAGCTGAAAGGGACGCATATGGACGCTTCTGCCTGGCCGGACGGGCCGCTGCTCGCCGGGGCGGTATCGATCGTGATGGGCGGCAGTACCGGCATCGGCCTGGCCGCGGCGCGCTGCCTGGCCCGGCACGGCTCGGCCGTCGAGCTGGCCGCCAATGACGAAGCCAGCGTGACCGCGGCGGTCGGGCAGCTTCGCGCCGACGGCTACGAGGCGCACGGGACGGTGCTCGACGTGGCCCGCCCCGAGCAGGTCGAGGGCTTCTTCGCCGATCTGACCGAACGCCATGGGCGGCTGTCTATCCTGGTCAACTCAGTCGGCATCCAGCGCTACGGCACGGCCGAGACCACCCCGGTAGCGGTGTGGGACGAGGTGCTCGACGTCAACGTGCGCGCCATGTTCCTGACCGTCAAGCACGCGGTGCCGCTGATGCGCCGCAACGGCGGCGGCGCCATCGTCAACGTGTCCTCCGCCCAGGCCACCGCCAGCCAGCGCAACGTGGTGGCGTACACCGCGAGCAAGGGCGCGATCGTGGCCATGACCCGGGCCATGGCCATCGACCACGCCGAGGATGGCATCCGGGTCAACTCGGTGAGCCCCGGCTCGATCGATACCCCCATGCTGCGCCAGTCGGCCCGGGAGGCCGGGGACGAGGAGGAGGTGCTCGCGCAGTGGGGCGCGAACCACCCGCTGGGCCGGGTCGGGTCGCCCGTCGAGGTCGCGGACGCGATCTTGTTCCTGGTCAGCCCGCTGTCCGGCTTCGTGACCGGTACCGAGCTGCGCGTCGACGGCGGCCTGCTGGCCGCCGTCGCGGTCCAAGCCCCCGAACCAGACAACACTGACCCGGACGATGCCTGACGAACCCCGGGCCCGTTCCACGACCGGCGACCTGCTCACCCTGATCGAGCAGCTGGCCGGCTTCGACCGTGTCGGGGTGACCCGGCTGGCCCGCCACCTCGAGGTGCCGGCGCCTACGGTCTACCGGATGCTGCGCGCGCTGCAGCGCGCCGGGTACGTCGAGCAGCTGGCTGAGTCCAAGGAGTACCGGCTCACGCTGAAGCTGTTCGAGCTCGGCAGCCGGGTGGCCAGCCGGACCACGCTCCGCGACCTGGCCGCCGTCGAGGTGGAGCGGCTGGCCCAGCAGACCGGGCTCGCCTCCAACGTGAGCGTGCTGGTCGACGGGGACGTCCTGTACCTGGCCCAGGTCAAGACCGAGGAACTGCTGGCGGTGAACCTGACGCCGGGCAGCCGCGCGCCGGCCACCTGCACCGCGATGGGCAAGGCGATGCTCGCGCGGGAGTACCGCGATGTGCGGGCCATCGTCGGCCCGGGACCGTACCCGAGCCGGACCGAGTACACGATCACCACCTACGAGGACCTGACCGCCGAGCTGACGAAGATCCAGCGTCTCGGCTACGCCGTCGACCGGCAGGAACTCAACCTGGGCGTGTGGTGCGTGGCGGCCCCGATCCTCGGCGTCCGGCAGACCCGGCCCGCCGCCGTCAGCGTCTCCGCCTACCGGCCGGAGCTCGACCCGGCCGAGGAGGAGCGGCTGGGCCGGCTCGTCATCGCGGCCGCGAGCCGCATCTCCGACCGCTTGGGCGGCCTCGGCAACATGGCCTCCTGGTAGCCCCGCGCCAGGAACGGAAACCCCGCCCGGAACCCCCGCTGACCTGCCCGTTATACTCAACCGTAAATTTCACTGGACGAAATATTCATTCCAGAAGGAGAGCCCGCCGGTGAGACTGGCCGCACTGTACACCGATGGCACGACGGACGCCCGCCTGTACCTCGCCGTCGACGGCGGGTTCGCGCTCGTGGAGGAGGTCGCGGCCGCGGCCCGGCGTCCCAACCTGGCCGGGCTGCGTGACGTCGGCGACCTGTACGCCCGCGGCGCGGACGCGCTCGCCGACCTCCGCGCCATCGCCCCCCGCGCCCAGGCCACCGTGGCTCCCGAGGGAGTCAGGTACGCTCCGCCGGTACTCCGTCCCGGCAAGATCATCTGCGTCGGCCTCAACTACGCCGATCACATCGCCGAGAGCCGCGGCGTGGCCCCCGACCGGATCGTGCTGTTCGCCAAGTTCCCGTCCTGCCTGATCGGGCACGGGGACCCGGTGAAGCACCCCAGCATCACCAGCCAGCTGGACTACGAGGGCGAGCTCGCCGTGGTGATCGGCCGCACCGCCAGCAACGTCGGCGTCGAGCAGGCGCTGGATTACGTCGGCGGCTACACCATCATCAACGACGTCTCCGCGCGCGACCTGCAGGGCTCCGAGCCGCAGTGGATCCGGGGCAAGGCCCTGGACACGTTCGCCCCGCTCGGCCCGGTCGTGCTCGACGCGGCCGCGGCGCCCGCGGTGGCCGACATGCGGCTGCGCACGCTGGTGAACGGCGACGTGCGCCAGGACGCCAGCTGCGCGCAGATGATCACCGGCGTGCCCGAGCTCATCTCCTACATCTCCAACGGGATCACGCTGGAGCCGGGCGACATCATCGCCACCGGCACGCCGTCCGGCGTCGCCCTGGGCATGAAGCCGCCGGTCTGGCTTGAGCCGGGCGACAAGGTCAGCATCGAGATCACCGACATCGGCGAGCTCGTCAACACGGTGGCCCCGGCGTCCTGACCGAAGGCTGGCCCAGGCGGGACCAGGCTGGGCCAGGACGCCGGACCCCGTTTAGCTGGCCCCGTTAGCCAACTCGACCCGGCTCGGCGAGCTCCCGTTGTCCGGATGCGGGTAGTCCCAGGCGGCGCAGATCCCGGCCAGCCCGGCCGGGATCTCGTCCGGGATCGGCGCTGGCGGCTGGATCCGGCCGGACCTGATGTTCAGCGAGGTATCGCCCAGGCCGGCCGTGAACCCGTCGTGATCGAACCGGCCGTACTCCAGCATGGCCGGCTCGAACGGCACGCCGAGGAAGCCGCACAGATCACGGACGACCACCTCCGGTGAGGCCGTCAGCTCCTCGTAGCGCACGGTGAAGCCGGGCCGGCCCGCGCGTGCCTGCTTGAGCGCCATCATGTACCTGACGACCTTCTCCACGGACTCGTCCACGCTGCCGTCCTTGCCGGGGTGCCACTCCGGGTCGAACGAGGAGTGCAGCGAAGCCACCACCGCGGCCGGATGCCGCAGCAGGTAGACGAACGTCGCGTCCGGCCAGCAGGCGGCGATCCGCTCCCAGATCAGCACGTTGCTCGGCGTCTTGACCACGATCCGGGGCTTGCCGCTGCGGTGCAGCGCCTCGGCCAGCACCCGGTCCCAGAGCATGTACTCCAGGTCGTCGATAGTCAGCTGGAGCCCGTCGATCGAAGCCTTGATCCACTGCGTGTCCGCGCGCACCTCGAGCTGCTTCAGCGGTAGCTCAGGCGGAGCGTAGAGCCCGGAGTGGCTGCCCAGGATCGCCCGCAGCAGGGTGGATCCCGACCGCGGCGCGGAGAAGATGAATACCGGCTCGTTCAGCAGCCGCCCGCCGTCCCCCGGCGGCAGGTTCCAGACGCGTCCCGTCCGCGGACGGGAGAGATGGTACCCGGTTGCGCGCACTAGCACCGAGTTGATCATTTTTGGTGGCGGAATCCGCCAGGCCCGGTCCGCCAGCGGGCGAGTCAGCTGATACCCGATAGTGCGCTCGAGTACCGCGTTGACCCGCTGTCTGCGGTCCACCCCGTCATCATGCCGGGACCGGTGCTTCCGTGGCAGTACATCCGCGAACGCCACGCCACGGATCGTTACCCTGGTCACTGTGAACACTCACGATCCGCACAAATCCACACCCAGTGGCAAGCCCCGGGCCCGCGCCCTCGGCATCCCGTTCGGCGGCCAGCCCGGCCCGCTGAACGCCATCACCGACGTGGCCGGGGTCGAGGTCGGCTACGTCACCCTGATCGAGGGCGACGGCGTCCGCACCGGCGTCACCGCGATCCACCCCCGCGGCCCGGCCGGCACCGGCGACCCGGTAGCGGCCGGCTTCCACTCCCAGAACGGCAACGGCGAGATGACCGGGGTCTCCTGGATCAACGAGTCCGGCACCTTCGACGGCCCGGTCGCGATCACCAACACCCACGCGGTCGGCCTCGCGCACGCCGGGATCATCGCCTGGACCGTCCGGCACCACCCCGTGGTGGCCGAGGAATGGCTGCTCCCGGTGGCCGCCGAGACCTGGGACGGCTGGCTCAACGACATCAACGGCGCGCACGTCACCGAGGCCCATGCGGTCGCCGCGATCGAGGCGGCCCGGCCCGGGCCGGTCGAGGAAGGCTCGGTCGGCGGCGGCACCGGGATGAACTGCTACCACTTCAAGGCCGGCTCCGGCACCGCCTCCCGGGTCGTCGGCGGCCATACCGTGGGCGTGTTCGTGCAGGCCAACTTTGGCGCCCGCCGCGAGCTGGTGATCGCCGGGGTGCCGCTCGGCGAGGCGCTGGCGGACGACGACCCGATGGCGGAGCTCAGCCTGACCCCGCCCGGCTCCGGCTCGGTCATCGCCCTGGTGGCGACCGACGCGCCGCTGTTCCCGCACCAGTGCCAGGCGCTGGCCCGGCGGGTCACCTCCGGGCTGGCCCGGACCGGGACCAGCGGATCGCACTTCTCCGGCGACCTGTTCCTGGCCTTCTCCACCGCCAACCCGGGCGCGTTCAGGCCGGAGGACCAGAAAACGATGTCCCGGCTGGACTTCGTGCCCTGGGAGATCCTGGACCCCTACTACGAGGCGGTCGTGCAGGTCATGCGAGGAGGCGGTCATCAACGCGCTGGTCGCGAACGAGGACATGACCGGCCGCGACGGGCACCGCACCCCGGCCCTGCCCCGCGACCGGGTCATCCAGCTGCTAACCGAGGCCGGCCGTCTCGGTGTAGCCCGAACAGTCCCACCGGACTCTCCCAGCACACCGCCCGCAGCCAGTCCTCACCAAGGCCGAGCCCGGCCAGCGCGGCGATCTGCGTCGCGTACGGGTAGGGGATGTTCGGGAAGTCGCTGCCGAGCAGGATCTTCCCGGCCATCCCCAGCTCGCGCATCCGCGGCCGCAGCGCCTCCGGGAACGGCGCCAGCTGGTCGAAGAAGCTGGTGAAGACCATCGTGGTGTCCAGCCTCACCTGCTCGTACTCCTCGGCCAGCCGCAGGAACTCGCCGTAGTCAGGCGCGCCTAGGTGGGCCACGATGGCCGTCAGATCCGGGTACCGCGCCATCAATCGACCGAACGGGGCTGGCCCGGTGTACTCATTACCCACCGGCGCGTGTCCTGCGTGGACGACCACTGGCACCTTCGCCTCGCTCAGCAGCCCCCACACCTCGTCCAGCAGCGGGTCGGTCGGCGTGAACTTGCCTACCTGCAGGTGCACCTTGAACACGCGCGCCCCCGCGTCCAGCGCGGTCCGCACGTACCGCGCCGCCCCCGGCTCGGGGAAGAACGTCGCCGACGGCAGGCACCCCGGCGTGGCCTGGCCGAACGCCAGCGTCCAGGCGTTCAGGTCGGCCGCCATCTCCGGCCGGTGCGCGTAGGCCAGCGCGCTGAACAGCTTGACCTGCATGGACCGCAGATGCGCGACCCGTTCGTCGTCGGTCCACTTGTACCGGATCGGCCAGCTGGTGCCGAGCAGCGGCCCGGCCGCGTCGAAGTACTCCCACACCCGCTTGAGCATCCGCGGCGGCAGGAAGTGGGTGTGCACGTCGGCCAGGCCGGGAATGCCCAGCGCCCGGCAGAACCCCGGGATGTCGTCGTCCTCCTCAGGCGGCAGCACATGATCCATACCGAGATTCAACTCCAGCCCCCGCCGTGGCCCGCGCACCGGGTCCCCTAATTGTCCGCGGCTTAATATCATCTGCTCCGGTCGGGACGTTGCAAATTCTTTTAATGTCACTCCGAAACGTTATCTTGACGTTATTGGTCAGTGCTGCGAATCATTCACCTCAATTATTGTCGAACTGGACTCTGGTAACCCGGCGTAGCCGCCGACGGTGTTGCTTATCAAGGCATGTACGGATTCTTCCGTTGTGGACGATGACGCAGCGTAAGGCGGCCGGTAATATCAGGACAAATGCTCGCCAGAATGTCTTATTTAGACCGCGTTTGTGCAGGCTGTATCAGGTCGGCGACGTTTTCCTCATGAATTACAGGTCATCTTCAAGATCTTTTAAGTTTTCTTGCAGGAACGTAAACCGCCGCGCCAGAAGTTGCGTCATTCTAAAGTCGCCGCATTCACAAAGGGCCCGATCTTCATAAGCGGCGACCAGGAAACGAACTTCATAGGAGATCAAGTTGAAGAAGATACTTAACACCCGCAAGAAGGTCATCATCGCGGGCGTCGCCGCCGGCGCAGTCGTCCTCGGCACCGGCGGCGCCGCCTACGCCTACTTCGCCACCAGCGGCGTCGGGTACCGGCTCGGCCGTCGGTCGGCACGGCCGGCAGCTGGAAGGTGACTCGCGGCCAAGGCGACCGCGTGGTCCCGCTCACCCCGGGCGGCGCGACCGAGACGCATCATCTTCACCGTCAAGAACACCGGGCTACGACCTCCATGACCTAGCTGAGCAACGTGACGCCTACGGTCAAGCGCTGATGTCCGGCGGCACTTCGTCACCGTTGGCGGTGCCTCGGTGAGCTGGTTGCGCCGCCGGCATGGTTCACCGCTGCCGTGGCCTCTGCCGCGACGAACCCGGCATCAACTCGGAGATCGCGGCGCGGCGCCACCACCCACGGTCACCGTCACCGTCGACGATGCCCGCTGACGAGAACAACAACCAGAGCGCGTGCGCAGGGCGGCGTCACCGGCGACCATCCAGACCTCGCCGTCAGCTAACGCTGGCCTGCGTTCGCAGCCGGGACGGCGAGGCCTCCGCTCGCCGTCCCGGCCACGCTGAAGTTCAACTTCTAGGGAGCACAAGCATGACCAAGCTCTGGGGCCTGGCGGGGGCGCATCTGACGGGGGCGCACCTGGTGGGGGTGCTCGTCGTCGTCCCGTCCTGCGTGATCGCCGCCGGGATTGGCGTGGTCAACTCCCTAGCAGCGCCGGCCAGCCCGGCGCCGACCATCGGCATGTCACCGAACAATCCGTCGACCTCCGCGTCGGCCACCTTCACGTTCACTTCGACCAAGACACCCACCGGGTACGTATGCGCGCTGGACACCCTGACCTACACGGCTTGCACCAGCCCGAAGACCTACACCGGCCTCGCCGACGGGAGCCACAAGTTCAGCGTGGAGGCCCAGTACGGTGGCGCGACTAGCAATCCCGCCAACGTCACCTGGAAGATCATCCCCGCCGTCCCGGTCGTCACCGGCGGGCCGGCGAACGCAAGCTCCTCCCCGGATCCCGGCCCTACGTTCACCTTCAGCGACACCACGCCAGATGTCACGTTCACCTGCTGGGTCGACGCCAAGAAGCACAACGCCTGCGGCGGCAACAGCGGTGGCGCACACGGCAGCTGGACATTCAGCGGGCTCAGCCAGGGCAGTCACTGCCTCAACGCCTTCGCCCAGGACCGCCACCGGGCTCAAGAGCGATGCGCTCCAGAACTACTGCTGGACCGTCGTCGCCCCGCAGGGCTTCACCGTCGGCGGCGACCTCACCACCCCGCTCTACCCGGGCACCAGCCTGCCGCTTGACCTCACCTTCACCAACCCGAACTCCGCCCCGGTCACCATCCCCGGCCAATAGCATCGCGGCCGCCAACATCACGATCGCCGTGGACGCATCCCATTCGGGTTGCGCTTCCTCCAATTTCGCGGTGAAGCAGGGACTGACCTCGGCCGTGACCATCCCGGCGAACACGACGACGCCGGTCTCGCTGGACCAGCTCGACGTGCCCCAGACCGCCTGGCCGGTCGTCGCGATGCTGGAGACCGACACCAACCAGGACGCCTGTCAGGGCGCGCACCTCACCCTGACCTACTCGGGGATCGAGGCCAGCGGATGAGGATGAGGATGAGTAAACGCTCGTTGCTGGTCGCCGTCTCGGCCTGCTGCCTGACCGCGGGCCTGGGCGCGGGGGCCGCCTACGCGTACTTCACCGCCTCGGGCAACGGCGCAGGCGGCGCGAGCGTCGGCTCGATGAAAACCGTCGCGCTGCAGGACGCCACCGCCGCCCCGTCCACTCCGCTGCTCCCCGGCGGCACCGGCGACGTGACCCTCCAGGTAACCAACCCCAACGACTTTCCGGTCACGCTGACCAGGGTGGACGGGCACGGGTCGATCACTGCCGACAAGTCCGGCTGCACCACCACCGGCGTCACGTTCGCCAATCAGGACGCCCTCAGCACGCCCATCGCGAGCGGCGGCACGATCCCGGTCGACCTGACGGGCGCGGTCTCGATGAGCGCGGCATCGTCCCCCGGCTGTCAGGGAGCGAAGTTCTCCATCCCGGTGACGATCACGGCGCAGAAGTAGAGGTGCACAGGCTCATGAGACAGCACGCTCCCGCGCCCCTCCCGGCGCCCGGCCCGGCCCCGGCCCGTCACCGCCAGCATCGTCGGCCCGGACCGGAACCCCGGCTCAGCTCGTGGCGCCCCGGACTGCTGCTCGGCCTGACCGGGGCGGTGCTCGGCGCCACGTTCCTGTCCGCCGGGGCGGCGTTCGCCTACTTCCTCAGCACCGACAGTTCCCATCCCGCCCAGGCCCTGGCGGCCACCCTGGCCGCACCGGGCGCGGGCCAGCAAAACGGCAAGGACAAGGCCGGAGCGGTCGCCCTCGGCTGGACTGCTCCCGGCGGCTACACGCCGACCGGCTACACCGTTGCGCGCTGCGCAGGGGCGTCGTGCACCAGCTTCCAGACGATCACCAGCGGGAACTGCTCCGGCACGGTCAAGAAGACGAGCTGCACCGACAACGACCCGTCCCTGGCCGTCGGCGGCACCTACAGCTACGAGATCACCGCCGACCTGGCCACCTGGGTGAGCCCGGCGAGTGCACCCTTCCAGGGCACGACGGCCGGCGCCACCACGATGACGTTCACCACCCAGCCCGGCTCCGGCCAGCAGATCCAGGCGGCCGGCACCGGTAGCTTCAATGTCTCGGTGACGATTCAGGACGCCAACGGCAGCACGGCCACCACCGACAGCACCGACACCGTTACCCTGGCCATCGACGGCGGCCACAACGCGGGCGCCGGCACTCTCACCTGCACCGGTGGCCTCACCGCCGGAGCGTCCAAGGGCGTGGCCACCTTCAAGAAGTGCGCCATCGACAAGGCAGGCAGCGGCTACCAGCTCACCGCGTCCAGCAGCGATTCCGCGCTCACGGCCCCGGGCAACGCGAACTCGTTCGGCATCATCGCGGGTAACGCCGCGCAGCTGACGGCGACCTCGGGCGACAAGCAGTCGGCCAGTACGTCGGCGGCCTTCGCCAGCCCGCTGGCGGTGACCGTGCAGGACAGTGACGGCAACCCGGTGCCGAACGCCGCGGTGACCTTCACCGCCCCGGCGAACGGTTCCTCGGCCACCTTCGGCAGCACTGGCTGCACGTCCAACCCGAGCCCGTCAAGCTGCGTCGCCACCACCGGAAGCGGCGGCGGCGCCACCTCGTCGGCGTTCACCGCCACCGCCAAGGCCGGCTCCTACACGGTCTCCGCCAGCACCCCCGGCGCGGGCAAGGTGACCTTCTCCGAAGCCAATGTGGCCAGCACCGCCATCTCGTCCGTGGCGACGGCCGACGGCAGCGGTGCCCAGGGCCAGCTCGGCGCCGGCGATACGATCACCGTAAAGTTCAGCGGCCCGGTCGACGCCAGCACGGTCTGCTCGGCCTGGACGAACGGCGGGACCGGCGTCCAGTCGGCTGGGGCCGGATCGGTGATCACCGTGGACGGCAACGGCCTGCTGAAGTTCACCAGCGCCCCCACCGCGTGCAGCACCTTCAGGTTCGGCAACCTCGGTCTTGGGACTACCGGGTACTACACGCCGCCGGGCGACGGCAGCAACCTGACCTTCTCGGGTTCGTCCATCGCCTACGACGGCACCGCCCGCACCCTCACGGTCACACTGGGCACCCCGGGCTCCTCAGGCAAGCAGGCCTGCCCGACCGCCAAGGTGAACACTTCGGTCCTGCAGCTCAACCTGACGGCCGGCATCCTGGACGCCGGAGACAACGCCCTGACCGGCTACACCTATACGACTGCTTCCAGCCTGCAGTTCTGATCCAGCCCGCCGTCGCCGTCTCACGGCAAAAAGATTTCCGGTGCCGGATATGTATCAGGGCCTACCTGGTGCGCCTCTGTTCGGGTGAGCGGCGAGGTCAGTTATGCCCAGACCACTCAAACCGGGGGGAACACGGCATCGGAGAGGCGATGTCGGGGGTCCTCTCCGCTGCCGTGGCCCCGCCAGGCCCGGCCGCCGGAGTGACCCACTCGTACTCGCGTCACCAGGGTGCCGAGGCTCACCATGTGAGTCTCGCCCAGACCGTACGGCCCAAGCTGTTCCCGGAAACGCCCCAGTTGCCTGCCCCGGCGAGGGCCTCCACGAGGTCCAGCCCGTGCGGGCGGTCCTGCCCGGTCTCGCGCCGCCAGGGGCCGCCCAGATCCTCGACCTCGACCCGGCAATGCGAGGCGTGCAGCTCGCACCGGAGGGTGAAGAACCGCCCCTGGCTAGCCGAGTGGATCGCGGCGTTGGTGGCCAGCTCGCTGGCGATCACCTTGCGGTGGTTCGCCGGGACAGCCCGCAGATAGCGCGCCACATCGCGCGTGGCTGCCCTGATCCGGCGCCCGCGGAACACCCCGGTGTACCTGGCTGGCGCCCGCGCCGCTGTGCTCGTCATCGGTCCTCCCGTGCCGTGGGTGGTCATATCGTGCCCAGCCCGGCGATTCGCTGTCGCCGGGTGACCGCAATGTGTAATGCTCGGTGAGGTAAAAGCAGTAACCGGTCAATTACGAGTAGCGAGGCGTAACAACATGCCGGGCAGGCGTAACAGGGACGGAAAGGCTCTTTCGCTGTTCGCGGACGTGCTCAGGGAGGCCCGTCATAAAGCCGGGCTCAATAGCGATGAGCTGGGCGAGAAGCTCGGGTATTCGGGGGCGATGATCCGGTCGATCGAATCCGGTCACCGGGTGCCGAAACCCGATCTGGCCAGGCGCGCCGACGAGTATTTCGGCTATCCCAAGATCTTCGAGATGATGGAGGAACGGCTGCGTGACCTGCCGTTCCCGCCTTCCTACCGGCCGTTCGTCCCGCATGAGCGCGTCGCCCGGGTCCTGCGGATTTTCGAGGTAACCCTGATCCCGGGCCTGTTCCAGACCCCCGGGTACGGCGCTGCATCTGGCGGCCCGTCCGCATGTCACCGACGACGAGATCGAGAACCTGCTGGCCGCCCGGCTGGCGCGCCAGGAGCTCCTGGCGAAAGATGACGCGCCGCTGATCTATGCCGTGCTGGACGAGATCGCGCTGCACCGCCCGGTAGGCGGGGTTGAGGTGATGCGGGATCAGCTCCTCCGCCTGGCGGAGATGTCACGCGGGTGAACGTCACGCTCCAGGTGATCCCGCTGCGGTCGGCGCGCACATCGGCTTGCAGGCGGCCTTGTGATCGCCCAGGACCCCGATGACGCCGTTACCGTGTTCCTCGACAATCTCTCCGATGGGCAGGTCTCGGAAAACGAAGAGATAATGGTTCAGGTGACACAGCGGTTCGAAGCCCTGCGGGCGGAAGCGCTCCCCAAGGGAGCGTCCCGCGACCTGATCCGGAAGATAGCCGAGGAGCGATGGACGCCATGGATGCCACCTCGCGAAAGAGCAGTTACAGCGGTTCCGGCGGCGGCAACTGCATCGAGGTCGCGGACGCGCCGGGCACGGTGCTCGTCCGCGACTCGCGGGACCCCGATGGCCCCCGTCTCGCGTTGGGCCGCGCACGTGGGCGGCGTCGCCGCGACCCGGCGGGCGCGCCCAGCGTCTAGCTCCTCCCAGTTGCCCGTGGCGCTCCCGCACGGCGCTTCCTGCTTTGTGGTCATGGTCAACTCCCTCGCGTCAGCATTACCATGGTTCCTGGTCGTGCTTGCGCCCCTCACCACATCGCTGGCGAGCACGACCCGCACGGTCCAGGGCGCCTCACCCGGAGGAACGCCATGGTCACATCCGTGCTCGCCGTCACCGCCTCGTCCTGGGGCGTCCTGATGGGCATCTCGCCGCTCCTGCAGATCCGCCGCATGCTGCACGAACGATCCTCGCGCGAGGTATCCCTCGGCTACTACGCGATCCTGATAGCCGGCTTCCTGCTCTGGATCTCCTACGGGATAGCCGCCCAGAACCTGGTCCTCATCGTCCCCAACACCGTTGCCCTCCTCGTCGGGCTCACCACGATCGCGGTCGCCCTCAGGCTCCGCCGGTATTGAACACGCCTGGCACGACCACCTGGGCCCAGCTGGTCAGCGGGTAACTGCGGCCGCTCAGTTCACAGGCGCGGTGTCCTGCCGTACCGCGTTCGCCGGAATGCCTGGCGTCATGTACAGCCCGAACTTCAGCCCCAGGCCATGCACTGCCCGCGCCACCGCCGCGATCCCATCGGCGCAGGCCCGCTGTAACCAGTGCCATCTGACCCCGGCCGTAACCAGTCAGTGCATGGTACCTTGTAATGCATAGAACCTGGCCGAGCACGTAACGCGGTGAGCCAGCTGCGCAAGGGCACGCTGGAGTACTGCGTCCTGGCGCTGCTGCGAGACGGCCAGCGGTACGGGTTCGAGCTGGTCCGCACGCTGTCGGAGGCGGACGGGCTGCTGGTCAGCGAGGGCACCATCTACCCGCTGCTGAGCCGCCTGCGCCGGGACCAGCTGGTGAGCACGTCCTGGCAGGAATCCGAGTCCGGGCCGCCACGGCGCTACTACCAGCTCACCGCCGCCGGGAAGCGTGCGCTGACCGACTTCAGCGATGAGTGGGCCCGGTTCCGGGACGCGGTCGACGCGCTCGTGACGACACAAGGAGAGCCGCGCGATGAACATGCACAGTGACCCTCTGGTCGATGACTACCTGCGCCGTCTGGACGCAGCCGCATCGGCGCTGCCGGCGCACCAGCGGACCGAGCTGGTATCCGAGATCCGCGACCACCTCCAGGAGGCGCTGCGCCGGGCCCCGGAAGGTGACCAGGCGGCCGTCCGTGACGCGCTGGAACGGCTCGGGCCGCCGGAAGAGATCGCCGCCGCCGCCGTTGACCCGCCGCCCGGCCAGCCCGCTGCCGCCGTCGGCCAGACCAACGGCCTGGCCATCGCGTCGGTGGTGGTGGCCGTGCTGTGGCTCGCCGGGCTCGGCGCCGTGCTAGCGCTGGTCCTCGGCTACCAGGCCCGCCGGCAGATCAACAACTCAGCAGGCAGGCAGACCGGCTCGAACCTGGCCACCGCGGGCATCGTCCTCGGCTGGATCGGGATCGTCATCCTGGCCGCCGGAGCCGTCCTGATCGCGTTCCACCCCAACAAGCCGCAGTAATGACGGCCGCCATCGCGGCGACCAGCCACACGGCAAGCAGCACGGTATGACGCCGCGCCTCAGGTTCCCTGGCGGGCGTCACACGGTGCTGTCTCCTCGCGCCTTCTGAAGGCCGGGGTGTTACCCGGCTCGGGCGGGTGGCCCGTGACTGTGCAGGATCTTGGTTTTGTCCTTATTCCAGGCGGTAGTAGTGCCATCGGGATTCAGGACGACGGTCCAGCCCCAGCGATGGATCACTACCTGGTGGTGGAAGGTGCAAAAGAGCGCGCAGTCGCACACCGAGGTCTTGCCGCCGTCTGCTTTATGCGTGAGGTGATGCACTTCGCAGCCTGCGGCGGCCTGGTCGCAGCCACTGGGGAACTGGCAGTGCTGGTCCCGTTCGATGACGGCCCGGCGGATCGCGGCCGGGATGTCTCGGCTGACGCCCACGTCCAGCGGCATGCTCGGCCCGCCGAGCCGGGCGCCGAGCTGGCGGCGCCGCAGGAAGGACGCGAGCCCGCCGGGGCCGGAGACCAGGGCGATGGCCGCGCGGATGGCCTGATGCTCGAGTACATCCCGCAGCCGCGGCGCCCCGGCCCCGCCCGCAATACCAAGGGCGTCGTTGAGGCGACCCAGGTGGGCGCACAGCCGGATCAGCTCATCCAGCGCGCCCAGGTCGACCGCGCCGGTCACGAGCGGGGTCAGCGACGCGTCGCAGGTGGCCGCCTCAGCGGCCTTCCCGTCCAGCCAGGCGCCGCCGTCGCTGCCGCTCTCCGACGCCGCAGCGCGGGCGGCGGCCCACCGGGTCCGCACCTCGTCGGTCCATTCCTGCGCCAGGGCGGAGGACCCCTCCAGCCGCATCAGGTCGGCCAGGGAGACGTGGACCAGGGCCTTGACCGGCTGCCCGGCTCGCTCGGGGAGCAGCCCCCCGGCCACCAGCCGCCGCATCGCCTCCGCCAGCGCGTCGTGGTACCGCTGCCCCTGAGTCCGGTCGTCTTCCGCTCCAGCCGGGGCGCCCAGCGCGTCCAGCACCGACTGGACTACCGCCGCGCATTCGGGGGTGAGGTCGCCGTGCATGACCCCGGCGCCCTGGAACGTGGTCCGGACCGTCACCGACCGGTCATCGAAAGACCGGTCCGGATCTTCATCGGGCTCATCTGGGCGGGCCCGGGCGAGGATCTCCGCCGCCAGCACGGCCAGGTCCCGCAGCCCCATCCCGCCCGCTGCCGCGTCCGCCAGGATCCGGTCCGCCTCATCCCGCTGCTCGGCCGGCAGCTTGTCTGTCCAGGTGCACAGCGTCCGGCCGTAGGACTCCGAGACCTGTTCCGCCGCCATCGCCGCGAACAGCACCGGATGCCGCCCCGCCTGCTTCACCCAGGTGGTGTGCGAGACGGCGGCCCCCCGGGTGATCCCGGTCTTGTGCATCAGCCACGCCCGCGCACTGTAATCCGCGTCCGCGGAATACCCCTTGCCGGCGGTAAAGGTTCCCAGGACCGACGTCCGCGCCGCCGCCGCCACCGCGCTCGCACGCTCCAGCGACACCAGGCACCCCGCCTGCTCCTCGACGGTCAGTTCCGTCGGATCTGCCGCGGCCACGAACGCCAGCCCGGCCCGCACCATATCCATCGCCTCACTGACATTGGCGAATGCGGCAGTGGTGCTCATACCGGGTCACCTCCTTCCGGACGCGCGGGGGATGCTGTCGCTGTTCTTGACGGTTCTCTTCCTGACCGGGATAATTTTCTAGGTTCTGAATTCGACCCTACCGGGCACCTCTGACAATTCACCCGACATACACGCGAGCCTGGCGAGATAGCTACCCGTGGTCAGAAAGAGCCTCATGGGACTACGGGGGCTATTGCAGCATTAATGGCGTCACAAGCCCGGTGCGTTTGCGGGCAGCCATTCGCTGTGCCGCCGCATCAGCATGTCCCGTTCCCCTTGGCGCCGGGTGATTACGTCCGCCCCGCCGTCATAAGGGTGATAGAACCAAGTCAGGTCGGGCGGCGCGATGATCACGCCCGCTGTCTCGTCGTCGGCCACCAAGCGCAGCAGCGGATCGAGTTCCCCGTCCCGCCACGGCGATACGCTCACGTACAGGTGCAGCCACGATTCCCAGCCGGTGTCGTCGTCGCGGTCCGTGAGCACCGAGGTCCAGTAAAAGGCGTCGGGCAGTGCCTCGACCAGGTACTAACCGTCATCGTCCGCATAGCGCTTCGACTCGGGTGGGCCGTGAAACCTGATCCAGGTCGCCCGGGCGCAGCAGCGCAGGTCATGCCCGACCGGGAGGCACTGTGGCCACCGCCCCGCGGGCGCCCGCTTCACCAGCTCGGTTCCACCCCATCCGCATGCGGCTCCACCTCACTAGAGTGACCAGACATGGAGCAATGGGGCGCGAACCTGTACGGGAATCCGTGCCGGGAATGCGGCTTCGACTGGAGCCTGACCCCGGAGCAGGCCGTGACCGTGGTGCGGGCCGTGCCTGGGTCCTATAAGGCGTGGCTGGCCGGCGCCACTGGCCGGGAACGGCACCCGGACCTTGCCTGGAGTGCCACCGGGTACGTCTGCCACGTGACCGACAACCTGCGCATCTGGGCCGAACGCCTGGCCGGCGGCTACCTGGCCGCCGACCTCGCGATCGCCGACTACGAGCCCGACCTGCTGTCCCAGGGCCGCCGCTACGACGAGGTCTCGCTGGCCGGCGCCCTGTGGTCGCTGCGCTGGGCTGCCACCGCCTGGACCGAGGCCGCGGAAAAGGCGCTCGCCGTCGGCCTGGTACTTCAGCACGCTGCTCGCGGCCGGCAGCGGGCCGAGGACGTGGCCAGGAACAACGCCCACGACACTCACCATCACCGCTGGGACATCGGCCGCATCACGCG
This sequence comes from uncultured Actinomycetota bacterium, assembly GCA_963839095.1. Classification (GTDB taxonomy): domain Bacteria; phylum Actinomycetota; class Actinomycetes; order Streptosporangiales; family Streptosporangiaceae; genus Palsa-504. The sequence continues at coordinate 178,030 of CAWIUF010000001.1, read as the reverse complement.
GGCCAATGGCGTCACCTAGGCTCACGTACATGACGACCGATCTGCTTCCCCGGTATCGCGTGCTCACCGGGCCGGACGACGCCGCGTTCTGCTACCGCGTCAGCGAGGCTCTGGACCTCGGCTACCAGCTGCACGGCTCCCCGGCGCTGATCGTCAACGACGGCACCACGATCATCGCCCAGGCCCTGCTCTGGCCGGGCAACGCCCCGCCCCCGTCCCGTCCCTAGCCGCCGGCCAGGAGTCGTCAGCCTGTCGGGCGGAAGCCATCGAGATCGGCCGGGACGGTACGCAGTCCTGCGGTGACGGCGCCAGCGGGCAGCGCTCGGGCCCTGAAATAGCGCGGTGGATCCGCATTACCCGGTGGATATGAAGCCCTCTGGTAAGTGTTCCGTATTTACCTGAGTTCTGGGCGTGTCGGGTGCCAGGATGCTGCTATGGGCGTGAACGCGGAGCTTTTAAGGGTGATGGAGCCGGAGCTGGACCTGCTGCTGCCGGTGCTGGATGAGAAGTCGCGGCGGCTGGTGCTGGGGGCGGTGGCGCGGGCGGCCGGGGATGGCGGGATCACTGCGGTGGCGAGGCTGTCCGGGGCGTCGTGGCAGACGGTCGCGGACGGGGCGGCTGAGCTGGCCTGCGGTGATGTCGCGCCGCCGGGGCGGGTCCGGCGGCCGGGCGCGGGCCGCAAGCCGCTCGCTGAGACGGATCCGGGCCTGGTCCCGGCGCTGCTGGCCCTGGTGGAGGACTCCTCGCGGGGGGATCCGGAGTCGCCGCTTTTGTGGACGGCCAAGAGCGCGGGGAACCTGTCGGATGAGCTGAGGCGGCAGGGGCACCGGTGCAGCCCGCAGACCGCGTGGCGGCTGCTGCGGCAGGAGGGGTTCTCGACCCAGGCCAACGCCAAGGTCACCGAGGGGAAGCGGCACCCGGACCGGGACGCCCAGTTCCGGCATATCGCCGGGCAGGCGAGGGAGCACCTGGCGGCGGGGCAGCCGGTGATCAGCGTGGACGCCAAGAAAAAAGAGCAGGTCGGCGAGTTCGCGCAGGCGGGGCGGGAATGGCGGCCCCGGGGCGACCCGGTCCGGGTCCGCGATCACGGCTTCCCGGACGAAGACGGCGGGCACGCGATCCCGTACGGCATCTACGACGTGGGCGCCAATACCGGGTTCGTCAACGTGGGCACCGACGGCAACACCGCGGCGCTCGCGGTGGAGTCCGTCCGCCGCTGGTGGGCGCTGGCCGGCCAGGACGCCTACCCCCGGGCGGCGCGGCTGCTGGTGACCTGCGACGCGGGCGGGTCCAGCGGGTGGCGCAACCGGGCCTGGAAGGCCGGCCTGGCGGACCTGGCCCGGGAGACGGGCCTGGAGATCACCGTCTGCCATTTCCCGCCGGGAACATCGAAGTGGAACAAGATCGAGCACCGGCTGTTCTCCCAGATCACCCTGGCCTGGCGCGGCCGCCCGCTGACCAGCCACGACGTCGTCATCAACACCATCGGCGCGGTCACCACCGCCACCGGGCTGACCGTCACCGCCGTCCTGGACACCGGCTCCTACCCCACCGGGACCCAGGTCAGCGACGAGACGATGGCAGGCATCGAAGACCGCGCGTTAACCCGCCACGCCTTCCACGGCGACTGGAACTACGCCCTGCTGCCCGCCTGGCGGCCCGCCCCGGACCCCCGCCCGCAGCCCCCGCCCGCGCCGCACGACACCGCCCGGGCCGCCATCCTGGACGCCCTGGCCAGCCCGGCCCTGACCGGCCTGACCCGCCCCGCCCTCGCAGACCTGGCCGCCCGCCTCGAACTGCCCTGGGCCGCCGCCCGCGAGCAGCGCCTCCACCTCGGCCGCGGCCACCCCCGCCGCACCCGCACCGGCCCCGCCGCCCCCTTCCGCTACGACCTGCCGGCCTACCTGCTCGCCGCGATCTGCCACCACCGCCTCGCCATGCCCTGCTCCCGCATCGCCACCCTGCTCGGCGCCCACCCCAGCACCATCACCCCCGCCATCGCCGCCATCACCGCCCTGCTCGGACCCGGCCACCCCGCCCTCGCCCCCGGCCCCGCCCGCATCCGCACCCCCGCCGCCCTGCGCGACTACGCCGCCACCGCCGGGATCACCATCCCCGCACCCCCGCCCCCCGGCAGGCACACCGGCCCAGCCCGGCACACTACAACCCCCCGACACACCCCAAACTCACCTTAAATTGGAACACTTACCTGGGGGTCAGGATCCACCGGATAGTGCGGATCGACCGTGTTAAGCGGGGCGCCTGCTGGCTGCCGGTGCCGCTGGTACCGCCGTGACCCAGCCGGCGGCACCTCCACGGCCGGATGCGAGGTCGGAGCCGGATTGCCGCCTTGATGGCCAGGCGGCGGGACCGGCTCACGTTTTCACGTTCGGAACCCATCCTTTCCGCGCGTTTCTGTCCACGATAATCAGTTCAGCTAACTCCCCGCCGGTAACTCCCCGCCGGTCAGCCGGGGCCGGCCGGGAAGTTCCGTGTGGCACCATGAGCCGGATGACCGAACGTCCCGCGGTCAGCCGCTGGCTGGCCGCCTACGAAGTCGCGTGGCGCACACCCGGCACCGGAAGCCTGGCCGGCCTGTTCACGGAAGACGCCACCTACCTCCAGTCCCCGTACGAGCCGCCGGTGACCGGCCTGGACGCGATCGCGCGGATGTGGGAGGCCGAACGCGAAGGCCCCGATGAGGTCTTCACCCTGACCACGAACATCGTCGCCGTCGACGGCCCGGTGGCAGTGGTCCGGGCCGAAGTCACCTACGGGCACCCGCCCACCGAGGAGTACCGGGACCTGTGGGTCATCCGGTTCGCCGGCGACGGCCGCTGCGCCTGGTTCGAGGAGTGGCCCTTCTGGCCCCAGCAACCCCACGCCGAGCCAGCCGGCCCGGCTTAACCGCCGAGCCTCAGCCGCCGAGGACGGCGCCGAACCGCTCGACCACCGTCGCCGCGGTCTCGATCCGGCGGCGCGTCCCAGACGGCCGCGTTGAAGATCTCCACCTCCACGTCGCCCGTGTACCCCGCCGCCAGGACAGCGGCCGAGATCGGCCCGAAGTCGATGACGCCGTCGCCCACATGGCCACGGCCCAGCAAGACATCGGCCGGCAGCGGCAGCACCCAGTCGCACACCTGGTAGCTGACGATCCGCGACCCGGCCCGGGCGATCTCCGCCGCGAGCCGAAAATCCCACCAGACGTGGTAGGTGTCCACCACCACCCCCACCGCGTCGGCGGGAAACAACAGCGCCAGGTCCAGGGCCTCGCCCAGGCTGGAGATCACGCACCGGTCGGCGCAGAACATCGGGTGCAGCGCCTCGATGCCCAGCCGGACCCCGTTGCTCTGGGCAAAGGGCACCAGTGACCCGATCGCGTCCGCGATCATGCGCCGGGCCAGCCCGAGATCGCGCTGGCCCGCGGGCAGGCCGCCGCACACCAGCACCAGCGTGTCGGTGCCGAGCTCGGCCGCCTCGGCGATGGCGGCCCGGTTGTCGGCCAGCGCCGCCCGCCGGGCCCCGGCATCGACGTCAGTGAAAAAGCCCCCCCGGCACAGGCTGGAGACCCGCAGCCCGGCCGCCCGGACCGCGGCCGCCGCCTGCGCCAGCCCCGCCTCGGCCACCCGGTCCCGCCACAGCCCGATAGCCCCAATCTCGTGCCGCACGCACAACTCAACGGCTTCGCGCAGCCCCAGCCGCTTCACCGTGGCCTGGTTCAGCGACAGGCGGTCACGCCCGATCCCGCCGTTCACCGGTAAAAATCTTCCGCCGAACGAGCCAGCATCTCCTTCACCCTCACGGCCGCGAGCTCCGGTTGCGTCAGCGCCCCGGCCGCCGCCGCCAGCTCGTACACCCGGATCAGGTGCTCCGGCGGCCGCTGCCGCTGCAGCCCGCCCAGCATCGCGAAGTGCGGCTGCAACCCGTTCAGCCAGGCCAGGAAGGCCACCCCGACCTTGTAGTGGTAGGTCGGCGGCTCGAAGATCGCCCGGCTGAGCGGCACCGTGGGCGCCATGGCCGCGTCGTAGCCCGCCAGATCGTCCCGGTCCAGCGCGGCCAGCGCCGCGGCGGCCGGCGCGGTGATCGCGGCGAACGCCCCCAGCAGCGCGTCGCTGTGTCCCTCGCCGTCCCCGCGGATCAGGTCGGCGTAGTTGAAGTCGTCCCCGGTGTACAGGCGCACCCCGGGCGGCAGCCGCCGTCGCAGCCACCGCTCCCGGCCCGCGTCCAGGACCGACAGCTTGACCCCGTCCACCCGGTCGCCGGCCCGCTCGATCAGCTCGAGCACGGTCCCGGCCGCCGCCTCGAAGTCGTCGCTGCCCCAGTAGCCGCGCAACGCCGGGTCGAAGGCCTCGCCCAGCCAGTGCAGGATCACCGGGTGCTCGGCCTGCTTGAGCAGCTCGCCGTAGACCTCCAGGTAATCCCGGGGACCGCGGGCGCGGGCGGCCAGCGCGCGGCTGGCCATCAAGATCACCCGGGCCCCGGCCGACTGGACGAAGCCCACCTGATCGGCGTATGCGCCGGTGATCGCGGTCAGCGGGTGGTCCTCGCCGTCGGCGAGCTGGTCGGTGCCGGCCCCGCAGGCCAGCGCGCCCTGGCGGGCCGCCGCGCTCCTGATGATCAGCTCCCGGGCCTGCGGCCAGGACAGGCCCATGCCGCGCTGGGAGGTGTCCATCGCCTCGGCCACGCCGAACCCGTACGACCACAGGTACTCACGGAACCGGATCGTGGATTCCCAGTCGATCACCTCGGTCCCGCCGGGGCCAGGGGCCGCGGCCACGTGCGCGGCGGCGAAGACCCTGCGGCCCTGCGGCGGCGAGTAGACGACCTGCACCTCACACGCCCAGCGGCGGGACTTCGAGCCGCCGGCCTTCGGCCGAGGACTGCAAGGCCAGGTTGGCCAGCTGCACTCCCTTGGCTCCCTCCACCAGATCCCAGGCGAACGGCCGTCCCTCCGACGCGCACTTGAGGAACAGCTCCCATTCCACCTTGAAGCCGTTGTCGAAGGTCATGTTGTCCGGCACGTCCGACCACAGCGCCTGGTACTCGATCGGGTCCGGCAGGTCCGGGTTCCACACCGGCATCGGCGTGGACACCCGGTGCTGCACCGCGCAGTCGCGCAGCCCGGCCACCGCGCTCGCCACCGTGCCGTCCACCTGCAGCTCGAGCAGTTCCCGGCGGTTGACCCGGACCGCCCAGGAGGAGTTCACCGAGGCGAACGCCCCGCTGGCGAACTCGAGCACCGCGTACGCGGCGTCGTCCGCGGTGGCCTCGTACGGGGCGCCCGACTCGTCCCAGCGCCGCGGGATATGCGTCGCGGTCCGCGCGTACAGCGCCGTGACCGGGCCGAACAGGCCCGTCAGGAGGTACTGCCAGTGCGGGAACATGTCCAGCACGATGCCGCCGCCCTCGTCCGCGCGGTAGTTCCAGGACGGCCGCTGGGCGGGGATCTCGTCGCCCTCGAACACCCAGTAGCCGAACTCGACCCGGACCGACAGCACCCGGCCGAAGAAGTCCTGCTGCATGAGCCGCTGCAGCTTCATCACGCCGGGCAGGAACAGCTTGTCGTGCACCACCCCGTGGGTGATCCCGGCCGCCTTGGCCGCGCGGGCCAGCCGCAGCGCGCCGTCCAGCGAGGTGGCCACCGGCTTCTCGGTGTAGACGTGCTTGCCCGCCTCGATCGCCTTCAGCAGGCTGTCCTCGCGCGCGCTGGTGACCTGGGTGTCGAAGTAGACGTCGACCTCGGGGTCGGCCAGCACCTCGTCCAGGTTCGTGGTCCAGCGCTCCAGGCCGTGCCGCTCGGCCACGGCCCGCAGCCGCTGCTCGTTCCGGCCGACCAGGATCGGCTCGGGGTAGAGATCGGTGCCGTCCTCGAGCCGGACGCCGCCCTGCTCCCGGATGGCGAGCAGCGACCGCACCAGGTGCTGCCGGTATCCCATCCGGCCGGTGACCCCGTTGAGGGCGACGTTGATGACCTTGCGCGCCATGGCTCCAACCTTCGGCTCGATGTTACCCTGCCCTCGGGAAAGTGCTTTCCCAGACTAAGGTTGGCCTAGAGGCCGGTCAAGCGAGGAGTGGCGGTGTACCAGACCCGCAGGGTGACGCTGCAGGACGTCGCCGACCGGGCCGGCGTCTCGCTGACCACCGCCTCCCGGGTGGTGAACGAGGGCTCGCGCCGGGTCGGCCCGTCACTGGCCGAGCGCGTCAACCGGGCCGTCGCCGAGCTCGGCTATACCGCCAACCTGCAGGCCAGGGCGGTCGCTACCGGGCAGAGCACGATGGTCGGCGTGGTCGTGCACGACATCGCCGACCCCTACTTCTCCTCCATCGCGGCCGGCCTGATCGAGGTGGCCGAGGCGCGCGGGCTGCTGGTCTGCATCTCCAGCACCGCCGCGGCCGAGGCGGCCGAACGGGAGTACGTCGCGCTGATGCGGGCCCAGCGGGCCCGGGCCGTGATCCTGATCGGCAGCCGGTCCGACGACGTCGCCGGCCGGGACGCGCTGCGCGCCGAGATCGCCGCCTTTACCCACGGCGGCGGCCGCGCCGTGGCCGTCGGCCAGGACCTGCTGGGCGTGGACACGGTGCTGCCGGAGAACGCCGCGGGTGCCGAGGCGCTGGCCCGGGCCATGGTCGCGCTCGGGCACCGCCGCTTCGCCGTGCTGGCCGGGCCGCGGGGCCTGCTCACCGCGCGGGACCGCCTGGACGGGTTCCGGGCCGGGCTGGCCGGCTGGGGCGTGCCGCCCGCCGCGGTACGGGTCGTCCATGGCGCGTTCACCCGGGACGGCGGCTACGAGGCGATGAGCGCGCTGATGTCCGCCAGCGAGCCGCTCCCGGACTGCGTGTTCGCGGTCACCGACGTGATGGCCATGGGCGCGCTGGCCCGCCTGCGGGCCGGCGGCCTGGCCGTGCCCGCCGACATCGCGCTGGCCGGGTTTGACGACATCGGCACCCTCCGCGACGTCTACCCGCCGCTGACCACGGTGCGGCTGCCGCTCAAGTGGATGGGGGAGACGGCGGCCAGCCTCATCCTCGCCGAGACGCCCCCCGGGACCGCCCCCGCCGGGACCGCCCCCGAACCGGACCACGTCCCGGAACCCTGCGTCATCCCCGTCCCCGGCGAAGTCATCCTCCGGGAAAGCACCCTGCCCCACCCGCCCGCCCTCTGACTGCGGACAAAGCGCAGTTCGGCCCTCTTGCGCGCCCGCGTCCTGATCAGGTACGTTGCGCCAAGAATCTGGAAAGCGCTTGCCAGCGATGTCTCGGCAGAACCGGAGGACGCCGGGAGCGGGATCCGAGCGCCGCTGGTTGACGGTCAACACCGAGCCCGCGCATTATCCCTACTAGCTCCGCCAGTCAACCCGATCCGGCCCGATCAGGGAGTGTGCATATGAGCGAATCGGCGGCCCCGGTTCCGTTCACCGAGACCAAATCGCCCGAGTCCCCCGAACGGCTGCACCGGGGGGCGCTGGGACTGGTCGACATCGCCGCGTCGACGATGGCGAACATCGGCCCGGCCTACAGCTTCATGTTCGGCTTCGGCCTGCTGGTGATCACGGCCGGCATCGCCGCGCCGCTGACCATCGTCGCCGCCGTCATCGCGATCGCGCTGCTCGGCAACACGCTCTCGCAGTTCGCCCGGGCCCACCCGAGCACCGGCGGGTTCATCACCTACGTCGGGAAGACGTTCGGCGGGACCAGCGCGGTGACCACGGCGCTGCTGGTCGGGGCCGGGTACATCATCGCGATCTCCTCGGTGGTGGTGATCGCGGGCGGGTTCTTCCAGATCCTGATCCAGTACTACTTCAACGTCAGCGTCCCGTGGATCATCTTCACGCTGGTGTTCACCGCGGGCGCCATGTTCATGATGTTCCGCGGCGTGGGCGTCTCCACCCGGCTGGCCGGCTTCTTCTTCGGCTTCGAGCTGCTGGTGCTGGTCGTGGTGGCCATCGTCACGCTGATCCAGCACGGCGCCCACCTGTCCGCCGCGCCGTTCAACCCGCACAACATCACCGGCGGCTTCAGCGGCCTGGCGGCCGGCTTCCCGCTGGCGGTCTACCTGTTCATCGGCTGGGAGAACTCGGCCGCGCTGGCCGAGGAGACCGAACAACCCGCGGCGCAACGTGCCCCGGGCCGTGTTCGTGTCCATCCTCATCATGGCGATCACCTACCTGCTGCTGGCCTACTCCACCGTGTCCGGGTTCAACAACAACGGCAAGGCGCTCGGCGCCGCCGAGATCCCGTTCATCAGCGTTGCCCACGGCGCGGCGAGCTGGCTGGCCTTCTTCGCCTACGCGGCCGGCATGACCTCCACCCTGGGCGTGCTCATCGCCGCGGTCAACTCGCAGTGCCGGCTGGTCTTCAACGCCGGCCGCGAGGGCCTGCTGCCGCGCTGGATCGGCAAGGTCAGCCCGACCCGCCGGACGCCGAACAACGCGATCATCACGTTCATCGCCGTGGCCGGGCTCATCACCGCGGTCTGGGCCCTCGGCCACGTCATCGGCGGCCACACCGACAGCCTGGACGCGCTGAACTTCTTCTTCGAGTCGTCCACCATGGGCACGATCTTGCTCCTGGTCGTGTACTTCCTCGCCAACCTGGCCCTGCCGTTCTACTACCGCAAGTACCGGCCGCAGGAGTTCAACGTGGTCAAGCACCTGATCCTGCCGGTGCTCGGCATGGCCGCCATCGCGGTCCCGGTGTACTACCTGTGCAAGCCGGGCCAGCCGCAGCCCTACAACTGGTTCCCGTACGCCGCCCTCGGCATCATCGTGGTGTCCGTCATCTACGCCACGATCCTGGTCAGACGCGATCCCGGCATCGGCGAGCGGGTCGGCTCGATTGTGGCCGATGAATAGCGCCCACCCGCTGGACCCGGCCAGCGCGGACGAGTACCTGTCCGGACGGGAGATCATGGCGGCCGCCGGGCTGCTCGCCGCGCCCGTCAGGTTCGCCTACTACGGGCTCGAGGACCCGGACAAGGCCGCCGTGCTGGCCGACGCCCAAGCCGACCGCCGTCTCCGGGCCTACCTGGTCAACACCGACACCGGCGAGTCGACCGACGCGGTGGTCTCGCTTACCCGCGGCGAGGTCGTCAGCACCCGCACCCTGGATCCGGCCCAGGACGGCCAGATGCCGATCCTGGACAGCGACTTCGCGCTGGTGGAAGAGGTCACCAAGGCCGACCCCGAGTGGCGCGCGGCCATGGCCAGGCGCGGCTACGAGGACCTGAGCCAGATCCGTACCTGCCCGATCACCGCGGGCGTGTTCGGGGTGGCCGACGACGACCGGCGCCGGATGGTCCGGGTGCTGGCCTTCGTCATGCCGCACGAGCACGCCCTGGGCTGGGCGCACCCGGTCGACGGCCTGGCCGCCTACGTGGACCTGATCGAGAAGAAGGTCTTCAAGGTCACCGACGAGTTCGAGCTGCCGGTACCCGCCGAGAACAGCGACTACGACGACGAGGCCGTCCGCGGCCCGCACCGGACCACGCTCAAGCCGGTCGAGATCACCCAGCCCGAGGGGCCGAGCTTCACCCTGGACGGGTACGCGCTGAGCTGGCAGGGCTGGTCCATGCGGATCGGCTTCGACGCCCGCGAGGGGCTGAGCCTGCACCAGGTCAGCCTGCAGGACCGGCCGGTGCTGTACCGGGCCTCGATCCCGGAGATGGTGGTGCCCTACGGGGACCCGAAGTTCCGTCACTGGCAGGCCTACTTCGACACCGGCGAGTACCTGGTCGGCAAGTTCGCCAACTCGCTCGAGCTCGGCTGCGACTGCCTGGGCGAGATCGCCTACCTGGACGCCACGGTCACCGACGACACCGGGGCGCCGCGGACGATCCCGAACGCGATCTGCGTCCACGAGGAAGACTTCGGCATCCTGTGGAAGCACACCGACATCTTCAACGGCTCGGCCCAGTCCCGCCGCCAGCGCCGCCTCGTGGTCTCCTACTTCACCACCGTGGGCAACTACGACTACGGCTTCTACTGGTACTTCTACCTCGACGGCACGATCGAGCTCGAGGTCAAGGCGACCGGGATCCTGTTCACCTCGGCCTACCCGCACGCCGATCACGCCCACTCGACCGAGGTCGCGCCCGGCCTGGCCGCGCCTTACCACCAGCACCTGTTCAGCGCCCGGCTCGACATGAACGTGGACGGCCAGGCCAACGCGGTGGAGGAGGTCGACGTCAGCGGGCAGCCGATCGGCCCGGACAACCCGTACGGCAACGCGATCGTGCAAAACGTGACCCGGCTGACCCGCGAGTCCCAGGCGGGCCGCCGTACGGACGGCACCCGCGGCCGGACCTGGAGAATCATTAGCACCGAACGGGCTAACCGTTTCGGACGTCCTACCAGCTACACGCTCTACCCGGAGCCGACGCCGGCGCTGCTGGCCGACCCGGACTCGCCGCTGGCGGCGCGGGCCGGGTTCGCGGCCAACCACCTGTGGGTCACCCGGTACGACCCGGACCAGCGCTGGCCAGCCGGCGATTTCGTGAACCAGAACCCCGGGGGAGCGGGCCTGCCCGCGTTCACCGCGGGCGACCGCGACATCGACGGCCAGGACATCGTCCTCTGGCACACGTTCGGCCCCACCCATATCCCCAGGCCGGAGGACTGGCCGGTCATGCCCGTGGCCCGCTGCGGCTTCGTGCTCAAGCCGACCGGCTTCTTCGACCGCAACCCCACCCTGGACGTGGCCCCGCCCGCCGCGCACTGCTCTGATGGCTAGCACTGCCCGGGTGACCAGGACGGCTAAGCGATAGGCGGGCGGGCAGAGGCCGCACTCTGCCCGCCCGCCCCGCGGCCACCGCCGCGGGCTTAGAGGCCGAACGGCTCAGTCAGAAGCCGAACGGGTGCTGAACCAGGGGAAACCGGGGAATCCCGGGAAGCCGGTATAGCTGACGGTGAAGTCCCCGGTGCTGTCCATGGCCGACACCGAGGTGTTGGGCATGACGATCTCGGTCGGGTTATAGGTGGACAGGCTCTTGCCGTTCGCCGTGGCGGCGGTGAAGCTGGCCGTGCCAAAGCTGGTCAGCGGCAGGATCCCGCCGTTGAAGGTGCAGCACGGCGCCTCGGCGATGACCTCGGCCGAGGACAGCGCCGGGTTGCTCAGGGTGCCGCTGACCCGCTGGGTCCAGCCCTTGGTGGCGTCGGTCAGGACCAGGTTGAACGTGCTGGGAGCGGTGTAGGTGACCGAGCCGGAGAATTTGTCGCCCGGGCTGACCGGGTTGGTGAAGTTCACCGCCGCGCCCGGGTAGATCTCGTACCAGGCGTAGTACCGGGGGGTGAATCCGGAGCAGTCGACCTCGGAGCCGATCTGCTCGACGGTGGGGCTGGTGTAGCCGTCGAGCCCGACCCAGAACGCGGCGTACTTGCCGCCCCCGCCGGTGCAGCGCCCGGTCGGCTGCGTCCAGCTGGAGGACGCGCTGGTGAACGTGCCGTTGCTGCCGCTGGCCACGTAGCCGGCCCAGTTGCTGCTGGTGACGACCGAGTTCTGGGGCCCGCCACTGGTGACCCCGCCGCTCGTGACCCCGCCACCCTGGCCGCCGCCCGGGATAGCCTGCGGCTGCTGCCCGCTGATCTGCGGCGTCACGGTCCCCGACGGCATGCCGGGCGTGCTCAGCGAGCTGACCGGCCCGCCGGGCTGCACCGTTGCGGGCTGCATGGGCCCGGGTCCGGTCACCGGGGCGGAGGCCGCTGCCGGGTGGGCGGTCGCCACCGCCCAGCCCAGCACCAGGGGGATGGTCGCCGCCAGCGCGGGCCACCTGCGTCGCATATGCGCTCCTTTTTCCTATCGCGCTTTGCCGTGATAAAGCACAAGCAGCTGAGCGCAACGGAAAAATGGCGAATACGCCAAGGTAAATGATTGCTTTCCGCCCCCGTGCCGTGTTCTCAGCCAACGCCTGGCATTCCCGGTCAGCGCGCGACACAACCGTAGCCGGAACGGCAATCTGCTGTTACCCGAGCGGCTAATTCCCTAATGCCGCAATTAGTCCCGCAAATCGCGCTTGTGAAATTCTCCCGGCCAGTGGCATAGGTAGCCCGATAGGGGCTTATTTCCGCAGCTCGTCCCGCAGGTCCCGCTTGAGGATCTTGCCGAGCGGGTTGCGCGGCAGCTCGTCCCGGAGCTCGAGCCGCTCCGGCAGCTTGAACGTGGCGATGCCGAGGTCCCGCAGGTACGCCACGATCTCCGCGAGCGTCACCGTCTCGCCGGGCTCGCCGGGCTCCGGAGCGGGGCACCACGACCGCGCAGGCGCGCTCGCCCAGCAGCTCGTCCGGGTAGGCCACCACGGCCACGTCGGCCACCTTCGGGTGGCCGGCGATGAACCCCTCGAGCTCGGCCGCCGAGATCTTCATGCCGCCGCGGACCACCATGTCCTTGGACCGGTCCACGTAGTGCAGGTACTCCAGGTCGTCGCCCGCGATCTCCAGGATGTCCCCGGTCTTGAGGTAGCCGTCCTCGTCGAACGGGTCGGGCACGCCGCTGGCCGGCAGGTACCCGGGGAACACGCCGGGCCCCTTGATGCGCAGCTCGCCGGGGACGCCCGCCGTGGTGATCTCGGCCCCGGTCTGCGGGTCCACGATCCGCGCCAGCGTGGTCCGGGCCATCGTGAACTCCCAGTCCCGGACGCTGTACCGCGGGAAGTACACCGCGCGCACCGCCGGGTCGGGGATGTCCTTGGGCGTGCCGAGCAGCGCGATGCCCTCGTTCGAGCCGTAGAAGTTGATGATCTCGATGCCGTAGCGGTCGTGCCAGCCCTGCAGCAGGCTGGGCGCCAGCGGCGTGGAGCCGGAGCCGAGGATGCGCAGCGAAGAGATGTCGGTCTGCGCCAGCAGCGCCTCGTTGTGCAGCAGCGCGGTGAGCAGCGCGGGCGGCGCGCACGTGTACGTCGCGTGGTGCTCGGCGATCTGCCGCAGAAACGTGGCCAGGTCGAACGGATGATGCTGGACCAGCAGCCCGCCCACCTTGAGCCAGGGCAGGAACATCCCGTTGATGCCGGCCATGTTCACCATCGGGAACGGGTTGAGCAGCACGTCGGCGTCGGTCAGGTCCGGGCCCTCCACCGTGCCGGTGCACATCGCCATCCAGTCGTAATGCGTCCGCTGCACGCCCTTGGGGGTGCTCTCCGTCCCCGACGTCCAGCAGATGGTGACGCAGTCGTTCGGGTCGGGCGTGAACGAGGCCAGGTGAGCGGCCAGCCCGTCCCGGTCACCGGCGGCCGCCATCCGCTCGTCCAGGCCCGCCCCGAACGCCCCCACCCACGTGAGCGAGGGAAGCTGCGGGCGCAGCCCGTCCAGCTCAGCCGCCGCGGGCCGCGACCCGATCCTGCTCGCCGTCAGGAACGCCCGGACCTGGGCCACGTTGCCCAGGTGGGTGAGCTCCCAGGCCCGGTACTGCACCGGGAACGGGGCCACGATCGCGCCGATCCGGACGATGGCCAGGAACGCGATCGCGATCTCCACCGTGTTGGGCAGCTGCACGCCGACCACGTCGCCGGTCCCGATGCCCTCGTCCAGCAGCACCTGCGCCAGCCGGGAGACCTCCTCGTCCAGCTGCGGCCAGGTCAGCACCCGGAACGGCCCGTCGAGCAGCGCCTCGCGGTTCAGCGGATCGGTAATAGCGGGGATGTCCCCGTGCACCCTGACCCGCTCGCGCAGCAGCGCGTCGATCATGTCGTCGTTCCAGTAGCCCTTGGCCCGGTACTCCCGGACCCGCTCCGCCGGATGCAGTCCCATGGTTTCCCTCCTACGGAGCCAGCCCTCTATGGTGCCAGTGCGGTCAAGGTAGCCACCCCGGCCGGGTCGGCGTCGCTCGACCCGGGCACCAGCGCGACCTCGTCCACCCCCGCGCTGGCGTACTCGGCCAGCCGCGCCCGCACCGCGCGCGAGTCGCCGACCAGCGACACGTGCCCGGTCAGCTCAGCCGGGATGGCCGCCAGCAGCTCACCCGGATGCGGCCGGGTCCGGGCGAAACGCACCACGTCGCCAAACCCGGCCTCGGCGAACATCTCCCCGTACCCCGGCGCCGACATATAAGCCACCAGCCCCCGCCGCAGCTGCTCAACACTCTCCGCCGCCAGCCCGCCCCGCGCCGATCCACCCGATGCCGATCCGCCCTGCGCCGGCCCGCCCGTATCGATCCGCCCAGCGCCGCCCAGCGCCGGCCCGACCACGGCCGCCAGCCAGACCGCCACCGGCGGCACCGGCCGCCCGGCCGCCCGGCACTCGTCGTGCAGCATCTGCACCAGCCGGGCCGCGGACTTGGGCGTGACCAGGTTGATGACCATCCGGTCGGCATGCCGCGCCGCCGCCTTGACCGCGCCCCGGCCGAACGCCGCGATCGTCAGCGGCGTCCCCGGTGCCCGGGTCCGCAGCCGGAAGCCCCGGGTGCTGATCACCTCGCCCCGCACGTCCGCCTTGTCCCCGGCCAGCAGCGCGCGCACCGCGGTGGCCGACTCGGCCAGCGCCAGCGCGGTGCGCTCCTGCCGGCGGCCGTGCCACTGCTCCACCACCACCGGGCTGGACGAGCCCAGCGCCACGTTCACCGTCCGCCCGGTCAGCTCGGCCAGCGACCCGGCCCCCATCGCGATCATGACCGGATCCCGCACCGCCACCGCCAGCGGCCCGACCGTCAGCGCGGCCCGCGCGGTCCGCTCCGCCACCACCGCGCCCAGCGCGAACGCGTCGAACGTGGCCATCTCGCCGATCCAGATCTCGCCGTACCCGAGCGCGTCCGCGACCTCCGCCGTCCGCACCACCTCGCCAGCCGGCCGGTCCTGCCACAACCCCAGCGACACCGACAACCTCGGCCCGCCACGCCCTTCCGCCACCCCGCCGCCACCTTCCGCAGCCGCCGCCGCGCACCCCGCCGCCACCTTCCGCAGCGCCGCCGCGCACCCCGCCCGCAGACCCACCGCTCACGGCCTCGTTCTATCACTCCGCTAGTTGTAATGTCACGGCATGACCGACCATGGCGCCGCGCTGCAGGTCCTGCTCGACAAGCAGGAGATCACCGAACTCCTGACCCGCTACCTGCGGTCCGTCGACCGGGGCGACGTCGCCGCGCTGCGCTCCTGCTACCTGCCCGGCGCCACCGAGGACCACGGCGGCCTGTTCGCGGGCCCGGCCCAGGACTACATCGACTCCATCACCGCCGGCCTGACCCATCCCCGCTCCCGGACCAGCCACAACATGACCAACCTGCTGATCGAGGTGGACGGCGACACGGCCACCGCCGAGTCCTACTGCATCACCTTCGCCCGGATCAAGGCGAACGGCGCGTACTACCACAGCTTCACCGGCGCCCGCATGATCGACCGCCTCGAGCGCCGCGAAGGCGCCTGGGGCATCGCCCACCGCCAGCTCCTGTGGGACTGGAACCACGAAGCCCCGGCCGCCGAGCACTGGATGCAAGGCCTCCTAACCCCCGACCCGTCCACCCTCCACATGAGCGCCAAGTACCCCGCCGACCCCATCTACCCCCCGAGCTAGCCCGCCCCGCGCACCCACTCGTTCGGCCCCTCGCCCTTCGAGCCCGCCAGCCCGCATTAACCCGGTGGATCCGCATTACGTCCGGTGGATTGTGACCCCTGGGGGGTATCGGATCCACCGCATAAGCCGGATCCACCGTGTTAAGTGGGGCGCAAGTTATTGGTGCGAATGATGGTGCGGTTGGGCTCCGCTCGACGCTCGGTATCCGCTGCACTCGGGCCTGCGCCTCGGTATCAAGCTTGCCCGGAACTGCCGCGCCTGGACTGCCCGGCCCTCGCCCCTGATCCTGCTTCCGTACCCGTGGCCCACCGCCCTCGGTAGCTGCCTCGGCAGGCGCCGCCGCCTACCGAGCACCGCCTCACCGAGCACCCGCCGGCTCCACGCCGCGCTCAGTCGGCACCGCCGCGCCCATGCACCTCGTTTCCCATACGCCTCGTTTTCCCCGTTCGCCCCGATTTCGCGCCGCTGCGAGTCGGAGCTCGTGTCGGTGCCACCGATCGCGTCGCCGCCTGGCGGGCACATGGCAGCCGCCTCGGCAAGCCGTCTCCGTACCCGGGACACCGCCCGCAGCCGCCTCACCGAAGCACCCCGGCCGCCTCACCGAAGCACCCCGGCAGCCGCCTCACCGAAGCACCCCGGCCGCCGCCCGCCGAGCGCCTCGGCCAGTCCCCGGGCAACCGCCTCAAAAAAGAAATTCCGTGTAACCACGTATCAGACGTACGCAACACGCCTCTGAACACCCAGAGGCCCCCCGTATGCCCGAACGCCGCAAGCGTTCCGCACCGGCCAGCGCACCGGCCAACGCGGGGATTCTCGCCGGGCGATTCGTCCCTGGATGGGTCACTCCATCTGTTGTAGTCTGTGCGGAACGGCAGGTAGGAGTCAGATATGGGCAGCGTGAACGCATGGATCGCGGGCAGCTACCAGAGTGACTTCGCGCGAAATTACGCGCGCGAGGGCCTAGAGATCTCCGACATGGTGGCCGAAGCAGTGGCGGGCACCCTCGAAACGGCCCGGGTAGGACCCGAGGACGTGGAATCGATCCACGTCGGGAACGCGTTCGGGCAGCTGTTCACCGGGCAGGGCCAGCTGGGCGCGATGCCGGCCACGGTCGAGCCGCGGCTGTGGGGCAAGCCAGCCGCCCGGCACGAGGCCGCCTGCGCCAGCGGCAGCGTGGCCGTACTAGCCGCCACCGCCGAGATCGAGGCCGGCCGCTACGACTGCATCCTGGTCCTCGCGGTCGAACAGGAGCGCAACGTACCCGGCGGGGACGCGCCCAAGCACCTCGGCGCCGCCGCCTGGATCGGGCACGAGGGCCAGGACGCCAAGTTCATGTGGCCGTACATGTTCAGCCAGCTGGCCGACGAGTACGACCGCCGCTACGGCCTGGACAACCAGCACCTGCACGCGATCGCCGAGCTCAACATGCGCAACGCCAAGGCCAACCCGCTGGCCCAGACCCGCAAGTGGGAATTCGGCCCGGGCGGCTTCGCCGAGGACGACCACGACAACCCCGTCGTCGAGGGGCGCCTCCGCCGCACCGACTGCGCCCAGGTCACCGACGGCGTGGCCGGCGTCCTGCTGGTCTCCGACCGCTTCCGCGCGAACCGCCGAGGCACTAACAAAAACGCAAGGATCGCCGGCTGGGGCCACGGCACCGCCGGCCTGCCGCTGCAGCCCAAGCTGGACCGGAGCAAGAACGAACGTTACGTCTTCCCGCACGTCAGGAACGTCGTCACCGACGCCTTCCGCCGCGCGAAGATACCGGACATCAACGCCCTGGACGGCATCGAGACGCACGACTGCTTCTCGATGTCGGAGTACATGGCCATCGACCACTTCGGCATCACCGAGCCCGGCGAGAGCTGGAAGGCGGTCGAGAACGGCGAGCTCGAGCGGGACGGGGCGATCCCGGTCAACCCGAGCGGCGGCCTGATCGGCGTCGGGCACCCGGTCGGCGCCACCGGCGTGCGGATGCTGCACGACGCCGCCCGCCAGGTCACCGGCCAGGCCGGCGAGACCCAGGTCGAGAACGCCCGCACCTTCGCCACGCTGAACATCGGCGGCAGCCTCACCACCACGGTCAGCTTCGTCGTCACCCAGGAGGACTGACAACCAATGGCCGACGTCGAGGTCTACGCCAAGCTGCTCAGCACGCTCCCGGAGGACGACGACCACCCCTACCGGTCCGGCGCCTGGCGCCCGCAGAGCATCGAGTACGACGCCGACGAGCTGACAGTCCAAGGCGAGCTGCCCGACGACCTGTACGGCGTCTACCTGCGCAACACCGAGAACCCGCTGCACCCGGCCATCGTCAGGTACCACCCCTTCGATGGCGACGGGATGATCCACAAGGTCTCCTTCCGGGACGGGAAGGTGTCCTACCGCAACCGGTTCGTCCGCACCGACGGCCTGCTGGCCGAACAGGAGGCCGGCCGCTCCCTGTGGGCCGGCATCGCCGAGAACCCGGCCCAGGCGATCAGACAGGACGGCTGGGGCGCCCGCACCCGGATGAAGGACGCCGCGTCGACCGACGTCATCGTGCACGCCGGGGTCGCCGTGGCCAGCTTCTACCAGTGCGGCGACCTGTACCGGCTCGACCCGCTGACGCTCGACGACCTGGGCAAGTGCACCTGGGGCGGATCATTTCCACAAGACCGAGGCGTATCCGCGCACACCAAGGTCGACGACCACACCGGCGAGCTCCTGTTCTTCAACTACGGCACCACCGCGCCGTACCTGCACTACGGGGTCGTGGACAAACAAAACCGGCTGGTCCACTACGTGCCGATCGACCTGCCCGGGCCCCGCCTGCCGCACGACATGGCCTTCACCGAGCACTACGCGATCCTCAACGACATGCCGCTGTTCTGGGAACCCGAGCTGCTCGCCAAGAACCTGTACGCCAGCCGCTTCCACCCCGAGCTGCCCACCCGGCTCGGCGTCATCCCGCGCCGCGGAGCCAGCCGAAGACATCCGCTGGTTCGAGTTCGACCCCACCTTCGTCCTGCACTGGGTCAACGCCTGGGAAGAGGGCGACGAGGTCGTCATCGACGGCTTCTTCCAGGGCTGCCCGGAACCAGCCCAGGCCGGGACCAACGGCCCCGAGGGCCGGATGTGGCGCTTCCTGGCCCAGGACGCGATGCAGACCCGGCTGCACCGGTGGCGGATGAACATGGTCACCGGCGCGTGCCGCGAGCAGGACCTGTCGGACACCTGCACCGAGTTCGGCACGATCAACAGCGGGTTCGGCGGACGGCCCTACCGCTACACTTACGCTGCCACCAACGAGCCGGGCTGGTTCCTGTTCAACGGGCTGGTCAAGCACGACACGGCGACCGGCGGCGAGGAGCGCTACCAGTTCGAGCCGGGCGTTTTCTGCAGCGAGGTCGGCGTCGCCCCGCGCGTCGGCGGCACGGACGAAGACGACGCGTATCTCGTGACGCTCACGGTCGACATGAACCGGGACCTGTCCGAGTGCGTCGTATTCCGCGCCAACGACGTGGGCCGGGGACCGATCGCGCGAGCTCAGCTGCCCGAGCGGATCGCCAGCGGCACCCACAGCTGCTGGGCGCCCGGTAATTCCCTCCGTGGCTGGTGAACAGCAACGGAACACCTGACCGTTAGTAGGAGCATGAGGCCTGACCCTGCGGCGGCGCCCGAGACCGAAACCGAGACCGAGCCCGCACCCGCCGAGAACTCCAACGCCATCGCCCTGGGGCTGATCGGCGACGAGTGGAACCTGGCCATCGCCCGGCTGGCCATCCAGGACGGCGTGCGCCGGTACAAGGATTTCCGGGACCGGCTGGGCATCGCCAACTCGGTGCTGACCGTACGACTGCGGCGCCTGACCGAGGCCGGGGTCTTCACCACGGCTCAGTACTCGGACGCACCCCGCCGTTACGAATACATTTTGACCGAACGAGGACGCGATCTCTGGAAGGTCCTCCTCACCATCTGGTCGTGGGAAGCCGTCTGGGTGACCGAGCACATCGAGCCGCTGCCGCCGATGCGCCACGCCGAGTGCGGCCAGGCGTTCTCACCGGTCATGCACTGCCTGACCTGCGGTAAGCCGGCCGGGATCCACGACGTGCGCCAGACGTTCGGCCCCAGCGGCGGCTTCGAGCGGTCGGTGCCGCGCGCCACCACCCGGCGCCGGTCGGCCGGCGGCTCGCCCGGCCCCGGCCTGGTGCCGCAGACCATCGAGCTGATCGGCAACCGCTGGTCGGCCTCGGCCATAGCGGCCGCCTTCCTCGGCGCCCGGCGGTTCACCGACATGCTGGAGATGATGGGCGCGCCGCCCACCATCGTCTCGGACCGGCTGCGTAAGTTCTGCCAGATGGGCGTGCTGGAGACGGTGCCGGCCAGGGCCGGCTCGGGCCGGGCCGAGTACCGCCTCACCGACAAGGGACGGGCCTTCTTCCCGCACGTCATGGTGATGCTGGAGTGGGGCGACCGGTGGTTCCGTGCCCCCGAGGGCCCGGCCAGCCTCTACACCCACGCCGTCTGCGGCGGAGAGTTCCATCCTGTCCTCTATTGTTCGGTTTGCGTCCGTGAGCTGCACGGATCGCAGGTCCAGGTCGGTGGCGACCAGTAATGTCGTGCCTGTTCGCCCGACGTTGCGGAGGTGGCTATGCCGCGCCCTAGCAAGGCGGCCGGCTCGGTGGCCCTGGTCACCGGCGCGAACCGCGGAATCGGCCTGGCGATCGTCGCCGAACTGGCCGCCCGCGGCGCGAAGAAGATCTACGCCGCCGTCCGCGCCCCGGACGGCCTGGCCGGCGAGTTCGACGCAGCTCGGCGTGGTCGTCGAGGTCGTGCCGCTCGACGTCACCGACCAGGCCGCGGTCCAGGCCGCCGCGGCCGCCTGCTCCGACGTGAACCTCCTGGTCAACAACGCGGGCCGGTTCGAGAACCAGCGGCTGGTGCTGACCGGTGACCCGGACGCGGCCCGCCGCGAGATGGAAGTCAACTACTTCGGCGTGCTGAGCATGACCCGGGCGTTCGCGCCGGTCCTCGGCGCCAACGGCGGCGGCTACATCGTCAACGTGCTGTCGGTGGCCGGCGCGTTCCCCGCGCCGTTCATGGGCGGCTACTCCCCGGCCAAGGCCGCGACGCTGTTCCTGTCCAGCATCACCCGCTCCGAGCTGGCCGACCAGGGCACCGAGGTGACCGCGCTGATCGTGGGCTCGGTCGACACCCGGATGGCCGCCCACGTCCAGGGCCGCAAGGAAGACCCGGCCGACATCGCCCGCGCGGGCCTGGACGCGCTGGACCGCGGCGAGCACGTGGCCGACACCGACTTCATGGCGATCGACGCGCGGGCCAGGTACGCGCGCGACCCGCTGCGCTACGAGCGCGGCATGACCAAGCTGCTCAAGGCCACGACCATGGACACCGGCCGCTGATGGCCGGGAAGCAGTGGGCCCAGCTGCGCCAGGTCGGCTTCGCCACCCTGGACCACGCGGCCGCCGTGCGGACCGCCACCGACCTGCTCGCCCTCGGTCCCGGCTTCGGCGACCCGCTGCTGGCCGCCATGGGCCTGGCCGACTTCACCGCCCCGGTCGGCCCGGACACCTACGTCGAGGTCCTCGCCCCGGCCACGCCGGACCATTCGGTCGCCCGCTGGCTGCGCCGGGTCGGCGGCGCGTCCGGCTGGGTGCTGTCCACCCAGGTCCCGTCGCTGGCCGGGGTCAGGGAGCGAGCCGCCGAGCACGGCGTCCGGATCGCGGTCGAGACCCAGGCGATGGGCCGCACCATCATCCAGCTGCACCCGCTCGACGTCGGCGTCCTTCTCGAGCTCGACGAGTTCCTGCCGCGCGAGGCGTGGTTCTGGGACGAACTCCCCGCCGCCCGGGCCGCCCACGCGTCCCGGACCAGCAAGGCCGACGACATCCTGGCGGTCGACGTGGCCGTGGACGCGACGGCCAGTCCCGGCGCCCCCGCCGCCATGGCCCAGACCTGGGCCGCGATCATCGGCATCGACCCGCCCGCCGCCACCGCGGACGGCGCCGACCTCGCCTTCGGCCACCGCACCATCAGGTTCGTGCCCGCCCGCGACGGCCGCACCGGCATCGTCGCCGTCGACCTCCACGCCACCGACCGCGCCACCGTGCCCGGCTCAGCCGGCGAGCTGTGCAACACCCAGATCCGCTTCGTCTGAACCGGCGTCCGCCCGGCCAGCATCACGGCCTGACGGGCGGGCAGGCCGTTGGCCAGGCAGCCAGGAAAGACACTCTGCTTGACGTAGACGTCAACGTCGCCGGACGGGCCGCCGGGATAAGGCACGAAGTTGAATACGGTGCTGGGATCGGCCGGCGCCACGCACGATCCGGGCTGGGCGGTCGCGAGCTGCAGCAGCGTCTGGCCCATATCGGGAATGAACGCGTCGACGTAGACGAGCCCCTTGACTTGGGTGTTGCCGGTGGCGGCGTTGGTGATGACGGCACCGCCGTAGGAATGCCCGACCACGATGACCGGCCCGGAGATGGTGCTGAGGAAGTCAGCTAGGTAAGTGGCGTCGCCGGGCAGGCTGCGCAGCGGGTTCGGCGGCACGTCGACGGTGTAGCCGAGCCGCTGCAGCCGCTGTACCACGCCGTCCCAGCTCGAGCTATCCGCCCAGGCGCCGTGCTCCAGCACGATCGTGGGCCTGGGCCCGGGTTGCCCGGCAGGTGCCTGGCCGACCTGGGCCGAGGCCATCTGGCTGGCGGGTAGAAGCAGCCCGCCGGCTCGGCTTCGCTCAGCAGGTCGAGCACCAGGTCTTGACGGCCCAGTTCGAACGCCAGCTCCGCCGCGTTCAGCAGTCGGCCGGTGCGAGGCCGGCCGTCGCTGAGCGCGGCCGCACGCCGCAGCGCTGACACGGCCACGGCGGTTCCGCCGCGCCGCTGGGCCCGTGCCGCGGCCGCCTCCAGTTCGCCGGCCACCTGCTCGTCCGGCCCGATGACCGAAGCTGCCCGGTGCCACACCCGGCGTTCGGGCTGGCTCGCCAGCACCGTGGCCAGCGCGGCGTGCGCCGCGTGCCGCTGCGAGATGCTCGCGTCGTGGCGGATGGCCGTACGCATCAGCGGGTGGCA
Organism: uncultured Actinomycetota bacterium; assembly: GCA_963839095.1. Classification (GTDB taxonomy): domain Bacteria; phylum Actinomycetota; class Actinomycetes; order Streptosporangiales; family Streptosporangiaceae; genus Palsa-504. The sequence goes on along the minus strand of CAWIUF010000001.1, from coordinate 155,469 downwards.
AAAGCGGAATTCCGTGTCGCCGATCTCCACCAGCCGCGCCGCGACCGCCGGTTCCAGCACGTCGACGGACAGTCCTGCGTCTCCCAGCTCGGACACCGCCTCCAGCACCTCACTGAGCAGCGGGCTGTCGTTCAGGGCGGCGACCAGCAGCGCGGTCCGCGTCGGGGCGGGCAGATCGGACACCCGCGCCGCGAACGCCCGTTCCAGCCGTGTGGTGAGCGGCAGCCACGCGGGCAGCCTCGCGTCGCCGCCGAGATCGGCCAGGGCGGCCGGCAGTTCCAGCAGGGCCAGCGGATTGCCCGCCGCCTCGTCGAGCAATCGCTCGCGCACCGGCTCGGGAAGCCCGGGCGCCCGGCTATCGAGCAGCGCCGCCGCCGCCAGCGCGGGCAGCGCCTCAAGGTGCAGGGCGCGCAGCCCGGCGGCGTTGAAGGGACTCTCGAAGCCGTCGCGGATCGCGGCGAGCAGGACGATCGGCTCGAACTCCAGCCTGCGCGCGACGAACGTCAGCGCGTCACTGGTGGAGTGGTCAAGCCACTGCGCATCTTCCGCGACGACCAGGACCGGAGCGCCCGCCGCGCTTTCGGCCAGCAGGTTCAGCGCCGCGAGCGCCTGGCGGTCCGCTTACTTCCGTAACGGCAGCATCCCGACGGTGCTGCTCGTGCACGGCGCGTTCGCCGACCTATCAGGAGGAACCACCATGCCCGCCAATCAGCCCAGCACCCCGGTCATCGCCGCTCACGAAGCCGAGCAAGTCGAGCGCGCCAACGCCTCCGGGCTCACCCCGGTCGTGTTCGTCCACGGCCTGTTCCTGCTCCCCACTAGCTGGGACCGCTGGGCGGAGCTGTTCGAGGCGGCCGGCTACGCGGCGCTGACCCCCGGATGGCCCGACGATCCCGAGACCACCGAGCAGGCCCGGGAGCATCCCGAAGTATTCGCGGGCAAGTCGATCAGCCAGGTCGCGGACCACTTCGGCGCGATCATCGCCGGGCTGGCCGCCAAGCCAGCCGTCATCGGCCATTCGTTCGGCGGCCTGCTGGCGCAGATCCTGGCCCGCCGCGGCCTGGCCGCGGTCTCGGTGGTGATCGACCCGGCGCCGTTCCGTGGCGTGCTGCCGCTCCCGATCTCGGCGCTGCGGGTAGCGGGTCCGGCCCTGAGCAACCCGGCGAACCGGCACCGCGCGGTGCCGGTGACCTACGACCAGTTCCGGTATGCCTTCGCCAACGCCGTGACCGAGGATGAAGCGAAGCAGCTGTACGAGACCTTTGCGGTACCCGCGGCCGCTCTGCCCCTGTTCCAGGGCGCATCAGCCAACCTCAACCCGTGGACCGAAGCCAAGGTCGACACGGAGAACCCCCGCCGCGGCCCGATGCTGCTGATCTCCGGCGAGAAAGACCACACCGCTCCGCCTGCCATCACCCGCGCGTCCTACCAGCACCAGCAGCGCAATGCCGACGTGACCGAGATGGTCGAGATGCCAGGCCGCGGGCACGCGCTGACCATTGACAGCCGCTGGCGCGAGGTGGCCGAGACGGCGCTCGCCTTCGTCCAGCGCTTCACCAGCCCGCGGCCTGCCTGAGCCTGGCTGGTCAGGGCGCTGGCTTCCCGCGACGGCCGTCGAGCCAGAGCGCCCAGGGCTCGATCGTGCCGACCCGCAGCAGCCCGGCGCGCGCCCACGGATCCCGCGCCAGCCGCGCCCTGATCTCGTCCTCGTCCGCCGCCTCGACCGCGTGCAGGGTCTCATCCGGCGGCTCGCCCTCGCCGACCGGGCCGCCCAGGATGACGAACCCGTCGTCCACCAGCCCGTCCATGAAGGCCGCGTGCTCGTCCCAGCCATCCTGGCTCCTGATCGGCCGCGAGGCATCCCACCCCGGCCCGTGCACCAGCCGCACCGCGAAGTTGGCCATGTCCGCACCCTACTGACCGCCGCCGACAATCCGCGGCCGCTAGCTTCGTCGGCATGGAACTCACTGCCGGCCGACCAGGACGTGCGGACCGTGATCGAGCGGGAACTGTGGCTGCTCCAGCCCCAGGTGCGCGCGGCGCCCGGTGAGGTGAAAGCGCTGCTGCACCCGGAATTCTCCGAGTTCGGCGCCTCCGGCCGCCGCTGGTCCCAGGCCGACATGATCACCGCCCTGGCCGCCGAGGAGCCGGGCGGCGAGGAGCCGCTCATCACCGCCACGGAGATGCCGGCGCCCGGCTCGCGGACGACGTGATCCACCTGACCTACGTCAGCCAGCGCGGCGAGCGGCGCGCCCGCCGCAGCTCCCTCTGGCTCCGGACCCCGGACGGCTGGCGCGTCTACTTCCACCAGGGCACCCTGATCCCGGCGCCCTAGCGTCCACGCCTCGCTAGCCCAGCGGCTCACTGCGGTCAGCTCGTCGCGGAGCAGGTCCATCAGCAGGCCGTCGTGGAACTGCCCGTCAGGCCCGCGCTCGTACTGGCGCATGACCCCGACCGGCCGGAAGCCCACCTTGGCGTAGCTGCGGATGGCCCGGTCGTTGTGCGCCGCCGGGTCGATCGTGATCCGGTGATGGCCGCGCTCGGAGAACAGGTACCGGGCCAGCAGCGCGACCGCCTCGGTTCCCGCCCCCTGGCCCTGGAAACCGGTGCCGAGGTAGATGTCGATCCCCGCGTGCTTGTACATGGGTTCGTTCTCCTCGGAGTACTGGATCCCGCCCGCCACCTGCCCGCCGATCTCCATGACCAGGAGGATCTCCTCGCCCTCGCCCCGGAGGCAATCCTCGATCACGTCCAGCGGATCCGGTTCACCCCACCATTGCGACACCGACGGCTCGGCCAGGATCTCCCGCAGCCGCGCGGCGTCACCCGGGCGCCCCGGCCGGATCCTGACCCGCCGGCCCGCCAGCACCGGATGAGCCTGTGTCATCACTAAACCCCGTTTCCGCGACTTTCCGCTACCCCGCCCGCTGCCGGCGGCCCACCCCGTTTACGCTAGCGGCACGTCGCCGTGAGAGAGGACGCCCATGACCGCGCCAGCTGACGATGACCCCTTCTACGCCGAGCTCCGCGCCTGCACCGCCGAGCTCGCCCGGATCATCGACGGTGACCTGGACCGGCCGGTACCGGCCTGCCCGGGCTGGACGTTCAGGCAGCTGGCCACCCACGTAGGGCGCGGCCACCGGTGGGCGGCCCAGATCGTGGCCACCCGCGCCACCGTCCCGGTCTCGACCCGCGACGTACCGAACGGCAAGCTGCCCGACGACCCGGCCCAGCACGGCCCATGGCTGAAGGAGAGCGCCGACCTGGTCGCCGAGGCGGTCACGGCCGTCGGCGACGAACCCGTGTGGACCTTCACCGGCCCGCGCCCGGCCCGCTGGTGGGCGCGCCGCCGGGCGCACGAGGCCGCCGTCCACCTGGCCGACGCCCAGCTCGCGGCCGGCCAGGACGTCGACCTGGATCCCGGGTTCGCCGCCGACGGGGTCGACGAGTGGCTCGGTCTCGTCGTGGCCACCACGATCGACCCGGCCCGCGCCCGCGAGCTGGGCGGCGACGGCCAGACCCTGCACTTCCACGCCACCGACCCCGGGCTGTCCGAACACGGGGGAGTGGCTGGTCACCCGCACGCCGTCCGGCCTCACCGTCGAGCCCGGCCACGCCAAGGCCGACGTCGCGGTCCGCGGCCCGGCCGCCCGCCTGCTGCTCCTCCTCACCCGCCGGATCCCGGCCGACGATCCCGCCGTCGAGGTCCTCGGCGATCAGGCGCTGCTCACCCACTGGCTCGACACACGCCGTTCTGACCTGTCCCGCTGTTTACGATGAACCGGTGGATCAGGACCGCGAGCTGGACGTGGCTGTCTTCGGCGCCACCGGTTTCACCGGGCGGCTGGTAGCCGGCTACCTGGCCGCCCACGCCCCCGCCGGGGTCCGCGTCGGGCTGGCCGGGCGGTCGGCCGACCGGCTGGCCAGCGTCCGGGCTCAGCTGGGGGAGGCCGCCGCGGCCTGGCCGCTGGTGGTGGCCGATTCGGCCGATCCCGCCTCGCTGGCCGCGCTGGCCCGGGCGGCCCGGGTGGTGGTGAGCACGGTCGGGCCCTACCGCCGTCAGGGGCTGGCGCTGGTCGAAGCGTGCGCCACCGCCGGCACGGACTATACGGACCTAACGGGCGAGGTGCTTTTCATCCGGGACAGCATCGACCGCTGTCATGAAGCGGCCGCCGCAGACCGGTGCGCGCATCGTGCACAGCTGCGGTTTCGATTCCATCCCGTCCGACCTGGGCGCGCTCCTGCTGCACCAGGCCGCGAGCGCGGACGGCGCCGGTGCCCTCGGGGACACCACGCTGGTGGTGACGGCGCTCAAGGGCGGCGTCAGCGGCGGGACGCTGGCCTCGATGATGGAGCAGCTGGACGAGGTGCGGGCCACGCCCCGGCTCCGCCAGGTGGTGGACGACCCCTACGCCCTCAGCCCCGACCGCGCCGCCGAGCCCGACCTGGGCGACGAACGTGACCTGGGGCGCCTCAGCTACGACCCCGCGCTGCGGATGTGGCTGGGCCCGTTCGCCATGGCCGGCATCAACACCCGGGTGGTGCGCCGCAGCAATGCCCTGCAGGGCTGGGCCTACGGCCGCCGGTTCCGCTACCGGGAGGTCACCGGGTTCGGCTCCGGCCCGGCCGCGCCGCTGCGGGGCGACCGCGGTCAGCGCGGCGTTCAAGTCCGTCGAGGCCGGGCTGGCGTTCGGGCCGTCGCGGGCCCTGCTCGGCCGCCTGCTGCCGTCGCCCGGCCAGGGCCCCAGCGACAAGACCCGCCGGGACGGCTACTTCCGCATCCAGGTCCACACCCGCACCGAAGCCGGGACGCGCTACGTGGCCGCGGTCGAGGCGCAGGGCGACCCGGGCTACGCCGCCACCTCGGTGATGCTCAGCCAGAGCGCGCTGTGCCTCGCGCTCGACCGGGACCAGCTGCCCGGCCCGGCCGGCGTCCTGACGCCCGCCGCGGCGATGGGCGCCGCGCTCATCAGCCGGCTCAGGTCGGCGGGCTTCACCCTGACCGCCCGGCCGGCCTGACGAGCGGCCTAGCGGTAGGCTGCCGACGGCCCCACGGAGAGGACAACCATGCCCGAGATTCCCGCGTCTCACCGCGACCTGCTCGACGGCGACTTCGCGACCCTGGCCACGATCGGCCCGGACGGCCGCCCGCAGGTATCCGAGGTGTGGTTCCTCGCCGAGGGCGACGACGTGGCCCTGTCGCTCAACTCGTCCCGCCAGAAGACCAAGAACCTGCAGGCGAACCCGGCCGTGAGCCTGCTCCTGCTGGACCTCGCGGTGCCTTACCGCTACCTGGAGATCCGCGGCGACGCGGAGGTCACCCCGGACGACGACTACTCCTTCGCCGACAAGGTCGGCGCGAAGTACGGCTGCGGACCTCCGCGAGCACGACCAGCCCGGCCAGACCCGGGTCAAGGTCGTCGATCCGCCCCGTCCGCATCAACGCCGTCGACATGCGCGGCTAAACGGGTAGGCCTCTCGTTCGGATTGATGGTAGGAACGTCCTATGTTGCGCGCCGGGAAGATCAGGCTGCGGGCCCGGGTCGAGGCCGACGTCCCGATCCTGCATACCGAGCTGCACGAGGACGTCGCTATGCGCTCGTCGGCCGACTCCCGGCCGTGGCGCCCGATCTCGCCCGGCACCGCGGCGTCGCCGTATGCTGTCAGTGAGCCCAGCGACGACGCGGCCATCTTTTCCGTCGTGGAACTGCCCGGCGACGAGCTGGCCGGTGATGCCATCGTGTGGGGCATCGACCTGCACAACCGGTCGGCCCATCTCGGTATGGGCCTGCGGCCCGCCTTCCGCGGCCGCGGCCTGGGCACCGACGTGGTCCGGGCGCTGTGCGAGTACGGCTTCACCGTCCGCGGGCTGCACCGCCTGCAGATCGAGACCCTGGCCAGCAACACGGCGATGCTCAAGGCGGCCGAACGAGCCGGGTTCACGCGGGAAGGCACCCTCCGCCAGGCCGCGTGGGTCACCGGCGAATTCGTTGACGAGGTCATCCTGGGCCTCCTCGCCGCCGACTGGACCGGCCCCGTCGCGGACCGCGCGGGCTAGCGTGACCGTCCTGCGCGTTCCCTACCACCTAGACGAGTACCTGCCCGGCCTGGACCTGCCGTTGGAGCTCCACCGCAGACCATCACCGCCGAGCTGCCTGCGGGCGACCCGTGGACGCGGCTCACCGTGTTGTACCGCCGGGTCGCGGACGCCGTGGCCCGCGCCGCCGGCCAAGGGAGCCGGCCGGTGGTGCTCTCGGGGGATTGCACCACGTCGCTGGGTATCGTGGCCGGGCTGCAGCACGCCGGCCTGGATCCGGGGATCGTCTGGTTCGACGCGCACGGAGACCTGCAGACCCTGGAGACGACGGCCTCCGGCTACCTCGGCGGCCTGCCGCTGCGGATCCTGGCGGGCTACCGGCCCGAGCTGATCGCCGGCCGGCCTGGAGCTGCGGCCGGTCCCGGAGCACCGGATCGTGCTAGTCGGCGCCCGCGACCTGGATCCTCCTGAGGCCACTTACCTGGCCAGCGCGGCCATCGGTCAGATCGAGGTGGCGGCCGTCGCCTCCGCCAGGTTGCCGGACGGCCCGCTGTACGTGCACCTGGACCTCGATGTGATCGACCCGGACCATCCTGCCCGGCCTGAAGTACCCGGCACCCGGCGGTGCCGGGCTCGCCGACATCACCGGAGCGCTGGGCAGGCTCCTGGCCACCGGACGGGTCGCCGCGGTGGGGATCGCGTGCACCTGGTACCCCGGCCATGACAACGCCGCGCGCATCGCCCCCTCCCTCACCGATGCCCTGGTGAACCTGTAACCGCGCTGGCCCGTAGTTCCCGTCAGGAAGGGGGAGTCATGGCAACCGCACAGCCGATCCAGGTCCAGACCGCGGCACGGCCCGCGTGGTGGCGGCGGCTGTCACCTGCCTCGCTGTCCTGGCCGGGCTGACCGCTCTCATCCTGTGGGCCGCCGTCGCGACGCTGCTCGGCCAGGGACGCCTCGGCACGGTGCTCGGCGCCGGCCGGGCCGAGCTCGCCGCGCCGCTGCTGGTGGCGCTGGTCGTGGTGACCGGGATCTGCGAGCAGATCTGGCCGGCCGAGCCCCGCCCGGTGCTGGCCCGCGGTCACGTCCAGGACGCGTGCTACCTGGTCCTGCACGCCCTCGCGGTGATCCCGTTCATGACGCTGCTCAGCGTCGGCGCGGCCGCGCTGATCAGTGATCATGCGAGCTGGATCGCGCTGCGCCCGGCTGAGCGCTGGCCCGGCGCTCTGCTCGTCCCGCTCACGATCGCGGGCATGGACGGCGCCAACTGGCTGGCCCACTATGCCGACCACCGGCTCGACTCCCTGTGGCGTTTCCACGCCCTGCACCACAGCCAGGAGGAGCTGAGCGTCCTGACCTCGTTCCGGGCGCACCCCCTCATGCACACTTCCGGGTTCGTCCTGGCCACCATCCCGGTCGCGATCCTGATGCCGGGCCGCCCGATCGCCCCGGTGCTCATCACGATCTACGTCTGCATCGGCACCCTGCAGCACGCCAACCTGCGCTGGACCTTCGGGCCGCTCGGCCGGGTGCTGGTGAGCCCCGCCTACCACCGGCTGCACCACGCGCCGGACATCCAGAACGCCAACCTCGGCGTCGTGCTGACGATCTGGGACGTCCTCGCCGGCCGCGCGAGGTTCCCCTCCCGCCGTGACGGCGCGGGCCGCACCGGCCTGGACGGCCGGCCGGTACCGGTCGAGCAGGACACCGACCGCGGGCCGGTCCCGGTGCTCATCGCCGCCCAGCTCATCGAGCCGTTCCGGGCCCGCGACCGGCTCCGGTGACGGGGCCCGGCGATGAGCCCGGATAACCGGAACCGGGCGCGGTGCCAGGTCAGGCTCGCTGGCGCCGGTGACGCCGAGGCGGTCGCGGATCTCGCCGCCGGGCTGGCGCAGTCGTTCGCGTTCTCCCGGTCCCGGTTCCTGCTCAGCTACCCGGCCCTGCTCGCCGACGACGGCGCCTGCCTGCTGCTGGCCGTGGACGGCCCGGAGCGGCTGGGCTACCTGCTGGGCTTCGAGCACCTCACCTTCTACGCCAACGGGCCGGTGGCCTGGGTCGAGGAGGTCTACGTCCGCGACCAGGACCGCGGTAGTGGCGCCGGCCGGATCCTGATGAGCGCGTTCGAGCAGTGGGCGGCCGCCCGGGACTGCGCCCTGGTCGCGCTGGCGACCAGGCGGGCGGCTCCCTTCTACCGCGCGCTGGGATACGAGGAGTCTGCCGTCTACTTCCGCAGGCTCCTGGACGACCCGGCGGGGGAGTAGCCGGCCGGCCGGATCAGCGACAATGTCCGGGTGATGGACTGGGCGGCCTGGCACTCGGCTTACGACGATCCCTCGTCGCCGCTGAGCGCCCGGCTGCGATGCGTCCAGGCGCACCTGGCCGACGCGCTCGACCGTGCCCCCGCCGGGCCGGTAAGCCTGGTCAGCCTGTGCGCCGGGCAGGGCCGGGACGTCATCGGGGTGCTGCCGGGCCATCCCCGCCGCAACGATGTCCGCGCCGTGCTGGTCGAAGCCGACGAGCGCATCGCCAGGCCGGCCCGGGAGGCCGCCGCGGCCCGGGGCCTGGCCCAGGTCGAGGTGCGGATGGCCGACGCGAGCCTGGTGGCCAGCTTCGCCGACGCGCTGCCCGCTGACGTCCTGCTGCTGTGCGGCATCTTCGGCAACGTGAGCGACGCGGACATCGAGCGCACCATCGCGGCGGCGTCCGCCCTGTGCCGCCCGGGCGCCACCGTGATCTGGACCCGGGACCGGCGTCCGCCCGACCTGACCCCGCAGGTACGGGCCTGGTTCAGCGAGAACGGCTTCGACCGAGGTCGCCTTCGACGCCCTGAAGCCCGCCGCGGCGGACGCGGACCACCTGATCGGCGTCGGCGTCAGCCGCCGCGGCCGCGCCCCGGCCGCCGCGGCCGCCCGACGGCCGGCTCTTCACCTTCCGCGGGCCGTAGACTAGGGGCTCAGAAATTTCCTGACTTCCGCCGATCATGAGACCGTGGCCCGGAACCACGGCCAGAAAGCCTGAGACCAGCGAAGATGCCACGGCGGCCCGAAGGGGTGGACACGTCCGTCCCCAACGTCGCGCGGATGTACGACTACTACCTCGGCGGCAAGGATAACTTCGAGGCCGACCGGGTAGCCGCCGAGGAGATCATCCGGCTCGTCCCGGTGGCCAGGACCGAGGCCATGACCAACCGCCAGTTCCTGCGGCTGGCCGTCCGCTACCTGGCCACGGACGCGGGGATCAGCCAGTTCCTGGACATCGGCGTCGGCCTGCCGACCCAGGGCGCGGTCCACGAGGTGGCCCGGGAGGTCAGCGCCGAGGCCCGCGTGGCCTACGTCGACTACGACCCGGTCGTCGTCTCCCATGCGAATGCCCTGCTCACTGAGCCCGACCGCAGCGTCGCCGTCCGAGGGGACCTGCGTGAAACCGCCGCGCTGCTGGCCGATCCGGTGATCAGGGGCCAGCTGGACTTCGGCCGTCCGGTCGCGGTGTTCCTGCTCGCGATCCTGCACTTCGTCTCCGCCGCGGACGACCCCGCCCAGATCATCGCCACGATCAGGGACGCGATCGCGCCGGGCAGCTACCTGGTGGTCAGCCACGTCGTCCCGGGCCGGGTTCAGGATCAGGAAGTGGCCAAGGAGATCGCCGACCGGATCTACGAGATCTACGGCCGGGCGACCGAGCCCCTGTACCCCCGGACTCCGGCGGAGATCACGGCCCTGCTCGACGGCTTCGAGCTCATCGAACCGGAGGTCCTGGCTAAGTACGCGCAGCCGCACGAACTCGGCGGCGCCGCGAGCCACAGCCCGGTCGGCTGGAGGGTCCTGGCCCGCAAGCCGTAACCCGCGCTGGTTACGGCCGGATGGCCGCGCCGATCCGGTCCAGGGCCGCCGGCCAGTCCTGCTGCGGATCGGTCACCATGAGCTTGGCAAAGGGGTACCCCTCGTACAGCGTGTCCGCGAACGCTTCCCAGGCCTCGTACAGCGCGACCACGGCGCCGGGTCCGCGCAGGCCGCGGCGGCGCGCCCAGCGGCTGTTCTCCACGAAGGTGACGTTCCGCTCCTTCGCCTCCGGCCCCCGGGCGCCGTGGACCCGCGCCACCGCCGCGGCGAGGTCGGCCGGCCGCAGGTAGAGCAGGAACGGCTCGGCCGGCGCCACCTGGTCCAGGATCGTGTCGAAGATCCCGGTCACGACGTCCGCGGGAGCGTCGTCGATGAAGGCCGGCATGACGGAGTTCTGCAGGAAGATGCTCTCCACGATGAGCGTCTGCCGGCCGCTCAGGCACCGTTCGGCCAGCCGCCGCCACTGGCTGGCCGCGTACACCTCCGACTCGCGCGGCTCGACGTCCCCGGCGTGATCCGGCGACCCGGCCGCCGGCGCGGCGGCGGCCCGCAACTGGTCCACGGCCCTGGTCCGGATGGGCTGGTCCTCGTCGAACTCGCGGAACGCCCGCGCGTCCTCGCCCCGGCCGGACAGCCAGTCCTCGACCCGCCCGGCGGTCGTCGTCTTGCCCGCACCGATCATTCCCTCGATCAGGATCAGCCGCGCTGCGCTCACCGGCCCAGGCTACGCCGGTCGGATATTCGGTCGCCCGCATCCGGCCGGGCTCGTTCACACTGGCCCGGTGGGGAGAACCGTCAGCGCCGTGGTCACCTGGGGCGAGGACTATCTCGGGACGATCGGCCCGGTCGGCGTGAGCATCCGTGGTGGTCCGAGGCGGAGCCGGTCGTCGGGGCACCTGCGCGAGGTGCTCGGCGTCCCCGTGATCGTGCTGCGCCTGCTGCGGGCCGACGGCGGGGACGGGAGCCGCGACGGCCACGTGACCTACCACGTGGCCGCGCTGAGCCGCCCGGCCCCGGGCCTGCTGGCCTCCCGCCCGGCCGACCGGAGGAGCTGACCCGGCCGGAGGAGCTGCGGTTGCCGTGGGCCCGGCTGGACGGCGTTCGCGAGCTCCTCGGCTGGGCCGCGGGCACGCTCGAGGCGGCCGGGCGGCCGACGACCGGGCCCGCCGGTGCAGCGCCGGACCTGGAACCTGTCCGGCCTGTTCCAGCTGCCCACCGGGACCGGCCCGGTCTGGCTCAAGGCCACGCCCCGCTTCGCGGCCGACGAGGCCAGCGTCATCGCCGCCGTCGCCCGCGTGGACCCGTCCCTGGTCCCGCCGGTCATCGGCGCCGGGCCGGGCCGGGTCCTGCTCGAGCACCTGCCCGGCGAGGACTGCTGGGACGCCTCACCGCCGGTCATCATCAGCGCCGTCCAGCGCCTGACCGCCGCCCAGGCCGTCGCTGGCCAGCGAGCTCCCCCGGCATCCGTCGGGTTGACCGACCGGCGCGCGCCGGTCCTCACCGCGCAGATCCGCGCCCTGCTCGACGGCCCGGTCGCCGGCGAGCTGAGCGGCACGGAGATAGCCGCCGCCCGCGGGCTGCTGGGCCGGTTCCCGCTGCTGGATGAGGTGCCGGCCTGCCCGACACCCTCGTGCACGGCGACTTCCACCCCGGTAAATCGCGCAGTGACGGCGGCCCGCCGGTCGTCGTGGACTGGGCCGACGCTGATTTCGGCAACCCGGTGCTCGACGGGCTGCGGGCGTGCGACTACCTGCCCCGGCCAGCGGCCCGCCGCCGCCCGGGCCTGGATCGCGGCCTGGTCATCGAGCGTCCCCGGCTGCGATCCGGCCCGCGCGCTGCGCCTCGCCGGACCGCTCGCCCACCTCCGCCTACGCCGTGCACTACCAGGAATTCCTCGACGGCATCGAGCCGAGCGAACAGATCTACCACCGCGGTGATCCCGCCGCCGCCATCCGCGCCGCCCTCCGCAGCGCGCCGGGCGGCTGACATGACAGGCGCGGACGATCCGCTCCCCGGAGGGTTCGTGACGGCGGTCGTGCGGGTCGGGACACGGTCCGGCGCGAGCCTTCCGGGAACTTCGGAGTTCGCTCACGCCGTGCTGGGCTGGTTCGAGCAGCACGGCTGGGGGGGCACCGAGGTTCCTGGGCACCGATGAGCTCGGCCGGGAAGTGCTCGGCTTCCTCGAAGGACATGTGGCCTGGAAGCCGTCTCAGCCGCCGTCGGTCACCTCGGACGCGAGCCTGGGCCGGGTGGCCGAGCTGGTCAGGGAGTTCCACGACCTGACGGCCGGGACGCCGCTGGCCGCTGGCCGGGAGGTGATCTGCCACAACGACCTGGCGCCGAAGAACACCGTCTACCGCGACAGCGGCACGGGACTGATGCCGGTGGCGTTCATCGACTGGGACCTGGCGGCTCCGGGGGAGCGGATCCACGACATCGCCCACGTCTGCTGGCAGTACCTCGGCCTCGGCCCGGGTGTGGCCGACCCGGCCGCGGCCAGCGGCCGGATGCGGCTGATCTGCGACGCCTACGGCCTGCCCGGCCGCAGCCGCCTGCTGGAGACGATCTTGTGGTGGCAGGACCGGTGCTGGCGCGGCATCGAGGCCGGAGCAGCCTCCGGCGACCCCGCGATGATCCGGCTGAGCGACCGCGGCTCGTCCCGTACGGTCCGCGAGGCCTTCGGCTGGGTCACCCGCCACCGCGGCGAACTCGCCGCCTCCCTCGGATAAGCCTCCCGGCAGGCAACATCTGACGGGGCTGGCGAGTCTAGGTGGTGAGGAGAAGGGAAAACCGTGCCCGAGCCCGATAATGGCAGCAGGAGCTTCGAAGAGTTCACCGCCGGGGCGCTGCCCGCGTTGCTGCGGTTCGGGCACGTGCTGACCGGCAGCCCGCAGGAGGCCGAGGACCTGGTCCAGGAAGCGCTGGCCAAGTCGCTGCGGCGGTGGCAGAAGGTCCGGGCCGACGATCCGGTGGCGTACGTGCGCCGGGTCATGGTCAACACCCACCTGACCCGGTGGCGGCGCTGGGGCGCCCGGGTCATCCTCGTTGACGTGCCCGAGGCCGCCGCCGAGGACGCCTGGCTCGCCCGCAGCCAGGAGTGGGACGCGCTGCGGCGGGCCCTGGCCCAGCTGCCGCCGCGGCAGCGGGCGGTGCTCGTGCTGCGGTACCTCGAAGACGTGCCGGACCCGGCGATAGCGGAAATCCTCGGCTGTCGGCCGGTCACCGTGCGCAGCCAGGCCGCCCGCGGGCTGGCTGCGCTGCGGCCACTGCTAGGCGGGAACGGCGCGAACGGCGGGACACCGAGGAGACCACCATGCGGATGACGACAGCCCCGAGGGCAGGCTCCGCGAGCTGCTGCTCGATCCGGGATGGTCCCTGCCGCCGTGGCCGGACGCTCAGGCCCGGATCCGGCGGGCCGCCCGGCGGCAGCGGGCCAGGGCCGCCGGGCTGGCCGCGTGTACGGGAGCGATCGCCGCCGTCGCGGTGGCGGTACCCCTGGCGCTCTCCGGAGGAGGCCCGGGGACCGCGCCGGGAAGGGGCCCGGCGGCGCCCGCCACGGCCAGCCATGCGAGCGCTACGTCTTCGGCGCGGGGCAGCGTGACCACCGTCCTGATGCCCGATGTCACCGGGCTGAAGCTGCAGGCGGCCGAGGCGGTGATCCGTTCCGTGTTCCCCCGGCCGACATCATCGTCCGGCCGGTCAGCCAAACCGAGCCTGCGGGCAAAGTATCCGGATCCGGGACCCCGGGAATCGTCATCGCTCAGCTCCCCGCCCCGGGAGCCCGCGTGGCCGTGAACGGGCGGATCACGCTGGGCGTACCCATCGCCAGCTGACCGGGACCGCGGCGTCAGCGCCCGGCCAGGAACCGGGCGATCGCCGCGGCCAGCGCGGCCGCGATGCCGCGCTGGACGGCGGGCCGCACCAGCAGCGCGGCGTCGGCCGCGTTGTGCATGTTGCCGGTCTCGACCAGGACCTTCGGCATGGTGGTGAGGTTCAGTCCGGCCAGGTCATCGCGGCTGATGTAGCCGTTACGGCCGTAGTAGTCGCTGATCCGCATCCTGGTGTCCTTGAGCATCATCGCGTGGACGTCGCGGCCGAACCGGGCCGATGAGCTGATCACCTTGTTGTTCGGCCCGTCCGCCACCGGGTCCAGGACGGTGAAGCCGCGCCCGCCGGGCGGCCCGTAGTCGGCGTGGATGTCGATGGACACGTTCGCGTGCGCCCGGTTCAGGATCCGGGCACGCTGGTCCACGCACGGCCCGCGGCCGTGATTGCCGGACCGGGTCATCACCACCCGGGCCCCCATCGCCTTCAGGTCCGCGCGCAGGTACGTCGCCACGTTCCAGTTGAACCGGGCTTCGGTGTAGCCGCCCGCGGTCTGGGTCCCGGTGGTGTCGCACCCTTCCCACGCCCGGCCGTTCCAGACCTTGCGGTTGAGGAACGCGGGGCTGGTGTAGTTCAGGCCGTTGTGCCCCGGGTCGATCCCGATGACCTTGCCCGCCAGCGGCCCGCGGACCGTCACGGCGGCCCGCCCGGCGCCGGTCACCGTGGTCCCCGCCGCAGGCAGCGCGGAGCCCGTCGCCGGCACCAGGGCCAGCACCAGCCCGGCGACCGCGACCGCGCCCCAGGCCAGGACGCGGCGACCCGGGCCGGGTACGCGGTGATCGGGTTCCATGAGCCTCCGTTCCGTTCAGGCATGACCGCCTGGTACCTATCCTGGACCCGTCCGCGTGGCGCCGTCCGGCGATCGCCGGGTGCGAGGTGAGCGGGTCGCGGTCGGCGGATAGGCTTTGCTCGCCCCGGCGAAAGGTACGATCCGGGGGATCGTGACCATGGGCGCGCATACAGGAGGCTCAGGCCGTGACTGGCAGGTCGTCGACCGACGGAGAAGGGCCGCCGCCCCAGCTCGACACGAGCGAGGCGCATTCGGCCCGGGTGTGGAACTACCTGCTGGGCGGGAAGGACAACTTCGCGGCCGACCGCGAGACGGGCGACCTGATCCTGAAGATGTTCCCCGCCATCGCCCACAACGCCCGGGTGCAACGCCGGTTCCTCGGCCGCGCGGTACGCTACCTGGCCGGCGAGGCGGGCATCCGGCAGTTCCTGGACATCGGCACCGGCCTGCCCACCGCGAACAACACCCACCAGATCGCCCAGCAGCTGGCCCCCGAATCGCGGATCGTCTACGTCGACAACGACCCGCTGGTGCTGGTGCACGCCCAGGCCCTGCTGACCAGCGCCCCCGGCGGCGTGACGAGCTACATCGAAGCCGACGTGCGCGACCCGGACCGGATCCTGCGCGAGGCCGCCGCGACCCTGGACCTCGGCCAGCCCGTCGCGCTGATGATGCTGGGCATCCTGGGCCAGATCGACGACTACCGACGAGCCCGGCTCGATCGTGACCCGGCTGCTCGCGGCGCTGCCGTCCGGCAGCTACCTGGCCCTCGTCGACGGCACCGACACCAACCCCGAGATGAACCAGGCCATCGCGGTCTACAACCAGAACTCGGCCAGCTCCTACCACCTGCGCAGCCCGGAGCAGATCACCGCGTACTTCGACGGCCTGGACCTGGTGCCGCCCGGCGTGCTCAGCACCTCCCGGTGGCGGCCCGACGTCAGGGACGCCGAGGAGGAGCCCCGCGAGGTCGACAGCTACGCCGGCGTCGCCCGCAAGCCCTAATAAGGGGCTTCGCAATTCAGTGGTCTGGCAACGTACCCGCTCTATTCGGTAGAAAGTCACAACCACTGAATCGCATGTTACTCAAGAGGCGGGTGACGTCGCGATCGGCGGCGCTGTCGGTCCCAAGATCAAGAGCATGACGACCGAACGGCCTTGATGTTACCCAGCAGCACTAGTGCGACAGCCGTGAAAGCCGACCGCAGCCTGCCTGATGCACCCTACCCGAGCAGCCGGGCCCGGCAGGCGAGCTGCAGGGCGAGCCGCTGGTCGGGATCGTCGAGGTCCACGTCGAGCAGCTCGGTGATGCTGCGCAGCCGGTTGGTCACCGCGTTGCGGTGCAGGTGCAGCCGGTCGGCGGTCTTGACGATCGACCCCTGCTCGTCCAGGTAGGCGGCCAGCGTCCGGATCGCGGTCTCGGCCCGGGCCGGGCCGAGCTTCTCCAGCGGCGCGAGCTGGTCCCGCACCGAGGCCCGGACGGTGTCCGAGGCGTACCACTCCATCAGCATCCGCCGGACCCCCACCGCGTCGTGCGCGGCGACGCCGGCCGGCCGGCGCGCGGCCCGGGCCGCGGCCAGGGCGCCCCGGGCCTCGGCGGCCGAGGCCCGCAGTCCCGTCGGGCCCTCGTGCGCCGCCCCCACCCCGGCCCGGAACCGCAGCGCCGGCAGCCGGCGCGCCGATGGCCTGCAGCGCGCGCTCGGCCGACCGGGCGGCCCGCAGCCCGCCTGCGGACCCGGATCGGAGGTCGTCACCCGGATCAGGACGATGGCGCGGGCGATCCGGGACAGGTACCAGGTGCCGCCGCGCCGCGGCCGCGGCCTGCAGCGCCGCCTGGCCGGCCGCCTCGAGCAGCTCGAACCGGCGGACCTCGTCCTGCTCCGCCTCGTCCAGGTCGTCCGCCTCGATCCGGACGGCCACGTGCCAGCCGCTCACCGGGATGCCCAGCTGCCGGGCCCGCTCGAGCAGGTCCTCGCTGATCGCCGACTCCGACATCAGCAGCTCGGCCAGCAGCTCGCTGCGGGACCGGGCCGGGCGTCTCCCGGGCCCGCCGGGCCAGGTCGAGGAGCCGCGCCGCGGCGGCCGCCGCGGCGTGCAGCACCAGCCTGGCCGCGATGCCCAGCCTCGCCGCCGGCGTCCGGCGCGGTGAAGTAGCCGGCCGGCGTCTCCTCGGCGAGCACCGGCACTGCCCATCGCTCCGACCGTGCCCGACCGTCGGAGCGGCCACTCGGCCGGGCGGGCAAGCCGACTCGGCGGTCGCCCAGCTCGACGGCTGGCCGATCGCGGGCCAGCTCCGCGGGCCGTCCGGTCCGGCGCCGCCTCGGCCCGCTGCACCGCCTCCAGGCCCTGCTGCGCGCGGCCGAGCGCCTGCCCGGCGCCGCCGCCGATCTCGGCGTAGACCGCCTGGACCAGCGCGGCCAGGTCGGTGTCGGCCGGGATCGAGACCAGCGCGATCTCGGCCCGGCCCGGCGATGTCCAGCGCGGTCACCGCGGGCTGCCACTCACTCGGCGGCGAACGCCGCGACGCGCGGCCACGCCGTGGATCGCCGCCCAGCGCAGGGCCATGTCCAGCCGGTAGCCGGTGATCTCGGCCGAGGCCGCCCGGGACAGCACGACGAAGCTGTCGGCCGGGGCGTCGTCCAGCTCGGCGAATCGCTCGGCCAGCCGGACCGCGGTCACCTTGCGGTCCCCGCCGCGGCGGCTGACCCGCCGCAGCCCGGACAGCGGCGAGCTGGCGAGGATCTCGTCAACGGAAGGCATGGCAAGGCTAACCCTATGCTGATCGCACACATCGGTCGGCCATCTCGGTGCAATCTGCCCATTACCTTCGGCGGCCGGGGATGCGAGCATTGCTGTGCATTCCCAGCTTCCGCGTGCGACGTGAGTGCGGCTCACGACGTAGATCTAGGTACTTCGCAAGGGGCAGCGATGGAGCGCGAGACCGAATCCGTGACGGATACCGCCGACGACGTGGCGGTGCTCCCGGAGTGGAAGGCCGTTCGCTCGCGAGTTCCCGCAGCTGGTACGTCTGGCGCGGTGTCGCCGGGCAGTACTACGCGCGCGTGCCCCGGACCAGCCCGCCGCGGGTGGTGCGCGCGCGGAACACCGGAAGACCTGCGCCGGGAGATCACCCGGGCCGAGCTGACGCGCCTGACGGGCAGCGCTCGGTCACGTTTCAGGGATTATTGCGCGTAACCCCTCGGCCTGCCCTTCTCTCACTGAGATCATTAGCCTTGATCATGAAACGCCTGCTGGACCCTTCCTCGTTGCGTGCCCTGGCACGCGGCTGCGCGGTGCTCGGCGCCGGCGGCGGCGGCGACACCTACATCGGCGTGCTGCAGGCGCTGCAGGCCACCGAGGACTACGGCCCGGTCCCGCTGGTCGACCTGGACGAACTGCCCGACGACGCGCTGATCATGCCGTGCGGCGGGATCGGCGCGCCGACCGTCAGCATCGAGAAGATCGAGAACGGCGACGAGGGCGCCCGGCTGCGCGACCACCTGGAGCGCCTCACCGGCGCGCCAGGTCGCCGCGCTGATGGCCGGCGAGATCGGCGGCGGCAACGGCCTGCTGCCGATCACCTGGGCGGCGCGGATGGGCCTGCCGGTGGTGGACGCCGACGGCATGGGCCGCGCCTTCCCCGAGGTGCCCCAGGTCACCATGCACCTGGCCGGGATCTCGCCCGAGCCCGGCGGTGATGACCGACGAGCGCGGCAACGTCATCGTCTTCCGCACCGATCTCCGGCGACTGGATGGAGCGCCTGGAACGGGCGGCGGCGGTCGAGTTCGGCGGGGCGGCGTCGCTCGACCGAGTACACGCTGACCGCGGCGCAGGCGCGCGCGGCGCACCGTGCGGAACTCGGTCTCGCTGGCGATCAGGATCGGCGAGGCGATCGGCCGGCGCCGAGGGCGACCCGGTCGCCGCGCTGATCGCGGAGATCGGCGCGTCCCGGCTGATCACCGGCAAGATCGCCGACGTCGAGCGGCGCACCACCAGCGGGTTCGTGCGCGGCTCGGTGATCATCGAGGGCCTGGGCGCGGACGCCGGCCGGCTGGTCCGGCTGGAGCTGCAGAACGAGAACCTGGTGGCGCTGGAGCGCGGCCGGGTGCTCGCCTCGGTGCCCGACCTGATCACCGTGCTGGACACCGAGACGGCCGACGCGATCGCGACCGAGCGGATCGCCTACGGCCAGCGGGTCACGGTGATCGCGCTTCGCCTGCGACCCGGTCTGGCGGACCGGGCGCGGGCATCGACGCTCGCCGGGCCGCGGGCCTTCGGCTACGACTTCGACTACGTGCCCGTGGAGGAGCTGGCCGGTGCCCGCGCCTGACTGCCGTCTCGGCATCGACGTCGGCGGCACCAACACCGACGCGGTCGATCATGGACGCCGCCGACCGGGTGCTCGCCAAGGCCAAGGTGCCCGGCACGCCGGACATCACCGGCGGGATCGTCGCGGCCATCGACGCGGTGCTCGGCGCGCCCCGGCGGTCGAGCCCGCGGCCGGATCACCCACGTCATGCTCGGCACCACCCACGCCACCAACGCCGTGCTGGAGCGCCGCGACCTGCGCCGGGTCGCGGTGATCAGGATCGGCGGCCCGGCCACCCACAGCATCCGGCCCATGTTCAGTGGCCCGCCGACCTGCGCCGCGCGGTCTCGGTCGGGCGCCGCGATCGTGGACGGCGGGATCGAGTTCGACGGCCGGGACCTGTCGCCGCTCGACACCGACGCCATCGCCCGGTTCCTCGGCCAGGTCGGCGAGCACGGCCGACGGCGTTCGCGATCACCAGCGTGTTCGCCCCGGTCTCGGCGCGCCACGAGCTGCTGGCGGCCGAGGTGGTCAAGCGCGAGCTCGGCGAGGTGCACCGTCTCGCTCAGCCACGAGATCGGCTCGCTCGGCCTGCTCGAGCGGGAGAACGCCACCATCCTCAACGGCGCCCTGGCCGGGGTGGCCCGCGACGTGGCCGCGGGCCATGCGGGAGGCGCTGACCGCGCACGGCCTGCCGCCGGTGACGTTCTTCGCCCAGAACGACGGCACGCTGATGGGCCTGGACCAGGCCCTGCGGTACCCGGTGCTCACCATCGGCAGCGGCCCGGCCAACAGCGTCCGCGGCGCGGCCTTCCTGACCGGGCTGCTCCGACGCCCTGGTCGCCGACGTGGGCGGCACCTCCACCGACGTCGGCGTGCTGGTCAACGGCTTTCCCCGGGAGTCCTCGCACGGGGTCGAGATCGGCGGCATCCGGACCAACTTCCGGATGCCGGACCTGGTCACGATCGCGCTCGGCGGCGGCACCGTGATCTCGCCGGCCGCGGACGGCGTCCAGGTCGGCCCGCGCAGCGTCGGCTACCGGCTGCACGCAGGAGGCGCTGGTCTTCGGCGGGACGACGCCCACGCTGACCGACGCCGCGGTCGCGGCGGGCCGGGCCGACCTGGGCGACCGGTCCCGGGCTGGACGGCCGCACCGGCCTGCTCGCCGAGGCGCTGGCCCGGGCCGACGTGATGCTGGCCGACGCGATCGACCGGGTGAAGACCTCGCGGGAGGACCGCCCGCTGATCGCGGTGGGCGGCGGCAGCATCCTGGTCCCCGACCGCATCGCCGGCGTCAGCGAGATCATCAGGCCCGAGCACTTCGACGCGGCCAACGCCGTCGGTGCCGCCATCGCGTCGGTTAGCGGGCAGGTGGACCGGATTTTCCACTACGGCGCGGGCGGCCGGCAGGCCATACTCGACGAAGCACAGGACGAGGCCCGCGAGCGCGCGGTCGCGGCCGGCGCGGACCCGGGAGCGGTACAGATCATCGAGCTCGAGGAGATCCCGCTGGCCTACCTCACCACCCCCGCGGTCCGGGTCCGGGTCAAGGCGGCCGGGACTCTTGGCGGCTAAGGCAGTACGCACAACGGAGGCATCCATGAAGCGCCACCGCGGTTGGCTGGCCGCAGCCGCCACCGTGCCCCTCCTGGCGCTGGCCGCCTGCTCCGGGTCGAGCAGCCCGGCGAGCACGCAGTCGCAGCCCGTCAACCAGGTGTTCACGTACGACACCACCGTCCCGGTGATGGTCGACGGCTGGGACCCGGCCACCGAGTACTCGGACGGCATCATCGCGATGAGCGAGATGTACGAGACGCTCACCCGCTACGACTCGGCCACCAAGACCGTCGAGCCGCTGCTCGCCACCAGCTGGTCGGCGTCGGCCGACGGCAAGACCTGGACCTTCCACCTGCGCCACGGCGTCTACTTCCACACCGGCCGGCTGATGACCGCGCAGGCGGCCAAGGCCGCGATCCAGCGCACGATCAAGCTGGCCGGCGGCGCCTCCTACGTCTGGGGCGCGGTCACCACGATCGACACGCCGGACCAGTACACGCTGGTCCTGCACCAGAAGTACCCGTCCCCGCTGGCCCTGGAGGCCTCGGCCGACTACTCCGCCTACATCTACGACACGCAGGCGGGCGGCGGCGGCAGCAACTGCTGCCGCTGGCTGAACGCCGGGCACGACGCGGGCACCGGGCCGTATACCGCCCAGACCTGGAACAAGGGCCAGGAGCTCGAGGTCACCCTCACCAAGTTCGGCAAGTACTGGGGCGGCTGGTCGGGCACGCACTTCACCAAGGTCGTGTTCCGGGTCGTGCCGCAGGACAGCACGGCCGCGCAGCTGCTGCGCTCGGGCCAGGTCAGCTTCATCGAGCAGATCAGCCCCTCGCTGTGGTCCTCGTTCAAGGGCGACTCCGCCATCAAGCTGGTGCAGGCCGCGTCCTGGCAGAACCTGCTGGCCCAGCTCAACGTCAAGGCGCTCACCCTGCCGGTCCGCCAGGCGATCTCGTACGCGATCGACTACCAGGGCATCCTCACCGCCCTGCGCGGCGCGGGCGTGGCCTCGAGCGGCCTGGTCCCGCCGGGCATGTTCGGGCACTCCGGCGACCTGCCGGTGTACTCCCATGACAAGGCCAAGGCGGCCGCGCTGCTCAGCCAGGCCGGCTACGGCCCGGGGAAGAAGGCCCTCAACCTGAGCCTCACCTACACCCAGGGTGACAGCAACGAGCAGGTGGTCGCGACGATCATGAAGTCGGACCTGGCCGCGCTGAACGTGAACCTCTCCGTCCAGGCGCTGGCCTGGCCGACCCAGTGGGCCAAGGGCAAGTCGAACAACGCCGCCCAGCACCAGGACATCTTCATGGAGTACTGGTGGCCGGACTACCCCGACCCGTTCTCCTGGTTCCAGGGCCTGCTGGAAACCGAGAGCCCGCCGTACTACAACATGTCGTACTACTCGAACCCGTCGCTCGACAAGCAGATCAACGGGATCGAGCAGCTAGTCGCCACCAACAAGGGCGCCGCCACCCAGACGTACCGGAACATGCAGGTAACAGTGCTGCAGCAGGCGCCGCTGGTGCCGGTGTACAACGACAACTACCAGTACGCGATGCTCAGCGGGATCTCAGGCCTCGTGGTCAACCCGGCCTACCCCAACGTGGTCTTCGTGTACGACCTGAAGCCGTGACCCGAGTGACTCTACGCTCCGTGATCCTTTACGGCACCCGCCGGGTGGCGCTGGCCCTCGTCGTCGTGGCGGGCGTCGTGGTCCTGACGTTCGTCATCGCCGACGTGGTGCCGGGCGACCCGGCGGCGTCCTGGGCGGGCCCGCACGCCTCGGCCGCCCAGCTCGCCCGGGCCCGCCAGTTCCTCGGCCTGGACCAGCCGCTGATCGTGCGGATCGGCAAGTACTTCGGCGGGATCGTGACCGGGAACTGGGGGACGTCCATCCACACCCACCGCCCGGTGCTGTCCGACATCGGCGTCGCCGCGCCGGCCACGCTCGAGCTGGTCATCGCCGCGCTGATCCTCGCGGTGCTGGCCGGCGTCCCGCTCGGCCTGATCGCCGCGCGGTGGCCGGGCCGCTGGTCCGACCACCTGATCCGGGTCGGCTCGGTGCTCGGCGTGTCCATGCCGATCTTCTGGCTGGCGCTGATCCTGCAGCTGGTCTTCGCCCAGCGGCTGCGGCTGCTGCCGGTGGCCGGCCAGTACGACCCGAACCTGGTCTTCACCCACCCGCTGGTCACCCGCACCCAGCTGCCGGTGGTCGACGCGCTGATCAGCGGCAACTGGCCGATGCTGACCAGCACGCTCGAGCACCTGATCCTGCCCGCCCTGGTCGTGGCGGCTTACCCGGCCGGGGTGATCGCCCGGATGACGCGCGCCCAGGTCCTCGACACCGTCGGCGAGGCGCACGTGCAGATGGTCCGCGCCCTGGGTTTTCCCGAACGGAGCGTGTTCGGGTCCTTCGCGATGAAGCTCGCGTGGAACCCGGTGGCCGCCGTCCTGGCCCTCGTGTTCGCCTACTCGCTCGTCAACACCTTCCTGGTGGAGTCGATCTTCGACTGGCCGGGGCTGGGCAGCTACGCCGCGGCCGCGGTCTCCACGCTGGACACCCCGGCGATCGTCGGCGTCACGCTGTTCATCGCCATCATCTACGTGGCCGCCAACCTGGTCGTGGACCTGGTGCAGGCCGCGCTCGACCCGAGGATCAGGCTCCGGTGAGGCGCCTGCTGCGGTCCAGCCCGCTCATCACCGCCGGCGGGGCGGTCGCGCTGCTGATCGTGCTCGTCGCGCTGGTCGCGCCGCTGCTCGCCCCGTTCCCCGGCGACGCCGGGTCGGCCACCAACCCGGTCGCCGCGCTGCAGGCCCCGTCCCTGCACCACCTGTTCGGCACCGACCAGGTCGGCCGCGACGTCTTTTCCCGGGTCCTGTACGGCGCCCGCGTATCACCGCTGATCGCCCTGCTCGTGCTGGTGATCGCGTGCGTCGTGGGCGTGCCGCTGGGCGTGGTGGCGGGCTATTTCGGCGGCGTGGCGGACGAGGTCATCATGCGGGTCACCGACATCTTCCTCGCCTTCCCCTCGCTGCTGCTCTCGCTGGCCTTCGCCGCCGTGCTGCCGCCCAGCCTGACCAGCCTCACGATCGCCATCGCGATCACCTGGTGGCCGTGGTACGCCCGGCTGATCCGGGGCCAGGCCGCGTCGGTGGCGGGGCGTCCCTACGTGGAATCCTGCCGCGCGCTGGGCATCCCGACCTGGCGGATCCTGCTCCGGCACGTGCTGCCCAACTCGGTCACGCCGCTGATCGTGCAGGTGTCGCTGGACTTCGGCGGGGTGATCCTGACCGCCTCGGCGCTGTCCTTCCTCGGCCTCGGCGCCCAGGACCCCACCCCGGACTGGGGCCTGATGGTGGCCGAGGGGGAGAACTACTTCACCACCCAGTGGTGGCTGGTGACCTATCCCGGCCTGGCCATCATGCTCACCGCGCTGGCGTTCAACCTGCTCGGCGACGGGCTGCGCGACGTGCTGGACCCCCGGCGGGTGATCGTGCGGTGAAGCTGGAGATCCGTGACCTGGAGGTGAGCTTCGCCGGGCGGCCGGTCGCGTCGGTGGCGGAGCTGGACGTCGACGCCGGCGAGATCGTGGGCCTGGCCGGGGAGAGCGGCTCCGGCAAGTCGATGACGATCCTGGCCGTGCTCGGGCTGGCCGGCACCGCCGGCGCCACGGTCACCGGTTCGGTCCGGCTGGACGGCCAGCAGCTGATCGCGATGTCCGGGTCCGGGCTGCGGGCCATCCGCGGCCGCCGGATCGCGGCCATCTTCCAGAGCCCGGCGCTGGCCTTCAACCCGGTGTACCGGGTGGGCCGGATCGTGACCCGGACGCTGCGGCTGCACGGGCTCTCGGCCGCCGAGGCCCGCGAGCGGGCCGACGCGGCCATGCGCAGTGTCCTGCTCACCCCGGACCTGCTGCACCGCTACCCCTCCCAGCTGTCCGGCGGGCAGCTGCAGCGGGTGGCGATCGCCCTCGCCCTCGCCCTGCGCGCCGAGGTGCTGCTGGCCGACGAGCCGACCAGCGCGCTGGACGTCACCGTGCAGGCCGAAGTGCTCGAGCTGCTGCGCGAGCTGCGGGACGACCGCGGGATGGCGATCTTGTTCGTCAGCCACGACCTGGCGGTGATCGCCGAGCTGTGCGACCGGGTCGCGGTCATGCGCGCCGGGCAGGTGCTGGAGCAGGGACCGGTCGGCCAGGTCACGGTCGCGCCCCGGCACGAGTACACCCGCGAGCTGCTGGCCGCGGTGCCCCGGCTGGAGGTCCGCCCGTGACCGGCCAGCCCCTGACCGGCCAGCCCCTGACGGCGGGACCCCTGCTCGCGGTGCAGGACCTCAAGGTCAGCTTCGGGCCCGTGCGCGCACTCGACGGAGTGTCGCTGGAGCTGGAACGCGGCCCGTTCGGCATGGCCCTGGTCGGGGAGAGCGGGTCGGGCAAGACCACCGCCGGCCGGGCCGTCCTGCGGCTGGTGCCCGCGGCGGGCGGCACGGTCCGGTTCGACGGGCAGGACGTGCTGGCCTTGCGCGGCCGGCGGCTGCGCGACTACCGGCGGGCGGCGCAGATCGTCTTCCAGGACGCGGACAACAGCCTCGACCCGCGGATGCGGATCGGCGCCGCCATCGCCGAGGTTCTGGCCTCGCACGGACTGGCGCCCCGCGGCGGCGTCGCCGGCCGGGTGGCCGAGCTGCTGTCCGAGGCCGCGCTGGACCCGGCGCTGGCCTCCCGCTACCCGCACCAGCTGTCCGGCGGGCAGCGGCAGCGGGTCGCGATCGCCCGCGCGCTCGCGGTCTCGCCCCGGCTGCTCGTCCTGGACGAGCCGACCAGCGCCCTCGACGTGACCGCTCAGGCCCGCATCCTCGCCCTGGTCCGGCGCTTGCGCGAGGAACGCGCGCTGACCTACCTGCTGATCACCCACAACCTGGCGATCGTGCCCGGGCTGTGCGAGCAGACGGCGGTGCTCTACCTGGGCCGGATCGTCGAGGCCGGCCCCACCGCCGACCTGCTGGCCCGCCCGGCCCACCCGTACACGCTGGCCCTGTGCTCGGCGGTGCCGGAGGTCGACCGGGCGTCCCGCCGGTCCCGGATCATCCTGCCCGGCGATAACCCGCCGGCCGGGACGGTCCCGGGCGGCTGCCCGTTCCACCCCCGCTGCCCGCTGGCCATCGACGTCTGCCGGGTCACGGTGCCGCCGTCCCGTGAGGTCGCCCCCGGCCGCCGGGCCGCCTGCCACCGCGCCGAGGAGGTCCTGGCCGGCCTGCGCCCCGCCGGAACCCCCGCCCAGCTCGCCGACGAACCCCCCGCGCGGTAACCGCGTAGACAAGGGGACGGGGCTCAGCCCGGTGACTAGCTGAAGTGCACGCAGGACATCCCGAACGACTCATCCGCGGTCAGGCACACCGCGGTAAGCCCCGAGAAGACCCGGTGCACCCCGAAGCCCCAGAAGTAGTCGCCCCGGTTGAGGGTGAACGTCCGCTTGGCCACGGTCACGCCGCCCGGGTTCTGGCTGGTGTAGACGATCACCCGCCAGGTCTTGGCCGCCGTCGCGTTGTACTGGACGAACTCCACGACCGTGCCGATGCACACGCTGGTGCCGTCGCCCGCGAACCGCCACCACAGGTGGCCGCCCTGGCTCCGGTTCGGGTTGGTGATGAAGCCCTGCGCCGGGAAGATCGCCGGGGTAACCCCCAGGCACCCCGGCCCGGCCGCCTGAGCCGCCACCCCCGCCTGCGGCGTCGGTGTCTGGGTCGCTCCGGTCTGGGCCGCCAGGGTAGCGGCCTGGGGATGGCTAGCCGAACCCGGCGAACTGGCCGGAGCCGAAGGGCTGGCCGTCGCGTAGTGCACGCCCGGCGCCAGCACCGCCACCGCCCCCGTGATCACCGCGGCCATGAGCCACGTGCGCGACAACCGCCCGATGCGCGGTTCCCGCCTGGTACTCGTATCCGAATCTCGCCTCACGCCTGGGTCTCCTTCTAGAACGCGCGAAGGTTTCCGGCGCCCGGGCGATTCACTCACCCATCAGAACGCTCACACAAGCATTCCGGTTCATCCCAATCCGTAACCATCTCCCCAAAACCTCCCGATGGCTCACCCGTCCCACCCGAGGCACACCCCAGCAAACCCATCCGAGGCGCACCCCAGCAACCCCACTCGCCCCCTCTGCAACATTTCGATTCCGTGGTTGTGGCGTCCTACCCTCTCTTTTGGGTAGGGCGCAGCAACCACTGAATTTCACGCCGGCCAAAAGCGGCCGGGCGTCAACCGAAGACCGCCCCTACGAAGCCCCTCCAGCGAGCGCACCGCCCCGATGCAGGACCGCAGCACCCGGGCCCGCACCAGCGCCAGCACCGGCACCCGGTCAGCTCCGTGAAACGCGTCGCCATGCTCAGCCTGCCCGCACGGCGATGCCCGGGTAGTCGGTCACCAGCCCGGAATCGTCGTACCGGAGAAGGGCGGTGAAGCTGAACGCAGGAGCGGAGTACTCGTACCGCTGCCGCGCGTCCCGCCGGTAGACCTGCTCGAGCCGCCCGACGCTCAGGTCGAGCGCGCGAACGTAGGCAGCAGGAGCGTCCGCCGTCTCGCCGACCTCCAGGTTCAGCCGGTGCACCGGCAGCGCGTTGGTCATCGCCGACGACTCCAGGTCGACGTCCAGGCAGCCATCCAGGGCAGGCGCGGCGCTGCCGTCGACGAGCCAGTGCCCCGCCCCGTCGGTTTCGAGGAATGCCTCCCGCGATCCCGTGACCGACCGGGCCGTGATACGCGCGCTGCGCGTGGCCCAAGCCCGCGTCCAGCTGAATGAGGTAGCTCACCACCCAGGCCTCGCCGTCCTCGGCGGCCGCCGTGGTCCCCTCGATACGCACGCCATCCGGCGTCACCGTGAAGTAAGCGACCTCGAACCCCGACCGGGCCGAACGATGCTGCCAGCACGCTGACGCCGGGGCCGGAAGAAACGCCACCTGACCAGCATGGCAGATGCCCAGGCGCGTCGGAGCTAAGACGCCACCTCGGCCGCCAGCAGCGCGCCAAGTTCCCAGCAGGCTTCCAGGTCCTGCTTGCCGGGCGGCCCGGTGACGACGACCGGCGGCCGGATGGCCCGCCAGGCCAGGCCGGCGGCGATCGACTCGACCGCGCGCACCGCGCCGGTGGTGTCCATGCCGCCGTGCACGTACAGCCCGTAGGGCCTGCGCCGGGTCGCCTCCAGGCAGGGATAGTAGATCCCGTCGAAGAAATGCTTGAGCGCACCGGACATATAGCCGATATTGGCGGGCGTCCCGAGCAGATAAGCGTCGGCTTCCAGCACGTCCACCACCGCCGCCGTCAGGGCCGGGCGGATGACCACCTCGACGCCCTCGATCTCATCGGTCCGCGCCCCGCTGACCGCCGCCTCGAGCATCTCCTGCACCGCGGGCGACGGCGTGTGATGGACGACCAGCAGCCTCGGCACGCCGCTAGCCGCCGAGCTCAGCCGCTAGCTCAGCGGGAGCGCGCATCAGCCAGGCATCGGTCACCAGCTCGGCCAGCCGCTCGGCGTCCACCTCCGCCAGCCGCAGCATCACCAGCGGCCACCCGTCGTACCCGCGGGTAGTGAAGAACAAGGAGGGCTCACCCAGCAGCAGCGCCTGCTTCTCCGCCTCGTCACCCACGTACAGCACCGCGATGTCGGTCCTGATGACCCGCCGCTGCCCTGGCAGGCGCTCGGGGTAGGACCAGACGAACCCCTTGCCGTCCACCCGGAAGTCGAAGCCATCGCTGTCGATCTCCTCGACGTGCGGCAGTCCCAGCGCGATCCGGCGTACGTCGTCCGCCTCAGCCATGCCGACACCCTAGGCCATGGTCACGACAATTCCGCCCTTCACCTGACCCGCCTCGACGCGGGCACGACATCCGGCGGCCCGTACCGGCGGCAGACCGCAGCCCGCGTCACCGTCCGCGCCCCTGCCACACCAAAGATTTTTACCCGAACGGGTGGGGTTCCCGCTCCCGCCGAAAGTCACAGCGCGGCCACGGCCGACCCGTGATAATTACACCGAGGGGATTCTGTTGAGTGGCCGGCGGGAGTGGGTCCGTGCAATCACATACCCGGACGGCGCAGACGGGGACAGCACCGACCAGGGCAGCACCGACCAGGGCGGGGCCTGGCCGGGTCGGCCCGTTGCGCCCGGGCGACCCGCGGCGGGTCGGCGGCTACAAGCTGACCGGCCTGCTCGGCGAGGGCGGAATGGGTCAGGTGTTCCTCGGCCGGTCCCGGTCCGGGCGTCCGGTCGCGGTCAAGCTGATCCGGCCGGAGTACGCCCGGCAGCCCACGTTCAGGAAACGGTTCGCCCGCGAGATCGCCGCCGCCCGTATGGTCGGCGGATTCCACGCGGTACCGGTGGTGGACGCCGATCCGCGGGCCGAGCGGCCCTGGATGGCGACCGCCTACATCGCGGCCCCGTCGCTGCAGGACCGGGTCGACACCGGCGGCCCGCTCGGCATCGCCACGGTCGCCCGGCTCGGCGCGCACCTGGCCGAGGGCCTCACCGCGATCCATGCCTGCGGTCTCGTGCACCGTGACCTGAAGCCGAGCAATGTCCTGCTCGCGGCCGACGGCGCGCGGATCATCGACTTCGGCATCGCCCGGGCCGTCGGCGCCGCCACCTTGACGACGGCCGGCAACATGCTCGGTACCTGCCTGTACATGTCGCCCGAGCAGATGCGGGAAGGCGACATCACCGCGGCCAGCGACATCTTCAGCCTGGGCTCGGTCCTGGCCTTCGCCGCGACGGGCGCCCCGCCGTTCCGGGCCACCACGCTGCCCGGCATCGTCCGCGACATCATGGACGGGGACCCCGACCTGGCCGCCGTGCCGGATCCGCTGGTACCCCTGATCACGGCCTGCCTGGCCAAGGACCCCGCCGCCCGGGCCGGCCTGGACGACATCATCTCGCGCTGCGCCACCCTCGGCCCCGGACCTGGCCTGGCGGCCCGCCCGCGCCCGGCCCGCGACCCCGCTGCCGCCCGCGCGCCTGCCGACGAGGGCCGATGGTCCGGATCGGAAGCCTGCGGGACGGCCGGCCGCTGTGCCGTCGGTACCAGCGGCCCCACCGCCAGCCGGGCCGGAGCGCCGCGCCCCGGTGCCGCGCCGGCTGCTGCTGGCCGGGGGAGTGGCCGCCGTGGCAGCGGCCGGGGCGGCGTTCCCGCTTGAGTTCCTGGCCAGCGGGAGCGCGGAACGCCGGGCCGGATCGAGGGGCGCGCAGGCAGCGGACTCACCGCGATCCGGCGCGGTGATCAGCCGCGTCCTGGTCCCCGGCCCGTCCGGCCTGGTCAACCCGGGACTGGATAGCGCGGTACTCAGTCCCGACGGGAGCGCGGTCGCGTTCAGCACGCCGGGCCCTGGCGGCGCGAAGGTCTGGCTGCTCGAGGCGGCCGGCCTGCGCGTCGCGGCGAGCATGGCCCTGGGACACGGCTCCCATGCGGTCGTCTTCGGCCCGGACGGCCGCTCCCTGATCGACGCCGGCCCCGGCGGCCAGCCCGACGCGATGCGGCTCTGGCGGCTCGAGGCCATCGGCTCGACCGCGCTGAACCTCACCGCCTCGGCCGCCGTCCCCCGTGCCCCGCGCGCGTTGGCCGGCGCCGTCTTCAGCCCGGACGGCGGCCGCCTGGCCATCAGCGCCGACACCGGTCTGTCGCTCCTGGACGCGGCGACGCTGCGAACCGTCAGGAGCGCCCCCGCCCCGCCGGGCGCCCCCGGCGGCCCGGTCTACCGCCCGGACGGCCGGGTCCTCGCCGTCGGCGGCGCGCCCGGTTACCTGAGCAGCCGGTCCCTGGGCGGCACTGTCTGCCTGCTCGACGCGGCGACCCTCGCCCTGATCACGAGCCGGAGCGTCCCGGACCTGGACGCCTACTCGCTGACGTTCACCCCGGACGGCCGCACGCTCGCCCTCGTCGGCCACGGCCAGACCGCCGGCGGTGTCGTGTACCTGCTGGACGCCACCTCGCTGCGCACCGTGGCCACGGCCGCGCTTCCCGGCGGAGCCGACGTGACGTCCGCCGCCGCGGCCGGCTTCACCCCGGACGGGGCGGTCCTGGCTGGCTACAGCGTGGCCATCGACGCGGTGGCCTGGCTCATGCGGGTCGACACCTTGAAGGTCATCGCCCGCGCCTGGATCGGCCCGGCGAGCGACGTCAGCGGTCTCGCCGTCGACCTCAGCGCGGACGGCGAGACCCTGATGGTCGCCTACACCAGCCAGCGCACGCGGTCCGGCCGGATCCAGCTCTACCAGCTCCAGCCAGACTAGCCCGACCGGGTGTGGGAGTTTGCCCCATCGGGGCATGACAGGGGAGTTGACTGTAGATCATGGCGGCCGCAACGCCGCGGACGCCGAGTCGTCTTGGAGGTCACGCATGGCTGTCCGTCCCCCCGGCAAAGACGAGCTCGCCGCGATCGCCCGCGGCTACGGGATGCACCTGAACGACGCGGACCTCGGCTCGTTCGAGCCCCTGGTCGCCGGCCTGCTGTCTTCCTACGACGCGGTCGAGGAACTGTACGCGCAATCCGCCCCCGAACCGCCCGACGGCCGCACCTGGAAGCGCCCCGGCGCCGCGGAGAACCCGCTGGGCGCCTGGTACGTGCAGACCGAGATCCAGGAGCGCCCGGACGGCCCGCTGGCCGGGCGCCGGGTCGCGATCAAGGACAATATCGAGGTCGCCGGGGTGCCGATGATGAACGGCTCGCACACCCTGGAAGGCTTCCTGCCCAGCCGGGACGCGACGGTGGTGACCCGGCTGCTGGCGGCGGGGGCGACCATCGCCGGCAAGGCCGTCTGCGAGGACCTGTGCTTCTCCGGCGCCAGCCACACCTCGGTCACCGGGCCGGTCCGGAACCCCTGGGATACGGACAGGACGACCGGCGGGTCCTCGAGCGGCAGCGCGGCCCTGGTGGCGACCGGTGAAGTCGACCTCGCGGTGGGCGGCGACCAGGGCGGTTCGGTGCGGATCCCCAGCTCGTGGTGCGGCACGGTCGGCCATAAGCCCACCCATGGCCTGGTCCCGTACACCGGGGCGTTCCCGATCGAGTTCACCATCGACCACCTCGGGCCGATCACCCGCACGGTCGCCGACGCCGCGCTGATGCTGAACGTGATCGCCGGGCGGGATGGCTGGGATCCGCGTCAGCCCGCCGACCTGCGGCCGGACGATTACGTCGCGGCCCTGGGCCAGGACGTGACCGGCCTGCGGGTCGGCCTGGTGAGCGAGGGGTTCGGCCTTCCGGACCTGTCCGAGCCGCGGGTGGACGACACCGTCCGGGCCGCCGCGGACCGGCTGCGCGAGGCCGGGATGGGAGTCGAGGAGGTCAGCGTGCCCTGGCACCGGCACGCCATGCACGTCTGGAACGTGATCGCCACCGACGGGGCGGCGGTGCAGATGGTCGACGGGAACGGCTACGGCTACAACTGGGACGGCCTGTACGACCCGGAACTGATCGCCTTCTACGGCCGGCAGCGCCGCGAGGTGGCCGACCACTGGTCCGAGACCGTCAAGCTGGTCGCCCTCGGCGGCCGCTACTCGGTGGAGAACTACCAGGCGCGCCACTACGCGATGGCCCGGAATCTCGTCTTCGAGGTCCGCCGCCGCTACGACGAGGCCCTCAGCGCGTACGACGTCCTGGTCATGCCGACCCTGCCGATGGTCGCCACCCCGCTCGTGACCGCCGAGGACTCACGTGAGACCTACATCGCCCGTGCGCTGGAGATGATCCCCAACACCGCGCCGTTCGATATCAGCGGCCACCCGGCCATCAGCGTCCCGGCCGGCCTGGCCGACGGTCTCCCGGTCGGCATGATGATCGTCGGCAAGCGGTTCGACGACGCCACCTGCCTCCGCGTCGCCCACGCCTTCGAGACCCTGGCCGGCGGCTTCCCCGCCCCGCCCGGGCAGGCGTGACGGGGAAGCGGGCCATCTTCAGCCGCCGAGGCTGCCGAATTCGCATTCCGCTCTGGAGGCCGCGGCCCGCAGATCCCGGATGGTCCCTAGGGAATGCCGGCCGTCTCGGCTAGGCTCAGTTCGCGATGGGATGGACCGGCCCGGGCCGGGACATTCAGGGACAGTCGTCATTCCTGGTGGGGGAGTGCACTGACGTGACCAGCGTGCCTGGGGCTTAGCATGAGCAATCCTGCCCGGCGATCGCCACTGCCCGCCGGGCTGACGCAGCCCGAGCGGGAATTCTTCCTCGAACTGCGCAGGCTGACCGTTAGCGCGGATCTGAGCTATCGCAAGCTAGAAGAATTGACCTCATCCTTGCGGCCGGCGACCGGTAATCCGTCCTTCTACAGCAAGTCCCAATGGGGCCGGTGGGTTAATGCTCAGGCCATGCCGCCCCGCAATGCCGTCAGGAAGCTAGCCGAGATTCTCGCCGCCTCCGATGTCGACGCGGGTAACCTCCTGGAGCTGTGGTCACGTGCCATCGCGCCCGCTGCCGCTGAGGCCGGGCCGGACGGCGATCGCGGGCCCGCGATCCCGGCCGCGACGCTGGTCGGCCGCGAGCGTGAACTGGCGCTGCTGACCGGTCTGGTGGACCAGGCGGTGCAGGGCCGCGGCGGGGCGGTGCTCATCGAGGGCGAGCCCGGGATCGGGAAGTCCGCGCTGGCGGGGCGGCGGTGGCGGAGGCGGCCAGAGCGGGCTGCCAGGTGTTCTGGGGCGCGGGGGACGAGCTGGGGCAGGCGCTGCCGCTGCTGCCGTTCCTGGACGGGCTGCGGGTGCGGGAGCCGTCGGCGAATCCGCGGCGGAACACGATCGTGGGGCTGCTCCGGGGCGAAGTGGAGGCCGGACCGGGGCGCGGACGTGCCCGCGGTGCTGGCCGAGCAGTTGCTGGCGCTGGTAACCGAGCAGTGCGCGGTACGGCCCGTCGTCCTGGTCGTCGACGATCTGCAGTGGGCGGATCCGGCCAGCATCGCGCTGTGGCGGCGGCTGGCGCGGTCGGCCCGCCAGTTGCCGCTGCTGCTGGTCGGGATGATGCGCCCGGCCCCGCAGCGACCGGAACTGGCTGGCGCTGCGGCAGGCGGTGGATAGCGAGGCCCGGCTCCGGCTGGGCGGGCTGCCCGGGCGGCGGTGGCCGACCTGGTGGCCGCGCTGGCCGGCGGCCGCCCGGACGAGGGCCTGCTGCGGCTGGCCGACGGGGCGGCGGGCAACCCGCTGTACGTCACCGAGCTCGTCGGCCGCGCTGACGCGGAGCTCGAGGAGTGGCCGTCACCGGCACCGGGACGGCCAGCGCTCACGGCCGGTCCGCGCCGCGGTTCCCTGTCGGCGGCGATCGCGGACCGGCTAGGCTTCGTGGCCGGGCCGGTGCGGGAGATGCTGCGGGCGGCGGCCCTGCTCGGGATGGACTTCACGGTGCCGGACCTGGCGGTAGTGCTGGGCCGGGACGTGGCGGACCTCGACCCGCTGGTCGGTCAGGCGTGCGCGGTCGGGGTGCTGGCGGAGTCAGGGCCGGGCCTGGGGTTCCGGCACCCGCTGATCCGGGCGGCGCTGTATGAGGAGATGCCGGCGGCGGTGCGTGCCGCCTGGCACCGTGACGCCGGGCGCGCCCTGGCCGAGCGCGGGCGCCCCCGCTGACCGGGTGGCCCGGCAGCTGCTGCGGGCCGTCGGCGGCCCGGCGGCGCGCCGGCGGCAGACCGCTGCGGCCGAGCCGGTCGATGAGTGGATGCTGGGCTGGCTGGTCAGGTCGGCGGGCTCACTGGTCGGCCAGGCTCCCGGGGTCGCGGCCGAGCTTCTCACCCGGGCGCGTCGCTCTTTCGCCAGCCGATTCCCGGCGCGACCGCCTGGCCGCCCACCTCGCTGACGCGCTCTACCGCATCGGTGACCGGGCTCAGGCCGAGCAGGTCGCCAGCCAGGCGCTGGCCCGTGCCGTCGAGCCCGATGTCGCCGTGGACCTGCACTGGACGCTGGCCCAGTGCCGGATGCGGGCGGGCTCGGCGGTGAAGTCCCTGGCCGCGCTGGATCAGGCGCTGGCCGCCCCGGGAATCTCGGCCCGGCACCGCGCCCGGCTGACGGTGCTGGCCGCGCGGACGCACTGCGACCTCGGCGAGGCGACCCGGGCCGGTCAGGTCGCCGCCAGCGCGCTGGCAGGCGGCGACCGAGGCGGGCGACAGCTGGGCCATGGCCTGGGCCCTGCACGTGCTGACGCTGGTGACCGCGGTGCAAGGGCGTCAGGCCAGCGCGCTGCCGCTGTTCGAGCGGGCACTGGCCGTGACCGAGTCCGACCCGGCCCTGACCGACCTGCGGCTGCTGCTGCAGGTCAATCAGGCCATAGCCCTGGGCAACCTCGACCGGTACGAGGAGGCGCTGGACGTAGCCGCGCGGGCCCGGGACCTCGCGGGCCAGGTCGGCACGATGATCCGGCTGACTCAGGCGCACAGCGCCCTCGGCCAGTTGCTGTTCGAGACCGGCCGGTGGGACGACGCGCTGGCCGAGCTGGCCGCCCTGGACGAGGATCCCCAGGAACCCGGGGCCGCCTGCTGCGACCTCGGCATCGCCGCCGTGATCTGCTTCCACCGCGGCGAGACCGCCGCGGCCCGGCAGCACCTCGCCGCCGCCGCCCCGCACGCCAGGCTGCTCGGCCGCCGGCTCATCGGCCCGCTGGCCCTGGCCCGCAGCCTGGATCGCGAGCAGGACGGCGCGCTGCCGGAAGCGCTGGCCGCGCTGGCCGATGCGTTCCACGGCGACACCGAGGAACTCGAGGAGATCGAGGACCTGCTGGCCGACGCCGTCCGCCTCGCGACCAAGACCGGCGACCTGGCCGCCGCGCGGGCCTTCGAGCAGCAGGCCGCCACCCACGCCGCCGGATCGCGGATCCCGCACCGGGAGGCGGACGCGCTCTACTGCCGCGCCCTGCTCGACCACGACGCCTCCCGGCTTCTCGCGGCCGCGGAACGCTACGACGACGCCAGCAGGCCGCTGCAGAAAGCGAAGGCGCTGGAAGCGGCCGCGAAAGAATTCGCCCACGCCGGCCACCGCGGCCAGGCGCGGACCGTGTTCACCAGGGCCGTGACGACCTACGCTTCCCTGGGCGCGGCCGCGGACCTCGCCCGGCTTCAATCCGCGCCGCGATAAACGATGCTATTCCCGGCCATCGGCCGCCCGCTTAATTTCCAGGTTCCTGGAACTTGATTTCCAGGTTCCTGGAAATAGCGCTCCGGCGCGCTCATACAGGACTTGATATCGCGGCCCGCGGGTAAATTCTGGCTAGCCGCCTTTTCTTATCGCTAGGCAGAGTTGGCCACGGAGGTCCAGATGCACATCGGATCATTGCTTCTCGTCGTCTGGCTGGTCATCGGCGGTATCGCCGCCGGGCAGCGCGGCGATTTCAAGGGATCCATCGGCTGCAGCAGCGCCAGCACGATCGCGGTGACGGTCCTGGCCGGCCCGCTGAATTACACCGGCGTGAACCCGCACATCAACTGCACCACGCGCCATCCCAGCAATTAGCCGGCGGTCAGCCGGCGAGCCTGTCGCGGGGCGGCAGTCGTTTCTCCTGCCGGTATCCGACCGGCACGTCCGCCCCGGCGGCGCCCCGCTCGATGATGTGACAGGCGAACAGGCCGTTCGGAATGCCGTCGAGGTCGATCAGGAAGTCACGGCCGCGTCCCACCGTCCTGATGCCGATCCTGGTCCGGGCATCGATGGTAATCCGCCGCATGTCCGTCCAGGCCATCAGGCGTGGCGCGGAACCGTCGGCGACGGCCGGGGCGGTAATGCCCTCCCGGTCGATCCGCACCGGCCCGAAGCTGACCGGCTCACCGGCGTCGAAGGCACTCAGCAGGGCGGGCACCACCCGCGGGGCCACGGACCGCGGGCGAGCACGGGACCGCGCGTGGTCAGCTCGCTGCCCGCCCCGTCGCGCACCGTACTCGGGCCGATGTACGGGTCGGACCCCTCCGGCCTGACGATCCGCACGCTGAGCGAGACCCCATCGTCCCAGCGGACGACGCGCGGCTCGGCTACGCCGGGGGTGAGCTGGACGACCCCGCCGGCATAGAACAGGATCCGGTCCACATGGTCCGGGCGGGTGCGCCAGATCCGCCATGCCCCGGCCGCGCCGACCCAGATCAGGGCAGGCGCGGCGATCAGCCCGGTCGCGAACGCGGCTGGGTTGGAGGAGAGCAGCGCGACCACGGCGA
The DNA here is from genome assembly GCA_963839095.1 of uncultured Actinomycetota bacterium. Lineage (GTDB taxonomy): Bacteria > Actinomycetota > Actinomycetes > Streptosporangiales > Streptosporangiaceae > Palsa-504. Next base: position 118,902 of record CAWIUF010000001.1, on the reverse strand, counting down.
CCGGGGACAGCACGATCGCCGCCGGGAGCAGAATCCAGCCCAGCATGCGCGACCACTGCTGCGACGGCGAGAAGTACCGGATGACATGCGTCCGCTCGTACGCGCCGAGGCCGTACTCCGCGCCGAGCGCGGCCGGATCCGGCCCGCCCGGACCCCGTCCGGAAGCCATCTGCCTACGGTACCGGCGGCCCGGGCTCGGCCGCTGTGCCCGGTCCGGCGCGTAGTCCATGCCGCCCAGCATGTCAGACACCAGAACAGCCATGATCACGGTGATAACTGACCGTTACGCTTCCGCGAGGGAAAAATGTGGCATAACTCCGGGTGTAAGCCGACGACGGACAGCGGTGTCTCGTCGCTCGCGGGGGGATCGGATCGAGGAGACACCCATGAGCCCTGCCAGCCGGAAGGCCGCCCAGGAAGCGTCCCGGCTGATCCGGCGCGCCCGGCCGGCGGTACGGCGGGCGCTCCCGGCGGCGGTCGCCCTGCTGGTGGTGGCGGTCAGCCTCACCATCATGGCCGCCTCCCGCCCGGCCGCGGCCCGGTCCGGGGCCGTCGGCTGGATCACCAGCTGGAGCGCCAGCCCGCAGGTAGGCGGGCCCGGCACGCTCGCGGACCGCGGCTTCGACAACCGGACGGTCCGCGAGGTCATCTTCGCCAGCGCGGGCGGCGACCCGATCCGCCTCGAGCTGACAAACGCCTACGGCAGTACGCCCCTGCATGTCGGCGCGATGACGGTGGCGCAAGCCGATTCGCGGGACCCGGGGACCGCGGCGGTGCTCGGCCCGATCCACCCGGTGACGTTCGGCGGCGCCGCGTCGGCGGTGATCCCGGCCGGCGCGCGGCTCCTGAGCGACCCGGTGGCCATGCGGGTGCAGCAGTTCGAGAACCTGGTGGTGAGCGTGTACCTGCCGGACCGCACCGGCCCGGCCACCATGCACTTCGACGCCCAGCAGCTCAACTGGGTGTCGACGGCCGGTGACCACACCGCGGACACGGGGGTGGGCGCGTTTACCACCTCCACCTTGTCCTGGTACTACCTCAGCGGCCTCGTCGTCAGGTCCGCGGACGTGGCCGGGACCGTGGTGGCGTTCGGCGACTCGATCACCGACGGCGTGGGCTCGACGGTCGGCGCCGACGCCCGCTGGCCCAACGACCTGGCCCGTCGACTGGACGCCCTCGGCGGCCCGGTCCTGTCGGTGGCCGACGAAGGGATCGGCGGCAACCGGCTGCTAGGCGGCGCGGGGTGCTGCGGCGCCAGCGCCGGGGCCCGGTTCACCCGGGACGCCCTGGACCAGGCCGGCGTCCGGGACGTCATCGTGCTCGAGGGCATCAACGACATCGGCATCGGCATCACCCGCCCGGCCCGCGAGAAGGTCAGCACGGACCTGATCATCGCCGCGTACCAGCGGCTGATCGCCGACGCGCACACCCGCGGCCTGAAGATCTTCGGCGCGACCATCCTGCCGTACCAGGGCGCCGGGTACTTCACCGCGGCCGGCGAGACCATCCGCGAGCAGGTGAACGAGTGGATCCGCACCAGCCGCGCCTTCGACGGCGTCATCGACTTCGACGCGGTCATGAGCGATCCCGCCAACCCGCTGCGGCTGAACCCCATCTACGACTGCGGCGACCACCTGCACCCGAACGACGCCGGCTACCAGGCCATGGCCGACGCCATCAACCTGCCGATGCTCTTCCCGCAGGGCTTAATCCAGTAACCGGGGCGGCCACGGGATGAAGCCGCTGGTCCGCCGCACGTAGTCGGCGTACGCGTCGCCCTTGGACCGGGTACATGTGCTTCTCCAGCAGCTTCTTGCCGGTGTGCCGCACCAGCATGTTCGCCATGAAGACCGGGCAGGCGACCAGCAGCAGCCCCAGCCAGTGCGAGCAGGCCAGCAGCCACAGGCCGAACCACACCACGGCGTCGCCGAAGTAGTTCGGGTGCCGGGTGTAGCGCCACAGGCCGGTGTCGAGCACCCGCCCGACGATTGGCCGGGTCGGCCCGGAACCGGCGCAGCTGCGCGTCGCCGACCGCCTCGAAGCCGAACCCCACCGCCCACACCGCCGCCCCCAGCCAGGCCAACCGCCCAAGCGAGGCGTGCTCGTACATCGCCGCCTGCACCGGCAGCGACACGAACCACATGACCCGGCCCTGCATCCAGTAGATGTAGCGCAGCACGAAGGTGGCCAGGTTCCCGCGGTTGCGCCGTAGCAGCGAGGCGTACCGCTTGTCCTCGCCCTGCCCCCGGTTGCGGGAGAAGATATGCGCGCCGAGCCGCAGTCCCCACACCGCCGTGAGCACGAGCACCAGCGCCCGCCGCCCGAAGGAACCAGACCCGGCCGACAAGAAGAACGAGACCAGCGCGATCAGCACGAACCCGAGCGGCCAGATCGTGTCCATGATCGCGTGCACCTTGGTGAGCATCGCGTAGGCGAACGTCCCCAGCATGAGCACGGCCACGACGGCGGCCGTCACCGCCAGGTTGACAAACAGCGGTCCCCAGCTCACGAAGGTCCCTCCGACATCAGGTCGTTGAACGCGTCCACCGCCACGCGGTACTCGTGCGGCTGGCCGGCACCGCTTTCGGCCACGAGGGCTTGCAGCTGATCCGGGCGAAGATCCGGCTCGTTCGGCAGGAAGGTCGTTTCCCACTCCACCACCGATGCCCGGCGCAGCCGGCCTCCGCCGGTGATGACGTACTCGCCGTTGAGCCGGCAGTCCGGGCTGGCCAGCGCGGTCAGCACCGGCGCCACCAGGTCCGGGTCCATCCGCTCGCCCACGGCCGGCGGCGTGGCCCCTGCGGTCATCTGGGTCAGCGCGTAGGGGAGCAGCAGGTTGGTCAGCACGCCCCGGGCCTCGCCCTCGGCCGCCAGCGTCCGGCCCAGGGCCAGCAGCGCGCCCTTGCTCGCGGCGTAGGCGGCCAGGCCGATGTCCCCGTGCAGCCCGCCGCCCGAGGAGACCAGGATGATCCGGCCGAACCCGGCCGGGCGCATCACCGCCATCGCGGCCCGCGCCAGCCGGGCGCTGCCCAGCAGGTTGATCTGGAGGATCTCGCCGAACTCCGCGTCCGGCTGCTTGTGGAACATGCCGGGCGTGCCGACGGCCGCGTTGGCCACGCAGATGTCCAGCCGCCCCCAGCGCTCCACCGCCGCCGCGACCAGGGCCTCCCCGCTGCCCGGGTCGGCCGCGTCACCGTAGTCGGCCACCGCCTCGCCGCCCAGGGCGGCGATCTCGGCGACGACCCGGTCGGCCGCGCCCGCCGCCCGGTGCCGGTTGTTGACCACGACCTTCGCGCCCTGCCGGGCCAGCGCCAGGCAGAACGACCGCCCCAGCCCCTTGCCCCCGCCGGAGACGACCGCCACCCGGCCAGCCAGCGGCACATAGCTCAGGCACGGGTGCTCCCTTCCCGGGCCAGCTGGTCCCGCAGCTGGTCCTTGCGCACCTTCATGCTCGCATTGCGCGGCAACGCCGCCGCGAAGTGCACCCGCCGCGGCCGCTTGAAGCCCGCGACCCGCGTCCTGACGTGCGCGATGACCTGGTCTTCGGTCAGCTCCGCGCCGGGCGCGGGCACGACCACCGCGGTGACCGCCTCGCCCCAGCGCTCGTCCGGCAGGCCCAGGACCGCGCATTCGGCCACGCCCGGCAAGGTCGCCAGCGCCGCCTCGACCTCGGCCGGGTAGACGTTCATGCCGCCGCTGATGATCAGGTCCTTGACCCGCCCGGTGACGTAGACGTACCCCGCCGGGTCGAGCCGCCCCAGGTCCCCGGTCCGGAACCCGTGCGGACCAAAGCTCGCCCCGGTCAGCGCCTGGTCGCCGAGATACCCGTCGAACATGATGTCCGCCTCGACGGTGAGCTCGCCCTCCTCGCCCGGCCCCAGCACCCGCCCGTCCGGGCTCACCGCCCGGATCGACGCGGTCGGGAACGCGCGCCCCGCGCTGGCGCAGACGTCCTCGGCCTGGCTCTCACCCCGCCAGTCGCCCCGGACGGTAGCGGAGAACGGCGCCACCCCCTCGGTCATGCCCCACACCTCGGTGTACCGCTCGCCGATCACGTCCACCAGGTCGGCCACGTGCGCCCGCGGCACCGGCGACCCCGAGTGGATGACCGACTCCAGGGCCGCCAGGGCGCCAGGGCGCCGCCGCAGCTCGGCCGCGAACGCCGGGATCAGCGGCGACGGCGCGTACGTGAACGTCGACCGGTCCGCCTCGACGTGCGCGGCCCAGGACTCCGGCGTGTACGGGTGCAGGAACGTGACCGTGCCTCCCGTGTACAGGTGTGGCAGGATCACGCCCCAGATGCCGCTGACGAACGAGAGCGTCCCGGTGAACGCGCACCGCCCGTACGGGCTGATCCGGAACATCGACGGCATCAGCCGGACGCACGCCGTCAGCGCGCCCTGACTGATCATCGCCCCCTTGGGCAGGCCGGTGGTCCCGCTGGTGTACCCGACGATGGCCAGGTCACCCGCCGACCGGGGTTCGATTCTTTGTACCGAACGGGGCCTGCTCACCACATCCTCGAGCCCCTCCGCCCCCGGTGGCCGGTCCGCCCCGATGGTCACCAGCAGCCGTACCGCGTCCCGCGCCCCGGCGGCATCGACCACCGCGCTGCGCCCGTCGGTATGGAACAAGGCGCGAGCCCCGGAGTCGGCCAGGATGTGCGCCACCTCGGGCGCGGCCAGCCGGTCGTTCACGTGGATGACCGGGTAGCCGCCGAAGAACGCCCCGAGATAGACCTCCAGCGACTCGATCCGGTCCTCGAGCATCGCCGCCACCGGCGTCCCCGGCTCGAGTCCCGCCCCGCGCAGCGCGCCGGCCAGCCGTGTACCCCGCTCGAGCAGCTCGCTGTAGGTCCGGGTCTGCTTCCCGCGGACCAGCGCGGGCCGGTCCCGGAACCGCTGGCAGGCGGCCGCCAGCAGCGGCCCGATCGTGTCCGCCACGGTGCCTCCCGCCTGGTCTGGACGGTCCACCTTTGCTCCGTTTACTGTAGCGGTCATGACCGAGAGCGAACCCTGGTCGTACCACCCCGACGGATCCCCGGTCTACGCGCTGGCCGACATCATCAGGAAGCGCGCCGCCGCCACTCCGGACGCGATCGCCCTGGAAGCGGGCCGCCCGGCCACGTTCGCCGAACTCGACCGCCGCTCCAGCCAGGTCGCCCAGGCCCTGCTGGCCAAGGGCGTGCGCCCCGGCGACCGCATCGCCTACATCGGGGCCAGCGGGCCCGAGTTCGCCGAGGTCATGTACGGCGCGGCCAAGTGCCGGGCCATCTTCACCGCGGTCAACAACCGGCTGTCCGCCCGCGAGGTCCTCGCCATCCTGGCCGACGCCGAGCCCCGCGTCGTCGTCACCGACCCGGCCGCCGCCCCGCTGGTCGCCGGCTTCGACGGCGCCGTCCTGATCACCGACGGCGGCTATCAGTCCTGGTGCGACGCGCGCGCCCGCCGAGGACCCCGGCGAGCAGGCTGCCCCCGACGAGACCGCGCTCCTGCTCTACACCTCGGGCACCACCGGCGCGCCCAAGGGCGTCGAGCTGACCGGCCGCAACCTCGGCTGCGCCCTGCACGAACTGCACACCGACATCGGGCTCGATACCAACTCGGTCTGCGCGGCCCCGATCCCGTTCTTCCACATCGCCGGCCTGGGCATGCTGCTGGCCGCCAACCTCAACGGCGGCAACCTGCTGCTCGACCAGGCCCCCGACATGGCGGGCATCCTGCGGATGCTCGGCCGACCGCCAGGTCACCCACGCCGTGCTCGTCCCCACCGTGCTGCAGCGCCTGCTTGCCCTGCCCGAGGCCAGGACCACCGACTGGAGCGCGCTCAGCTACGTCGTCTACGGCGCCTCGCCGATCCCGCTGCCGGTCCTCCAGGCGGCCACCGAGATCATCGGCTGCAAGTTCCTCCAGTCCTACGGCCTGACCGAGTCCACCGGCGGCTTCACCCTGCTCGGCCCGGCCGACCACGTGCCCGCCGCCGAGTTCGAGCACCGCCTGCGCTCGGCCGGCCGCCCGATGGCCGCCTCCCCGGTCCGCGTCGTCGACCCGGAAACGCTGGAAGACTGCCCGCCCGGCCAGCGCGGCGAGGTCATCATGTCCGGCCCCCGCGTCATGAAGGGCTACTGGCGCAAGCCCGAGCAGACCGCCGAGGTGATGCTCCCCGGCGGCTGGCTGCGCACCGGCGACGGCGGCTCCTTCGACGCCGACGGCTACCTCTACCTGCACGACCGCCTCAAGGACATGATCGTCACCGGCGGCGAGAACGTCTACCCGGCCGAGGTCGAGAGCATCATGACCGGCCACCCCGCCGTCGCCGAGGTCGCCGTCGTCGGCGTCCCCTCGGCCGACTGGGGCGAGTCCCCCTGGGCCGTCGTCGTCCTGACCCCCGGCGCGTCACGTATCCGAGGCCGACCTGATCGCCTGGACCCGGGACCGCCTAGCCCACTTCAAGTGCCCCGTCCGGCGTCACGTTCGCCCCGTCCCTGGCCCGCACCGCCTCCGGCAAGCTCCAGAAGCAGGCCATCCGCGCCACCCTGGTTCCCCCGGGTGCCGGGGATCAGCGGACAGGCACGTCGTAGACCAGCGCGTACCGCTCGACGGGGATGATGATGTCGGCGGTCTCCACGGCGCGCTGGTCGGTGTGGTAGACGCGGGCGATGGTGAGGACGATCGCGCCGGGGCGGATGGCGAGGCGCTGCGCCTCGGAGGCCAGTGCGGGCCGGGCGGCGACGGTCTCCTCGGCGTGGGTGACCTGCTGGCCGATGACGGCCATCCGCTCCACGACGCCCTTCCCGGCGTGCGGCCCCTCCTCGGGGAGCATGACCGGGGTGCCCGTCGTCAGGGCGGCGGGCTCCCAGCTCACGGACAGCGTGACCGGCTTGCCGTCGCCCATGAAGGTATAGGCGGTGCGCATGGCCGGGTCGCCGGGCTCGGCTCCGAGGCGGGCGGCGATGGCCGGGGTCATCGGAACGCGCTCGGTCGAGGACTCCCACGTGCCGGGCATGCCGCCGGCGGCCATGTCCGCCTTGAACGGCGAGCCGCCGTGCCGAGAGGTGTACCAGGAGCGGGTGAGGCGCTGGCGCTCGGGACGCTGCCGCACGTAGGACCCTGACCCGCTGCGGGCCTCAACAAACCCCTCGGCGACCAGGAGCCGGACGGCCTCGACGGCTACCCGGTCGGACACGTCGTACCGGCGGGCCAATTCGTGACGGCTGGGCACCTTCGCGCCGGGCGGAAGGATGCCGTCCACGATGGACCGGCGCAGGTCGTCAGCGATCCGCTGATAGGTGGGCGAAGGCACGCGACAAGCTTGACGAAGGTGAGTACTCAGGTGCAAGCTGAGTACTCAGCTTTTGTCCGCCATGCCGCGTAAGGAGCCGGGCCTTGGAGACCTCCGTCACCTTCCCCGGACTCCCCGCTATCGTCCCATCCGTGCGCCGGTTCGTGCGCGGAATCCTGGCCAGCTCGCCCCGCGCCGACGACATGGAGCTGATCACCGCCGAGCTGGCTTCCAACGCGATCCGGCATTCCCCGTCCGGCGCGGTCGGCGGAGAGTTCACCTTAACGGTGCGCACCGAACCGGGCTGGGCGCGAGTCGAGGTCTCCGACGCCGGGACGGGCGAGTGGAACGGCCCGCGCGATGCCGCGGACGATGACGAGTACGGGCGCGGGCTGGCCATCGTCGCCGCGCTCGCAGACAAACTCGGGCACGATGTCCGCCCCGGCGGGCAGACGGTATGGGCTGAAGTCGTGTGGTGAGTCGTCAGCCTGCCAGCGTCTAGGCGGTGCGGACGGGCGCGAGTTGCCTGGCCGGTACGACGCACGTTCCGGGAGCCTGTATGCTAACTCCGTTCCGGCAGACGGTTCGCTGTCACCGGTAGCGGGGCTGTAGCGCAGCTGGTAGCGCACCTCCATGGCATGGAGGGGGTCAGGGGTTCGAATCCCCTCAGCTCCACAAAGAAATCGCAGGTCAGGGCCTCTCCGCAGGATCGTGATGCCCTGGTTTGGGAGCCAATGTGGGAGCCAAGTTGGCTTTCTGTATGGCTGAGGCGAAACGCCGGGGCTACGGCGAAGACGGCATCTACTTCGACCACCGGGGCGACTGCCGCGACGGCGCCCATCACAAGACCTGTTCCGGCCGCTGGCGCGGGGCGGTCTCGCTCGGGTTTTGACGCAGGCGGGAAGCGGATCCGTAAGAAAGTCAGCGGCCGACCCGGACCGAGGTCAAGAACAAGCTCAAGGCGCTCCACGCGGAACTGGACGCCGGCGTCCGGACCGTCCAGGGCTACACAGCCGAGACGGCCGTGGCTGACTGGCTGGCCGAAGGTCTGCCTGGCCGGGCCGCCAAGACGGTCGAGGTCTACCGGGATGCTCTTCGCCCGGTGCTCTCGGTCATCGGGAGGATCCCGCTGCGGGACCTGACCGTCCAGGACGTCCGCACCGCCCTGGCCAAGATGGCGGTCACTCATTCCACCCCGACGCTGCAGAAGGCGCACAACTGCCTGACCCGGGCCCTGCGTCACGCCGAGGGCAGGGACCTTGTCCGCCGGAACGTCTCGGCGCTGGTCGACACCCCGCACGGCCGTGAGGGTCGCCCGTCACAGGCGCTGACCCTGGACCAGGCGGCGGCGCTGCTGGAAGCCGCGGAAGACTCGCGGCTGCACGCATACATCGTGCTGTGCCTGCTGACCGGCGTCCGCTCGGAGGAGGCCCGGGCGCTGACGTGGGAGCACGTGGACTTGGACGCGAAGACGATCTCGGTGTGGCGGTCGGTCCGCGCCCACGGCGACACCAAGACGAACCGGTCCCGCCGGACGCTGCGGATCCCCCAGGTCGCCGTCGAGGCGCTCGAGGCGCAGCTGCTGCGCCAGGCCGGGGAGCGGTCGAAGGCGGGGGAGCTGTGGCAGGGGAGCGACCTGGTGTTCACCACGTCCGTGGGCACGCCGTATGAGTCGCACAACCTGCGGCGGGACTTCCGCAAAGTCACCGCGGCGGCCGGGCTGGGCGCCCGCTGGGTGCCGAAGGAGCTGCGGACCTCGTTTGTGAGCATGATGAGCTACCAGGGCGTGCCGGTCGAGGAGATCGCCCGCCTGGCCGGGCACGCCAGTTCGCGCACCACCGAAGTCGTCTACCGCCGTGAACTGCGCCCGGTGATCACCACCGGTGCCGAGATCATGGACCAGATCTTCCAGCCCAAGCAGCGCAAGGAAGTTCCAGCACAAGCCGCTGGATGAGCAGCAGCATGGCTCGTGACCTGTTTGAGTATCAGTCGATTCCGCAGGGTGGCTGGGTGATGCTGGACGTGTCTGGATGTGGCTTCTGAACAGGTCTTACGAGGCTCAGTGTGGCTGGGTGTGCCTGGGTGACTGTGGCCGTTGGCTGCCAGTTAGGCTCCGTGTTGGGCTTCCCCGGGACCTGTCAGCCCGTCGGGGTATAGGTCCCCGACTGTGCGGTCCGTTCCTTCGGCCTAGCGGGATCCGGGATCGCCGATGGATGGGTGGCCAGCGGTGTCACCCGTATGTCGAGGTAGGGGAATAGCGGCAGTTCGGACAGGAGTTCGTGCAGCCGGTCGGTGGTATCGACGTCGAGGATGCTGATGTTGGCGTAGCGTCCGGCGACCCGCCATAGGTGCCGCCATTCGCCGGATCGCTGCAGTTGCTGCGCGCGGGCCTTTTCTTCGGCTTGGAGCTGGGCGATGTGCTCGGAGTCCGCGTCGTGGGGGATGCGGACTTCCATTTCGACGAGGAACAACATGCGGTTCTCCTGTGCTGGCTGCTGGTTCAGGTGCGGGTGAGGCGGCGGATCTTGTCCTCGTCCAGGGTGATGCCGAGACCGGGTTCGTGCGGGGGGTGCAGCTGGCCGTCGCGGTAGGTCAGCGGCTCGGTGAGCAGGTCCTCGGCCATGAGCAGGGGGCCGAACAGCTCGCTGCCGTAGGTTACGGCCGGCAGCGAGCAGTACAGGTGCGCGGCGGCTGCGGTGGCGATGGGGGACTCGATGGCGGTTCCGCCGTGGCAGGGGATCCCCGCGGCGTGCGCGACGGCGGCGATGCGCTGGGTGACCGTGAACCCGCCCGATTTGGTGATCTTCAACGAGAAGATGTCACCGGAGTGGGTCGTGGCCAGGCGCAGGGCGTCGTGTTCGCTGCGCAGGCTTTCGTCGGCCATGACGGGCATGTCCAGTCGCTGGCAGAGCCGGGCCATGCCGTCGGTGTTCCAGGCGGGCAGCGGCTGTTCGACCAGCGCGATGCCCGCGTCTTGCAGCCGGGGCAGGTACCGGGTGGCGGTGAGTTCGTCCCAGGCGGCATTGAGGTCGATGCGCAGGCTGGCCCGGCCGGCGAGCGCGGCGGCTACTTTCTCGATCCGGCGGACGTCGCTGTCGGGGTCTTGTGAGCCCATCTTGAGCTTGAAGCTGGCGTGCTGTCCGGTGTCGAGTTTGGAGCTTGCCTCGGCGATGATCTCATCGGCGTCGGCTGCCCCGAGCGCCCAGGTGACACCGATGGCGGGCCGCACCAGGCCGCCGAGCAGGGCGTGCACGGGCAGGCCGGCGGATTTGCCCCAGGCGTCGTACAGGGCGATCTCCATGGCAGCCTTGGCGAACCGGTTCTCGCTGACTTGCTGGTCCATGGTGGCGCGCAGTTGCTGGATGTCGGCCACGTCGTGGCCGGTGGTGATCGGCGCGAGGTACCGGTCGATGATCGGTTTCATCGTTTCGACGGATTCGCCGCCCCACCACGGGCCGCCTGAGACGATGCCCTCGCCTATTCCTTCGATCCCGTCGGTGGTGCGGATTCGGACCAGGACCAGGCTCTGGTGATCGATTTCCAGGACGGAGAATTTGTGCGGGCGCCGGAGCGGCACGTCGATGATCGATGTGCTGACGGAGGCGATGCGGCCTGTGCTCACGATGGCTCCTTGGCCGGGCGCGGCGGCTGGGCACGCGCGTCCGGCGTCGCGTGTTTCCCCGAGTTGACTAGGTGGGGTCGAGGACGAAGTTGTAGCTTGCGTGCCGTGTTCCGTCGGGCCCGGTTTCCGGGCGGAGGATCAGTTCTGGTTTCACGGCCTGCGCGACGTCGCTGTCCAGCCACTGGCCGCCGTCGAAGTACAGCTGGGTGGTGAGCGTGCGGTAGCCGGGGACGCTGACTATCAGGTGGAGGTGGGCCGGGCGCCAGGCGTGCCAGCCGGCGGCGGCGACCAGCTGGCCGGTGGGGCCGTCCTTGGGGATCTCGTAGGGGGCGGGCAGCATGGTGCGGATGTTGAAGCGTCCCGTCGTGCCGGCGGTGACGACGCCGCGCAGGTTCCCGGCCGGGATCCCGGGCGCGAAGCCGGAGTACAGCCCGTCCGCGTCGGCGTGCCAGATGTCAAGCTGGGCGCCGGCCAGGGGGGTTCCGCCGACCGCGCGGACCTGCCCGGTGAACAGCAGCGGTTCGCCTTTCTCGTCGGCGCGCATGGGCAGGGTCGCGGTGGCCGGGAGCGGTATCTGGCCGGGGAGGTAGTAGGGGCCCTCGATGGTGCCCTTGGAGCCGTGGCGGTCGCCGGTGGCCACTTCCTCGACGGCGTGCTCGACGAACACGTCGAGGAACAGCGGCCACTCCCCGCTCTGGCCGACCTCGATGAGCCACTGCTTGACGGCCTGGTACTCGGGATAGGTCAGGTGATGCTCGCGGATCACGTCGTGGATGCGGTTCAGCAGCTCCCGGGCGAGGAGGCTGGTCCTGGCCGGGTCCACGGCCGCCGTTTCCCGCCGGGTCACGCTCTCGCGGAACGCTTCGGTGGCGGCCGAGCCGGAGTGGGCCGCGGTTGCTGCGGCCTGGGTGCCGGTTGTCATGGGAGTGCTCCTTTGCTGGGAGTGTGTGGTGGTGATCAGCCCAGGAATTCGCCGACGGCCTGGACGGTCTGGTCGTACTGCTCCACCTGGGGGATGTGGCCGCAGTCGTCGATGATGGCGACCTTGCTTCCGGGGATCGCGTCGGCGAACTGCCCGGCGTAGGCGACGTTGGCGAGCTTGTCCTGGCGGCCCCAGAGGATCAGGGTGCGGGCGCTGATCCTGTGCAGGCGGCCGCGCAGGCCCCGGTCGGGGATCGGCCAGGTGAATTTTCCGGTGCAGCCGAAGGCCCAGACCAGGCCGGCGATGGCGGCGCGCTGGCGCTCGGGGTCTTCGGGGAGCGCGAGCATGGCCTGGGCGGCGGGGCTGTCCGGGTTGTGGAACAGCAGGGCTGGCAGCTGGTCGGCGGGGGTGGCGATCCAGTTGGCGACCGGGTGCTCATCTAGCCACAGCCCGATTGGGTCGAGTGCGATGAGCGCCGAGGGCAGGTCGGGGAAGTGAGCCGCGAGCTCGCAGGCGATCATGCCGCCGAACGACTGGCCGATGATGACCGGCTTGACCAGCCCGAGCTTGCGCACCAGCTCCTCATAGGCAAGGACGAGGTTGCCGAGGTCGTCGACCTGGTGGATGGCGTAGGGGTCGCCGACGCTGGTGCCGGGGAACTCCGGCGCGTAGACGGTGTACCGCTCGGCCAGGTGACTGAGGAACGGGTCCCAAGCCAGTCCGGCTGCGGGGTGCAGGTACAGCAGCGGGGAGCCGACCCCGGCGACCTTGACGCGCATCGTGATCCGGCCGTCCCAGACTTCGACGGTCTGTTCGCTGATGGCTGGCTGGGTTGTCATCGTGCTACCGCCAATCCGGTGGTCGCGGGGATTTGCTGGGTGCCGGGTGCGCCGCCGAGGCGTTCGGGCCACCAGTGGTGCTGGTGCTCGGTATCGGTCCACAGGTCCTGCAGGTAGGGCAGGACTTCCTCGGAGAACAGCTGGATGTTCTTCATGACCAGGTGCCGGGGCAGCGAGCCGAAGCTGAGCATGGCGTGCAGGTTGCCGATGCCGTAGTCCTGGCAGAACGTCCTGAGCTGCTCGCGCACGGTCGCCGGGCTGCCGGCGATGACCACGCCGGCGTCGACCAGGTCGCGGTAGGACGAGGTCTTCATCTGGTAGTACAGCCCGAAGTCGCCCGGGTCTTTGAGCAGGGCCTGGACGCCGCGGATGTCGATGCCGCCGGGCAGGCCGAGCTTTTCCATCGGGATCGAGCCGAGTCCCTTGCGGAAGCCGTACTCCAGGTGCTCGGCGTAGTCCCGCTCGGCCTGCTCGTCGGTCTCGGCGACGGCGATTGTCTGCAGGAAGCCGAGGCGGTAGGGGTTGCGGGGGACGCCGACCTGGTCGGCGATCTCCCAGAAGCGGTCGAAGATGCGCTTGCCGGTGAGCTTGGCACCGAACCAGCTGAGGTAGGTGAACCCGAAGCCGCGCTCCAGGCACATCTTCATGGTGTTGGGGTTGCCGATGCCGGTGATCCAGGGCGCCAGGTCGGGCTGCAGCGGCCGCGGCCACATGTTGACCATGGGGTACTGGGAGAACTTGCCGTTCCACGCGAACGGCGTCTGCTCCTTCCACGCGCGCAGCACCAGTTCGAGGTTCTCGTCGAAGCGCTTGCGGACCTCCATCGGCGGGACGCCGTTGTTGACGCTGGCGTCGTAGGACAGGCCGACGACCAGGCCGGGGATCAGGCGCCCGCCGCTCATCACGTCGATCATGGCGTACTCCTCGGCGGCCCGGAGCGGCTCCCGGGACTTGCCGAGCGAGCGGCCCATCGGGAAGATTCCGACGTCGATGCCCTCGGCCTCGGTCATGTAGGCCAGCGCGCTGGCGACCAGGTCCGGGTTGGGCACCATGTCGTAGCTGCTCTGCCCGTGCTCGGTGACGGCGACCGCGTCGAACCCGGACCGGGCGCCGAACATGAGCTCGTCCATGAAGTCCCGGATCGAGGAGTACACCCCCTCCCGCGTGGTCAGCGAGTACGGGACGCTGCACACCGACTCGTGGTGCTGCTCGAAGTCCTCGGGCAGGTAGCGGTACGGCGCCTGCGCGAACAGCGAGATCTTCATGGTGCCCTCCTTGGGGTTAACCGGGTCGTCGCGGGATGGTTCAGCTGGGCGCGGCCAGGTGGTGGACGAGCTGGGAGCGGATGATGCCGCCGCCGATCACCGGATCGGACTCGATCACCCGCGGGTTGTCGAACAGCGAGAGGCCGACCATCGCGAACCGGCCGCGGTCGAACAGCAGCGGCTCCTCCTCGCCGCTCACATCGGCCTGGACCACCTGCCCGAGCTGCAGCACGTGGTCACCGCCGTCGTAGGCCTGCCAGGGGCGGCACCGGAATGTCGCCAGAGCGCCGGTCAGTACTGGGGCCAGGCCGTCGGCGGGCGCCTTCCAGGCCACCCGCAGCCCGTCCCGCGGCCGCCCGGCGAACTGCATGGCGATATCGAGCTGGGAAGCCTTCAAGACGTTGATCGTGAACGGGACCGTCGACATGTGGCTGACCGCCTTGGCCGTGCGGGCCAGCGATACCAGGATCAGCGGCGGGTCCATTGACACGGAGGTGAACGAGTTCACCGTCACGCCGCGCGGCTCGCCGTCGGCGACGTAGCTGACCACGGCGACGCCGGTGACGAAACGCGACAGGCATGACCTGAGGTGCCGGGGTTCGAGGCTGTCTGTGTTCACTGGATGACTCCCTCCGGAGGCCTGGGCGATGTGACGGTGGTCACTTCCTTCCGGTGGCTCCACGCTAGGCTTCGCAGTATTGAGTCGTCCAACACCTAAAAGTTCAGTGATTCAGATGTTTTTAAGATCAATGTGAAGGCCCGCATCATGGAACTACGGCACCTTGAGTACTTCGTGGCCGTCGCGGAGGAGCTCAGCTTCACCCGGGCCGCGGAACGGCTGATGATCGCGCAGTCGCCCGTGTCCCAGCAGATCAGGAAACTTGAACGAGAACTCGGGACCGACCTGTTCGACCGCACCACCCGGTCAGTCGAGCTCACCGGCGCGGGCCGGATCCTGTACGCCGAGGCCACCGAACTGCTGGCCGCAAGCCGCCGCGCCGCCGACAACGTCCGCCTGGCCGGGCAAGGACGCCTCGGCCGGCTGACGCTGGCGTTCACCGGGTCGGCGACCTATGAGCTGATGCCGCTGCTCGTACGGGCCTACGCGCAGCGGTTCCCCGATGTGACGCTGGAGGTCCACAGTGAAATGCTCACCCCCGCGCAGGTCGACGGCCTGCTCGACGGCAGCATCTCAGTCGGCCTGCTCCGGCCGCCGGTGGCCGCCGACGGCCTCGTCGTCGAGGTTCTCCGGCATGAGCCGCTCGTCGCGCTGCTCCCGGTTATCCACCCGCGGGCCAGTCAGGTCAACCTCGAGCTGACCGACCTGCGGGACGAGCCGTTCATCGGCTACCCCAGCTCACCGCCCTCCTCGATCCACCAGGCAGTCATCAGCGCCTGCCGCCAGGCCGGATTCACCCCGCGGATCCGCCAGGAGGTCGGCGAGACCTCCAGCCTCGTGGCCCTGGTCGCTGCCGGGCTGGGAGTGGCGCTGGCACCGGCTTCGGTCCGGCACCTGCGCATCAGCGGAGTCACCCACCGGCCGCTCCGGGGAGCGGCCCAGGCCACCGTCATGCTCGCCGTCGCCTACAAGAAAGGCCCGGTTTCGCCCCTGATCCGCGGCTACCTCGAAACCACCCGCGCCGTCCTGAGAAGCCAGAAGCAGCCCTCGCCCGGCCCGTCCTTCAAACCTGAACAACCGTCACTACCCGAAAGCATCTGATATCGAGTGGATCTGTCAGCGGAAGGGCATGCCTGCCTGACCTGGCACCCGCGGCAGGCATGGGCGCCGCTGGCTTCCACCGGTAAGGACCCGCCCGCTTCCAGCGACCCGGTCGTCCCCGCCCGCCGCTCCGCAGCCGCCAAGGTCGCCTGCCAGACCGGCCATAAAATCCCAGGTCAGCGGACTGAAGCAGCCAAGCAGCCGTAATTCGGCTAAGGGCCCAGGGGCATCTCCTGAGCATGGGTCACGGTCCTGCTCCTTGAGCAGTGTGTGCCCGCTCGAAAAAGATCCGGATGGTGGATCCATGAGGAGGCGACTCCTCCGCACTCGGATGAGGGATAACGCGAATCTGCGTGCCGTACCTGGACGCGGCCACAAACACCACGGCAGGTACGTCTGCCCGCCAACCTCCGCGAACGCAGCCGCCGCCTCGAACAGCACGCCCGCAGCCTCGAAGGCCGGCTGTCCGAACTGCTCGGCACCCAGATCAGCCAGCGCACCGGCCTCGGCCCCCCGCCCGACGTCGCCGCGCTGAACGACCAGATCCAGGCGCTCCAGCAGGAGAACCTCGACCTGCGCCGCCGCGCCGAAGAACGCGACGAGGAACTCGCCGCCGCCCGCGAGGCCAACCGGCGGCTGATGACCGAGCTCAACAAGGCCCGGTCATAGCGCCAGCCGCGGGAGCGCATAACCTTTTCCGCTGGGCAGGCGGGCGCCCCTAGGATGGCGCGGTGAGCGAGACCTGGATAGATGAGGCGGATCAGGCCGAGATACCGCTGGCCGGGGGCGACGTCACCGAGGGCCTGGTCCGGG
Organism: uncultured Actinomycetota bacterium; assembly: GCA_963839095.1. Classification (GTDB taxonomy): domain Bacteria; phylum Actinomycetota; class Actinomycetes; order Streptosporangiales; family Streptosporangiaceae; genus Palsa-504. The sequence goes on along the minus strand of CAWIUF010000001.1, from coordinate 102,440 downwards.
TCGGTAACACGGTGCGGCGGCCGGTCGGGCCGCACTCGCCGCTGGTGCGCGCGCTGCTGGCCCACCTGGAATCGGCCGGCTTCGAGGGAGCGCCGCGGTTCCTCGGCATCGACAGCTCCGGCCGCGAGGTGCTCAGCTACATCGACGGCGAGGTGGCCGGGCGCCCGCGCCCACCGTGGATCGCCGACGAGACCCGGCTGGCATCGGTCGGACGCCTGGTGCGCGCCTACGACGACGCGGCCGTCTCGTTTACTCCTGCGCCGGATGTGCTGCCCGTCGGCACCGCCCAGGACGGGCCTGCGGGGCTCCCGCCCGCTCCCCGGTATCCGCCGGAGCTGATCGGGCACGCCGACATCACGCCGGAGAACGTCGTGTTCCGTGACGGCCAGGCGTTCGCGTTGATCGACTTCGACTTCGCCCATCCGGTCACCCGGGCCGACGAGATGTTCAACGCGATGATGTGGTGGGCGCCGCTGTTCGATCCGCGCGATGCGGATCCGCTGCTGCGCACCGTCGACGCGCCCCGGCGGGCTCGTATCCTCGCCGACGCCTACGGCCTGTCCGGCACCGACCGGGAGCGCGTCATCGAGGTCGGCCTGCTGTGGACCCGCCGGGCCTGGTACATGATGAAGCACCGGGCGGAGACTCTTGGCGGCGGCTGGCAGCGGATGTGGGACGAAGGCGTCGGCGACGTCATCAAGCGCCGTGAAGCCTGGCTGGACCAGCACGCCGCGACGCTGACCACCGCCCTCACCGCGCCATAGCCGCCTGGCCCCGGCCCAAGCCGCAGGCCCAAAGGCGGCACCCGACACCACCGAAGCAGGCCACGTGCGGTCAGGGAGCCCGCTCGCCCACCCATGCACCACCTGACGATCGTGGTCAGTTCCGCCGCGCCCGCGGGCGGTGGGTTAGCCCTTGGCAGTCGTCGCGACGCTGAGCAGGGGCTACGACCTTGACTACATCTGGAAGCACGTCGACCACGGCGCGGCCAAGGACGCGGCCAGCTACTACCTCCAGGCCAGCGAGACCGGGGGAGAGCCGCCCGGCCGCTGGTGGGGCCCCGGCGCCAAGGCCCTCGGCTTCGAACCCGGCCAGCGTGTCGAGCGCGAGCCGTATGACCTACTGTTCGGCGAGCGCAAAGCCCCCGACGGCACCCAGTTGGGCCGGCCTCCGAACGGCGGCCGCAAAGCCGCCGACATCTACGAGCAGCTATTGGCCGCCGAGCCGCACGTCACCGCCGAGCGCAAGCGCGAGCTCCGCACCGAGGCCGTCAAGAAAGCCCGGCAGAGCCCCCTGTTCCTCGACCTGACCCTGTCGCTGTCCAAGAGCATCTCGATCTTCCACGCCTCCCTCGGCGAGTACGCCCGCCTAGCCCGCCAGGCCGCCAACGCAGACGGCAATGCCTACTGGTCATCCCTGGTCACCGAGGTCGATGACATGATCTGGCAGGCCGTCCAAGACGGGTTCGGCTACTTCCAGCGCGAGGCGGGCTACACCCGCACCGGCTCCCACAACACTCGGGTCCACGGCCGGGAAACCGGCCAGTGGCATGAGGCTGACCTGGCGGTGGCGCACTGGCTGCAGCACACCTCCCGGGACGGCGACATGCAACTGCACGTCCACTCCCAGATCGCCCACACCGCCAAGCCGAGCACTGACGGCAAGTGGCGCGCCCCGGACTCCCTGGGCTACAACGAGCACATCGGCGCCGTCGCCGCCATCGTCTCCAGACCAGGGCACCGGCAGCGGGCTACGCGGGGACCAGGCCGCGGCCGCGCTGGCCGTTCTGGCCGATGGCCGGCTCGTGTCGGTGATCAACGCGCCCGCCGGGTCGGGCAAGACCCGCGTGCTGGCTGAGATCGCGCGCATCTGGGCCGCCGGCGGGGGAGCGGTGATCGGCATCACCGCGTCCCAGTCCGCCCGCAACCCCCTGGCCGCCGGAGTCCCGGTCTCCTACAACGCCGCCCAGTTCCTGGTCCACCTGCCCGGCCGTCGCGGTGCCCGTGGCCCGGTCCCCATCGGCCCCGGCACCCTGCTGCTGATCGACGAGGCTTCCATGCTGTCCGGCCCGGACCTGGTCGGCCTGATCGCCTACGCCAGGGCCCGCGGCTCCAAGATCATCTTGGCCGGGGACATCAGCCAGCTTCAGGCCGTCGAGAACGGCGGCGGCATGTCCCTGCTCGCCGACGCTCTCGGCTACGCCCGCCTGTCCGAGCCCGTTCGTTTCCGGGAACGCTGGGAACGGCAAGCGAGCCTGCGCCTGCGCGACGGTGACATCACGGTGCTCGCCGAGTACGACCAGCACGCCCGGATCACCGGGGGAGACCCCGAGCAGATGATGGACGCCGCCGCGGCCGCCTATGTCGCCCTGACCACCGACGGGACTGACGTCCTGCTGATGGTCGCCGACCACGCCCTGCGCCGTGAACTGAACCGCCGCATCCGCGACGACCTCATCACCCTCGGCGTCGTCAGCGGCGGCCCGGCCGTCACCATCGCCGACGGCGCTCACGCCGGCCCCGGCGACCTGATCATCTGCACCCGCAACGACCACGCCACCGAGGCGGGCGAACCCGGCCGGGCGCTGGCCAACAGCGACCTGCTCCGCGTCGAGGCCATCACCCCGGACGGGCTGCTCGTGCGCCGCGCCCTGGGCGCCGACCCCCGGACCGGGCAGCGCCGCTGGACCGACCGCCGTTTCCTGTTCGCCGGATACCAGAACGCCGAACTCGGCTACGCGGTCACCGATCACACCGCCCAGGGCCGCACCGTCACCGCCGGCCTGGCCGTGATCACCGGCACCGAGGACCGCCAGCACGCCTACGTCGCCCTGACCCGCGGCACCGATCACAACATCGCCTACGTCTTCACCGCCTCCCCCAAACGCGCCGACGCCGCCCGCGGCCCCCGTCCCGCCCCCGAACTGGCCCGCTACGACCAGATCCATACCGAACGAGCCGCCGTCCCCGCCCCGGCCACCCCGCCCGCCCCGCCGGGCACGGCGCTCGGCGTGCTCGGCGAAGTCCTGAACCGCGACGGCCAGCAGCACTCCGCCACCCAGACCCGCCGCCAGGCCCTGTCCGACGCCGACCACCTGGCCCTGCTGAACGCGATCTGGACCGCCGAGATCACCCCGGCCCGCGACCAGCGCTACCTGGACCTGCTAACGAACACGCTGCCGCCCGGCCACCGCGCCGAACCAGGCCACCGGGCCCAGTGGCTATGGCAGACCCTGCACGCCGCCGAGCTGGCCGGCCTGGACCCCGCCCAGGTGCTCGCCGAGGCGATCGCCGAACGGGACCTGGCCGGCGCCCGCGACGTAGCCGCCGTGGTCGACGCCCGGCTCCGCCACCGCCTCGGCTCCCCGGTCCCGCTCCCGGCCGGGCCGTGGTCCACCCGTGTCCCCGCCATCGCCGACCCCGACCGCCGCGCCTACCTCACCGAGATCGCCGCACTGATGGACGCCCGCAAGCACCGGATCGGCGAACACGCCGCCGCCCATCCCCAGCCCTGGGCGCTGGCCGCGCTCGGCCCGGTGCCCGCCCGCCCGGCTAGCCAGCTCGCCTGGCAGGAACGGGCCGCTGCCATCGGCGCCTGGCGGGAACTGTCCGGCTACGACCACTCCGACGACCCGATCGGCCCCGAACCGGCCGCGGCCGCCCCGGACGCACGCGCCGCCTGGCACGAGGCCCTGGCCGCCCTCGGCCCGGCCGGCGGCCCGGATGTGCGCGGCATGCCGGACGGCAGGCTGCTGCACTTGCGCGACACCTACCCGATCGAGACCGCGTGGGCCCCGCCCTACGCCGGCGACGAGCTCCGCCAGGTCCGGGCAGCTGCCTGGGACGCCCGCCTGGCCGGCCTGCGCGTCCGCGCCGATGCCCGTGCCGCTGAACAGCGCGGTGACCACGACCAGGCCAGCATCACGCATGCGCTAGCCGCGAGCTACCAGGCCCTGGAGCAGACCTACCGCCACCGCGAGACTGCCTTCGCCACGGTCATGGCCGACCGCGGCGACTGGGAGGCCGCCACCCGCGCCCAGCGCCAGCTGGCCGTCGCCGCCGACGCCGAAGTGCGCCGCCGCCACCCTGCCCAGCACTTGGCGCCGCTGCGCTCGGCCGAACCCGAGCCGGCCACCCAGGCTCAAGGCGGCGATCTCACCCTCACCCCGGACGGACCCAGTGACATGGGCCAGCAGCTCACCGACCTGGCCGCCGCACACCGGACCTTCGCCGACGAGCTCGCCGACCGCCAGAGCCTGGCCATCCCGTCTGAAGACCCCGATTACGGCGACCTTGGCCAGGCATTCCCCGCCTGGGCCGGACTCGGCAGGGCGCCGATCCTGCAGCCGCCCAAACCCGAAATTCCGCCATCCCCGCGCGTTCTCCAGCGCGTGCTGGACCGCGACGCGGACCGGGAAGCTGCGGACTGACAGCGGAGTAAAGGAGCCTGCTCCGGGGTTGGTTACCGTGGTCGCATGTCGGCTGGCACCTTGTGGTCCGCGCGCTGATGAACGATTCCCGCGATGCCCTCGAGCGGGCGACGCGATCAGCCACAGATGCGATCCGCGGGCCAGCTCACCGAAATCGGTGACAGGGGCGTGTTGGCTGCCCACGTCAGCTGCTGCTGGAATAGCGTGTCGCCCCGATGTAAATCTATGTACGAAGCGGAATACTCACTCACGATCTCTCGACCCGGCCGACGGCCACCGTACGGGCTTTCCCATTACTGCGGTAGGAAATCAGATCGCCGAATAGGTACTTGTCAAGCAGGCTGACCTGCCAGTGACGTGGCGCGCGCAGAACATCCATTCCGGTCCGGTCCGGTCCGGTCTCAGTCATTTAACCGGCGGGGGCGTTCTTTGCCGAGGGATATTTCAGTCCTGGCCGTGGCCGGGCACGGTGCTGCCCTGCAGGCACATCTGGGCGTGTTTTCGGCATGGCCGCCTGTCCTGGCGGTCGGATCGCTTGACCTGAGCTAGGAAGCGACCTACTGTCTTAGCATCCTAGGACAGTAGGGGTGCTGGAGTGATCAGGTTCCGGGTAGACGGGCGGTCCGGAGTGCCGCCCTATCAGCAGATCGTGCAGCAGGTGAGGCAGGCGCTGCGGATGGGCGTGCTTTCCGTGGGCGACCAGCTGCCGAGCGTGCGGGAGGCGGTCGCGGCGACGGCGGTCAACCCCAATACGGTGCTGAAGGCCTACCGCGACCTGGAGCGCGAGGGCCTGGTGGAGGCCCGCGCCGGGCAGGGCACGTTCGTGCGCGGACGGCCGCCGGGTCCACCGCCCGGTACGCATGCGCGGCTGGGCCGGACGCTGGCGGCGTGGGTGCGCGAGGCGCGGACGGCAGGACTTGACGACGACGCGATCGAGTCGCTGCTGCGGGTCACGCTGCAGGCGGCTGCCGAGGAGGACATCGCATGACTGCGGTGATCGAGACCAGCGGCCTGACCAAGCGATACCGGCGGGTCACCGCGCTGAGCGACTGCTCGATCAGCGTCCCCGAGGGCCGGATATCCGCGCTGATCGGGCCGAACGGCGCAGGCAAGACCACGCTGCTCCGGCTGCTGACCGGCCTCGCCGCGCCCACCGCGGGACAGGCCGTCGTCCTTGGCGGCACACCGCGCCAGGAGCCGGCCTTCCTGGCGGAGATCGGCTTCCTGGCTCAGGAGATCCCGCTGTACCGGCGGCTGACCGCGCACGACCACATCCGGATGGGCGCGCACCTCAACCGGCGCTGGGACGGCGAGTGGGTACGCGCCCGGCTCGCCGGGCTGAAGATAGCGCTGGACCGGCCGGTGGGCACGCTGTCGGGGGGCCAGCGCGCCCAGGTCGCGCTCGCGCTCACGCTGGCCAAGCAGCCGAAGCTGCTGCTGCTGGACGAGCCGCTCGCCGCCCTCGACCCCCTGGCCAGGCGGAACTTCCTCGCGGCGCTGGCCGAGGCGGCGGCAGTGAAGGGGGATGGGGAGGCGGGTGGGCTGGCCATCATGTTGTCCTCGCACCTGGTCGCCGACATCGAGCGGGTCTGCGATCACCTCATCCTGCTGGCCGCGTCGCAGGTGCAGCTGTGCGGCGACATCGAGGCGATCCTCGCCCAGCACCGGGTCCTCATCGGCCCGCGCAAGGACACGACGGCGATCGCGCGGACGCACGCCATCGTGCAGCAGGAAAGCACGGCACGGCAGACTACGCTGCTCGTCCGGCTGAACGGCCCGGTGACCGATCCCGCCTGGGCCGTGGAGGAACCAGCCCTGGAGGAGATAGTGCTCGGCTACATGAGCCAGGGCGAAGCCGACCACGGCGGCCTCGGGGAAGCCCGCCTGTCGGCGGTAGGAGGAGACCGATGACCTGGGTCACCTGGCGGCTGTACCGTAGCCAGGGCGCGCTATCGGCCGCGCTGCTCGCCGCGCTGGCCGTCCTGCTGCTGATCACCGGCCTGCACGCAGCGCAGGTATGGCACTCTGCCCTGGCCGGGTGCGCGAAAGACGGCACCTGCGCCAACCTGGCCGGCTCGCCGCTTTCCCTCAGCAGCACCGGGGTCGCGTTCGTCGTCCTCGCGACGACTGCGGTGCCGCTGCTGCCCGGGCTGTTCTGGGGCGCACCGATGGTGGCGCGGGAACTGGAGACCGGCACGAGCCAGTTCGCCTGGACGCAGGGCATCACCAGGCGCCGCTGGCTCGCGGTCGGGTCCGGATGGCTGATCCTCGCCGCGGCCGTCATCGCCGGGGCGGTCTCGGCCCTGGTCACTTGGTGGTCAGGACCGGACAACGCACTGAACGCCGACGCCTTCCAGGCCAACCGGTTCGACATCACCGACATCGTCCCGGCCGGGTACGCGATCTTCGCGATGGCCCTGGGCATCTGCGCCGGCGCGCTGCTGCGGCGCACGGTCGCGGCGATGGCCGTCATGCTGGCCGGCTTCGCCGCGCTGCGCGTGTTCATCGCGCAGTGGCTCCGGCTGCACTACATGACTCCGGTCACGGTGTACTTCAAGCTCACGGAGCCGTTCCGGCCCACCGGGTCCTACCTGGGAGTCAGCCAGGGCGTCGTCCTCGCGGACGGCCAGCCTCCGGCGGCTGCCCCCGGCGGCTTCGAGATCAACGGAGTACCGGTCCCCGCCGTATGCCGGCCCCAGGCCAGTCCCGGGACCGTCATGCCCTGCCTGACGGCACACGGTTACCGGGGCTACCTGACCTACCAGCCGGCCAGCAGGTTCTGGGTCTTCCAGGGCATCGAGACCGGCATCTACGTGGTCCTCGCCGCCATCCTGCTCGCCGTCACGTTCTGGGCCCTCAAACGGCGCGACGCATAACGCGCCTAGCAGCCTCTGCACTAGGCCGCCGCCAGCCAGCACGCTCCGTCACAGACGCGCGATACCGGACAGGACACGCCCCGGCCAGCAAGCACACTGCCGCCGACGCCCCGGCCGCCTTCTCCCAGCACAGCCGATTAACCCCGAGGACGCGCCCATATACCCCGGTTACGGGCGACGGTCTGCCGCCACCGCTACCCTTACGAGAGCATCCAGATCGGCGGGTCAGCGCGCAGTTATAATGCGAGCTCCGTGCCGTTGGGTGCGTCTTGCAGCGCCAGGCGATACTCAAGCCGCGATGGGCTGGCCGTATGTTTATGCAGCGCCACCCTGGGCGGATGCTCGCTTCTGGTCGATGAGGAAACGTCTATTGCGGATAGCGGCGTGCGATCGACCTGTCCCAGGCTTCACGTCCGGAGCCGGGCTCCGCATGTCAGGCAGGCGAACCCGGTCGGCGGGTGCCCGCCGCAGTTGGCGCACCGCGTCGTGAGCTGCCATGCCGAGACGTCGAAGATGACGGCCAGTCGCTTGACCTCCTTGGCAGTGAATCCGCGTTGCCGGCCGTCACGGTGGCCTTCGGCTGCGCACACGGTGGCGGTGGTGGGCCAGCCCATCAGCTCGCCGAGTTCTGCCTGCGTCCATCCCTTGCGCTGGCGAAGGGCCCTGATGTTCGCGCCGACAACGGCAAACTGCTCTATCGGAATTTCATCGACGCGACGGCGTCGTCCCGGCGTCATGTCCCCGCCTGCCAGGTGACGCTGTAGGACGTGACGGCTCCGGGGCGGCTGATGTACCGGTTTGCCGCGAGTATGGCGAGCGCGCAGTACGTGAACCGGATGGACACCTTGTATCCGCGGGAGAGATCGGCGGCTGGCAGGATGTTGCCCTGGCGGTACTGGGCAGATTCGATCTTGCCGCGGAGGGCCTGGGCGAGCTTGACGTACTGCGGTGAGTAGCCGGCGTCGATGTCGTGGAGCATCGGCAGGTCTGAGATGTCCGCCATGATGGGTCATGCCTCCCGGGCGAGTACCGCGAAGACCGCCTTCCCGCCGTGTTCGGGGCGCCAGCCCCAGTGAGCCGACAGTGCCTCCACGATCTGAAGTCCCCGGCCCTGCTCGCTGCCGGGCGGCGCATCGCGTCTTGCTGGGCCGTCGGAGGAAGAGTCCGACACGATGACGGTCACCGTTGCCGGGCTTCCGGTATGCGCGAGCGTTACCCCGATTGTCTGGGCGCCGTTATCGCAGACGTGCCGGACCGCGTTGGCTACCAGTTCGGACGTGATGATCTCGGCGTCTTCTGCATAGTCGGCCAGCCCGTGGAAGCCGAGCGCGGCCCGGACGTGAAAACGTGCCATCCGCACCGATTCCGGGATGCTCGGGAACACGAATGTGATGAGCCGTGGATCGATTTCTACCGCCGTGCCAGCCATGGCGTGCTTTCCTTCCGCGCTTGCCTGGTGGCAGCCTGCACTGGCCGGTCGGCAACCGATAGGCAACAGGAGTCACATGGCAAATAGCGTGCACGTTTGGCAAGCCTGCCAGCGTGAATGCGAAAGGGGTGCTCTCAAGAGTGAGAGCACCCCTAAATTGCGCGGACTAGCGCGCGGTTTACCTGATCGTCGCCGTGAACGCTCGCCATGCCTCAGCGGTGAAAGTGAGCACTGCGCCGTTGCGGTCGGTGGTGTCGCGGACCTGCACGGCCTCAGCCGAGGCGACCTCTACGCACTCTCCGCCGTTGGATCCTGAGTAACTGCTTTTACGCCAGTTGCTTTCCATTCCTCGCACATCCGCTCTATCAAGGCCAGGGATTCTGACCCTCGGAACGCTTCGTTCCTGAGCGTATCGAACCGGGTGAGCAGTCCGGCGATAATCTCGGCGTCCTCGAATACCTGGCCGGCGACCGCGGTTTCCACGTACGCCGCGCGCTTGGCGATCGCGAAGCCGCCGAGCAGGCCGGCATGCGCGGTGCAGGGGACGACCTGGATCGTGACGTTCGGCAGGCGGGCTACACCCACGAGGTGGGCTAGCTGGGCGGCCATGACTTCCGGCGGGCCGATGTGACGGCGGAGGGCCGCTTCGTCGACCAGGAACCACCCCGTCGGCGGGTCGTCGCGGGTCAGGATCGCCTGGCGCGCGAGCCGCGCGGCGAGGCGCGCGCTGACCTCATCTTCGGTCACGCCCGGTTCGACGGTCAGGATCGCGCGGGCATAGTCCGCGGTCTGCAGCAGGCCCGACAAGACGGCCAGCTGCCAGATGCGGAGGGTTGCGGCGCGCTGCTCGTGCTCGACCCAGCTGCGGAACCACGGCGGGGTGGCGATCCAGGTGCGGGACTCGGCGTAGAACTCGCTGAACCACCCGTCGCGATCGGGGAACGCCCGGTCGCACATCCGGGCGAACAGTTCCGTGGGCGGGCGCTTGCCGTTCTCGATGCGGGATATCTGCCCGGGGTCGTAGCCGATCCGCTGGCCGAACTCGGCGAGCGTCCACCCGGCCGCGCGCCGTGCCCGGCGTACCTGCCATCCGAAGTACCGGGCGGGATTGCTCGTGTCATCGCTCATAGGGTTGTCTCCCCTGGCCAGGCGCACTGAGGTGGGCGGGGCGGGGCCTGGAAGTGGATGCGGAAGGCATCGCAGCCCCCGCCGCGCACCGTGAGGCTACTACTAGAAGTCTATAGATGTCTAGTAAGCCTCACTAGACGTAGCTATGCGTTTATGCAGGTCAATGGTCATCTAACATGATCAACATGTCACTGGATGACCGATCTGACCGGATACGGCACGATTCGTCCGTGTCCGTAGCTACCCAGGTCGCCCGGGACATCGAGAAAGACATCAGGGCCAGGCGGATCGCGCCGGACACGCGGCTGCCGAGCGAGGCAGACCTGGCCCAGCAGTACGGTGTCGCCCGGATGACAGTGCGTCGCGCCGTGGCTCAGCTGCGGGACAAGGGGCTGGTCGTCACGGTTCACGGCCGCGGCTCCTTCGCCGCGCCCCGCGATGATCAGGCGCAGGAATAGCCAGAACCGCCGGCCTACGACGGTACCCAGGCTGGCCGTGCCCACTGGCTGCCAGTTCCAGAGCCGCTCAGGCCCCCACTGGATAACCAGGCTGACAGCTCTCACGGTTACGTCACATCCCGGGACCTCGCGCCCGAGCGCGGCGGCGATGGGTGCCATGGGCTGACTGCCCGTGCTGTAGGAGATCGTTATATGGGGAGTCCACCGCGCGGCAGGCCCGGTAACGGTGCCCGTCCGGCCTGTTACCGTAAGTGTGGCTTGCCGTACGGCGCTGTGGATGGGATCCAGGGCGCCCTCGGGCGTGAAGCCCAGCATGATCGCCTCCGGGTGATAGACGACCCTGGAAATTGTGACGCCGATCGGCTGGACGCTGCGGAGGTGCCGTTGCGCCTCGGAAATCATCAGGTCCAGGTTCTCGCCGGAGATTGCGCGGCGTGTCTACTGGGACGGTCGCGCCGACTCCTACTTCAGGAGGTGCACGACCGTCGTCTCAGTGTGGGCTGGATCCGGCGTCGGATCTCCGTAGACCTCCCAGGAGTGCCCGGCAGACTCCCTTCCGTTCGCCGCCAGCCACCTGTCGATCGCGTTGTACGCCTCGTTCATGCGGTCGTACGGCCCGCGGTGGACGGCTATGGCAGCCTCGCCTCCTGGCGTTTCGGTCGCGTAGACCTCGCCCGCGGTTTCAAAGCTGCGGGTGACCTCCACGCCGAAGTCGCACAGTACCGGCGCGTCCGGCTGCGCCGGGTGGTGGTAGAGGAAGATGTTGTGGCCGTCGGTCCACAGCCCCGGCTGGCTGCGGATGAAGTCCCAGACCTTGCCCACCGCAGGCCCCCAAGCCGAGCCAACCTCGCCCGGCGCGACCTCGCGCCGCACCGCGGCCAGCTTGCGGGGGTGAACAGTCTGTACGCTGACGGAGACCGGCATTCCCTGATCGTATGCAAGAGCTCGGGGGCCTTCGAGGTTAACCGGGGTGGTGCCCTTCCCGGGATTACCGTCCGTTGCCTGGCGCGCCTCCAGTTTCGCGAGCCTGTTCAGGCTCTCGGAAGCGGCGTTCGTCACGCCGGTGATCACCGCGCAGACGATCCGGCCTTCCCAGCGGCTGATCGTCTTGGCCAGGCTGATCAGCTCGGGGATGTCGTCATGCCCGGCGTACCACAGATAGAAGGAGAACAGCCGGTCCCGCACGTTGCGCTCGCACGGCGTGGAGATGGCATCGACGCGGACGGCGTGATCAATCCGCGCACGTTCGCGTTCCTCTCCCCGTGTCGGTGGCGGGTGGAACTTCGAGCGCCGCTGACACAGCATTTGGGAGCCAAGTGGGGAGCCATCATCAGCCGACCTCGAGCTACGTACAGCTTTCTCAAGAGTTCGATAATTCCGTCTCTACCTTGTATCTTGCTATATCAAGCCATGTCTGGCCGACAGTAATAAGCTCCATGGCATGGAGGGGGTCAGGGGTTCGAATCCCCTCAGCTCCACCAAATCGCAGGTCAGAGTCATAATGTGAATCGTCTCGTTCGCCATGGAAGCCATTATGGGAGCCATGTTGCAGGCTTTCGTTATGGCTGAGGCGAAACGCCGGGGCTACGGCGAGGGCGATATCTACTTCGACCAGCCTAGGCGACTGCCGGGAGCCCCTGGAAGAAGAGCTTCATGCGGCAGGCGTGACGGCGGAGGAGATCCAGGCGGAGTCGCGCAGGCTGCTGGCCGAGAACCCGGGGGCACCAGCTGGCCGAGACCCGTAAGCAGTGTCGAGCCTGCGGCGAAGAGGGTATCCCGCACGGCCGCGAGGGCCGCCCTTCCCGGCGCTGACTGGCAGCAAGCCGAGGCCGCCGCCTGCGGGCGCGGCTACCGGGCCAGCAGGTGTTGGTAGGGAATACACCGCCCTGAAAATGGTAGATTTATGGCATGAGGACTACCATTGACGCGGCGGGGCGCATCGTGGTTCCCAAGGCGCTGCGCGAGGCTTTGGGGTTCACGGCCGGGCAGCCGCTTGAGATCGTCGAGCGCGACGGGCGGCTTGAGGTAGTGCCGGCCCCTACGCCGATGCGGCTGGTGGATGAGGGTGACGGCGTTACTGCCGTCGCGGACGCTGAGATGCCGGTGCTGACGGCCGCGGTGGTGCGGGAGACGCTGGAGCGTGTCCGCCGGTGAAGGCCGTTGACTCCAGCGTGGTGGTCGCCGCCTTCGCCAGCTGGCACGAGCACCATGCGATCGCCCGCAAGGCCATGGCCGCGCGGCCCCGGCTGATCGCGCACGCGGCGGTCGAGTCGTATTCGGTGCTGACCCGGCTGCCGCCTCCGCACCGGGCGAGCCCCGGTATCGTGCACGCGTTCATCACGGGACGTTTCACCGAGCCGTTTCTCACCTTGTCCGAGACTGGCTATCAGGAGCTTCTCGCCACGGTCGCGGCCGGCCAGATCGCTCGGCGGCCCTGCTTATGACGCGCTGATCGCCTTCACGGCGGCAGAGCACAACGCCACCCTGATGAGCCTTGACCAGCGGGCGGCAGCCACCTACGAGACAGTCGGCGCCCAGGTCGAGCAGCTCCTCAGCTGACACGGTAATGGCGATGCCCTGGAACGGGCGTTACGGCCCAGGCGCAGCGCCAGCCGATCGCTTTGGTTGCGGGCCGTCATCCCATCCGCTGGTAGGTCAGCGTGTCACTCATGGCGTCCGTCTTCCGTACCAGTCCCGTCGGATAGGCGGCCGCCGTCAGGCACTCCACGCCTCGACAACCGGAGCCTGCAGGAGCAGGGCGGATTCGTGACTGCACTGCATGATCGCGTGCCTGGCCGCCGCCTAGCGCGCTGATCGCCCTTTCTGTTCTCTCGTGCTGGGCCCGGAATCGCCGCTCGATGCGTGCCGTAGAGGGATCCTCGAGTGGGACAGCGTCGTCTCCCGCGGATGTGCCTTGGCGGTCAGCGCACCACTGGGAACACGAGATGGGTGACGCGGTCGCCCTGAACGCAGGCCGACGGGTTGCCGAGCAGCACCTCGTCAGCCGAGAGCTTGCCGAAGAAGGGGCGGTTGCCCTCGCCCATCACGACCGGGACGAGGTTGACGGCCACCTCGTCGAGCAGCCCAAGTTCCAGGCACTGCCGGGCGATGGTGCCGCCTGCGACAGTGACGACGCGGTCGCCAGCGAGGCTCTGTGCGTGAGCGACTGCGGCCGCTACACCGTCGGTCACGAAGGTGAACGGTGCGTCGGGGTGTGCGTCGACCCAGTCGGTGGGGACCCGGTGCGTCACGACGACGACGGGGACGTCGAGTGTGTGGCGACCCTGCCAGCCCTTGGCCACCTCGAACAGCGTCCGGCCGCAGACCAGCGCGCCGATTGAGGACGTCCACCGCCGCCAGTGTTCCGAGCTCAGCGGGGTCAAGTGGACGGCGAAGTCCCCAGCGGGAGTCGGGATCTCGACCTCGCCGTTTTGCAGCCAGTCGAACAACCGGCCGATGGTGTTATCCTGCTTGGCGACATACCCGTCGAGCGACATGATCGCCTGCGCCACTACCTTGCCCATGGTGCCTCCACCTCCTCAGGTGTGCTGCCGCCGGTAGATGTGCACCACGATGCCGCTGGGAAACGCCAAGGCCTCGACCAGGTGCAGGTGCCTCGAGGTCGGCAGCTGGCCGAACAGGGCCCGTCCGGTGCCCAGCACCATCGGCTGGACCAAGAGGCGGTACTCGTCGATCAGGTCTGCCGCGGCCAGAGCGCCGGCCAACCGTCCGCCTCCCCACACGATCACGTCCGGGCCAGGCTCGGCCTTGATCGTGGCGATCTCGGTCGCCAGGTCGCCACGCGCAACCCGGGTAACCGGCCAGGTCGCCTTGGCGTCGCTGAGCGTCCTGGAGAACACGACCTTCGGGATGTTGTTCATCGGGGCCGCGTACTCGTCGTCCGACTGCGGCCAGTATGACGACATCTCCTGGTACGTCGTGCGGCCCATGAGGTGGGCACCGGCCTTGCTGATGTGGTCGAGCTTCCACTGGCTGAGTTCGGCACCCTCGGGGATCGCGGTCCCCGGATGCTCGCGGTCGCTGCCGACGAACCCGTCCAGTGACATCGACATGTACAAAATGATGTCTCGCATGACTATCTCTCCTCCGTCTTTTCCGTCTTGCATCCGTCCGGTTGACGGTCGTCGACCAACGCCTGCAGCGCCCGTTCCAGCCGGTCGAACGCGTGCGGGAGACCGCGGCCGTGCTCCTCGCGCAGCTCGTCGGACGGGAAGCCCCGCTGGATCATCGTCATCAGGGTCGCCCCGTCGCTGGGCACGAACGTGAACTCGGTGCTGAAGGCGAGCCTCGACCCGTCGAGGCGGGTCTCGGTCGTGGCCAGCAGCATGCGGCGGGGACGCTCGATCGCCTCGAACACGTGCCGGTGCCGGTAGAGCTCGCCCGGCGACGGGCCGAAGGAGATCTGCCAGGCACCGCCGACGCGCAGCTCGCAGCGCGACTCGACGACCCAGCCCGGCGCGTCGTTACCGTAGAACTCGCGCTGGCCCGCCGGACTCGTGAACAGGTCGAACACGCGCGCGGGCGACGCCCGGAGCAGGCGCTCGTAGCGGAGCTCGCGGCTCACTGCGAGCGCTCCACGAAACTCTCGAAGCGATCCAGCCGGCCCTCCCAGGCACGGCGATGGGCCTCGATCCACTCGCCCGCCTCATCGAGCGTCCTGGCTGGCCCCAGTCGGCACTCGCGCACCCGGCCCACCTTCGCGGTCTCGACCAGGCCGGCGGACTCCAGGATCCCCACGTGCTTCTTGATCCCGTTCAGGGTCAGGCCCGACAGCCCCGCGAGCTGGCTCAGCGACGCGGGTCCACTGCCCAGGCGCTCGAGAACACCCCGCCGCTTGGGATCCGCGAGCGCGAAGAACGTCGCGTCGAGCGTCAGCGATAGTGCACCCATCGGTGCACTATACAGCTGCTCGGCCTTTCGCGCAGCCCGGCGTCGCGACAGCCATGACATCCGGCCTCAGCGAGCTGGAAAGCCATGGCATCGAAAGGGCATCTGCCCAGTACTGGCGATCGGCCAGGGCGGGGATCCGCTGCTGTCCTGGCTGGCGGTCACGCGTGACGCTGGCTTGCGCGGTGCTCGGCCACTGGTCCCACTGGACGGGCAGATGTCCGGGGCGACGAGTTCGATGCGGGTGGAGGAGATTCTGCGGCCCGTGTGCAAAGCCAACCTGGCCGGACGGGGGGCACGCGCCCGTACCCGTTCGGTCCCAAAGATCTTTTGATCCGAACGGGGCGGGCTTTTGCCTTCGTTCACCCTCGAGCGGACGCGGGGGTTTGCGCGGCGCGGCGACGGTCACAGAGTGAGGGTGAACCAGGCGTCCTTACCGTTGTCGGTGGCGCGCGCCCCAGCTGGTGGCGAGGATCTCCAGCAGGCTCAGGCCGCGGCCGGATTCGTCGGTATCGGTCCGGCGCACCCGCAGTCCGCACCGGCGTGTGGCCCCGGCCCAGGGCCTGACGGGTGGACGGCTGGTTACGCGGTGAGCGGGTTGTGCCAGCGGATGCCGTCGAAACGGGCGAAGTCGCTGTCGTTAGAGCACATGGTGGCGTTATTGTCGGCGGCGATAGCGGCGAGCTGGGCGTCAGTGGTGAGATTGCCCGCAGTACCGGCCGCGCGGAGATAGGCAAAGGAGCGGGCATGATGCCCGGGACCAGGCTGCGCCCAGCGGACATTGGGCAGCTCGAGCCAGGTCTCGACATGCCGGGCCGCCTCATCGGCGGACAGCGGAGGCTTTATGAGCCGCGGGTTGGTGCTGATGCGCAGGAATCCGAAGATGGCGGGGTCGGCCAGGCCGATCAGCTCGTCGGAGTTGACGACGCCCTCCCACCATTGCCGTGCCTTCTCGTGCTGAGGGAAAGCGTCGATAACGGCGTAGAGCAGGAGGTTGACGTCCGGAATGATCACTGCTGCGCCAGCCTCATGATGGCCTCGTCCTCGAGCTCGTCAGCGAGCTTGTTGAACCCGGCGAGATCCAGGCCGGGTGCGAGTTCGGCGTGATGGATGTGCTCCCGGTATGGTGCCCGCTCGGCGGCCGGGGGCGAGAGGGCGGCGCGGAGCGCCGTGTTGACGATCTGCTTGACAGATGTACGCGTACGGTGCGCCGTCTCTGCGAGCAGGCGAGCCACGTCATCATCCAGCGTCAGCGTCGTGCGCATACGTAGCATCATAGTGTCTAATTTTTGAGGCATCAAGATGCATCCATCTCCGTCAGGAAGCCAGGAATCACCGGTGCCGTTCGGTTGCTGCCGTGGAAGCACCCACGAAGGAGTCGATTCCATGAGCGCACGGCCGCTGCACTTCAACGCCTTCATCTGGCCGAACGGCTACCACGAGTCGGCCTGGCGCGTGGTCGACGACGATGTTGACGGCGTTCTCCGGCTGCCTTATTACGCCGACATCGCCCGGATCGCCGAACGCGGCCTGATGGACTCGATCTTCCTGGCCGACAACATCGCCATCGCCGAATACCGCGCCACCCACCTGCCCCAGACGCAGTTCGACCCGGTCTCGGTACTGTCGGCGCTGGCCGCCGTCACCAGCCATATCGGGCTGATCGGGACCGGCTCGACGACTTACAGCAAGCCGTGGGAGCTCGCCCGCCGGTTCGCGACCCTGGATCATCTCAGCGGCGGCCGGGCCGGCTGGAACATCGTCACCACGGTCACCCCGCTGGCCGCGGCGAACTTCGGCGAGCCGTCCCATCCCGACCACGCCGACCGGTACGCGATGGCGCACGAGTTCGTCGAGGTCGTCCAGCGGGCCTGGGACAGCTGGGACGACGACGCGGTTGTCGGCGACCGCGAACGCGGCGTGTGGGCCGACCGGAGCAAGCTGCACGCCCCGCGCTTCCACGGCAAGTACTACGACGCCGAAGGCGTGCTGCCGTTCCCCCGCTCGCCACAGGGCCGCCCGGTGCTCGTGCAGGCCGGCCAGTCCGCGGCCGGCGTCGGGCTGGCCGCCCGCTACGCCGAGCTGGTGTTCTCCGGGCCGCCGTCACTCGAGGCGGCGGTGGACTTCCGGACCGGCCTGCACGCCCAGGTCACCGCGGCCGGCCGTGACCCCGCGCACGTGCTGGTGCTGCCCGCGCTGATGGTGACCCTGGGCGGCACCGAGGCCGAAGCCCGGGCCCGGGCCCGGCAGCTGGAAGAGCTGATGAGCCCGGAGTTCCGCTGGCAGAACGCGCTGTACACGGCCGGGTTTGATCCGGACGGCTTCGACCCGGACCGTCCGCTGCCCGCCGAGCTGTGGTCCGGGCAGGCAGCCCCGTCCAGCCGCGCGGAGATCCTTTACGCGGCCCAGCGGGCCCGGCCCGATGCCTCGTTGCGCGAGATCACCCAGCGGATGACAGGCGGGGCGGGCCAGAGCCACTTCGTCGGGACCCCCGAGCAGCTCGCCGATTACGTAATCGCCTGGCAGGACGCGGGCGCCGTCGACGGGTTCACCGTCATGGGATCGACCTTGCCCTACGAGCTGACCACGTTCGTCGACCACGTGGTGCCGATCCTGCAGCGCCGGGGCCGCTTCCGCACCGAGTACGCCGGCCAGACCCTGCGCGACCACCTCGGCTCCATCAGCGCACCATGACGGGTGCGGGCGCGTGCTCCCTACCCCGGCGCGGTACAAGGTCGCCGGGCTCACCGTTTCACATTAGGTTTCCTCGAGCCGACCCGCGAGGCCGAGCCGCTCCTTGGTCGCCAGCAGCTCCTTCAGCGCCTGGTCGCGCCGTGATCTCAGCTCTTCCTCGCGGCCGCCCACTTCCGCCGTCACGCCGTCGACCAGCGTCTTCGCCAGTTCCGGGGTGAGGTCAGGAGCGCCGAGGTCCTCCCACCAGCCGACCATCGGCGGCCCGAGGTGGTCGAGGACGTGAGCCAGGCCGCCGGGGCCGCCGGACAGGTGCTGGGTCGCGATCGGGCCGAGCAGGGCCCACCGCAGCCCGGGACCCGAAGCCACCGCCGCGTCGAGGTCGGCGACGGACACCACACCTCGGCTCACCAGGTGATACGCCTCCCGCCAGAGGGCCGCCTGGAGCCGGTTCACCACATGGCCGGGGAGCTCGGCCCGCACCCGTATCGGCTGGCGGCCGAGGCGGGCCATCACGGCCATGGCCGCCTCGATCGCCGCTTCCGACGTGTTAACACCGCCGACCACCTCTACCAGCGGGATCAGGTGCGGCGGATTGAACGGGTGCGTGACAACCACCCGTTCGGGATACCGGCAATCACCCTGGAACGCACTCGGCCCCAGCCCCGAGGAACTGCTGGCCAGCAGCACGTCCGGCTCGGTAACCCGGTCCAGGGCGGTGAACAGCTGCCGTTTGACGTCGGCCTGCTCAGGCCCGGCCTCCAGGACCAGGTTGGCCCCGTCCGCCGCCTCCTCCGCCGAAGCGAAGAACCGCAACTGGCCGGCCTGCCGCAGGTCGCCGAGGTACCCGCGGACAGCCTGCGAAAGCCGATCCTCAGCCCCGGCCGCAGGATCGGCGGCGCGCACGTCGAGCCCGTGCGTCAGCGCCAGTGCCGCCCAGCTGCTCCCGATAGCCCCGGCCCCGACCACGGCCACCGTCCGGATCCGGTCGGCCGCCCTCACCGGAGCCCCCGGGCAGCGGCCAGCGCGGTGAACGGTTCGAGTGACGAAGGGTCGGTCAGCGAGTCGGGGGTCGCCACCTCGGCCGCGGGCACGCCCTGCAGGATCCGCTTGACCGGGATCTCCAGCTTCTTGCCGGTCAGGTTGCGCGGCACGGCCGGCACCGCGACGATCAGGTCGGGCACGTGCCGCGGGGACAGCTCGGTCCGCAGCACACCGGCGATCCGGCGGCGCAGGTCGTCGTCCAGGTCGAGACCGTCACGGAGCACCACGAACAGGATCAGCTCGCCCGGGCTGCCGCCCGCCGGGTCCTCCAGGTGCACGACCAGGCTGTCGCGGACCTCGTCGCGTTCCTCGAGCACCTGGTAGAAGTCGCCGGTGCCGAGCCGGACCCCGCCCCGGTTCAAGGTGGCGTCCGAGCGGCCGGTCACCGTGCAGCTGCCGTCCGGCTCGAACACGATCCAGTCGCCTTGCTGCCAGATGCCCGGATACCGGCTGAAGTACGAAGCCCGCAGCCGAGACCCGTCCACGTCACCCCACAGGCCGACCGGCATCGACGGCATCGGGGCGGTGACCACCAGTTCACCCGGCGAACCGGTCACCGGGTGCCCGGCCTCGTCGAACGCGTGTGCGTCCACCCCCAGCGTCCGGCCCGATATCAGGCCCGCGCGCACCGGCAGCAGCGGGTTGCCCTGGACCAGGCCGCTGCACACGTCGGTTCCCCCGCTGCCCACGTTGAGCTGGACCCGCGGACCGAGATGCCTGGTCACCCACGCGTATCCTTCGGATGGCAGCGGGGCGCCGGCCGCCCCCAGCATGCGCAGCCTCAGGTCAAGTCCGCCCAGGTCGACCCCGGCGGCGCGGCAGGCCATCAGGAAACCCGGGCTGGCGCCCATCATGGTCGCTCCGGTCTCGGCCGCCAGCCGCCACTGCCAGGCCAGGTCGGGATAGGCCGGATCGCCGTCCACCATCACGATCGCCGCCCCGACCAGCAGCGCCGATACCAGGGCGTACCACATCATCCAGGCGGTGGTGGTGTACCACAGCAGGGTGTCACCGGGGCCCAGGTCCCAGGACAGGGCGTGGTTCTTCAGGTGCTCGACCAGGATCCCGCCGTGACCGTGCACGATGGCCTTGGGCTTCCCGGTCGTCCCGGAGGAGAACATCACCGCCAGCGGATGGCCGAACTCCACCGGAGAGAATTCCACTGGACCCGGTTCCGCTGCCGCCAGCAGTTCCGGCCACAGCAGGGCACCCGCCACCCGGTACCCGCCATACCCGATATCCAGCACGTGCCGGACGGACGGCAGCGCGGCCACGATATCCCGCACCTGAGCACCCCGGTCGACGTCCTTGACGCCGTAGCGGTACCCGCCCGCCACCAGCAGCACCGTGGGCTCGACCTGCCCGAAACGGTCCACCACGCTCCGGGCGCCGAACTCGCTGGCGCAACTGCTCCAGACCGCGCCGAGGCTGGCGGCCGCCAGGAAGGCCACCAGCGCCTCGGGCACGTTGGGCAGGTACCCGGCCACCCGGTCACCCGGCCCGACGCCCAGATCAGCCAGCACCCGTTGAGCCCGGGCCACCTGCTCGCGGAGTGCGCCGATCGACAGGGTGACGTCCGGCCGGGTCTGCGACCGCCCGAGCACGGCCACCCGATCCGGATCGCCGCCCGGCCGCAGCGCGTGCTCGGCGTAGTTGACCCGGGCGCCGGCGAACCACCGCGTGCCCGGCATCTCCCGGCCGGAGAGCACCTCGGTCCACGACCCGTGATCGATGACGCCGGAGAACTCCCAGATCGCCGACCAGAAGCCCGCGAGGTCCTGGACCGACCACCGCCACAGTTCCTCATGGCCGGCCAGTTCGAGGCCGCGATAAGCCGCCAGCCAGCGCAGGAACGCGCCCACCCGGCTCGTTTCCAGGACGTCGGAAGGAGGCGTCCACAGCACCTGCCCGCGCGCCACGGTGGCCGCGCTCACAGGTCCGTCACCTTGGCCGCCCGCCCGTCCAGGAACGCCCGCATCCGCGCCTTGGCGTCGTCGGTGCCCTGCGTGATCGCCGCCATCATCGCCTCCATCAGGTAGCCCTCCCGCGGATTGGCCTCGGCGATGAGCGGGAGCGCCTGGACCACGGCGAAGTTCGTCTGCGGCGCGTTCCGGGCGATCCGGGCCGCGAGGCCGAGTGCCTTGTCCAGCCCCGCGCCGTCGTCGGTGACGTAGTGGCTGAGCCCCAGGGCC
Organism: uncultured Actinomycetota bacterium; assembly: GCA_963839095.1. Classification (GTDB taxonomy): domain Bacteria; phylum Actinomycetota; class Actinomycetes; order Streptosporangiales; family Streptosporangiaceae; genus Palsa-504. Next base: position 81,285 of record CAWIUF010000001.1, on the reverse strand, counting down.
GCCCCCTCGGCGGCGTCGTACCGGCGGCCGGTGAGCATCAGGTCGGCCATCCGGGACACCCCGATCAGCCGCGGCACCCGCACCGCGGCGCCGCCGCCGACGAAGATCCCGCGCTGGCCCTCGGGCAGGGCGTAGAACGTCGATCGTTCGGCCACCCGGATGTGCGCGGCCGCGGCCAGCTCGAGGCCGCCGCCCACGACCGCCCCCTTCAAGGCGGCCACCACCGGCACCGGGCCGTGCTCGACCAGGTCGAAGGCGCGGTGCCACATCCGCGAGTGGACGATCCCGGCGATGGTGTCCCGGTCGTTCATCTCGGCCAGGTCGAGGCCGGCCGAGAAATGGTCGCCGGCGGCCGCCAGGACGACCACCGCCACCTCGGCCGGCAGCCCGGCGAAGAAGCGCTCGATGCCCAGGACGATCTCGTCGCTCAGCGCGTTGCGTTTCTCCGGGCGGTTCAGGGTCAGCACCGCGACGGGTCCGCGGAGGGCCGCGTGCAGGGTGGGCGGAAGGCCGGCCAGGGCCGGCGCCGCGGTCTCGGTCACCAGGGCCTCCAGAGAAAATAATCAGGAATCCTGATTATAAACATGCGGAGCGAGCATCCTAGAATCTGGGAGGTGAGCGCACTATGAGCGGAGGAACGGGGGGCGGGCCCGCGCCGCCCACCCTGCTCTACCTGATGAAGCAGGTCGAACTGGCTATCCGTGCCCGGCTGGATGAGCTGATGCGGCCGGCCGGGCTGACGGCCTTGCAGTACACCGCGCTCACCGTCCTGGAGCGGCATCCGGATCTCACCTCGGCCCACCTGGCCCGGCATTCGTTCGTGACCGCGCAGACCATGTCCGACATGGTGACCGCGTTGCGCGGCCGCGAGCTGATCGAGCGCCACCGGGATCCGTCCGACGGCCGGGCGCTGGTGCTGGCGCTGACCGCCAAGGGTCACGAACTGCTCGGCAAGTACCGGCCGGCCGTGGCCGCCCTGGAGGCGGAGATGCTGTCCGGCCTGACCGCGAAGGAGTCGGCCGGGCTGCGTCAGGCCATCCTCGCCTGTCGTGAGGCGCTGGCCGGAGCGGTGGCCACCGACGACGATAGGCAGGTTTCCTGAAGAAAAAATCATCAGGAAACCTGTACATCTATTGTGCTCCGTGGTTGGCTCCGGTCATGACGAATATTGCCCCCGGCCGCCCCGAGACCACGGACGGCCCCCCGGCTCTCGCGGCCGGAACATTGGCGGCGGCTGCCGTGGCGGTCGCCGTGGCACAGATCGGGCTCTCCATCCCCGCCGTCCTCAACGGCCTGTTCCAGCAGGACCTCGGGACCACCTCGACGCAGCTGACCTGGATCTCCGATGCCTTCCTGGTACCGGTCACGCTGCTCGAGCTCAGCTTCGGCGTCGTCGGCGACCTGTTCGGCCGCAAGCGGCTGCTCGCGATCGGCGCGGCGCTGCTGGCGGCGGGCGCGCTGCTCGCCTTCTTCACCCCGGGTCCGGGGACCGCCCACGGCACCCGGGTCGCCATCCTGCTCACCGGGCAGGCACTCGCGGGCGTCGGCGCGGCTGCCATCTTCCCGACCTCGGTAGCCATGCTGGCGGCCGGAACCCACACGGTCCGGGCCCGGTCGCACGCGATCTCGGTCTGGGCGGCCGCGCTGACCGGCGCGGGCTTCATCTCGCCGGTGGTCAGCGGCCTGCTGGTCCGCATCGGCCACTCGGGCGGACCTGACGCCAGCTGGCGCTGGGCCTTCCTGGCCTTGGCCGTCCTCGCGGCCGGCAGCGCGGCGGTGACGCTGACCGCCGCCACCGACTCGTCCGCGAAAGCCGGCCGCTCGCTGGACTGGCCTGGGCAGCTCACCGTCGCGGTCGGCGTGTTCGCGCTGCTGTTCGGGGTCATCCAGGGATCGGCCGACGGCTACGGCAGCGGCCTGGTGATCGCCTCCTTCGCGGTCGCGGTGGTCTTCCTGGCGCTGTTCGTCGTGGTCGAACGGCACCGCCGGGCGCCGCTCATCGGGTTCAGCCTCTTCACCAACCGGGTCTTCGCGGCCAGTGCGGTGGTCACCGTGATCGGGATGTTCGCCTACCTCGGGACGGCCTACGCGACCAGCATCCGGCTGGCCGCGATCCAGGGCTACTCGCCGCTGATGACCTCGATCGGGTTCGTCTGCCTCAACATCATGGGGGTGGTGCTGTTCCCGGTCAGCCCGCGGATGATCGAGCGGTACAGCCCGGGCTGGGTGCTCGCCGCCGGCATGGCCTGCATCGCCCTGGGCGACCTGGTCCTGGCCGCGATCCCGGCCACCAACCTGTCCATTGCCGCGGTGGCCGTGCCGCTGCTGGTCGTCGGCATCGGCTTCAAGCTCGCGGTCACCTCCATCACGGTCGTCGCTGTCAACAGCGTGCCGACCGCCAAGGCCGGCATGGCCAGCGGCGCCACCAGCATGCTGCGCGACTTCGGCCTGACCCTCGGCCCGGCCGTGGTCGGCGCGATCGCGCTCACCCAGGCCGCCCACCAGATCGCGGCCAAGGTGGCCGCCTCGCCCCGGCTGGGCGCCGCGCTGGCGGCCTTCAACGCCGCGCCCGCCCACGCGCCGGCCGCGCTACGGCCGCAACTGGCCGCGGCGGTGGGCGCGGTCAACTCCGGCCCGCTCGGCGCCAACGGCGTTCCCGCCACGGTCACCCTGCCGAACGGGCACGTCCAGCCGTTCAACCCGCTGAAGGACGTCGCCTTCCACGCCCTGTCCAGCGCCTACTCCGTCGGCTACCTGGTGTGCGGTATTGCCGCCCTGGTCGCGGCCCTGATCGCGGCGGTCATGCTCGGCGGGCGGACGTATCGCAGCACCTTCCTCGAAACCGACTGAGTCCGGACGCCGCCTGGCCGGCCTGCCCGACGACCTACGCGGGGATGCCGTCGAACTGGGGTCAGGACTTCACCGTGGGGGAAGTGCCGGTGTTCAAGTACCTGGAGAGCCGCGACGTCGACGAGGTCGGCTACACGCTGCGGACGGCGTCGCTGATGACCGGCCCGGAGTACTCCTTCGACGACCGGAACCCCTCCGACTACCGGCTGTTCGGGATCCGCTACCCCATCCTCCCGGCCAGCCGCCGGCCGCCGGTGCCCGCGCGGCTGGCGATGCGCTCAGGACCCTACGAGCTGTGGACGATCGACGGGGCCGGCTACATCCAGGCCGGCCAGGTCGAAGGCCAGATCAAGGCCAATCGAACGAACGTGGGTGGCCGCAGCGTTCCCTACCTGCGCTCCGGGCTCGCCGCCGACGGCGCCTATCTCGGTGTCAGCTACGGGCCCGGCGCCAGCGGGCCCGGCGCCAGCGGGAACGCCCCGCTGCCGGCTGCGCCCGGCCAGTCCCTATCCGGCCTGGTCGGCACCGAACGCGCCGACCTCGACAACGGCCAGGCGGCGGCGACAGTACGGATGCGCCGGCCCGGCGTCGCGGTGCTCAGCGCCTCCTACGACCCCGGCTGGACGGCCACCGTGAACGGCCGGCTGCGCCCATCCGGATGGTGGCGCCCGCCCTCGTCGCCGTGAACGTCCCCGCGGGCACCGACCGCGTCGTGTTCCGCTACCGCCATCAGCGCGGCGTCCTGACGGACGGTGGTGAGGTTGCCAGCCCACCAGTGACCTCTTCCGTGTCGGGAGAAGATGCGGAGGCAACCCGCCTTGGCTAGGACATGCCGGTGGCAGCAGTACAGCGGCTGACCGGACTGGCTCTGGCGATCGGCTGACACGGCGCAGCAGGGGCCGCAGACCTCGACTCAAGTACATCCCGCGCCCCGTGCTGGTGGCCAAAAGACGACCCTCGGCGTGACCCGCATTCCGCGCGGGCCGTGGATGAGACCAGGGTCAATCCCGCTGGCCGTGTTTGGCAAGCTCGGCGAGGCCAGGCGGAGCGAGGCCGCCGTCCGCGCGGCCGAGCTAGGTGTCCTGGACGTCCAGGGTCGGTAGCCGCTCGCGTCGGCTTCGGTAACGTCTGCCGATGCCGCGTGGCTGCCTCTCGGCATATCTCTGGTATCAGGCTTCTGGCCAGTCGATCGCGGATCCCCGCGATCGAGGCAGGAGCCATCACGTTCGAAAACCTTCAGGAGGAGTAACGATGAGTACTGCCGCAGCGCAGTCCCAGCGTAACGGCGTCGATCTGGCCAAGCTGTTCGCGACGCTCGATGCCGTCAAGGCGCACCCCGAGGCGGCTACGTTCCGGTTCGGCGTGAACAACCGCTGGATCTCGGGCACGCACAACCGGAACGAGATCAGCACGTTCTACGGCGTGGGTGCCGAGCAGCAGCACGCCAGCACGTTCACCATCGAGGCGGACCACCCCGCGGTGCTGGTAGGCGGGGACGCGGCGCCGACGCCGGCCGAGCTACTACTCGCAGCGCTGGCGTCGTGCCTGACCTCGGCCCTCGGCAACATCGCCGCGGTCCGCAAGATCAACCTGGAGTCGGTCGAGTCCCGGGTGGAGGGCGACATCGATCTGCGCGGGATCCTCGGCCTGTCCGATGAGGTCCGCAACGGCTTCAGCCAGATCCGGGTCAGCTTCCGGGTGCGCGGCGACGCGTCGCCGGAGGCGCTGCGTCAGCTGGTGGACCAGGCGGTGGCCCGGTCGGCCGTGTATGACGTGCTGACCCACGGCGTGCCGATCAGCGTCGACGTCGCGGCCGGCTGACCCAGGACAGGCGAGGGGGGACAGGACAGGCGAGGGGGGACAGGACCATGCACGCGGTGGAGACCCTGATCGTGGGGGCCGGCCAGGCCGGGCTGGCCGTCAGCCGCTGCCTGACCGGGCAGGGTGCCGATCATGTCGTGGTGGAGCGGGGGCGGATCGCCGAACGGTGGCGCAGCTCCCGCTGGGAATCGCTGCGGCTGATCTCCCCCAGCTGGATGAGTCGGCTCCCCGCCTGGTCCTACCCCGGCCCCGATCCGGACGGCTACATGGCAGCACCGGATCTGGTCGGCTACCTGGAGGATTACGCCGCCTCGTTCACGGCTCCGGTGTACGAGAACACGACGGTCGATCTCGTCGAGGCGTCCGGCGGCGGCCTGCGCGTGGTCACCGACCAGCGAACCTGGCTCGCGCGCAACGTGGTGGTGGCGACCGGGACCGAGAACCTGGCCTACCTGCCGCCGGCTGCCAGCAGGATCGACCCGGCGATCCACCAGCTGACCGCCGGCCGCTACCGGGGACCCGACCGGGTCCCCGGCGGCGGCGTGCTGGTGGTCGGCGCCTCGGCGTCGGGCGCTCAGATCGCGGAGGAGCTGCGCCGCGCGGGGCGGCCGGTGGTCGTCTCGGTGGGCCAGCATGCGCGGCTACCGCGCAGTTACCGGGGCCGCGACATCGTGTGGTGGATGGACCGGGTCGGGGTTCTGGGCCAGACCATCGACCAGGTGCACGACGCGCGGTCGGCCCGCCGGGCGCCGTCGCTGCAGCTCTCGGGCCGCGGCCGCCCGGTCGGCCTGGATGCGCTGGCAGCGGGCGGGGTGAGGCTAGCCGGCGCTGGTCGCGGCGGATGGCCGGCGGCTGAGCTTCGCCGATGACCTGCCCGCCACCACCGGCGCGGCGCAGGCACGGCTGGAGCGGCTGCTGCGCACCATCGACACTCACGTAACACGCAGCGGCGGCGAGGAGTGCACGAGCCCGGCCGATCCGCCCCCGCCATTCACCGCCCCCGCCGGCCCGGCCACGCTGGACCTGCACCGCGCCGGTATCGGCACTGTGATCTGGGCGACCGGTTACCGGCCGGCGTATCCCTGGCTGCGAGTTCCCGTCCTGGACCGGTACGGCGAGATCGGCCACCACCGCGGCGTGACCAGCGTCCCCGGCCTTTACGTGCTGGGCCTGAAATTCCTCCACCGGCGCGACTCTAGCTTCGTCGGTGGCGTGGGACGCGACGCCCAGTTCGTGGCCGCTCACCTCACCAGGCGGATGGCCTCCCGGCCCCTGCCCGGCTCATCTGAGCTGACCGCCTGACCTGGCCGTCTACGGGCGGACCTCGTAGATGATATTGAAGGGCGTCTCGGCCACCCGGCGGAATCCGGTGTAGCCGGCGTCAGCGGTGAGCCGCCTTACCGGCTCCTCGCCGGCTTGGGCCCCGAGGGAGTAACCGCCGTCCTGGGACAGCGCGTTCGGGACGCACAGGAAGGTGGAGAACGAGTAGTAGACCCGCCCGACCGGGTTGAGGTTATCGGTGACGCTGCTGCCCGCGTAGGGCTCGACCACCATCCAGGTGCCGTCGGGCGCAAGCATCTCCCGGATGTGCCGGGCCGCACCGAGCGGGTCGCCCATATCGTGCAGGCTGTCGAAGGTGGTTACCAGGTCGTACGGGCCGCCGTCGAAGGTCTGCGCCGACGCGACCTCGAATCTCACCCGGGCGGCCAGGCCGGCGTCAGCGGTGCGCTTGCGCGCCTGGATGATCGACTCCTCGTGGTAGTCCGACCCGGTGAAGCGCGACTTCGGGAACGCGCGTGCCATCAGCGTCGTCGACGCGCCGTGGCCGCACCCGACGTCGGCGACCTTGGCGCCGGCGGTCAGCTTGCCCTCGACGCCATCGAGAGCGGGCAGCCAGCTGGCGACCAGGTTGGCGGCGTACCCGGGCCGGAAGAAGCGCTCGCAACCCGAGAACACCTCGTCGTCGTGCTCGTGCCAGCCGACGCCCGCACCGGTGCGGAACACCTCGATGATCTTCTGCTCCGACCGGAGCGCACCAAGCGCCAGCTCGAATGCGCCGGGCGCGAAAACGGCCCCGCCGGGGTCGGTCAGGGCGAAGGCCTGCTCCGGTGTCAGGGAGTAGCTTCCGGTCGCAGGGTCGTATTCCACGTAGCCGCCGGCCGCCTGGCCGCGGAGCCATTCATCGACGTAACGGGCGGCGGTGCCGGTGTGCTCGGCAAGCTCGTGGGGCAGCATCGGATGCCCGGCGAGCGCACGGTAGAAGCCGAGACGGTCGCCGACGAGCACATTGCCGGCGGCCATCGTCGCTCCGAGGTCTCCCACGACCGTGCGCAGGAACACGGTCAGCTTGTCCTGGTCGATCGTCATTGTTCCTCCGTTGAGCGGCCTGATCAGGTGCTCGTCAGGCCATGGTGTTCGGCCTGACTCCAAGAGGTATGCCGCCGGGCGGCGGCCGGGCATCGGTAGCCGCTACCGAGGTCAGCCGGCCGGGTTACGGGTTCTCGGCGCCGAGGACACCCAGCTCGGCTGCGCGGGCAGCGGCCTCGCGCCGGCTGGCCGCGCCGAGCTTGGCCAGCACGGCCGCGACGTGGCTGTCGACCGTGCGTACCGAAACCACGAGCTGGCTGGCGATCTCGGCGTTCGTGCAGCCCTGGCCGAGTAGGCGCAGCACCTCGACCTGGCGGCCGGTCAGGCCCGCGGGATTGACCCGCGTCTCGCCTCGCGGCCCGCGCGGAATGCGGGTCGCGCCGAGCGCGCGCAGGCGCCCGCGGACCAGGGTGGCCAGCGGCGTGGCACCGAGCTCATCCAGGATTCCCAGTGCGGTGAGCAGGTCGTCAGGTTCGGGGCTTTCCGCCAGCGCCGCGGCGTGCTCGTACGGACACCCAGCGGCCTCCCACGCCGCGGCGGCTTCCTGCCACCGGCCCGCCGCCTGCAGCGCGTAGGGATGGTCGGAGGCTATCTCGGCGGGCTGCCCCGCCTTAGCGAGCCAGTAGCCGAGTTCGGCCTGCTGGACCCGGTTGCTCAGCCGCCTGGCTTCCTGATAGACCGGCGTGGCGATGTCGCGCACCCGGGCGTTGTCGCCGCGGAGCCAGGCCTCCTCCGCGCGCGCGGAGGCGGCCGGCCCCAGCCGCTGCAGCTCGTCGATCTGCACCGCCAGCTTCCACGCCGAGGAGAGCAGCCGGGCGGCCCGCGGCTGCCCGCGGCGGGCCTGCACCCGGCCGAGCACGACCAGCGCCGGGCATCTCGCCGGCAGGAACGCGTCTACCGCGGCTTCGGCCGCGCGAACCGCATCGTCCCACGAGCCCCGCGCGAACTCCAGCCGCGCCCGCATGACCTGCATGTAAGAGAGGATTCCGAAGAACTCAGAATCCTCGGCCAGCTTCATGGCCGCGGTCAGGTAACGTTCGGCCTCCTCCAGGCGGCACCAGTCGAGCAGGTTCCGGACAAGGTTCACATACGCACGGCAGGCGTCCTCGACGTCACCCGCCTCTAGGGCGACCCGGAGCGCCTCATCCAGGGTGGGCTGACCAGCAGGATCGCCGAGACCCCAGCGGGAGACGCCGATGTTGGTCAGGGCGTGCGCCGTGACCGCCGCATCGCCCGCCTCACGGGCAAGCGCCACGGCGCGCTCGCCGTACGCGATGCTCTCGGCGAAGCGACAGGCGGCCATGCACAGCTGGGATTCGTTGCTCAGGGCCAGCGCGAGCAGCCGGCTGTCGCCGGCCCGCTCCAGCACGCTGACCGCCTCCCGGCCGGCCTGCTCGGCGTTCGCCCGGTCTCCTGCCATCCACCAGATCCGCGACAGCCACCGCAGGCATGCGCCGAGCTGGCGCAGATCCCCCAGCGAGCGGTTCTCCTCGACCGCACGCCGCCCGGCTTCGACCGCCTTGTCGATCGCTCCGATCGTGTAGCACTCGATCGCGTACTGTGCCAGCAGCTCGGCCCGCTCGCCGGGGGTGAACCGGCCCTCGTGCTCCAGGACGAGACCGAAGTGGGCGACCGCCTCACGGTGGGCGCCGGCACCGGCCGCGTCTCGTCCGGCGGCCGGACCGTACCGGATGATGGCGCCCTGGTCACCTGCTTGCGCGGCGTGATGGACGATCCGCGACATGTCCGATCCGTCGTGTTCGATCAGGGCGTCGAGGACGCGCTGGTTCAAGGCCATGAGCCGTGCCGCTGGCAACGCGTCAGCGATGGCGCGCCGGGTCAGCTCGTGCCGGAACGCGATCTTGCGGGTGGACACCGAGAGCAGTCCGCGTTCTTCGGCTGCCGCCAGCGCCGCCACCGCCCCCTGGCCGGTGCCGGGCACGAGCGCGTCAACCAGCCAGCGGTCCAGCGCGGACGGCACGACGGCCAGCTGGTCGAGCACGTCCTGCGTCGAAGGATCCAGGCTCCGGACCCTGGCCAGCACGGCATCGGCGATCGTGGGCGGAACACGCTCGCCTTGGGCTGAGGCGAGCAGCTCATGAACGAAGAACGGGTTCCCGGCTGTCAGCGCGAACAGGTCATGCGCGTCGACCGGGCTTTCCGCGCTGAGCTGCCGAACGGCCTGCTGCGACAGCCGGTGCAGCCGCAGGTGCCGCACGTGGTCGCTGCGGGAGGCCTGGCCCAGCAGGCCGTGAAGCGGGTGCTCGCGGTTCAGGTCGTCGTCGCGGTAGGTCAGGACGAGGACCGCTGGCAGGTCGGCAATCCTCCGGATCAGGTAGCGCAGCGCGTCGAGCGTCGCGTCGTCCGCCCAGTGAACGTCCTCGATGACCAGCACGGTCGGATGTTCGGGCCAGGTCAGTTCCGTGCGCAGGGCGCTGAGCACGCGGTCGCGGTCGCTGCCGTCCGTCACGGCGCGGCTGAGCTCGGTTCCGACGCTGCCGACTAGATCGCGGAACGGGCCAAGGGTCCGTGGGGTGGCCAGGTCATCGCAGTAGCCGACCAGCAGCCTGCCCTCGGCGGGCAGGTGCGAGCGCAACGCCCCGACCAGGCTGGACTTGCCGATCCCGGCCTCGCCCATGATCAAGACGACGGACCCGCGCCGGCCGGCGGCCTCCCGCACGGCAGTGGCGAGCACTGACAGTTCGGCGTCGCGCTCCAGAATGCCCCGCCTCATACCAGGATTGTAAAAGGACGGCAAAACCTGTTAACCCGCCGCCGTTCAGCCGGATGGCCCGGGACCGACACGGAATCCGACTACGGAGTCCTGAATCGGTGGCGTAATCCCCGGGATCGGTATCCGTAATCTCCGGAATCCGTGACGGCTACCGATGCGCGGCTACTAGCTCTCCATGACCCTGGATCGAGCGGCACAACGGCCGAGCTGATCAACGGTGAGGAAGAGACCCCATGCTGAGACCTGACATTTACGCGGCCCTCGTTTATGAGCGCCATCAGGCATTCCTGGCGCAGGCAGAGGCCGTCCGGCGGGCCCGGCAGGCGCGGCTGCACGCGGCAGGCAAGCAGCTAGCCGCCTGCTGTTACGGCCGCGGTGCACGGCAGGCCGGTCGTACTCCGCGACGGGTCCGCGGTGCTGATCCGGCCGGTCCGCAGCGCTGACGCTCCGCTTCTGGCCGACGGCTTCGCCCGGTTGAGCGCCCGGTCTCGCCAGCTGCGGTTCCTGGCCCCGAAGCAGGAGCTGTCGCCAGCCGAGTTGGGCTACTTCACCGACGTCGACCACCACGACCACGAGGCGCTCGGCGCGCTGGATCACGCCGACGGGCGCGGTGTCGGTATCGCCCGCTACGTCCGCGACGCTGACGACCCGCAGGCCGCCGAGATCGCGGTCACCGTCATCGACGACTGGCAGGGTCGAGGGCTCGGCACCGAACTGGTAGCTCAGCTATCTGACCGTGCCCGCTCCGAAGGCATCCGCCGCTTCACCGCACTGGTCGCGGCCGACAATCCGGCGATGGCCGGACTGCTGCGCCACGTCCGGGCCAACCTTGTCCGCCACGAGCGGGGCGCCCTGCAGTACGAGATCACGCTGGGGCCCGCGCGAAGAGTACACCCCGGCTAGCGCGCCCAGCTCTCACGATGAGCCGCCCGGTCGCCCGCCGACGTAATCCGCTCGCCATTCCACTGGTCACTGAAAGCGCCCGAACCGTGGCCGCAGTGGACCGGGAGCCGAGGGGGTCAGCAGATGACGCGCATAGCTGTCTACGGGGCGGGTGGCGTCGGGGGCTATTTCGGCGCCCGGCTCGCCCGGGCCGGAGCGGAGGTGCACTTCATCGCGCGGGGCGCTCACCTGCAGGCCCTGCGCGAGCACGGGCTTAGGGTACGCAGCGTCAAGGGTGACTTCCAGGTACCGGTGCAGGCCACCGATGATCCGGCTGACATCGGCCCGTGCCAGTTCGTGCTGCTGTGCGTCAAGACCTTCGATACCGACGCTGCCGCGGCCCGGCTGGGACCGCTAGTGGGTGAGGGAACGGCGGTGGTGTCGCTGCAGAACGGGGTCGAGAACGAGGAGAAGCTCGCCCGCGCGGTCGGGGAAGACCACGTGATGGGCGGAGCTGCTTTCATCTTCGCCGGGATCGCCGAGCCGGGTGTGATCGTGCACAGCGGCGGGCCGGCCAGCATCACGTTCGGGGAGCTGGACGGCCGCATCAGCCAGCGGGCACAGCGCCTGCTGGCCTGGTGTGAGCAGGCCGAATTCCAGGCGGAGTTGTCAGCGAGCATCAAGACCGTGCTCTGGGCCAAGCTCGCCTTCATCTGCGCGCAGGCCGGCCTGACCGCGGCGGTGCGGCTGCCGATCGGGGAAATCCGCACCGTAGACGTGGCCTGGGCGGCCTTCAACCGCTTGGTTGCCGAGGTATGCGCGGTGGCCGAGGCGGATGGCAGCCCCGTGCCGCAGGCCGCCCAGGACAGCGCCCTGGCCTTGGCGCAAGCCATCGAGCCAGGCAGCTTCTACGCCATCCTCCAGCCCTGGGCCGTCCGCAATCAGCGCACCAGCAAAGAGGCAGGATCATGATGCCCTACGACACTTCCCGGCTCTACGAGGTGGAGCGGGCGAAGAGCTCCGCCGAAGTCCGCCGCGCCGACGAGCAAGCGGCCCGGGTCGCATCCGCTGTTTCATCGCTGTTCCGCGGCATCACGCGGCCCTGGCGAGCCATGCGGAGGCCATCCCCGGTCACAACGCGCCACCTGCCCCGCCCAGCCAGGTAAGAAGATCTCGAGCGCTCTGCTCTGACCCCAGTAGGGGGTCGCGCTCGTAGATCGCCATCCCGGTCAGCGGCTGGCGCCGCCGCCGGCCGCCCCCGGGTCCGAATAGATCCCCACGATCCGCTCGATGCGCACGCCGAAGCTAGCACATGGCCAGAACGCAGGCCGCGGCTAGGTGCCAGCGCCGCACACGATTCATCCCCGCAAGGATGCCGATGCCGACGGCTGGCCTTCCTGGCGGGTGCCATGGCTGCCATCGCGAACCGGGCCACGATGCAAAAGTGAAGCCAGCCCTGCGCGCCGTTGTCCCGTGTCCGAGGCCTGGCCCGAGTTGACGCTAACACGCGCCGGGCGGCCATCTATACTCAAAATTTGTACAAGTTTTGGTACACTGCCGGTATGGCTAGTCCTGAAGTGCTCCAGGTGCACCCGCTGTCGGAGGTAAGGGCGCGGCTGTCGGGCATCCTGGCCCGGTTCCGGCGCGAGGGCGCGGCGGCCGAGCCCGTCGCCTTCGGGTCGCACCGCAAGCCAGAGGCGATCCTCATACCGTATGAGGCCTACGAGCGGTACGAGGCGCTAGCCCGGCAGCGGGCCCGTCTGGACGACGCCCTTTCGGCCGCACAGTCGGTACAGGTGGAGCTGCCGGGAGCCTTCAGCCCTGAGCATGACCGGGAGGTGTCGGCGTACGTGGACGGGGAGATCAGCGCCGCGGAGCTGTACCGCAGGACCGTTGCCCGGTACCGGCGGCCGTAGGTGCCCGAGGACCCGTACGCCGACCCGGTGACGGGAGTCCTCCGCAACAGGCTCGGGCTGACCGCGACCGCAGAGCTGGAGGCCGCGGAGCGGGAGATTACCCATGCCGCGCTGATCGCCCTGAAGGAAGCACCGGTCAGGCCCAGCTACGACCTCAGGCACCTCTGCGCGGTTCACCGCAGGGTCTTCGGTGACATCTACGACTGGGCCGGGTTGCTGCGGACCGTCGCCATCGCGAAGGAGAGCTGGTTTTGCCTGCCGCAGTACATCGAGTCCTCGGCGGCGGAGATCTTCCGTGCGCTGCACGGCGAGAACCTCCTGCGCGGCCTTCCCCGGGACGTGTTCACCGAGCGGCTGGCCTACTACCTTGGTGAGGTCAACGCCGTCCACCCGTTCCGCGAGGGCAACGGCCGGGCCCAGCGCACTTTCTTCGAGCAGCTCGCCAGCGATGCCGGCTTCATCCTCGACTGGCAGCACCTCGACGCCGACCGCAACATCGCGGCATCCGCCGCGATCATGCGCGGGGACCCGGCCCTCATGAGAAAGATGCTCAACGAACTCATCCGGGAACCTTAGACAACCCGCTGGCTACGGGAAGGCGCGCAAGGCGGTGATGAAGGCCTGGCCGTTAGGGGTGCCGAGGCCGGTAGCTGAGGCGACATCATGAGATATCACCTGGGAGGCCCGGATGACAGACCTGCTGATTCGCGACGTGCCCGACGACGTCATCGCGGTTCTCGAAGCCCGTGCCCGCCGCCTCGGCCTGTCACGTAACGAGTACGTCCGGCGCAGGCTCGCCCAGGACGCGGCCATCTCCGGCTCCTCCGTCAGCACCAGGGACCTGACCTGGTTCGCCGGAACCTTCAGCGACCTGGCTGACCCGGACGTGGTGTCCCGGGCCTGGCAGTGACCGACTGGCTGATCGACGAGTCCACCCTCGTCCGCCTCGGCACCAGCCCGGACGGCGAATGGTTCAGCATCCCCTGACGGGACCCGCGTGCAGTGGAGCCTTCCTCGGATCAGTTAGACCGGCGTTCGCGCACGGCTGCCACGACCTTGGCGAGCTGGGCGTCGAAAGCGTCAAGCTGCTCAGTTTCGGCCGCGCTCGCGACGAAGGCACGCCGATCGCAAGCTGTGCCCCCGCGCCATATCCGCTCAATCGCGCGCGTCGCGGTGATGTCCGCCAGCGGGTCACCGGACACCAGGACCAGGTCCGCGCGCTGCCCGGCCGCGACCCGTCCCCGGTCGGCGAGGCCGAACACGCGTGCCGGTTCAGCCGTGGCCGCCGCCAGGGCCCGCGCCGGGCTGATGCCGCATCGGACGAGGAGTTCGAGTTCCCGGTGCAGGCTTGCCCCGAACACGGTCCCTGGGTTCGGGGCATCCGTGCCCGCCAGCAGGGTGACCCCGGCATCGGCCAGTCGCCGCACGTTGCCCTCGGCCCGGGAGTAGGGCGGCATCTGCCGGCCAGGCCATCCCGGGGCAGCCGAAGTCAGCCGGCGTGCCCAGCCGTCGCCGAGCGCTTCAGCGAGCCGCGGGTCCCCGGCCACCGCCGCGCCACCCGGTTCGCCGAGGGTGTTCTCGATGGTGGCCAGCGTCGGACCGACCACGATTCCGGCTTCGGCCATGCGCCCGGTCAGGGCCTTGTCCAGCTCGGCGTCCGCGGGGACGTGGGCCACCACGTCGACACCGGCGGACACGACCTCCTCGACACCGGCCACCGAGCTCACGTGAGCGACGGCGAGCAGGCCGCGGGCGTGCGCGGCCGTGACCAGTGCCTTGATGGTCTCGGAGTCCAGCGACGGCCATAGCCCCCTGATGCCGGAGATGATCTTCAGGTAGTCCGAGCCCTCCGCGATCCGCTCCGCGACGAACTGCCCGGCCTGGTCAGCGGCGGTCAACGTCGGGAACGGGGCGTACATCATCGACGGGTGCCCGCCGGGCGCGGTGGCGCCGATACCCGCCGAACGCACGTCGGCCACGTCCAGACGGGAGCCGGCCTGTTCCTTAGCGCTGGCCACCAGGTCAGGTTTGCTGAACATGTCGAGAACGGTGGTCACGCCGAAGGTCAGCGATTGCGCGAGGGCGCCGGGAACGAGGTGCACGTGCGCGTCGATCAGGCCGGGAAGCACCGTCCCGCCGCCCGCGTCGATCACCTCGTCGCCTTCCCGGGCGGCCGAGGCGGCCGAGCACTCGGTGATCAGGCCGTCAGCGAACCGGACCGACGTCCAGTCCTGCGACTTCGTCCCGTCGAATACCTTCGCGTTCACGATCGTCGTTGCCACGCCTAATGCGTCCTCCCCACGGGATCCTCCCCGGCCCGCGGCGCGAGTCCGACGAGCTTGGCGAGGAATCGGTCGGCTTGCTCGGGGAAGGGCGGCCAGGGCAGGTCAGGCTCATTGATCCGCAGCGACAGCATGCCGATGACGGCCGTCCGGAGATCGAGTGCGACGGTGGCGGCGTCCCCTGGCGAGGCCACCCCAGCGTCCATGCAGCGCTGCACCGCGGCCGTCGTGCGCGTGAACGCGGCCTCCTTGAAGGGCATGCCGACCTTGCTCTCGTGCATCACCTTGTAGACGCCGCGATGCTCCTGCACCCAGGCCGCCTGCGCCAGGATCCGTGCGCGCAAGCCGAGAGCGGGGTCCTGCTGGGCGGCCTCGGCCTCATCCGCAGCCTGGAGCATCTCCGCATGGCAGCGTTCCATGGCCGCCGCGACGAGCGCGTCACGGTCCGGAAAGTACAGGTAAACCGAGGTGGGGGATATCGACACCGCCCGTGCGACCGCGCGCAGCGACAAGGCCTCGTCGTCGGCCAGGTCGCCGAGCATCTGCACGGCGGCGGAAATGATCTCCTCCCGCAGCCGCTCCCCCTGCCCGCGCGCGTTAGGGCGGCGAGGGCCAGCAGAAAGACCTGCCGAGGTGGTGTCGTCCATCGCCCGATCATTTTAGCTTCGCGTACTTGCGCTGCGGCTGTCTCTAACAATACGCTCGTTCATGCAAGGACAGTTGTCCACTTAACTCAGGGGATCGCAATGCCGCTCACGCTCCAAGAAGCTCAGACAGTCATCGCCGGCGCACACGAGCGCGCCGCCAAGATAGGTGCACTGGTCACGCTCGCGGTCGTCGACGAAGGCGGCCACCTGCAGGCCCTCGGCCGCATGAACGGCGCCGCGCCGCTCTCAGCCCGGATCGCCGAGACCAAGGCGGCCAGCGTCGCCCTCTTCCGCCGCGACGGCGCCGCACTGCGCCAGCTGCAGGAGGCCTCGCCTGGCTTCTTCGCCCAGCTGGACCGGGCCGTGCGGGTGCCCATCCTGGCGGGCGCCGGCGCGGCGCTCATCCTGCGGGGGGACACCGTCCTCGGTGCGCTGGCGGTAAGCGGCGGAATGATGCCCGGGCAAGACGACGAATGCGCCGAAGCCGCGCTTGCTGTTCTCGCTCCCTAGTTCCCGCCGGGTGCCTTGTCCTTGATCTCGTCGTAGCCAGCCTTGGCGGGTGCCCCGGCCGGTGCGTAGATCACGCGGATCACGCCGGTCGGGAACGCCTCCGTCGCCGTCACCTTCAGGTGGTACGGCGCGTCGCCGTCGTCGAACAGCCTGCGGCCCTTGCGCGCCGCCACCGGGTGCACCAGCAGGCGCAGCTCATCGACCAGCCCCGCGGCGAGCAGCTGCTGCACCACCGAGATCGAACCGGGGATGAGGATGCCCTTGATCGCCGGCGTCGGACTTCAGCGCGGTGACGGCCTCCACGAGATCGCCCTTGACCAGCTCGGAGTTGCGCCAGGTGAACTCCAGTGGCTGGCGCGAGACGACCACCTTGCGCACGTCGCCGAGCTGCTTGGCGAACGGCGCGTCGTCCCCGCCCGCCGCCTCGCGGCCAGGCCACGCTCCGGCGAAGCTGTCGTAGGTCTCGCGGCCGATCAGCAGCACGTCCGCGGTGTCGTAGTCCTCGCCGACGGCGCGGCCCATGTTCTCGTCGAAGTACGGGAAGTGCCAGTCGGGGTCGATCTCGGCCACGCCGTCGGCCGAGATGAACAGCGTAGAGATGACCTTTGCCATCGCGGTGGTCCCTTCCAGTCAGGTGGTGTCGACAGGTAGACCGGCACAGCATCTCAAGTTCATCGGTAGACCCAGATCCGTCGGCTTCGCATATGCGAGAAATTGCTTATTATAAGCAACGCGTTACACTTGGCGGTATGAGTGCTCAGACTCTTGGCTTTGCTGTCCAGCCTGAAGACCGCCCGCTCCTGGACGAGCTCGTTGCGTATTTCGGCGACGGCAACCGGTCCGCCTACCTGCGCGCCACCCTCCGGGTCATGAGGTCGGTCATGTTGGCCGACCAGCTACGTGACCTGCAGGCCTACGGCCAGCAACGGACCGCGGAGCTCGGCGTGGAAGCCACGGACGTGCCCGCGCGGGTGCAGGAGTTCCTGAAGGGCAGTGCCGGGCGGGACGGGCAATGAGTCCCGTCGAGCCGGTTCCTACCGCCGTCGTCTATGACGTCAACGTGCTGGTGACGGCTGTCGCCGCCGGCAACAGCCCGTTCCGCTCCTGGCCGTCCCCGCCTCCCACCTCGGGTAACCCCAGCGCCGACTGCGTTGGGATCATCGTTGACGCCGCCGAGTTCGCCCTGTGGCTGTCCCCTCACATCCTCGGCAACGCCGAACGGGTCTTGGTGGACCTGTTCAAGTGGGAGCCTCAGCACGCCGATGCCTATCTGACGATCCTGTCGGAGGCGGCAGAGCACAGCGGGGGAGGGCTGCTGGCCGATGTGCCCCGTACGGTGCACGATTGCCCCGATCACGAGGACAACATGATCCTGGACCTCGCCGCAGAGGTAGGAGCCATGCTCATCGTGTCCAACGACACGGATCTGCTGTCGATGTCACCATGGCGCGGCACGCCCATCTTGGCGCCGATCGCCTTCGCCGCCAAGGTCGATGCGATGCGACGCCACGCCCGGCGAAGGCGACGCTGAGGGAAGGGCCTACAGCCCCAGTTGCCGCGCGATGAGCATCCGCTGGACCTCGCTGGTGCCCTCGCCGATCTCGAGGATCTTCGCGTCCCGGTAGAACCGCCCGACCGCGTACTCGTTCATGAACCCGTAGCCGCCGAACACCTGGGTGGCCGCGCGGGCGTTGTCCATGGCCGCGTTGGACGACACCAGCTTGGCGATGGCCGCTTCCTTCTTGAACGGCTCGCCGCGCAGCATCTTGGCCGCCGCGGCGTAGTAGGCCAGCCGCGAGGTGTGCGCGCGGGCCTCCATGTCGGCGATGGTGAACTGGATGGCCTGGTAGTGCCCGATCGGGTGGCCGAACGCCTCCCGCTCGTGCGCGTACCGCAGCGACTCGTCCACGCAGCCCTGGGCCAGCCCGGTGGCCAGCGCGGCGATCGCGATGCGGCCCTCGTCCAGGATCGACAGGAACTGCGCGTAGCCGCGGCCGCGCTCGCCGACCAGGTTCTCCGCGGGCACCCGCACGTCGTCGAAGGACAGCTCGCGGGTGTCCGAGGCGCTCCAGCCGACCTTGGAGTACTTCGGCGCCACGGTCAGGCCCGGCGTGCCCGCCGGGACGATGATCGAGGAGATCTGCTTCTCGCCGGTCAGCGCGGTCACCGTGATCAGGGCGGTGATGTCGGTGCCGGAGTTGGTGATGAACGCCTTCGACCCGTTGATCACCCACTCCTCGCCGTCCAGGCGGGCCGTCGTCCGGGTAGCGCCGGCGTCCGAGCCGCCCCCGGGCTCAGTCAGGCCGAACGCGCCCAGTTTCTCCCCCGCCGCCAGAGCCGGGAGCCATCGCCGCTTCTGCGCCTCGGTGCCGAACCGGTAGATGGGCATGGCGCCGAGCGAGACCCCGGCCTCCAGCGTGATGGCCACCGAGGAGTCGACCCGGGCCAGTTCCTCCAGCGCCAGGCACAGGGCGAAGTAGTCGCCGCCCATGCCGCCGTACTCCTCGGATATCGGCAGGCCGAACAGGCCCATCGCGCCCATCTTGGCCACGATCTGGTAGGGGAACTCGCCGCGCTCGTAGAGCTCGCCGATGACCGGGGCGACCTCCTTGCGGGCGAACTCCTCGACGGTGGCGCGCAGCGCCTCCTGCTCGTCGGTCAGCGTCAGGTCCATCACTCTTGCTCCTGTCGTTCGGCGGGTTCGACCACCGCCAGTACGGCGTCCTTGGCCACGGTCGCGCCCGGCTTGGCGCGCAGGTCGCGCACGATGCCGTCGACCGGAGCGGCCAGGACATGTTCCATCTTCATCGCCTCGACCACGAACAGCCGCTGCCCGGCCGTCACGGACTGGCCTTCGGTCACCTCGACCACGGTCACCGTGCCGGGCATCGGCGAGACCACCGGCCCGCCCGACCCGGCGGCCGCCGCGGCCGCGGCTTCCAGCGGCGCCTGTTCCCGGACCGCCCAGGCCTGGCCGTCCCGGCCGAGCCACAGCGTGGCCGCGTCCCGGGCGCCTGCGTAATCCCGGGCGACCGCGTAGTCGCGGGTGATCCCGTCCACGGTCACCGGCACCCGTCCGCCGGATCCCGGGACCGGGGGAGCGACGCGCACCCGGACCGGGTCCGCGTCTGCGGCCGCGATCAGCGCGTCGGCGGCACGGCCGCGCGCGCGTACCTCGTTCGGTCCATCGTTTTTCAGGGTTGTGCCGGTGACGGTCATCTGCCAGGTGGTCCAGGCGGGCTCGCCGATCCGCCAGCCGCCCGGGATGTCGAACGGGTCGGTGACGTCGCCGGACGGTTCCAGCGCGGCCAGCGCCAGGCCGGCCGCGGCGGGCAGCACGTCGGCGGGCAGTTCGCTGTGGACCAGGTCGTCCAGGCGCCGTCCGACCAGTCCGGTGTCCAGCCGCCCGGCCCGCACGTCGGGGTCGGCGAGCAGGGCGCGCAGGAACCCGGTGTTGGTGCCCACGCCCAGCACGACCACTTCGCTGAGCGCGGCGTCGAGCCGGGCCAGCGCCGTGGCCCGGTCCGGTCCGTGCGCGATCACCTTGGCCAGCATGGGGTCGTAGTCGCTGCCGACCACGCTGCCCGCGGCGATCCCGGCGTCGACCCGCACCCCATCCGGCCAGCTCAGCGCCAGCACCCGGCCGCCAGTGGGCAGGAAGCCCGCCGCCGGGTCCTCGGCGTAGATCCGGGCCTCGATCGCGTGGCCGCTCGCCTGCCGCCGGGCCGGCCACGGCTCCCGATCCCCGGCCGCCACCCGCAGCTGCAGCTCCACCAGGTCCAGGCCGAAGATCTCCTCGGTGACCGGGTGCTCCACCTGGAGCCGCGTGTTCATCTCCATGAAGAAGAACTCGTCCGGCCGGTCGCCGCTCACGATGAACTCGACCGTCCCGGCCCCGGTGTAGCCGACCGCGCGGGCCGCCTCGGCCGCGGCGGCGCCCATCGCGTCGCGCTGAGCGTCGTCCAGCAGCGGCGACGGCGCCTCCTCGATGATCTTCTGGTGCCGCCGCTGCAGCGAGCACTCGCGCTCGCCCAGGTGGATCACGTTCCCGTGCGCGTCCGCCAGGACCTGGATCTCGATGTGCCGGGGGTCGGTCACCAGCCGCTCGACCAGCAGCGTGTCGTCGCCGAAGCTGCCCCGCGCCTCGCGCCGGGCCGAGCTGATCGCGTCGGCCAGGTCCGCGGCCCGGTGCACCTCGCGCATGCCCTTGCCGCCGCCGCCCGCGCTCGGCTTGAGCAGCACCGGATAGCCGATCCCGGCCACGGCCCGGGCCAGCGCCTCGTCGTCCAGGCCGGACCCGGACGAGCCGGGCACCACCGGCACGCCCGCCTTGGCCACGGTCTGCTTGGCCCGGATCTTGTCGCCCATCGCCTCGATGGCCGCGGCCGGCGGCCCGACGAAGGCGATCCCGGCCGCCGCGCAGGCGGCCGCGAACGCGGTGTTCTCCGACAGGAAGCCGTAGCCCGGATGGATAGCCTGCGCCCCGGCCCGCCGGGCGGCGTCGACCACGGCGGAAACCGACAGGTAGGCCGGGGCCGGGCCCAGGTGTATAGCCATATCGGCCAGGGCCACGTGCGGCGCGCCCGCGTCCGGGTCGGTGTACACGGCCACGGACCTGATGCCGAGCCGCCGCAGGGTCCGGATCACCCGGCAGGCGATCTCGCCCCGGTTGGCCACGAGCACGGTATCGAACATGCTTGCCCTCACATCCGGAAGACGCCGAAGGCCGGATCACCCAGCGGGGCGTTGGCCGCGGCCGACAGGGCCAGCCCCAGCACCGTCCGGGTGTCCCGGGGATCGATCACGCCGTCGTCCCACAGCCGGGCGGTCGAGTAGTACGGGTGGCCCTGGGTCTCGTACTGGGCCCGGATCGCGTCCGGGTCGGCGCCGGAGCCGACCGTGCCCAGCACGGTGGCCGCCTGCTCGCCGCCCATCACCGAGATCCGGGCGTTCGGCCACATGAACAGGAACCGGGGGGAGTAGGCCCGGCCGCACATCGAGTAGTTCCCCGCGCCGAACGACCCGCCGATGATCACGGTCAGCTTCGGCACCCGGGTCGAGGCCACCGCGGTCACCATCTTGGCGCCGTTCTTGGCGATGCCGCCTGCCTCGTACTCCCGGCCGACCATGAAGCCCGAGATGTTCTGCAGGAACACCAGCGGGATACCGCGCTGGTCGCACAGCTCGATGAAGTGCGCGCCCTTGAGCGCGGACTCGGAGAACAGGATCCCGTTGTTCGCGACGATCCCGACCGGGTGGCCGTGGATGCGGGCGAACCCGGTGACCAGCGTGGTGCCGTACTCCGCCTTGAACTCGTGCAGCCGCGACCCGTCGGTGATCCGGCTGATCACCTCGCGCACGTCATAGGGAGTCCGCGAGTCGGTGGGCACGACGTCGTAGAGCTCGTCCGGGTCGGCCAGCGGTTCCTCGGTCGGGCAGACCTCCCACGGCCGGGGGGCGCGCGGCCCGAGCGTGGCGACGATGTTGCGGACGATGCGCAGCGCGTGCGCGTCGCTGTCGGCCAGGTGGTCGGTGACCCCGGAGATCCGCGAATGCAGGTCGCCGCCGCCGAGTTCCTCAGCCGTGACGACCTCGCCGGTGGCCGCCTTGACCAGCGGGGGACCGCCCAGGAAGATCGTCCCCTGGTTGCGGACGATCACCGCCTCGTCGCTCATGGCGGGCACGTACGCGCCGCCCGCGGTGCACGACCCGAGCACCGCGGCGATCTGCGGGATGCCCAGGCCGGACATGGTGGCCTGGTTGTAGAAGATGCGGCCGAAGTGCTCGCGGTCGGGGAAGACCTCGTCCTGAGCGGGCAGGTACGCGCCGCCCGAGTCGACCAGGTACACGCACGGCAGCCGGTTGTGCAGGGCCACTTCCTGGGCCCGCAGGTGCTTCTTGACCGTCATCGGGTAGTAGGTGCCGCCCTTGACCGTCGCGTCGTTGGCCACGATCACGCACTCGCGGCCGCTGATCCGGCCGACCCCGGTGATGATCCCGGCGCCCGGGGCGTCCCCGCCGTACAGGCCGTGCGCCGCCAGCGGCGACAGCTCGAGAAACGGCGAGGACGGATCCACCAGCGAGTCCACCCGGTCCCGCGGCAGCAGCTTGCCCCGCGCCACGTGCCGTGCCCGGGACCGCTCGGGCCCGCCCAGCCGCACCGCGGCCAGCTTCTCGTTCAGGTCCGCCACCAGCGCCCGGTGCGACTCCGCATGGCTCATCTCGCGACTATAACTGACCGCACGTACGGTCAGCAAGCTGCTAGAGTGGCCTGATGCCAGCACGTAGTCCGCGGGCCAGTTCGCGCGACGCCATCCTGCGCGTCTTCGCCGAGCATGTCGCCGACCGCGGGTACGCCGACACCAGCCTGGCCGACATCGCCACCGAGCTGGACCTGAGCAAGGGCACCATCGTCCACCACTTCGGCAGCAAGGAAACCCTGCTCAGGGAGCTGCACGTCGCCTACTTCACCCGCCGCTTCGCCGAGGCGGACTACGTCCTGGCCCAGCTCAAGGACCCGGTGAGCCGGCTCGTCGCGATGATCTACGCCCTGCTCGCCGCGCACCGCGACGACCGCGCCGCCAGCCTGGCCTGCCTGCGCGAGCTGGTCCGCTACTTCGACGGCGACCTCACCGGTTACGTCCGCGAGCAGCGGGCGCGCTACATGGCGATCGTCAGCGAGATCATCCGCGACGGGGTTGACGGGGGAGTGTTCGCCACCGCCGACCCGAAGATGTCGGCGCTGCAGGTGTTCGGCATGTGCAACTACGCCTGGACCTGGTACCGGCCGGACGGCCCGCAGTCCGTGGAGGACATCGCCCGCCTGTTCGCCCGCAACATCCTCGGCGGCCTGACCGGTCATCCCGGCCCCGAGATCCCATCTGACGACCTGATCGCCCAGGCGATGGACACCGTGCGGCAGGCCCCGGGCCGGAAGGGCACCTAGATGACTTTCGAGTACTCGAACCTCAACGACCGGTCCCCGGGCTGGCTGCTGCGCCTGGCCCGTCGGCTGCTGCCCGGCGTCGGCCTGGTCGAGGACGAGATCAAGCCGTACGCGCAAGGCTGGCACGAGCGCAACCTGGAGGCCCTCGCCTCGGCCGACCCGCTGTGGGTGGTGCTCGGCGACTCGCTCTCCCAGGGTGTCGGCGCGAGCTCGATCGAGCACAGCTGGGTGCTGCGGACCTGGCATGCCCTCGCCGACCAGGGCCTGCGCTACCGGATCGTGAACCTGTCGTTCAGCGGTGCGCGCGTCGCTGACGTGCTGGACCGGCAGCTCCCGGCGCTGGCCGGGCTGGCCGCGGCCCCCGACCTGGTCACCGTGCTGATCGGGAGCAACGACATCATCAAGCGCGACCTGCGGGCGCGGCTGCCCGAGCGCTACCGGGCGCTGCTGTCCGCGCTTCCGGCCGGAGCGCTGGTCGCGACCGTACCCCGCACACGCGGGGTCCAGGCCGAGGTCAACCGGATCGTGCACGAGGCCGAAGCCGCCGGTGCCGTCGTGGCGGTGCCGCTGCATTTCACGCCGGGCGCCCGCGCCCCGGATCATTTCCACCCCGACGACACCGGCTACGCGTCGATCGCCGCCGACTTCACCACCGCGATCCTCGCTGTGCCCGTGCTGGGCCCAGCGAGACGAATCCGTTAGCTGCCGGTACCGGTCCACCGGCGGAGTTTTGTGGCACACTGCGACCATGCGTAGCCTGCACTGGCCGGGGCTGCGTCAGGCATCGGCCGCGCTGGCGGCGGCGGGATGCCTGATCCTGGCCGCCTGCGGCGGTGGCGGCGGCCACAACCGGCCAGCCCGAAACCGACCGCGAGCGCGACCACGGCGGCCGAACCGAGCCAGCGGCCCGGCGGCCGTGGCCGCGATCACGGCTAACTGGAAGACGGTCTTCAACGGCAAGGCGCCGCTCCCGCGCCGGCTCGCCCTGGTGCAGGACGGGTCGCAGGTGGCCGCGTTTGTCGAGGCCCAGGCCAAGACGTCGTTCGGGGCAGGCCGCGGCTGGGTCGACCGCGACGGTCAGCTCGGTGATGATTACGTCACCGTCGCAGGCCACGGTGCATTACGAGGTCCTGCTGCTCGGCACGCCGTTGCTGAAGAACCAGGTGGGCACCGCGGTCTACCTGGACGGCGTCTGGAAGGTGGCCATCGCGAGCTTCTGCGGGCTGGCCTACCTGGAGTACCCCAAGGGGAGCCCCCAGCTGCCCGCTGCCTGCCGGAGCTAGCGGGTGGCCGACACGCTCACCCGCGCCGCGGCGGCATGCTGCGCCGCGGCGCCGCCCCCTGGCCCTCGCCTCCCTGTGCACGGTGCTGTTCCTGACCTTCCTCGACAACACGGTCGTCAGCGTCGCGCTGGCCAGCATTCAGTCGGACCTGCACGGCGGCGTCTCCGCGCTGCAGTGGGTGGTCGGGTCATATGCCCTGACGTTCGCCAGCTTCATGCTGGCCTTCGGGATGCTGGGCGACAAGTTCGGCCGCAAGAAGGTCATGCTGGCCGGAGCGGGCGTCTACTGCGCCGGCGCCGCGCTGGCCGCGGTCGCTCCCAGCATCGGGATCCTGATCGCGGCACGGTCGGTCATGGGGCTGGGGGCGGCGGCGAGCGAACCCGGCACGTTGTCGATGATCCGGCAGCTGTATCCAGATGAACGCAGCCGCAACCGCGCGCTCGGGGTCTGGGCCGCGGTATCGGGGTTCTCGCTCGCGCTCGGCCCGGTCCTGGGCGGGGCGCTGGTCGGGGTGTGGAGCTGGCGGGGGATTTTCTGGTTCGACGTGACGTTCGGCCTGGCCGCGCTGACCGTAGCGGCCATGGTCCTGCCCGAGAGCGCCGACCCGCGAGCGGGCCGGGTCGATGTGCCAGGCACCGTGCTCGGCGGCTGGCGCGCTCGCCGCCCTGATCTTCGGCATCATCAACGGCGAGAGCGCCGGCTACACCGCGCCCAGCGTGCTGGCGCTGTTCGCGGTGTCCCTGGCCGCCGGTGCGGCCTTCGTGCTGTGGGAGCGCCGAGCCCCGTTCCCGCTGCTTGACCTGAGCTACCTGCGGGTCCCCCGGTTCACTACCCCCAACGTGGTCGCGTACTGCACGTACTTCGCCACGTTCGCGATCTTCTTCTTCACCGCGCTTTACCTGGGCGTGATTGCCGGCTGACTCCGCGTACCGCATCGCGGGCCTGTTCCTGCCGATGACCGTGACTGATGATCATCGCGGCACTGCTGGCAGGCCGGTGGACAACCGTGGTCGGCGCCCGCTGGCTGCTGGTCGCCGGCTGCCTGCTGTTCGCGGCGGCCTGCTGCTGACCAACGTGGTGATCAACCCGAACCCGGCCTACCTGCCGCTCACCGCGGCGCTGGGACTGGCCGGCGTCGGCATCGGCACCTGCGTCGTGCCGGTCACCTCGTCAGTGCTCGGCGCGGTACCCGCCGACCGGTCGGGGATGGCCGCTCGGCCACGAATACCAGCCGGGAGTTCGGCGCGGTCACCGGCATCGCCATCCTCGGCGCCGTCGTCAATGCCGAGCTGCGGTCGGGGTTGGTCAGCCGCATGACGCATCTGGGCGCCTCGGCCGCGCTTCAGCAATACGTGCTCCAGGTGATAGAGACGGGTTCGGTGTCCCTCGGCCATGGCAGCCCGACCGGGAACAGCCCGCTGGACCAGATCGTCCGGGCCGGGTACGCGGCCTTCACCAGCGCACTGCACGACGCGCTGTACCTGTCGGCCGCGCTGCTCGCAGGCGCCGCGCTGCTTTCCGCTGTCACCTTGCGCCAGCGCCGCCGCGATACCTGACTAGTCAGCGCGAGCCCGCAACGATTGGCGTGCAACCGGCTGCGCTCGGCCGCACTCCAGCTGGCCGCACTGCACCCGGTGCCATATGGCTACGCCATGAGCTGAACGTTGCTTCAAGTTAGCGCAATCAGTGAGCCGCCCCTTCGGAGATCTCACATCACCGCCCTGAGTGGGGATGCTTCACGCTGTGAAGTATCGATCAGTGAGAAGTATGACCAAGGTACTGTCATCACAATGCCTTTATGCAGCTAATATGACTCAATGTCAAGTGCTGATTTGACTGAAGACAAGCTGATCGCCATACTTTACGCATACGGACTAGCAGGCGGATGCCTGACTGGTCGCCGAGGGGATGGCCGTGATCCTGAATCCGGGCAGTCATGGACGCTTGGCGCTAGCCCGAGTGCTAGGGCTCACGGCCGGGACGTCCGGGGGCATGGTCGCGTTCCCCGTATCCGGCCCAGCTGCGGCGGCGGCCGGTACAGCCGCTGCCTGGGCCTTGGCTGGTGACCGCCCGCGAGATCGCGGGGCGCTCCCCGAAGCGCCGCCGATCGTAGGAACCTCTTCCCGGATGTGGACAGCCGCGGGGGATGCCATCTGCTCGGCCGGTCTTAGCCGCGGACCAGCAGGTACCCGTCCGAAATTCAGGAACAGGAGACAGAAATGGCCAGGAGCGCAGTGACCGGTACCGCCGAGGAGCGCCGAGAGGGTGTCCGGCGCCACGGCCCTCCAGGCGACCGCGGGCATGGCGGCGGTGGCCCGCTCGAGCGAGTTACCGTCAACCTGGTGGCCCGGGCATCGCGGGCACTCCAGCGGGTGGTGGAGCTCACCGGCGACAGCAAGACCGACGCCATCAACCGGGCCGTCCAGGTGTATGCCTTCCTGGAGGAGGTCGAGTCGAAGGGCGGGGACATCTACATCCGCGAAACGAAGGACGCCGACCTTCAGCTTGTGAAGATGTTCTAGGCCGGTGGGCGCGATGTCGGCGAGTTGCTTCATATTCAGCACGTCCAGAGCCGGCCTGCCCATCAGGTCGGCGTTAACCCTGTACCCGGTGGCTCCGCGGAGACTGGGAGCCGATCGTGCGGACTACTCTTCACGGCGACGAATTTCCTCAGTTTCAGCCGTAATTCGTGTCATGCGCCAAGGGCCGGAGTCCCTGGCGAATGACGAGGTATCGCGGACGACCGCGTGCGGGCGCCGCGGGTCGGATCGGCCTGGTCCCGGCTTCGGATTCGGTTTGCCTGGGTGGGTGGTCTACCGTCGGAATCTTCTGCTGACTACGGTGTTGAGTCTGTCCTTGGCGCGTCGGCTGGCATGTTGATCGCTGCCTAGCCCGCCCTCGGTCTAGGGTTTCGCTGCCGCTTCTCCGTCTCTCAGTCCTCCCTATGGCATCAGGGTAGCTGCACATTCGCTGTAAGGCTTCTGTGCAACTGTCTGTCTGCACATGCGTTTTATGATAGCTTCCAGCTTGCTGGGTAGAGCCACGGGTGCTCCGACGAGCTAAGATTGACTCTGAGTGAGGACGGCTCCTGGAGCTACTTTGCGCAGGTCGGGGGGGCCTGCCAGGTAGTCATGGCTTCGGGGGGACGGGGGATCCTTGCTGGCTAACCACGGAAGTGAGTCAGATGAGTTCAGAGGGGGCCCGGGCCCGCCGTCCAGCGCCAGCGCCTCATACAGGAGTTGAAGCGCCTGAGGATGGATAAGGGGGAGACGCAGGAGCAAGTAGCGAAGCGCGCGAGTGGAGCGTCTCGAAGTTCACCCGGATCGAGAACGGTAACTCGCCCATTTGAAGAGCGATCTCGAGGGGCTTCTGCGTTATTACGGCGTCGACAAACAGGACCGGATCGACGAGCTGGTGGCGTGGGCCAGGGACGCGCGGCTACCGGAGTGGTGGACGAAGTTCTACAACGGTGAGGATAAGGCCTTCGCGGCGTATCTCGGGTGGGAAGACGGGGCGTCCTCGATACGCATGTGCCAGGGCCTAGCAATTCCCGGCCTGCTCCAGACCGAGTCCTATATGCGGGCGTTGATGGCTGCCTATAACACGGATCAGAAGGATGTCGAGCAGAGCGTAGCGCTGCGGCTCGAGCGGCAGAAAAGAATATTAAAGGGCGCCCAGCCAGATCTATATTCTCGATGAGACTATAATCCGTCGGCCAATAGGCGAGGAAGCGGCTGATGTGAAGCATGATCAGCTTGAGCATCTGCGCAACGTTGCCCAAAAACCTTCAGTGACTATCCGCATCGTTCCCTTATACGAAGGGCATACACTTCGGCTTGAAGGGCTCGTTCGTGCTGCTTGGTTTCGGTAGCTACCTGGATGACGTGCTGTACCTTGAGGTCTGCTGGGGAGACCTGCTGATCGGCCAGCGGGAGGCAATCGGTCCGCGTAGCGCCCGACTCCGAGCACCTCGCGGACGAACTCGCCACCTACCAGGATGGCTTCGACAGCCTGCTGAAGATCGCTCTTGAGCCGATGCTTCGCTGGCTGTCATCAGCGAAGCCCTGGATTTCAATTGACGGCTGGGTAGCTTCGCGGCCGAGGATTGCGTGCATGCCCCGCGCTGGTCAGGCTGGTCAATCGCACTAGCGCGGACACGGCTAGCCGAACCAGGCGGGAACCGGCGAACGTCGGCCTGTCAAGGGGTTGCCTCAGGCACCAGGCAACCCCTATAGGCAGATAGGGGCTTTCCGGCTTACACTCCAGGCGAAAGGACCTTCGGCTAGGCAAGGGGGAGGGGCCGCGGCTTTATGCGCATGGTGGTTTCAGTCGTCCGCAAGCTCACGCCCGGTTACCCAAAATCTGCTGGGGTCGCGGAACAAAGGAGCGAGTCCCCGGGTGTGACCCGGGCCGCGGCGGCACGTTCCTTCCTGGCTGGCGGAGACAGTTGATGGCGGAATGGGTCGGCCCGTTACTCTCGTCTGGCGAAAAAGCACCTTCCACGCCCTAACGAATGCGTCGAAGTGGCGGTCGATGGGCACTCCGTTTTTGTGAGGGATTCTAAGAACAGAGCTGATCCGCCATGCTGCCGGCTGCCGCCTGGTGTGTATTCCTGGACCGGGTGAGGGCGGGCCTCAAACCAGGCGGCTGTCAGACACCAGCTTTACGGTCGCCCGCCAGCGGTAATCCCTTGTGCCGTGATTTCGCGTGCAGAGCAGCGCGGGCGGCCACGCTCAGACGGGTAGGCCAACCGCCTCGCCACTCGGCAACTGTCTCACGGTCTGGCCGACGAGGCCCTTCCTCTGTGGTCAGCCCGAACCTGGTCCGGTCCGCAGCGGCTGGCGGTGGCCAGGAAGCGGATGGCACTGCCGTCCGTCCGCGCCTCGCGCACGCGCATTTCCGCGTCGGAGGCCGTGCCGCGGGCCGTGATCGATCCGGACACCACCCAGCCGTCGCCCGCCGGCCGGATGCGGGTACTGGTGAACGTGATCGTCGGATAGGTGGACGCGTCAAGCAGTTCGCCCGAGATCACGTCCTTGTCTCTCAGGGCGTTCCCAGAGAAGAAACTGTCCGCGGCGATCACCACCTGCGTCGTCGACTCGAGCGGGTCGGCCGCGATGGTGACCTGGCCGGACCGCAGTCGGAACCTCCCGTGGACGGTCAGCAGCCCGATAAAGGTCTTGACGTCAACGTGAACGGAGCTGCGCTCCGGGTCAGTCCGTAGGTTCCCGGCGGTACCGGGGACCTCGCTGAGGTGCCAGGCGACGGCCGAGTCATGCCGAGGTCGCTTTCTAGGCCTGGCATCGACATGCCCGGCCCGGCTGGCGACGGGCGGTGTGCGTCGTGTGGGCCCGGCCCAGGTAAGGTAGCTGAGCCATCTTCTGGATCCCGGCGCCGTGAACTGCTGATCACCGGACGTCCTTCCTCCTGCGTGCGGCCGAGCGGCATCGGCTGATCAGGTGGCCTGAACGGTCATCCGAGGAGCCACAGCTAACTTTACGTAGAGATTGGATACAATTTCTACGATTGACTTTCAAAGCGGTCGGGTCCGTCGATTGTTACAACGGCCCTCGGGTCGCGGCATCGGCTGACCGCGCTCCGGCTTGCGGGGCCCGCGGATCGGAAGCTGCCGCGGCAGTGCCGGACCGCCGCCCGTGCCCGCCCGACCGGGATGGGTGCGTATAACCCGGGACGGGTACATATACAACGTCGCGTGCGTCATCACCCGTCGGTGTGCTGACGGCGGCCTGCCGCATACCTCCTTGCCTGAAGTCATCGTGGCTGCCTCCTAGCCGCCAGCCGTACTTCTGAAGCTGGTCCAAGTTGAGCTAACCTCGTATCCAGTAGTAGAACAGCCCCGATACCGATTTGCCGGGCCCCCTGATGCTAGGTGTATCATGGCTATCAATCGGATCTCCACATGGATTCTGGTCCAGATCGCCCCTGAGGACAAGATGTGAACGAGGACGAGTATCGCAAGATCACCAGGTTGGACCTGGTCGCCGAGTTCTCCTCACTGACGGAGTCTTCCGATACCAGCTGGTGAAGCTGGAAGAGGATGTCATCCCGGCGGGTGTCGCCGACTGGCTCGGCGATACCGACTTCGAGCCGACGGCCGACGCCGAGCCACCGGCCGGATCCTCGTCCGAGGCAGGCCGGAACGAGGCGCTGACCACGCTTTTCCTGGGGCTCACCGTCTGCCTGATCGCCGGGGTCGCCTGGGGAGTCGGGCTGCCGTCGGTGATGGCCCTGGTCGCGGGCTTCGTCGGGGCCATCACCATCTACCTGGTGGTCCACGTCGTGTCCGACCGGCCGGAACAGTAGGGGCGGCAGAGCCTGATCGAACCGGGCGAGCTCGCTGAGGGGTGACCAGTAGCGGGCTGGCCTCGGCCGAACGAAGCAGTACGTCGCGCATGGGCCTGGGTCAAACCGGCCGCCAGATGACCAGGACGGCAAGAGCCGTATGACGTTAGACCGTCCACGTACGGATTCTGTGGGAGCCCGGGGCTGAGACCCGTCCCGGGCTACCCGACTTTTCCCGCTCGCGCCGACCGCCACCGCGTGGATGGCCCCCGCCCGTCAGCTGCTTCCCGCGTCGCCCCGCTCCTTGCGGTAGTGACTGCCGAACCCGGCCATCCCAGATCCCGTCGGCCATCCCGGCCGCGAGAACGGCGGCGGGGGCCCCCGGCGGCTTGCCCTTCCGGACCGGGCCGGGCGAAACCGACTGGACGCTGTCCGCGCCGCAGATCGCCGCGGGATCGTTGACCGGGCCGAGCACCTGGCGCTGGTGGGGATGGCGCCGGCCGGGACCTTGTTGCCGCACGTACTGGTCGAGGACCTCGGCCAGGTTCTGGGCGTGGGCGTCCCGGGCCGTGAGCGATTGGAGGCCGAACGTGGACTCGATCAGCTTCAGGGTCGAGGTGTGCTCGAACGGCCCGGCGTGACCACCTGGCGGGGGCCAGCTCGGACACCACGATGGCGGGCACCCGGAACCCGAGCTGCCGGTAGTCGGGGACCAGCTGCCGTCGGTCGGTATGGTGCTGTCGCCTGTGTGATCGACGTTGGCCGGGTTGGTGTCGTCGACGACCCGGGGGGCAGAACGTGATCGTAGAACCCGCCCCATTCGTCGAAGGTCACGATCAAGCACGGTGTTGTCCAGGTACCCGGCGCTGTCCAGGGCGTGGTAGGTGTCGGCGATGAAACGTTCCCCGAGCCGGATGTCGGCCAGAGGGTGGTCGTCAGCCGACGTGCCGTTGCCTTCGGTGTCGAAGGCCGGGTCGACGAAGCTGACGTTGGGCAGGATCCCCTGGGCCACGGTGTCGAGGAACGACAGCGTGGTGACCGGGATGCCAAGGCGTCGGTGTCGCCGGCCGCGAACGGATGCCAGAACGGGAAGTACTTCGTGCCCCACAGCGCCAGGAAGGGCAGGTCGCGGAAGAAGTACCCGCCAGTGGGGATGCCCGGGTGTTGGGGATGGGCGACAGCTGGTCCCAGATGGTCGGCAGCGTCGAGATGGTGAACGAGTTGTGGTCCCGGTCGGTCCGCGCCGCGTGCTGGTAGAAGCGGTTCGGGAAGGTCTCGCCCGCGAACGAGCAGAAGTACCGGTCCAGCACCGTGTAGTGCTCGGCCAGGGCCCCGATGACGGGCAGGTCGGGGACCGCCTTGCGGGTGCCGTCGTGGTGAGGTTGGTGTAGTAGCCGATCGGGAACGTGTTGGCCTGCGCCAGCGTCACCCCCGGGTTGTCCGCGGGCGCGGTGGGCCGCTGCAGGAACCCGTCAATCCGGCCGAAGTTGCGCTGGACCAGGAAGCCTTCCCAGCTGTGGTCGGGGTCGCTGTACCCGCAGCCCTGGAAGTCGGGCGCCAGCGGGTAGTTGGGGTAGGTGTTGCCGTCCGTCGACCGGTAGGTCAGGTCGTGGCGGCCGTCGGCGCCGGGCAGCCAGCCGAGGAAGTGGTCGAACGAGCGGTTCTCCATCATCAGCACGACGACGTGCTTGATGCCGTTCGAGCCCTGCGGTGACAGCGCCGTGCCGGCGCTGGCGGCGGTCTGGGCGAGGAACTCCGAGCCGGTGACCGCCACTCCGGTGGAGGCGGCCATCAGCTGGAGAAAGGTCCGGCGTGTCAGCATGAGTCACAGTATGGACAGCAGCGCGGCCTGGCCGGCCAGCGCAGGCCGCGCTGCGCTTCGGTAACGCCCCGGTGAAGAGCGGCCGACCGAGCAGCCAGGAGGCTACCGCCTGCGAGATCGGCAGCCCGGCGGCGGACTCGTACCAGGAGAACCCGGGTGACGGATTTACCTCGAAGCAGATCACCCGCCCGTCGGCGGCCAGCTTGAGGTCGATCCCGGCGAACGGCAGGTCCAGCGCGGCGGCCAGCGTCACGCAGCGGTCCGCGATGCCGTCGTCAACCTGGTAGGCGCGTAGCCGGGCGTCCTCACCCACCTGGGCTCGCGCGTAGCGGTAGTCCACCGCGGTGCTGTCCACGATGGCCGCGAAGGTCTCACCGCCCACCACGTGCACCCGCACGTCGGGACCGGTCACCCGCTCCTGGAACTGGACTGGGCACCACCGCAGCCGCTGCAGCCGGTCCCGGTCGGCGACCGGGTCGAACGCGGTGACGATCGACCGGACGCCGCTGCAGGATTTGTAGACCACCTGCTTATAGCGGGCCGCGAAGTCCAGGACCTCCTGCGGATCGGTGGATATCAGCGTGTCCGGGGTGGAGAATCCGTGCCGGGCGATGACCTGGGCCTGATACGGCTTCGATCCGTTGGACGCCATCGCCGACAGCCGGTTGGCCACCCGGCAGCCGTTGATTGCGGGCGCGGCCTCGGTGAATCCGGTGAGCGCGTCCTGAATCCGGCGGGCGTGGATCAGCTCCGGTGCCGTCTCCGGCCGCCCGCTCAGCTCCGGTACCAGCTCCGGCTCGACCGGGCGCAGGTAGACGCCGGTGATGGTGGCCAGCTCGACCGGGCGTCCGTCCGCCCGGATCGTGCCGGACAGCGTGACCGGCCGGTCGCCCGCGGGCACCGCCCCGGCGCTCGGGGCGCCGATCGCGATGTCCGCCTGCTGCCCGATTCCGCCGGGGCGGGCGACGAGGACGTCGGCCCCCAGGGCCGCCAGCCGCCGGCCCACCATGGCCACCGGCGGCTCGCTGGGCACTCCCCACAGCAGGACGGTCATGACCGCACCGCCCGGCGGCCGGGCGCCAGCAGGGCCAGCAGCCGCTGACAGAGCGTCTCGCCGCCGGCCCGCAGGTCCGGCAGCGGAGAGGTGCCAGCGAACCACCAGCCGCCGTCGCCGGCGAAGAAATCGACGCCGAGGAGGGCCTCCTCGGCTCCCAGCCGCGTCGCGAATGCGTTTATCCCGGCCGCCACTGGCGCCGGCGGCTCGCCGCCGGCCACCACGCCGTCGAGACAGGCCAGGTGAACCGGGCGGGCGTGCGGTCCGGCGGCCCTCGCCGCGGCCAGCAGCAGGGCGTCGGCCGGGCCGAGCGGCCCGGCCGTGTCGAACCTGATCTCGGGACAGGGCAGCCCGGCGGCATGCGCGGCGGCGACCGTGACGAACGGGTGCCGCAACGGCCCGGCCAGGCAATCCGGTTCTGGCCGGTTGCGTAGCGGGCACGGCAGCGCGTGCAGCCAGCTGAGCGTGCACGCGTGCAGTTCGACGGTGGCGTAGTCCCGTTCGGCCGGCGCCGCCCGCTGCCAGGCGGCGCCGGGTGGCTGGACGGCCCGGTTCAGCACCCCGCTGATCTCGCTGTCCACCAGCCGGGTGCCATCGGCCAACCGCAACTCGGTACGCACCTCACCGCGGGCGAGCCGGTGCGAGAGGCGCCGCGCGTACGACAGCGCCTCGGTGGTCACGATGGTGCAGTCGGCGCCGGACTGGCCTCGCCCGGCGCGCGAACCACAGCGCGCCTTCGTCGTCCAGCCCGCATATCACGAGCAGCATCACGTGTAGGGCGCGTCGAGCTCGGCCTTCGCCGCGACCGCGTCGTCCACCTGCTTTTGCAGCTCAGCGCGTAGCTGCGTGACATCGGCGTCGCTGAGCTGGGGCTCACCGGAGTAGGCCGAACCGGTCAGATCGGGTCGCAGCTCCGGTCCGATGAAGCCGGTCAGCTGACCCAGCATGCTTTCCACCGCGGCCAGCCGCTGCTCGAGGGCGGCCTGGCCGCCCGGCTGCGTTTCCACCGGCCCGGGCCCGGTGATGATGTCCCCGGCCGGCTTGGTGACCATCCTGATCGCGCACGTCCTTCAGGACCTTGTTATCGGGCACGAGCTCCTTGCGGTATCTCCTTGACTTCCTTGATCAGCTCCTTGCGGAGTTCCTTGTCCTTGATGAGGTCCTTGCGACCGTCCTTGATGTCCTTGAGGACCGTCTTCCCGACGCATATCGAGATGTTGAGCTCCGACAGCACCGCGGCGATCTGGTTCGCGACCGTGCTCGTCCCGGCGCCGGCGAACAGCAGCCCGACGACGAAGCCGGCGTCGTTCACGATCACCGACCCGGAGTCACCGTGGTCGGAGAACAGCGGGTTGCGGGTGGTGTCGGCGGCGATGCTGATCTGGTTGGTGAGCGTCTTGACCCCGATGCCGTCGCCGTAGTCGATGTTCACGGAGAAGGACAGCCCGTCCACCGTGCCGTAGGTGAGCAGGGTCGTCCGGCCGCGCTTGCGCACCGCCATGCCCAGCGTGGCCACCGCGGTCCCGCGGACCAGCCCGATGTCGACGATCTGGCACTGGTTCGGCCGGCCGGCGTCGATGGAGATCACCGCGCCGTCCACGTTGGCCGAGAGCGTCTCGCGGACCAGGGACCCGAACTCGTCCGCCGGTACCACCCCGGTGTCGATCCGGCTGGGCTGGACCATCCGGTCGCCATTGTGGAACGTGTTGTCCACGCAGGCCACGTGGAAGTTGGTCAGCGCGGCGTGCTGGTTCGTCGCGTTGTCGATGACGATGGCGCCCAGCGTGCCGGCGAAGATGGACCCGTTGATCACCCGGCTCGGGCCCATGCTGATGCCGCCCTCCAGGGTGGCGTAGTGCGTGCTGTCGGCCAGCGGTGCCACCGTGGCTACCTCCTGCGCGAGTACCTGAGGCTCGTACCGGCGCTCGAGCACGTCCGTCACCGCACCCTCGATCTCGCCCGGCACCCGCTGATCGTCAGGGACGTTGTCGGTCTTCTGCGCGACGTGGACCCGGATCGCAACCTGGTCGGTGGGCTGGCCGCCGACCTCCTTGTAACCGACGTCCACCCCGGTGACGCCGGGCGCACTGAGGAATTGCGCCTCGACCCGCTCCTTGATGGCGATGAGTTCGTCGACTGATGGCATGGCTGCCCCCCTGGCTGCTACCTGGGCTCTCTTCGGCGGTGGGCCCAGTTACCTGTTGGGAGGCGGTCGGCCGGCGGGCTGATACACGCGCGGCCATACCTGCTCACATTTCGTGTCCGCTGGCCCGTAGCGGCCGGGGCGGGGCTGGGCGAGACTGTGAGCATGACGACATACGACCAGGCGCTGGCCGTGCAGCGACGTCATGAGGAACGGATCCTGCGGCTGCCGGGTGTCACCGGCGTGGGCGCCAAGCTCCGCGCGGGCCAGCCGGTCCTCGAGGTGACGGTGGACCCGGCGCGGGAGCTACCGGCCGAGCTGAACGTGGCCGAACTGGACGGTGTCCCGCTGGTCATCGAGCGCCGCCGCTACGAACCCCAGTAAGCCGGCTGCCCAGGCCGCTCCTTTTAACCACCACGATGGAGCATCGCCGTGGTCAGAACCACGACGATGGAGCATTGCCGTGGTTAGCCGAGGGCGTCGGGGGACGAAATGGTCCACGATGGAGCGTTTGCCGTCTTCTGTGCTTTCTGGGCGTCCGCCTATCTTTTTCTCATCTGCCGCATCTAGCGTGAGGTCATGGATCGCGAGCCTGCTGGTGTCGACGGCGCCGGACCGCGCGCGCCCGGGGCGCGGACCGCGCCGCCTGCTCGCCGCCGGGCTGGCGGTCCGGTGGTGGTCCTGCTCGTGGTGATCGCGGTGCTCGCGACCCGGCTCGCCGGCTCGCCGCCCAAGGCGAGCGCCCAGGCCGCGGCGCCGAGCCCCACGCCGCACCGCGACCCTGACCGTGCCGGCCATCTACCAGCGGGTCGCGCCGTCCGTGGTCATCGTCCGGACCGGCCACGAGCTCGGCACCGGCGTCATCGTGGCCGACAACGGCACGATCCTGACCGCGAACCACGTCATCGCCGGCGGCGGCGCCGATCACCGTGACCTTCGCCGACGGCACCACGTCGAGCGCGACCGTCGCCGCCGCCGACCCGAAGCTGGACATCGCCGAGCTCACCCCGGCGAAGCTGCCCCAGGTCGTCGTGCCCGCGACCCTCGGCGGCGGCGCCGACGTGGGGGCGCCGGTCGTCGCGATCGGCAACCCGCTCGGCCTGACCGACAGCGTCTCCGCCGGCGTCGTCTCCGGCCTGAACCGGACCGCGGACACCGACACGGCAAGTTCACCGGGCTCATCCAGTTCGACGCGGCGGTCAACCCGGGCAGCTCCGGCGGCCCGCTGCTCGACGCCCACGGCCTGGTCATCGGCATCGTCGTCTCGATCGCCGACCCCGACGGCGAGGACGCGTTCGCCGGCATCGGGTTCGCGGTGCCCATCGGCGCCGCGCTCGGCGGCGGGCGGCAGCGGGCCAGGGAAGGGGCCGCAGATATGACGCGCCGCAAGCGGAACAGCCCAGCAGGACGGAGCGCGATGAGCCACGGCGAGCACGCCGATCAGCGACGCGACAGCGGCCGACCGCGCCAACCCGCTGCAGCCGGTGCTGTTCGAGGTCAAGCGCACCATCGTCGGCCAGGACGTGCTGCTCGAGCGGATGGCGATCGCCCTGCTCTCCGGCGGGCACCTGCTCGTGGAGGGCGTCCCCGGGCTGGCCAAGACGCTCGCCGTCAAGTCGCTCGCGGCGGCGATCGGCGGGCAGTTCCAGCGCATCCAGTTCACCCCCGACCTGGTGCCGGCCGACCTGACCGGGACGCGGGTCTACCACCAGCACACCGGCGAGTTCGAGACCCAGCTCGGCCCGGTCTTCACGAACCTGCTGCTGGCCGACGAGATCAACCGCGCGCCCGCCAAGGTGCAGAGCGCCCTGCTCGAGGTCATGCAGGAGCACCAGGTCACCATCGGCCGCGAGACCTTCCCGGTGCCCGAGCCGTTCCTGGTCATGGCGACGCAGAACCCGATCGAGTCCGAGGGCACCTACCCGCTGCCCGAGGCGCAGGTCGACCGGTTCATGATGAAGGTCGTCGTCGGCTACCCGAGCGCCACCGAGGAGCACGCGATCGTCGACCGCGCGCTGCGCCCGGCCGAGCCGATCCGCGCGATGCTCACGCCCGGCGGACCTGATCGGCATGCAGGAGCGCGTGCGGGAGATCTACGTCGACCCCGCCGTCGTCGACTACGCCGTGCGGCTGGTGACCGCGACCCGCCTGACGTTCGCGCGCCGGGCTCGGCGACCTGAAGCGGTACGTCAGCTACGGGGCCAGCCCGCGCGCCTCGATCGCGCTGGTCACCGGCGCCCGGGCGCTCGCGTTCCTGCGCGGCCGCGACTACGTGCTGCCGGACGACGTCGGCGAGCTCGCCCTCGACGTGCTGCGGCACCGCATCGTGCTGTCGTACGAGGCGCTCGCCGACGACGTCACCGCCGACGCGATCATCACCCGGGTGCTCGGCGCCGTCGCCGCGCCCGACGTCGTCCTGAGCGGCCGCTGACCCGATGCCGCGCGTACCGCCCGAGCCATCGAGACCCCGGAACGGCTCCTGCTCCGCCTGGAGTGGCGGGTCCTCCGCCGCCTGGACGGCCGCCTGCCGGGCGGCTACCGCACCGCGCACCGCGGGACCGGGACCGACCTGGCCGGCCTGCGCGACTACGTCGAGGGCGACGACGCGCGGCACATCGACTGGAACGTCACCGCCCGGCTGAACGAGCCGCAGCTGCGCGTGTTCAACGAGGACCGCGAGCTCACCGTGTGGCTGGTGCTCGACCGCTCGGCGTCCATGGCGGTGGGCGCGCCCGGGCGCGGCAAGCACGACGTGCTCAGCGAGCTGGCCCTGGTGCTCGCCCGGCTGTTCGGCCGGGGCGGCAACCGGGTCGGCGCGCTGCTCTACGACACCGGGCACGGTGCCGTCGGCAGGGCCGTCCGCACCGTGCCGCCGGGCACCGGCCGCCGGCACGCCCTGCGGCATCGGCGCCGAGCTCGCCCGCACCGCCGCCGGCCGCACGGCGCGGCCGGCACGGGCACCACCGACCTCGCGGCCATGCTCGACGCGGTCGCCAGGCTCGCCCGGCGCCGGTCCCTGATCGTCGTCGTCTCCGACTTCATCGGCGACGGCGACTGGGAGCGCTCGCTGCTGCGCCTGGCGCCGCGGCACGAGGTCGTCGCCCTGCGCGTCATCGACACCGCCGACGACGAGCTGCCCGACGCCGGGCTGGTCGTCGTCGAGGACGCCGAGACCGGCGAGCAGCTCGTCGTCGACTCCGGCGACCCGCTGCTGCGCGCCCGGTTCCGGGCGGGCGTCGCGCGAGCGCGACGCCCGGCTGGCCGCCGGCATGCGCCGGGCCGGGGTGCCCCTGCACCGCATCGGCACCGACGCCGACCTGGCCACGGCGCTCATCGAGGTCGTGGCCAGCACCCAGCGCAGGCGCGCGTGACCGTCGCCGATCCCGTCCTGCTCGCCGTCGGCCTGCTGGTCGCGGCGGCCCTGGCCGTGGGCGGCCGTCGCCGCCGCGCGGCGGCGGGCCGCGGCCCTGGCCGCGGCCGGGGTCGCGACCGGCGGCCGGCGGGCGCGCCCGGCTGGCGGGCGTCTGGCTCACCATCGCGGGCATCGCGGTGCTCGCGATCGCCGTCGCCGGCCCGGCGGCGACCGTCCCGGTGTCCCGCGCCGCCGGCACCGTCATCCTCGCCATGGACGTCTCCGGCAGCATGGCCGCGACCGACGTGGCGCCCAGCCGGCTGGCCGCCGCGCAAGCGGGCGGCGCGGTCGTTCATCGACGCGCAGCCGGACAGCGTCGACATCGGCGTCGTCGCCTTCGAGCAGGGCGGCCTCGAGGCCGCCGTGCCCGACCGCCGACCACGCGACGGCCGCGGCGGCGGTCGGCCGGCTGAAGGCCGGCGGCGGCACCTCGCTCGGCGACGGCCATCCTCGCCTCGCTGTCCGCGATCACCGCACAAGACGGTCGCCTCGGCCGCGACGGCAGCGCGCCGGACATCGGCTACTGGCCGTCGGCCACGATCGTGCTGTTCTCCGACGGCCAGGACGAAGCGGGGACCAGCGGCGCAGCGGTCCGAGCGCCAGCACCGACCCGGCCGCCGCGGTGGCCGAGAAGGCCGGCGTGCACATCGACACCGTCGGCGTCGGCACCGCCGCGGGCACCACCGTCGACGTCGACGGCTACCACCTGTTCACCGCGCTCGACGCGGCCGCCCTCAAGTCGATCGCGCAGGCCACCGGCGGCACGTACCACCCGGCCTCGGACGCCAGCGAGCTCGACGGGATCGCCTCGTCGATCAACCTGCGGCTCACCGTCACCAACGAGCCGCTGCCGCTGGCCGGCGCGTTCATCGCGCTGGCCCTCGCGCTGCTCGCCGCGGGCGCCGTGCTCACCGTGACCCGGACGGGCCGGGTGGTCTGATGTCGTTCTCCTGGCCGTGGGCGCTGCTCGCGCTGCTGGTCATCCCGCTGGTGTTCGCCGCCTGGTGGCTGGCGCGGCGCCGGCGCAGGCGCGCCGCGGTGCGGGTCACCTCGATCGCGCTCGTCCGGGCGGCCGTGCCCGGCCGCTCCCGCTGGCGGCGGCGCATCCCCGCCGGCGCTGCTGGCGCTGGGCCTGGCCGTGCTCGCGGTCGGCGCCGCCCGCCCGCAGGCGACCGTGCCGGTCGCCGTCGTCGTCCGCGACGATCATGCTCGCCCTCGACGTCTCCGGCTCGATGTGCTCCACCGACGTGAAGCCGAACCGGATCACCGCCGCCGAGCAGGCGGCCAGCCGCCTTCATCAAGTCCGCAGGCGGGCGGGCCGCGCATCGGCCTGGTCGCCTTCGCCGGGCACCGCCGTCGTCCTCGTCCCGCCCGACCACCGACACCGAGCAGCTGCTCAGCGCGCTCGGCGGCCTGCACGACCTCGTTCGGCACCGCGATCGGCGAGGGCATCCTGACCTCGCTCGACGCCATCGCGCAGGTCGACCCGTCGGTCGCGCCGACCGGCGCGACCGTCACCCGCAGCCGCGGCGCCGGCTACGCCGACGACGTGATCGTCGTGCTCACCGACGGCTCGAACAACCGCGGGCGTCGACCCGCAGACCGCGGCGCAGGCAGGCCGCCGGCCGGGGCGTGCGCGTCTTCACCATCGGCTACGGCACCGACAACCCCGGCGCCGCTGGCGTGCAGCTCCACGCAGTTCGGCGGGTTCGGCGGCGGCGGTGGCGGCGGGCTGCGGCGGCGGCTTCGGCGGCCGGCGGCGGCGGCGGCGGCGGCAACCCGCTCGACGCCGACTACGGCGCGCTCAGGCAGATCTCCAAGACCACCGGCGGCACGTTCTACCGCGCGCAGAACGCCGGCCAGCTCAGCCGGCGCTCGGCCAACCTGCCCGGCCGCCTTCACGATCGTCCGCAAGCACGTCGACATCGCCGCCTGGTTCGCCGCCGTCGGCGGCCTGCTCATCGCCGCGGCGGTCGCGCTCTCGCTGTGGTGGAACCGAACCCGGCGCCGGGCCGCCCCCGCGCCGAGCGCGGATCCCGCGTCCTTACACCCCGGCCCTGACCGCCAGAACCGGCCCGGGGCCGGGGCGGGATCCCACCCGTTCGGTCAGATATTTTTAATATCGAACGGGGCCGGGTTGCCCCTCGCCCTACCGTTTTATCCACCCGGATGGGGCACCCCGATTTAACCGCTGTTCTTCTTGTGCTTAATGAGGTTAGCGGGATTCTTGGTGCCCCTCTTTCTTGCCCGAAATAAGTGACTTGTTTTCCTTGCGGCGTCATTCGACAATGGGGCTTGTTTGCTGGCTGTCCGCTTAGACCCCGGGGGGAGGCGGGCGATGCGAGTACGAATCCTTGGCCCGTTCCACCTTGAGGACGGCGGCCGGCGGATCGCGCTCAGCGGTGCGCGGCAGCGGGCGGTGCTGGCCAGCCTCGTGCTGCACGCCAACGAGGTCGTGCCCAGCGGGCAGCTCCTGGTCGAGCTGTGGGGTGACGATGCCCCGGCTAGCGCGGCCAACGCCCTGCAGGCGGCTGTCTCGCGGCTGCGCCGGGTGCTTCCCGCGGGCCGCCTCGTCACCACGGTGTCCGGTTATCTCCTGCGGCTGTTTCCGGCCGAGCTTGACGCCGCTCAGTTCGAGCAGCTCCTGCTCGAGGGGCGTGACGCGCTGGCCGCCGGGGAGCCCGCGCTGCCGTGCAGCTGCTCGACCAGGCGCTAGCGCTGTGGCGGGGGCCGCCGCTGGCCGATTTCCGTTACGAACCGTTCGCCCAGGCCGAGATCGCCCGGCTGGATGACCTGCACCTGGCCGCTCAGGAAGAACGGTACGACGCGAACCTGGCGCTGGGTTCCGCCAGCGCGCTCACGGCCGAGCTAGGCCGGATGGTGACCGGTCACCCGCTGCGGGAGCGGCTGCGCGGTCAGCTGATGCTGGCCCTCTACCGCAGCGGCCGCCAGGCCGAAGCCCTGGAGACCTATCGCGAGTTCCGGGCCGCGCTGGCCGAAGAACTGGGCCTGGAACCGTCGGCGGCGCTCGGTGACCTCCAGGCGGCGATCCTGCGCCACGACCCGGTTCTCATCCCGGGACGGGGGGCCAGCGGGGCGGCGCTGGCCCGCCGGCCGGTCACCGTGCTCTGCATCGCCCTGCAGATAGCGCCCGGTTCGGGTGCGGTGCTGGACCCCGAAGCCCACGGCGCTATGAACGAGCAGGTGGTCGCGAGCCTGGAAGTCGTGCTCGAGCGTCACGGCGGCCACCTGGCCGCCAGCGACAGCGAGCATCTGATGGGCGTGTTCGGCGTCACCGCCGTAAACGAGGACGATGCCCTCCGGGCCGCGCGGGCCAGCCTGGAGGCCCGGGAGGCGCTTACCGCCGAGGCGGGTGTCCTGCCGCGCCTCTACGGTGCCCGCCTGGAGTACAGCTTCGGGGTGGCGACGGGTGAGGCGCTGGTCGGAGGGCCTGGTCCGCTCGGCTTCGCCGGGGACGTCGGGTCCCGGGCGGTGATGCTCGCGGCGGCCGCCGGACCGGGCGCGATCCTGATCGACCGGCCGACCCAGCGGCTCGCGGCCGGGGCTATCGAGACCAGCAGCGCCGGACCGGACCAGCTCCTCCTGCTGTCCGTGCGGCCCGGCCTGCGGCCGCTGGCCGTCCGCCTCGATGTGCCGCTGGTGGGCCGCGCGGAGGAGACCCGCCGCCTCGAGGCGGCCTACGCCCGGGCCGCCCGCGACCAGGTTACCGTCGCCGTCACCGTCACCGGCGAGGCCGGGCTCGGGAAGACACGGCTGGTCCAGGAGTTCGCCGGGCGGCTGGACCGCGAGGCGCACGTTCTCACCGGGCGCTGCCGTTCCTACGGCGAGGGCATCACCTTCTGGCCGCTGCGTGAACTGGTCCGCCAGGCGTGCGGCGGGGACGACACCCCCGAGCGGATCACGGACCTGCTGGCGGAGAGGCGGACGCGGCGGCCGTCGCGGAGCAGCTGCACCGGGCCTTCGGCTCCGGCCAGCAGGGCCGGACCGCGGCCGCCGAGACCTTCTGGGCCGCCCGCCGCTTCCTGGAGGCGCTGGCCCGGTGCCGGCCGGTGCTTGTCGTCTTCGAGGATCTGCACTGGGCCGAGCCGACCTTCCTGGACCTGGTGGAGTCGCTCACCCTGCCGCGGGGGCGGTCGGCGATCGTGCTGTTCTGCCTGGCTCGCCCGGAACTGCTCGACCAGCGTCCGGCGTGGGCGGCCGAGGCCGAGTCATCGGTTTCCGTCCAGCTCGAGCCGCTCGCCGATGGCCCGGCCGCCACGCTGCTCGACTCGCTGGCCGCCGGTTACGCCATCGCCCCGTCGACCCGGGCGCGGCTGATCGACACCGCGGCCGGCAACCCCTTCTACCTGGAACAGCTGGCGGTCGCCCTCAGCGAGCAGGCTGGAAGTGACGGCTGGCCGGTGCTGCCGCCCACCATCCAGGCGTTGCTGTCGGCCCGCCTCCAGCGGCTGGGCCCGGCCGCCAGCAGTGTCCTGGTCCGGGCGGCCATCGTCGGCCAGGACTTCGGCGAGCGGGAGGTCAGCGAGTTGCTCCCGCCCGAGGCGCGCGGGCCGCTCGGGCGTAACCTGCAGACCCTCGTGGCCCGGGGCCTGCTGCAGCCCGGCCCCGGTCCGAGCCCCGACGAGGCATACAGCTTCCGGCACATCCTCATCCAGGAGGCGGCCTACCGCTCGATCCCCAAGTCACTCCGGGCCGACCTGCACAGCCGCTACGCCGACTGGCTCGAGGGCCTCGCCCCCGGTCCGTTGCTCGCGCGCTCGGAGATCCTCGGCTATCACCTCGAGCAGTCGGTCCGCTACCGTAACGAACTGCGGCCTGCCGGTCCTGAGTCCGCCGCGCTGGCGCAGCGTGCGGCCCGGCACCTCGAGACGGCCGGGTACGCCGCGCACGACCGCGGTGACGACCTCGCGGCGGTGAACCTCCTGGACCGCGCGGCCGCGCTGCTCCCGGCGGATGCCCCCGTCCTCGGGCGGCTCCAGACCAGCCTGGGCACGGCGCTGAT
Organism: uncultured Actinomycetota bacterium; assembly: GCA_963839095.1. Classification (GTDB taxonomy): domain Bacteria; phylum Actinomycetota; class Actinomycetes; order Streptosporangiales; family Streptosporangiaceae; genus Palsa-504. Next base: position 37,290 of record CAWIUF010000001.1, on the reverse strand, counting down.
CGAAGCGGGGCAGTTCGAGCGGGCCATGACCGTATTCGACGAGGCCCAGCGCATAACCGCCATGAGCGCAGACGAACGCCAGCAGGCCCACGCCCGGGTCGAGACCCTCGTGCTGCGCCTGCGGATGAGCCCGGATGAGGCTGAGATGGAGATCGCCCAGGCGCTACCAGGACTGCGCCCGCAGTTCTGGCCAGCCAGGACGATCTGGGGATCTGCCGGGTCCTGCAGCTGGAAGCCGCCCTGCACTGGAACCACGCCCGGTCGGGCGCCGCCGAGTACGCCTGGCTGCGCGCCGCCGACTACGCCCGCAAGGTCAACGACCGCAGGCAGCTGGCCGATATCGTCAGCTGGCTCGCCTCGGCCGCGCTATGGGGCCCGACACCCGCCTCGGAGGGAATGCAGCGATGCAAGGATTACCTGGAAGAGATCGGCCAACACCCCATCGGCAGGGCCGAGATCCTCCTGAACCTGGCCGGCCTCTACGCGATGCAGGACGACTTCGCGGCGGCGCAGGAAACGCTCGGCCAGGCGAAGTCACTGCTGGAAACCCTCGGCCCCACCATGACGGCGGCCATCACCCAGCCCGCGGCCCTCATCGCCATGCTGGCCGGCGACCCGGCGACCGCCGAGAGGTACCTTCAGCTCGAATTCGATTCGTTCGCCCAGATGGGCGAACAGCGCTTCCTGGTCACCACGGCCGGCATCTGGCGCGGGCCATCGCGGCGCAAGGGCCAGACCGGTACGGCGAGGCCCTCGGCCTGATCGGCATCAGCCAGGAAGCCGCCGACGAGGATGTGTCCGCTCTGGCCATCGGCCAGAGCGTGTACGCGCGAATCCTCGCTGACCGGGGCCATTACGCCGAAGCCGAGGAACTCGCCCGCTCGGCGGCCGCCCTCTCCGCGCGCACCGACCTGCTCAGCGAGCGCGCCGACATCCTGCTCGAACTCTGCTACGTCCTCGCCGCGGCGGGCCGCTCGGCCGAAGCGCGCTCGACCGCGCCCAAGCCCTCAGGCTCTACCAGAGCAAGGGCAACCTGCCGGGAGCGCGCGTAGCGCTCCGGTACCTCGCTTAATCCCATCCGCCCGAAGGGATGCTTGTCATGAACAATCCGGTGATTCCGAACGTCCATCCGTACGTCCAAACGGCCGCGATCAAGAATAACCTGATCGAGATTACCGTCGTGTTCGACTATGCCGATACCGATTCCTACGCCGAGATATCCGGCAGCGCGACGCAGAGCAGCGGCGCCTTCGCCAACTTCTACGACATCAAGCAGGTGACCCCGGCGCCTGCCGGGGCTTCCGACGATCATCCCACCATTAGCGTATCGGCCCATCCGCTCCCGCCGAATAACTTCGCCGCGGGCGATGACATTACGTTCGTCATCAAGGTGGCCAAGGTCTGGCTCACCGTTCTGGGACCCGACCCGGCCGTCCGCATACCTGGCCAGGATCCGGCGTGGAATGTCGTCAAGAAAGTGTCGTTCGTTTCCGACGGTGACGATAACGGCGGTTCCCCGGGTGGCGCGGCTGGCTCCCAGACAGCGGCGGCCGGCCGCTGATGCCGGGGCTCTATCACGGCACCTGGTGGGACTGGCACCGGAAGGACCAGCCGCCGAGGTGATGACCGGGCGCTTCGTCAGGCTGTTCCCGGCCGAGGACCTTCCACCCGCTGAGTTCGTCGAGGATGACCTCAGGCGGCTGGCTGAGCGGATGACAGCGGAGGAAGAGGAAGAGGGACCGACTCCGGAGGGCACCCCCGATCCGGAGGAAGACCCGAAGATAACGGCCGCCTACACCTACATCGGCCAGTACACCGACCACGACCTGACCTTCGATCCCACGTCCCAGCTGCGGAAGCCTGCGCTGAGCACCGGGCAGATCAACGCCCTGGTGGACTTCCGCACCCCTCGCTTCGACCTGGACAACCTGTACGGGCGCGGGCCAGCCGACCAGCCCTATCTGTATAAGGCGGACGGGGTCCGCCTGCAGCTGGGTAAGCGCATGTCGGGCAACCCGTTCGACCCGGACGCGCGCGACCTGCCCCGCGGGCCGAACGGCCGGGCGCTGATCGGCGACCCCCGCAACGACGAGAACCGCATCGTGTCCCAGCTGCATGCCATCTTCCTGCGGTTCCACAACCAGATGTTCAAGCACCTAGGCGCGGGCGCCAGCTTCGATGCGGTGCGTAGGCAGGTGACCTGGCATTACCAGTGGATGCTGGTCACCGACTTCCTGCCCGCCATCATCAACGCCGAGACGTACGCGAGCGTCTTCCCCGACCCCCGCCATCCGGCCGGGCCCACGCTGCCCGGGCTCGGCCACGACCCGGCCTGCGGCCTGACGCTCATGCCGGTGGAGTTCTCCGTGGCCGCCTTCCGGTTCGGGCACTCCATGATCCGTCCCGAGTACCGGCTCAACACCACGATCAAGCGCCGGCCCATCTTCACCCTCGACAGCCACGGCGGTGTGCCCGCCGACGCGGCGGCCGACCTGGGCGGGTTCCGCCGCATCCCGAGCGACTGGGCCATCGACTGGCAGTTCTTCATCGACCACGAGTACGGCGCCACGCCCGCCCCCACGTCACGGCTGGACGACAAGATCGACCGCAGGCCGCAGCAGGCTTACAAGATCGATACCTCGCTGGTAAGCCCGCTGCGCCACCTGCCGCACCGGATCGCGGCCAACCCGTCGATCCTGGCGCTGCGCAACCTCCAGCGTGGCGCGGCCTTCGGACTACCGTCCGGGCAGGCCGTGGCCACGGCCATCGGCGAGACGGCGATCCCTGACGAGAAGCTGGTGATCGGCAAGGCCATCGCGGACGACCCGAGGAAGACCCTTCTGGTCGAGATCTCCGAGCGCTTCGCCGGCCACGCTCCGCTGTGGGCCTACATCCTGTCCGAGGCGCAGGTGACGTCGTGGGAGAGAGCCGGCTCCGGCGTAGCCGAGGACGATATCCCGGTCAAGCTCGGCCCGGTGGGAGGACGCATCGTGGCCGAGGTGTTCGCCGCCTTGCTCCGTGGTGACCCCACGTCCTACCTGTACGAGCAAGCCGGATTCAGCCCGACCCCCGAGTTCACCCACGACGGGAAGTTCGGCCTCGCGGAGCTGATCAACGTCGCTCTCGGGCGCACGCCTAGCGGTATTAGCCCACCGGCGGGTGCGCCGGGCCCCCGGCCCGGCGCACCCGTTCCGCTTGCCCGGTCCGCCGGCGGCACCGGCGGCCGCGTCGGCTCGGCCGCCGGTACCGCCCCGGACCAGGCCCGGCTACGCCGGGCCGATGGGCTAAAGCGGAATCCTCGCCCTTGCGGTTCCTTTTCTCTTCGATTAGGAGGCCAGCCTCAGGTCGGCTAGCTCGGGATCGCTCCGCAGGCGGGCCAGGGCCCGCTGCCAGGTCGGCCCGATGCTGCCAACCGGCAGCCCCAGGCGGTGGGAGACGTCGCGGTACCCGCGGCCCTCGCATTCCAGCAGTTCGAGCAGGACGAGCCGCTGCCGGTCGGGTAGCGCGGTGATGGCCCGGTTGAGCCGGGCGGCGCTGTCGCGCAGCACGGCCTCGGCCGATGGGTCCCGGGCTTGGCGGGTGCTGTCGATCAGCCGGATGACGGCCGTTTCGTCCAGCGGGACCTCGCGCGGCCCCTTGGTGGCCAGCCGCAGGCACTCCCGGCGGCAGATGGTGGCGAGCCAGGCGTGCAGCCGGTCGGCCTGGGTGAGCTGGTCGATGTGTTCCAGGCAGCGGATCCAGGTGAACTGGACCACGTTGTCCGTGTCCTGGCTCGAGAGCCGGTACTGGCGCGCGATCCGGCGCAGCAGCGGCTCGTGCCGGTCGATCAGCTCGCGCCAGGCGAGCTGATCTCCGTCCCTGATGCGCCGGGCGAGTCCGTCCGGATCGCCGGCGAGCGCACCGTCGGTGGCCGTCGCGGGCCACGGTGCTTCTGAGTGGTTCTGCGGGCTGTGCCTGAGCGGAGACATGATCTCACGATGGCTCGCGGGTGCTGACAGTTCGCTGACAGCACGCGGCGCTGGCCGGTCGCGCTGGCCCCGGTCGCGTCAGTAGTGCGCGGCGGTGACCTTCTGCGGCACGCCGGCGGCGGCCAGCAGCGAGTCGGTGTACTGGCGGATCGTGATCCACTCCCACAGCGCCAGCGCGAAGTTGACGCCGATCACGACGCCGACCTCCCAGCGGGCCGGGACGTAGGCGGGCACGGAGGCGGCCGGGCACCTGCGCGAACAGGATCTGCTTGTAGAACACGGCGAAGAACGCGCCGATGTAGATCGCCACGATCGTGACCCAGTTCAGGTACTGCGCCCACGGCCGGGCCGCCTGCTTCTCGGGCGTGTCGTAGAGCCTCTGCAGCAGCCGGCGGGGACCGACGTCCATGTAGCGGTAGGCGACGATCCACCACAGCAGCAGGTAGTAGCGGAACCAGGACAGCGGCAGCGCGGCGAAGACGATGTGGATGCCGTACTCGAAGAAGTTGCGGACCATCACCCACTTGCCGATGAAGGTGCCGAACGACTGCGGGTTCCGGTTGAGGTAGGCGGCGATCGGCAGGGACGAGGTCACCAGCAGGCATCCGCCCGCCCCAGTAGTACAGCGGGCTCTTGTGCGCCACCGCCAGCGGGCCGATGACGAACAGGTCGCAGCTGACCACGACGATGTGGACGGTGAACAGCCGGATCGCGATCTTGTTGCCGAACAGCGGGTTGAGCAGCTCGCGGGCCGGCGGAAGCCCTGGTAGATCTGGCGGGCGCCGACGAAGACCCCCGCGCGAGCAGCGCCGGAGTAGACGATCGTGATGACGTATTTCCGATCATGGCGCCGCCTTGCGGCCGGCCGGCTTGGTGGGTGGGTCAGGCTGAAGATGAGCGCCTTGATGATCACGACCGGGTGGCTCAGGACGGCGGCCAGCTTGCCGCGCAGCGAGTTGTAGTCGTCGGCGATGCCGAGTTGCCGCAGCGGGGTGTTGAGGTCGAAGTAGACCTTCTCGTTCGTCATCGACTCGCCGTCGAACTCGAAGATCAGGCACATCTGGAAGTCGACCTTCCGCCCGGTGGCCGGCAGGCCCCGCCACGGCCCCAGGTGCGTGCCGGTGAAGCGCCCCTCGACGAGCACCGCGCCGGTGGTCGGCGACACCCGGGTGGGCTCGAAGACGAAGTCGGGGAAGGCCGTGTGGTTCTGCGCCAGGAAGTAGTGCACCCGGTCGGCGCCGTCGTAACAGCTCCCCGTCGGCGATCAGCTGGTACTGCGGCCTGCCGAACACGCCGACGCACCCGGGGAAGTCGTAGGCGTTCTCCAGCCGCATGTGCTCGTTGACGATGGCGACGCGCTTGTCGTCCAGCGTCCGGGGCGCGGTCATCTCGCGGCCGCCGGTCCAGAAGGCGAACGCGTTCGGCAGCTTCGCCACCGTCGGCTCCAGCTCCGGGCAGTGCCGCACCAGCACCGTGCGCATCGTGTTGTCGGTCGATCCACCTCATGCCCTCGGGGGTGTAGACCTCGTCGTGAAGTAGTCGGTGAAGAACCGGTCGCTGTTGAGCCGCCGCGAGGCCATCAGGATGAAGATCCGGAACGCCGTGTCGCTGAAGGCGAACCCCTCGGGGAAGTCCTCGGCCATACATGCCGACGATCAGGTCCAGTCCGTCGATCTCGCCGTCGTACACGTCGCGCAGTTCCGCCGCCCAGTCCTTGTTGCTGGTCAGCTCGTCGAAGGTCTGCGGCACCGGCAGGTGAAGCAGGCGGCGGAACTCGCAGTAGCGCGGCACCCCGAGCTCGCGGCAGCGCAGGATGTCCAGGGCCGCCAGGTCCATCAGGCGCCGTTGCGGGCCGCTTGAAGTCTGCAGGCGCCGGAAAGTTGTGCAGTGTGACCACGCCCGGGTGCATGGTGCCGAACGTGTAGATGCATGTCGTCGAGCGCGCTGTCCGCAGGATCAGCGCGGCCTGCGGTCCGGTCGCTCGCTGAACGACCGCGGCCCGAGCGTCGGCGCATCGTCGCGGGCCGAGCGGAAGTCGAGTCGTCCGGCATCAGCGGGTGCATCCGGTAGACGGCGACGAATTCCTCGGTGAGCGCGTAGGGCACGCCGTAGTCGCTCGGTCGGGTGCCGGGGATGCCGCGAGATGATCTCGTTGTGGCTGAGCCGCCCGACGAAGTTGTGCAGCGCTCCCGGCCAGCCCCACCAGTTGGCGCGCAGCGCCGCGACAGCGGTCGGATGGGCGGTGACCGCGGGGTCCACTCGACGGTGTGGATCTTGGCCAGCAGCGCGCAGTTGACCAGCCGGGCCTGCTGGAACAGCGCTCGTCGTCGAATCGGGGTGGCCGCGGCGAGCATGTCGGCGATGCGTTGTGCTCCAGCGCGAACAGCGTCTGCAGCATGCCCAGGCCGAGCCAGAAGCCGGGCACCAGCGCCGGGTTCGTCGCGCCGGGTCGGCCGGGATCGGCGGCAGCCCGTCGGCCAGCCGCAGCCGGCCGCCGCGTGGGCGCGCAGGAACCGCTGCTGCTGCAGGTCGTTGCCGTAGATCTGCGAGGCGTCCCACCAGTGGGTCATCGACGTTGACGTACGTCGGCGGCAGCGCCGGTCCGCGGGCGCGGTCGGGTCGGGCGGCGTGCGCAGGACCTCATCGGCGGCTCGGGCCAGTCGTCGCCGGCCGAGCGGGACCACCCAGGGATCCTCCTTCGGGCTGGTGCCGTGGCTGAACCAGTCGTGGATCATGAACTGCAGCCACGCGGCGATCAGGGCGTTGACCCCTGTGGCGGGGTGAACGTCTCGCGGGTCATCAGCTTCCGGCTCACCTCGCGCGGGTTCGGCTCCAGGATCCGGTCCTCGGTCGGGCCAGGTGTGCTCGATCGGCACGTTGCGCCCGAAGCGGGTCCGGCCATCCCCATCCCGGGGTGGTCCAGGTCGTTGTAGGTGCCGTCCGCGGTGCGCGCGGTCAGGTACGACTTGTCGTACGGCGGCGGCTGCACCGGATCGACCGCCGGGAGGCGGGAGGTGTCGAAGAGGTTCTCCCGCCGCAGCGTGTCCCGGATGCCGATGAGCTCGGCCAGGCCGAGGGCCTCAGGCAGCGGGTACCAGGGGTGCTTGACCGCCACCTTGCCGGTGAGCTTGTCGTCAGCCGTTGGACCAGACCGGGCCGGTAAGGCTGGTCCGACGTGCTGCTGCCCTCGGGCGGCACTGCATGGTGATGTCATGACCGGCTCCCCTCGCGCCTCGGTCGGGTACGCGTACCTTTACGGAGCGAACCTGGCCGGTCGCTGATACACCGTTTCAACCGGCAGGCCCGGGCGTCGAGCAGTCGCCCGAGCCTCGCGCAGTGCCTGGCGGATCGATCTGCATGCATTTCCAGGCCCGTGCGATCAGGGTAACCCGAGCCCGGCCCTTGATCTACCCGAGGACATCTGTCACAGTTCGAGAGTTACTAGTAACACATTGGGGGTTCTAGTGGCGACCTGTGCTGGAGAACGCGTCCGCGGGCTCCGTGCGGTCTTGGCGGCGGGCCAAGGCTTCCCCCGGTACATGCATGGTACGGAGGTAACCCGGTGTGCGGGACCAGGGCCACGACCCGGGAGATCAGCCTGGCCGACCTGGACCGGCTGGCCCGTAGCGAAGGCCCCGTGCTGGTCCAGCGGATGATCGAGGGGGATGACGTGCGCGTGCACGTCGTCGGCGATGCCGTGATCGCCTGCCGGTTCTCCAGCACGACCATCGACTACCGGTCCGACCGGGAGGCCACCAGGGAGGTCCTCGATGTTCCGCCGCCCTGGCCAGCCTGCTGGTGGCCAGGACGGCCGAGCAGGGACTGATCTTCGCGGGCTGGGATTTCAAGCTCGACCGGGACGGCCGCTACTGGTGCCTGGAGTGCAACCCGATGCCTGGCTACAGCTTCTGCAACCGCGTCGGCGACGGCGCGATCAGCGATGCCCTGATCAAGCTGCTCTCTGCTTAACCGAAGAGGGCTGATCACGGGACCAGGAGTTCGTAGTACACCGGCCCCCGGCGCAGGACCCGGGCCAGGAAATCCGGCTGGCCCGGGTTACCTCACGGCCAGCTTCTCGGCCGCCCGGGCGGCCTCCTGGCCTGCCAGCGGCCTGACCGCCGCGTACATCGGCTCCCCGTAGCTGAACAGGCCGCAGCCGTTGCACGCCGTCACCTGTACCCGGGTCGGGGCGTGCCGTAGCCGCCTGGCCAGGCCGGACCCGCTCCACACGCGGACGTAGGCGCGGTCGCCGTCGGCCACCCCCGGCACCCGGACGGACACCGGCGCGCCCTTCGGCCTGGAGCGTGGTCACCAGGAAGTATCGGCCCTGCGCGAGGCGGCGCGAAGTAACTACCGTCAGCGATTTCCTCCCGGGGCTGACGGCCGGTCGCCAATGAGCGGCTGGGCATGTCTTCTCCTGTGTCTCGGGTATCCGTCGCTGGTCTCTCCAGCGCGCCCGGCCGGGACCAGCCCAGCGCAGGTGCTCCCGGCGGCCGAGCCGGTCCAGGCGGCCGATCAGCTGGCCGGCAGGGCGGACGACTGGCTTTGTGGCGCGCCCGCGGCGGCCCTTCTGGATGGCCCGGGCGATGTCCCGGCGTCGGGACCCAGGTCGATCGCCCAGGCGCCATGGACGGTGTCCGCGGTGTCGGCCAGGACCGGCAGGCCGGCCCGTCTCGCGGCCGTGCACGCGGCCGCCGCGACGGCCACCGCCGCCGCCGTCGTCCGCGGCCTCCTCATCCTGGCCGCCCGCCGCCGGATCGATGACCAGCAGAAGGTCGAGCCGCGTGCCCTGCCTGACCGCCCGCTCGATCCGCGCGCTGCGGCTCGGCCTCCAGGCCGCCAGCCGAGGCCGCCGTCCGGATAGCCTGGACACCGTGACCTCGGGAGATGCCCAGGAACAGCCTGCCGCCAGCTGCAGTTCCCAGGGCCGGACCGCTTCCAGCCGCGCGGACCAGGTGGAGTTCAGCGGGGACGCCTCGCCCCGGGTCAGGGCACAGCAGCGCCAGGTCGGTTCCGGCCCGGCGGAAGGCGTACGAGCAGCCCGCCCAGGTCGGCCGACTCCTGGCCCGGCCGGGCCAGCACAGCCAGCACGCGCTCCACCCGGGGCAGCCATCCCGGCGGGTGGCACCGCGGTGGTGAACCGGCTCCATCGGGTCCCCCTCCTCGCTCCTTTCACCATCGCGGGGGCGGGTGGAGCTACGGCCAGCGGCGATGGAGACCAGATGGACATCGCCGCCGCGCCCGGCAGCCGGGGACAGCCGGCGGCAAACCCGCGCTTACCGGGCCGACACCGCAACCGTCCGGTTACGCCGTCGCCCGGTAGCCGAGGCTGAGCACGATGGGAACCGCCCCGAACGGCGGCCGGAACCGCGTGCCGGGCTTGTCCGGCGCGTGCGGGTCGCCGATGTCGGGCCAGCGCATCTTCAGGTGCTGGGCGGTCAGGCCCGCGACCGAGTACGGGAACTCCAGGGCCGAGATGTCGTGCGCCGAGCAGGCCGCCCCACCGGAACGCGGCGAACACGTTGGCCAGGTCCCTGACCGACAGCGGCCGCCGCCCGGTCAGGTCGATCCGGTAGACGGCGTAGGCCAGCTCGACCAGGTCGCCGGCGCACTGCGCCAGCGCCGCCGACCGGGTCCGGAAGACGGTGCCGTCGGGATTGACGGTGCCGAGCTTCTCCCCGTGGGCCGGTGAATACCGCGCCTGCGCCTGGCACTGCATCCAGTCACAGGCGGCCAGCAGCTCCCAGCCGATCCCGGTCCGGCTGGCCACGTCCTGGTACAGCGGCTGGGCCCGGGTCAGCGGCCACTTGGCCGTCCCCACGAACTCGGCGGTCACCGTGTGCGGGATCTGCGGCACGTACCGGCGCGTCCCCGGCAGCGGCCCCCGCGGCGCGATCCGCGGCCCCGGCCGCTGCGCCGCCTCGGCCCGCCGCCTCGGCTCGGCCCGCCGCCTCGGCTCCGCCGCCTCGTCCCACCGGTCCCGGCCGCTGCCTGCGCTCGGCGCGCGTCCGTACCGCGCCGGCGGCCAGCACGCCCGCCACCCCGGGAATGCTCGCCGGAGCGGCCGGGCCGCCTGTCCCCGCCCTGGCCCTGGCCCTGGTGAGTACCCGGTACCGGTATCCCGGCCACTCCGGGCACCGCCGCCTGCTGTCCCTGTACCTGCTGTCCCTGTGACTGCTGGCCGGCTGCGCCGGCGGCGGCGGGCAGCGCCCGGGGACGCCGAGTCGTACTGGTACAGGTGGTAGAGCCGCATCAGCGCGATCAGGTGCGCGCCGTAGCCCGGATCGGTGGCGTAGACGCCGGTCAGGGCGTTCGCGAACGCGTCGGGGACCGAGCGGTTCGCCATCGCGCGCTGGTAGGCCGGGCCGGTGGCGAGCAGCTCGCCGTGGTCCTCGATGCTCTCGGCGATGTTGTGGTACACCCGGAACGAGGCGGTGCGGGTGACCCAGGCGCCGTTCTCGAACTCCTTCGTCGGCAGCGGGTCGCGCCGGCCGGCCCGGTCCCCTTGATCCCGAACAGGTTGTGGTCCGCGGTCGCGAGGTCGCTCTGCCCCCAGCCCGATTCGTCGATGGCCTGGGCGATCGTCACCGCGGCGGGGATGCCGTACCGCTGCTGGGCCGCGACCGCCCCCGGCGCGACCAGGCTGATGAACGCCTGCTGGGCCGCGGTGCCCGGCACGGTCGCCGGCGGCGGGTCGTGCCTGCGGTACGCGGACGCGCGAGCCTGGGCCGAACCGCCGCCCTGGCCGCCCGCCCCCGGGATCGCGACCCAGCCTTCCGTCTCCGCTGTCCCTGCCGCCTGGGCTGTCCCGGCCGCCGCCGGATATCACCCCCGGCACTTGCGCCGCGCTTTCCCCGGACGCCGCGTTACCCTCCGGCCGGTCCGTCGTGGCTGGCCGTCCGGACCAGGTCGCCGTTGTCGACGAAACCGAGCACACCCGCCGGGCCGAACGGGGCCGGGAACTTGTGGCGCGTTCACCGTGAGACCAGGCAGTGAGTCGGCGCCGATGGTGGACAGCGACGTGCCGGTCGCGCGGATCACCACCTCGACGTGCCCGTCGAACAGCACCCAGTCGCCCGGCTGCGGCCGGTACCCGTCGCCGAGCGGGTGCCAGCGGTCATGGGCCTGCGCGTCCTGCTGCATCGAGGTCACGTCCAGCGACGCCGGGTTGGGCTGGACGCGGACGTCGGCCCACGGCTGCAGCGGCCACGGGTAGGAGCCGCCCCCGGTCACCCAGCTCTGCTGGCCCGCCGCCTTGGCGCCCAGCGCCAGCGTCAGGCTGGCGAAGGCCGCGCACGACGGCCCGTGGTCGGCGCCGTCGGTACTGGCGGCCCGCCAGATCAGCGCCTCCATCTCGGCCGGCGTCCTGGTCTGCGCCATCCGCAGGTAGTACCTGGCCACCTTGACGACCGCCGAGCGCAGCGGCGCTGTTGCTCGCCGAGTCGGTGGATGCGGCGCTGGCGTCCGGCGCGTCCGGCTGGTCCGCGGCCAGCAGGTGCAGCGGCATGCTGGCCGGCGACGTCACGTCGGCGACGGAGCCGTGAGCGAAGGTGAACCCGGTCATCGCCCCGCAGGTACTGAGGCTGACCAGCGCGGTCGCCTGCGGCCAGGACGGCTTGCTCTTGCTGACGGTCCGCGTGGGTCCCCTCCTTCCCTGGGCTCACTCGCCGCGCGGCAGGGACTTGAGGATTTCCTGCACCTGCGGGTCGCCGGGGTTGCCGGCGTTCTGGAACAGCACGCTCGCGTTCTGCGCGGCCACCGGGCTGGCGCCCGGCATCCACTGCTTGTACACGTCGGCGACCAGCGCCGCCTGCCCCTCCCGGCTGGTCACCGGGCTCGCGCACAGGCTGGGGAACCCGGCGTGCGCGATGATGGCCGCCGATCCGGTGTACCGGGCGCAGTTCTCCGGCTTGGACTCCAGGCCCGGCTGGACCGTCGGAGTGCCGTTGGTACTGGTCAGCGTGGCTCCGCCGATGATGTTGTTGATGGCCCGCGCGGCTACCTCCAGGCTGTCGACCGCGCTGAGCGGGTTGTAGGGATGGTGCAGGTTCAGCGACCACGCGATCTCGCCGCCCTGCGTGGGCGAAATGGGCTCGAGCCCCTTCCGGCCGGTCTTGGCGTCGGCGTAGCCGGGGTCGTCGCCGCTCGTCAGCAGCGAGAAGACCCACAGGATCTGGCTGGTGCCCTTGTCGCAGGCGAAGTTGACCTGGCTCGGCTCGGCCGCCACGTTCGGGTTCTGGCAGGCGGTGGTGATCTCGTTCTTGACCGTGGCCACGCTGGCCGGCCACGACGGGCCCGGCCTCAGGATGATCAGCGCGCCGATGCCGATGGCAGCCAGCCCAGCCACCGACCCGATGGCAACCGCGCGGCCGTGACGCGAACGACCACGCCGGGCCGCAGCCGACCGCGACGCCTTCTGCCGGGGGGCGTCCTGCCGCCCCGTGCCCTGCCGCCCCGTGCCCTGCCGGGCGTGCCTGCCGTGCCCTGGCGCCCCGTGCTCCTGCCGGCCCGTGCCCTGCCGGCCGGTGCCTGCCGCCCGTGTCCTGGGCCGCCTTCTGCCCGGACTGCTTCTGCCGGTCCGGCTTCTGCCGGGTCGGCTTCGGCTGGGGTGGGTCCGGCTGGGGTGGGTCCGGCCGGGCGGGCTGCCGCCGGATCGTCCTCGGCCGGGCGGTTGGCCGGCCATGGTCGATGAGGGCCTGGGTCCGGCCGCTGTCGCCTCCGAGCGGCGGACGCCCGGTGGCCCGCAGGAACTCCCGCGGCCGGGGAACGTCCGCCCCGCCGAACGTCACGGCCTCCCCGGACTCCGGTCCGCCGGGCCTCCAGCCGGACTCCGCCTCGTCGTCCTCCCACTCAGGCTCGGGTTCGTCGGCTTCCCAGGTGAGTCCGATATCAGGCTCGGTGAAGTCCGGCTGGTAGCCGTCATCGGCCAGGTCCGGCTCCGGGTCCGGCGGATACCCGGATCCAGCGACGCCGCGCTCCCGTTGCCGGCGCCGCGCTGGATGAGTGACCTCGCGGGTCCGCGCCTCCCGCCACTCGGAGATGTCCTTCTCCAGGTCCAGAACCCTGAGTTCTATCTCGGAGAACCTATCGTCGTCATCTTCGATAAAATTTTCGAATCGCTCGTTCGTCGTTATCACCCCAGACCCATCACTGTACGGGGCGCTCCAAGCCGCCCGTGCAGGGCGCGCGCCGGGCGCGCGGGCGCGCATCCGGGCAAGGAAGCCCCCGAGGGCGGCAGGTGGTCGCCTCCGAGGGCTGCCGTGCCCGGCCCGCTGGACCCGGCCGACGGCTTGGCTTATGTGTTCGACCCGCGCATACTATTAGAACACAAATGCGATCTTCTCCGCCAGTGTAGCTGGCCTAATACTGCGCGGACGCCGCCTCGTCGGCGGCCGCCCTTCGCCTTGATGCTCTGCCTCGTCCTCCGTCCCCGGCGGTAGAGCGCAGGCCGGCCTTGAGGACCTTGCCGGTGGCGTTGCGGGGAAGCTCGCCGACGATGTGGATATCGCGCGGCACCTTGAAGGCGCGCCAGCCGGTCGCGGGCCCAGGCCCGGATCTCGCCCGGATCCGCCCGGCCGCCGGCCGCCAGCACCACCCAGGCGGCGCCCGTCTCGCCCCAGCGCTGGTCGGGTACGCCCACGACCGCGACCTCCGCCACCGCGGGATGGTGATAGAGCGCCTCTTCCACCTCGGCCGGATAGACGTTCTCCCCGCCGCTGATGTACATGTCCTTGATCCGGTCGACGATCCTGACGTGGCCGTCGGCGCCGATCACGGCGACGTCGCCGGTGTGCAGCCAGCCGTCCTCGATGGCCTGCGCCGTCGCGTCAGGCCGCCGCCAGTACCCGGGGTGACGCTGGCCCCGGCGATCCGCAGCTCGCCCGGCTCGCCGGGATCGCAGACCCGGTCGCCGTCCGTGACCCGGCAGCGCAGGTGCCACATCGGCACGCCGACGTCGCCCGGCCCGGGTACCGCGCCCGGCGGGCTCATCGTCACGGTCGAGCCCGCCTCGCTGATCCCGTAGATGGTGCGCAGCGCGACGCCGCGACGGGCCCACGACTCGACCAGCGCCGCCGGGACCGGCGATCCGCCCACCCCGGCCAGGAAGTCAGGGAACCGGGCCGCGGCGAAGCCGGGCAGCGCCTGCATGAACTGGTAGTGCGCGGGGACGCCGCAGAAATGCGTGACCGGGTCGTCAGGCCGGGTCAGCAGTTCGAGGGCGAGTCCGGGGTCGTAGGACGGCATGACCAGCACCGTGCCGCCGGCGAACAGGACCGGGTTGGCGAACAGGTTCAGCCCGGCCACGTGCCAGACCGGCAGCGCGGTGAGGCATACGGACGCGGCGGTGACCCCGCCGCTGACCACGCTGGCCAGCATGGTGGCCTGCGAGCCGGCGTGCGTCACCACCACCCCCTTGGGCCGCCCGGTGGTGCCTGAGGTGTAGATGATCACCCACGGGTCGTCGCCGTCCGTCAGGACCGGGGCGGCGGCCGCGCTGCGGGCCAGCGCCTGCTCGTAACCGTCTTCCCACGACAGGGCCGGCTACCCCGGCCGCGATGCCCCGGCTGACCAGGGCGCCTTCCCCGACCATGACCACCGGCTCCGCGTCGCCGGCCAGCACGCCGAGCTCGGCGTCGGACAGCCGGATGTTGAGCGGGACGAAGATCGCGCCGAGGCGGGCGCAGGCGTACATGACCTCGAAGGCCCGGAAGCAGCCGCGGGACAGCATCACCACCCGGTCACCCCGGCCGACGCCGAACGAGTCACGCAGCAGGCCGGCCACGCACCCGATCCGCTCGTCGAGTTCGGCGTAGCTCAGCCGGTGACCCTTGCCCAGATCGTGCAGGGCGAGCTTATCCGGGCTCACCCGGGCGTGATACGAGATCCAGGAACCGCCGAAGGCCGCCACGAGATCTAGTAATGCCCGCTCCGGCCGTCCTGGTCAAGCCGCAGGTGACGATGTTCCTCGCTCCGCTGGTCATGGTCACGCGGCCGGCCACCGCCAGTCAAGCCCCGGTGGCCCGTCTGGTCAGGAGGTGGTGCTGCCGGTACCGGGGCATGACGCCGTCGTCGTTCGGCCTATGCCTTGTGGTTGGCTGGGCCGGTGTTAACGAGCGGAAGCGTGTTAGCTCGCCCTCGCCTGCCGGCCCGGGTGGCCGCGGGGCCGCTTGAACGCGATGATCCGGCCGCGCTCGAAGATCTCGCCGCCCCAGACGCCGCACGGCTCGCCGCGCTCGACCGCGCCGGCCAGGCACGGCCGCCGCAGCGGGCACGCCTCGCAGCAGGCCTTGGCCAGCTCGAGATCGGCCGGCTGATCGGAGAACCACAACTGCGTGTTGTCGCTGCAAGGCAGCGGACCTCCGAGGTCAGCGGCTCGCCTGGCCAATGTGGCCAGGGAATAGCTCGTCATGTCGCTTCACCCCCGTGAAACGGATCCCGTCACCGGATTTCCCCGTCAAAAACCCGGACACGTACAGTTTGCACCTAAACCGGCTCGGACGGTATCAGCCGGAAGGCTGATATTCCGCCTGTCACCAACCAGACACGTAATGTCGCGAACGCACCCTCGGCTGAGGGTCTCGGTTCATGCCGTGAGCGTCCGGCGCAACCACGACGATGGAGCATCGCCGTGGTCAGAACCACCACGATGCTCCATCGCGGTGGTTAGCGGGCCTGCCGGGCAGGCGCCGGAACGCGGTCAGGTGCATCACCGGCATCACCCGCCCCGCGACCCGGATGCTCACTTTCGGAAGAGCCGCACCATGTCGCGTATGTCACATCGCGCCGGTCGCCGCGGCCGCCGATGTGACCGGGTGCACTCCGGGCCGGGCCGCGGCGGGGCTAGGCGCTGAGGGCGGTGTCGGGGGTGGTGTTTCCCGGCGACCCGGCGCAGGCCCGGGCGATCTTCTCCAGCGGCAGGCCGAGCGCCTCGGCCAGCGCGGCCACGGTGAAGAAGGCCGGGGTGGCGATGCGCCCGGTCTCGATCTTGCGCAGCGTTTCCGCGGGAACGCCGGAGCCGGCGGCGATCTCGGCCATGCTGCGCGGCCCGCGCGCCTCGCGCAGCAGCATGCCGAGCCGCTGCCCGCGTTCGTGCTCCAAGCGGGTGAGGGGCGGCCGGACCATACCGTGATAGTAATACCGGTATAGTTATCCCGCAAAGGCCGTAAGGATGGAGGCGCGGCCGGTGGTCGAGATCAAGACGGCAGGCGAGATCCAGGCGATGCGCGCCGCCGGGCAGGTGGTGGCGCAGATCCTGGCCGCCGTCCGCGACCAGGCCGAGGCCGGGATGCGGCTGTCCGAGCTTGACGAGACCGCCCGGGACGTCCTGGCCGGCGCCGGGCGCCACCTCGCCGTTCCTCAACTACCAGCCGCGGTTCGCCCCGGTCCCGTTCCCCGCGGTCATCTGCACCTCGGTCAACGACGCCGCGCTGCACGGCATCCCCGGCCGGCTACCGGCTGGCCGACGGCGACCTGCTCAGCGTGGACTGCGGGGCCGTGCTCGACGGCTGGGCCGCCGACGCCGCGGTCTCCTTCACCGATCGGCACGCCGGCGCCGGCCGACGCCCGGCTGATCGCACGCCACCGAGGCCGCGCTGCGGGCGGGCATCGCCGCGGCCGTGCCCGGCGGCCGGCTCGGCGACATCTCCGCCGCCATCGGCGCCGTCGGGCGCGCGGGCGGCTACGGCATCTGCACCGACTTCGGCGGCCACGGCGTCGGCCGGGCCATGCACGAGGACCCGCACATCCCCAACGAGGGCCGCGCCGGGCGCGGCCACCGGCTCGTCCCCGGGCTGGTCATCGCGATCGAGCCCTGGTTCCTGGCCGGCGGCAGGGACCGCTACCAGATCGACGAGGACGGCTGGACCATCCGCAGCGGCGACGGCAGCCGCGCCGCCCACGCCGAGCACACCGTCGCCATCACCGCCGACGGCCCCCAGGTCCTCACCGTCCCCTGATCTCACCGAACGAGCCAGGCGCCCCCAACCGCCCGTTGCGTGACCAGCAAGATCAGCGGTCGTGCCCCTGCCAGCCGCGGCCGCAGCACCAGCGGCGCCACCTGCTCCTGGCGGGTGATCAGCGGCGGGCCGCCCGGGTCGATGCCCGGCCCGGCGGCGGCCGCCCACGCCGTGGTGACCTCGGGCTCGCGGCCGCCGTGGCCGCCCTCGTCCAGGTGCCCGTGGTCGGTGACCACCACGCCGTCCAGCCCTCCCGCGGGTAGGACGGGCGGCCCCTGACCGCGGCGAGCAGCCGCCCCACCCGCTGGTCGGCCGCCCGCAGCGCCGCCCGGTAGGCGGCTCCCGCGCCGGTGGCGTGCCCGGCGAAGTCGACCGCGCCCAGGTAGACGAACGACACCCGCGGGCCCGGCCGCGTCCGCGGCCAGGATCGCCGCCGCCCGTTCGGTAGTGGCCTCGTCGGCGGCGTCCCAGGCGGCCAGGCTGGCCGCGTCCGGCGTCGTCCCAGACCAGATCGCCCTCCGGCACGGGACGAACTCCCGCCGTGCTCGCCTCGGCGAACAGCGGGCCGCCGTCCTCGGGCAGGGCCAGCGGCGGCCACCCGCTGACCGCGAGCAGCGTGGGCAGCCCGGCCCGGGTGGCCAGGGTCACGAAGTCGGGGTGCCCGGCCAGCCGGTGACCGGTCAGGTCGTTGCCGGTGATGCCGTGCCCGGCCACCCCGGTGCCGGTGGCGATCGTCGCCCAGCACGGCCCGGACCAGGTCGGCGTGGCCTCGTCGACCGGGACCGGAGCCAGAAAAGCCGGCCTGCCCGAGCGCCCAGATGGCGGGCGTCGCGTCCGGCCCCAGGTAGTCGAACCGGACCCCGTCCACCCCGATGACCAGCACTCTGCTTGCCTCGCTCGCCTCCGGGCGCCCTTGAGCCTCTGGCTCGCTCATGGGGGCAGCTCCGCGCCGGCGAGCCGGGCGCAGTAGCCGAGCAGTTCGTCCTGGACCGCGACGTCGCGGGCGGCCGGGTGGACCGCTGCGGCTGCTGGCGGAAGAAGTAGCCGCCGGTCACGGTGGCCGCCGGATCGTCGCTGACCGCCAGCCAGGCCTGCGTCACCGGGGCCAGCGACAGTCGTCCGGCGCGCTCGGGCCGCCCATCTTGGTCGGCACCCAGCCCGGGCTCGACCCCGTTGCAGCAGCACGTCCGGCCATCGGCGCGCCACCGCGAAGGTGAGCACCACGTCGAGCAGCTTGCTGTCGGAATAGGCCTGAAAGCCGTTCCAGGGCCGCCGCTCCCACTGCGCGTCGCCGAGGCCGGCGTCCGCGTCGCGGTGCAGGCCCGAGCTCAGGTAGACCAGCCGCGCGGGCCGTTCGATCAGCGCCGTCAGCAGGTACGGGGCGAGCACGTTGACCGCGAACACCCGGGCGAGCCCGTCCTCGGTCGCCACCCGCCGCGGCTGGTCCCGGTGGCCGACCCCGGCGTTGTGGATGATCGCGTCGAACGGCCCGGCCGCGTCGGCCTGCTCGGCCACCTGCCGCATCCCGGCCAGGCTGGACAGGTCCCCGACGACCACGTCCGCCGCCGCCGGCAACTCCGCCTAGCATCGGCGGCCCGGCTGGAGTTGCGCGCGTGCAGCACGACCGCGTGCCCCTGGCCGGCCAGCAGCCGCCCCGCCATCAGCCCGAGCCCATCGCTCGATCCCGTGATGAATACGCGTGCCACCAGACTCCCTCCGGCGCCCCCGCGTAGGCTCTAACCGGAAGGGAGCACGATGTCATCCTCGCCGGAGTCACCGCACCTGGACAACCACCACCGGAACACGCTGCGCCAGATCTTCGAGCACCCCGTCAGCCACAACATCGAGTGGCACGCGGTGACCTCGCTGCTCGAGGCGATCGGCACGGTCGACCGTCCACCACGACGGCAAGGTCACCGTCGCGGTCGGCTCCGAGCGCCAGATCTTCGACCCGCCGGCGGGCAAGGACATCGACGCCCAGATGGTCGTCGACCTGCGCCACCTGCTCGCGGCGGCCGGTTACGCCCCGTCCTGAGACGCAGCCGCCGGTGCCCGCGGCGGGCGTCGGCGCCCGCCGCGGACACGGCCTCGCGCTTAAGAAAGCGGCAGTACGGTGGCGTGGAAGCTCCCGCCGCCGTAGGGGTTGTTGGCCGCGAGGTAGAGTTCGCCACTGACATACCAGGGCACCTGGATGTAATCCGAGTTCCCTATCACGAACGGCGCGCCGTTGCCGATCCGGCCGACGAGCGCGCCGCACGGAGCGCCGGGGTCCGGTGCGGTGATCGGCGCGACACAGCCGGCCACGCCGTTAGGGGTGGAGGCGCCGCCGTTCCCGAAGACCACGCCGGTGGCGGTCACCAGGGTGAGGCCGTGCCTCAGGTAGGCGCCGCTGTTCACCCACGACCCGTTGCCCGGCACGTAGGCCGTGTCGATGCCGCGGTGCGGCGCCGCCTGGGCCGCGGCGGCGGGCAGCAGGACGCCGAGCACGGCCGCCCCGGCCGCGGCGACTGGCGAGACGACGACGTGAGAATACGCTTCATTGATGATCCCCCCGGATATAGGAATTGGCCCGGGAAAAGAAATTCCGCCCGGGGCGGGCCGTAATCCCCCGCTGCAAATAATTATTCGCCTGAACAGGCCGGTGTCAAGACCGAGAATGTGATTATGCTGGCCTTACCGCCGGGTAAGCGCATCAAACTAATAAAAATGCCATCCGGCGATTGATAACGTGACCTATCGGCCTGTTTCCTGGCGCTCGGGCCTGACCTCCTCGAGCGCCGCCGCCTTCTCCGCCAGCCGCTCGGCAGAACGCGCCGATCCCGGCGGTCTCGTCGAGGAACTGCGACGGCTTGACGCAGATGGTGCTGAAGCCCCGGGCCAGCTGGGCCGGCACGGCGGCCAGCGCCTGGTCCAGGTCGGCCACCGCGTCCGGCCCGGGGAACTCGCCCCGGTCCCGCCCACGTACTCCAGCTCGCCCGGGCTCCCGCCCGGCGGCGGTCATCGCCGCCGCCAGCGGCGCCAGGTCCCCGGCCGGGCCGAGCGGGTTGAACCCGCTCCCGTACCGGACCAGGCGGGCGATCAGCCGCGGGTGCAGGCTCGACCCGCCGAACCACAGCGGCGGCCCGCCCGGCCGGGCCGGCTGCGGCTCGACCCAGATATCGCCGAACGAGTAATGCTTTCCCGTCATGGCTCACCGGCGAGCCCCGCCAGGCTTTGCGCCCAGATCTCGAGCTGCTCGTCCAGGATCTCGCCGCGCTGGCCGAACGGGACGCCGAGCGCGGCGTACTCGTCCCGGTGCCAGCTCACGGTGGGCTGCACCACCAGCCGCCCGCCGCTCAGCCGGTCCAGCGTGGCCAGGTCCTTGGCGCTGGCCAGCGGGTGCCGCAGCGGGCTGATCAGCGCGCCGGCGACCAGCCGGATCCGGGTGGTGGCGGCCGCGATCGCGCTGAGCAGGACGACCGGGCTCGGCCAGGGCGTGGCCGGGTCCTGGTTACCGGGCAGCGCGTAGTCCCGCGGGTTGGCCGGGAGTCCCGCCGCGTCGGACGACGGCCCGAGGACGATGTGCTCGCTGACCATGACGGCGTCGAGCCCGGCCCGTTCGGCCTCGACGGCGAACCGACCAGGTCGGCCACGTCCGGCGCGGGCCGCATGGTCCAGTTCTCGGTCAGGATCAGCACGATGCGTCACCTGGCTCACGAGCGTGACCCGCACCGGCAGGGCCTTGAGCCCGTTGGTGAAGTTCGACCGGATCCGGCGCGGCTCGCCCGCCAGCTCGAACCGGCCCACCCGCCGCGCCAGCGCCGCCAGCACGACCTTGACCTCCAGCCGGGCCAGGTGCACGCCCAGGCACAGGTGCGGGCCGCCGCGGCCGAAGGACAGGTGCCGGTTCGGGTCGCGGCCCACGTCGAACACGCCGGGCGGCGAACTCGGCCTCGTCCCGGTTCCCCGACACGTACCAGAGGATCACCTTGTCGCCGGCCCGGATCGCGGCCCCGCCCAGCTCGGTGTCGGCGGCGGCGGTCCGGCGCATGAAGTGGGTGGGGCAGCTCCACCGGATCACCTCGTCGGTGGCCGCGTCGAGCAGGCCCGGGTCGGCCCGCAGCCGCTCCCACTGCTCCGGCTACTCGGCGAAGGCCAGCACCCCCTGGGCGATGGCGATCCTGGTGGTCTCGTTGCCCGCGATGACCAGGATCGAGAAGAAGTTGTCCAGGTCGGTCTCGCTCGAGCCGGTCGCCGTCCACCTCGGCCCGCAGCAGCTTGGACAGCAGGTCGTCGCCGGGCTGCGCGGAGCTTGTCCTTGACCACCTCGCGGCCCAGGTCCCACAGCCGCTTGCCGTACGGGCTGCGGAACGGGAACTTGCGGTAGGCGTCGGTGTCGTCCCGGCCCCAGACCACGTCGGTGATCTCCGGGTCGGTGTTGGCGATCAGCCGGTCGCCGAGGTCGATGAACAGGTCCAGGTCGTCCGCGGGCAGGCCCATGACCTGCGCGAGCACCCGGATCGGGACCTCCTTGGCCACCGCGTCCACGAAGTCGAAGGCCTGGCCGCCCGGCGGGCATCCGGTCCAGCACCTGCTCGGTCAGCCCGGTGATGAAGTGCTCGTAGACCGCCACCGCCCGCTGCGAGAACGTGCTCGCCACGATCTTGCGCAGCTTGGTGTGCTCGGGCGGGTCGGTGTCGATGATCGTGCGCCGGGCCGCCATGTCCTCGTCGGTCGGTCCTCGAAGGACACCCCGCGGGCGGAGGAGAACGTTGCCACGTCCCGGCTGGCCGCGACGATGTCGGCGTACCTGGTGACCGACCAGAACCCGGGCCCTCGCCGGGGGACCAGGCCACCGGCGCCTCCCGGCGCAGCCGCGCGAACTCGCCGTATGGCACCGCGCGGGCCCACATGTCAAGATCGGTGAGATCGACTGCTCTGACCGGCGCATGGCATATCAGATAGTTTGGCACCAAACGAATATCGCCGCAACGGCTCAGGAAGGCGGACCGCGATGCGAGTGCTCGTCATCAGGCACCACGACGTGGACACGGCCGGGCTTCATCGCCGACGCGTTCGAGGCCCGCGGCGCCGAGATCGCCATGCACCTGTTCCCCGACGAGGGCCCGCTGCCCGCGTTCGACGGCGTGGACCACATCGTGGTGATGGGCTCGGTCAGCTCGGTCAACGACCCCGAGCCGCTGGATCGCGGCCGAACTGGACTGGCTGCGCGCGGCCGACCAGGCGGGCCTGCCCGTGTTCGGCATCTGCTTCGGCGCCCAGGCCATCTGCGCCGCGCTGGGCGGCCGGGTCGAGGCCATGGAGCCGCAAGGAGATCGGCTGGTATCACCGTCTCCTCCGCCGACCCGGACGCGTCCCGGCCGGCCCCTGGCTGGAGTTCCACGGCGACCGCTGCCTGCTGCCCGCCGGGGCCACCGTGCTGGCCCGCAACGACCTGGCCGTGCAGGCGTTCCGCATCGGCCGGCACTTCGCCGTCCAGTTCCACCCCGAGGTCGACGGCCCCCAGCTCAAGCGCTGGCTGGACTCGATGGGCACCGCCGAGCTCGACAGCATCGGCCTCGACCCCGACCAGTTCCTGGCCGACACCATCCGCGAGGAACCCGCCGCCAGGGCCCGCGCCGCCCGCCTGGTCGCCGCCGCCCTCGCGCCCTAGCTCCCCCCGTTCCCTAGGGGCGCGTCCGCTGGGGGACGCCGCAACAGGATGCCGTTGGCTACGTAGTGCCACTAAGGACTAGACAATTCGTGACAGCAATGGACACGGAGTGTCCTGGAGGACATTGCTTTCCGTTACGATTTCGGCTCATGTCTTCCGAACTCGGTGCCTGGCTGCGCCAGCAGCGCGAGGACCGCGGCTGGACCAGGTCCGAGCTGGCCCGCCAGCTCATCAAGGCCGCCAGGGCCGGGGCGATACGTCCGTGCCCAGCGCCGACAACATCAGCCACAACATCTACCGCTGGGAACGCGGGGCCGTGACCCCGGCCGAGCGCTATCAGCTGTACTACTGCGGCGCGTTCGGCATCCCGTTCAGCCAGTTCGGCACCGCGCCGCCGGGCATGGTCGACGCTGACCGTGGGGCGGCCGCCGCCCCCGCCTACCGTGAACTCCCGTCATCCGATCCAGCCGCCCCCGACTCGGGCGCGGCCGTGATCCGGCGGGAGGTGCTGATGGCCGCGCACGAGGGCAGCGAGCACGCCGAGCGCGCCGAGCAGCGCGGCATCGGCGAGGCCACCCTGGAGCAGTTCCGCGCCGACGTCGTCCAGCCTGTCCGGGCAGTACCTGACCGGCGAGCCGTTCGCGCCTGTTCACCGAGATGCGGCGGGTCAGGAACCGGATCGCCGAGGCGCTCGAGCGGCGGCAGTGGCCGCGGGACGCCGCCGAGCTCTACCTGCTGGCGGGCTGCCTCAGCGCGTTAATGGCCGCGGCCGCCACCAACCTCGGCTACCCGCAGGCCGCCGGGGAACTGGCCCGGGCCGGCTGGGCCTACGCCACCATCATCGACCACCGGCCGCTGATGGCCCGGCTGCGGCTGTCGCGCGGCCTACGCCGCCTACTGGGACGGGCATCCCGGACAGGCCGCGGACCTGGCCCGCAGCGGCCTGGAGTACCTCCCCGACGGGCAGAACGCGGCTCAGCTGCACCTGCTCGCCGGGCTGGCCCGGGCCCGCCGCGGTGACCCGGCGGGCGCGCGGCAGGCGATCGCGGCCGCGCGCGACGCCCGGGACCGCGACCACCACGACGAGCTGCTCGAGATCGGCGGCGAGTTCGGCTTCTCCCGGGCCACGCAGGCCTACTACGCCGGCTTCGTCCTGGCGCAGCTCCAGGCCCAGGAGCAGCTCAGGCCCAGGCGCGGTCCGGTGCGGCGGCCGCCGAGCTGGAGGACGCGACCGGCCTGTACGCGGCCGGGCCCGGAGCCCGGGCGAGCAGCACAGCCGCCGGTGCCGGATGCTGGCGCACACCGACCTGGCCATCGCGCGGCTCCGGGCGGGCGCGCTCGACGCCGCGGCCGCCGCCCTGGAGCCCGTGCTGGCCCTGCCGCCGGGGGAGCGCACCGCGGTGCAGAGCCAGCGGCTGTCGGTGATCCGGGCCGAGCTCGACCAGCCGGTCTACCGCGGCTCGGCCCAGGCCCGCGGCCTGGACGAGCAGGTGGCCGCGTTCGTCCCCGCCGACCTCGGACGTTTGCCCGGTGAGGAGGGTAGGGCAGGCTGACGCAGAGCCGCTATGCCAGGCCCGATCAAGGACGAGAAGACCTACCGGCGCTCCGGCGCGAGGGCACAGCGAAGAGCGGTCGGTCATGCGTCACGCGGCCTGCATGACCGCGAACGGCCGCTCGCCGCCGTCGGCGAACGCCTCGCCGCGGCAGACGACCAGGGTGCGGCCCGCCCGCACCACCTCGCCGGTGATCGTGAACCGCTCCCCGGCGGCGGGCGCCATCAGGTTGATCGTGTAGCTCGCCGGTCAGCACGGCGGCGTCCGGCGGCATCACGCTGAACGCCGCAAACCCGCACGCGGTGTCCAGCACCGAGGCCACCGCGCCGGCGTGCAGGAACCCGTGCTGCTGGGTGAACCGGTCGTCGTGCCGCAGCGACATCTCGACCTTGCCCGGCTCGACCGAGGTCACCTCGACGCCGAGCGTGCTCATCATGCCCTGGCGGTCGAAGCTGGCCCGCACCCGGGCCAGCATCTCCTCCAGCGTTTCGTCGGATTCGGTCACCCGCCGATTGTGACACCGGGCATCCGCAGGGCCCGCAGCGCCCGGACGGGACCGGTGAGGTCCGCGGCCACGCCTGGCCCGCCGCCAGGCCTGCGCGGCCGCGCCGCCAGCTGCCGGCCTGCTCGTCGGCCCGCCGCCGCTCGGCCGCGCTCATGATCCGCTCCGCGTGGTACTGCCGGCTCATGTCGTACATCATCATCGTCATCACGTCCTCGCGTTCTGCCTGAGCCGTCACCAAGACGACGAAACGCCGCCCCGGATGGACACCGGACGGCGGCGGAAGCGGGCGGACCTTGCCCGATCTAAGCCCGCCCTGGCCTGAGCTAGCACGAGATGAGATGATGCGACCATGGTTGGTCAGCCGAACGATCCTCGCCAGCAGCTCAACGCGGCCTGGCAGGCCGTCACGCGCGGCGCTAGGGGAATGGCGCAAGCAGGTAGCCACGGCCACCTCGGACGTCGGTGGACAAGCTCGAGCCCGCCGTCCGCGCCGCGCGCCGACGCCGCCCGCTCCGCGGTCACCGGGGACTGGCGCGCCTGCCGGTGCTCCTGCACCACCGCCCATCCCGACGACCGGGGCGTCTGCGACGGCAAGGCCGTCCTGACCCGGCGGATCGCGTCGGCGCGACGTGGGCCTGTGCGCGCCGTGCGCGGTCGCCCAGGGCGTCGCCGAGTTCCCGCCGCGGGCGCTAAACCGCCTGGGCGCTAACCGGTCACGGCTTGCGGGCGACGCCGCCCCACAGGCTGGTCGGCCCCCCGGCTTCCATCTCCGATCCGGCCGCCACTCGGTGACCTTCACCACGCCCGGCTCGAGCAGGTCCAGGCCGTCGAAGAAGCTCGCGACCACCTCGCGGGTGCGGCCCACGTGGTTGCCCTCGGCCAGGTGCTCGTTCATCCGCCTGATCATCTCGGCCATCGCCTCCGGCGAGATGTCGCTGGCCGCGTGGGAGATGGTCACGTAGCTGCCGGACGGGACGGCGCTGACCAGCCGGGCCACGATCCGGCGGGCCTCGTCCAGGTCGGGGATGTAGTGCAGGATGGCCAGCAGCATGATGCCGACCGGCTGGCCGAAGTCCAGGGTGCCGGCCGCCTGCTCGAGGATCTTGTCCGTGTCCCGCAGGTCGGCGTCGAGGTACGCGGTGACGCCCTCGGGGCTGCTGGTCAGCAGCGCGCGGGCGTGCGACAGCACCAGCGGGTCGTTGTCGACGTAGACGACGCGGCTCTCCGGCGCGATGGACTGGGCCACCTCGTGGGTGTTGCTGGCCGTGGGCAGCCCGGTGCCGAGGTCGAGGAACTGCCGGATGCCCGCCTCGGCGGCCAGGTAGCTCACGCTGCGGGCCAGGAAGGCCCGGTTGGCCCGGGCGGAGGCCCGGATGGCGGGGTAGGCGGCGATGGTTTCCTCGCCGGCGATCCGGTCGGCCTCGAAGTTGTCCTTGCCGCCGAGCCAGTAGTCGTAGACCCGGGCCGGGTGAGCCACCCGGGCGTCGAAGCCGTACAGCCCGCGAGAACCTGATGGGTCCGTCACCGGCACGCCTCCTCACCTCCCCCACGCGCACCGTACATCATGGCACCAACTGAGACGCCGGACGAGCCGGTTTCACGAGCTAGACGTGGTCTCCGGGAGGCTGACGTGACTGAACTGGTAGTGCGGGACGTGACCGTGCGGTCGGTGGTGGTGCCGCTGCGGCGGCCGCTGGCCACCAAGGTGGGGGACTTCTCCCGGTGGCCGCTGCTGCTCATCGACGTGACCACCGAGGAGGGCATCACCGGGCGCGGCTACCTGGCGCCCTACCTGAGCCGCGCCGCCGCGGCCGCTGCGGACGGTGCTCGAGGATATGGGCGCCGCGCTGCGCGGCCAGCCGGTCTCGCCCGCCGCCGCGTACGCCAGCGCCCGCGGCTGGCTCGGCCTGGCCGGATACCAGGGGCTGGCGCTGGCCGCGGTGGCCGGGCTCGACATCGCGCTGTGGGACGCGCTGGCCCAGGCGGCCGGGCTGCCGCTGGCCGTGCTGCTGGGCGGGACGCTGGCCCCGGTCCCCGCCTACAACAGCAACGGCCTGGGCCTCATCCCGCCGGAACAGGTCGCCGAGGAGGCGCTGGAACTGCTGGCCGAGGGCGGGTTCACCGCGCTGAAGGTCCGGGTCGGCCGGGACCGAACGGCCGATGACCTCGCCGCGGTCCGCCGGGTCAGGGCCGCGGTGGGCGACGACGTGACGCTGGTCGCCGACTACAACCAGGGGCTCAGCCTCGGCGAGGCCCTGGACCGGTGCCGGGCGCTGGACGCGGAGGGCCTGGGCTGGATCGAGGAGCCGCTGCGCTACGACGACCTGGACGGCCACGCCCGGCTCGCCGCGGACCTGGCCACCCCGGTCATGCTCGGGGAGAACTTCTACGGCCCGCGGGCCATGTACGAGGCGATCCGCATCCGGGCCTGCGACCTGGTGATGCCGGACCTGATGCGGATCGGCGGGGTGACCGGCTGGCTGCAGGCCGCCGCGATCGCCGACGTGACCGGCTTGCCGATGTCCTCGCACCTGTACCCGGAGGTCTCCGGGCACCTGCTCCGGGTCACCCCGACCGGGCAGTGGCTCGAGTGGCAGGACTGGGCCCATCCGGTGCTGGCCCGCCCCTTCGAGGTCCGGGCCGGCCACCTGCACCTGCCCGACGTCCCCGGCAACGGCCTGGAATGGGACGAGGACGCCGTGGCGCACTTCCAGGCGGACGAGTGATCAGGTCGTCGCAGCGTGAACCCGCCGCCATCAGCTGCCTAGTCGTCCTCCACGGTCCGGATGATCGTGCGGAGCAGCGAGGCGAGCTGGTCCTTCTCGCGGGCGGTGAGGCCGCCGCTGACCTGGGCCTCGCCCCGGTTGAAGGCGGGGAACAGGCGCTCGATGACCTCCTGGCCCTTGGGCTCCAGGGACACCAGCACCAGCCGGCCGTCGGCGTCGTGGCCGCGGCGGCGGGCCAGGCCGCGCTTCTCCAGCGTCTTCAGCACCCCGGTCAGCGTGCCCTTGGTCACCCCGGCCTCGGCCGCCAGGTGCCTGGTCTGCTGGTCGCCCCAGATCCACAGCACGAACAGCACGGTGAACGCGGCCCAGGACAGGTCCTCCTCCGCGAGCACCTGCTGCTCCATGTGGTTGCGGATCGCGTTGGCCGCGCGGTAGATGTTCGACACCGCCGCCATCGCGGCGAAGTCGAGCTCGGAGTCGCCGATGCGCGCCCGGATGTCACGCTCGGCCTGGACCAGGTCCTGGGCGTTACCGATGGCGAAGCGGCGGGGCATGGGTCGATGGTACGGCCGGAAAGGCGGGCACCGGGCCTCAGCTCCTGGCCGGGGGCCGGATGCCGCGGAACTCCCAGTCCCCGCCGAGCGCGGTCGACAGGACCTCCTCGCTCGCCGTCGGCTGGGCGCCGAAGCCCGCCGGGATGCCGAGCGGGCCCGCCGCGATGTAGTTCTTCAGCCGGCCGAGCCCGTCCACCTCGACCTCCACCACGTCGCCCGGCTGGACCGGCCGGGAGTTGGCCGGGGTACCGGACAGCAGCACGTCGCCGGGCAGCAGGGTGATCGTCCGGGCGATGTCGGCCACCAGGTAGTGCATGTCCCACGTCATCTCGTCGGTGGTCCCGTTCTGCACCACGGCGCCGTTGACGTAGGTGCGCAGCCGCTTGCCGCGGAAGTCCCAGCCGGTGACCAGCCCGGGGCCGAGCGGCGCCATCGTGTCGGAGCCCTTCACCCGAAGCATGGAACCGGCGTCGGTGTCACGGAAGTCGTGCAGGCCGAAGTCGTTCGCGATCGTGTAGCCCGCGATGTAGTCCCCGGCCTGCTCCGGGGTGATGCCCCGGCACGGGCGCCCGATCACGATGGCGACCTCGCCCTCGTAGTTCAGGTACTGGCACCCGGCGGGCCGGACCACGGCGCCGCCGTGGCCGACCAGCGCCGAGACCGGCTTGTGGAAGTAGGTGGGCGCGGCGGGCAGCCGGGCGCCGAACTCCGCGACCCGGCTGGAGTGGTTCAGGTGCACCGCCACGATCTTGGTCGGCACGCACGGCGGCAGGTGCACCGCTTCGGCCGACGGCCACCCGGCGCCCGTCCCCGGCCACCAGTTCGTCCCCGTCCCGCACGACCTGGACGCAGGCGCCGTCCAGCAGGATCCGCCGGTATTCGGTCATCAGCGTCCATACCCGCCCGCGGGCCGGTCGAACCAGATATGCATCTGCCCGGTGCCGACCGAGTTCTCGTACTCGCTGTAGGCCCGGCCGGGCGCGGTGACCGCCCCCTCGCCCAGCGCCGCGATCATCATCAGGTACGGGCCGAACCTGGCCTCCGGCCGGTACTTCAGGAATTCCGGCATGGTCTCGATCACCCGGGCGTGGTCGCCGGCCTCGAGCCAGCCGATCCGCTCGGAGTCGGCGCCGCGGGCCGCCGCGGTCCTGATGTGGGCCGGGTCGCTGGCCTCGTGCGCCCGCAGTTCCCGCAGCGACCAGAACGTGTGCGACATGGCGCCGGACGCGATCAGCAGCACCCGGTCGCCGGACGCGGCGATGGCCGCGCCCAGCGCCCGGCCGACCCGGAGGAAGTCCTCGGTCTCGCCGGTCTGCGCGGTGCTGACCGAGACCCACCGCCGGTCCAGGCCGCGGCCCAGGTAGCTCCACAGGTTGACGGTCGCGTAGTGCACCGGCAGGCAGGGATCGTCGATGGCGGTGATCCAGGTCCCGTGCGCGTCGGCCTGCGCGGCCATGGCCTGGGCCAGCTCCGGGTTCCCGCGCCAGTCGTACGGGATCCGGCACATCCCGCGCGGCAGCTCGTCCGAGGTGAACAGGCCCGCCCGGACCGGCTGGGCGGCCACGACGAACTCCACCGTGGTGTGCCAATGCGAGTCGAGCACCACCACGGTGTCGTAGTCGAGGACCTCGAAGACCTCGCGGCGCAGCCGCTCCAGGCCGGGCACCAGGCTGATCTCCTTGCCCTCGTTCAGCTCGAGGCGCTCGGCGCGGGGCAGCATGATCGTCGGTACGTGCGCGAGGAGCCCGGCTCCGGCTTCACCGCGTGCCAGCTTCACCCACGGTGCCATCCTTCCGGTGCGTAGACGGTGTTCTTCACGTCGCCGTAGAAGTCGAAGCTCCAGGTGCCGCCCTCGCGGCCGATGCCCGACTGCCTGGCCCCGCCGAACGGCGCGCGCAGGTCGCGGACGAAGAAGCAGTTGACCCAGACGGTCCCGGCGACCAGCTGGGCCGAGACCCGCGCGGCCCGCTCCCGGTCGCCGGTGAACATCGTCGCCGCCAGCCCGTAGCGCGTGCTGTTGGCCAGCGCGACCGCCTCGGCCTCGCCCGCGAACGTCTGCAGCGTGAGCACCGGGCCGAACACCTCCTCGGTGAGGATCTCAGACCCCGGCGCGGCCCCGGTCAGCAGCGTCGGCTGGTAGTAGAGCCCGCCCAGCTCCGGGTTGACCGCGCCGCCGAGCACCGGCCGGGCCCCGGCCGCGACCGCGCGGCGGACGAAGCCATCCACCCGTTCCAGGTGCTCCCGGGTGATGTTCGGCCCGACATCGGTGGTGTCGTCGCGCGGGTCGCCCTGGCGTAGCGCCTGGCCCGTTCGGTAAATCTGGCCAGGAACTCGCCGGCCACCGGCTCCTCCACCAGCAACCTGGTGCCGGCCAGGCACACCTGCCCGGCGTTGTCGTACTGGCCGACCGCGTGCCGGACGGCCAGGTCCAGGTCGGCGTCGGCGAAGACGATCAGCGGCGACTTGCCGCCGAGCTCGAGCGAGGCCGGGGTCAGCTGCGCGCCCGCCGCGGCCGCGACCAGGCGGCCGGTCGCCACCGAGCCGGTGAAGCAGATCCGGGCCAGGTCCGGGTGCGCGGCCAGCGGCGCCCCGGCCTCTTCGCC
The DNA here is from genome assembly GCA_963839095.1 of uncultured Actinomycetota bacterium. Taxonomy (GTDB): domain Bacteria; phylum Actinomycetota; class Actinomycetes; order Streptosporangiales; family Streptosporangiaceae; genus Palsa-504. The sequence goes on along the minus strand of CAWIUF010000001.1, from coordinate 6,772 downwards.
CAGGCCCTGCACGACGTTGAACACGCCGTCCGGCAGCCCCGCCGCGCGGGTGATGTCGGCGAGCAGGCTGGCGGTGAGCGGCGCCCACTCCGGCGGCTTGGCCACCACCGTGTTCCCGGCCGCCAGCGCGGGCGCGATCCGCCAGGTGGCCAGCATCAGCGGGGCGTTCCACGGGGTGATGACCGCGGTCACCCCGGACGGCGCCCAGGACACCTGCTCGCGGTGCCCGCGGATGTCCAGGTCCCCGCCGTCCAGCTCGCCCAGCCAGTCGGCGAAGAACCGGAAGTTGTGCGCCGCCCGCGGCATCACGCTGCGCACGTGCGAGCGGAGCAGCGCGCCGTTGTCCGCCGTCTCGACCGCGGCCAGTTCGGCCGCGCGCGCCTCGATGCCGTCGGCGATCGCGTGCAGCACCGCCGCCCGGTCCTTCGGCGGGGTCGCCGACCAGCCGCGCGAACGCGTCCCGCGCCGCCCGCACCGCCGCCGCCACCTCGGCCTCGCCGCCGCGCGCCACCTCGGCGAGCGGCTGCTCGTCGATCGGGGACAGGTCGGTGAAGGCGGCGGCCGAGGCTGCTCGCTGGCCGCCGATCCAGTGCCGCGTGTCGACCTCGACCCCGGCCACGTTCGCGACTGCTCATGAGGAATACAGCACCTTCCCGCCGTCCCAGGTGACGCCCACCTGCTGGTAGTAGCCGCCGATGATCTCGCCGACCTCGAGCCGGGCCAGTTCCTCGGTCGGCGACTCGAACAGCTCGAGGGTAGCCTCGCCGGACCAGGCCGGCCCGGCCTCGACGCTGGCGCTGCCGGAGCGGACCAGCTCGTCCAGCGCGTCCGGGGCGCCCTTCTCGATCGAGGGCACCCACCGGTGGTGCGCCATCGGGTGGGCGTTGACGAACCCGGCCGCCGGGGCCTGCTCGCGCAGCGTCACCACCGCCTGGGCCAGCCGCCGGTCCGCGGCGGCCAGGGTCCCGGCGAACGTGCCGCCCGGTGCGATCCTCGGGGCGGCACGGCCGAACGGGTGGGCTCTCGTCTGATGGATCGACCCGAGCTTCTTCGGGTACCCCTGGTGCAGCCCTCGGACCAGGGCGAAGTCGGCGTCGACCCAGATGTAGACGCAGCGGGAGTAGACCTGGCCCGCGAAGGCGCACCGGACCACGGCGAAGCACTCCCGGTACTGCGCCCGGACCGGGTCGAGGAGCTCGTCGCCGGCGTCGCCGCAGGACTGCCAGTCGGCCCAGATCAGCGCGACCGCGCCGGGGTCCTCCGGGGCGGGCTGGAGCGGGCCGGGCAGCAGCTCGGCGACCCGCGCCGGGATCGGTCCGGTACTCCACCGTGAGCAGGTCGCCCGAGTAGTGCCACGGCGGCGGGGGCAGCAGCGAGGACCGGCCGGTGGCCGTCCGCGGGTAGAAGAACCCGGATACCTCAGCCACGCGCCTCCCGGATACCTCAGCCACGCTGCCCCGCACGGATCGTTTGTATCCATACGACTTGCGATGCTAGCATGTCGCCGTGGCGCACCCACCCTGACGATCCTGGGGTTTCCGAGGTCTGCGAGCGCCTGCGGGCCGAGGGCGTGGACGTGGTCCGGGTGTCCTACCCCGACCTGATCGGCGTGGACCGCGGCCGCGACGTGCTGCTCGACGTGCTGCCCTCCGCGATGGAGCACGGCCTGGCGTTCTGCCGCGCCGTCTACCACACCTCCCCGATGGGGGACGTGGTCCCGGTGCAGGGCGGGCTCGAGGCGGGGCTGCCCGACATCCACGTCTTCCCCGACCTGTCCTCGCTGACCGCGCTGCCCTGGGAGCCGAACGCGGCCTGGTGCATCGGCGAGGCGTTCACCCCGGACGGCGCGCCCGCGCCCGAGGCGCCGCGCACCGTGGCCCGGCGGGTGGCCGACCGGATCGCCGGCGCTGGGCTACGCGCTGGCCTGCGGTCCCGAGCTCGAGTTCTACCTGTGCCAGCAGGCGCCGGACGGCCAGCTGGCGGCGCTACGCCGACGACCCGGGCAACGTCTACGTGGTCGGCCGCAAGGGCGACCCGCAGGGCCTGCTGCTGCACATGCTCCGGCAGCTACGCGACGCCGGGCTGCAGGTGACGGCGGCCAACCACGAGTTCTCGCCCGGCCAGTTCGAGATCAACCTCGGCCACTCCGAGCCTGGTCGACGCGGCCGACCGGTCGTTCCGGCTCAAGTCCGCGGTGCAGGAGATCGCCCGCCAGCGCGACCTGCTGGCCACCTTCATGGCCAAGCCGTTCAACGACGAGGGCGGCTCCGGCTTCCACGTGCACGTCTCGGTGAACGACGAGACCGGGCGGAACGTGTTCGGCGACCCCGCCGGCCCCGACGGGCTGTCCGCCGTCGGCCGGCACGCCATCGGCGGGGTGCTCGCGCACGCGCGGGCGCTGAGCGCGCTGCTCAACCCGACCGTCAACTCCTACAAGCGGTTCGGCCCGGACACGCTGGCGCCGTGGCTGATCGACTGGGGCCTGGACAACCGCAGCGCGATGGTGCGGGTGCCGCCGGAGCGGGGCCCCGGGGCGCGGATGGAGGTCCGGCTGGGCGACGCCACCGCCAACCCCTACCTGGCCATGGCCGCCGTCGGCGCGGCCGTCTGCCTGGGCATCGCGGACAAGACCGAGCCGCCGGACAAGCTCGAGGGGTACGGCTACGACCCGGACCGGGCCCAGATCCTGCCGATGCGCCTCGGCGACGCCCTGGACGCGCTGGAGGCCGACAGCGAGCTCGCCGACGTCCTCGGCGGCTACTTCGTCTCCTCGTTCCTGGCCTACAAGCGCAACGAGATCGAGCGGTTCGAGCGCTACGTCACCGACTGGGAATTCCGCGAGTACGCCTATCACCTGTGAGCGGCCCGGCTTCCCCGCTCTCCAGTTTCCTGGGCAGGGTGCGGAGGCCGCGGCTGGCGGCGGTGCGGATGGCGCCGGGGCGTTTGCCGAGGACTGTCTCCGGCGGTGGTGGCGTCGAGGCCGAGGACGGCGCGGAGCAGGACGGCTTCGGCCTGGTCGGGGGGCAGGGTGGCGATCAGGGCGATGGCGTCGCGGGTGGCGACGGCGTCGAGGGCGGGCCGGCGGTGTCGGCGGTTTCGCCGGTGGCGGGCCAGGCGGCGAGGTCTTCGGCGGGGACGGCCAGGGCGGGCGGGCGGCGTGGCCGCGGCGCAGGTGGTCCAGGGCGCGGTGGCGGGCGATGGTGGCGACCCAGCCGCGGAACCCGTCGTAGCTGCCGGTGAAGCCGGCCAGGTCGCGGGTGACCTGGAGCCAGGTCTCGGAGGCGATGTCCTCGGCGTCCTGGCCGGCCAGGCCGTGCAGGTAGCGCAGCAGGCGGGGCTGGATGTCGCGGTAGAGCAGCCGGAACGCCTCGGCGTCACCCCGCTGCGCCCGCACCAGCGCCTCCTCGAGCTCCGCGTCTCGAGCCTCGCCGTCCTCCGGGTGCAGTGACATGCTGGCTGACCCATCCGCCCACAGGCCCATCGCGCGCTACAGCCTCATCAGGCCGTCGCGGACGCGCACCAGGAGTTCGTAGTCGGGTGGCTGGGCCCGCCGGGCGGCGGGGACGCGCTAGCCCGGACGGGCGGGCATCGGGGGGAGCCGGGGCACCGCCGGGGAACGGTGAGTCGATCCGGTTCCTATCGGCGGACCGGGCGGTCGCGCCCGAGACGCCGCCAAATTCCGTTGTCCGGCATATCGTCATATCTGGCTCAGCGACACAAGCGCACTTTTCGTCACTGCAATCACCTGAATCCCAAAAAAATTCGGGCGGAACGGTGCTCGCGGGAGCACCGTTCCGCCCGAGAGCGGCTGACTGGGACCTTACTGGCCGGCCGCTACAGGCCGGGCAGCAGGCCGAGTCACCGAGCCGGACAGCCCGGACAGGCCGGACAGCAGGGAGTTCGGCAGCTCGCCCACCAGCTGGGAGACCGCCGAGGTCGGCAGCTCGTTCAGGAGCTGGGTCACGGTCGAGGTCGGCAGCGCGGTGAAGAGCTGCGTCACCACCGAGCCGGGCAGCGAGGTCAGCAGCTGGCTCACGGTCGAGACCGGCAGCTCGGTCAGCAGCGCCGACAAGGTGGACGACGGCAGCGAGGTCAGGTCCTGGGCCAGCGTCGCGGCCGGCAGCTGGGTCAGCAGCGGGGACAGCAGGGTCACCGGCAGGTTGACCAGGTCGGCCGGCTGGGGGAGCCCCGGCAGGTCGAGCAGCAGGGCGCAGTAGTCGGGCACGTTCAGCACCGACTGCGCGGTGCTGACCAGCGAGGAGAACTCGCTGTTGCTCTTCAGCACCCTGGACACCGCGCCGCTGGCCAGCGCCTGCTCCTGGGCCGTCTTGGTCAGCGACCCGGTGGTGCCCGCCACGTCGCCGGCCAGGGCCTGGCACAGCCCGGCCGCGGTCTGCGGGATGCTGGCCGGCGACGACGCGGCCGCCGAGGCGGACGGGGAGGCCTGCGGGGCGTCGCCCCCGCGCCGGGACGCGGACGCCGACGCCGAGGGGGACGCGGAGCCGGAATCGGACGGCGACGCGGATGACGGTCCGCCCGGCACCGAGGTGACCGGGGCGGCGGTGCTCGTCTGGCTGGGCGCCGGGGACGAGCCCGAGAAGGTGCCGGTGCTGGCGGCCAGCGCGACGCCGCCGCAGGCGCTGACGGCCAGCACAGAGGCGATGACCTTGACGGTAAGGATCTTGGCGATCGGGGACTTTATCATCTGCTCACTCCGGGAATCTGCGACGGATGCGAGATGATTCGCTTCGAACGCGGCCACCGCCATCTGCTCGCCGGCCAGCTCGTCCTCGCGGCCTGGCGCCGCCGCGGCGGCGAGCACGCTGATGAGCGGCCCGGCCCGGCGGCCCGTCGGAGCCCTGGTCCGGCCCGGCCGCGCCGTCGAGAAGCTGATCGGCGGCCTTCCGGCTGATCCTGCGGTAATGGCGTGTGTTCATCTCACGTCCTTCAGCGCCAAGTCCCTCGTTTGTGTCACTGGTCCGGTTATCGGCGGCTCCGTGGTGGCCTGGTTGAGTTTTTTGTGCAGGGTGCGGAGGCCGCGGCTGGCGGCGGTGCGGATGGCGCCGGGTCGTTTGCCGAGGACGCTGGCCGGCGGTGGTGGCGTCGAGGCCGAGGACGGCGCGCAGCAGGACGGCTTCGGCCTGGTCGGGGGGCAGGGTGGCGATCAGGGCGATGGCGTGCTCGGTGGCGACGGCGTCGATGGCGCGGGCGGCGGTGTCGGCGCGGCCGGCGGGCCAGGCGGCGAGGTCTTCGGCGGGGACGGGCAGGGCGGGCGTGCGGGTGGTGCGGCGCAGGTGGTCCAGGGCGCGGTGGCGGGCGATGGTGGCGACCCAGCCGCGGAACCCGTCGTAGCTGCCGGTGAAGCCGGCCAGGTCGCGGGTGACCTGGAGCCAGGTCTCGGAGGCGATGTCCTCGGCGTCCTGGCCGGCCAGGGCGTGCAGGTAGCGCAGCAGGCGGGGCTGGAGGTCGCGGTAGAGCAGCCGGAACGCCTCGGCGTCCCCCCGCTGCGCCCGCACCAGCGCGTCAGGCCCGTCACCCGTCACATGATGGGACAAGCCGGCCCCGCGCCGGGTAGCCGAAATACGGCGAATGTCCGGTCTCAGCCGGCGGCTGCGGCCCGCAGGGCCTCCCAGACCCGCTGCGGCGACGCGGGCATGTCGATGTGCCGGACGCCGAGGTGCGCCACCGCGTCGACGATGGCGCTCTGCACGGCCGGGGTGGAGCCGATCGTGCCGGCCTCGCCGATCCCCTTGGCCCCGAGCGGGTTGTAGGTGGTCGGCGTCTCCATGTCGGCCAGCTCGAAGGTCGGCACCTCGGTCGCCGTCACGATGGCGTAGTCGGCGAAGCTCGAGGTCAGCGGGTTGCCGTCGGCGTCGTAGACGACCTCCTCGAGCAGCGCCTGGGCCACGCCCTGGGCGATGCCGCCGTGCCGCTGGCCCTCGGCCAGCAGCGGGTTCATCACCGTGCCGGCGTCGTCGACGGTGACCACCCGGCGCAGCACCGCCTTGCCGGTCTCGGTGTCCACCTCGGCCACGGCCACGTGCGCGCCGAACGGGAAGGTGGCCCCGGGCGCGGTGAACACGGCCCGGACGAGCAGCCGCTCGTGCTCCGCCAGCCGGGCCAGCGGCACCGCGACGTCCGGGTCGCCGGCCACCGCGAACGCGCTGCGCGCGACGTCGAAGACCAGGTCGGCCGGGTTGGCCTCCAGCTCGTCGGCGGCCCGCTGCCGGGCCACGTCGAGCAGGTCGCGGGAGGCCTGCTGGACCGCGGCGCCGCCCTGCTGCAGGCTGCGCGAGCCGCCGGTGCCGCCGCCCTCCGGGATCAGGTCGGTGTCGCCCCACTTCAGGGTGATCTTGTCCATCGGGATGCCGAGCTCGTCGCTGGCCAGCATGGCCCACACCGTCTCGTGGCCCTGGCCGTGCGGAGAGGTCCCGGTCAAGATGGTGGCGCTGCCGTCGGGGTGGACCTCGACGGTGGCGTTCTCGTTGGCGTCGCCCGCCTCGCCGCCCGCCCCGGTGATCTCCACGTAGCAGGACACGCCGATGCCGAGCTGGACCTGGTTGCCGTCGGCCCGCCGCTTGGCCTGCTCCCCCCGCAGGTCCTCGTAACCCGCCGCGGTCAGCGCCTTGTCCAGCGCGACGACGTAGTCGCCGCTGTCGTACACCGCGCCGAACGCGGTGGTGTGCGGCTCGGTGAAGGCGGGCAGCAGGTTCTTGCGGCGGACCTCGGCCGGGTCCACGCCGATCTCGGCGGCGAACAGGTCCATGGCCCG